>DASVEE010000011.1:0-243948 GCA_036380735.1 Thermoanaerobaculia bacterium | reverse complement strand
ACCTGCAACGAAGCCGCGGGCGTCGTCACCTGCACCATGCCGTCGCTCGCCGTGGGCACCGCCCCGGACATCACCGTCACGGTCACCGCGCCGGCAACGGCAGGGACGCTCTCCAACAGCGTCACGGTTTCCTCGGCCATCGCCGACCCCGTCAGCGGCAACGACAGCGACACCGAAACCACCGACGTCGCCTCGGCCGATCTCTCCATCGTCAAGATTGACGCCGCCGATCCAGTGGCGCCGAACAGCAGCGTCGTCTACACCCTGACCGTCACGAACGCCGGTCCCTCCACCGCCACCGCCGTCAGCGTGGTCGACACGCTCCCCGCCGGCGTGACCTTCGTCTCCGCGACCGGCACCGGCTGGACGTGCAACGAAGCGGCGGGCGTCGTGACCTGCACCATGCCCTCGCTGGCCGCCGGCACCGCGCCAGCCATCACCGTCACGGTCACCGCTCCGGCGACGGCGGGCACGCTCTCCAACAGCGTCACCGTGGACTCGGCGACGAGCGATCCGGACAACACGGACGACAGCGACACCGAAACGACGGAGGTCGCGACCGCCGATCTCTCCATCACCAAGATCGACGCCGCCGACCCGGTCCTCCCGAGCAGCAACATCGTCTACACGCTCACCGTCACGAATTCCGGTCCCTCGACCGCGACCTCCGTAAGCGTGGTCGACACACTCCCCGCCGGCGTCACCTTCGTCAGCGCCACCGGCACCGGCTGGACCTGCAACGAAGCCGCGGGCGTCGTCACCTGCACGATGCCTTCGCTCGGCGTCACCACCGCCGCGCCGATCACCATCACCGTCACGGCGCCGGCGACACCGGGCCAGCTCTCGAACAGCGCCACCGTCTCCACCGCCACCACCGATCCGAACAGCGCCAACGACACCGACACCGAAACGACCGACGTCACCGCCGCTCCGAGCGCCGACCTCTCCATCGTCAAGATCGACGCCGCCGATCCGGTGGCGCCGAACAGCAGCGTGGTCTACACCCTTACCGTGACCAACAATGGTCCGTCGACCGCGACCTCCGTCAGCGTGGTCGACACACTCCCGGCCGGAGTGACGTTCGTCAGCGCCACCGGTACCGGCTGGACGTGCAACGAAGCGGCGGGCGTCGTCACCTGCACGATGCCCTCGCTCGCGATCGGCACCGCGCCGGACATCACGGTCACGGTCACGGCTCCGGCCACGGCAGGATTGCTCACCAACAACGCCACCGTTTCCTCGGCCACGAACGACAGCAACAGCGCCAACGACAGTGACAGCGAGACCACCGAGGTGGTGAGCGCGGATGTGTCGATCGTGAAGACGGATGCCGTGGACCCGGTGGCGCCGAGCGGCACCATCCTCTACACGCTCACCGTCACCAACGCCGGTCCGTCCACCGCGACGGCCGTGACCGTCACCGACACGCTGCCGCCCAGCGTCACCTTCGTCTCCGCGACCGGCACCGGCTGGACGTGCGCCGAAGCCGCCGCTGTCGTCACCTGCACCATGCCCACCCTCGGCGTCACCACCGCACCGGCCATCACCATCACGGTCACCGCTCCGGCGGCACCGACGACGCTGACGAACAACGCCACGGTGTCGATGGCCGAGAACGACAGCAACAGCGCCAACGACAGCGACAGCGAGACCACCGACGTCGTCGCGGCGCCGTCGGCCGACCTGTCCATCACCAAGACCGATCTGGCCGACCCGGTCGCGCCGGGCGGCAGCATCACCTACACGCTCGCCGTGGCCAACGCCGGGCCGTCGACGGCGACGAACGTCAGCGTCAGCGACGCGCTGCCCGCCGGCGTCACCTTCGTCTCCGCGAGCGGCACCGGCTGGACGTGCGCGGAAGCGGCGGGCGCCGTCACCTGCACGATGCCCTCGCTCGCCGTTGGCACCGCTCCGGCCATCACGGTCGTCGTGACGGCTCCGGCAGCGGAGGGGCAGCTCACGAACAACGCCACGGTCACCGGTTCCACCGCCGATCCGAATGGCAGCAACGACAGCGACAGCGAGACCACCGACCTCGTGGCCGATCCTTCGGCCGATCTGTCGATCGTGAAGAGCGACTCCGCCGATCCCGTCGCCATCAGCGCGTCCCTCACCTACACGCTGGCGGTGAGCAACGCCGGTCCGTCAGCCGCCACCGCGGTCTCCGTCGTCGACACGCTGCCGGCGGGCGTCACGTTCATCTCCGCGAGCGGCACCGGCTGGACGTGCGCGGAAGCGGCGGGCGTCGTCACCTGCACGATGCCGTCGCTCGCCGTCGGCGCGGCGCCGCCGATCAGCATCGTCGTCACGACGCCGTCGACCGGCGGTCCGCTCAACAACAGCGCGACCGTCACCTCGACGACGCCCGATGACGATCCGACCGACGACACCGACACGGAGACCACGGTCGTACAGTCGCTGCCGATCCTCGTCGTGACGAAGATCGACACGATCGCCATCGACGACAACGGCAACAACGAGCTGAACCCGGGCGAGGGCGTCGAGTACACCATCGAGGTCCGCAACGATGGCGCCTCGCCGGCCACGAACGTCGTCCTCAGCGACACCGCACCGGCGTACACGACGATCATCGCGGGCTCCGTCACCACGACGCGCGGCCTGATCACCTCGAGCACGGGCAGCGTCGGCGTCAACATCGGCACGCTGCTGCCGAACGAGTCGGCGGAGGTGCGGTTCCGCGTGCGCATCGACGCGGTGCTGCCGGCGGGTGTGAATTCGATCATGAACCAGGCGACGGTCACGTCGACAGAGCTCGGCACCATCAGCAGCGACG
Source organism: Thermoanaerobaculia bacterium (assembly GCA_036380735.1). Taxonomy (GTDB): domain Bacteria; phylum Acidobacteriota; class Thermoanaerobaculia; order Gp7-AA8; family Gp7-AA8; genus DASVEE01. The sequence goes on along the minus strand of DASVEE010000011.1, from coordinate 241,154 downwards.
ACCCCACGCCCCCGGGCGACGACGACCCCACCATCACCACGATCGTCACCCTGGCCGCCGCCAACGTCCCCGCGCTGGACCCCGGCATGCTGCTGATGCTGGCGGTGGTGCTGGCACTCGCGGGGGCGGTGGTGGTGAGGGGGCGGATGTAGCGCCCGGATTAGTTGAGTACCTTGGCCCCGGGCGAAAGTCCGGGGCCTTTTTGTTTGGGGGGGACGATGGGACGAATCGGACCTATAGGACGGATAGGACTAGAAGCATCGGAAAGGTCGCGCGCGGTGCGATAGGGCACCGCATCGTGTTTGCTGCCTTCCCCCGCACAGATCCCTCACCGCCCTCCTCCGCCCAGCCCCCATACGGGCGATTCGGGATGACACGGAGGGGCGCACTCCGCATGGGTCACTTCAACTCCGGGGTGGGCGGGGTCCCAGGCGTCCCATGCGTCCCATGCGTCCCATGCGTCCCGTGCGTCCCATGCGTCCCATGCGTCCTATTCGTCCTATAGGTCCTATCGTCCCCTGCGCCTCACCCGACCCTGGTCGCAATCCACCAGGTGGTGCCGCCGGCGTCTTTGATGCCGCCGCGTTTGTCTTCGTCTTGTTTCTTGACGGGCTCCTGCACGGAGGTGGCGCCGGCGGCCAGGGCGCGGCGGTAGGTATCGTCCACGTCCGGTACGTACACGTGCACCATCGACGGCACAGCGGGCCAGTCGGGCGTCGCGTCGGCCAGCATGATCACGGTGTCGCCGAGGCGCACCTCGGCGTGCATGAGACCGCCGGATTCCGCGGGGAAGCGGCGGATCTCGGTGCCGCCGAGGATGTTGACGAGGAAGTCGATGGTGGCGCTGGCGCCGTTGACGATCAGGTATGGCGAGACGGTGCTGTAGGAAGATGGCTTATACGTCGTCATGCGCGGGACGTTAGCACGCCCGTTGCTCTCTACGGGAGCATGACCACCTACCCAGTCGAACGCACCTCATTTCGTGACACCGCCCGTCAGACCGCCAAGGGAATCGCCGTCCGCGCGGGCGTGCTCAGCGTCGTCACACTCATCAGCGGCGCCTTCCTCTTCAGCCTCGCGGCGAAGGCGGCCAGCGGCCTCGTCAAGCTGCTCGCCGGCACGATCATCCTCGCCATCGGCGCGGGCGTCGTGACGTGGGAGGTGAAGAAGGTGCAGCGCCGCTTCGGGCGCCCTCACCCGACGAACTTGTAGCCCATCCCGTGCACCGTGATGATGAACTCGGGCCGCGCCGGATTCGGCTCGAGCTTCTGGCGGAGCGACGCGATGTGCACGTCGACGGTGCGCGTCACCGGCATGGCGTCGTAGCCCCACACTTTCTCGAGCAGCTCGTCGCGCGTGAGCACGGAGCCGCGGTGCTCGACGAGGTAGCGCAGCAGCTTGAGCTCGAGCACCGACAGCTCCAGCGCCACCCCATCGCGCCGCACTTCGGCGCGGCGGAAGTCGGCCTCCACATTGCCGAACGAATACGCGTCGGCGCTGCTTGCCGTCAGCGTGCGTGCGCGGCGCAGCAGCGCTTCGATGCGCGCGAGCAGCTCCATCATCTCGAATGGCTTGGTGAGGTAGTCGTCGGCGCCGAGCTTCAGCCCGAGGACGCGGTCGATGAGCTGGCCGCGCGCGGTGAGCATCAGGATCGGCGTCTGCACGCCGCGCGCGCGAAGGTCGCGGCAGACGTCGAAGCCGTTCTTCTTCGGCAGCGCGACGTCGAGCACGATCGCGTCGAACGGCTTGTGCGTGCCGAGGTCGAGGGCGGTCTCGCCGTCGGTAGCGACGGTGACGTCGTAGCCTTCGCTCACCAACCGGTCCTGCAGCGTCAGGATCAGCGCTTCTTCGTCTTCGACGAGCAGGACGCGATGCTCAGGCATGAGCGGCCCCCGCGGGCAACTGGATGGTGAACGCCGCGCCCGGGCTGCGGCGCTCGAGGGCGACGCGGCCGCCGTGCTCCTGCACGATGCGCTGCACGATGGAGAGCCCGAGGCCGGCGCCGCGCGTCATGTGCTGATTGTGTCCGCGATAGAACGGCTCGAACACGTGCGACGCGTCGCGGCTGTCGATGCCGGGGCCGCGGTCTTCGACGGTGATGCAGACGCCGCCGCTGCGGTCGCGCGTGGCGCGCACGCCGACCCAGCTGCCGCTGCCGCCGTAGCGGATGGCGTTGGCGATGAGGTTCTGCACGGCGCTGGTCAGCGCTTTCGCGTCGCCGGCGACCGGCGGCAGTCCGTCGTCGATCGAGGTGGCGAGCTCGATCGGCGTGCCGTCGACGAGCCAGCGGCACTGCGCGATCGCTTCGTCGATGACGCTCGCGACGTGCACGGGCTCGTGCGGCGGCGCGTTGCGGCGCGCCTGCATGCCCGCGTATTCGAGCACCTGGCCGAGCAGCTCGCCGAGGCGGGAGGCTTCGCGGACGATGGTGTCGCCGTAGCGGACGACGCGCTCGCGATCGACGATGATCCCGTCGCGGAGGTTCTCCCCCGCCGAACGCAGCGCGGCGACGGGCGTGTTCAATTCGTGGCTCATCGCGGCGACGAACTCCGTCTGCTGCACGCGCAGGCGGTGTGCGCGGCGGAGCAGCACGAGGAGCAACACCATCGTCGCGGCGAGCACGAGGAGCACGCCGAAGCTGACGGCGAGATTGCGCAGGCGCGCTGCGGCGATGGCGGCGTCGACACCGCCACCGTGGCGGCGCACGAGGAGCCGCATCGGCAGCCGCTCGGGCGGCGGTCCGGCGAACATGCCACGGCCCCCAGGACGCCCGCGGCCGCGGGCGGCGACGAACGGCATTTCGACGTCAGGAGGCGTACGTCCATCGGGCCACGCGGGGTTGGAGCGGTAGAGCAACGCATCGCCGTTGTAGATCGCGATGTCGGTCGAGGCGAGGTGACGCTGTGCGAGCTCCGGCAGCACGCTCTTCGCCAGCTCCGCGCGGTCGAGCATGAGCAGCGTCGCCGGCCGCGGGCCCGGCTCGCCGCCACCGCCGCCGAAGAGAGGCATCTCACCGGGCGGGGGCCTGTGGATCACGAAGAGCGCCAGCGCCTCGGCGAGAAAGGGGCCGGACGGCGGCCCCCGGCGCTCGTGCGGCAGGCCAGCCGGCGGCTCCGCCTCGACGAGCGCTCCGCTCTCCAGATCGAGCCGCTGCACGAATCCCCCGGGCTCCACGAGATAGACGGCCGCGATCAGCTCCGGATGCGCGGCGTCCCGCTTCCACTCTTCATAGCGAGTGAACGCATCCGTCTCCGGCGCGAACGCTTCGACGGTGGCCTCGAGCTCCGACTGCAGCCCTTCGACGAAGCGGCGCGCGGCGAAGTCCAGGTTGGCGCGCATCTGCTGCCGCTCCGCGTCCGACACGCGGTCGATCCAGCGGTACTGCAGCGTCGCCAGCAGCGCGAGCCCCGCGATCAGCAACGACAACATGAAGGTGAGGACACGCACCGCCGCGAGTGTACCGCCCTGCTCGCAGGCTTCGACGCGGCCGGATCGAGGATTTACGTTTCTTACGAACTCCTTGCGCCGCCATGAAGCACCGCCGCGCCGCCGAGCCGATGATGAGGCTCATGAAACGCACCGTTGTTTTCGCCGCTCTTCTCATCTTCGCCACGGTCGCGCTGGCGCAGCGTGGCCCGCATCCGGGTCCGCCGCAGCAGGGACAGGGTGGTCCGGCCGGCGCACCGATCCCCGGCCTCGGCCCCGACACACACGCCGTCTCCGACTACCTCGGACTCTCCGCCGAGCAGCGCGCGGCGTGGCAGACGATCCAGTCGGAACTGCGCAGCAGCGTCCAGGCACTGCACGAGCAGCAGCGCACCCTCGGCGAGCAGCTCCGCACCGCGCTGGAAGGCAGCGACGCGAGCGCGATCGGCGCCCTGATGCTGCAGCTCAAAGGCATCCGCACGCAGATCGACGCCGCACGCGAAGCCGCCGAAGCCCGCTTTACCGCGACGCTGACGACCGAGCAGCAGACGAAGTTCGCCGCACTGATGGCCGCCGCCGACTATCTGCGCGAGCGCGGGCCGGGCGGACGCCACTGAGGCGTGCACGCAGGAGAACGATAGGACCTATAGGACGAATGGGACGAATAGGACAAAAACACTACCCCCGCTGGCGCGCATGGCCAGCACCACTGGTGACCAGGCAAGTCCGGCGCGTGGCCGGACACGTCCTGGATCGACGGAGGAGTCCTGGTCTACCAGCGGTGCGGGCCATGCGCGTCAGGGATGGGGTGTCCTATGAGTCCTATGAGTTCTATAGGTCCCTATTCGTCCTATCGTTCCACCGCGCGGCCATCCAGCCTGGCCACGCTCTTCGTGAGCTCTTCGTGGGCGCCGACCAGCAGCATGGTGTCGCCGGGTTGTAGCGGCTCGTCCATTGGTAGCGGGGACAGGGCCTTGCCGTCGCGCAGTAGCGCGGCCACGCCCACGCCTTCGTCGTTGAGGCCCAGCTCTTCGATCGTGCGCCCTTCCACCCACGTATCCGGCAGCACGAGGTACGTCTGCGACGTGCCGGCCGCGAAGAGCGCGGAGAGGCGGCGGCCTTCGGTGGCGCGCACCGCCGGGTCGCGCAGCATGCGGTAGCCCTCGTCGCGCAGCAGCCGCAGTTGGTTGGCGACGACGTTCTGCGGCACACCCATCACGCGAAGCGTCCTCGTGACGATCTCCAGCGACGTCTCGAACTCCTCCGGGATCACCTCGTTCGCGCCCAGCGCGCGCAGGTGCTCGACCTCGGCCACGTAGCGCGTGCGCACGATGATGTGCACGTGCGGATTCGCCTTGCGTGCGAAGCGGACGATGCGGCGCGTGCCATCCGGATCGGAGATGGCAACGATGACGGCGAGCGCGTCGTCGATGCCGGCCACGAGGAGCGCGTCGGGATCGCCGGCGTCGGCGAGGATGGCGCGGCTGCGCAAGTGGCGCGCGGCGGCGACGCGATCGGCATCCTCGTCGAGGACGACGTGGTGCACGCCGGTCGACGCCAGCACGCGCGCCACGTTCTGCCCGTTCAGGCCGTAGCCGACGATGATGATGTGCCGCTTCAGCGCCTCGTGGCGGCGGTCGGCTTCATCGTCATCGACGCTCTCGTGAATCCGGTCGGCGCACCAGCGCCCCGCCGAGACGAGGAGCGGCGTCGCGGCGAGCGTGACGACGGCGACGGCGACGAACGTCTGCTCCGCCGCGTCATCGAGAATGTTCAGCTCCTTCCCCGCCTGCGCGAGGAGGAACGAAAACTCACCGATCGGCGCGACCGCAAACGCCGCACGGATCGACGTTCGTTTCATCGATGGCGACAACCGGAACGCGGGGTACGCCATCACCACCTTGATGATCACGACGACGAACAGCGTCCCGACGATCAGCAGCGGATGGCGCAGCACGAACGCCGGATCGAGAAGCATCCCGATCGAGGAGAAGAACAGCACGGAAAGAAAGTCGCGGAACGGGCGCAGGACGCCCTCGATCTCATGGATGAACTCCGTCTCCCCCACCACCAGTCCTGCAGCGAAAGCACCGAGCGCGGGGGAGATGCCGATGCGCTCCGCGATGGCGATCGTGCCGACGATGAGGATCACCGACGCGGCGGTGAACGCCTCGCGTCCCATGCCGGCGATCATCCGGAAGATGCGCGGCACGACGAGGTTGGCGATCGTGATCAGCACGGCGACCGCCACCATCGCCAGAAGCACGCGCGTGAAGACCGCGGCGCCGCTCGGCGCGTTCGCCGCTCCGCTCGCTGCGGCGAACGCCGGCACGAGGAGCATCAGCGGAATGACCGCGAGATCCTGGAAGAGGGAGACGCCGAGGAATCGGCGCGCGAAGGGAGCGCCGATCTCGTCGCGCGCGGTGAGGATCGGCAGCACCACCGCCGTCGAGCCGAGCGTCACCAGGAAGCCGTAGAAGAGCCCCGTGCGCCACGCGCCGCCCATCCCCACGGTGATGATCGCGATGGCCAGCGTCGTCAGCGCCATCTGCACCGGTCCGGAGAGAAACGCCGTGCGCCCCATCGTCTTGATGCGCGTGAGCGGCACATGCAGGCCGATGAAGAAGAGGATCAGAGCGACGCCGAGCTCCGCGATGGTCTCGACGCGGTCCGAGTCGCGGATCAGCGCGAGCGCATGCGGCCCGATGACGATGCCGACGACGATGTAGCTCAGCACCTCCGGCACGCGGAACCGCCGCCCGATGATCAGCAACGGGAAAGCCGCGACCAGGATGATCGCGATGTCGACCAGGAGCGGGGCGTCGTGCATGGGCGAGGGCTCAGGGGTCAGGGCTCAGGGAAAACCTTGCCTGAGGCTGGGCGCTGTGTCCGGAGAGTAGCAGATGGCGTGGGGCACCGGGCACACGGTGCAGCGCAGCTACCTGGGCCCTGCGCCCTGGGCCCTGAGCCCTACCAGATTGTTCCGCGCCCGTTCATGCATCGGCGCAATCGCCAGCGCCTGCTCGTAGGCGCGTACCGCTTCCTGGCGGAAGCCGAGTTGCGCGAGGGACCAGCCGAGGTTGTTCCAGGCGTCGGCGCTGCGAGGGTCGTGGCGGAGCGCGGCACGGCAGGCGTGCGCGGCGGTCAGCCAGTCGCGCTGGCCGATCGCGGCGAGACCGGCATCGAACGCGGGCTGGTACTCCGGCCAGGTCCGCGAGAGCGCCACGACCGTCGGGTCGTTGGGGTCGAGGCGGCGCGTTTCGTCGAGCAGCGTGTGCTCCTCGCCGAGCGCCGCGAGGAGGCGCATGAGCAGCGCGCGCGGCGCCGGGTTCGCGGGGCTGAGTCGCACCGACTCGCGCAGCAGCGGCAGCGCTTCGCTCGCGCGGCCGCGGTCGACGAGCCAGCGCGCGAAGTAGTAGTTGGAGTTGGCGTCGGCGCTCAGCTGCAGCGCGCGGCGGAAGTGGCGCTCGGCCATGGCTTGATCGCCGAGAAGGCCGGTGACGATGCCCTGGTTGATCTCGAGCGTGGAGTAGTTCGGCACGAACGTCGCCGCGCGGTCGAAGCTGCTCTTCGCCGCGGTGAGCTCCCCCTTCGCCATCTGCGTCAGGCCGTAGTTCATCCACGCACGGCCATTCCCCGGCGACTTCGCCACCACGTCGGTCCACAACGTCTCCTCCGACGCCCACGTCTTGTTGCGCTCGTACGTGCCGGCGGCGTGGACGAGGAGCAGCGCCACCGCGGCGATGGCCGTGCCGCGCCGTGCGTAGCGCGTGGCGAACAGCGCGAACGCCAGGACCGCGCCGATGTACGCGAAGAAGATGCGATGCTCGTTCGAGACCTCGGCCAGCGGAAAGATGCTCGTCGGGATGAGAGCGATCACGGACCAGAGGAGGCCGAAGGCGACCGGCTTCGAGGCGCGGCGGATGGCGAAGACCAGGAGCGCGATGAAGGCGTACCCGGCGATCGCGCGCGTGTCGTACCAGTGGACGAACGGCTGGAGGTCGGTGTCGGCGGTGAGGCCGATGGGGAGGAAGAAGAGCCGTGCGTAGTGCAGCCAGACGAACGGCTGCGTGATGACGTACTGCCACGCGTTGCCGCCCCCCGAGGTCCAGTGCGGCGAGTTCATCGAGTTGAGGAACAGCAGCAGCGCGATGCCAAGGATGAGCGGGGGCAGGGCGATGCGGAAGGCGCGCTTCGGCGTCTCTCTCTCGATGTAGAGCGCGTAGAAGAAGAGGAGCGGCGCGAAGACGACGAGCGGCGCTTTCGCCAGCGCACCGATGGCCAGCGGGATGAGGTAGAGGAACGTGCGCCGCGCGAACGGCGAGCGCTGGTACAGCAGGAAAGACCCGAGGAGGCCGATGGTGGATAGCAGCTCCGACCGCGCGGAGATGAGGTTCAGCGTCTCGGTGTTTGCGGTGTGCACGCAGAACAGCGTGGCCGCAAACAGCGCCAGCCACTTCGCACTCGTCCCATCTGTTCCATGCGTCCCATCGTTCCCCCGCGCCATGACCGGCACAAAGAACGCCACCAGCATCACGCCCAGAATCAAAAGCAGCGCGATCTGCGTGACGTGGAACGCGCGCGGGGCCAGACCTTCGCCCCAGGCGTAGTCGAGCGCCAGCGACAGCGTGACCAGCGGCCGGTAAGTGGCGTTCTGCGGCAGGCTGCTGAAGGTGTTGGCGTCGGTGAAGAAGCGCGGCACGTGGTCCAGGCTGCGCAGGTAGAGGTTGGACTCGATGACGTGGGAGTCATCGAAGTGGAAGGAGTTGTCGAGCGAATTGGCGTACGCCGCCACGATCAGGACGATCGCGGCCACGCAGGCTAGGGTGAATCGGATCAATCGTTCTCCAGCAGGCAGTCAGTTTCCGCGGCCCCATTCTACGGGGACCTTGAAGGACGATAGGACGAATAGGACCTATGGGACGAATAGGACGTATGGGACGAACCCGGGACAGCTTCGTCCCATCTGTCCCATCTGTCCTATAGGTCCTATAGGTCCTATCGTTCCCTTGCTGGCCACGCCGCCGCGATCAGCACGATCGCGGCGACGTGGTGAATCGAATCAGTCGTGCTTCAGCAGGCGTTCGAGGCGCTTCAGCCGCTCTTCCAGCTTGCGGTTGGCGGACTGCAGGGCTTCGATCTCCTGCTGCTGGGCGTCGATGACGCTCTGCATGGCGGCGGTGCGCTCGTCGAGGCCTTTGACGCCGGCGAGGATCACGCCGTCCATGTCGATGGTGGCGATGCCGGTGTCCGTCGCATCGAGGCCGAACGCGGTGTAGAAGTCCTGCGCCATCGGTCCCATGTGACGGATGCTCGGGTCCTGCGACTTGTAGTTCCAGGTCGTGACCGGCACGTTGCGCAGGCGGCGTAGGACGTCCTCACCGTCGACGGCGAAGAAGTTCTCCTTCTTGTTGCGGTCGGAGACCGAGACCCACGAGCCGCCGCCTGCCGCGAGCGTGACGCCGGCGGTGAGCGCGGAGTTGGAGTAGATCTGGAAGCCGCCGCTGGAGCGGAAGATGGTCTGGTTCGCGGCGGTCGGCGTGACGGCGGAGTCGCTGGAGCGGTCCGTCCAGACGAAGCTGCCGTACGACACGTTCCCCGGCGTCAGGTGGCTGAGGCGCAGGCCGGTGCTCACGCCGGTATTGGTGAAAAAGTAGTAGCCGCCCGTCGCGCGCACGTTGAAGCTGTGGTTCGACGCGGCCTTGAACGACTCGTCGGTGGCGAAGTTGCCGTCGTCGAGGACGGAGCGGTCGGAGAAGACGAACGACCCCTGACGGGAGTTGGTGTGCGCGTAATAGCCCAGCGCTACCGAGACGGCGCCGGTGCCGGTGACGTTCTGCCCCATGGCGATGGACCAGCTATTGGCGGCGACGACGTCCTGGCCGGCGGCGAAGGAGTAGTCGCCCGACGCCCGGGCGTTGTTGCCGAAGGCCGTCGAGAAGTAGCCGATGTTCGCGTCATCCCATTGCGTGCCGTTGACGTGACCGGCTCGGGTCGCGCCTTTGGACGGCAGCCACAGGAAACGAGTGCCGCTACCCTCGACGGGGATCGTGCCCATGTCGGTCTCACCGCGGGCGAAGAAGCCGCCGGCGTTGTCGACGCGGAAGCGCTCCTCGTCGCGTGTCGCCGGGCTGCCGCCAATGCTGTACGTGCCGCTCGCGCTGAGCGAGAGGAGGTCGGCGGTGCCGCTGCTGCCGAGCGTCGTAGTGCCGGCGAGCTTCACGTCGACCAGGTCGTTGTTCGTCGTCGCCGTCTGCTGCGCGGACGGCGCGAGCTCGACGTCGCCCGAAACCTTCGAGGTGTTGATCGAAGAGCTGCCTGCGTTGATCGCCGTGACGATGTTGGTGCCGGCCGTGGCGGCGATGGACGGCGACGGGTAGACGCCCGTCAGGTCGCCGCCGGCCGCGGCGCCGGCGATGCTGCCGCTCGGGCCAGTGGCACCAGTGGCGCCGGTTGCGCCGGTTGCGCCCGTGGCGCCGGCCGGACCCTGCGGGCCGGTCTCACCCTGCGGCCCCTGCGGACCAGCCGGGCCGGTTTCACCCTGCAGACCCTCCGGCCCTTGCGGACCCACAGCGCCGGTCTCACCCTGCACGCCCTGCGGCCCCTGCGGACCGGCGGCTCCGGTCTCACCCTGAAGTCCTTGCGGTCCCTGCGGACCGACGGCTCCGGTTTCACCCTGCACGCCCTGCGGACCCTGCGGACCGACGGCGCCGGTTTCACCCTGCGGTCCCTGCGGACCGGCGGCGCCCGTCTCCCCCTGGACGCCCTGCGGACCGACAGCGCCGGTCTCGCCCTGCAGTCCTTGCGGTCCCTGCGGACCGACTGCACCAGTCTCGCCCTGGACACCCTGCGGCCCCTGAGCGCCGGTCTCGCCCTGGACACCCTGCGGTCCCTGAGCACCGGGCTCGCCCTGCGGCCCCTGAGCGCCGGTGCCGCCGGTGGCACCTTGCGCCCCGGTCTCACCCTGCACGCCCTGCGGACCCTGCGCTCCGGCCGGGCCGGTCTCGCCCTGAACGCCTTGCGGCCCCTGCGCGCCCGGCTCACCCTGCGGTCCCTGAGGCCCGGCGGCACCGGTCTCTCCCTGCGGTCCAGCCGGTCCCTGCTCGCCGGCCGCACCCGTCTCGCCCGTGGCGCCAGTGGCGCCTTCCTGCGCGAGGAGCTGCCAGCTCGTGTTCGTCAGCGCGCCCGGGATGTGGTTGGTGTTGGCGGCGACGGCGATGTACGACGAACCGTCGTAGCTCACCGCGTCGTCGATCTTGTAGGCGGTGGTATTGACCCACGGCCCTTTCCAGTTCAGTCCTTTGTCCTTGGGGTCGGCAGCCGCGGAGACCGCGACGCCGTTGGTGCCGAGGGCGAGGACGCGGCCTTCGCCGCTGCTGGCGGTGACGCGCAGCGAAGCGCCGGCCGCATCGACCACGCGATGCTCGAACGGCTGCAGCTCGACGGTCTGCGTGCCGCGCTGCACCCCGTGCTCGTCGACGACGGCCACTTCGACACGGACGGCGGAGCCGTGCGTCTCGATCAGCGACACACGGTCACCGCCCTGCAGCACGCCGGCTTCACCCTGGCGCAGCGCCACGTCGGCCGGAACGCCCGAGGTGAGCTGTCCCTGCGCGCGGGAGCTGACGAGCAGCGCGCCGGTGGAGACGATGCGCACGACGCCCGAAGCGCCGGTGGCGCCGAACAGTGTCTCGGCGGCGTTGTCGTACACCTTCGTCGCGCCGGGCGCGATGGAGTCGACGAACGTCGCCGGCGACGCATTCGTCTCCCCGCTCCTCAGGTACACAAAGCGCACCTCCGCCACCTCGGCGGAAGGATTGGTGATGGAGATCGTGGCCGATCCACGGGAGGTGAGAATCCGATCGGTGCCGGCGGCAGCCGCGAACAGAGGTTGCGTGACGGCGGGACAGACAAGACACACGACGACCAGGAGCCAGGCCAGTGGCTTTTTGAACATGGAAATCCTCTCTCTCAGTTTTGACTGCGGTCTGTAATGCACGGCGCGCCTGCCACGCCGCTACCACGGGAATGGGGGCAATAGGGGACCGCGGACCTTCTCGGCGCACCGGGAGCGTGGGGACCGGCGGGCGCTGCGCAACGCCCGCCGGTCCTTTGATCCCGATCGTCTTCCAGTCCTTACCGCTGCTGCTTCGGTTCTTTCTCGAGCAGCCGTTCCAGCCGCTCGAGGCGCTCTTGCAGGTCTTCGATCTGCGCGTCTTTCGCGCGGAGCTCGTGCTCCAGCGTCTCGATGCGTGCGCCCTGCGTTTCGGTGCGCTCGTCGAGGGCCTTCACGCCGGCGAGAACGACGCCGTCGATGTCGACGGTGTTGATGCCGGTGTCGGTCTGGTCGAGACCGAAGGCGGCGTAGAAGTCCTGCGCCATCGGCCCCATGTGACGGATCTTCGCGTCCTGCGATTTGTAGTTCCAGGTGGTGACCGGCACGTTGCGCAGACGGCGCAGGACGTCCTCACCGTCGACCGTGAAGAAGTTCTCCTTCTTGTTGCGGTCGGAGATGCTGGTCCAGGAGCCGGCGCCCGGCGCCAGCGTGACGCCAGCGTTGGCGGCGGCGTTGGAGTAGAGCCAGTAGCCGCCGTCGGAGCGGAAGATGGTCTGGTTCTGCGCGGTCGGGGTGATGCTGCCGTCGCTGGAACGGTCGGTCCAGACGAAGCTGCCGTACGAGACGTTGCTCGGCAACAGGTGACTCATGCGCAGACCGGTGCTCACGGCGGTGTTGGTGTAGAGGTAGTAGCCGCCGGTCCCGCGGACGTTGAAGCTGTGATTGTTCGCCGCCTTGAACGACTCGTCGGTGGCGATGTTGTTGTCGTCGAGGACCGAGCGGTCGGAGAAGACGAACGACCCCTGCCGCGAGTTGCCGTGGGCGTAGTAGCCGAGGGCGACGCCGGCGGCGCCGGTGCTGGTGACGTGATGCCCCATGGCAACGGACCAGCTATTGGCGGCAACGACGTCCTGCCCGACGGCAAAACCGTAGTCGCCCGAGGCACGGGCGTTGTGGCCGAAGGCGGCCGAGTAGAGGCCGATGTTCGCGTCGTCCCACTGGGTGCCGTTGATGTAGCCGGCGCGGATCGCCCGCTTGCCCGGGTACCACATGAAGCGCACGCCCGACCCCTCCATCGGCACGCTGCCCTCGAATTCCTCCGAGCCGCCGACCGCGAGGATGCCGCCGGCGTTGTCGACGCGGAAGCGCTCCATGTTGCGGTAGTGCGGGAAGCCGTTGATGTTGAACGTGCCGTCGACCCGAAGGGAGAGGAGGTCGCGACTACCGCTCTGGCCGAGGTCGGTGTTGGGACCACCGTTGAGCTCCACGTCGATCAGGTCGTTCTGCTCCCCCGCCACGAGCGTGGCGACCTGAGGATCCTCGGGAAGCAGCTCGACGTCACCCTCGACGTGATCGGTGGTGATCGAGGCGCTGCTGGCGTTGATTGCGGCGGCGATGTTCGTCCCCGCGGCGGCGGTGGTGGCGATGCTGGGGTTGGGATACGTGCCGGTCAGGTCGCCGCCGGCGGGGAAGCCGCTGACGTCGCCCGTGGCGCCGGTCGCACCGGTGGCTCCGGTGGCTCCAGTCGCGCCGGTGGCTCCCGTCGCACCAGTGGCACCGGTCGCTCCGGTCAAGCCGGTATCGCCGGTGTTGCCGGTCGCGCCGGTTGCGCCCGTGGCTCCGGTCGCTCCGGTGGCTCCCGTGGGGCCGGTGGCACCCGTTGCACCGGTCGCTCCGGTGTCTCCCGTGGCTCCCGTCGCACCAGTGAGGCCGGTGTCACCTGTGGCGCCCGTCGGACCCTGCACGCCGGTGTCGCCGGTGGCTCCGGTTGCGCCTGTGGCGCCGGTGGGACCGGCCGGGCCAGTGGCGCCGGTCGGACCCTGAATGCCTGTGTCCCCAGTTGCGCCGGTCGCGCCCGTGGCACCGGCGGGACCGAGATCGCCCGTGGCGCCCGTCGGACCCTGAATGCCTGTGGCGCCGGTGGCGCCTGTCGCTCCGGTCGCACCGGCAGGACCGAGGTCGCCCGTAGCACCCGTCGCGCCGGTCGCACCCGTGGGACCCTGCGCGCCCGTATCGCCGGTGGCTCCCGTGGCGCCGGTCGGACCGAGATCGCCCGTGGATCCCGTGGCACCCGTCGCACCCGTAGCTCCCGTGGCTCCCGTGGCTCCTGTTGCGCCGGTATCACCCGTCGCACCCGTGGCACCGGTATCGCCCGTGGGACCGGCCGGACCCGTCGCGCCGGTAGCACCGGTTGCGCCGGTGGCTCCCGTCGCGCCAGTGGGGCCCGTCGCCCCTTCCTGCGCGAGGAGGTTCCAGCTCGCGCTGGAGGAAGGAGTTTCGTTCGTGTTGTTGGCGATGGCGATGTACGACGACCCGTCGTCGCTCACCGCGTCACGCACCGCGTACGTGGTGGCCGGGTTCCACGGACCGCGCCAGTGGATTCCGATGGCGCCGTTCTGCCCGGTGGCGCCGGTCACGCCCTGCGGACCCTGCACGCCCTGTGGCCCTTGCGGTCCCTGAGGACCGGTGGCGCCGCGCGGTCCGGTCGGACCGGTGGCACCCGTGGCCGCCGAAGCACCGGTGAGCAGCTCCTGGCGGAAGGCCATCTCGAAGCCGGAGGCATCCTGGCTCTCGTTGGCTACCTGCGAGCCGAGGACGAGGGCTCGCCCATCGCCGCTGATGGCGCTGATGCGCAGCGTGCCGTCCGCGAGATTGCCGTTGACGATCTGCGACGCGCTGAGGTTGCGGTGCTCCCACGGCTGCAGCTCGAGCGTCATCGAGCCGCGGGCCACGCCGGATTCGTCGAGCAGCGTCAGCTCGACGCCGACCGTCTCCCCTGCCGTCTCGACCAGGAAGATGTTGTAGCGGAAATCGCCCGACTGGCGGACGCCCTGCAGCACGCCCGACTGGCCGTTGCGGATGCCGAAGCTCGCCGGGATGCCGGAGCTGAACAGCCCCTGCGTCGCCGCTTCCGTCGCGCCGTCGGTCTGGTTGTAGATGCGGGAGGAGACGAGGAGCTCCTGCGACGACTGCACTCGCGCCGCGCCGAGGACGTTCTTGGCGCCGAACAGCGTCTCGGCGGCGTTCTCGTAGACCTTCGTCGCACCCGGCGCGATGGTGTCGTGGAACGTCGCCGGCGCCGGATTGCTCTGCCCCGAGCGGAGGAACGAAATGGTGAAGGTGGCCGCCTCGGTCGCCGAAGGATTGCTGACCCAGATCGTGGTGAAGAAGCGGCTGCCGCCGACACCATCGACCCGGCCGACCGCCGGCAGGATCAGGTCCGTGCCGCCGAAACCGGCCTGCACGACCGGTGCGATCGGGCCCGCCAATACCGCCGCGATCGCGAGCAGCGCCACCGCCTTTTGCGCCTTGCGAAACTTCTCTCTGAACACACGAACGGCGGAAAGGGCATGCCCTTGCTGCATCAACGGCCTCCGGGAACCTGGACTTCGGGTTATTGAACCGCCGGTATTCTAAGTCCGAACCGGTGGATTTCGGCGCCGTGCGGCCAATTTCTTACATTTATTACAAAGACGGCGGCGGTGATTACGGCGAACGAACGAAGTGGACAAATGAGCCGCACCGCCGCCAGGTCTGCCGCGGCGCCATGTCGCAAAAGTGTCTGTTGCGCGCGCGCGGCGGCATCCTCGCCGGGAATGGGTCTCGTCACTCTCCTCTGCGTCCGGCACGGCGGTGCCGGCCACCCGCCTCGCCCGCTCCAGCGAGCGCCGGATCAGCTTTTCGGCCCGGCTGTGCGACACCCCGATCGCCCCGGCCACCTCCATCACGCTGCACCCTTCGGCGAACCGCAGCCAGAGAATGCGCCGGTCGCGCGGCGCCAGGGCGAGGAGGAGTTGCCGGGCGGAGACCTGCCTCTCGATGGCGCTCTCCACGCGCCAATCGACCTCGGAGAGCTCCGCCGTCGGCCAATTCGCGAGCCGCCGCCAGTAACTCCGGCACGCGTTGCTGATCGCGCCGACGAACCACTGGCGCGGCGACTTGACCTCCTCCGAACGTGCCAGATAGCTCAGCGCAACTTCATGCACCAAGTCGTCCGCATCCTCCTCCGGAAGCCCGAATTTCTGCACGGCGATGTGATGGAGCAGGGGCGCGAGGGTCTCGTAGAGTTGTTCGAATGACGTTTCCACTGCATACGGAGTCGCGCGACACCCGCGCCGTCCTCTCCCCCGCCGGGAAAACTCAGCGAAGCGCAGGGGCCGCAACCGTCCCGTCTCTCTTGGTGGTCCCCTCGTCCACGCGACGAAAGTCCAGAGCTGCCAGCACCGCCGTAGCCAGGACCAGCGTCCACATGGCTGCGCTGACATGCGCGTGGAAACGGAGCGCGTAGAGCCAGACGAAGAACAGCGCCACCGACGGCACCGCGGCTCCGACGCGGCGCTGCAGGAGAAACTCCAGGGCGAAGGTGAAAGGGACCGCGACGGCCAGGTCGACGAAGTAGTGCTCCCCCGTCCCCATGGTGGCGAGCAGCGTCCCGATGACGAACACCATCGCCACGCCGCCGGCAATCCGCCCGTGCCGCCGCGCGTGAATGAACGCGATGAGGGCGGAGGCCATGTGCAGCGACGGCACGCCGTTCCGTGGCGCGGTCGCTACCGGGATCAGGCTCCCCGGCTCCACGACCGGTAGCTGCCCTGGGAAGAACGACGGAAAGGCGAACTTCGGCCCGCAGACCGGGAACAGCCAGTAGAGGGCATAGCCGGCGACGCCCATCGCCACGAGCGTCGTGACGATGTCGACACGCGGCGGCCGCTTCGCCCTGACCTGCAGCGCGTAGACGAAGATCAGTCCCGGCGGCGGCGCGAGATAGATCGCCGTGCAGACCGCCGCCACGATCGGGACATCGCGGAAAAGCCGCCCGATGACGAAGCTGACGGGCGCGCCGAGGGAGGCGTCGGCGAGATAGGCCAGCCCGTCGTACGTGAGCGGCGCGATGTGCGAGACGACCCCGAGGAACATCGCCACCTCGAGCGTGAAGAAGAGGGTGATGAGCGACGGCAGGAGGAAGAGC
Source organism: Thermoanaerobaculia bacterium (assembly GCA_036380735.1). Taxonomy (GTDB): domain Bacteria; phylum Acidobacteriota; class Thermoanaerobaculia; order Gp7-AA8; family Gp7-AA8; genus DASVEE01. Next base: position 224,703 of record DASVEE010000011.1, on the reverse strand, counting down.
CAGTCGCGCCGCACCGCGAGCACGGCGGTGCTGGCCAGCCCCAACCCCAGCACCCAGTTCCCCACGAGCAACGCCAGCGCGATCCCGAGGATCGCGGTGACGGCGAGCTCCCTCCAGCGCGGGAGAGAGCTGAGGTGCAGCAGCAGCGGCCCGCCAAACCCGATGGCGAAGAGCGGGTTCTCCAGCAACCCACGCCAGGAGACCGGCTGCAGATGCGGAATCAGCCCCAGAAAGCCGGCGATCTCCGTCGCGATGAATAGAGCGACGAGTGCCGCAAGCACCCACACAAAACGACGGAGCACGGTCGCAGGATAGCGCGGCGGAAGGGGGGACGATGGGACGGATAGGGACGGATGGGACGAATGGGACAAATAGGACCTATGGGACACCGGGGAGACGCATGGGTAAGTTTCCGGAGGGGTTGGGTGGTGGCCGCACTTGTCCCCCAGGTCCTACAGGTCCTATCCGTCCCACCCCCTCCCTGCATAATGCAGCCGTGCAGCGTGCTCCCGGTCCGGGGCTGGGCGTCATTCCTACTCTTTCGCGGCTGCGCCGCGAGCCGCTTCGCGTCTTGACCGAACTGCATCGCGAGTACGGCGACATCGTCCGCCTCGGCGCCGGCGACCTGACGGTGCACCTGCTCGGGCATCCCTCTTTTGCGGACCATGTGCTGCGGCGGCGGCATGGGAACTATGACCGGCAGACGCGCAGCGCCGATGCGATCCGGCTCGTCACCGGGGAGTCGCTGCTGACGAATGACGGCGATGAATGGCGGCAGCATCGTCTGCTGCTGCAGCCGGCGTTCAGTCAGGTGGAGCCGTTCGCGGCCGCGATCGAGCAGGCGACGGAGGCGATGGTCGACCGCTGGCTGGCGCGCGGCGGAGTCATCGACGTGGCGGCGGAGATGACGCACCTCACCGCGACGATCATCGCGAAGGTGTTCTTCGGCACCGGCCTCGAAGCCGACATCGCGGCGCTGGAGCGCCTCCTCCCGCCGATCCTGGCCGGCACGTACGCGCGTTCCACGGCCATCTTTCCGCTGCACCGTTTCCTGCGCGACAAGCCTTTCGATATGGCGCGGGCGAAGCTGCGCGCGATCGTCGAGGAGATCGTGGCCCGCAAGCCCGAGGGAACGCTGCTCGCGCGCATGATGGAAGCGCTCGATGGCGACGAGCTGCGCAACGAGACGCTGGCGCTGCTCCTCGCCGGTCACGAGACCACCGCGAACGCGCTGGCATGGACGTTCTACCTCCTCGCCACGAATGACGCCGACGCGGACCCGGTCTACGCGTTTCATGAAGCGCTGCGCCTCTATCCGCCGATCTGGATCGTGGAGCGCCGCGCGATCGAAGACGACGAGATCGGCGGCTACGCGATCCCGGCGGACTCGATCGTCTACGTCAGCCCGTACATCCTTCATCGCCATCCCGAGTTCTGGACCGATGCGGAGGCGTTCGTGCCGCAACGCTTTGCCACGCAGAAGCGGAACGCGGCGTACCTCCCCTTCGGCGGCGGGCCGCATCACTGCATCGGCGCGGGCTTCGCGATGCTGGAGGCGCGCACGATCATCCCCGCGGTGCTGCGGCGCTGCCGGCTGGAGCTGAGCGCGCTCGCGCGCGTCGAGCCGCAGGCGTGGATCACGCTGCGGCCGCGCCACGGCGTGCCGCTCGTCGTGCGGCGGAAATGAACCGGCGCGCCGCGTCGTTCCGGCCGGTACTGTGAAGCAGAAGCTCTGACATCGCTCTCCACCCCTCGCGATCTCAGGAGTTTCCATGTCTACACTGCGTGCTTCGCAGCTCTCCCTTGCATTCGGCGACATCACCATCTTCGACACGCTCGACCTCCAGCTCGACCGCGGCTGGACCGGCATCGTCGGTGAGAACGGCGGCGGCAAGACCACGCTGCTGCGGCTGATCGCCGGCGACCTGCAGCCCGACAGCGGCTCGATCTCCGTCGATGGCCGCGTGCTGCTCGTCCCGCAATCGGTCGAGACGATGACGCCCGCCATCACCGCGTTCGCGGAAGGCGAAGGCTACGCGCTGCGCGGCCGGCTGGAGCTGGAGCCGGAGATGCTCGACCGCTGGCCAACGCTGTCACCGGGCGAGCGCAAACGGTGGCAGATCGGCGCCGCGCTCGACGACGCGCCGGATGTTCTGCTGCTCGATGAGCCGACCAACCATCTCGACGCCGCCGCGCGCACGCTCCTCGTGAACGAGCTCCGTCGCTTCCGCGGCCTGGGGCTGGTCGTCTCCCACGACCGCGAGCTGCTGGCCACGCTCACACGCTCCACGCTGCGCGTCCATCGCGGCGGCGCGCGGTTGTGGCGCGGCGCGTACGACGAGGCGCGCGCTCTCTGGACGGCCGAGGAGCGGCACCGGCTGGAGGAGTACGAGCAGGCGAAGCGGGAGCGGCGCGCGCTGGAGCGGCGCCTCGACGACGTGCGGCGCGCGCAGGAAGCGGCGTCCGCGAGCCGCAGCGTGCGGCATCGCGCGAAAGACAAGAACGACAGTGACGCGCGGACGCTCGCCGCCGGCAACCTCGCCGAGTGGGCCGACGCACGGCTGGGGCGCAGCCGCGCCATCGTTCGCCGCCAGAGCGAAGCGGCGGCCGCTCGCACGGACGACTTCACGTTCGACAAGAAGCTCGGAGCGTCGCTGTTCGTGCAGTACGAGCGCGCGCACGTCTCGCACCTGTTTGTCTTCGACGACAAGGCCGTGACGTCGCACGACCGCATTCGCATCGCCGGCCCGAACGGCGCCGGGAAGACGACGCTCCTGCGCGCATTGCTGCAGCACGCGCGCGTCGATGCGTCGAAGCTGCTCTACCTGCCGCAAGAGCTGACGGCCGCGGAGGAGCGCACGCCGCTGCGCGAGGTGCTCGCGCTGCCGCCGGAAGAGCAGGGGCGCGTCTTCTCCATCGTCGCCGCGCTGGGCGTCGACCCGGGCCGCCTGCGACGGTCGGCCGCGCCCTCACCCGGCGAAGCACGCAAGCTGATGATCGCGTCAGGCCTGGGACGCCACGTGTGGGCGCTGGTGCTGGATGAGCCGACCAACCATCTCGACCTGCCGTCGATCGAACGGCTGGAAGAGGCGCTGCGCGCCTACCCCGGCGCGATCGTGCTGGTGACGCACGATGAAGGGCTGGCGGTTAGTTGTACCAGTGTGACGTGGGAAGTGGAGGGGGAACGATGGGACAGATGGGACCAATAGGACGAATGGGACGAATGGGACAAAGCCCGCTCCTGTGAAGCACCACCACGGCGTGAATGCCCCTGAAAGCGCAGCCCCAGAGGTCCCATAGGTCCCATCTCCCATAGGTCCATCGCTACCGCCGTCACCCCTGCGCCATCGCCGCCAGCATGCCGCAGGCGGCGTGTCTGGCCGCGCCGCCCGAATAGCGGCGCACGATGGGGATGCCCAGGGTGCGCAGCTCGTCGCGGAAGCGCGCGAGCTCTTCGTCGGTCGCGCGGACGTAGCCTTCGTCGCGCGCGTCGTTGACGTCGATCAGGTTGAGGCGCAGCGGGACGCCGTCGAAGAGCTCGCGGATGGCTTCGACTTCGTCGCGGCCCGTGTTGATGCCGCCGAGGACGACCCAGGCGATGGTGGCGCGTCCGCCGGAGGCCTGCTGGTATGCGCGCACTGCCTCCGCCAGCTCACGCACCGGCCACGCTCCGGCCGCGGGCAGCAGCGCACGCCGCCGCGCATCGATGGCGGACGTCAACGACACGATCAGGCGATACGGGCGCCGCTCCTGCGCGAAGCGATGGATCGCCGGCACGAGGCCCACCGTCGAGATGGTGATCGCTTTCGCCGAGATCCGTCCGCCGCACGGGTGCGACAGCAGCTCCGCCGCGCGCATCACGTTCGCGTAGTTGTGCAGCGGCTCCCCCTGCCCCTGGAACACCGCGCCGGTGACGGCGCCCGGCGCCTCGTCGCGCACCGCGACGAACTGCGCGACCATCTCCCACGGCTCCAGATTGCGCGTGAGCCCGAGCCGCCCCGTCGCGCAGAAGTCGCACCCCATCGCGCAGCCAACCTGCGACGACAGGCACACGGTGAAGCGCCCTTCCACCTCCAGCGGGAAGCGCCTCGGCCACCGCGCCATCCGGCATGCGGAAGAGGTACTTGACGAAGCCGTCGGAGGGATCGGTAGCCCGCTCGAGGATCTCCAGCCGTCCGCGCTCGACGAGCGTCTCGACCGCCGCTTCGACGGCGCGCGGCACCGGCCGCGCGACCGGAAAGCCTTCCTTCCCGTTCGCCACCGCATGCGCCACGACCCGCCGCGCCTCGGCATCCCGCATTTGGACGCCGTGCGCGCGCAGATGCGCGGCGAGGTCCTCCGGCAACAGTCCGAAGAGATGCGGCTTCACTCGGCCACCGCCTTTCGCTTCGAGAGAAACACGACCGCGACGAGGAACCAGATCACGCCGAGGATGACCGTGGGATAGGCGCGGTGCACCCAGCCGTTGATGACGAAGCCGAGCGCGCCGATGAGGTTCAGGAGCTGATAGCCCGAGCTCCCGCTCGTCACCCGGCCGCTCGACACGAGCAGGTAAGCGAGGAGCAGGGAGGATGCTCCCGCCAAGCCGATGACCTCGATCCAGAGCGCCGCCATGTCAGAGGCAGGGGCTCAGGGCTCGGGGGCTCAGGCTCAGGAAAACCGCGACGGCCACCTGAGCCCTGGGCCTCGAGCGCTGAGCCCTGCCTCGGGCAGTCTACTTCCTGTCCGCCTCGATCGAATTGACCGTGTCGTACACCTCGACCTTTTCGCTGTATGTGGGCGCGAGGGCGAAGGCTTTGTCGAAGGCGGCCCGGGCTTTGGCGTTCTCTCCCTTTTCGCTGTGGATGGCGCCGAGGATGGCGTGGGCGCGCCAGGAGTCGGGGTGGGTGGCGAGGTAGCCGTTCACGACGGTGGCGGCTTCGTCGTACTTTTTCTGGCCGATGAGCTGGTAGGCGCTGGAGGCGAACGTGATCTCGGGTGAGAGCTGCGCCGCACGGTCGCGCAGTTCCTTCGCCAGCTTGGCGTCGCCTTTCTTGTCGGCGATGTTCGCTTTCGTGCGGAGATTGAAGGCGTCGGCGCTCATGGAGATGGAGCGGTCGATGTAGCGCTCGGCGTTGACGAGGTCGTTCTGCCGCAGCGCCCAGCGCGCCGCTTCGGTCCACGCCTGCGACACCCAGTGCAACTGGCTGCGCAACTGGTTCTCGATCGACACCGAAACGAGCTTGTTCGTCTCCGCGCCGATGCGGATCGGCACGCGCACTTTCTCCCAGCGCATCGAGAGAAGGACGGAGTCGTTCTTCGGCTCCTCGAACTGGTACGTGAGGCGCTCCTGCATCTCGGCCGTCTGCGGCGTCACGGGGACGCGCAGGACGTCTTCTTTCTCGTCGTAGCTGTACGTTCCCCAGCCGCCGGTGAAGCGGTTGAAGACGACCGTCCACTGCGACGCGGAGGGGATCATGAAGAGGCTGTACGTGCCGGCCGCGAGCGGCTGCCCTTCGATGGTCACCGGCGTGGAGAACGTGATGGTGGTGTTCTCGTTCGCCCCGGCGCGCCAGACGACGTCGTACGGCACCTGACCGCCCCAGACGCGCCGTTTGTTGACCGCGGGACGGTGATAGGCGACCGAGACGTCGGTGATGCCGAACGTCTCTTCCACACGCGCCCGCGGACTCGCCTGCGGCACGATGAGGTGCGGCTGGGCAAGGAGCGGCGCGGCCACGGCAACGAGCAGAGCGAGCGCGAACAGACGTGTTTTCATGGGCAGGATCGTACGTTGCACCAAACGCGGACGGAGTGAACAAATGTTGACGTGAAGCGAAAGCGGACGCACCCGGGGTGAACGGCGCCGCGCGTGTGGCCAATCGCGGCCGATCTTGGTTGTCCGTTGTCCGTTTTCCGTTTTCCGTGCTGCGCTACACGACGATCGTCGCAAGGCGGAGCACGGACAACGGAAAACGGACAACGGACAACCAAGATCGATTCGTCCTATCGTTACGACCAATGATCCTTTCTGTCCTGGACCAATCACCCATCGCCGAGGGCTCGACCGGAGCCGCGGCGCTGCACAACTCGCTGGATCTCGCCCGGGCCGCGGAGCGGCTCGGCTATCACCGTTACTGGGTGGCGGAGCATCACGGCACGCCGGCGCTGGCGTGTGCGTCACCCGAGGCGCTGATCGGGCCGATTGCGTCGATCACGTCGCGCATCCGCGTCGGCAGCGGCGGCGTGATGCTGCCGCATTACAGTCCGCTCAAGGTCGCGGAGACGTTCAGCATGTTCAGCGCGCTCTTTCCCGAGCGCATCGACCTCGCCGTCGGACGCGCCGCCGGCACCGACTCACGCACGGCGTTCGCCCTGCAACGCGACCGGCGGCAGGCGGCGCCCGACGACTTCCCGTCGCAGCTCGCGGAGCTCCTCGCCTACGTCGACGACGAGATGCCGCCGGACCATCCCTTCCGTCATCTGACGGCGCTCCCCGGCCGTCCCTCCGTCCCCGACCTCTGGCTCCTCGGCAGCTCGCCGCAGAGCGGCATCTGGGCGGCCGAGGTGGGGCTGCCGTACGCGTTCGCCGATTTCATCAACGATCGCGGCGCCGCGATCGCGCAGGAGTACCGCCGCACGTTCATCACGTCGGCGCATGGGGAGACGCCGTACGTCATCGTGGCGGTCTGGGCGCTCGCCGCCGACAGCGACGAGGAAGCGCAGCGGCTCGCGTCGAGCGCACGCATGATGTTCGCGCTGCTCCACACCGGACGCTTCCTCCCCGTGCCTTCGCCGGAGACGGCGCTGGAGTTCCTCGCGAACGAGCCCGACGTGCTGCCGCGGCGACGCTCCATCGTCGGCACGAAGGAAACGGTACGCGCTGGGATCGAAGCGGTTGCGGAGGAGTACTCCGCCGACGAAGTCATGATCGTGACGATCACGCACGATCACGCGGCGCGCCGCCGCTCGTATGAACTGATCGCGGAGGCTTTCTCATGAGACGCGTGCTCCTCCTCGGCTCCACCGGTCTCGTCGGACGCGAGCTGCTGACGATGCTCCTCGACGATCCCACCATCTCTCACGTCACCACGATCGTGCGCCGCGCCAGTGGCGTGCCGCATCCGAAGCTCGCGGAGCACGTCATCCCGATGACGGAGCTCGATCGCCACGCCAGCCTCTTCGCCGTCGACCAGATCTTCTGCGCCCTCGGCACGACTATCAAAGTGGCGGGCTCGCAGGAAGCGTTCCGCTTCGTCGACCACGACCTGCCGGTGACGGCAGCGAGGCTCGGCCGCGCGAACGGTGCGACGCACTACCTCCTCGTCAGCGCGCTCGGCGCCAACGCGAGCTCGCGCATCTTCTACAACCGCGTCAAAGGAGAAACGGAGCGCGACGTCATCGCCGCCGGCTTCCCCTCCGTGACCATCGCCCAACCGTCGCTGCTCCTCGGCGACCGCAAGGAGCGGCGCCTCGGCGAAGACCTCGCGAAGCCGTTCGGCTGGCTGATGCCGCCGAAGTACAAACCGATCCACGTGCGGGATGTGGCGCGTGCGCTGGTGGAAGCGGCGCGCGTGAACGCGCCGGGGGTGCGGGTGCTGGAATCGCGGGAAATGCGGCGCTGAAGGCGGGGGAACGATAGGACGGATAGGACCTATGGGACGAATGGGACGGATAGGACCCCGCCCGCCCGGCAGCAATCCCATTTGTCCTATCGGTCCTATCAACCGCGGTCGCTGCTGGCCCACACCACCAGGCGTTTGCCCGGTTCATCGCAGGTGATCAACGTCAGCACCGTGCCGCTGCTGGGTTGGGTGACCCACGTTTCCTTTTCCCCCACCACCTGGCGTGCAACCACCGTGTAGGCAAACGTGCCTTGCGGTGTGCGGACGCGGACGACGTCGCCGTCGCGTAATTCGCGCACGGCGGCAAAGTGCGTGTCGCGGTGGGCCACGATCACGCAGTTGCCTTCGGTGCCCGGCGCGACGGTGTGCTCGAGGTGGCCGGGCGCGAAGGTCAGCGCGCGTCCGTTCGAGCCGGCGAGCACCACGAGCTCGTCGCCGGTGCGGTCGAGCGAGAGCCGCGCGACCGGATGCGCGTCCGCCCACGGCCACGGCTTCGCCTCGGCCGCGCCGCGCAGGACGCGCTCGAACGCGACACGCAGCAGCACCTGCGCGACGCGCGCTTTCACGTGGATCCATACGCCGTCGGCAAGGAACACGAGGCCCACGATGCCGACGGCGAGAACGGCGTAGCGCTTCACCACTTCCTCGCGATCAGCGCGGCGAGCAGCAGCGCGAGGCCGTTCAGCAGCGAGCGCGTGGCGTGCGTCGCGGTGCGCGGCAACATCCCTTCGCCCCAGTTCGCCGGCAGGTTGACCGGCACGAGCTCCGACGTGCAGCTCTTCGGATCGACTCCCGGCGGCGTCGTGTCGACGGCGACGAGGCTGGTGTGCTCCGTCACGAGGTGATGCGTCAGCGCGAGCTGCACGATCTCCTGCTTCACCTCGGCCGCGTTGGCGCCGGTGAAGACGCGGTCGCGCACCGTGTCGATCTTCTGGCGCGCCCACAGCTTGGCGATGCCGGGGCTCGCATCGGACGCGAGCGTGAAGGTGCTGTTCCATCCGTCGGCGGTGATGCGGCCGTTGGCCGAGGCGGCGGCAGGCGCGCGCATCGTCAGGATGAGCGGCTCGCCGGCGTAGAGGTCGGGAACGCGGTCGTGCGAGAGCTCTCCTTCAGCGGCGATGGCGATGTCGGCGAGCACCGGCGAGCCGAGCTTCGTCAGCAGCGCCGTCATGCGCGTCTCCACCTCGGCCACATCGCCGATGTGCGTGAAGGTGCCGCGCCCGGCGCGTGCGGCGTTGCGCATGAAGTACGTGTTCGGCGCGTTGCCGATGCCGATCGTGAAGAGGCGGCGGTCGCTCAGGTTCGCGCGGATGAACTCGAAGATCTGCGCCTCGTTGCCGACCTGGCCGTCGGTGATGAAGATGATCTGGCGGATCGCGTCGGCGGTCGGTTTCTCCGCCAGCGCGAGCTGCAGCGCCCCGAGCATCTCCGTGCCGCCCGTCGATTCGAGCGCGCCGACCCACTCGAGCGCTTCCCTGATCGTCGCTTTGTCAGCCACGCGAGCCGTTTGGAAGAGCGCGCGTGCCGAGGAGTTGAACTCGATGACGTTGAAACGGTCGCTGGGGCGGAGACGCTCGACGGCCGTGAGCAGCGCCTGCTTCGCCTGCTCGATCGACGGGCCGCCCATGGAGCCCGACGTGTCGATGATGAAGATCGTCTCGCGCGGCAGGATCGCGGCGGGGCGCGCGGAGACGTCCGGAGGGAAGAGCATGAGCAGCGTGTAGCGCTCGCCGCCGACGGTCTCGGTGAACGAGGCCGACTGCGGCAGCGCGCCGAGCCGCGGCGTCCAGGCGAGCTCGAAGTCGCGGTCGGAGGCGATGCGCACGTCGCGCGGTTCGAGCCGGATGCGCGTGGCGGAAAGCACGGTCTGCTCGAGCGCGTGCGTCCGGCTGGTCACGTCCTCCAGCGCGATGCCGGCGTCGAGGTCGATCGTCAGCGAGACGGGGTTGAGGTCCCGGTCCGTGAGGACGTGCGGCAGCGCCGCGCCTTTGTAGCGCGGCCCGATCGCAAGCGGCAGGCGCAGCGAGAACTGGCCCCCGCCGATCTGCTGGTATTCGACGATCTGCTGGTACTCGAGCTCGATCGTGGCGACGCTCCCCGCCGCGAGGCTGGCGACGGAGACGGTGAAGAGGTTCGGCCGCTGCTGTTCGAGCAGCGACGCATTGCGCCCCTCGCGCTTCGCCTGCTCGTACACGCGCGTGGCCTCTTCCCGCTCGCGGATCTCGCCGGTGATGGTGCGATCGCCGATGCGCAGTCGCATGGCGTCGACCGTGGCATTGTCCGGGAGCGGGAACGCGTAGACCGCCTCCACGCAGTGCGTCGTGGTGTTCTCGAACCGCTGTCGCACGACGCCGCGCGCGACGATGCCGCGCACGCTCAGCGAGATGTCGGTGCTGACGCTGGGTGCCTCCACGAAGACACCCGGCGCGCTCGTCTTGTACAGCAGAGCGGGATGCTGCAGCCGATCGAGCGTGACGAATTCCTGAGCGCGCGCGGCGCCGGCAAGAAGGAGGAGGAAGAGGAGTCCTGCGAATCTCATCGTGATCAGCACGATGGAGCGCGATTGCGCTGCAGGCGTGTGCAGGTCAAGGAATGGTGTGGCAGGAATTGCGGCGGCTTTGTGGCTGCGGGGGCGGGGAACGATGGGACGAATAGGACAGATAGGACGAATGGGACCTATGGGACAAAGACGGGGCGGGTGGGTCCCATCTGTCCTATAGGTCCTATTCGTCCCATTCGTCCTATCGTGCTTCGTTGAGCAGCAGCACCAGCTCCAGCGTGCGGACGTCCGCCGTGGTGCCGTGGGTGATGCGGTACTCCCCTTCGTGCTGTTCGACGGCTTTCAGACGTTCCAGGTCGCCGCGGCTGAGGCCTTCCTCGCGGGCGAAGGACTTCCACTCCGGCGGTACTTCGGCCTCGACTTCGGCTTCCGTCAGCATCGCCTCGCCGGCGGCGTTGAAGTGTTCGCAGCCGAACTGTTCGGAGCACTCCGGGCACGGCTTCGGATCGTCGAAATCGGCGAGCTCGCTCTCCGTCAGCGCGCGCATGACCCCGCCGCGCCTTTCGCGCACGTACGTCAGGCCACTTTCACTCTTGGAGAGGAGGTCGAAGCGGTTGGTCATGACGAAATACTACGGGTTTTCGGTTTTCGGTTGTTGGTTTTTGGTGCTGCGCTCGGCGAACCGGCGCGGCACCAAAAACCGAAAACCAACAACCAACAACCGGTGGCGGCGGCTACCGCGCCATCGGGAAGCCCCGCTTGCGCATCAGCGCGTCGATCTTGGGGTCGCGGCCGCGGAAGCCGCGGTAGCCCTCGGCCGGGTCGACCGTGTTGCCCACGGAGAAGATGTACTGGCGGAGGCGCTTGGCCACGTCAGCGCTGTACAGCCCGCCCCCTTCGACGAACGCCTCGGCCGCATCGGCCGTGAGGACGTCCGACCAGAGATAGCTGTAGTAGCCGGCCGAATACGAGTCGCTGGCGAAGACGTGGAGGAACTGCGGGGTGCGGTGGCGCATGACGATCTCGTTCGGCATGCCGAGGGCGGTGAGCGTCTCGCGCTCGAAAGCGTCGGGATCGATGCGGCGGTCGCCGGCGAGATGCAGGCGCATGTCGACGATGGCGCTCGCGAGGTACTCGACGGTGGCGAAGCCTTCGTTGAACGTCGAGGCGCGCTCGATGCGCTCGACGAGCGTCTTCGGAATCGGCTGGCCGGTCTTGTAGTGCACGGCGAAGCGGTTGAGCACTTCCGGCGTCGAGAGCCAGTGCTCGAGGAGCTGCGACGGGAACTCGACGTAGTCGCGGACGACGGCGGTGCCGGCGAGCGACGGGTACGTGACGTTGGAGGAGAGGCCGTGTAGCGCGTGGCCGAACTCGTGGAAGAGCGTCTCCGCGTCATCCCAGGAGATCAGCACCGGCTCGCCCGGCGCGCCCTTCACGAAGTTGGCGTTGTTCGAGACGATCGTGGTGATCTCGCCGTCGAAGCGCGACTGCGGACGGTACGCGTTCATCCACGCGCCGGAGCGTTTCCCCGGACGCGCGTACGGATCGAAGTACCAGACGCCGACGTGGCGGCCGGTCGTGCGGTCCTTCACTTCCCAGACGCGCACGTCCTCGTGATAGACGGGGACGCCGGTCACCGGCGTGAAGGCGAAGCCGAACAGCTCCCCGGCGACCCAGAACATCCCCTCGCGGAGCTTCTCGAGCTGCAGGTACTGCTTCACCTCGTTCTGATCGAGGTCGTAGCGCGCCTTGCGCACCTTCTCGGCGTAATAGCGGTAGTCCCACGGGGCGATGGTGATGTTCGCCCCTTCGCGGTTGGCGACGGCCTGCATGTCGGCCACTTCCTCGCGGACGCGGGCGACGGCCGGCGTCCAGACGGCTTCGAGCAGCTCGACGGCGCGCTCGGGCGTCTTGGCCATCGTGTTCTCGACGCGCCAGTGCGCGTGCGTCTGGTAGCCGAGGAGCTTGGCGCGCTCGGCGCGGAGGCGGAGGATGTCGGTGATGATGGCGTTGTTGTCGTGCTCCCCGCCGTTGTCGCCGCGGTTGACGAAGAGGCGCCACGCCTTCTCGCGCAGGTCGCGGCGGTCGGAGTACGTGAGGAACGGATCGATCGACGAACGCGTGTTCGAGATGACCCACTTGCCGGGAAGGTTCTTCGCCTTCGCGGCAGCCGCGGCGGCGTCGCGCAACGACTGCGGCAGCCCCGCGAGGTCGGCCTCGGATTCGAGCGCGAGATGGAGGTCGTTTTCGTCGGAGAGGACGTTGTTGCTGAAGCGGGTGAAGAGCCCCGCGAGCTCCTGGTTGATCGCGGAGAGGCGCTGCTTCGATGGGGCGTCGAGACGTGCGCCGGCGCGGACGAAGTTGTTGTAGTACGTCCACGCGAGGCGCTGCTGCTCCGGCGTCCAGCGCGACTTGTCGGGCGAGTTGTAGACGGCCTCGATGCGGCGGAAGAGCGCCTCGTTCTGCGTGACCTGGTCGCTGAACGCGGCGAGGCGCGGCGCCATCACCCGCTGCACGGCCTGGAAGTCGGGCGTGTTCATCGACGAGCTCCAGATGCCGTAGACGGTCTGGACGCGGTCGAGCGCTTCGCCGGCACGCTCCAGCGCGACGATCGTGTTCTCGAACGTCGGCGCGGCGGGATTACGGGCGATGACCTCGATCTCCGTGAGATTCTCGGAGATGCCGGCTTCGAGCGCCGGCTGGAAGTCGGCGACGCGGACGCGGTCGAACGGCGGGACGCCGCTGAAAGGGCCGGTCCATTCGGCGAGGAGCGGATTGCTGGAGGCGGTGGCGGTTGCGGCGGGCTTCACTTCAGTCTGCATTGGTGCGGTGCTGGTTGCGGCAGGTGTGGTCGCGGTCGTGGTGTCAGGTGGTGGTGTGGTCGTGGTGGTGCACGCCGCGAGCGCGACGGTCGCGGCGGCGAGCATCAGTTTCTTCATCATTCCTCCTGGGCCGGCGAAGCGTATCGCAACCGAGCTGTAACAGGCGTTACGCTTCACAGCCTCACACGCAATGAGAAGGCGATGCCGGATGTGCGTAGTTCGGCGCGGGTGGCGTCGATGGGGATGCTCAGGGTCCGATTCGGGCGCACGATCGTCGCCTCCCCTGCCTCGGAACGGACCTGGCCGAGGTCGCTGTAGATGGCGGTGACGTCGAGGGCCAGTTGCCGCGTGAGCTGGATGCTGGCGCCCGCGGCAGCGCTGTACGCGAAGGCATCGTGCGTTCCGCCCGGCATGATCGTCACGGCGTCGGCGGCGATGCCGGGGAACTCGTAGCGTGTCGTGCCGAGCTCGTTGCGTGCCATGCCGACCCCCACGCTGACGAACGGCTGCACGCGCCAGTCCTCCGGCGCGAACGGGAACGAGCCGACGAGCATCGCCGCACGCGAGCTGACCTCGGCGCGCACCGGCTGCTCCCCTTCCACTCCGGTGAAGTTGGCGCTGGCGTCGAGGTCGAGGTTCGAGCGGTCGAAGAGCGCCACCTCGAGGCGCAGGCGCGTCAGCTCGACGCCGGCCGCGACCTGCCACGTACGCGCATCGCCAAAATCACCGCGCGCATCGTAGCCACAGCCGAAGAGCGCCGGCGGCTCGGTGCTGGCGCAGTCGCGGTCGAGGACGATCGTGTTCTTGCTGCTCTCGAGAGCGCCGCCGAGGCGGATGTAGGGCTGCGCAGCGAAGGCGCTGGTGGTGAGGAAAAGCAGAACGATCAGTCGCTTCATGGGCGGCGCAGTCTAGCAACGGCGCGGCAATAGGACGAATAGGACAGGTAGGACATAGGACGAATAGGACGGATAGGACCTATAGGCCTGCGGACCTTGCGGCGTTGAGGTGGTTTGTGCCACCGGTACCCCTGCGGCAACTGGGGCAGGGCGCAGCCGTCCTATCTGTCCTATCCGTCCTATCCGTCCTATTGCTGTTCCCCCCGCGGCAACACCACCACCGCCCCACCCAGGCCCTGGCGCCGTGCGTAGCGCGCGTCGTTGATGCGCACGCGTGTTTCATTGCCGGTGCGCTCGATGGTGTAGGTGGGAAAACGCACCCAGGTCATGAAGCCGCGCACGCCGGGATCGCGGATGGCTTGCGCGAACTCGGGCGACGGCTTGGCCACGGGCAGCGTCTCGTCCTCCAACTGCAGGTCTCCGGCGAGCCAGCGGCCGAAGCGGTAGACGTCGCCGGTCTGTGCGACGACGTCCCAGCGCAGCGGATTGTAGGGATGCGGCGCCACCATCAGCCGCTCCACGCCTGCCATCTCGGCGCGCACACGCGTCGCGACGTACGCGTGGATGGCCAGCCGCGCGCCGATGTACGCGAACGCCAGGGCGAGCGCCGCGGTGGCGAGCTTCTTCGCGTCGAACTTCGGCCTCCACAGCAGCGCGAGCAGCAGGATGATCGCCACCGCCGCGACGATGCCGAGGTAAGCGAAGGAGCGGCGGCCGACGACGAAAGCGAGGGCCGCGGCGAAGAACAGCCAGACCCAGAACAGCCGCCGTGACGGGGTCCGTCCGGCGAGCCAGCCGCAGCCGAGGATGAGCCACAGCCACGGATCCATGATGAAGACGGAGTCGCCGTAGAACCACGTCCCGCGAAACGGCATCAGCCAGCGCATCCCGTAGTTGTTCAGCCAGTCGAGGAACGGGTGCGTGAGGATGGCGAGGAACGACAGCGCCAGCAGCCAGCGCGGCGAGACGGCGATGCGGCGGGCGCGCGCGTAGAGCAGCAGGAGCGCGGTCTGGAGCAGCGGCAGCACGGCGAGCGCGAGCACGCCATGCGTCCAGCCGCGGCGGAAGCCGAGCGCGAGATCCTGATGCCCGGTGAAGTAGAGGATGGCGTCGACGTCCGGCAGATTCGCGCCGATGACGAGCGCGGCGGCGGCAAGCGCCGTCTTCTGCCCGAGCTTCGAGGAGGCGAGGTTCGCTCCGACGAGGGTGTGGGTCAGCGGATCCATGCGGGCGGAGTTTAGGGCAAGGTTGGAGCAAGGCAGAGGGCAGAAGTCAGAGCGCAGAAATCATGAACGCAGAACGCAGAACGCAGAAGTCAGAACGCAGAACGCAGAAGTTCTAAATTCTGCGTTCTGCGTTCTGCGTTCATGATTTCACGGTCCCTTCTACAATGCCCCGCGATGATCGATCGTCGTGCTTTTGGTCAACTGCTTTCTCTTGCTGCTATCTCACTCGGCGCTGCGCCGGTGCGCGCTGCGTCGCGGCGCATCATCAAGCCGAAACGGCTTGCGCCGGGCGATACCGTCGGTCTGGTGCTGCCCGCCTCCGCCGCGTACGAGGCGGACAGCATCGCGTTCGCGCGCGAGCAGCTCGAGGCGCTCGGGCTGAAGGTGATGCTCGGGCCGCACGCTTACGACCGGCATGGCTACTTTGCCGGGCGCGATCGCGACCGTGCGGATGACATCAACCGCATGTTCGCCGACGACCGGATCGCGGGCATCGTCTGCTACACCGGCGGCTGGGGCTCGCCGCGCGTGCTGCCGTACCTGGACTACGACCTCATCGCGCGCAAGCCGAAGGTGTTCGTCGGCTTCAGCGACATCACGGCACTGCTCAACGCGATCACGCAGCGGACGGGGCTCGTCACGTTCCATGGGCCGGTGGCGGTGTCGACGTTCGAGACGTACAGCGTCGACAACTTCCGCCGCGTGGTGATGACGCCGGAGCCGGCGGGCGTGCTCGCGCCGCCGGAGAAGCGGCCGAACCTCCTCGTCGATCGCGCCAACCGCATCGTCAAGCTCGCGCCGGGCCGCGCGCGCGGCCGTCTCGCCGGCGGCAACCTGACGCTGCTCTCCGCGCTCATGGGGACGCCGTACGAGGTCGACACCGACGGCGCGATCCTGTTCGCCGAGGAGACGAACGAAGACATCTACCGCGTCGACCGGATGCTGACCCAGCTCGCCCTCGGCGGAAAGCTCGACCGGATGGCCGGCTTCGTCTTCGGCCGCTGCACCGAGTGCAATACGCGGCCGTCGATGTTCAGCCTGGAGGACGTGCTGCGCGACCGCTTCGGCTCACTGAACAAGCCGGCGCTGTCGGGCCTCTCGTTCGGGCACATCGAGCAGAAGATGACGCTGCCGGTCGGCGTGCAGGCGACGCTCGATGCCGATGCCGGGACGCTGCGCCTCGACGAGGCGGCGGTCAGCTGAAAAACGATAGGACCGATGGGACGAATGACCGCGCGGCCATTCGTTCCATCGGTCCTATCTGTCTCAGCGGATCAGCGGAGCTACTTCTTGTCTTTGTCTTTCTTCGGCTTCTTCGTTTCTTTTTTGCGGGCGTTGTTGCCTTTGGCCATGGTGTGGTCTCCTCTGCGCTGATTCTACGCCGCGTCCGGGCCGGATGGGACCCCGCGGAAACAAAGAGACCAGTGGGACGGATGCCCCACTGGTCTCACGGAACAACGGAAAACGTCAGTCGAGGAACTCGAGGCGGCGGGCCTCGAACACGCCGTTGCGGCTCCAGTCACCGTCGACGATGACGTAGTCGCCCTCGCGGACGCGGTCGAGATCGCGGTCGCGGCCACGGTCGATGACGGTGACGAAGCTGCCCGTCGCGTCATTGCGGAGGACGAAGTTGCCGCGGCGGTAGTCGACGCTCTCGACGACGCCACGGATGGAGCCGTCGACGACCGCCGGACCATCGTAGTAGTCGTAGTAGCCACGGTCGTTGTAGTAGCCGCCGATGTTGATCACGACGCCGACGCGGAACGGGCTGCGGTGCCAGTGCGACAGCGGCACGAAGAAGGGATACGGAGCGCCGCCGACCCAGACGCGATACCCGCCGCCCCACGGCTCGTAACGGGAGACGCGGCCGCGGTAGTACTGCGGACGGCGGTTGCCGTACGAATGGCCGTGGTTGTACGAGCCGCGGTTGCGGTCGTACGAACCGCCACGGTTGCCGCCACGATTGCGGTCGTAGCTGCCACCACGGCTGGAGCCGGAGCGATTGCGGTCATACGAACGGTTGCCGTCATTCGACCGGTTGCGGTCATACGAGCGGTTGCCGTCGTTGGAGCGGTTGCGATCGTTCGAGCGATTGCGATCGTACGAGCGGGCGCTGTCCTGCGACCGCGTGCCGCGGTCGACGGTGCCGCGCGCATTGGACTCCTCGCGGCGCTCGCGCTGGATCGTGCCCCGCGATTCGCTGCCGCGGTTGCGCTCGACCGAGCGTCCGCCGCGCGAATCGCCGCTGCGCGCGGACTCCGTGCTGCGGCTGCGGGTCCCTTCGCGCTGGATGCGCCCCTCACCGCTACGGTTCGCTTCACTCCGGCGTGTCTCCATTGAAGGACGATCGTCCGCAAATGCGGACGTTCCGACCACCGTCGCGAGAGCCAGCGCCGCCGCGACTAACTGCCTGTTTCTGTTCATGTTAGGCCTCCTGGGGGTTCGAACTGCTGCCCTCGCCTTCCGCAACCGATGAGCCAACATTAGAGGTTTGGGGCGGTGGGCACCGCACCGTGACAGGGGGCGAGGGGACGTTTCCCCTCGACCGACGCAGCCGTGCCCTCGGTGAGGGAACGTTTCCCTCCGCTGAGGGGACGCTTCCCGTGCCTCGACGTGACCTTTCTCCTCGTTGAGGGGACGTTTCCCCTCGTCGAGGGGGCGTTTGTGGCGGATCGCAGTGAGATTTCCCCCCCGATGAGGGGACGTTTCCCCTCATCGAGGGGACGTTTCCCTTCGAGCGAAGGGATCTTTGCCCTCGACGAGGAGAAAGGTGTCATCGAACCAGGGGATCGCTGCCCTCGGCGAGGGGATCGCTGCCCTCAACGAGGAGAAAAGAGTCATCGAACCAGGGGATCGACGCCCTCGGCGAGGGGATCGCTGCCCTCGACGAGGAGAAAAGTGTCATCGAACCAGGGGATCGACGCCCTCGGCGAGGGGATCGCTGCCCTCAACGAGGGCGTGAACGTGCCTTGGGTGTGCGGCGAATGGGAAATGGGACGAATGGGACCTATGGGACCAATGGGCCTGGCGGACCCTGGGTGCCGTGGACGCACATAGGTAAGGTGGCGGGTGTGGCGGGGGACCGCGGTGTGCCTTGCCGTGCCCAGACACAGCCACGGCACCCAAGGTCCGCAGGCCCATAGGTCTTATTGGTCCCATTCGTCCCATTTCATTCGCCCGCATACCCTAGGGCACGTTCACGTCCCCCAACGAAAAAGCCCCGGGCTTTCGCCCGGGGCCAATCGACAGCAGCGTCGTTTTCTACGCTACGTTTTCGGTCATGTCGCGCAACTCGGCGTCGTTGCGGCCGTGGGTCAGGTACTCCTCCTGGGAGAAGTCGTCGACCTGGATCGCTTCGGCGCGCAGCTCGTCGGCCTTCAGCAGGTCGGCGTGCTCGGTGGTGGTGATGACGTCCTTCTCCATCGCCGCCTGGTACGAGGCCGGGCCCTTGAGCTTCGGCAGCACCTTCTTCTTCACGGCCGCGCGGATCTTGCGGTCCGCTTCCTCCGCGCGCTTGACGGTGCTGAACGTCAGCTCGAGCAGGCCGAGCTGCTCGTTGGTGTTCGACGGGATGTAGATGCCGTCCGTGTGGCGGCGGCGCTGCTCGCTGTCCGAGAGGATCAGCGACGCGATCTTGTGCGTGTGCTGGTCGTTGGCTTCGCCGGCCAGCGCGTTGAGGTTCGCCCAGATGCGCAGCGGGCCGCTGAAGAGCCACGTCAGACCCGGCACCGGGAGGTTGCGGAAGATGCCGTCGAACGCCTTCTGGATCTCGTACAGCGCGTGGTTCATCGCGAAGTGGACGAACGGCAGGTCTTCCTTCCGGCGTCCTTCCGCCTCGTAGCGGCGCAGCACGGCGGTGCCGATGTACATCCACGACAGCACGTCCGCGAAGCGGCCGGTCAGCTTCTCTTTCAGCTTCAGCGAGCCGCCGAGCGCGCCCATCGCGATGTCCGCCATGATGGCGAACGTCGCCGACGACCACGCCAGCTTGCGGTAGTAACGCGCCGTCTTGCCGCTCACCGGGCTGCCGGCGAGCGCGCCGCGCGTCAGCGACAGCACGACCGCGCGCGACAGGTTGCGCACGATGTGGCCGATGTGTCCCCAGAACGCGGCGTCGAACGCCTTCAGGTCACGCGCGGCGATCGCCTCGACTTCCTTCAGGGCGTAGGGATGCGCGCGCAGCGCTCCCTGGCCGAAGATGATGAGCGTGCGCGTGAGGATGTTCGCCCCTTCGACCGTGATGCCGATCGGCGTGGCGATGTAGAAGTGTGCGAGGAGGTTGCGCGGGCCGCGCGAGATGCCGGCGCCGCCGGCGACGTCCATCGCGTCGTTGATCACCTTGCGGCCGATCTCCGTCGCGTTGTACTTCGCCATCGCGGTCACGACCGCGGGCTTCTTCCCCTGATCGATCGCGCCGAGCGTGTACTTGCGCATGGCGTCGAGGAGGTAGTTGAAGCCGGCGATGCGCGCGATCGGCTCTTCGATCCCTTCGAACTTGCCGATGGGCATGCCGAACTGCTTGCGGATCGAGGCGTAAGCGCTGATGACGCGCGTGCCGAGCTTCGTGCCGCCGACGCTCTGCGCCGGCAGCGAGATGCCGCGGCCGGCCGCCAGCGACTCGGTCAGCATCCGCCACCCCTTGCCGCAGCCTTCGACACCGCCAACGACCGCGTCGATCGGGACGACGACGTCTTTTCCCTGCGTCGGGCAGTTGTAGAACGGCGTCCCGAGCGGATCGTGACGGCGGCCGATGACGACGCCCGGCGTCGTGGTCGGCACGAGCGCGCAGGTGATGCCGAGGTCTTCCCCTTTGCCGAGGAGGCTTTCGGGATCGCGCAGCTTGAAGGCGAGGCCGAGGATCGTGGAGATCGCCGCCAGCGTGATGTAGCGCTTGTTCCAGTTGAGGCGGATGTACAGCTTCCCATCCTCACCCTTGAACAGCGTGCCGCTCGAGGTGATCGAGCCGGCGTCGGAGCCGGCGCCCGGTTCCGTCAGCGCGAACGCGGGGATCTCGTCGCCCGCGGCGAGGCGCGGCAGCAGCTTCTGCTTCTGCTCCGGCGTACCGTAGTGCATCAGCAGCTCCGCCGGGCCGAGGGAGTTCGGGACCATGACCGTGATGCAGACGGGGATCGAGCGGCTGGCGAGCTTGGCGATGACTTCGCTGTGCGCGAGCGCCGAGAAACCGAGACCGCCGTACTCGCGCGGGATGATCATGCCGAGGAACTTCTCGCGCTTGATGACGTCCCAGGCGGCGCGGGGGAGCTCGCGGCTCTCCCAGGCTTCCCAGTCGTCCACCACCGAGCAGAGCTCGTTCACCGGCCCGTCGAGGAACTGCTGCTCCTCGGGCGTCAGCTCGGGATACGACTCCTGCATCAGCTTGCCGAAGTCGGGCTTCCCGGAGAACAGCTCCGCCTCGGCCCAGACGGTGCCGGACTCGATGGCGGTGCGCTCGGTCTCGGAGATCGTCGGCATGATCGGCCCGAGGATCTTCATCACGACGCTCGAGACGAGCGCGCGCCGGATGGGAGTGATGAGGAACAGGGCCATGACGGCCGCGTAGGTGGCAAGGAGCCACAGCGGTGCGCCGAAGCCGATGAGGATCGCGGCGCCCACGAGCGCCCAGACCAGAAGAGGTGCGCCAAGGAAGCCGATCGCCAGAAGGGCGACGACCGAGCCGGCGACCCAGAGCGGGGTCCAGGATTCGAGGAACACCCCATGAAGAGTATCGAGAAGTTGCATCAGGCCTCCATCTGTGGAGGTGAAACAATAAATGAATGGCGATTCATTCAGCTAGTGGAAAGTTTGAGGTGGGTGCGCGGGGGATGGTGTGAACGTGCCTTGGGTGTGCGGGGGGTGGGAAATGGGACCTATGGGACCTATGGGACCTATGGGCCTGGCGGACCCTGGGTGCTGTGGTCGTGCATGGGTAAGGTTGCGGATGTGCCGGGGGACCGTGGCTGCCTTTCGCGGTGCCCACAGGCCACCACGGCACCCAAGGTCCGCAGGCCCATAGGTCCCATCTGTCCCATAGGTCCCATTCCCATTCCCCGCACACCCAAGGCACGTTCTAAAACACAAAAAGGGCGGGGTTGCCCCCGCCCTTACCAAAACCACTGCCCAGAACTTACCTTCTGACGTCCCTGACCACCGTAATCCGGTTGGCCAGGTAGTTCGAACCGCTGCGATCGATCTCGACTTCGACCATGTCGCCGCGCTCGAGGTTGGTGACCGGGTAGGACTGCCCGTTGAAGACCACGTTGGCGTTGGACCCGTACTGCACCCTCATCGTCGAGGCGTTGGTGTTGAAGCCGGAGATCCAGCTCGAGTTCTCGAGCTCGATCGTGCGGTTGTAGGTGTCGATCGAACGGACGGTGCCGCGGACGACGGCGCGGTCGTCGTACGTGCCGCTTCCGCCGTAAGTGCCGCTGCCCGAGTTGTTGCCGCTGACGCTGCGAACCACGGTGATGTTGTCGGCGCGCATGCGGCCGCTGCCGAGATCGGTGGCGCGGATCTCGATTTCATCGCCGCGCTCCAGATCGCCCACTCCATAGGTACGCCCGCCGAAGGTGACCGGCGTCTGCGTGCCGTACTCCACGACGACGGTGCTGCCGTAGCCGCGGTCGACCTCGACCGTGCGGCGGCTGGTGTCGACGTAGCGCACCGTGCCTCGAATCGTGCTGCCATACGAGCCGGAGTTGCCCGTCGAGCCGTTCGCCGTGATGTCGCGCGTGACCGTGATGCGGTTGGCCACGAGCTGCGAGCCCTGCTCGTTCACGTCGACTGCCACCTCGTCACCACGCTCGAGATCGCCGACCTGGTAGCTCTGGCCGTTGTAATCGACGCTCATGTTGCGATCGAAGTAGATGCGCGTCGTGCTGCCGCTGCCGCCGCCGTTGGACAGCATCGACTGGTAACCGCTGACGTTCCTCAGCTCGATCCACTGGTTGTTCAGGTCGACGTGTTCGACCGTCCCGCGAAGACTGCCGTACCGGTTGGTATTGTCGTTGTTTCCGCCGCCGCCAAAAATGTCGCCCGTCGAACCGCATCCGGCCGCGAGCAACAGGAGCATGACGGCGAGCCCTGCAAAACTGGATTGTCTCTTCATAGTCATTGTCTCCCGCACGAAGAGAGAGCAGAACGCGTGCCGTGTTATTTGAAGCGTTCGGATAGTGGACACGATGTCTGAAGTTGAACACCCCGTTTCGTCCCCTTTCCATGAAATCAACGACTTACGCGTGGCACAGGCATCGCTCTAGGACTGGCCCGGGTCCGAGAACACAACCATGTCCGAAAACGCCACCACTCTGCTGGTCGTCGATGACGAGCCGTCCATCGCCGATGCCCTCGCCGCGATGCTCCGGGCGCCCTCGCGCACCGTCGTCGTGGCCTACGACGTCGACGCGGCGGAAATGGCCGCGGAGCGCTTCGCGCTCACGCACGTCATCGCCGACATCCAGTTCTCCCGCTTCCTCGGCTTCGAAGGCATCCGCCTCCTCGACCGGCTCCTGGCCCATCGCCCCGCCGCGCGCATCGTGACGATGACCGGCTATCCGTCGCGGACGCTGCGCGCCGCGGCGACCGCGCGCGGCGTCGCCGGCTTCGTCGAGAAGCCCTGCGCCATCGCCGACCTCCGCGACGCCCTCGGGCTGCCCGAAGACGAAGTGGAGGGCGCCGGCAACCTGCTGCGCATCCCCCCGGTCGAGGAACTGATCGCCAGCATCACGCCGTACTTCCAACCGATCGTCAGCATCGGCAGCGGTGCGATCTTCGGCTTCGAAGCGCTGGCCCGCATCGAAGGCGGCTGGGCGCTGGAGACGCCGCAGGCGCTGTTCGAATACGCCTCGCGGCAGAAACGCATCGTCGAGCTGAACCGCGCCTGCATCGAGCGGGCGCTGGCCGCGGCGCGTGAGCTGCCCGAGAGCGCGCGCATCTTCGTCAACGTCGACGGCCCGGCGCTCTGCGCCGCGGGCTTCATCGACTCGTTCGACAGCGCGCCCGTCGATCTGTCGCGCGTCGTGGTGGAGATCTCGGAGAGCTTCGCCATCCACGACGAAGGGCGCGCCTACGAGGCCGTCGCCGCGCTGCGGCGCCGCGGCATCGCCGTCGCCTTCGACGACATCGGCGAGGCCTACTCGCACTTTCCGCTGATCGCCGGCATCCAGCCGGAATTCGTGAAGATCAGCCATCGCATGGGCAGCGGCTTCGAGCGCAACGCGAGCCAGCGCCGACTGCTCGCCGGCATCGTCGCCTTCGCCGGCGCCATCGGCTCCACGGTCGTACTCGAGGGCATCGAGACTCCCGCAACCGCCGCTGCCGCACATCAATTAGGGATCGAGCTCGTGCAGGGTTACTGGTTCGGCCGCCCGTCTCGCGTCGAGGAGTGGAGCGTCGATCGCGACAAGCCCGCGGCGCACGGTGCAGCCGGCCACGACCCCGCACGTCTGTCACTGCCTTCTCTCGCGCTGATCGCCTCATGAAGCGCGCCCGCCTCGCCGTACCCTGAACCCGCCGCGGCCGACCCAGACCCAATCCCGCCAGTTCGATCCGGCCGCGGCGGTGGTTTTTCATAGGACAAATAGGACGAATAGGACCTATAGGACAGATGGGATTCCATTCGTCCTATCCGTCCTATGAGTCCTATTCGTCCTATCGTTCCCCAGCGGCTCTCTTCTTGCTGATCGTCCGCCCATGCGCGACTACCACATCGATCATCCCCACAACGAAGCCTCGGCGCTGGTCGCGATTCACAATCGCGCGCTGCTGGACGCGCAGGAGTGGGACGTCGCCTTCTGGATCGCCTCGGACGAGAAGCCGACGCGCAAGGCGATCGCGGCGCTCGGGCGCGATCGCAACGGTGAGTGGCAGGTGCGGCCGCTGAAGACGACGCTCTCCGCCGACTCCGACAGCAAGACGGCCGAGGATTGCGAGACGCTGGCGCGGGCCGGAGGGTGGATCTACATCTTCGGCTCACAGTACGGCTCGAAGGAAGGACCGCTGCAGCCGAAGCGGCACTTCGTCGCGCGCTTCAACGAATCGCTCGTCGAGACGCAGGACGGCACGCTGCGGGCCACGCTCGACCTTGCGCGCTCCCCCTTTCTCCTCCATCGCCTGATCAACGACGCGCTGCGCGAAAGCGGCGTGAAGCTCATCGAGCGCGGCGAACAGCAGAAGACGGAGATGATCGACGCCACCGTCGAAGCGGGGCAGAAGAAGACGTGGGGCCCGCTCATCGACGGCGACGACCATCCGGTCAACGTCGAAGGCTCGACGTTCCTCCCCGACGGGCGGCTGCTCCTCGGGCTGCGCTATCCGGTCACGCACGACGGCCACCCGATCCTCGCGGAGATCGACGGCATCGACCGCATCTTCCACAAGGAGCAGCCCGATCCGCAGGTGACGTCGCTGTGGATCCTCACGAACGTCGGCTCGAAACGCGCGCCGGCCGGCGTGCGCGAGCTCGATCACCGCGGCCAGATCCACGTCGTCACCGGAGGCATCGACAGCGACCCCGAGGCGAGCGTGATCCTGAAGGATGCGCCGCATGGAGATCGCGCCGTGAACCGCCACCACGCCTTCGATCCGCCGACCGACCACAGCCCGGTGGTGAAGATCGAAGCGACCGAAGTGCGCAGGTTCGACGGCAACGCGAACGTGGAAGGACTGGCCGTCCAGGACGACGGGACGGTCTGGTACGTGCACGACGATGAAAGGATCCGCCTGCAGAGAGCGGAGCTGTAAGGGGGACGAGAGGCGGTTGTCGGTTTTTGGTTTTCGGTTTTCGGTTGCTGCGCTGCGCGAAGGAGTACCGTGATGCGCAGCACCGACAACCGAAAACCGAAAACCAACAACCTCCCCCGTCCCCCCCCACCCCCTCGTACACCGAAAGTTTTCGCCAGCGTACTTGTCTCCTTCTCCGGTGCGGTGTCCAACACCGCAGAAACCCTCAACCGCGTGAAACCAGCGAGCTGGCATCGAGTCTGAAGATCAGGTCGCTGGACGTGCACAAGCAGAAGGACGGCTCCGATGTTTGATGACATGCTGATCGAGTCTGCCGGCAAGGACCGAAGGAAGGGTGGCTGGATCACCGCCCTGATTTCCTCGGTCATCCATCTGGGCGTGGTGGGGGCGATCGTGGCGGCCGGGTACTACGTCAAGGAAAACCCGG
The DNA here is from genome assembly GCA_036380735.1 of Thermoanaerobaculia bacterium. Taxonomy (GTDB): domain Bacteria; phylum Acidobacteriota; class Thermoanaerobaculia; order Gp7-AA8; family Gp7-AA8; genus DASVEE01. The sequence goes on along the minus strand of DASVEE010000011.1, from coordinate 199,490 downwards.
AGGTGATCGAGAAGCCGATCGAGGCGTTCGTGGTGCAGTCGGCGCCGCCGCCTCCTCCCCCGCCGCCCCCGCCTCCGGCGTCCAGCGCGTCGTCCACTCCGCAGACGCCGCAGAAACCAAGGGTCGAGCGGCCGGACACGCCGCGCGAGCAGTTCGTTCAGCCGCGGGAGATCCCGCAGGACGTACCGGAGGTCGCAGACACCGGCGTCGATCCGAGTGAAGCCGTCGAAGGCGGCGTTCCCGGAGGCGTGGTTGGCGGCGTCGTCGGCGGGGTCGTCGGTGGCGTGGTCGGAGGCACCCTCGGTGGTGTGGTCGGCGGCACGCTCGGCGGGCAGCTCGGTGGCGAGCTAGGCGGCACCGGCGACAGGCCCGTGCGCGTCGGCGGCGACGTCAAACCGCCTGTCTCCGTGAATCGCGTCGATCCCCAATACACCGAGCTGGCACGCAAAGCGAAGGTTCAAGGCGTCGTCATCATTGAGGCCGTCATCGACCGCAATGGGAACGTCACCGAAGCGCGAGTCCTCAAAGGGCTGCCGTTCGGTCTGGATCAGGAAGCCCTCAGAGCAGTACGCCAATGGAAATTCAAGCCCGGGACGCTCAATGGGCAGCCCGTGCCGGTCTACTACAACCTGACGATCACTTTCCGTTTGCAATAGCGAGACGAAGCGAAGGAGAAGTATCCGATGCAAGCAGATTTGCATTCTCAGTTCAGCATCATGGGCATGTGGAACAGCATGACGGTGCTCGGCAAGGGCGTGGTCATCGTCCTGCTGATCATGTCGGTCTGGTCCCTGACGATCGCCGCAGAACGGCTCTGGCGTTTCCAGAAGGCGAAGAAGGAATCGCTGCAGGTCGCCCTCGGCATCACCCCGCTGCTGAAGCAGCACAAGCTCGAAGAGGCGATCACGTTCGCCAAGGACAAGAAGTACCGGCACAGCCATCTGGCGCGCGTGCTGGCGGCGGGGTTGACGGAGTTTCATTACGAGACCTCGCAGACCCTGCCACCCGATTTCGATCTCGTCGACTCCGGCAAGCGCGCCATCGAGCGCGAGGCCATGATGACGACGGCCGAAATGAAGAAGGGGCTGGGGAATCTGGCCACGATCTCCACGACCGCGCCGTTCATCGGCCTGTTCGGGACGGTGCTCGGCATCATCACCGCGTTCCAGGGGATGGCGCTCTCCGGCTCCGGCGGTCTCGGTGCCGTGTCGGCCGGTATCGCTGAGGCGCTCGGTGCCACGGCGCTCGGCCTGTTCGTGGCCGTCCCCGCGGTGTGGATGTACAACTACTTCCTCAACAAGGTCGAACGCTTCCAGGTGGAGATGTCGAACTCGTCGTCGCAGCTCATCGACTACTTCATCAAAGAAGAAGCACGCAGTCGCGCGAAAGCGTAAAAGGAGGCTCTCATGGCATTCGGTGCCGGAGGCGGCAGTCCGGACGAGGTCAAAGGCGACATCAACGTTACGCCGCTGGTCGACGTCTGCCTCGTCCTCCTCATCATCTTCATGGTCGTGACGCCGATGCTGCAGCAGGGTGTCGACGTGCTGCTGCCCGAGGGCGCGCACGCCGAAAAGAAGCCGGGGCAGGAAGGCGACCTCCTGATCTCCGTCAAGCAGGACGGCACGGTCTTCGTGGCCGATGATTGGATTCCCGACAATCAGCTCTCCACGTTTCTGAAAAGCGAGTACCAGAAGAATCCCAACCGCGCCGTCATGCTCAAGGCGGACAAGCGCATCAACTTCGGCAAGATCCGTCTGGTGATGAAGGCGGCCAACGAGGCGCAGTTCTCCTCGGTGGCGATCCTCACCGAGACCAAGCAGGCCGGCGGTGAGATGGCGAAAGGAAACATGTAATGGCGTTCGGTGGAGGTGGAAGCGGCAGCGTCCGCTCGGAGATCAACATCACGCCGCTCGTCGACGTCGTCCTCGTGCTCCTCATCATCTTCATGGTCGCCACGCCGATCCTGCAGATGGGTCTGGACGTCGAGGTCCCGCCGAAAGTCGAGACCCTAGCCCAGCCCGACCCCAGCGACCTGGAACAGCTCGTCGTCACGATCAAAAGGGACGGCGTGTATCTCAACACCCAGAAGATGGCGAACGTGAACGCCCTCCGCGACGCGGTCGCCCGCCAGATGACCTCGCGCCCCGTCGAGGAGCGCATCGTCTTCATCAACTCCGACGACAGCCTCGCCTTCGAGCAAGCCGTGCAGGCCATGGACGCCATCCACGCCGGCGGCGCACGGAAGGTCGGGTTTCTGACGGACGCGCCGAAGGAGTAGGTGCCACCCGCACACCCGGAAACGGGTGTGCGGTGAATGGCGGAGGCGTGTCGGAATCGAACCAACCCTTCGACGCTTCCGCGCCGAAACAACGGTTTTGAAGACCGCGGAGGCCACCAGACCCCATTCGCCTCCAGCAGAGGTGACCGCGGAGGATAACACCGGGTACGCGCCGCAATCTTTCCAACCCGGGAGAACGATGGGACTTATAGGACCCCTTGGACAGATAGGACCTAGGAATCACACCAGTCCCATCTGTCCCATTCGTCCTATGGGTCCTATGGGTCCCATCGTTCCCCCGCCGCGCCAACATTCACGCCCTTCCCTGCCGTGACTCCGGCGATAATCCGCCCCGGATGACCCCGCTCTTCCTCTTTACCGTCACCGCGCTCGGCGCGATCGTCGGCTCCTTTCTCAACGTCGTCATCCACCGCTACCCGCTCGGCGAATCGATCGTCTTCCCCGCCAGCCACTGCCCGCACTGCAACACGGTCATCAAGCCGTGGGACAACATCCCCATCCTGAGCTGGCTCTTCCTCCTCGGGCGCTGCCGCGCGTGCAAGGGGCCGATCTCGCCGCGCTATCCGCTCGTCGAGCTGGCGAACGCGCTCTTCTACCTCGCCATCTTTCAGCGCACCGGCCTGTCGTGGGGCTTCATCCCCATCGCCGCAATCGCCTCGATGACCATCTGCCTCATCTTCATCGACGCCGACATCCAGATCCTCCCCGACGTCATCGATCTCCCCGGCATCGTCCTCGGGCTCGGCATCGGCGCGCTGCATCTCGGCGCCACGACGAACATGGTGCTGGCCAACACGTTCCTCGACTCGCTGACGGGCGCGCTCGTCGGCGGCGGGATCCTCTGGGCCATCGCCCTCACCTATCAACTGCTGCGCAAGGTCGAGGGGATGGGGCTCGGCGACGTCAAGATGCTGGCGATGATCGGGGCGGTGGTCGGCTGGGAGCCGGTGCTGCCGGTGCTGTTCGTCGCTTCGATCACCGGCGCCGTCTTCGGGGTCGCCGTCGCGCTGCGCAGTCAGGAGCGGTTCCGCGTCGCGTTGCCGTTCGGCGTCTTCCTCGGCTTCGCCTTCTTCATCGTCATGTTCTTCGGTGAGCCGCTGTACGAATGGTATCTCTCGCTACTGCTCCGCTGACGAAGGTCGGCTTCCGGCGCGACATCCGTCTGTTCCTGACGGCGCTCGTCGCGTTCTTCGCCGTCCTCATCGCCGTCCTGCTCATCCTCATGCAGCAGATGCTGGGACAGACGCGCGATGCCAAGTGGGAGCAGTTCGACCTCATCACCTCTGTCGCGGAGAACGAGCTGTACAAAGCGAACGACGCCAACATCGACGTCGTGCTGACGTCGCTGCGCGTGCGCTACCCCATCGCCGGCGCGACGCTCACGCGCCCGGGCGGCCGCGTCGTCCGCTCCGGCAGCGTCGTCGAGGGCGAAGGCATCGAGAGCCTCACGCGCCGAGGCTCGTACGGAACGCTGCAGCTCTTCTTCGATGCCTCGGAGCTCTACTCCCTCCGCCGCACCTTTCTCCTGACCGCGCTCATCACCCTGCTCGCCACCGGCGCCGGGGTGATCATGCTGCTGCTCTACATCCCCCGGATCACCAGCCCGATCGAGACGATGCTCGACCACGCGTCGCAGCTCGGCCTCCGCGATCCCGGCGTCGACGAGCAGGACTACCTGATCGAGACCTTCCGCACATCGCTGGAAACGATGAAGGCGCAGCAGGAAGAGCTGCAGCGGCTGCACGACCAGCAGAAGACGCGCGCCGATGAGTTCGAGCGCATCACCGCCGCCCTCACGCGCGGCCTTACGTCCGGGATGCTGGCCATCGATCCCGAGGGGCGCATCGTCGACGCGAACCAGGCGGGGCGCGAGATCCTCCGCGACCGCACCCTCGACAACGCCTCGATCGAAGGCGCGCTCGGCGAAAGCCCCTTCGCCGACGTCCTCCGCGACGCCCTCACCCACCGCGCGCCGCTCACGCGCCACGAGACCACGATCGACGCGCTCACCGTCGGCGTCACGACCGTGCCGCTTCTCGGCGAGAACGGCGACTTCCTCGGCATGCTCGCGCTCTTCACCGACCTCACCTCCATCCGCACGCTCGAGCACCGCGTGCGCGACATGCAGACGCTCGCCGACCTCGGCGAGATGTCCGCCGGCATCGCCCACGAGTTCCGCAACTCGCTGGCGACGATCCTCGGCTACCTGAAGCTCGCGCAACGGCAGACGATGCCGGAGGACGCCACCACGCGGATCCGCCGCGCCGAGGATGAGGCCTCGCAGTTGTCGGCGGCCGTGGAGTCGCTGCTCAACTTCGCCCGCCCCATGACGCTGCAGAAGCAGCGCGTCGACCTCCGCGAGCTCGTCGAGGACGTGGTGATGCGCCTCGAAGCCACCGCGGGCGACGTGGCGATCCACATCAGCGGCGAAGGCGCCGTCATCGACGCCGACCGGCCGCTCTTCGCGCGCGCCATCGAGAACATCGTGCGCAACGCCGTCGACGCCGTGCGCGAAAAAGGCGGCGAGGGCCGCATCGACATCGCTCTCACGTCCAACCCCCGGACCGTCACCATCGCCGACAACGGCGTCGGCCTGTCGCCCGAGGATGCGGCGCGTTTCTTTCTGCCGTTCCAGTCGGGGAAGACGAATGGTTTCGGCCTGGGACTGCCGCTGTCCAAGAAGATCGTGCTGCTGCACGGCGGCAGCATCCGCATGACCGGCGCGCCTGGTGAGGGAGCTACGGTGATTGTGGAGTTGTAGAGGGGACGAGAGGTCCTATTCCCCCGGTCACTCCCCGATGTCTTCGTTCCACAGCTCTGGTTTTTCGCTGATGAAGCGGGTCATCAGTTCCAGGCAGGTGGGGTCGTCCACCACCTCCACGGTCACGCCGCGCGAGCGCAGCAACTCCTCCTCGCCGAGGAAGGTGCGGTTCTCGCCGACGATGACGCGGGGGATGCCGTAGAGGAGGATCGCTCCGCTGCACATGGAGCATGGCGACAGCGTCGTGTAGATGACGCTCTCGCGGTAGACGCTGGCGGCGCGGCGGCCGGCGTTCTCCAGCGCGTCCATCTCGCCGTGGAGCGTGGGGCTCCCCTGCTGCACGCGGCGGTTGTGGCCGCGGCCGATGATCTCGCCGCGGTACACGATGACGGAGCCGATGGGGATGCCGCCCTCCTCGAAGCCCTGCCGAGCTTCGTCGATGGCGGCCTGCATGAAGGGATCGTTCGTCGTCATGGCGCGGCATTGTGCCTCAGCGGCGCGACGCAGCCGGGACAAAGCGTCGTCGCCGCTGCACCACTGTTACTTTTCGTATCAGAAAGCCGCGGCCACGCCACATCGCGTTACCACCGCCAAAACAGGTAACCGCTGCACCAGAAGCACTTAGCTGCCACTGAGACCCGTGGCATCTCCCTCGCTCAAGGGGACGCTCCATGATGAGCAAACGCTTCTCTGCCGCCGAGCGGGGATACACGCTGACCGAGATGCTGGTGGTCGTGGCCATCGTCGGGATTCTGTCCCTCGTGGCCGTGCCGAACTTCATCTCCATGTATCGCTCTTCGCGCCTGAAAACGTCGATGAGGCAGTTCACCAACGACCTGCGCGGGGCGCGGCAGCGCGCCGTGGCCAACTACTCGATGGTGCGCATCACCTTCAGCCCCGACGCCAAGCCGGGCTCGTACGAGATCCTCGAGTCGCGCGACCGCGGCGCCAACTGGACGACGCTCTCGACCCGCACGATGCAGAACGAGGTCTACTTCACGTCGACCAACTTCACCGACACCGTCGCCGGTGACGCGAAGCCCGACATCGTCTTCGACCGCGACGGCACCGCCGTGGCGCCGGGCGGCGTCGGCACCATCGAGGTGAAGTCCGACCTCAAGATCCCCGTCCCCAAGTACACCGTCTCGGTGCGCACGACCGGAAAGGTCGCGGCGCAGTAGTGGAGAAAACGATGACCAACATCCCGATGCGCCGCACGGACCACGGCCACCTGCGCCGGGCCCAGGGCGGCTACAACCTCATCGAAGTGCTGATCGCGATGGCGATCCTCGGCACCGTGCTCCTGTCGATCGCGACCCTGTTCGTCTTCGGCCGGCGCAACGTCTACAGCGGCAAGCAGCTCACGCGCGCCACCTCGGTCGGCACGCACGTGAGCGAAGACCTGCAGCCGCTGAGCATGTCGCAGGTGCTCGATTACTTCTCCATCACCGCGTCGGAGACGCTGGCGAGCAACACCGTCGCCGGCCGCGCCTACCCGGGCAGCTTCATCCGCTCGACGGCCGACCTCTCCAAGGACAAGGTGGGCGGACCGCTCTACCTCACCCGCTGGAAGGGCCTGCTGCCGCAGTCGAGGATGCAGGACGGCAAGGTCACGCTCGTCTTCACCCCCCGCAACATGGCCACCGCGAACAACGCCACGACCGCCGCCGTGATGCAGATCCGCATCATCACGCAGTGGGACGAGTCCGCGCGCGAGCGGAACGTCGCCGTCGACGTCGTCAAATTCAATCGCAGTTTCTGACCAGGAGATGTTCATGACGCACGCACTCAACTCCGATCGCCGCCGCCGAAACCAGGCCGGCTACTCGCTGGCCGAGATCCTGGTCGCCACGGCCATCTTCACCGTCATCATCCTGGCGGCGTTCCTGATCTACGACCAGAGCAACAAGATCTTCAAGACGTCGAACGAAGCGGCGGACATGCAGCAGTCGACGCGCGTCGCCTTCGACAAGCTGACCGGCGACATCCGCATGGCCGGCTACGACTTCGACCGTGACGGCCGTCCGATGAGCTCTCTCGCGCTCACCTGGAAGCCGAACACCACCTTCACCGCCGGCACGCTGATCCAGCCCGATCCGGCCAACGGCCACACCTACGTCGCCACCGCCGGCGGCGTGAGCCACAGCAGCCAGCCCGCCTGGCCCACCGGATCGAAGGAGCAGGTCAAGGAAGGCGGCACCTCCACCATCATCTGGCAGGAGGCCGGCAACATCTACTACCAGCAGCCCGACGAGCAGATCGAGTTCGCCGGCGCCACCGCGATGACGATCCGCGGCAACTTCGACTTCGAGTCCGACGCGGAGCACGGCAACGGCCGCGAAGGCAAAGACGTCGTTCCGAACCTCGAGTCGACGCAGTTCCAGGTCGTCACCACCGGCAACGACGAGATCGTGACGTACGCCCTGCAGTCCGCCAACTCCGCCAAGAACACGGGCGTCATTTCCTTCTGGGCCGACACGAACGTGCCGCGCAGCGTCCACCCCGGCACGCGCCAGAAGGAGAACGAGGTTCGCATCACGGGCGTCGACCTGACGAACGCGAACCCGCCGTACACGCTCTACCGCTACACCCTCGATCCGACCACGGCCCGTCCCGTCGGTACCCCGCTGGCGGACAACATCCGCAGCCTCACCTTCAAGTACTTCAGCGATCTGGCGGGGACGAAGGAGATCACCACCCTGCCGAACGGCGACGGGCCGTACGATGGTGCCAAGCCGGACGACATCGTCGCCGGCCGCGATACCCGCACCACGATCAAGTCGATCCAGATTGCGCTGGTCGGCATGAATCCGCAGGCCGATCCCTCCTACAAGGACACGGCCGACACCATCGCGCCGAATTACCGCAAGTTCGAGCTCACCAGCATGATCGTCCCCCGCAACCTGGGGCGCCGCGGCATGCAGGAGTTCAGCACGACCCCGCCGCAGAAGCCGACGCTCGAATCCGTCTGTGCCGGCGCCTGTAACGCCGTTTACCTGACATGGTCCGCCCCCACCGGCGGCGGCGGCGTCGACTCCTACTCCATCCTCTACGACGACACCGACTGCATCGGCGGCTTCGCGAACTCCGAGGATGCCGGACAGAACCTCGACGGCTATGCGGGACGCAAGGTCGTCCCGGGCAAGACGTGGCACTTCGCCGTGCAGTCCATCAACAAGTGGGGTGCTGCCACGTCGAACTGCATCAGTATCGACGTCAAGAACCGCACCACGCCGGCGGAAGTCGACTCCCTCAAAGCGAGCGGCGGCGACGACGCCTCCTATGTCGCGCTCGAGAATCAGGTCGAGCTGAAGTTCCCCGCTCTCATCAAGAATGACTCCGCAGCCAACGAGGCCTCCTGCAGCGGCGGCACGAAGCTGCAGCAGCCCACCATGCCGCTGGCGGAGAAGCGTTACTTCCGCGTCTACCGCGCCCGCCGCGCCGACTTCGACATCAGCGACGCCGACGTCCAGATGGTCCTCCACGAGAACGCGCCGCAGCCGACGCTCAACGGCACCGACATGGTCTGGCTGGACACGAAGGCCGCGAACTGCACCGATTACTACTACCGCATCCAGGTCGTCGACTACTGCGCGCGCGACAAGGACATGAACGACCCGAAAGTGGCGTCGAAAGCCATCGGCCCGGTCTTCCCGCACGAGTCCGATGCCGCGATCAAGGGACGGGCGAACCGCACCACCGCGGGCGTCACCCCGGCCAAGGCCTCCGCGCCGGTGCGGGTCAGCGATTCCTGTCCGGCCGGCCTGTGCAGCGTCACGCTCTCGTGGAACCCGGTCACGAAGGATTCGGCCGGCAACACCATCGCCATCGATAAGTACAACATCAAGGTTGAAAAGAAGGTCGCCGGCACCTGGACGACCGAACGCACCGAGACCATCACCGACGGCAGCACCGGCATCACGCTGACCGGCATCATTCAGGCACTCGAGTGGCGCTTCTCGGTGCAGGCCGAAGATTGCTCCAATCTCGCCCCGTATTCCGATCCGCTCTACTACCCCTGCAGCTTCGCCGGCGGCACCATCACGGTGACGGTCCCGACCACCTTCGGCGGCGCCGGCACCTCCGGCGACCCGTGGATCGTCGAGTCGCCGGCCACCGTGGGCATCACGACCGGATCGCCGGTCAAGCAGATCGAGATCGCCGTTTTCCAGAACGACGTCCAGGTCGGCACTACGAGCACGTTCAGCAATACCACCACAGCGAGCGCATCGCTGCCCGACCTCAGTGACAACGGCACGCCGGCGCGTGTGCGCATCCTCGTCACCGACAACAACAACTGCACCATGTACGCGGACCGCTACATCATGGATGCCGCGGCGCCGACGTGCGCGCTCGCTGACCGCAACAGCGACCCGAGCGTGGTCGCGTGGACATCCGGCTCCAATACGGTCAACCTGAAACTGAAGAACTCCTCGAACGTTCAGCTCACGCTCGAGAAGATCATCATCCGCTGGAACCCGGCGGTCGGCGAAGAGCTCGACACCGTGACGTTCCCCGGCAGCGGCGCGGTGGGGGTCAGCTGCCAGCTCGGCACGACGACGATCACGGCGCCTTCCGGCACGTCGAAGGTCGCGGCCAACGACCCCGGCTACAACATCGCCGCGAACTTCGATCTGAAGGGCAACAAGAAGCTCCCGAGCAACCCGATCTCCAGCGTCTGCGTCGTCTACAAGGTGCCGACGGGCGATCGCATGCTCTGCTCCATCGCTCCGAACTTCGGCGCCTGCGCCGACGTCACCGGCGCCGCGTGTCAGTGAGGTAACCAGTCATGAAGAACCGTATGCGTAACCGCAACCCGAAAAAACGCGAGGAGGGCTCGGCCCTTCTCGTCAGCCTCATGGTGATGGTCGGCCTCTCGCTGCTCGGACTCGGCTTCGTGGCCATCTCCGAGACGGAGAGCATCATCGCCGTCAACGAGCGGAACTTCGTGCAGGCGCAGGTCGCGGCCGAAGCCGGCGCGCGCGCCGTCATCGAGATGTTCCAGGACGCGCCGTGGGCCAACACCCGCGGGCTGCTGCCGCCGAACAACGTGGCCATCAAGACGCAGCGCAACCACGGCGGCGGCACGCTCGACTACTACAAAGGACGCTCCGGCCTGCTGCTCTTCGACGCGCCGTTCCGCGTCAACCAGCACGACCGCTTCTACGGTGACGAGGAGCACGCCGACGTCCTCATCAACTCCACCAAGGGGACCGTCGCCACGACGTACCTGACGAACCTCAACACCGCCCTCTTTCCGGACGGCAGCATCCGCATCACCGACATCCGCGTCTACGCGCCGCCGATGCCCGGTGCGACGAAGAACGCCCACGGCTTTTACGACAACAGTACCCGCTACGGCGTCGCCACGGTCAGCGTGACGGCGGAGAAGCTCATCGGCGCTCGCGTGGCCGCCACGCGCACCGTGAAGGCCGTCGTGGCCGAGACCCCTTTCCCCATCGTCGACGGCGCCATCGAGACGTCCGGCTCCCTCGTCGGCCAGGGCAACTTCCACGTCTACTGGGGGAAGGTGCTCTCGGAAAAGGAAATGCAGCTCGCGCGTCCGGCCGTCGGCATGCCGTGGTTCGACGCGAAGGAGCAGATGAACTTCGAGTACGGCTACGACTCGTCGATGGAGTGGACCCCGTCGACCGGCTACGCCATGGACGACATCATCAACGCCACCGGCGCGGCGATCACCGCCAATCCCCGTCTGGCGAAGCTCGCCTACGTGGCGACGAACGCCGGCACCTCCGACACCGTGGAGCCGGCGTGGGGCACGGCCATCGGCGCCACGTTCACCGATAACGGCATCACGTGGCGCACGGTCCCGGCGCGCCAGTTCCGCATCGACCTCTCCGACTGGTACTCCCAGTACAACTGGCTCTACTCGCTTCTCGGCGTGACCATCCCCGATCCGTGGCTGCATGCCCGTTCGCGCGGCGACATTCAGCTCGGCAACAACAAGGGGACGCCCTGCAACTCGGCAAATCCGCATCCCTGCGACTTCGATCAGGTGACGTGGGATCCGGCGACCCGCTACTCCAACGTCTTCCAGAAACAGATCACGACCGACGCCAGCTCGAAGCCGGAGTCGATCGAAGTCTTCTTCCCCACGATGGACTTCGAGTTCTGGAAAGCCATCGCCCAGGGCTCCAACAACGAGCCGGGTCAGGGCATCTACTACTTCGATTACGACGAAACGACGAAGCTTTTCACCGGCCCGGGCGGCGCGGCCAAGCCGGCGCTCGACTGGATGAACGCGAAGAAGAACGGTCTCGGGCCGGGCTTCTACTTCTTCGACAGCGCCAACGGCAAGAACCCGCAGTTCGGCAAGGGCGGCACGCTCACCGACGCCATCAAGCTCAACGCCGGCGCCGGCGGACCGTACCAGATGCAGGGCTACATCTACCTCAACGCGAAGTCGTTCGGCACGACCGGCTCCGGCAACCTCGTCTCCGACGACATCTACCCCATGCCGGGCGAGCCGTTCCGCGACACCGGCTACCGCGAGGTCGACGTCGTGGCCAAGAAGTTCAAGATGACACCTACGGGCGCGGTGCTCCCCGACGGCGACTTCGTCATCGTCGGCGAGAACAACGCCGTCTGGGATTACCAGGACCTCAATGACAACGGCGTCTTCGACGTGCACGTCGCCCAGAACACGAGGGCACTGACGCAGCCGGACGGCACCGTCATCGCGGCCGGCACGGTTTGGCTGCCGGTTGCCTGGACCGAGGGGTGCACGCCGCCCGACGAGACGAAGGGGACGGCCGGTGACTGCTCCGAGCCGCACGAGCCGTACCTCAACTTCACCTACCCCGCGGTGGGCAATCCGAAGGACGGGCTGAAGGCCGAATGGCACAACCCGACCGACGTGACGTTCCGCCGCGCCAAGGTGAAGCAGAGCGAGAACGTCCCCATCACCTGCAAGAGCGACTCACCGTCGCGCGACTGCACGTCCAACGCGTACGACGACGCCGGCGCCCTCGTCCGCCTCGCCCCGCTCCTCTGGGGCGCGATGTACAACGAAGGCGGCTACGACGGCTCCGGTAACGCCACGTACTACGGCGCACTGCTGATGCGCGGCGACTTCAACTCCACCGGTACCCCGGACGTCTTCTTCAACGAGTGTCTCGCCAAGGGATGTCTCGAAAACCAGCTCAAGCTGCAGCGCGTGATGATCACGTCGTTCGAAACCGATCAATAGTGGCCGTATCGGCGGTGCCATGAAAACGCCGGCGCAAGCCGGCGTTTTTGTTTTTGGACCGGTTCGGACCAATAGGACCAATGGCCCCGCGTTCCGCGCACGCCCAAGGCGTGTTCAGCAGCAACAGATCGGACACCATCGGTCTCTTTTTTATACAGTGCGCGCGGCATGCACCATGACTTCACCCTGATCACCACGATCGCGGCCAGTCTCGGCCTGGCGATGATCTTCGGCTTCATTGCCGTCAAGCTGAAGATGCCGCCGCTCGTCGGCTATCTGCTCGCAGGGATCATCATCGGGCCGCATACGCGCGGTTTCGTCGCGGACGTGCACCTCGCCGGGCAGCTCGCCGAGATCGGCGTCATGCTGCTGATGTTTGGCGTCGGGCTGCATTTCTCGCTCGACGATCTCGTGGCCGTGCGCGGCATCGCCCTGCCGGGTGCGGTCGTGCAGATCCTCGTGGCCACCGGGCTCGGCATCGCCACCGCCATGTGGTGGGGGTGGTCGTTCGGGGCGGGGCTGGTCTTCGGCCTCTCGCTGTCCGTCGCCAGCACGGTCGTCCTGTTGCGTGCACTGGAGGCGCGGGGCGTGCTCGACTCGTTCGACGGGCGGATCGCCGTTGGGTGGCTCATCGTCGAGGACCTCGTCATGGTGCTGGTCCTCGTCCTTCTGCCGCCGCTGGCCGGCGTGCTCGGCGGCGCCAGCGACGGGCAGAGCAGCAGCATCGGCATGACGCTGCTCGTGACGTTCGCCAAGGTCACGGCGTTCATCGTCCTGATGCTCGTGGTCGGCCGGCGCCTCTTCCCGCGCATCCTGTGGGTCGTGGCGAAGACCGCCTCGCGCGAGCTCTTCACGCTCTGCGTCATCGCCGCGGCAGTCGGCGTCGCCTACGGCGCCGCGGAGCTGTTCGGCGTTTCCTTCGCCCTCGGCGCGTTCTTCGCCGGCATGATGATGCGCGAGTCGGCGCTGAGCCATCGGGCGGCCGAGGAGTCGCTGCCGCTGCGCGACGCCTTCTCGGTGCTCTTCTTCGTCTCCGTCGGGATGCTGTTCGATCCGATGGTCATCGTGCGGCTCCCGCTCGAGACGCTGGCCGTCACCGCGATCATCATCCTCGGGAAGACGCTGGCTGCGATCGGCCTCGTCCTCCTCTTCCGCTATCCGCTCACCACGGCCCTCACGGTCGGCGCGAGCCTCGCGCAGATCGGCGAATTCTCCTTCATCCTCGCCGGCCTCGGCGTCACCTACAAGCTGATGCCACCCGACGGGCAGAGTCTCGTCCTCGCCGGCGCGCTCATCTCCATCGCCCTCAATCCGATCGTCTTCGCCGCCGTCGAACCGGTGCAGCGCTGGTTCCGCGGACGCTCCGACCTCGCGCGGAAGCTCGCCCGCAGCGCCGATCCGCTCGCGGAGCTGCCGATGACCACCGACCTCAGGCTGCTCACCGGGCAGGTGGTCATCGTCGGCTACGGGAGCGTCGGCCGCCGCATCGGCGAAGCGCTCACGGAGCGCGGCATCCCGTTCGTCGTCGCCGAGCAGAACCGCGAGATCGTCGAAAGACTGCGCGCGCAGCAGATTCCCGCCGTGTCAGGCGATGCAGCCGAGCCCGCGGTGCTGATCCAGGCGCACGTCGCACGCGCGGCGATGCTCGTCATCGCGACGCCGGACACGCGCGGCGTCCGCAAGATGATCGAAGTCGCGCGCATGCTCAATCCGCCGATCCGCATCGTCGTCCGCACCCACAGCGACGAAGAAGCCGACCTCCTCCGCCACGAAAAAGCCGGCGCCATCTTCAACGGCGAACAGGAACTGGCCATCGGGATGACGCGCTACGTGGTCGAGGAGATGGGGCTCAGGGCTCAGGGCCCAGGGCTCAGGGCGGACCACCACCCCGCGACATAGCCGCCGAATCGGACGTGACCTCAGTACCCATGAACCATGCTCTCCGCACCGCGACACCCGCTGAGCCCTGGGCCCTGAGCCCTGAGCCCTACCCCTGACCCATGCCCACCGAACAAGTCGCCCGAGCCGTTCTCGCCCTTGCCATTGCCGGCCTGCTCGCCGCGGTCGGCGCGCATCCGCGCGTGCGGCAGTGGGAGCGGCGGTTCGGACTCACGGTACTGGCGACGTCCGGCTTCCCGTTCCTCCTCCTCGGGCTGCTCTTCCGGGAGATGGGTGTGCTGACGGCGCCGCTGCTGGCCGATCTGCGCCCCGCCTTCCAGTTCGGCCTCGGCTGGGTCGGATTCACCATCGGCACGAACCTCGACCTGCGGCGCATCGACCGTCTGCCGCCGTCGTTCACGCCGGCGATCGCGCTCGCCTCGACGATCCCGGTGCTCTGCACCGCCATCGCCTGCTCGCTCGTGCTGGGAGGACTCGGTGTGCTGCCGGGACTCGGGCTCATTCGCGACGTGCTCGTCCTCTGCGCCTGCGCCGCCGTCAGCGCGCCGGCGAATCTCCGGCGCCTCCTCGGCCGCGGCAAACCGCTGGCGACGCAGCTCGTCACCGAGATCACGCGCATGGATCAGATCCTCGCGCTCGCGCTCCTCGGCCTGCTCGCCATCATCTTCCGCCCTGACCGGACGCAGACGTTGTGGCACCTGCCGCGGAGCGGCTGGTTCCTGATGACGCTCGGCCTCGGCGCGCTGCTCGGCATCGTCGTCTACCTCCTCCTCCGCCGCGTCAAGGGAGCGACCGAGGAGCTGGCGATGCTTTGCGGCGGCATCGCGCTGGCAGCCGGGATGGCCGGCTACCTCGCGCTGTCCGTGCCGGTGGTCTGCGCCATCGCCGGCGCGGTGCTGATCAACTCCCCGCTCGAGCGCGGCGAACAGCTCGAGCGCACGCTGCGCGAGTTCGAGCGCCCGATCTACCTTCTCTTCCTCTTCATCGTTGGTGCGTCCTGGCGGCCGGACGAATGGCAGGGATGGCTGCTGGCACTCGTCTTCGCGGTATCGCGCGGCTACGGCAAGTTCCTCGCGGCGCGGGCCGCCGTCACGCTGCAGCCCGAGCTCGCGGAGCGGCGTCCGCTCGCGATCGCGCTGCTGCCCGAGAGCACCATCGCCATCATCGTGCTGTTCAGCGCCGCGACGGTCGTGGAGCCGATGGCGCCGGTACGGTGGGCCATCAACGCCGTCATCATCGGCAGCATCCTCACGGAGATCGCGGTGCAGTGGTTCCTGCGGCGCGAGGGGGCCGCGGCATGACGACGCGCGCGATCCTCATCATCCTCATCGTCGGCGCGCTCACCTACGCGACGCGCACGTTCGTCCCCAAAGACGTCCTGGTCACCGGCTCCGGCGCCGCGCTCGCGTTTGGACTGCTGCTCATCGTGGCCGTGCAGAGCGCGCACATTTTCGAAGCGCTCCGCCTGCCGCACCTCACCGCGTACCTCCTCTGCGGCCTCGCGTTCGGTCCGGAGGGGATGGGCTTCGTCTCGACGTTGATGCTGGAGGACCTCGCGCTGGTCAAAGGGACCGCGGTCGGACTCATCGCGTTTCTCGCCGGCTGCGAGTTGAACGTGCGCAAGCTGCGGCCGAAGCTCCGCGCCATCGCCGTGACCTCCGCGTTGAGCATCTTCTTCGCCGTGCTGCTGCTGTTCGCGCTTTTCTACGCCATCACCTTCGTGCTGCCGATCACCGCCGGCTTCACGACCGCGCAGCGGCTGGCGGTCGCGCTGGTCTGCGCGAACGTGCTGGCCGCGTTCTCCCCCGCGGTCGTCATCGGCATCATTTCCGAGACGAAGGCGAGCGGACCGCTGAGCGAGATGGCCATGTCGATCGTCATCGTCGCCGACCTCGTGATCGTCGTGACGTACGCGCTGTCGAGCAGCGTCGCGCATGCGATCTTCCCGAGCCCGGCGGGAGGAGGCGGGGTCGGCACGCTGGTGCCGCACATCTTCGGCTCGATCGTGGCGGGCGTGATCGCCGGCGCGATCCTGGCGGGGTACGTCTCCCGCATCGGGCGGCGCAGCGGCCTCGTGACGTTCGCGGTACTGTTCATCGCCGCCGAAGCGGGAGCGGCGCTGCATCTCAATCCACTGCTCGTCGGGCTGGCCGCGGGGCTTTTCGTGGAGAACGTCACGCCCGTCGGCGGCGAGCGCCTCGCGCATGCCGCCGCGCCGGTCGCGATGCCGACCTTCGCCATCTTCTTCGCCGTGATCGGCGCCGAGGTCCACCTGCACGCGTTTCTGCACGTGGCGCCGTTCGCCCTGGCCGCCGCCGCCGTACGCGCGCTCGGCATCTGGAGCGGCGCACGCACGGCGGCGTGGTCGGTGGGCATGGATCGCGAGCTCGCCCGCAGGCTGCCGTTCGGCCTGTTCCCGCAGGCCGGCGTGGCCATCGCGCTGGCCGCCCTGGTCCTGAACGACTTTCAGCCGTGGGGCAGCGTGCTGGGAACGGTGCTGCTGGGGTCCATCGTGGTCAATGAGCTGGTCGGTCCGGTGCTGTTCCGCATAGCCATCGTCAGGGCAGGCGAAGCCACCGTGGAACGGGAACCATCACACGACCACGGCACTCCGAATCCGCCAAGCCCGTAGGTCCAAGGTCCCATTCGTCCTATCGTTGCCCTCACGCCGTGGCACACTTCCCTTCCGTCGTGCAGCAACCTTCCGGCGCGGACGCCATCACTTCCGAGTCCCCCAGCACCGTGAACACTTCCCATTCGTTGCCGTCGGGGTCGTGCACCCACGCTTTGTCCTGTTTGGCGTAGCAGCACTCGGTTTCCATCTCATCGCGGGTCAGCAGGCCGGCGTCGAGCCACTGCTGGCGGATGGCCATGACGTCGTCGGTCGAGGCCACCTGTAAGCCGAGGTGCGAGAGGGACGTGTTCCCCTCGAGCGCGGGGACTTCGTTCATGGCGAAGTTGAGCGGCGGGTTCTGCACGTCGAATTTCGCGTAGCCGGGCCGCACCTTCGTCGGCTTCATGCCGAGCATCTTCTCGTAGAAGGAGAGGCTCGCTTCGAGGTTGCGGACATTGAGGGAGACGTGAGGCTTCATGACGTTCGTATTCATGCAGACGAATATGTGTCCGCGCTTCACATTTGTCAATACACATGTATGAGATGATGTCGCGCATGCCGTACGCAGCCCTCGCCATGACCGCGACGCCCCCATTCCTCAATGAGGTCGTGGCGCTCGTCGTCGCCTCCGCCTTGATCGCCTACGTCTGCCATCGGTTCAACGTGCAACCGATCGTCGGCTTCCTCCTGGCAGGCGTCATCCTCGGGCCGCACGCCCTCGGTGCCGTGAAGAATCAGGTGCTCATCGAATCCGTCGCGGAGATCGGTGTCGTCCTCCTTCTCTTCACCCTCGGCATCGAGTTCAGCCTGGAGCGTCTCGGACGCATCCGCCGCGCGATCTTCGTCGGCGGCGGGCTGCAACTGACGCTCACCATCGCCGCCACCACCCTGATCCTTCTCGCCCTCGGCATCAACTGGCGCAGCGGCGTCTACACCGGCAGCCTCATCGCCCTCTCCAGCACCGCCATCGTCCTCAAGGTGATGGACCGTTCCTCCAACAACCGCAAGGGGGAGATCGCGATCGGCATGCTGATCTTCCAGGACCTCGCCATCGTGGCGCTGGTGCTCGTCCTGCCGATGCTCAGCGGCGCCACGGTCTCGCTCCTCGCGCTGGCGAAGCAGCTCGGTCTCGCTGCGCTGATCGTCGTGCTGATCGTCATCGTCGCGCGGCGGCTCATGCCGAAGGTCCTCGAATTCGTCGCCCGGACCTGCGCCCCCGAGATCTTCCTCCTCTCGGTCATCGCCATCTGCCTCGGCACGGCGTGGATCACGAGCCTCGCCGGTGTCAGCCTCTCCCTCGGCGCGTTCCTGGCGGGGCTGGTGGTCAGCGAGAGCCGCTTCAGCCATCACGCCTTCAGCGAGATCATGCCGCTGCAGATGCTGTTCAGCGCGGTCTTCTTCGTTTCCGTCGGACTGCTGCTCGATCTCCGCTTCGTCCTCGCCAATCCGCTGCTGATCGTCGGCATCGTCGCCGCGACGATCGTCCTCAAGGTCATCACCACCGGCGTCAGCGCGCTCGCACTCGGCTCCGGCATCGGCATCGCCACCGGTACTGGCCTGTTGCTCGCACAGATCGGCGAGTTCTCGTTCGTCCTCGAGCGCGTCGGCCGCACAGCCGGGCTCCATCCTGCCGGCATGGCCGAAAGGGGTGCACAGACGTTCATCGCCGCGGCCGTGATCCTGATGGTGCTGACGCCGTTCCTCGCCCGAGGAGGCGAGGCGCTGGAGCGGCGCATCGGCACCGAGACGCCGGCGCCGGACGAGCCGGTACACGCGAAACCGGTGGCGATGGAGGATCACGTGATCGTCGCCGGCTACGGCGCCAGCGCGCGTCCGCTGACGCGCGTCCTGCGCGACTCCGGCATCCCTCATGTCATTCTCACGCTGAGCCCCACCGGCGCCACCGAGGCCGAGCGCGACGGCTCACGCGTCATCCTCGGCGACTACGCCCGCCGGCAGATCCTGGAGCTCGGCAACATCTTCGAGGCGAAGATGCTCGTCATCCCCGACGACGAGCCCGACGTCGCCCGCCGCGTCACCGCCGTGGCGCGCCAGCTCAACCCGAAGCTGCAGATCGTCGTGCGGACGCGTCAAGGCGCCGAGGTCCAGCCGCTGCTCGATCATGGCGCCGATCAGGTCCTGGCCGAGGAGCTCGAGATTGGCTTGCAGCTCTTCTCGAGGGTGCTGGCGGGATACAAGGTCGTGCCGGAGACGCAGGCGGGAGCCGAGGCGTTTGCCGCCGCGGCCGAGCTGCTGCTCGATTCTTCCGTGCGCAAGGTTGCGCTGACCGAGAAGCAGCGCCAGGCATGCGAGCACGCGGCGTCAGTGCCGGTCGAGGCCGGGTCGTCGGCCACCGGCTGCATCGACTGCCTCCGCACCGGCGACGACTGGGTGCACCTCCGCATCTGCATGACCTGCGGCGGCGTACGCTGCTGCGACTCCTCGAAGAACCGGCACGCGACGAAGCACTGGGAGGCGGCCCAGCACCCGGTGATGAAAGCGTTCGATCAGGGTGAAACGTGGGGGTGGTGCTATCCGGACAAGAAGGAGCTTTGAAACTACCACTTGCCTACTGGTTCCTTACGACTTCGCGCCGGGGCGGCGCCACATTGGGGTCACGACACGGCTGCGGCGCACGAGTGACCGCACCGGTCGAAACCAAAAACGCGTGAGGAGAGAGTAGCCATGAAATCAGCAAGCCAGTCCCAGACCAGCACCACCGCCAGCGCCATCGACATCAACGTGCTCATCGTCGTCGACACCGACACCATCAAGGCAGCCAATCCCACTCCGAGTCAGGACCCGGCGAACCCGACGGCGATCGGCCACGACACTCAATACATGATCTGTGCGGATTCGCGGGGCATCGTCGGCGGCCAGGCCACCGGCGACCTGAACTTCCTCGCCAATCCGGGGGATTTCATCTCGTTCACCGGCCAGTCCATCTACGCCAACTCCGACGACGCGGTGATCGTGTACTCCATCGTGCCTTTCCCCAATTCGTCCAATGTGCTGGGTGGCTTCACCGTCGACACGGTGCAGCGCTCGGGCGCGGTGTTCCCCAACACGACGACCTCGAGCCAGGGTGCGACGGCAGGACTGCCGCCGGTCAAAATGACGGGCAATTTCATCACCCTCGACGCGCGGGTCTCGCAGGCGGGGACGGAGAACTACTCGGTCTACTTCGGCCTCTACACGCTCGACGCGGGCGGCCAGAACCAGAACCTGTACGGCTACTTCTCCTGGGATCCGACCATCACCGTCGCCGCACCGGCGGCGAGCTGACGACCCCTCCATGACACGGCCCGGCGGAAACGCCGGGCCGTTGATCCCGTTTACCGTTGTCCGTTGTCCGTTGTCCGTGCTGCGCTCATCGCACAGCGCAGCACACGGAAAACGGACAACGGAAAACGGACAACGCGCGCTACACGCGCGGATCCACCGTCACCGTCTCCGCCGCCGGCCCGCCGATTCGATCGACCAGCACATCCACGTCACCGCAGCGCACATGCGCGCGTGGCGGTAACGCTACCGGCGTCGTCACCCGCTCCCCGCCAAGGAACGTGCCGTTCTTGCTCGCGTTGTCTTCGAGGACGAGCGTCGTGGGGCCAACGTGCAGGCGCGCGTGCAGCCGCGAAACCGAAGCCGAATCGAGGAACACGGCGCAGCCGAGGTTGCGGCCGATGACGTGCACTCCCTCTGGCAGCAGGACCACGCGCTGCTGCGCTTCGACGCGCACGAGCGGCTCGTTCCCGGCGTCCGGCTCGGCGATCGCCTCGCCCGAGAACGCGTAACCGAAGCCATACACCGTCCGGATCGCGTCCGTGGTCCCTCCCCGCTCCGTCAGCGCGTTGCGGATCTCGAGCACCAGTGTCTTGAGGTTCGCCTCCTCGACGATGCTGCCGGCCCAGATGTGGTCGAGCAGGTCGCGTTTGCTCACGGCCCGAGGGCGCTGTGCGACGAGGAACGACAGCATGCGGAACGCGCGCGGCGAGAGCCGCAACGGCGCGCCGCCACGCACGAGCTCCTTCCGCTCGGTGTCGAGGATGAAGCCATCGAATCGGACCCGCATCGAAAACTACCGCTTCACTACCGGACGCTTACGACTTCCCGCCGCCGCGGCACGACTGTGGAGATCATGCAACAAGCCGCGCCGCTCCGGAGAGAAAACCACACCCGCCCGAATCGCCGCCGGGTGGGTAGGGATTCGAGGGTCTCACGACTCTCCTCCGGCAGAGGCGTGGTCCACGCCGTTCCCAACTTGCTCGGCACAACCATCGGACACATCCGTATCGTCGATCTCCTCGGCCAGGGCGGCATGGGCGAGGTCTACCTCGGCGTCGACGAACGCCTGCAGCGCCGCGTCGCCCTCAAGGCGATCCGCAACGAGCACCGCCTCTCCGCCGGCAGCCGCGAGCGCTTGCTGCTCGAGGCGCGCTCGCTCTCCGCACTCGATCACCCCAACATCTGCCGTATCTACGATTATCTCGAAGAGCCGTCGTGCGACTTCCTGGTGCTCGAGCTGATCGAAGGGATGACGCTGACGCGTGCTCTGCAACAGGGGATGAGCCGCGCGCGCAAGGCGCGGATCGCCCGGCAGATCGTTCTTGCGCTCGTCGCGGCACACCGCCGTGGCATCGTGCATCGCGACCTCAAGCCCGACAACATCATGATCGCGCGCGACGGCACGGTGAAGGTCCTCGACTTCGGCCTCGCCCGTCCGCAGAATGCCGAGGAGCCGTTACCGCCGGAGGCATCTAATGATGCAGAGTCGGCGGACACGTTGCTGTTCCCGTCCTCGCAACTCGGCGCCGGAACCGGCGTCGCCGGCACGCCGCTTTTCATGAGTCCGGAGCAGGCGCGCGGCGCGGTGCTGACGACCGCCAGCGATCTCTACTCCTTCGGTCTCGTCCTGCAGATGATGCTGACCGAGCAGCCGCCACGCGCGATGGGCGACACGCGCCGGGAGTGGATGCGCAGCGCGGCCGCCGGCGAGACGCTGCCGATGAAGGATCAGCCGCGCGCATGGACGGCCCTCGTCGCGCGCTTGACGAGCTTTGCGCCTGCCGACCGGCCCACCGCGGTCGAGACGCTCGCGGCGATCGACCGGATTCTCGCCGCACCAGGTCGCCGCGCGCGTATCGCCATCGCGGCGCTCCTGATCGCAATCTTCCTCGGCGGTGCGGTGAAGTACGCCCTCGACATCACGGCGGCGCGGCGCGCTGCCGAGCGCCGGCGCATACAGGCGGAAAAACTCGTCGCCTTCGTCGTCGGCGACCTGCCGCAGCGCCTCGCCCCGGTTGGCCGGCTCGACGTGCTCGATGGCGCCGCGACCGAGGCACTCGAATACTTCGCCGCGCTGCAAGCGGAGGAGCTGACCGGCGACGAGTTGCAGCGTGCCGCGCTCGCACTGACGCAGCTCGGCGACGTCCGCATCCAGCAGGGGAAGCTGCCCGAGGCCGTGGCCATGTTCCGGCAGTCGCTGCGGTTCGCGCAGGCCGCGGCGGCGCAGGATCCCGCACGCGATGACTGGCAGCTCGCGCTTTCGAACAGTCACTTCTATGTCGGCGACGCCCTGCGGCGTCAGGGCCACGCCCACGCCGCGCTCGCGCAGTTCCGCGCGTATTACGACATCTCCGCGCGACTCGCCGCCAAGCATCCCGGCGACGCCAAATATGAAACGGAGCTGAGCTACGGCCACAGCAACCTCGGGTCCGCCTACGAATCCTTGGGCGATCTCTCGCGCGCCGCCGCAGAGTACCGGACCGCGGTCGACGTCGACCGGCGCCGCTCCGCTCGCGAGCCGGCAAACGAGCAACACCGCGGCGACCTCGCCACCTCGCTCAACAAGCTCGGCGTCGTGCAACAACTCCTCGGCGATCACACCGGCGCACGTACGGCGTTCGAAGAGGACGTTGCGATCCGCAGACAGCTCGCCGCGGCGAAACCGGATGACACCCGGCGCGCGAGCCGCCTCGCCATCAGCCTCGCCTACCTCGGCAGCGCGCAGCTCAACACGGGCGACAGCGACAAGGCCGTGGCCACGGATCGCGAGGAGCTGGCGATCACGACGCGCCTCGCCGCTCGCGACGAAGAGAACCTCGACTGGCAGCGTGGCCGCGCGGTCGCGCAGCTCCGCCTGGCGGACGCGCTCAGTGTCCGCGGCCCGACCGATGATGGAGAAGTCGCCAGCCTGCTCGACGCCTCGCTGGCGACGCTGGAGCGCCTCACCGCCAAAGACTCGCGTCCCACCTGGCAGCGCGATCTCGCAGCCGTGCATCAGCAACAGGCGCGGCTCGCTACCCGGCGTGGCAACCGTGAGCGGGCCGCGACGCACGGCGCCCGCGCGGTCGCACTCGCCGAGAAAGCGCTGGCGACACAAACGACAGACGTCCACGCCGCGCGCGTGCTCTGCGAGGCGTCGACCGATCTGGCGGAGAGTGAGCTCCGAGATCGCCGCGAAGCCGCGGCGCGCGAGCGCGCCGCGAGGGTCGTGACCCTGGCGCGAACCGTCCCTTACGACCGCGATCCGCGGATCGGCGAAGCCGCGGCGCGCGCGCTGGTGATCCTGGAGAGACCCGCCGAAGCGGAGGCGCTGGTCGCAAGGCTCAGCGCGGCGAACTATCGCCGGCCCACCTTCACCGCACGCTGGGACCGCTCAACGAACAAGCCCGAAGCGCAGCCATAGGTCCCATCCGTTTCATTCATCCCATCCACCAGGGCGGAGCACCGCCCGATGACAACAAAGGAGAGAGATCGTCATGCAATTCGGAGAAAACGCGAAGTGGGTAGTTGCAGAAATCCGTCCGGTCAGCGGCCAGACGGCGCTGTTCCTGGCGCCCAAGACGCTGGAACTGCCATGGGGATTCGCCGGCGAGATCATCTGGCACGTCTACACGCCGGACTGGGACCTCGTCAGCATCGTGTTTCCTCCCGGCAGCACCTTCAGCGGCAATCCGCAGCCCGATCCGAACCGTCCCGGCTGCTGGAGCACCGTGGCCACGAACAACACCGTCGCCGGCAGCACCTCCTCGTTTTCGTACACGATCAGCGTGCGGAACCGGACCACCGGCGAAACGGCCTCGTGGGATCCGGCCGTCCAGAACGAAGCGCCCCCGACCGCGTGACGCGAAGCGCAGCGGTGCCCGGGGAACCGGGCACCGCCCCACGGTCCCGTCCCATCCGTCCTATCCGTCCGATAGGTCCTATTCGTCCTATCCGTCCTATTCGTCCCATCGTCCCCCCGCCGCCCTTCACCCAAAGGAAATCCCCCATCGACCCCGCCCGTTTGTCAGAATCCGCACTTCCCCGTCGGGGTGACTTTTCCCTTACCGGGACGTCCAACGTGCGGACATCGAACGGAATCGCCTAAATGCCTGAATTCATCATGAGAGTGGGGACGCCGGAGGGCGACGTCGTCGAGCGTCGCATCGCGGCCAGCAGCATGCGTGCGGCCCAGGACGAGATGCGCCGTCAGGGGCTGCACATCTTCGAGGCCAAACGCGGCACCAGACAGCTCCGCGACTTTCTCCCTCGCGGACGTAAAGTCATCAGCACACAGCGCTTCCTCCTCTTCAACCAGGAGCTGCTCGCGCTCGTGAAGGCCGGTCTGCCGATCCTCCAGTCGTTCGACATCATGCTCGAGCGGCAGAAACTGCCGCGCTTCCGCGAGGTCCTCGAGGACGTCCGCGAGCAGATCAAGTCGGGCGTGGCCCTCTCCGACGCGTTCGCTTCGTACGGCGACATGTTCCCGCCGATCTACTCCACCTCGATCCGCGCCGGCGAGCGCTCCGGCGACCTCGAAGGCGTCCTGCGCCGCTTCCTCCGCTACCAGAAGATGATCGTCGCCCTCCGCAAGCGGGTCGTGGGCGCCCTCGTCTATCCAGCCGTCCTCATCGGGCTTTCGGGCGTGATGGTGTTCATCATGCTCACGTACGTCATTCCCAAGTTCTCCGAGTTCTTCGTCGGTTTCGGGGCGGAGCTGCCGTGGTTCACGCAGTTCATGATCAACTTTTCCATCACCCTGCGGAACAACATCTTCCTCGTGCTCCTCGGGGTCGTCGGCGGCATCATGCTGCTGCGGCGCTGGGCCACGACCAGCGGCCGCCTCACGTGGGATCGCTGGAAGCTGCACATTCCCCTCGTCGGCGGCATCCTCGACCGCTTCGCGATCATGCAATTCACCCAGTCGCTCGGGACGCTGCTTGCCGGCGGCACGCCGATGGTGCCGGCGATCGAGATCGCCTCCCAGTCGGTCACCAATCAGCTCGTCTCGACCAAGATCGCCGGCATCGTGCAGAACGTGCGCGAAGGGGAGCCGCTGTGGCGCTCGCTCGAGGCCACCGGCGTCGTCCAGGACCTTGCCATCGAGATGGTCAAGGTCGGCGAATCGACGGGTGCACTGACGGAAATGCTCAACAACGTCAGCGAGTTCTACGACGAGGAAATCGAAGCCAGGCTATCCCGCATGGTGTCAGCGCTCGAACCGCTGATTCTCGTGGGGATGGGTCTGGTCATCGCTGTTTTGCTCTACGCCTTCTACCTTCCGCTGTTCGAGCTCTCCTCGGTGGGCGGCGGGCAATAACCCGTCGAACGGACAACACGAAAAAAAACATGGTCGCAGATCCGAACCGCAGCCTCTACAAGAACGCCGATCCCTCGGGTGAAGCGGCGCGCGCCCAGCGTCTCGCCGAACAATACGGGTTCCCTTACGTCGATCTCGAGCACTTCTCGATCGACCACAGTCTCTTCCGGGACATCCCGCTCGACCTGATGATCCGCTACCAGTTCCTGCCGGAGCGCCGCGAGAACGGCCACATCGCCGTCGTCGTCGGCGATCCGACGGACGTCCTGAAGCTCGACGAGCTGGAGCTCCTCCTCGGCGCCCCGCTCAAGGTCAAGGTCGCGTCGCCCGCCTCCATCCGCGACAAGCTGCAGAAGTCCGAGTCGACCCAGCGCGTCCTCGACGAAGCCACCGAAGGCTTCCGCATGCAGCTCGTCTCCGAGACCGAGGATGGCGAAGAGACGCTGACGATCGACTCGATCACGGCGCAGGATTCCTCGCCGATCATCAAGCTCGTCGACTCCATCGTTTTCAACGCCATTCAGCGCCGCGCCTCCGACATTCACATCGAGACGCGCGACAACGAGGTCGTCGTCAAGTACCGCATCGACGGCGTCCTCTACGAAGCCCTCGATCCCATCGACAAGCGCCACCACTCCACGATCATCTCGCGCATCAAGGTCATGTCGGAGCTCGACATCGCCGAGAAGCGCGTCCCGCAGGACGGCCGCTTCAAGCTCCGCATCACCGGACGCACGATCGACTTCCGCGTCTCCATCGTCCCCACCGCGCACGGCGAAGACTCCGTCATCCGTATCCTCGACAAGGAGTCGATGAGCTCGGAGTTCAAGAACCTCCGCCTCGACATCCTCGGCTTCGACGAGGGGATGCTCGCCCGCTTCCGCAAGTTCATCAAGGAGCCGTACGGCATGGTGCTGGTCACCGGCCCCACCGGCTCCGGCAAGACCACCACGCTCTACGCGTCGCTCTCGGAGATCCAGTCGCCCGACGACAAGATCATCACGATCGAGGACCCGGTCGAATACCAGCTCCGCGGCATCACGCAGATCCCGGTCAACGAGAAGAAGGGGCTGACCTTCGCCCGCGGACTCCGCGCGATCCTTCGCCACGATCCCGACAAGATCATGGTCGGTGAGATCCGCGACGAGGAGACCGCGCAGATCGCCGTCCAGTCTGCGCTCACGGGCCACCTCGTCTTCACCACCGTCCACGCCAACAACGTCGTCGACGTGCTCGGCCGCTTCCTCAACATGAAAGTCGACCTCTACAACTTCGTGTCGGCCCTCAACTGCGTGCTCGCGCAGCGCCTCGTGCGCCGCATCTGCGACCAGTGCAAGCACGAGGTCTCGTACAAGGACGACTTCATCATCGAGTCGGGCCTCGATCCCGAGGAGTATCGCGGACGGATCTTCTACGAGGGCGCCGGCTGCCTCGAGTGCAACGGCACCGGCTTCCACGGCCGCTCCGCGATCTCGGAACTTCTCGATCTCTCGGATCGTATTCGGAGCATGATTCTCGACCGCCGTCCCGCTTCCGAAATCAAGAAAGCCGCAAAAGAGGAGGGCATGACCTTCCTCCGTGAATCGGCGCTCCTCAAGGTCACGGAAGGGAAGACGACCCTGCGCGAGATCAACAAGGTCACTTTCGTCGAGTAAAAGCAATGAACGCAGAACGCAGAAATCAGAACGGAGAAACCAGAACGGGCAGGAACGCGGGGTGTCTTCATTCTGTGTTCTGCGTTCTGCGTTCTGCGTTCATCTAAACCATGGCCAGAACCTATCCCTCGGACGTCATCGTCCTCGACTCCAACACGCTCCTGCACGCGCGCCTCGGCCGCGGCAAGAGCGGGCCGAGCATCGCTCAGGCGAAGGAGTACCGCCTCGCCGCGAACACCTTCACCACCGCCGTCGTCACCCCCGAGCTGACGAACGAAGCGTCGCTCGCCGAAACGCTCAAGCGGCTCAGGAACGAGACGGGACGCTGGGACAAGGCCTCGGTGCTGCTGCCCGACTCGTGGTTCCGCATCAACATCGTCGACCTGCCGGCGCTGCCGTCGAACCCGAACGAGGCGCTGGAGACCGTCCGCTGGAGCCTCAAGCGCTCCCTCCCGATCGCACCCGAATCGATGCGCGTGGCCTACGAGGTCCTCAGCCGCGGCAACGGCGGCGCCAAGGTCTTCGTCCTCAGCGCCGTCGAGAAGACGCTCGCCGATGTCGAGCGCGTCTTCACCCGCGCCGGCATCGAGGTCGTCCTCATCGAGCCGGTGGGCCTCAACATCTGGAACGCCATCGCCGTACGTGAGAACGAGACGGCGAAGGATCGCCTGTTCGTCTACGTGCGCGACACCGACTTCACCACGGCGGTCTTCCGCGGCTCCCAGCCCGTGTTCATCCGCTCCCGCAACCTCAACGCGGAGCGCACGGTGCAACAGGAGCTCCGCCTCTCCGCCACCTATCTGCGCGACACCCTCAGCGCGCACCAGTTCGAGCAGTGCTATCTGGCGGGCAACCGCATCGACAGCGAAGTCTCCGACGCGCTGGCCGCCGAGTTCGACGCGCCGGTGCGCCGCATCCAGTTGCGCGACTTCGTCGAAGCCGCGGCGATCGATCTCAGCGGCGCCGACGCCGAGCTCACCGCCTGCACGGGAGTCTTCACCGCGTGAAACCGATCCATCTCAACCTCGCTGCCCGTCCCTACCGGGACAACCGGCCGGTGTACGCCGTCGTCGTCGTGACGTCGCTCCTGATCGCGTTCCTCGCGCTCACGAACTTCGACACCTGGTACCGCTACCGTACCGAGACGCAGGCGACCCGCGCCAAGATCGACCGCAACGAAGCCGCCGCCGCGCAGGAGCGCAGCCGCAACCAGGTCGTCACCAGCCAGATCGGCAGGATCGATCTGACGCGCCTCGACCGCCAGACCCGCTTCATCAACGCCAAGCTCGCCGAGCGCGCCTTCTCCTGGAGCGAGCTGCTCGACCACCTCGAGGGCGTCGTCGTCGATGACGTCCGTCTCGTCTCCATCACCCCGCAGGTCGACGACGAGACCGGCAAGGTCAAGCTCGAGCTGCAGTTCGAGTCCAAATCGGCCGACGGCCTCGTGACGACCATGGAGCGTTTCGGGCGTGACGCGCAGTTCCGCGATCCCTTCCCCTCGACGGAGATTCTCCAGAACGAGAACTCCTACATGTTTACGCTGAACGTCGAGTACCGCCCTTCGAACGCGAAGGTGATCCGATGATCTGGCGCGAGAAACGAATCCTCCTCATCGTCCTCGGCTTGCTGCTGGCCGCGAACGTCGTCTTCTTCTTCACCTACCGCGTGCAGTACGCGCAGCGCCTGCAGGCACTCGACGAGCGCGTCGCACAGAGCGAAGAGAGCCTGCGTACCGCGCGCGCCGAGCGCATCGCCACCGAGCGCCGCCTCAAGGCGTACCAGAAGGTGGAGAGCGACGTGCAGCTCGTCTACGACAAACACTGGTCGACGCAGGCCGAGCGCCTGACGCCGCTCATCGTCGAGGTCAAACGCCTCGCCGTCGCGAGCAGCCTCATTCCGAAGGCATACAACTTCCAGCAGGTGGAGGCCGACACCTCCGTCCGCCGCCGCGACGCATCGGGCACCAGCCGCGATCGCCGCGGCAGCGGCATCGACGCCAAGGAAGTCGGCATCGCCTTCATGGTCGAGGGCACTTATCAGCAGGTGCGTCGTCTGATCAATCTGTTGGAGCTTTCGAATCAATTCGTGATCATTCAGGAGCTCGGCCTCACGTCCCAGAACGGACAGACGCTGATGATGCGATTGAATGTGAAGACGCTTTTCCGCAGCACCGAGGATGAGCAGCAGCCCGGGGCCGCGCCGCAACGTTTGTGATGGACTGGATGAACTGGAAGACCTGGAGTGCCGCGGCACTGATCATCGTCGCCGTGTTTGCGATTTACACGTTCGCGGCTCCCGAGGCGCCGGTGACGGCGCCCGCGGCGAATGCACCGAACACCACCACGGCACGGCGGACGCCGCCGCGCTCGGCGAATGCCACGCCCGCGAGCCGCGCAACGCCGACCGCGACGACCACGGCTTCCGGCGACCCGGTCGTGCATCTCGAATGGCTCGAGGCGCAGAGCGGCAGCTACGAGAGCAGGCGCAACCTGTTCGCGTACAAGGAGCCGCCTCCGCCGCCGCCTCCGCCGCCGGTCAAGCCTCCTCCGCCGCCACCCGACAAGGATGGCGACGGCATTCCCGACTTCCGCGACAACTGCCCCGACGTCGCGAATCCCGATCAGCAGGACATCGACCGCGACGGCATCGGCACCGCGTGCGAAACGGAGAAGGAGATCGTTCCTCCCCCGCCGCCTCCGCCGCTGCCGCAGTTCACGTACAAATACATCGGGACTTTCGGCAACCAGACCAATACGATCGCCAGCTTCGCTCGTGACGGCAACATCGTGAACGCCCGCGTCGGCGACGTCATCGAAGGAAAGTTCGTGCTCCGCCGCATCGGCCTCGAGTCGGTGGAGATCGGCTTCGTCGGTTTCCCTCCCGATCAACGAAAGACCATTCCGCTCGGAAGCCAGTAGTAGTGACGTTTTGCTGATTGGGGCGTCACAGAGACAGCCCGTGGAAATCAGCACCAGGACCAATCAATGAATCGACTGAAAATCACTGCCGCAGCACTCGTCCTCACGCTGCCGCTCACCTTCTCCTGCGCGAGCTACAACTCGTACCAGAAGGCGCGCACCGCCGAGACGACGAACGACTGGGATACCGCGGTCGTCGAGTACGAGAAAGCACTCGAGATCTCGCCTGAAAACCGCGAGTACCAGATCGCCCTGGCTCGGGCGAGGCGTGAAGCGTCGCGCGCCCACTTCGAGAAGGGAAAATCGCTCTACGGTGCTGCCGAGAAGGCCACCGGCGACGAACAGTTCCGCCTCGCGCAGATGGCTGCCACGGAGCTCGAGCTCACCATCAAGCTCGACCCGACCAATCAGTACGCGGCCGTCCAGTACGGGAAGGCCGTGAACATGATGCAGCAGATCCGCAACGCCGCGAATCAGTCGCTCTCCGTCGACGAGATGAAGAAGCGCGTCAAGGCGAACACCACCGGCAAGGCGCAGCCGCCGACGCTCAATCCCGCCTCCGACGATCCGATCTCCCTCTCGTTCCCCCGCGAGACGCCCGTCAAGGACATCTACCGCGCCCTCGGCAACGCCTTCGGCATCAACGTCCTCTTCGATCAGGCGGTCAAGGATGACCGCATCACGATCGAGCTGCGCGACGTCACCGCCCAGGCCGCCCTCGAGCGCGTCATGCAGGCCGCCAATCACTTCTACAAGGTCCTCGACGAGAAGACCATCATCGTCGTCCCCGATAACCCCCAGGCCCGCCGCGACTACGAAGACCTCGTCATCCGCACCTTCTATCTCTCCAACGGCGACGCCGAGCAGGTCACCAACGTCGTCCGCACGATGATCGAAGCGCGCAACGTCTTCCCGCTGAAGGCGCTCAACGCCATCACCATCCGCGACACCGCCGACAAGGTCCGCATCGCCGAGAAGATCATCGAGGCCAATGACAAGGCCAAGGCCGAAGTCGTCGTCCAGGTCGAGCTCCTGCAGCTCGACGCCAACAAGTCGCAGGAGATCGGCGCGTTCGTGGCCGGCCTCACCTCCGACGGCGCCGGCGTCGCCGTGCGCGAAGGCGTCAAGGACGGCGCCACCGTGCTCACGCCGATCGGCAGCGGCACCGTCAACTCCATCCGCCCCCTCGGCATCGGCTCCTACACCTTCAACATCCCCACGATCTCCTACGCGTTCGTGAAGGGCCTCGGCAAGTCCGAGACGCTCGCCAATCCCGAGCTGCGCATCTCCGAGGGCGAGAAGGCCACGCTGCACATCGGTCGCCGCGTTCCCGTCCCCGTCTCCACCTTCCCCACGCTCAATACGGGCACTGGCGGCGGCGCCTACGGCAACGTCACCTCGTACCAGTACCAGGACGTCGGCATCAAGGTCGCGATCGAGCCGCGCGTGCACCACAACCGCGAGGTCACCCTCAAGCTGACGGTCGAAGTCTCCGACGTCGGTGAGTCGGCCGAGGCGGATGACTCCGGCCAGCAGCTCCCGACGTTCAACACCCGCACGATCGAAGCGACCATCCGTCTCAAGGACGGCGAGACCAACTTCCTCGCCGGCCTCATTCAGGAATCCAACACCAACGCCGACCAGAAGACGCCGTTCCTCGGCGACATCCCCTTCATCGGCCGCCTCTTCACCAAGAATCGCAAGTCGCACCTCCGCACCGACCTGATGCTCACGATGACGCCGCACATCATCCGCATCCCCGACATCACCGAGGAAGACCTCGCGCCGATGTGGGTCGGTACGACGAACAACCTCACGTTCCGCGGTGTGAGCCCGCGCATCGAGTCGCAGTCCGGTACCGATCCGTTCGCGGCGCCGGCGCGTGGCAACCAGTTCAATCCGGCGACCGCTGGGATGCCGCTGGCCTCCGACGGCGAGCCGGGCAACTACGTCATCCCCGACGGCCTGAACCCCAACACCAGCGCACCGTCGACGGTGGCGCCAGGCTCGGGTGGCGCGCCGAACGATCCGTTCCGCCGCACGCCCGGCCAGCCGGGACAGCCGCAGCCTCAGCCGCAGCCGGTTCCGCCGCCGAATCCGGAGGCGAACAGCGACCGCCAGGGCAACTCGCCGCTGTCCAAGTCGGCCTCGGCCGCCGCAACGGTGATCCCGACCACCGCCGCGCCGGAGGAGCTGCCGCGCGAAGCGGCTCTCCGCCTCTCCCCTCGCCTCGCCCCGCAGCCCTCGGCCGTGACGATCAAGCCGGGCGACTCCCGCATGTGGAGCGTCGTCGGCATGGACCTCGACGGTCTCACCGCGACGCAGCTGCTCTTCCACTACGACCCCCGCTCGCTCGACGTCACCGACGTCGTGTTCGGCTCGGCGATCGCGTTCGACCCGCAGAAACCGCCGGTCGTCACCATCAACCGTGACACCGGCACGATCAAGATCATGTCGTCCGACAAGCTGCCGCTGCGCTTCGCGAGTGGTGGCGACGTCGTCTCCTTCCGCGTGCACGGCGGGCTGATGGGTGAGACCTTCCTCGTCCTCGAACCGCCCGACTTCCGCAGCGCGGCGG
The DNA here is from genome assembly GCA_036380735.1 of Thermoanaerobaculia bacterium. Lineage (GTDB taxonomy): Bacteria > Acidobacteriota > Thermoanaerobaculia > Gp7-AA8 > Gp7-AA8 > DASVEE01. Next base: position 166,972 of record DASVEE010000011.1, on the reverse strand, counting down.
GAGGAGAACAGGTCTTCGCCGCTGTTTCAGGTGGTAAGGCTCGCGTCGAATAACCAGGAACCGGAACCGCCACCATGTTCACCCGCATCCGTCAAAGCAGCAGCAAGGGCTTCACGATCGCCGAACTGATCACCGTCGTGGCGATCATCGGCATCCTTGCGTCGGTCGCCCTCCCGGTGGCGCGCTTCAGCATCCGCCGCCAGAAGGAGATCGAGCTGCGGGACCGTCTGCGAAAAATCACCGAGGCGATCGACCGCTACCACGACCTCATGACGATGCAGTCGAACCCGCAGCAGGCCGGCGGCGTTCAGGGTGGCGCGCGCCCGGCGCAGATGCAGGCGCTCGGCTCGGACGGCTACCCGAAGGACCTCGAGGAACTGCTGAAAGGTGTGAAACTCGCTGACGGGCGCACCGTGCGGCTGTTGCGCGAGCGCGACCTCATCGATCCGATGACCGGCAAGAACGAATGGATCACCAAATCGACGACCGACTCCCCCGACACCTCGTCGACGGATGGGCGGAACGTGTTCGAGGTCCATTCCACGTCGACGGCGCTCGCGCTGGACGGCAAGACGCATTACAACGAGTGGTGACCCAGATGACGACCGAACTGACCAGCCCCACGGCGGCCCCGACGAAGAAAGACAAAGCGCAGCGCGGCTTCTCCCTGATCGAGCTGCTGGTGGTCGTGACGATCATCGGCATCCTCGCGGCCGTGGCCGTCGTGAACGTCAAGTACGCGCAGCGGAAAGCGCGCGAGGCGGCGTTGAAGGACAACCTCTTCCAGATGCGGAAGGCGATCGACAACTTCTACGCCGACAAGCAGCGCTACCCCACCGACCTCAACGAGCTGGTGCCGAACTACATCCGCAACATCCCGAAGGACCCGGTGAGCGACCAGGCGGACTGGGAACAGGTCGTCGACACACCCGATCCGGAGCAGATGGCCGACCCCAATCCCGATGCCCAGATGCAGGGGCCCGGGGTCATCGACGTGAAGAGCAAGGCCGAAGGAACGACGCTCGACAATGTCCCGTACAACGAGCTCTGAGTCAGGGATGACACTGGCGGCGTTGATCGTGATTCTGACGATCATCGCCATGTTCATCGCTTACACGGTACCGGACCAGTGGTCGATGGTCATGGCCCGCGAGCGCGACCGCCAGACGATCTTCGTGATGCGGCAGTACGCCCGGGCCGTCTACGCCTTCCAGGAGAAGCACAAGACCTTCCCCGTCGGCCTCAATCAGATCAAGGAAGCGCGCCAGCCGCGCCTGATCCGCGGCGACGGCGAGCTCGAAAACCCGCTCACGGGTGAGATGGACTGGGTGCTGATCCCGCCGGGCCAGCAGCAGGGCCAGCAACCGCAGCCGCAGCCCGGCCGCACCCAGGGCGGCAGTCCCTTCGGCAATACCCCCCAGCCCCGCCCCCTGCAGCCCGGCCAGCCCGGAGCCGGCAACGCCGCCAACGCCACCGGCCCCTTCGTAGGAGTGCGCCCCGGCAAGACCGGCCAGAGCTTCATCACGCTCAACGGCGCCGACACCTACGAGCAGTGGAGCTTCACCGTCGATGACCTCCGCAACGAGATCATCATGAAAAACAACGCCCTGGCGATGTCCAAGTAGGGCTTCGCGGTGGGGAACGGATAGGGCCTATAGGACGAATAGGACCTATAGGTCTCCAAAACGACGGCGATCGGTGCTCAAACCACCGTGCTCGGTGCTTGGACCACGGTGATCGGACCTCAAACCGCCTCAACCGGCGGTCCAACCGCCTCGATCGGACCTCAAACCGCCTCAACCGGCGGTCAAACCGGCGTGATCAGACCTCAAACCGCCTCGATTGGCGGTCCAACCGCCTCGATCCGTGCTCGAACCACCCGCAGTCGGTGCTCAAACCGCCGTGAACGCACCTCAAACCGCCGTGAACGCACCTCAAACCGCGGTGATTGCACCTCAAACCGCCGTGATTGCACCTCAAACCGCCGCGATTGCACCCGAAACCGCGGTGATCGCACCTCAAACCGCGGTGATCGCACCTCAAACCGCGGCGATCGCACCTCAAACCGCGGCGATTGCACCTCAAACCGCGGTGACCGCACCTCAAACCGCGGCGATCGCACCTCAAACCGCCGTGTTCGAACTTCAAATCGCCGCCATCGGACCTGAAACCGCGGTGACTGGACGCTCGGCTGACGCGTAGCTGCCGCGTTAAACTGCTCCCATGCCACCGAAACTCGCTCCTCCGCCGCGGCGCGTGCCGCTCTCGCTTCGTGTGCACAATGTCTTTGGCGGCTTTGCGCAGGTCGGGTGGTTCCTCTTCGGGTTCGGGATGATCTTCGTCTGGGTGTTCGCCGCCAATTCCGATCTCTCGTTCGTCACCTTCACGGGGCCGTACGACATCGTCTCCGCGCGCGTCACGCAGGTCGAGGCGACGGGGGCGTCCGAGGGGAGTGGGGGATCGACTGAGACGGTGATGGCGAATGATTACCAGTACTCCGTCGCCGGGCGCACGCTCACCGGTACCTCGTACTCCACCGGCCAGGCGGTCTCACCGGGGCAGGTCGTCGACGTTCAGGTCGATCCCGATGAGCCCGAACGCTCACGCATCATCGGTCAGCGCCGCGCGGTCTTCGGCCCGTTCGGGCTCATCGCCATCGTCTTTCCCGCCCTTGGCGCGATCTTCCTCGCCGTGGGAGCCATGAAGGGCGGCCGGCGCATCGCGTTGCTCCAGCGCGGCCTCCTCGCCGAAGGCAAGTTCGTCTCCTCGCGTCCCACGAACGTCAAAGTCAACCGCCAGCGCGTGCACGAACTGACCTTCGCCTTCACCGCGCGCGACGGAAGGCGCTATGAGATGAAGACGCAGACGCACGACACGGCGCGCCTGCGGGACGACGCGCGCGAGCCGCTGCTGTACGATCCGGAGGACCCGGCCTTCGCCTACCTGCTCGACGAGACCCCGGCGCGTCCGCGCTTCGACGCCCACGGCGAGTTGCAGCCGCGGCTGGTCTCCTTCGCCCTGCTCCTGTTGCCGCTGATCGTCCTCCTCGGGCACGGCGTCTGGATGGCATCGCAGCTCGGATAGACCGCGCATGCGGGGCGTTCGGATATGCTCCGCGTCATGATCGAACGGAGTGAACAAGACGGCATCCTCACGCTGAAGCTGGCCCACGGAAAGGCGAGCGCGCTCGACCTGGAGTTTCTGGAAGCGCTCGATCGCGCCCTCATCGAAGCGGGCGAATCGGACGCGCGCGCGGTCATCGTCACCGGCACCGGCTCGATCCTCTCGGCCGGCGTCGACCTCTTCCGCCTCGTCGACGGCGGCGCCGACTACGCGGAGCGCCTTTACCCCGCGCTGACGCGCATGTGCCTCGACCTCTTCACGCTGCCGAAGCCGGTGGTCATGGCGGTGAACGGACACGCCATCGCCGGCGGCGCGGTGATCGCCATCGCCGGTGACTACAAGCTGATGGTCAACGAGAAAGCGCGCATCGGCGTCCCCGAGCTGCTGGTCGGCGTCCCGCTGCCGCCCATGGTGCTGGAGCTGCTGCGCTTCGCCGTGCCGCCGCAGCACCTGCAGTCGCTGCTCTACACCGGCCGCACCGTCCCCGCCGACGAAGCCCTCCGCCTCGGCCTGATCGACGAAGCTGTGCCGGCGGAGACACTACTCCCCCGAGCCCACGAAGTCGCAACGCAATTCGCAGCACTGCCCCCCGACGCCTTCCGCCTGGCGAAGCGCCAGTTGCGCGATAAGGCCGTGTCCTGGATGAGGCGCTACGCCAACGAATTCGACCGCGACGCGCTGGAATCCTGGAAGAACCCCGCCACGCACGCGCTGATCCGTGAGTACCTGGCGAAAACGGTGAAGAAGTAGCGGGGAACGATAGGACCTATGGGACGAATAGGACCTATAGGACAGATGGGACTTCCACGCGATGTGTCCCACCACGAAAGCCGCCATGCAGCGGCGCCGCGCAACCCGAAAGTCCCATACGTCCCATTCGTCCTATAGGTCCCATAGGTCCCATCGTCATCCCCTGCGGCACAGCGTCACCGTAAACATCCCCCGGAAAATCGACGCCTCCTTCTGCACCACGCGCAGATCGGTAGCGGCCAGCAAATCGCCCAACCGCCGATTGATGTCGGTCGCGGCAACGCGCGCCAACGCGTTCAGCGCCCTTCGACCGAGCGAAGCCCTGCCGCCGTCCGGGAGGAACTTGTCGAAGATCACGATGCGGCCTCCCCGCTTCACCACGCGTGCGGCTTCGCGCGCCGTGTTGATGGGATCCGGCACCACCGCCAGGATGAGGTGCAGCACGACGCAGTCGAACGACTCGTCCGGATAGTCCAGCTTCGCCGCGTCCATGACGCGCGCGTCGATACGCATCCCCAGCCACTCCGCGCGCTCGCGCGTACGCTCCACCATGGCCGGCGTGATGTCGATCGCGCTGACGTGCGCGTCTCGCGGCAGCAGCTCCAGATCGAGCCCCGTGCCGCAGCCGTCGATCAGCACGCGCTCGCCCGGCTGCAGCGCCAGCAGCTCCAGCGCGCGGCGGCGCCCACGCGCCATCCGCCGCACGACGACGTCGTAGAACGGTGCGTACAGCGTGTAGCGGATGCGGTTCCAGCGGATTCCCACGGCAGTACTGCACTTTATCCTGCGGGCGACGATGGGACGAATGGGACTGATAGGACGAAGCAGTCATAGGTTCTGTCCCATAGGTCCTATTCGTCCTATAAGTTCTAGTCGTCCTATCGTTCCGCTACCAACTCACGCGCTCCCGCGACTGCCGCCACCGATACTGGCTGGGCTTCATCGCCGGCGCTGTGGCTTCCACCAGCATCGCCAGCGCTTCGCCAAGCACACGCGTCTGCAGCCACCGGTTGAAAGGATTGCCGAATGGCGCGCCGTACGGGAAGCGCACCGTCAGCGCGCGCGGCGTACCAACGAGCTGCGTCAGCTCCGGCAGCAAACTGATTGCGACCGTGGGGATGCCGCGCGCTTCGAGTACCGACTGAATCAGTCCGACCGACTGAGTACAGAGCGGTCACGAAGGGGCGACGAGCACGGCGTCCACCGCCTCGCGCTGCATCGCATCGGCCACCTCCGGTACGTAAGTCTCGACCAGCGGCCGCGGATCGGGGATCGAGCCGCTGAAGCTGTAGTGCGTCGGCGCGAGGCTGCCGATGGCGTCGCTCTCGCGCAGCAGCTCCAGCGGCAACGCGCAGTTGACGTCCTGGCTCTGGAGCTGCGTCGACTCGGTGTCCCACCACGGCCGCAGCTTCGTGACGTCCGCGTCGTGCGGGATCGCGCGGTACGACGAATCGCCGGCGTGCGACTGCCGATCGAACGGCGGCTGGTCGGGCAGGTGCAGACCGGCCGTGGAGATCAGCGCCACGCGCGCTTCGCGCAGCGGTGTGGTGAACGGCGTGAACGGCACCGGGTCCACCACCGTGAAGTCGAAGGTGGGAAGGTGCGCGCGGGTGCGTTGGCGTAGATCGTCAAGCATGGTGGTTGGTCCGGGGAACGATAGGACAAATAGGACCTATAGGACTCATAGGACGTATGGGACGGATGGGCCTTCTGTCGGTCCTATTCGTCCCATCGGTCCTATTCGTCCTATTGGTCCTATAGGTCCCATTCGTCCTATCCATTCAGCCGCGCCCCAAACAATCGTTCCCCGATCACGCGGTACAGCGGCCTTCTTTCACTGATGATCTCCACGGTCGCCGTCATCCCCGCACGCAGTTCCTGTTTCACCTGGGGCATCACTAAGCGTACGCGGTAGCCGCGTTCGCCGCGCTCCGGGGCGATGAAACTGACGCGGCCTGCGACCGTGCCGTACTCGCGGTAGGGATACGCGTCCAGCTTGATCCGGGCCGGCAACCCGGTGCGCACGTGGCCGATGTCGTGCGGGGCGACCATCGCTTCCAGCTCCATCGGCCGGCCGCGCGGCGTGATCTCCGCCAGCAGCGCGCCGCGGTTGACCACGCGGCCGGTCGTGCGCACGTGCAGGCGGCTGATCACGCCCGGCTGCGGGGCGCGGATCGTCCGCTGCGACGCGTGCAGGTCGTGCTGTTCGCGCTCGCTCTGCAGCCGCTCGACGGCCTGTTTCGCGCTGACGAGCTGCGCGTCCAGCTCCAACTCCTCCTGCTTCGCGCTCTCGATCAGGCTGCGGCGGTCGCTGTCGAGGTTGTCGACGATCTGCCGCGACTGGAGGCCGTTCTGAAACAACGTCGTGTTGCGTTGCAGCTCGCGCTCGAGCCGGGCCAGCTCCGACGCGAAGCGGCGGCGGCGCGGCTCGCGCTGCTGCTCGAGCACGGCGACCGCTTCCGTTGCACGCGCCAGCTCGGTATCCAGGCGCTCGCGATCGAGGCGCGTCGATGCGGCGTCGAAGCGGAACAACACCGCTCCCCTCTCCACCTCCTGCCCCTCCGTCACCGTCACCTCGGCCAATCGTCCTTCTGCTTCCGACATCACCGGCGCCGCTTCGCCGGCCACGCGCACGTCGCCGCGAGCCACGATCTTCCGGTCGAACGGCAGCAGCGCGGCCCAGCCGATCGCCGCGAAGAACGAGACGCAGAAGAGAGGAAAGAACATCCCCGCCGCACGTGGCCGCGTGTAGAGGATGGCGTCGACCGTCTCCGAGAAATTGCGGCGGTCGAGCAGTTCGTCGAGCTGGCTCATGCCGGGATCTCCTGCGGCGCATCCGTCACGTGCAGCCGCGTCTTCTCGACGCGCGAGAAGTCGTCGTACAGCCGCCGGTAGCGGCCGTCGTGCATCATCAGGTTGTCGTGCGTGCCGAGCTCCAGCACCTCGCCACGCTCGATGAGGATGATGCGGTCGGCCTCGCGCGCATGACGGAGGTCGTGCGTGATGTTGATGACCGTCTTGTCCGACATCCACGCGCGCACGTTGTCTTTGATGGTCGCCTGCAGCGACGCGTCGAGGCCGTGGTACGCCTCGTCGAGGATGAGCACCGACGGCCGCATCAGCAGCGCGCGTGCGAGGAGGATGCGCTTGATCTGCCCGCCGGAGAGGCCGACGCCACGCTCGCCGACTACGGTCCCGTACTTCTCCGGCAACTGGCGGATGAAGTCGTCGGCCAATGCGGCGCGCGCCGCTTCAGTCACTTCTTCGAGCGTCGCGTGCGCGACGCCGTGCGCGATGTTGTTGTAGACGGTGTCGCCGAAGAGGAACGTGTCCTGCGCCACGACCGCGATCTGGCGGCGCAGGTTCGCCAGCGCGTAGTCGCGGATGTCGTGGCCATCCACGCGGATCGTCCCCGCCTCCGGATCGTGCAGCCGCGCCAGCAGGCTGACGAGCGTCGACTTGCCGGCACCCGAGGCGCCGACGATGACGACCTCCTCGCCCGGTGCGATGCCGAAGGAGACGTTGCGCAGCACGGGCGCACCGCTGGTGTACGCGAACGTCACGTTCTCCAGCTCCAGGTTGCCTTCCACGGCGCGGTCGGCGAGCACTTCCTCGCGGTCGCGCTCTTCGTCCTGCAGCTCGAGCACTTCGAACAGGCGCTCCATCGTGGCGAACGCGCGCTGGATCTCATCGTTCGCGATCACCAGCCCGGAGAGGCCGCCCAGCAGTTGCAGCAGCATCGTCTGGAACGCTACGAGCTGGCCGATGGAGAGCCGTCCCGCCAGCACGGCATGGCTGCCAAAGTAGAGGACGACCGCCGTCGCGAGCACCGTCAGCAGCGCGGCGGGCTGTCCGGCGAAGAGCGAGTTGCGCGCCTGCTTGAGCCAGCTCCGCGACCACTTCGCCAGCCGCGCGTCGAGCCTCGCCATGATCATCGGCTCGCTCGCGTTCAGCTTGATCGTCTTCATCCCTTCGACGGACTCGATGGCCAGCGACATCGTGCCGGCCCAGTCCTCCATCTGATGGCGCGAGGAGCGCCGCAGGATCGGGCCGTAAATGCGCACGATGAGGAAGTAGATCGGGATCGTCAGCGCCGCCATTGCCGCGAGGCGCACGTCGTACAGGAACATGGCGCCGAGGGCGACGAGGACGAAGAGCAGATCGAAGACGATCTTCAGCGCGGAGCCGGCGACGAACTGGCGCACAGCCATCGTCTCCTGCACGCGGCTGGTGATGTCGCCCGTCGCGCGCGACTCGAAGAAGCTCAGCTTCAGCCGCATCAGCTTCGACAGGTACTGCACCATCAGGTAGAGGTCGAGCTTCTGCGAGATGCGGATCAGCAGGTTCGCGCGATGGAAGTTGAACGCTTCGCGGCAGAGCTGCAGCACGAGGAAGCCGCCGAGGAACCACGGCAGCAGCGTGGCGTCGCGCTGGACGAGGAGATCGTCGACGAGCAGTTGGATGAAGAGCGGCAGCGTCAACCCGAGGAATGCCACCACCGTCGCCGCCAGCAGCACCTCGGTGAACAAGCGCTTCTCGCGCCCCATCACCTGCAGGATGCGCCGCACCGGATGCACCGGCGCTTCGTCGAAGCTGGCCAGGTTCGGCTCCGGCTTCACCGTCAGCAGCAGGTTGCCGCGCGCCATGAGGCGCGGCGTGCCGTCGGGATTCGGGACGTAGTGGACCGTTTGGTATTCGTCGGGAATGGGGAACTGCGCGTAGTGCGTGACGAGCCGCTCGACGTACTCGCCGGCGTCGATCCCTTTGAGCAGCCCCTGATCGCGCAGACCGCGCACGTAGCGGATGCGGTCGTCGATGTGGATCAGCGGCATCTTCGTCAGCACCGCCTCGGCGCGTGCCGCGGAGAGGCCGAGCTCGCGCAACGCGCTGCGCACCTCGTCGACGTTCTCCGGATTCTTGTTGCTCGCCTCGAGCTTGGCCGGATCGGCCTGATGCTCGAGCGAGAGCCAGCGCGAGAGGAACTCGCCGGCGCTCCAGACGGAGAGGCCGAACGCCGGGTCCATGAGCCACACCTTGCGCCGCGTCATCTTGACGATGGTCACGTAGTGCAGCAGCCCGGAGGCGGGGCTCTTCAGGACCGCGACGGCCGGGAGCAGCGTCTTCTGATGGCGCTCCAGCTCATCGAAGTCGATGGTGCGGACGCTGGCTTTGAAGCCGAGTTGTTCGAAGGCGCGCCGCAAACCGGCGACGGAGCTGCCGGCGCGGTCGTTGCGGCAGATGCGCCGCACGGATTCGTTGCGCAGCTCGACGCCGTAATGCCGCGCGATCGCGCGGATGTTGGCAGGGCCGCAGTCGCTGCTGGTTTGTTGAAGGACGACGGGAAAGCGCATGCGCAGACTCTGAGCTCGGGGCTCGGAGGATGGCCCCGAGCCCCAGCGGAGGTGGAGAGCGTCAGTTGATCGTCAGTGTCAGCAAGCGGAACAGATCGGGCCTTCTTCACCACACGCGAGGGTGGTGATTTCGGGGCACGGCCGCGGGATCGGAAGGCATCCGAGACCGCTGTCGGCCGCCACTACCTGCTCGATCTGTTCGTCGTTGAGAATCAGGAGATCGTCTTTTCTCATCGGGTCCTCCGTTATTGCCACGGAAATTCGCAGACAGGTTCTTCGGGGGGATAGGCGAGCGTCATCGTGCAGCGCGGCAGACACGGGTCCGTATCGCTGTCGGCGGCGACGACCGCTTCCACTTGTTCGTCGTTCAACTGCAGCAAGTCTTCTTTGTGCATTGAGTCAGCTCCTTCGAGACTGCTCCACCACTACCGCAATAAAGTTACTTGCAGTTTACGTACCTCCGGAAACAGGGCTCAGGGCCCGGCGCTCAGGGCCCAGGGGGCTCCGCTACGATGACCGTCGCACGGCTCAGCCACCTGAGCCCTGGGCCCTGATGAACCCTGTTCCACGTTTTGCATCGTCGGTGCGCATGACGGATCTCACCATTGCTCTCTGCGGGTTTGCCTCTGACGGCCACATCCTCAAGCTTTCGGACGCGTTGACGCGGCGCGGCGCGACGCCGCTGGTGCTGGCGCCCATCCCGTGGGGACGGTACGCGTATCGCGACGGTCGTTATTTCTACGCGCACAAGTCGCTCGATCATGTCGCGGCGTTCTTCGTGCGGCAGACGTACGTCCCCATTTTCGATCTGCTGCACCGGCGTGCGGAGGCGGTGGATCCGCTGGACTGGCTGCAGGAGGTGGTGCGCATGCAGAACAACGCGACGTTCCTGCAGGCGTTCTTCGATCACTTCGAGCGGCGCGGCTGCTTCCTCGCCAATCCCTTCTCCTCCGGCGAGCGCTCGAAGCAGCGCCAAGGCGAGACCGCCGCGCGCTGCGGCTGGCGCGTGCCGGAGACGTTCATCACGAACTCGCCCGGCGAAGCATTCGCGGCGATCGGCGATGGGCGCGAGTACATCCTCAAGCCGCCGGCCGGAGGAGCGCTCGTGCGGAAGATCGACGCCGAGGTGCTGAGGGCGTTCGCGTCGATCGACATGCCGGTGGCGATCCAGGAGTACATCGAAGGAGAAGACGTGCGCGTCTACGTCATCGAAGGCGAGGCCGTGGCCGCGGCGCGCATCGAGACGGGGGAGCTCGACTACCGCCGCGACCCGAACTACATCGAGCGCATTCACGCGCTCGCGCTGCCGGACGACGTCCGCCGCAGGACGCGTGCAGTGATGGAGGCGCACCGCCTCGTCTGCGGCTCGATGGACCTGCGCCTGACACCCGACGGCGAATTCGTCTTCCTCGAAGTGAACTCCGCCGGCAGCTTCCTCGAGCTGCAGAAAGTGCTGAAGGTGCCGATCGCCGATCTCCTCGCGGAGATGCTGGTGACGCACGCGAAGAATGTGACGCTGCCCGAGGCCGCGCCGGAGATGCTCCCGCTGGCCGCCGTGGTAACGAACGGCGTCGACGGCGGCGAACAGCTCTACGACCTCGAAGCAGGTCTGGACAGCCTGCGCCTGGCGATGCGCCAGCTCATCCCCACCAGCAACGCCGTGGAGATCGAACTGGATGCTCAGCAGCAGGCCTTGCTGCTGGCCAAATCCGGGATCCGCGCCAGCCGCGCCAGACTGGACCTGCACACGCACGTGCTGGTGCCGATCCAGGAGTAGGGCCCGCGGGGCCCAGGGCTCAGGGGCTTCGCTACACGATGACCGTCGCACAGCGGAGCCCCCTGAGCCCTGGGCCCTGACCCCTGAGCCCTGCGCCTACATATTGATCATGTGCCCCTCCAACCCATGAATCGCTTCCTTCAGCGCTTCACTCAGGGTCGGATGGGCGTGGACGTTGCGCGCCATTTCGGTGGTCGTCAGCTCCCACTGCTGCGCCAGGGTCAGTTCCGGCAGTAGCTCCGTGACGTCGGGGCCGATGAGGTGGCCGCCGAGGAGCTCTCCGTACTTGGCGTCGCTGATGAGTTTCACGAAGCCGGCGGTGTCGCCGAGTCCGTGGGCTTTGCCGTTGGCGGTGAACGGGAACTTGGCCACTTTGATGTCGCCGAACTTCTCGCGCGCCTGCTGCTCCGTGTAGCCGAAGCTCGCGATCTGCGGCTGGCAGTAGGTCGCGCGCGGCATCATGATGTAGTCCAGCTCTTTCGTCTCGACGCCGGCAATCGTCTCCGCGGCGATGATCCCCATCGCTTCGGCGACGTGCGCGAGCATCATCTTCGCCGTGACGTCGCCGATGGCGAAGATGCTCGGCACGTTGGTACGCATGAAGCCGTCGATCTCGATCGCGCCGCGGTCGGTCAGCTTCACGCCGACCGTCTCGAGTCCGTAGCCTTCCACGCGCGGCTTGAAGCCGATCGCCTGCAGCACCTTGTCCGCTTCGAGCGTCTCCTGCTTCCCGTCGCGCGTCACCTTCACGCGGATCTTCGCGCCGCTGTCGTCGATCTCGTCCACGCGGGTCGAGGTGCGGATCTCGATGCCCGCGCGCTTGTAGTGCTTCGTCAGCTCGGCGGAGACCTCTTCGTCCTCATTCGGCATGAGACGGTCGAGGAACTCGACGATCGTGACCTTCACGCCGTAGTTGTTCATCACGTACGCGAACTCGACGCCGATCGCCCCGCCGCCGGCGATGATGATGCTCTCCGGCAGCGACTCCTTCAGGATCTGCTCCTCGTACGTGACGATGCGGTCGTTCAGCTTCGTGTTCGGCAGCAGACGCGTCGTCGCTCCGGCGGCGATGATGCAGTGCCCGAACTTCACCTGCTCAGTGGCTCCGTCGTTCAGCGCCACTTCCAGCGTGTTGGCGTCGATGAACGTCGCCCAGCCGTGGAGCTGTTCGATCTTGTTCTTCTTCATCAGGTAGTGCACGCCCTTGACGCGCCCCTCGGCCACCTTCCGGCTGCGGCGGAACGCCTCGCCATAGTCGAAGCGGAGCGACCCCTCGACGTGGATCCCGAACGTCTTCGTCTCGTGCTTGAGGATGTGCACCAGCTCCGCGTTGCGGAGCAGCGCCTTCGACGGAATGCAGCCGACGTTGAGACACACCCCGCCCCAATACTGCTTCTCGACGATCGCCACCGTCTTCCCGAGCTGCGCCGCCCGAATCGCCGCCACATACCCGCCGGGCCCGGCGCCCAGCACCACTACGTCGAACTGCTTCGCCATGGTCGGCATTCTATGTTCGAACGCCGTGGGTGTGCGGGGGAAAGGACTGGGACGAATGGGACGGATAGGACGGATGGGCCTGCGGACCCTGGGTGCGGTTGGGCGGGATGACGCTTCGCGTCGGCGGGACATTCGTCCTATTGGTCCCATCGGTCCCATTCGTCCCATCCTGATAGAGTCCCGCCGATGACTACCACCTTCACCGCTCTGGTTGCTCACGCGCAGAACGACGTTCGGTTCGACACGCTTTCGGTCGACGACCTGCCCGGGGATGGCGACGTCCTGGTCGAGGTCAGTCACTCGTCGCTCAACTACAAGGATGCGCTGGCGATCACCGGGAAGGGACGGATCGTGCGCAAGTTTCCACTGGTCCTCGGGATCGATCTCGCCGGGACGGTGGTGGAAACGGGAGAGCGCGTCGTCGGCGTCGGGCAGGGCCTCGGCGAGTCGGACGGCGGCGGGTACACGCGGTTCCAGCGCGTGAAGCGCGATGCGGTGGTGACGCTGCCGGACGCACTGACGGCAGAGCAGGCGATGCAGCTTGGGACGGCGGGATTCACGGCGATGCTCGCGGTGATCGCGCTCGAGCACGCGGGAGTCACGCCGGGCCGCGAGGTCGTCGTCACCGGCGCCGCCGGCGGCGTCGGCTCGGTCGCGGTGATGCTGCTCGCGAAGCAGGGACACAACGTCGTCGCCGTCACAGGCCGGCCGGAGCTCGAGGATTACCTCAAGGGCCTCGGCGCCACGTCGATCCTGCCTCGTGAAGAGGTGACGAAGAAAGGCGGACCGCTGCAGTCCGAGCGCTGGGGCGGCGGCGTCGACACCGTCGGCGGCGAGCTGCTGACGAACCTCTACGCGCAGACCGCGTACGAGGGAGCCATCGCCTGCTGCGGCATGGCCGCCAGCCACGAGCTGGCCACGACCGTCTGGCCCCTCATCCTGCGCAACGTCTCGCTGTTGGGAATCAGCTCCATCCGCACGTCGCTGGAGAAGCGCCAGGAAGCGTGGGGCCGCCTGTCGCGCGACGTCGACTTCAAAAAGCTGGCGGAGTTGTCGCGCACGGTCACTCTGCAGGAGTTGCCGGCTATCGCGGAGGAGTTGCTGGCCGGCAAGGTGCGCGGAAGGACGGTAGTGGACGTGCAGTGATCGCGGGGCGGTCCTATCCGTCCTATCTGTCCTATAGGTCCTATTCGTCCTATTCGTCCTATCGCATTGGACGGTCCGGGACGCGCGATCGCCGAGTCGAGCTTCCACCATCTCTGCGACTACAACTGGGATCCGCGCATGGGGTGCCCGTCGTTCGTGGAGGAGACGCCGGGCGATGAGGTGCTGCGCCATCCGGAGCGCCTGCGCGACGTGCAGACGTACGTCCGCAACGCGGCACGCTGGCTGACCCCGCAATAAAAAGCGCGCGGCGTTGCCGCCGCGCGCCAGTCCGAATCCTTGCTTGCTTTACTCCGCGCGCAGCGTCGCGTTGCCGCGCACCGGGATCGTCGGCGACGTGGTCAGCGGCTGCTTGTTCAGCGCGCTCGTGGCCATCGCCAGGATCGAGCTCACGTCCGCCAGGTTCGCCGGCACGATCATCGACGTGCCGTGCTTCGCCATCTGGCCGAACTGCGCGATGTACTGCTCCGCGAGGCGAAGCTGCATCGCCTCCTGGCCGCCGTGCGTGCCGAGGGCCTCGGCCACGCGCTTGATGCCTTCGGCGGTGGCGGTGGCAACCGACAGGATCGCCGCGGCCTGACCTTCGGCCTCGTTGATCGCCTGCTGCTTCTTCGCTTCCGACGCCTTGATCGTCTGCTGCTTGTCACCCTCGGCCGTGTTGATCGAGGCGTCGCGGTGACCTTCCGACTGCAGGATGACGGCGCGCTTCTCGCGCTCCGCGCGCATCTGCTTTTCCATCGCCGCGAGGACGTCCTGCGGCGGCGTGATGTTCTTGATCTCGTAGCGCAGGACCTTCACGCCCCACGCTTCCGACGCCTTGTCCACTTCGCTGACGACGGAGGAGTTGATGTTCGTCCGCTCCTCGAACGTCTTGTCGAGGTCGATCTTGCCGATCTCGCTGCGGAGGTTCGTCTGCGCCAGCTGCGAGATGGCGTACGTGTAATCCGAGATCCCGTACGACGCGCGCTCCGCGTTCAGCACTTTGAAGTAGAGGATGCCGTCCACGCCGACCTGCACGTTGTCCTTCGTGATGCAGACCTGCTCCGGCACGTCGATCGCGATCTCTTTGAGCGAGTGCTTGTAGCGAACGTTGTCGATGATCGGCCAGAGGATGTGGAACCCGGCGTTCAGCGTGCCGTGGTACTTGCCGAGCCGCTCCACGACCCAGGCCTGCTGCTGCGGAACGACGCGCGCGATGCGCGAGATGACGAAAATCGCGAACAACGCGACGACGACTGCAACGAGTAATTCACCACTCATGGTGTGCTCCCCTTTTTGACGTACAGCACCAGACCTTCGACTGCATCGACGACGCAGCGCTCACCGCGAGCGATGCGCTCGGGGCCGACGTTGCGCGCGTTCCACGTACTGCCACGCATCTCCGCCTTCCCCACTCCCTCCGGCTCGAGGTCCGCCATCACCACGGCGATTTCACCGACCAGCGAATCGACGACCTTCGTCTCCGTGAGGCGCAGCCGCTTCATCACCACTGGCCGGATGAACAGAAACGCCACGACCGACGTGATGGTAAAGACGAGCAGCTCTCCCCAGAGAGGAAGTTCGACCCCGATGCCCTTGAGAATGGCGACAACGAAGGCACCAATGGCAAAAAATCCTACGTGCAGAGTCGTCGAAGCGAGCTCGAGCCCCAGCAACGCGAAAGCGATGACGATCCAGATCCACCAGGCCATGTGGGCCGCAGTGTAGCAAGCGGGCTGGCCCTTGGGCGCAGCACCCCGCCACCACCATGCTTCATGGCCACATGCCGTCAGCTCAGCAGTAATCCGGGCTGGGCGGGTGCCATAGGTCCTATCCGTCCTATAGGTCCCATTCGTCCTATCGTTCCCTTGTGTCTTACCGCGGGGCCGCCGTGGCAATGATCCGCCGCACCAGCGTCCGCTGGCGGTCGCGGTCGCGCGTGGCTTCCCCTTCACGCGCCAGCGCCGTCACCTCGGGGAAGCCAAATGTCCCGCCGATTCCAGCCAGGCTGTGGAACGCGCGGTAGATGCCATCGGCGTCGCCGGCATCGATGAGCGTGAACAGCTCGGCGGTGCGGCGCTCCAGCCCTTCCTGGAATTTCACGCGCAGGAGCTCCGGGGTCAGCTTCATACGAGCTTCTCCAGGATCTTCTGCAGCTTCGCGAAGTCGATCGGCTTGGCAAGGTACTCGTCGGCGCGGAAGCGCGACAACGCCTCGTTGCGGTAGCGCGTACCGGTGTAGAGCGACGTCATCACGACCACCTTCAGCGACGGATCGCGCTCCTTCACCAGGCGGCACAGCTCGCGGCCGTCCGTCTTCGGCATCAGCGCGTCCGTGAGGATGATGTCGGGCCGCATCGACTGCAGCATCGCGAGCGCGGCGGCGGCGCTATTCGCCGTCGCGGTCGCGTAGCCCATCTCCTGCAGCGCGTACTCGGCGATCAGGCGGATCTCTTCGTCGTCGTCGACGATCAGCACCATCTTCGTGGCGATGCGCATTCGCGGTGCGGCGCGGCGGCGCTGCTCCGCGCGGCGGCGTTCGATGAGCGGCTGCGGCGCGTGGAACCAGAACGACGTGACCGCGGCCTGCGACGCTTTGCACAGGCAGAAGGCGCACTGCGGACAGGCGAGGGAGATCGTCTTCGTCACGCAGCGGCACCACGGCGCCGACATCGCGTCAAACGGTTGCGCGCACTGCAGGCACTGCACGCGGCAGGCGACGGCAGGAGTCTCTTCGAGCGGCATCGCTACCATGACGCAAGCTCCGCTACCTGGTCGCCCAGGGTCATGGGATCGAACGGCTTGGCGATGATGCCTGCGGCGCCGAGGGCTGCGAGGTTGCGCCGGTCGGCGGCCTGCACCTTGGCGGTGAGGAAGACGACCGGGATGCCGCGCGTCTCGTCGCGCTCCTGCAGCCGCGCGAACGTCGACGGTCCGTCGAGCTCCGGCATCATCACGTCCAGCAGGATGAGGTCGGGGCGGAACTTGGTGGCCGTCTCGATTCCTTTGCGTCCGCCGGCGGCGGTCACCACGTCATAGTCGCCCGCGGTTTCCAGCGCGAGCATCGCGACTTCGCGGATGTCGTCTTCGTCATCGATGAGAAGAATGCGTTTACGCGACATGTGCGATCTCTCCTTTCCCGGTCATCGTGTCGAGGAGTTGCACGACACGCATCTCAAATTCGTCGGGGGATACGCGGCTCTTCGTCAGGAACTCGGTCGGTCCGAGACGGAGGCGCTCGCGTTGTGAAGGGGTGGGCTCGTCGGCCGAATAGACGACGAGCGGAACGCGCTGCAGCAGCGCGTGGTCTTTGAGCCAGTCGACGACGCCGAAGCCGTCGATGCCCGGCAGCACGAGGTCGAGGACGAGCAGGTCGGGATGCGACTTCTGCACGTGGTCGATCGCCTCCGCGCCGCTCGCCGCGTGGACGACGTCGATGCCGTGCCGGTCGAACGAAGCCGCGATGACGCGTGCGAGGTCGTGGTCATCCTCGACGAGCAGCACGCGCGCACGGCGGTTCGGGGTACTGCCACCCATCGCGTGCTCGAGCGCGGTGACGAGCGTCCGCTCTTCACACGGCTTCTGCACCCAGCCGTCGAAAGCGGGCGGGGCCGACTGCGCCCCGCCCCCCACTGCTTCCGGAGACAACACGCTCACGATGACGACCGGGACGCTCGCAGCATCGGACCGGTCCTTCAGCGCGGCGAGCGTCTGCCAGCCGTTCAACCCAGGCATCACGAGATCGAGCAGGATCGCGTCGGCGTTCGCAAAGTCGGCGCGTTCGAGCAGCTCTTCGCCCGAGGCGAACGCCTCCGCCGCGTAGCCCTTCAGCGTCAGCAGCGTCGTCATCACCTCGCGCACCGACGGGTCGTCGTCGCAGATCAGGATCGTGCGTCCCGGCGTCGCCGCCGTCTTCGGCTGCGCCGTCGCACTGATCCGCGGCACCGTGAAGCGGAAGCGGCTCCCGTGGCCCATCTCGCTCTCCGCCCAGATCTCCCCGCCGTGCTGGCGGACGATGCTGCGGCAGATGGCGAGACCGAGGCCGGAGCCCCCTTTCTCGCGCGAGTCGGAGGCATCGACCTGCTGGAAGCGCTCGAAGATCGCGTCGAGCTTCTCGCTCGGGATTCCGCGCCCCTCGTCGGCGACGTCGAACGTCACGAGCTCCGCCTCGGCATGCGCAGAGAGCGTGATCGTCGTACCCGCGCCGGAGAACTTCACCGCGTTGCTGACGAGGTTCGTGAGCGTCTGCACGAGCCGGTCGGAGTCGGCGTAGAGCGTCACATCGCACGCGTCGACCTCGAGGTGGATCTGCGCGCGCTCCGCCATCGGGCGCATCACGTCCGCCACCTGCTCGAGCAGCTCGCGCGTGTCGCAAATCTGGCGCGAGAGCGTGATCTTCCCCGACTCCATCCGCTCGATGTCGAGGATGTCGTTGATCAGGCGCACGAGGCGATCGGTGTTCGACACCGCGATGTCGAGCATGCGATGCGCTTTCTCCGGCAGCTCGCCGAGGCGGCCGCCGGCGAGGAGGCCGAGGGCGCCGCGGATGGAGGTGAGCGGCGTGCGCAGCTCGTGGCTGACGATCGAGACGAATTCGTCCTTCATCTTCTCGATCGCGCGCCGCTCGCTCACGTCGCGGAACGTCACGACGGCCCCGACCAGCTCCCCCAGGTCGTCGTACATCGGACGGCTCGAGTACTCCACCGCCACCGCCGTCCCGTCCCTGCGCCAGAAGGTGTCGGACGCGGTCGAGGTCTCCACGCCGCGCTGCACCGCGTGGTAGGCGGGGCAGTCGTTCCACGCGTACGGCGAGCCGTCTTCGTGCGAATGGTGCACGAGCTGGTGCATCCGGCCGCGCTTCATCTCGTCGGTCGTGAAGCCGAGCATCGCCGCCGCCGACTCGTTGACGAAGATCGTTTCGCCGTTGATGTCGATGCCGAAGATGCCGTCGGCCGCCGACTGCAGGATCATCTCGTTCTGCCGGCTCAGGCGCGAGACCTCGAGCTCCGCCTCGACGCGCTCCGTCATGTCCAGGATCGCGCCGATCATGCGCAGCGGCTTGCCGTGCTCGCGCAGGATCGTGCCGCGGTCGAAGACCCACGCGTACGACCCGTCGTAGCGGCGGAAACGGTAGTCGTCGCTCCAGCGGTCCTCGCCGCTGTCCAGCGCACGATGGAGGCTTGCACCGACGCGCTCCCGATCCTCCGGATGCATCGCCTCGTACCAGAAGTTCATGTCCATCTTTCCCGCCTGCGGATAGCCGTAGCGAGTGATGAGCGAGCTCGAAAGCTCGAGCGTGTTCGCGACGATGTTCCAGTCCCAGATCACGTCGCTCGTGGCGCGCGAGGCGAGGGTGAAACGATCCTCGCTCTCCTTGAGCTTTGCGTTGAGACCTTCGAGGTCGATGACGAACTGCCGCTCGTCGAGCAGCCTGCGGCCATAGAAGATGGCGCCGACGAGCGTGAACAACGTCAGCCCGACGAGGAAGCTGTTCGCGTGCCGGATGCGCGCGCGCTGGCCGCTCTGCACCGTGAGCTCGCGCGCCTGAATGTTCCGCGCGTCGCGGCGCAGAGCGATCACGGAGGCGAGATTCATCCGCTGGTGCATGTCCCGGAAGCGCGGCGCGAGCTCCGCCGCATGGCCCGGAGCCTCGCGGCGCAGATCCAGTTCGATGTCCGCCAGCAGGGCGCGGAACGCCAGCGCATCACCGTGGCCGGCGAGCAGCGCCAGATCGTCGACACGCAGCGCGTGCCGCGACCACTGATCATTCACCTTGACGGACCGCTCGTGTAACGCCGCCAGCCGGTAATGCAGGTAGACCATGACGCCCATGGTCAGGAGATAGAAGGCGGCGAGCAGTGCGTAGAGGCGGAACACCGCCGGTCTCGCACGTCGAGTGGTTTCGGTCATTGGATTGCGTACCTTTCGGACCCGCTGTCCCATTTCGCAATGGGGACGCCATGAAGCCGAAACGCCGCAACTGCCAGCGCGGTGAGGAGTTACGCACTGACGGAAGAATCACACGAGTGTTCGATCACCGAAAACCGTGCAGAAACTGAACACGAATCAACCCGTAGCTCCGCCGGGTGGCGGGGTCTTGTCCCATTCGTCCAATTCGTCCTATGGGTCCCATTCGTCCTATCATCGGCCATCATGCCGAATGAAAGCGATGCGCCGAAGCGCGGCCGCGGACGCCCGCGCCGTGAGGGAGCCGACCAGGAGATCCTCACCGTCGCGCTGGAGATGCTGCGCGAGAAGGGGTACCGCGACCTGACGGTCGACGCCATCGCCGAGCGCGCCCATGTCGCCAAGACCACCGTGTACCGCCGCTGGCCGTCGAAAGGCGCGCTGGTGGCCAACGCCGTCGCGCCGATGGCCGCCGCGCTGGCGCAGGCGCCCGACTCGGGGTCGCTCGAAGCCGACCTCACGCAGCTCCTCACCAACACGCGCGAGCTGCTGGCCGGGGAGCTCGGCCCCATCGCCGCGGAGCTGATCGCCGAATCGCAGCACGACCCGGAGTTGATCGAGATCGTCGGCGCCATCATCGCCCCCCGCCGCAAGCTGTTCCGCGACGTCCTCGAGCGCGCGGTCAGCCGCGGCGAGCTCCCCCCGCACGACGCGGAGTTCGTCGTCGACCTGCTGGTTGCACCACTCTGGCTCCGCCTCCTCGTGGCCCACGTGCCGCTGACCGCGGAGCTGCCGGAGAAACTGGTGAAGACGGTGCTGGATGGGGTGAGGGCGCGATAGGGCGCCTGCGCAACGGCTCATCGCTTCACGTCAGCGAGAAGAGGACTTCTCACCGCGAGAAGACTCGCCACGCCGTCGTGAGAATTCGCCACGACGAGGTGAGACGATGAAGCGCGCCGGCAACTTCAGCCGCCGCCGCGCGGAGAAGAAGCCCGAGGACGTCCTCGAGGTGAACTAAAACCGGTTCCCGCCGGGCGCGCCGACGCGCGCCCGGCGTTTTTTCGGCGTTCGCTGCGCGTTCCCATAGGACCTATCCGTCCCCTCCGTCCCATCCGTCTTATTTCGCCGATTCGACCATCGCGGCACTCACCGCCGCCAGCAATGCCTCCTCCGCCACGGGCTCCAGCAGCACCCGGCTGAGCGGTGAGACCGTTTTCGCGAGCTGCGCGTCCGGTGTCACTACGATGACGCGCGGCAGCACTTCGGGGCAGAGTTGCGCCAGGTAGTGCAGCACGTATTCACCGAGCTTGTACGTGTCGCTGAGTGTCGACGGCTCGTCCGCCAGCACGACGATGACGGCCGTGTAACGGCTCATGTCCTCGCGGCTGATGTGCGCGACTGCAGCATCGTGGGTGATCCGGTCGAGCTGGTGGCCGGAGCGCACGAGCGGATCTTCGATGCCCCTGCTGTGTGCAGGGTCGGAGTCGACCAGGAGAATCTCGATGATGTCCATGAATAGTCCTGCTGCCATTACGAACTGCCTGTCGCGGACCGGATCGGCGTCGCGTCCGGCAGCGGAGGCGTGCGCCGTCGCGGTTCAGGGTCGCGCAACAGCGGAAGACGCGCCGTGAACGTGGCGCCGTGATTCCTGCCGGCACTATAGGCGGAGACGCTGCCGCCGTGCAGCTCGACGATGTGTCGCACGATCGAGAGGCCGAGGCCGAGGCCGCCCTTCTGGACGCTGTCGGTTCCCTGGGTGAAACGGTCGAAGACGTGCCGCAGCAAGTCGTTGGACATCCCTTCGCCGTCGTCCGCGACCTCGATGATGGCGTCGCGGTCGTCATGAAGCACGCGAACGCGGATCGTGCCGCCCGCGGGGGTGAACTTCACCGAATTGGAAAGGAAGTTCCAGACGACCTGCTTGAGACGCTCGCGATCGCCGGCGACGACGACGGCGTCGTCCAGTCCCGCCACGTCGATGGTCAGCGTCTTCGCCTCGGCGGCGGGGGTGATGACCGCCACCGCCTCGCGGACGGCGTCGCGCACGAAGAGCGGTTCGCGCTCCAGGTGCAGTTTGCCGAGCACGATCCGCGAGGCGTCGAGCATGTCGCTGACGAGCATCGTCTGGGTGCGGGCGCTCTGCTCGATGCTTTCCAGCGCGAGCTCCCGCGTCTCCTGATCGAGATCGCTTGCGCGCAGGATCTTCAGCCAGCCGAGGATGCTCGTCAGCGGCGTGCGCAGCTCGTGTGAGACCGTGGCGATGAACTCGTCTTTCGAACGATCGACCGCGGCGAGGTTATCCAGCGCGACGCGCAGTTCGCGCTCCGCGGCTTTGCGCGCGGCACTGATCGAGCTGATGACGACCGCCGTGATGGTGAAGACGGCCAGCCGCAGCAGATCGTCGACCCCGAGATCGAAATTGCGAGCCGTGCCGAGGTCGAACCAGGCGATCGCCAGCGATGAGAGGAAGGTCGCGATCAGGCCAGGACCGGCGCCCGCGTAGGCGGCGACCAGCATCACCGCCAGAAAGTACGGACCGGAGATGTGCGGCGCGATGTACGGATCGAGCGCGCGCGCCACCAGCACGGCCGCGGCGACGGCGAGGAACGCGAGTGCATATCGCCGGATCTCAGGCCAGACCATGGTCTCTCGCATAGTTCATCAGCGCGTATCGTCCGTCGATCCTGAGCTTCTCGTAGATGCTGTGCAGGTGGAACTTGACCGTGCCTTCGGTGATGTCCAGACGGGAGGCGATCTCCTTGTTCCGCAAGCCGGAGGCCACCATCTTCGTGACCTCCACTTCGCGCGGCGTCAGCATGGAGGATGCGGCGGCGACGGCCTGCTCGCGCTGGAGCACGAGCCGGAGCGCACCGGCGATGGCCTGTCCATTCCAGCTTTGCTCGCCGTTCGCCACCTGCCGCACGCTCTGCACGAGGAGGCGCGGCGCGGACTCCTTGAGCACCAGACCGCTGGCGCCGAGGCGAAACGCCTCCAGCAGGCGCGCGTCGTCGAGCGAGGCGGTGAGCAGCACGGTCTTCGTGGGGAATTGCCGCTCCTGGAGACGGCGCAGCAGCTCGATCCCGTCCATCTGCGGCATTCTCACGTCGAGCACGAGGACATCGGGGCGATAGGTCTCCACGGCCTGCAACGCGTCCCCACCGTTGATGCAGCGTGCCACGAGCTCACAGTCGGCTTCCCCGCGAAAGAGTTGCTCGAGGGCATCGAGGATGAACGGGTGATCGTCGGCCACGACGATGCGGATGGACATCAGTTCGCCTCCTGCAGCGGGATGCGCACTTCGATCGCCGCGCCGGCGCTCGAAGACTCGACGAAGAGCGATCCGCCGAGGTTGCGTACGCGCTCTTTGAGCGTGCGCGGACCGTGCCCAGCGCGCTCCAGGGCGGCGAGATCGTGACGCCCGCCGAACGGAAAGCCGCGTCCGTTGTCGCGAATGTGCAGCTCGACGGCGCCTCCGGAAGTCGTCGCGGAGACGGCCGCGCGGGACGCGCCGCCATGCCGGGCCGCATTCGACAGCGACTCGTTGATGATGCGGCAGAGATCGTGCGCCAGCCGCGGCGCGACGTCGATCCGGCCCCGGGCGTCGACTTCCACCTCCAGCCCCCACTCGAGCGGAAAGCGCTCCCGCATCCGCTGCAGCTCGTGCGCGACGATCGTATGGCCGTCGCGCACATCGTGGGGCCGCAGCTCGCGAACGATCGTGCGGAGCTCGCGCTGGTCGCGTTCGAGCACGTCCTGGATGTGCACGAGCTGCCCCGAGAGCTCGGGGTCGTGAGCGAACCGGCCGCGCATCGTCTGCAGCGTGAGTCCTACGCCGGCCAGTGACTGCACGATGCCGTCGTGCAGGTCGCGCGAGATGCGCAGGCGCTCCTCCGCGCTGGCGGTCTGCCGCACCTGCTGCACGAAGAAGAACTGCTCCAGCGTCGCCAGCACGAGCCGGCCGGCAATGTGCGCAAGGGCGAGGTCGTCGGCGGTGGCGCCGCGGACCTCCGGCACGATGAAGCGCGCGGCGAGCGTCTCGCTCTGCAGTGCTACGACGATCGCGCTGCTCACCGCGTAGTGTCTCCGCAACGTCTGGCCGAGGGGATCGCCGGCACGTTCGGCCACGCTCGGATGCGTGGGGTCGTAGACCAGCATCGACCGGGCGTCGGGCCGGGCAAAGACGCTGGTATTGCGCACGGCATCCGCCGTGGGCGCCTCCCAGGCTCCCGGTGGCATCCGGGCGGTCTGCAGTTGGCCGCCGTCCCAGACGGCTGTATGGACCCACGGCTCTTCGGCTTCTTCCCATACCAGCAGCACGCGGCGCGCGCGCAGCACCGCGGCCGCGTGACGCAGCGTGACGCGCAGGAGCTCGTCGCGGTCCGCGGCCAGCTCGCGTGGCCACGCGGCGAGCGAGGCGAGCTCGGTGCGGAGCTGCTGCTGATACACGCCGAGATAGACGAGAAGGGCGGCGATGACGCCGAGATAGGCGAGGCGAATCACGGCGCGGCTGGCCTCGAACTGTGGATCGGTGTACGACGACAGGACCGCCAGCGCTGCGTAGATGACCATGGCGGCGATGCCGGTCGCGAGAATGCCCCGCCACGAAAAGCGCAGCGTCGCGCAGAACAGCGAAAAGACGAAGTAGAGGAAGAACGGACTGGCCGGCCCTTCCGTCAGGTAGACGAAGATCGTGAAGAGCAGCAGGTCGAGCGCGTGCGACACGAGCCGCCAGCGCGCGGACGGCACAGGTGACCGCCACGCGACCGCCGCCGCGAGCAGCGCGTAGATGGTGTACACCACCAGCAGCGTGTACGTCGCCCGTTGAAACTGGGCCGGAGTGGACGGCTCCAGATAAACGGCGGTGAGCGACGAGAGGGCGAGCACGAACCGGCCGGTGGCGATGAGCCGCTCGGCGCGCGCGTGCGGCGCGTAGTTCGGGCGGATCACGCCATCGGCGCTCGTAGTCACGACGTCGGAAACGCCCACGCCTCCCATCGCGTTCCCTGCCTATCGAAAGATCAGGCTGGCCCCACCCGCCCGCTGATGCCCGTGCGGACGTCCGCTTTCTACACTGGCCGGGCCGGGCGATCCGGCAATCTCGTTGTCGAGGATGTGTATGCGTAGACGGGCTCTCCTTCTGATTCTCCTGTCGCTGTGCGTAGTGGTGGCGTCGAGCTGCCGGTCCCGGCCGAAGGTGCCGCCGCCGCAGACCACGCCGCCTGTCGCCGCGGCAACCGCACCGGAGCCGTCCATCGCGGTACCTTCGCCTGACCGCGATTTCGTGCAGCCTGAGACCGACACACGCGACGTGCTCGGCGAAGATATCCGTGAAGCGAACCGCGTCGCGCGGGAGCGGGGCTGGATTCAGGATGCGTTCTTCGCGTTCGACGCGTCGACGCTCGACGGTGACGCGCAGGAAGCGCTGCGCCAGTCCGCCACGTGGCTGCGCCAGAATCCGGAGTATCGCCTTCGCATCGAAGGACACTGCGACGAGCGCGGAACGGAGCAGTACAACCTCGCGCTCGGCGACCGCCGGGCGGAGACCGCCGTCGCCTACCTCGCGGCCCTCGGCATCGAGCGCTCGCGCATCGACACGGTCAGCTACGGCGAAGAACGTCCCTTCGAGGAGGGGTCGAACGAGGGCGCCTGGGCGCAGAACCGCCGCGCGCACCTCGTGCTGGCCGGCAGGCGCTGATCACACTCTGCTCTCGCGGCGTTGTCCCCCGCAGCGCGTCGCGATGGTGGGCGAGCCGGCGGAAACCGCACCTCCGCCGGCTCGCAGCTTTCACGGGGTTCTTCTGATGAAGCGAGAAACGGCGGATGTGCTCATCAGGCGCATCCAGGCGATGGAAGCCGAGGTGAACGTGCTGCGCTCGACCGTCGACGGCGAAACGCTGGCGGCGAACCAGCAGCAGTACCTCGCCCGCTGCTTCGACCTGCTGCACATGGAGCTGACCGCGGTGCGCAGCTACATCGACGCCCTACGGTGACCTGTTGGAGTCGTCGCTGTTACGGAGCGGTGTGACCGAGAGCTGCTGCGCAATCCGTCGCCGCGCCACGCCGTTTCGAGAAGACAGAAAGACAGGCTCCGATCGCGCACACGACTCAGCGGCGATCGCTGCCCTCGACGGTCCGATCATGCGAATGGTTTTGATGTGGATGTTGGTGTGTGTTGCGGCGGTCATCAGTGGCGCCGGGCATCCCCACGCCGTCTCGACGCCGTCTGCGCCGCCGGCACTGCGCGCGGTCTCGCTGCCGCCGTTCGAGCGTGTGATCCGGCTCGACGTCGAATACGACGACGCGCTGCTCGAACAACACGGCGAGCGCATGGAGGCATTCGTCCGCGAGGCGATCGCGATTCACAACCTGGAATGGCGGCGCTACCGGCGCGAGTGGTTCGAGCTCGGGCAGCTCACGCTGCGTCCCTCGGCGCCGCACCGGGACGCCTCGTACGTGCTCGCGCAGTTTCTCCACCGCACACGCGAGCGGCCGGACACGATTCACGTGAACGTGGTCGGACGTCCGCTCGAGGTCTACACGAGCGGCACGGACGCCCGAGCCATCGGCGGGCTCGCGTATCGTGGGTCCGATGTGGTGCTCATCAGCGCCGTTCCCGGCGTGACCGCGGAGTTGTTCGCGTACTACCTGTTCCACGAGCTCGGCCACTGCTGGGACGCGTACGACATCCCCTTCCACGGCGGCGACACGACCTTCGGCAGCAAGACGCGCATGACCTTCGACATCGACGCTGGTAACGAGGAGATCATGGACGATTCGGCCGGGCCGCTGCCGCGCGCGACGCCGCGGCGTGCGCCGATGGTGATCGGCGAGAAGCTCGCGCGGGCGCGTGCCGTGGCCGGCGGGCTCCCCGTCTACGCGTCGATCCAGGATCTCCTGCTCCACGAGCCCTCGCCGTCGAATCCCGTCTACATCGACAAGAAGGGGATGGTGCTGGCCGCGTCCGGCCCGGATCGTCCGAAGATCGCGGAGCTGCTGCGGTCCTTCGAGATCACGCAGCGGCAGCTTCGCGATGACGCGGAGATCCGGCAGCAGATCGCGGAGCACTACTGGCGCGCGAACGACGCGATTCGCAAACGTGCGTACGACACCGCCGAAGCGGAGCTGCAGGCGATCCGCGCGATCGGCGCAGCGCCGGACGTGCACATGCTCGTCGGCGCCGTCGAGAGGAAAGTGAGGCGGGGGCGGTAAGGCGGCGGCGCACATCCCCCAGCAAGTACAATCGCCGCCGCATGAATCGTACTCTCGACGGCGTCACCAAACTCGTCCTCCCCTCCGGTCTCACGCTCATCGTGGAGACCCTCCCCTACGTCCGCTCCGTGGCGCTCGGCTATTACCTGCGCAGCGGCTCGGCCGTGGAGTCGGAGGAGCATGGCGGCGCGTCGCACTTCCTCGAGCACCTCGTCTTCAAAGGCACCGAGCACCGCGACACCGCCGAAATCGCGCGCGTGGTCGATCTGCTCGGCGGCGACGTCGACGCGTTCACGGGGAAGGAGTACACCTCGTTCTACGCGCACGTGCTCGACGAGCAGGTGCACACCGCGCTGGAGCTCCTCACCGACATCGTCGCCTCTCCACGTTTCTCCCATGACGACGTGGAGATGGAGCGCGGCGTCATCCTCGAAGAGATCAAGATGGTCGAAGACACGCCCGACGATCTGGTGCACGAGCTGTTCGTCACCGCCTTCTGGCCCGATCATCCGCTCGGACGCCCCATCCTCGGCACCGAAGAAACCGTCAACCGCCTCAGCCGCGAGAAGATCCTCGAGCATTACGCCGAGACGTTCCACGCCTCGAACCTGATCTTCTGCGCGTCCGGCAACGTCCGCGTCGAGGACCTGCTGCCGTTCCTGGAGAAGCACTTCCCCAAAGACGACCGCTCCCCCGTCCGCCGCGAGTGGTCGGAGCCGACGCCGACGCAGCACGTGATCCTCCGCGAGAAACGGGAGCTGGAACAGGTCCACCTCTGCCTCGGCACCCGCGGCTACCCGCAGCAGGGACAGGAGCGCTTCGCCGCCGCCATCTTCAACACCATCCTCGGCGGCGGCATGTCGTCCCGCCTCTTCCAGCGCATCCGCGAAAAGGAAGGGCTGGTCTATACCGTCGTTTCGTACCACAACGGCTACCTCAACGGCGGCTACGAAGCCGTCTACGCCGCCTGCGCACCAAAGAACCTCCGCCGCGTCGTCGACATCACCCTCGCGGAGATGAAGAAGATCAAAGCCGAAGGCGTGACCCCACAGGAAGCCGCCGACGCGAAGCTGCACCTCAAGGGCTCGATCCTGCTGTCGCTGGAGTCGACGGTCAGCCGTATGTCGGGCCTCGCCCGCCAGGAGTACTACTTCGGCCGCCAGTTCACGCCCGACGAAATCATCCACCAGATCGACGCCGTAACTCTGGAAGACATCCAGCGCGTAGCCGAACGCATCGTGGATCCCCATTCGTTGTCGGCCACACTGCTGGGCAATTTGAAGTCGCCGGCGATTTCCACGGCCATGCTGCGCGACGCGCTGTCGTAAGGGGACGATAGGACCTATAGGACGGATAGGACCTATAGGTCCTAGAGGACGAATCACAGCTGCTGAACACATGCATCACGGCCCGACCGCTGCGCTGCGTCCCATCGTTCGCCACTGAGGAAACCGGCTCACTGGTCCCTCCAATGACACAAGGAGGGACTTATGCGGCGAACGAAAGCTCAAGCAAAAAAAGAAGCAGAAGAGATCGTCGAGAACTGGATCGCAGGTGCGGCGCTGACTGGATGGATTCCGGGGAGCACGTTCTTTCTCGGAGCCGGAGACATGCTGATGATCCGCCAGGTGGCCGACGCCTTCGGCATCGGCGTTTTCGACAAAAAGGCGATGAAGGCGCACCTGGCAGGCGCCGTCGGATCGGCGGTCGGAGGGGGTCTGGTGGCCGAGGGGCTGGGACTGGTGCCGTTCGTCGGGTGGGCGTTGAAAAGCGGGGCCATGGCGACGAAAGCAGCGGTGATGGGGAAAGCCGTGATCGAGTATTTCGAGGAACAGAGCCCCCTCTGACGGCGTCGATACGCTGAAGCGGCCCAGGAGCGAAAACGGGACCTACAGGACTGTCACCAGTCCCATAGGTCCCATCTGTCCTGTTCGTCCTCTTACTCTTTCGACGCCGTCTGCTGCTTCTGGCGGGTGTCCACAAACTCCACCTGGACGCCGGGCTTCACGCGGTGGCCGATCTCGCGGGCGTCCCAGTTGGTGAGACGTACGCAGCCGTGCGACGAGGCGTAGCCGATCGTCTCCGGGTTGGTCGTGCCGTGGATGCCGTAGTGCGGCTTGCTCAAGGCGATCCAGACGATGCCCACCGGGGAGTTGGGGCCGGGGTGGAGATTGGCTTCGGGCTCGTGGTCCGGCACCTCGTGGAAGAGCTTCGGCTGGTAGTGGAACCAGGGGTCGAACGTGACTTTCTTGATCTCCAGCGTCTCTCGTGGCGACGGGTCGTACTTGGAGCCGAGCGTCGTCGGGCTGTGGAAGACGAGGTTCCCCTGCGCGTCGTAGCCGTTGAAGGTGTTGCCGGCGATGGAGATGACGACGCGGGTGATGTCGCCGCGGTCCTGCGTCACCGGCTCGCGCACGTTCGGCACCCAGAGGGTGTCGCCCGCCTTCAACTGGGTGAATTTGACGTTCGGGTTGAGCTGTTCGAGAAAGTCCTGCTTGACGTGGTAGCGCTCGGCGACCTTCTCCTTGATCGACTCGTAGCAGAGGCAATCGAGTTTCGCCTGATCGTAGACCTCGTCCGGGATGTCGACGAAGGGGCCTTTGACATCCTCCTCCGTCAGCGTCACCTGCCTGACCGCCTCGACGGCGCCGGCTCCGGAGGCCAGGGCGCGGAACGTGGCCTCATCGACCGAGCCGGTCGACGGCAGTCCGCGCGACCGCTGGAACCACCAGATGGCGATCGCGGAGTTGCGGCCCCAGCGTCCATCGAGCGCACCGACCGAGAAGTTCAGCCGGTCGAGGTAGACCTGCGTCTTGAGGACCGATGGTCCGGCGACGTCGCCCTCGATGGGAATGGCGATCGGCGCGTTGTTGATGCCGGCCGCGTCCACCCCCTTGAACGACTCCTTCGTCCCCGAGCGCGGCACGAACGTGACGTTGAGCTTCACCTCGGCAGGGCCCTGGGCCGGTCCCGGCGTGGCGGCGGGCGCTTTCCCCTGCGCCTGGAAGGTCTCGAGACCGCGCCAGCGCTCGTCGAAGCGCTCCTTCTCCTGCGCCTGCGGGTCGTCCTGACCGCCGACGGGCACGGCGACGTCGTCCAACGCCTCGCTGACCTTCTGGCCGGCGTTCTGGACGGCTTGTTCGGTTTTTTCCTTGGCTTGCTTGGCTTCGTCCCGGCTGCAGGCTGCAGCCGCAACGCAGAGAATGACCGCGAGCAGTGTCTTTTTCGTCCTCATCAATAAACTTACAAAGCAAATGGGCTGCCCGATGGCCCCGATCAAGCCGGTCGACCTCCGCGACGTCGTCGACAAATACCTGACGAAATGAAAAAGGAGGACGGACCGAGCGGTCCGTCCTCCTTCAAGGCGGAGTCGAGCGGGCGCCGCGCGCCGAGGTACACTTTCGGGCGGATGATCACGTACCTGAAGGTGCGCAACCTGGCCATCGTCGAGGAGTTCGCCATCGAGCCGGGAGCCGGGCTGAACGTCCTCACGGGAGAGACCGGGGCCGGCAAGTCGCTGCTGATCGATTCGCTCGAGTTCCTGCGCGGCGCGCGCAGCTCGAGCGAGATGATCCGCGGCGGCACGGAGAAGATGTCGGCCGAGGCGGTCTTCCATCTGCCGAAGAAAATGGGGCGGCAACTGGAGGAGCTCGGCGTCGACGTGGAGCCCTCCGGCGACGGTGTGGAGTTGATCGTGAAGCGCGAGATCGCCACCACGGGCCGCGGACGCGTCCTGCTGAACGGCTCCCCTCTCGCCGTACGCGAGCTGGCCGTGGCGATGGATGCGGTGCTCGAGATCCACGGGCAGCACGAGTCGCACACGCGCGTGGCCGGACAGGGCTACCGCGAGCTGCTCGACGAGTACGCGGGGACGGAGGACACCGTCGACATCGTCCGCGGGGCCTACGCGGAGTGGAAACGGACGGACGAACGGCTGCGCGAGATCTCCGCGGCGCAACGCGACCGTACGCTGAAGCTCGACCTCCTGAAGTACCAGGTCGACGAGATCTCCAAAGCGCGGCTCGACCCGGCGGAAGAAGAGGCGCTGCGCGGCGAAAAGAACATCCTCGCGCACGCCCGGGAGATGATCGAGGCAACGGCGGGAGCGTTCGCGCTCCTCGACGAAGACGAACACTCCGCGCTCACGCAGCTCGCCCGGGCGCAGCATCTCCTGCAGCCGCTGACGCGCGACATCAGCGAGATCCGCCAGCTCGCGGAGGACCTGCAGGACGTGCTCTACCGGCTACAGGAAGCGGCACGCACGCTCGGCAACCTGAGCGAATCCGTGCGCCTCGACCCGGTGCGGCTGGACGAGGTGGAAGACCGGCTCGTCACGATCGAGCGGCTGAAGAAAAAGTACGGCGGCTCGGTCGAAGCGGTGCTCGAGCACCTCTCCCGCATCCAGGACGAGTACGAAGAGCTGGTGGACTACGACGCCAGCGTCGACAAGCTGCAGCACGCCGAAGATGAGGCGTTCCGGGCGTACCGCAAGCACGCGGAGAAGCTGTCGAGCGCGCGCAGGAAAGCAGCGCGCGACTTCGAGACGGCGATCCAGCGCGAGCTGAACGACCTGGCGATGGAGCGCACCACGGTGCGCATCGTCGTCGGCACCGCGGCGGACAAGGACTCGCGCCTGACGATCGGAGACGAGCGCGTGGCATTCGGCGAGGAAGGGTTCGACCGCGTCGAGATCCTGATCGCGCCGAACCGCGGCGAGGAGCCGAAGGCGATGCAGCGCATCGCCTCGGGCGGCGAGCTGTCGCGCATCCAACTGGCGATCGCCGCGGCGCTGTTCAAGCACTCGACGCGCTCGGCGGCGGCGACGCTGGTGTTCGACGAGATCGACGCCGGCATCGGCGGCCGCGTCGCGGAAGTGGTCGGCCGGAAGCTGCAGGAGCTGGCGGCGAAGAACCAGGTGGTCTGCGTAACGCACCTCCCGCAGATCGCCGCCTTCGGCACGACGCACTTTTACGTCTGGAAAGAAGACGCCGCCGGCCACACCCGGGCGCGCATCCGCAAGCTCGACGAAGCCGAACAGCGCGTCAATGAGCTGGCGCGCATGCTGGGTGGCGAATCGATCCCCGCGTCCGCCCTGCTGCACGCCCGCGAACTGCTGGAAAATGCGCGGGGCAAGACCGCGGCGAAACGATAGGCGTCGTGGTGCTGTAGGACGGCAGGCGCCGTTGTCCTATAGGTCCTATTCGTCCTGTAGGTCCTATTTGTCCTATCGTTCCCCCATGCATCACTTCACTGAAGCCGACCTTCCGGCCATCGCGCGCCTGCTGCGCGCGGGCGGCGTGGTCCTGCTGCCCACCGACACCATCTACGGCCTGCACGCCGTGGCCACGAATGCTCGCGCCGTGGGGCGGATCACGCAGCTCAAGGGGCGGGAAGACACGAAGCCGTTCGTCGTCCTCGGCAGCTCGATCGCGCAGTTGCGAGAGCTGGGCGTCGTGGCGACGGATGAACTGCTGGCTCAGCTCGGCGAGCTGTGGCCGGCGCCGTTGACCGTCATTCTGCCGTTGCGCGAAGCGATCCCGGCATCACGCGGCGCGGCAACGCTGGCGGTACGAATCCCGGCCTCCGACTGGCTGCGCGAGCTCATCGCACAGACGGGTCCGCTGGTCTCCACGAGCGCGAATCGAAGTGGGGAACCGCCGACGAGCGATCCGAAAAATCTTGCACGGGATTTGAAAGAAGCGCTCGATGGCCTCCTGGATGCGGGTCCCCGCGAAGGAGAAGCCTCAGCGATTGTGGACCTTACCTCCACTGAGCCGCGATTCATCCGAGAGGGTGAAAGATCGTTTACACAGAAAGTGTGGAAAACGCTGCGGAAATCGCTGTGAAAAACGCTGGAAGCCGCAAAAAACCTAGGCTTTCAGCGCTTTGCACAAGCCGGTGTGCGAACAAGGTCAAATCACCTGAATTCAACGACTTAGACTTTTTCAGACGCAGCCGTAGAATTCCGGAACACCCCTATTGACATTGGCGCGTGAAGTCTCTCCACAGACTGTAGCCACAGGGCCGGAAAAGTGGCATCCCTTCACGCGGAGTTGACCCCGCCTCAGGTGGGGAAACGCTTATTGTCAGATCCGTGACAGCCGAGGCAGCCTTTACGAGTGGACGTAGCGCATGGCCAGCGTGGCGAGCCCGAGAAAGGAAAAGAATCCACCCACGTCGGTAAAAGTTGTCACAAAGATGGAGGACGCCACGGCGGGGTCGAAGCCGAGGCGCTCGAGGAGGAGCGGGACGAGCCCGCCGGCGAACCCGGCGATGACGAGGTTCGCGCACATCGCCGCGAACAGCACGGTGGCCAGAATCCAGTCACGCGTCCAGAGCCCGACGATGATGAAGGTCAGGAACCCGATGGCCACGCCGTTGGCGAACCCGACCAGCATCTCCTTCCAGATCGGCCGGAAGCCGGCCCTGGCGTCGAGCTCCCCCAGCGCCAGGCCGCGCACGAAGACGGTGAGCGTCTGCGTCCCGGCGTTCCCCCCCATCCCCGCCACGACCGGCATGAAGGCGGCCAGCACGGCCCACTTCTCGATCGTGCCCTGGAACAGCCGCACCACCGACGCCGCGGCGAACGCGGTGACGAGGTTCACGGCCAGCCAGGGGAAGCG
The DNA here is from genome assembly GCA_036380735.1 of Thermoanaerobaculia bacterium. GTDB lineage: Bacteria > Acidobacteriota > Thermoanaerobaculia > Gp7-AA8 > Gp7-AA8 > DASVEE01. The sequence goes on along the minus strand of DASVEE010000011.1, from coordinate 133,593 downwards.
CGTGCGGAACGACTCGCGCGCGGGGGTCGTGACGCGCTCGCTGATGTCGACGCCGGCGAGGTGAAGGAGATCCTCCTCCGCCTCTTCCTGGATGACGTCGAGCACGTCGTCGACCGTGACCACGCCGACGAGGCGGTTCTGGAGATCGACGACCGGCACCGACAGGAGGTCGTACTTGGAGACGATCTGCGCGACCTCCTCCGGGCTGGAGTCGATCTGCGTGCGGACGACGCTCTGCACCATGACGTCCGCCAGCGGGGCGTTCGCCTTCGCGAGGATCAGGCTGCGCAGCGAGAGCACGCCGACGAGATGGCTGTTGGCATCGACGCAGTAGACGTAGAAGAACGACTCCTTGCGCGGGTACTGGCGGATGGCTTCGATCGCCTGCGCCACGGTCATGTCTTCGTCGAGGGCGAGGAACTCGGTGTTCATCAGCGACCCGGCGGTCGCTTCCTCACCTTCGAGCAGCGATTCGAGCTTGGCGCCCTGGGTGGCGCCGAGGAGCTCGAGCACGCGGTTGCGGCGGTCTTCGTCGAGGTCGTCGAGGAGGTCGGCCGCGTCGTCCGGCGCGGACGAGCTGCAGATCGCCGCGACGGTGGAGTCATCCAGTTCGTCGAGCAGCGCGTTGCGGTCGCTCTCGTCGAGCTGCAACAGTGCGCGCGCGGCCTTGCCCGCCTCGATGAGCAGCGAGAGGATACGGTTGCGATCCTCCTCGAGCAGCAGCGGCAGGACCGGCGCGATGTCGGCCGGCGGCGTCTTGTCGACGATCTTCCGGAGCTGCGGGTACGCACCATGCCGCAACAGCTTCGTGAGGAGCTGTTGATACGAGCGCGCCGTAGGCGTCGTCTGTGCTGTGGCCGGGCGGTTCACGCCGCCGCATCGTACGGGAGAATCGAGAATTCAGGAATTGAGAATTGAGGAATTGAGAATTGAGGACGAAAGCGGCGGCGCGCGTCGTTCTCAATTCTCAATCCCTCAATTCTCAATTCGCATAAACTCGCCGCGGATGGCCACGAATCGCGACCCGCTCGATGCGCTGCACGGCCTCGTCGCCGAGCTGCGCGCGGACCATTCGATCGAACAAACCGAAACGCTCGAACGGCAGCTCAAAACGCTGCTGCTCGAGACGCTGCGTCCTCCCTGTTCCGCGGTCACCGCGCGCCGCGTGGCGGAGCTGCAGAACGCGATCGGCTTCCTCCCGAAATTCAAGTCCTACTCGATCAAGGCCTCCCTCCCCCTCGGCTACTCGGTCTTCCTGCACAACGAGCGCGAAGGGTTCAGCTTTCAGCAGCACACGTCACACAAGGTGGAGGTGTTCCACATCCTCGAGACGATGCCTGGCGCGTACGTGTTTCTCGCACCATTCGCGGAGTGGGAGAAGATGTATGAACCGCGGCGTTTCGCGGCGTGGATGAACGGCGCCGCCGATCCGGCGTTCGACCGCTTCCGCTTCACGCCGCAGCCGGGCGACGTCTACCGCATCGACCAGCTCGGCGTCGTGCACACCGTCATCGGCTGCATCCTCGAAGAATTCGCAAACACGTCGACCGACATGGTCGACCGGCTGCACGACCAGAACGAAGGGCGCAGGATCCCGCCGTCGTTCTCTCGCGAGTCCATGGAGGAGCGAATCGCCGGGCTGACGCTCCCCTCGCGGAGCGCGCAGGTCCGCAGCGACGGCGCGCGCGTGCCGCTCGAGGTCCAGCCCTTTTCGGGCGGCACGCTGACGCTGCTGGCGCCCCCTCCCCTCTACGCGCACCGCGGCGTCGTGGAACGCGGCCAGACGACGCCGTGGGCCCGCCACGACGCGCTCGCTGCAACGCTGCACGTCTGGAGCGGCGAAGGAGATCTGCTGCTGGAGGACGAGCCACCGCTGCCGGTCAGGAAGAACGCGGTGTTCCTGGTTGCGCCCGGCATCCGCTACCAACTGGTGAACCGCGGCAGCGGCCCGCTGGAGTGGGTGGAACAGCGGCTGGGACTGGACGAAGCGTTTGTGTGAGTACGGTCCTGGACCCCGCGCCTGATCCGCTACAATCCCCCCATGTCCACCACCACGCACCCTGAGCCCAAGCACCACGCCCCCGAGGGGACGGCCGTCCAGCGGCAGTTCGTCAACTTTCTCTTCTTCCGTGTCGATCGCGCCTTCCGTGCGGAGACGGCGGAGGTGCGGGAGCAGGCGAAGCGCGAGCTCGGGGAGATCATCAGGCGCTACACCGGTCCGATGATGGTGCTGCCGTATTCGACCGTCGGCCTCAAGGCCGGCATCGACTTCATGCTGTGGCGCATCGGCTATGACCTGGAGCCGTTCCAGCAGATGGTGGCGGAGATCAACCGCTCGTCGATCGGACGGTGGCTCGACATGCCGTTCTCCTACCTGGCGATGACGAAGCACTCGCAGTACGTCGACGAGCACGTGCACGAGGGGCAGGAAGGACGCCGCCTGCGCATCGTGCCGGGCCTCAAGCCGCTGCTGTTCGTCTACCCGTTCGTGAAGACACGCGACTGGTACCTGCTGCCGATGCCGGAGCGCCAGCGGATCATGAACGAGCACATCGCCATCGGCCACAAGTACCCCCGCGTGAAGATCAACACGACGTACTCGTTCGGCCTGGATGATCAGGACTTCGTGGTGGCGTTCGAAGCCGATTCCGCCGCCGAGTTCCTGGACCTCGTGCAGGAGCTGCGCGAAACGGAATCATCGAAGTTCACGGTGCGCGACACGCCGATGTACACCTGCAAAAGAGCCACGGTCGAGGAGATCCTGCAGCAGTTTTAGTGCACGCCTATAGGACGAATAGGACAACGCAGCCGTCCTATCCGTCCTATAGGTCCTATTCGCGCTATTGCCTACCGCAACTTCCCCTCCGCACTGGCGCGAATGGCCGCCTTCCGCTCTGCCGGAGACGGATCCCTTTCCAGCAGCGTGATCGCCTTTCGCGCGGCGTCTTTGGCCTTTTCCGTCTCCCCCAGCGCGACATACGCGTCACCCAGGGAATCCTGCGCGTTGGCCGATTCCGGGTACGCCTCCGTGGCCAGGGCGAAGATCTTCAACGCGTCGGCCGGACGGCGCTCCGCGAGGATCAGCACGTAGCCGATCGTGTTGAGCGACTGCTCGTCGATCGGCGGGCGGCCCGCCGCTTTCCACACCGCGCGGAAAACGTCGAGCGTCGCGTCGAGCCCTTCCTCCCGCATCGCCTCGAGGAACTGCGCCGTCGTCGGCGGCGCCGGCTCCGCGGCCAGACGCTTGCCCACGCCGGCGAGCCGCGTGCGCGCGCCGGCGTCGTGCTTCACATGTGCATCGAGGAACGCCAGCGTCAGCCGGTGGTACTGGTGGAACGCATCGGCTACCGCCTTCGCGTGCTGCGGCCGTCCCCCCACCAACGTGGTCGCATATCCCATCGACTGGTAATCGAAGTGATCGAGCCCCGGCGCCGGCACTTCGACGTACGTGCGCTCGGCATGGCGCATCGCCTTCCACAGCTCCGGATCTTCGCGCGGCACCCACTCACTGCGGATGATGTGCAGCAACGGCACACGCACGCGATCGAGCCCGAACGAAGGCGTCGAAGACCACGCGCGATGCGTCGCGTCGTTGAACAGCAGCGCGGTATCGAGCGACACGACGGCGCGCACATCCGGATTGCGCATCGCCAGCCCCGTCATCCACTTGCCCCCGGCACTGAAGCCGACCGCGCCAATGCTGCGCGTATCGGCGTACGGCGCCATCGCATTGATCAGAAAGTCGAGGTCGCGCTGCTTCGACTCGAAATCCGCCGCGTCGACGTTCGTCTCCGGCGCCCCCGCACTCACCCCCAGACGCGGCATCGTCACCACCACGTACCCATGTGACGCGAGGTACTCCGGCGTCACGTTCGACAACGCGGGGTAATGCAGGCTCCACAACACGAGCGGGAACTTGCGTCCCAACGGCTTCGCATCGCGCACCGCGGCGGTCTCGAACGCCTCGAGCTGCTCGCGCTGCGCCGGCGTCAACTCCCGCAACAAATCCAACCGGTAGTAATCGCCCCGCGGTGTCAAATCGACATACTCGCGGAACCGCATCATCGGCGCCGTCGTGGCCTCCGCCGGATACCACATACTGACCTGCATCGGCCGCGCACGCTCCCCACTCCGCGGCTTCCCCGCCAGGTCCGCGGGAAAGCGGTAAGGCCGCGCATGATCGAACGTGTTGATCACCCGGAACCCGACCGCATGCGGCCCGGCCTCCAGACTCCCCCATAACTTCGAAGCGGAAACCGGCGTAACCACGAAGAGCAGCAGCGCAAAAACCAGCAGTCGCATACGCATGCCCCGAGCGTACGCAGCCCACCACGCCCCGCCGCCGCCATTTGTGGCGAACGGCGGACGCCGGGGGTGAGTTGAACGGCGCCGCTGGGGCTACAGGGAGACCGGACGGGAGGCCTCTGGTCGGTTCTCTGTTACTCCAGCGACGCCGTGCGGCTCAGCGCTCGGTGTCGTCGTCGCCGCGGATGCCGGCGGTGCGGCCGTTGTCATCGCCGCCCCCGTCATAGACCGCGGGGCGTTCTTCGATCTGGAAGCCGGAATCGATGGTGCCGCCGCCGGTGGTGCCGAAGACGCCGCCTTCGCCTTCGGGGACGCCGTAGGCGCTGGGGCCGCTGCGTGCGGCTTCGTCGTAGCCTTCGTTGGTCGGATCGTCCTTCTCGCGCGGGGGCGTGCGCCCTTCGGCGGTGTAGTCGATGTCGTCGGTGTCGTCGTTAATGCGCTGATCAGCCATGCCTTGGGGAGAGCGAAGCGCGTACCAAGGGGAAACGACAGGACAAATAGGACCGATAGGACGGATAGGACGGTGGTCCCATAGGGCCTATCTGTCCTATTCGTCCTATCTGTCCTATCGCCCAACCACGGTCAGCGCTTCCGCCCGCATCCGTTGGGCTTCTGGGGTGGGGTTGCGGCGGACGGCGTCGTCCAGCAGGGCGCGGGCTTCGGCGTTGCGGCCTTGCACGGAGAGGATCACCGCCAGGTTGCCCCAGGCCGGGAGGTTGTCGGGGAAGAGCTCGGTTTCGCGACGGAAGGCTTGTTCGGCTTCGCGGCCGCGCTGGAGGTGGAGGAGGGCTTCGCCGCGGTCGGCGTGGAGGCCGCGGACGCGGGGGAGGTGGCGGGTGTCGATCTCGGCGGCGATGCGGTCGAGGGTACCGAGCAGCGCTCCCCACTCTTCGGCGCGTTTCTGAACGCGCGCCAGCGCGAGCAGCGTTGTCGTGCGCTTCGGGGCGACGGCAGCGGCGCGCTCGATCTCGCGTTTGGCCGTGGGGAGATCGTTCGCGGCCAGGGCGATCTTCGCCAGCATCTCGCGGGCGAGCACTTCGTCCTCTTTCAGCGCGAGCTCGGCGTGGGCGCGCGCGTCGGCGAAGCGGCGGTCGGCGAGATAGAGCTCGGCCAGAGGGAGCGTGACGACGGCGCTGCCGGGGAAGAGGGCGTTGGCGCGGCGCAGCACGGCGATCGCCTCCCCGCGCTGCCTGCTCCGCTCCAGCGCCTCGGCCAGCAGCACCCATTCATCGACGAGGCTGGGGTTCTCCTCCGTCAGCTTGCGCAGCAGCGGGATCGCGGCGGCAAATTCGCCGCGCGTCACGTGGCGCTTCGCTTCGCGGAGGATACGGAGGAAGTGGATGCGGTCCTTCGGATCGGGGAGGGGGCCCGCGGGCGTGGGTGAGGCGGAGCCGAGATAGCCGAGGGCGGCGAGCTTGCGCTGATCCTCGAGATCGATATTGGACGGGGGTTGGAAGGGCGTGACCAGCGGCTTCAGCTCCCCTGCCATGGCAAAGGCCACGCGGCGGTTGGTGTCGAGGAGGTTCGTCTGCTCGCGCGGATCGGCGCGCCAGTCGTACAGCTCGCGGCGCGGCGCGTCGATGTACTGATGCTGCGCGTCGACGAGCGACGTCAGCTCGTGCCAGTTGATGTGCAGGCGTGGGTAGTAGCTTTCGGCGTAGATGCGGCGCGCTGGTGGGACGGCGCCGAGGGCGTCGAGGCCGTCGACCTTGGGCGGGGTGAAGCCGGCGGCGGTGAGGATCGTCGGCGTCAGGTCGGCGAGCGCCGTCATCGTCTCGATGCGCTCCCCTGCACGCGCGCGGCGCGGCAGCTTGATGATGAGCGGCACCTGGATCGCTTCGCGGTAGAGGAAGACGCCGTGCTCGTCCTCGCCGTGCTCGCCGAGCCCTTCGCCGTGATCGGAGGTGACGATGACGAGCGCGTCGTCGTAGAGGTTCCGGCGCTTGAGATCGGCGAGGAAGCTGCCGACGATCGCGTCCGCCTGCTGCACGTCAGCGTCGTACGAGTCGTTCGCGTACGGCGCGTGCGGCTCGTAGAGGTGGAGGAACGCGAAGAGCTTGCGCGACGTGACGCCGTCGAGCCAGCGTTGCAGCGCGGCCACGCTGCGCTCGCCGCCGCGCTCGGCCATGATGTCGACGAACGAGCGGTACTCGAGCTCGTCGTCGAAGAAGTCGAAGCCCTGATCGATGCCGGTGGCGCGGCGGAGGACGTACGACGAAACGGAGGCGCCGGTCGTGTAGCCGTTGCGCTTGAGGATCTCCGGCAGTGTGTCGAGCGACGGCGCGACGGCGTAGCCGATGTTGTCGCGCACGCCGTTGTGCTGCGGCAGCAGCCCCGTGAGCATGGTCGTGTGCGACGGCAGCGTCTGCGGAACGTGGCTGAAGGCGCGCGTGAACGTGACGCCGTCCTGCGCCAGCGCCGTGAGCTGCGGCGTGAGCTGCGCGTTGACGCGGTCGGACCGCAGCGTGTCGATGGAGATGAGGAAGATCGGCAGATCGGCCGGCGGAGCGGCGGGGGCTTCGGGGCGGGTGCAGGCGGTGAGGGCAAGAAGAAAAACAAGAACGCAGAACGAAGAACGCAGAATGAAGAATGAAGACGCGGATCCCTTTCTACGTTCTGCGTTCTGCATTCTGCGTTCTGCGTTCTCCATCCGCCCCGGCATCATCGCGCCCGCCGGCTCCACGCCGCGGCACCCGCGTTGTCACCCAGTTCCGCAAAAGTGCGCGCCGCCACTTCGTAGCTGGACTTCGACGGATTCGCGCGGACCATCCGCTCCATCGTCTGGTTGGCGGCGTCGCGCCGGCCGGACAACAGATAGATGACGGCGAGGTTCGCGTAGGCCTGACGGTTCTGCGGGTAGCGGCGGATCTCTTCGTCGAAGGCCTGAATGGCGGGCTCCGTCTGGTTCATGCGGGCGAGGATGTCGCCGCGCACGAAAAAGAGGAGCGGCGGGACGTCGAGCTGCCGCTGCTTGATGTCGGTCACGGCCTGGTCGAGCAGCCCCGACGCGCCGCGGAGGTCGCGCTGCTGCACGCGCACCTGGGCCAGCAGGATCATCGCCGGCACGCGGTAGTCCTGCGTCTCCATCGCCGCTCGCGCCTCGCGTTCGGCCGCGTTCAGATCGTGCTTCGCCAGCGCGCCGCGTCCCATGAGGAGGTGTGCGTTGCCGGGATTCGTGGAAAGGCCGAGCTGCGCGTGCTGGATCGCGTCGTCCGGCCGGTTCTGCAGGAGGAACACGTTCGCCAGCGACAGCGCGAACTCGCCGGCGCTCGACGGCGCCAGCTCGATGCCACGCTTGTAAGTGGCGACGGCTTCGTCCCACTGGCCGCTCTTCTCGAGCTGGCGCGCGAGCAGCGACCAGGCGTCGGTCAGCCGCGGCTCCTCCGCGATGATCTCGCGGTAGCGCGCGATCGACTCGGCGGTCTTCCCTTCGCGCTCCAGTCGCGCCGCGACCTTCATCTTCGCCAGCACGCCGATGCGGTCTTTGGGATCGGGCAGCGGTCCGGAGGATTGCGACGGTGCCGACGCGAGATAGCCGAGCGCTGCGAGTTTCTTTGCTTCTTCCGGATCGATGCTGGCCATCGCCGGGAGGTCGCGGCTGAACGGCTCGAGCTCCTTGCGCAGCGCGGCGTACGCGCGGCGGTTGTCGGCGAGGACGTTCGCTTTCTCGGCGACGTCGCTGACGGCGTAGAGCTCCGCGCGCGGCGCGTCGATGAGGTGGAAGTTCGCATCGACGATGGAGCGGAGATCGCTCCACCCGAGGTGAATGCGGGGGTAGAGCGTCTCGGAGTAGATGTTGCGCGACGGCGGCACGGCCGCGAGGATGTCGGTGCCGCGCAATCCCTGCGGCGTCTCCGCGCCGGTGAGCTTCGTCAGCGTCGGCAGCAGGTCGATGAGCTGCACGGGCGCGGCGACGGTCTCGCCGGCGCGCTGCGACTGCGGCAGCTTGATCAGCAGCGGCACGTGGATGGCTTCGCGGTAGAGAAAGATCCCGTGCTCTTCTTCGCCATGGTCGTTGAGTCCTTCGCCGTGGTCGGAGAGAAGGATGATCACAGCGCGGTCGTAGATGCCGGTGGAGCGGAGATGGTCGAGGAAGCGGCCCACGAGGGCGTCGGTGGCGGCGATCTCGCCGTCGTACGGCTGCGCGGCGTACTGCGTGCGGAACGGCTCCGGCGCGGCGTACGGCGAGTGCGGCTCGAAGAGGTGGAGCATGAAGAAGAACGGCGACTGCGCGTGCTCGCGCGTCCACCGTTCGGCGACGGGCAGCGTGACGTCGCCGGCGCGCTGCACGCGTCCGGCCGCCTCCCCTGCATGCGCCACCATGTTGTCGTCGTAGAAGTCGAAGGCGGCGCCGAGCCCGGTGTTGCCGCGCAGGACGTACGCCGAGACCGCGGCGCCGGTCGCGTACCCCTTCGCTTTCAGGAGCGCCGGGAGCGTCGGCTGCTTGGCCGCGTCGAAGGTAAAGCCGATGTTGTTGCGCACGCCGGTGTCGGGCGGCAACTGCCCGGTGAGCATGGAAACGTGCGACGGGAGCGTCAGCGGGACGTGCGAGTAGGCGTTGCGATAGAGGATCGCGTCCTTGCGCAACGCGTCGATGGCGGGCGTCTGCACGCCACTGTAGCCATACGCCGGCAGGCGGTCGGCCCTCAACGTGTCGATGGAGATGAGGATGACCGGCGCGTTCGGAGCGGAAGCCGCCGGCACCGCAGTCTCGGCATTGCGGCAGGCAGCGAGCAGCAGGAGGATCGGGAGGAGCTTCTTCATCAGCGGTGGGAGCAACGGTCGAGGCTGGAGAGAGATTTCGAATTTCGAATGACGAATTCGAAAAGGCCTGCGGCCACGGTCTGCATTCGAAATTCGAAATTCGAAATTCTTAATTCAGCGTCCTCAAAAAATCGCCCCGGCCTTGCGGCCGGGGCGACGAAGTTACAGCAGAAACAACGACCAGACTAGAACCGCAGACCTGCCGAGAAGTAGAAGGTACGCGGGAGCTGGAAGTGGCCGTTCGGCGCGAGGAGGCTGGCGCCGGCGCTGGTCGTCGGCTGCGTGCCGCGACCGAAGTTCGCACCCTTGTGCCAGTGAACGCCCTCGACCGGGGTTTCGGTGAACGGGTTCCACGCCTGGTCGACGACGACCGTGGTGTTGCCGTTGATCTGGCCCTGGTTGTTGAGGACGTTGACCACCTTCGCCTGGGCGAAGAGGCTGATGCGGCTGATCGGCAGCTCGTAGTTCACGGCGAGGTCCGTCGAGCTGATGTCATCCCAACGGTATTCGCCGCGCTCGCTCAGGTAGTACGCCACGTTGCCGGGGGTACCGGCATACGAGAGGCCCTCTCCGTCGAGGAACGGCGAAGTGTAACCAGCCTGCGTGTTCGTGAAGAACGACGGTGAAAGCTGGGTGATCGCCGAGTACGGCGTGCCGGAATCAAAGCGCTGCAGGAGCGAGAAGTTGAACGCACCGAACGGCGTCGGCTGGTCGAAGCTGACCCACGCGCGGAGCTTGTGGCGCTGGTCGCCCGGCAGATAGCCAGTCGGGTTGTGCTGGTCGAACGCCTTGTACTCGGGGTACTGGAAGGCGCTCTCCGGAACCGGACCGGAGCCCGTGTTCTCGGACGTGACGTTGCCCTTCAGCGTGGACCAGGTGTAGTTGGCGCCGACGTTGACGCGCTGGAACGGACGCCAGGCTGCCTGCAGCATGGCGGCGTTGTAGACGCGCTCGTAGGCGTCGCTGTTGGAGACTTCCGTGAAGTCGAGGTTCGAGTGGAGGTCGACGATCACGTTGCCGTTCGCGTCACGCACGACGGCCGGCACGGTGCCGGTCTGAGCGTTCGTGAAGCGCGCGTAGAAGTCGTTCCAATCCTTACGGGTGAAGTCGAGGCGGAGGTACGCATTGCTGGTGAGCTGCGAACCGAAGCCGAGGCTCCACTCGTCGACGCTGGGGGACTGGAGCGAACCGACGATCTTCTGGTTCACACCGGACAGCGTGCCGCGGGTCGGCGCCATGCCGTTGCCGCCGTTGGCGTCGAACCACGCGAAGAGCTCGGCGAGAGCCTGCTGCGTGGTCAGGGTGTGGTTCGGGTTGATCGTCGGGCCGGTGTACTCGTAATAGAGGTACGACGGGTTGCCGCCGCCGGCACCGATCGAGCCGATCGACTCGGCGATGCGGGAGACGTACTTGGAGTAGCTGCCGTTCACGCGGAAGCGGCCGTTGCCCTGGACGTCGTACATCACGCCGAGACGCGGGCTGAAGCTGGAGTCGTCAGCGACGGTGATGCCGGACGAATCCTTGCCGTTGTTCTTGTCGTAACGAACGCCGAGGTTGAAGTTCCAGTGGTCGTTGAGGTCCCACTTGTCGTTCACGAACAGCGACTGCGTGGTGAAGTCCGAGCCCTGCGTGAGCTCGAAGATCGGGTTCCACTTGATCTCGTCGCCCGTGGAGATCTGAGGACGGCAGGTGATGTCTGCCGGCGTCGGACCGGTGCAGGTCGGCGCGATCAGGTTGACGTCGTCGTACAGGTAGATGATGTAGTTCGACGCCGTCTGGTAGTTGTTCGAGATACGCTCTTCGGCCCAGTTCTCGTAGCCCGTGACGATGGAGTGCGTACCAAGGCTGCGGGAAGCAAGGTAGTACGTCGCCTTGGCGCCCCAGACGTTGTTGTTACGCTCTTCGTCGTCGCAGACGCCGCAGAAGAACGGCGCGCCGAGGTAACCCTCGCCCGTGCCGTAGGCGCCGAGAGCCGTACCGCGAATGCGGTCGGTGAAGTCACCACCCGAACCGACGAACGAGAAGTCCTTGTCCGCGTAGTTCGCCTCGATGAGGAGGGAGTTGGTGATGATGCCGTTGTAGTGAAGCGTCATGAAGGTGTTCGGGAGCTCGCGGGCAACGTCGAGGTTCACGAACTCGAGGCAACCGCCGAAGGGGCAGTTGTTCGTCTGCGCCGTGGTCGAGTCGAGGTACGACGCGACGAGGCTGTGCTTGCTCGTGATCTGACCGGTGAGCTTGCCCTCGTAGCGTGTGTCCTCGGTCCCGGTCACGAAGCCGGTGGCGTCGTCATTCGCGAGCGTGTTGTTCTGCGACCGCTCGGCGTAACGGCCGGCGGCGAAGAACCACAGACGATCGCGGATGATGCGGCCGCCGAGCGTCCCTTCGTAGACGTGGTTGGTCACGTCGACCGGCTCGTTCACCCGGAGGTCGCCCTCCGCGGTCCACGTGTCGTTGGTGACCGTGTCGCGAAGAGTGCCGCTGAACTCGTTGCCGCCCGACTTCGTGATCGCGTTGACCACGCCGCCGGTGAAACGGCCGAACTCCGCGGAAACGCCCGCGGTGAGGACCGTCGTCTCCTGGATGGCGTCCTCGATGAAGAGGTTGTGCGCCTGGCCGCGAAGGTTTTCATTGACCGTCGCGCCGTTCACCATGAAGACGGAGTCGTACGCCGGAGCGCCTGAGATGGCGATCGAACCAGCCGCCGCGCCGCCCGTACCGCTCTGCGTGGTGACGCCCGGTGCAAGCGAGGTCGTCGCCGTCAGCGTGCGCTGCGTCGGCAGGTTGTTGACCAGGTCGGCCTGGATGTTGGTCTGCACCTCGGTCGTTTCGAGAACGGCCGGGGCCGCCGCCGTGACGGTGATGGCTTCCGCAACAGCCGAAAGCCTCATCTCCGCGTCGGCACGGGCCGTACCCGAAAGCGTGACCTGCACATTGCGGGTCTGCGTCTGCATGCTCTCCATCTCGAAGCGTGCGGTGTACGCTCCGGGCGGAAGGCCGGCAAAATTGTAGTTCCCGTTGACGTCGGTCACGGTCGTGCGGGTCCCCAGAAGAGCCGGCGACGAGATCGTCACCGTCACGCCCGGGATTCCGTTGCCGTCGAGAATCACCTTCCCGGTGAGGCTTGACGTCGTCTGCGCGCTCGCCGCGACGCTGAGCAGCAGCAAAAGAGCGGTGCAGATGACTGCAAACCGTCTAAAAGAATTCATTCAGAAACTCCTCATGAATTGAGTGAAAGCGTTGTTATGTGGACTGGTCTACGTGAAACAGGTCTCCGTTTTCGTGGCTGGCCGCACCCCCCTCCGGTAGTCAGATGACCGTGACAAAGCCGTAACCTCAGATGCACTTGTAAACTGCACCCGCGCTGCCACGATCATCAATCTGCTTTTCGCTGAAGAATCAACGACTTAGGCGACAGCGCCGATATCGGCACGTCACCGTCATTCAAAAATCTGTCTTTTGCTTACAAATGCTCGATCTCATTCGATTGCCGATCGACGAACACGTCGACAAAATTGTTACAACCGCGCGGACCGCTCGCGCCGCCGTCGTCGTCGCACCACCGGGCTCGGGAAAGACCACACGCATCCCACCAGCCATGGCACGTATCGGGCGCGTGATCTTACTCCAACCTCGCCGTGTTGCGGCACGCGCACTCGCACGCCGCATCGCCGCCGAGCAGCGCTGGACCCTCGGCGAAGAGATCGGCTGGCAAATCCGCTACGAGCGTCGCTTTACGAACCGGACGAAACTTCTCGTCGCCACCGAAGGCATCCTTACCGCGCGCCTCCAGTCCGACCCGCTCCTTTCGGACATTGACGCCGTAATCCTCGACGAGTTCCACGAACGGAGCATCCACGCCGATCTCGCCCTCGCGCTCGTGAAGCAGGCGGTCGACGCGCGCGACGACCTGGCGGTGATCGTGATGTCCGCCACGATGGACGCGACGGCGGTGGCCTCGTATCTCGGCGCACCGGTCATCGAGATCGAAGCGTCACGCTACCCCGTGGAGATTCGCTACGCGCCCGCGGCGTCGATGGCACAGGCAGTCCGCGAGGCTGCCCGCGACGCGAAAGGCCACATCCTCGGCTTCCTCCCCGGCAAGCGCGAGATCGACCGTGCGGTCGGCGACCTCGCCGGCAGCGGGCTCACCGTGCTGCCGTTGCACGGCTCGCTCGACGTCGACGCGCAGGAGCTGGCGCTCGCGCCGTCGAAAGAGAAGAAGGTGATCCTGGCCACGAACGTCGCCGAGACGTCGCTGACGGTCGAAGGCGTCACCGACGTCATCGACGCGGGACTGCACAAGGTGCTCCGCTACGACGCCGAGACGGCCGTCGATCATCTGCAGACCGAGCTGATCTCGCTCGACTCGGCGGAGCAGCGCGCGGGACGCGCCGGCCGCACCGCACCGGGCCGCGCCACGCGCCTCTGGGACGAGCGCACGATCCTTCGTCCCCATCGCGAACCGGAAGTGCGCCGCGTCGACCTCGCCTCGACGGCGCTCGACATCATCGCCTGGGGCGGCGACCCACGGACGTTCGCCTGGTTCGAGCGCCCGCCGGAGCAACGCATCGAAAGCGCGCTGGAGCTGCTCGCACAGCTCGGCGCGATCGAGGGAACGAAGCTCACCCCGCTCGGCGAGCAGATTCGCCGCTTCCCCCTGCATCCGCGGCTGGCGCGCGTGCTCGTGGAAGCGCGCGGCGCCGACGCCGCCGTGCGCGTCTGTGCGCTGCTTTCTGAGGATTCGCGGCGGATGATGCGCGGGGACACTCCACCAACCACGCGGTCTGACGCGATCGCTCTGGCGGAGGAAACGATGGGATCCCATCGGTCCCATTCGTCCCATCCCGCGGTGCGCGAACTCTCCGCCATCGCCCAGCGCATCCTCGGCGATGACTACCGCCGCGACGCCAGCGAAGAAATCGTGCTGCGCGCGCTGCTGGCCGGTTACCCCGATCGAGTAGCCATGCGACGGGAGCCCGGCTCGCCGCGGCTGCTGCTGGCCACCGGCACCGGCGCGCAGCTCGGGCGCGAGAGCGGCGTGCGCGAGGGTGAGTTCCTCGTCGCGCTCGACGTGAACAGCTCGGGCGGCGAGCCGCTCGTGCGCGTCGCGTCGTATGTCGATCGCGAGTGGCTCGCGCCGACGCATCGCGATGTCGTGCACTCGCTGGCGAACGGCCGGGTGAAAGCGATCGAGCGCCGCTGGTACGGCTCGCTGCTGTTGCGCGAAGTGCCGGTGAAACCCGATCCGGCCGAGGAGCAGCGGCTGCTGGCCGTCTCGATGCGCGAGCGCATCGCGCCGGAGCTGCAACTGCGGCTCGCATTCGCGCAGCTCGACGTCGATTGGGAGACGCTCATCGCCACGACCGGCTCGACGGAGCTGCCGTACGACGTGCGCAGACGCCTCGACCAACTCGCGCCGGAGCGCCTGCCGCTGCCGAGTGGACGCACCGTCGCGCTGGAGTATCGCGACGACGGCTCCCTCGTGGCGTCGGCGAAGCTGCAGGAGCTGTTCGGGCTCGCGGAGACGCCGCGCATCGGGCCGGCGAAGACGCCCGTGACGTTCGCGCTGCTCGCGCCGAACGGCCGCCCCGTCCAGGTCACGCGCGACCTGCAGTCGTTCTGGAACGGCGCCTACCAGGAAGTGCGCAAGGAGTTGCGCGGCCGCTACCCGAAGCATCCCTGGCCGGAAGACCCGTGGACCGCACAGGCCACGCACCGCACCAAACCCCGCGGCCAATAGGACCCATCGTATGATCCGCCCACGAAAAGGAGGGCACGCGTGCTCCGAATGCTCACTGTTGCCGTGCTCGCGATTGTCATGACCGTCACGGCGTCCGCACAAACGCAGAACCTGAATCCCTCGATGCAGAAACTGGAGACCGAGCTCGTCGCGAAATATGGCGAGGGGCAGCGCGCACGGCTGTTGCGCGGCATGAAGCAGGTCGCGCAGTTCTGGCGCGCCGGCGACGGGAGCGCGGCTGATTTCGAAGCGCTGGTGCGCACGCATTTCGCCGGCGAGCAGGCCACGCTCGACGCGCTCTTCGAACGCTCGCAGTTCGCCTTCGAGTCGATCGACGGCCACCTCAACGAGATCGGCCGCGATCTCGACTGGCAGTCGGATCTCGACCTCGGGCCCATCCATCCGTTCGACGAGATCATGGCCGGCTACGAGCCGGGCGCGCATCTCACGGACGACCTCTTCGCGAACAAGCTCGCCTTCGTCATCCTGCTCAACTTCCCGCTGACGACGCTCGAGGAGCGGCTGGCGGAGGGAGAGAAATGGTCGCGGCGGCAGTGGGCGGAGACGAAGCTCGCGCAACGCTTCTCCAAACGCATTCCGTCCGAGGTGAACCTCGCGTATGGACGGGCATACGCGGAGACGTCGCAATACGTCGCCACCTACAACGTCTGGATGCACCACGTCCTCGATCCGAACGGCAACCGCCTCTTCCCCGCCGGGATGCGTCTGCTCGAGCACTGGAACCTGCGCGACGAGATCAAGGCGAGCTACAGCCTCGACGCGAAGACCGGCCTGCCGAAGCAGCGGCTGATCCAGCGTGTCATGGAGCGCATCGTCGACTCCTCCATCCCCGAGCAGGTCATCGACAACCCGAACGTCGACTGGAATCCGCAGACGAATGAAGTGAAGCCGGCTGCCGTCAAAGACGCGGAGAATCACACCTCCGGCCACAAGGCCGAGCCGTACTCGCGCTACGCCACGATCCTCAAGGCATTCCGCGCGGCGAAGCTCGTCGATCCGTACTCCCCCACCGCGCCGACGCACATCGAGCGCAGCTTCGAGGAAGGGCGCCAACTGCCGGAAGCCCGTGTGAAGGCGATGCTCGAGGAAGTCGTCTCCTCGCCGCTCGCCCCCCGCGTCGCCAAGCTCATCGAACAGCGCCTCGGGCGCAAGCTGGAGCCGTTCGACATCTGGTACAACGGCTTCCGTCCCCGCGGCCAGTACAGCGAAGAACAGCTCGACGCGATCACGCGCAAGCGCTATCCCACGGCCGCCGCGTACAAGGCCGACATGGCGAGCCTCCTGACGAAGCTCGGCTTCACGAAGGAGCGCGCGGAGTATCTGGCGAACAACATCGAAGTCGATGCGGCGCGCGGCTCCGGCCACGCGATGCCCGCCGCACGCCGCGGCGACAATCCCCGCCTGCGCACGCGCGTCGGCAAAGAGGGGATGGATTACAAAGGCTTCAACATCGCCGTGCACGAGATGGGGCACAACGTCGAGCAGGTGTTCTCCCTCAAGAACATCGACCACTACTCGCTGGCGAGCGTCCCGAACACCGCCTTCACCGAAGCCCTCGCTTTCGTTTTCCAGGCCCGCGACTTCGAGCTCCTCGGCCTCGCCAGCCCCACCGCCGAATCGCGTGCGCTGCAGACGCTCAACGACTTCTGGGGCACCTACGAGATCGCCGGCGTGGGACTCGTCGACATGGGCATGTGGCACTGGATGTACGACCACCCGAACGCGACGCCGGAAGAGCTGAAGAACGCCACCGTGCAGATCGCGAAGGACGTCTGGAACAAGTACTACGCCCCGATCTTCGGAAAGCGCGACGTCGTGCTGCTCGGCGTCTACGCACACATGGTCAACAATTTCCTGTATCTCCCCGACTACTCGGTCGGCCACCTCATCGCCCATCAGATCGAGGAACAGATCGAAAAAGCGGGCAACATCGGCCAGGAATTCGAGCGCATGTCCCGCTACGGCAGCGTGACCCCCGACCAGTGGATGAAGCACGCGACGGGCGCGCCAGTCGGACCAGCGGCGCTGCTGCACGCCACGGAGAACGCGCTGAAGGTGGTGAAGTAGCAAATAGCACGAATAGGACCTATAGGACAGATAGGACGAATAGGACACCTACCGCCCCACGGATGTTCTCGTCGGGGTTGGGCGGGGTCCTATGAGTCCCATTCGTCCTATAGGTCCTATAGGTCCTATCGTTCCGCGGCCGCCCTCACCAGCGCCGCCACCGCCCCCCGCAGCCGCTCCAGCGCCGCTTCGTCGGTCAACTCCCCGCTGATCCTGCGGCTGAGGATCGCCACGATCTTCATCGGCGCGCATGACAGCGATCACCGCCGCAAGGAAATCGCTACACTTACGCCGTGCTCGCTTTCCCTCATGAATTCGACGCTCTGCTCAACCGGCGCGGCCGGCGGATGATCACCAATCCGGAGCCGATTCCGGCGCTCAATACGCGCGGCAAGACACCGATCGCGCTCCTGGACGGCTTGATCGACGACGGCGTCGCTCGCGCGGCGATGAAGCTGCTCGACGAAGCGGTCTTCCCCGTGCTGCGGCGCATGCACACGCCCATTCCGCGCGAGGCGCTGACGGAGATGACGGAGAACTACTCCGAGTCGCTGCGCAAGACGGTGCGCGTGAAGACGGCCACGTTCAATTCACCGCGCTCGCAGGCACTGTCGGTCATGACGGAGATCGGCCTGGCGCAGATGATGGCCTCGCAGAGCTTCCTGAGGTTTGCCGAAGGCTTGGCCGGCGCGTCGCTCTGCGGCGATCACTGGGGACGCCAGGTCATCTGCTACGAGCCGGGCGATTACAGCGGTCCGCACAATGACCATCACCCCACGCGCGAAGAAGCGAAGAACGGCTTCATCGACCTGCACATCATGTTCAGCAACGACGCCGTCGCATCACAGTGGCTGGTATACGAGGAGAAGGGGTTCCTCTCCCAGAGCCACGACGTCGGCGGCACCAGCGGCGTGGCCATCTACCGCCTCCCCTTCTGGCATTACACGACGCCGCTGGTCGCACGCAAAGGGCGCGAAAAGGACGCGCGCCGCTGGCTGTTGCTGGGGTCCTTTGATTTCGACCCGCCGCTGCGGAAGCTGGTTTACCGGTGACGATCAATTGAGAATTGGGAATTGAAAATTGAGAAAGCTCCCGCTCCGCGAAGCCTTTCTCAATTCTCAATTCTTAGCGGCCCCCATCCCCGCCAGCCTGCCACTCGCCCACGCCCACTGAAAGTTGTACCCGCCGATCTTCCCGTCCACGTCCAGGATCTCTCCGCAGAGGTACAAGCCTGCGCACACGCGTGAGGCCATCGTCGCCACTTCCACCTCGCTCAGCGGCACGCCGCCCGCCGTCACCTCGGCGTAGTCGAAGCCGCGGTCGCGCACGACCGGCAGCGGAAGCTCCACGAGCGAACGCACCAGCGCGCGGCGCTCCTCTTTCGAGAGCTGGGAGAGCGGCGCGGCCGAGGCGAGGCGTTCGAGCAGGCGCTCCGGGAGGCGGCCGCGGAGCAGGCTCGACGCCGTCGCGCGTGGGTTCCGCTTCGCCACGGCCAGCAGTTCGGCTTCGAGCGATTCGAATGAAGTGTCGGCGAGGAAGTTCGCCGTCAGCGCCGTCGCCGGATCTTCCTTGCGCGACGCCAGCCAGTGGCGCGAGACGTCGAGCACCACCGGACCGCTGAGACCAAAGTGCGTGAACAGCATCGAGCCGCGCTCGCGGCGCACCACGCGGCCCGTACCGCCGCGCACGGACAGCTCGGCGATGACCGCCGTGCCGCTCAGCTCCGTGAGCCAGTGCTGCGGCTCGAGAATCAGCGGCACGAGCGCCGGGAAGAGCGGGGTGATCGTGTGCCCGAGGGTGCGCGCGAGGACGAAACCATGCCCGTCGCTGCCGGTCTTCGGCACGCTGCGCCCGCCCGTCGCCAGAATCACTTTCGTCGCGTGCACCACGCCCTGGCTCGTGTGCAGTGCGAAGCCGGCCTCGAGCCGCTCCACGCGATGGTCGGTGCGAATCTCCACGCCCGCCGCTTCCGCTTCCTGCACCAACGCATCGACGACGCTGCGCGCTCGATCGGTGACCGGAAACAGCTTCCCCGTCTCCTCCCGCTTCACGTGCACCCCCAGCGAGGCGAACCAGTCGACGGTCTGCCGCACGGTGAAGCCGCGCAGCACCTTCGCCACGGCATTGCGGTTGCCGTTGAAGTCGTCCGGCGTGACCACGTCGTGCGTGATGTTGCAGCGCCCGCCACCAGAGATCAGGATCTTCGCCCCGATGCGCTTCGCCCCGTCGAGCGCCACGACGCGCGCCCCCGCCCGAGCGGCGAAGATCGCCGCGGTGAGCCCCGCCGCCCCGGCGCCGATCACGGCGATGTCGTAGTTCACGGCGCGGAGAGTAGCGTACGGGCGGATGGGACCGATGGGAAGGGGACCGATGGGACACCGGAAACCGCGTAGCTGGCTTTTCCCTGGGCGGGTGGGTCCCAAGGTCCTATCTGTCCTATTCGTCCTATTCGTCCCATCGTCCCCTGCCACGTTGTTCTCTGCACCGTCACCTCCCGCAAACCTCCGTGGAACACCACTTTGCTATTCTCCCGGCCGCATGCGCCGACTGCTTTTCATCCTGCTGCTGTTCGTTCCCACGTTTGCCTACGCGGCTCGCGATGCCGCACAACTGCATCTGGCGATGAAGAAACTGACCGTGGTCGGCAGCGCGCTCTACATCGCCGCGCACCCGGACGACGAGAACACGGCCATGCTCGCGTGGCTCGCCAACGAGCGGATGCTGCGCACCGGCTACCTCTCCGTCACCCGCGGCGACGGCGGCCAGAACCTCATCGGCGACGAAAAAGGTGAGCTCCTCGGCGTCATCCGCACCAACGAGCTCCTCGCCGCGCGGCGCATCGACGGCGCCGAGCAGTTCTTCACGCGCGCCATCGACTTCGGCTACTCGAAGACACCCGAGGAGACGCTGAATCTCTGGGGCCGCGAAGCCGTGCTGGAGGACGTCGTGCGCGTCATCCGCGACTTCCAGCCGGACGTCATCATCACCCGCTTCCCCCCGACCGGCGAGGGCGGCCACGGCCACCACACCGCCTCCGCCATCCTGGCCGAGGAAGCGTTCGTCGCCGCGGGCGATCCGTCGAAGTTCCTGAACCAGCTCGGCACCCGCATCCAGTGGCAGCCGACGCGCCTCTTCTGGAACCGCTTCTCCTTCCGCCCCATCGATCCGAACGATCCGAGCGTCGCCAAGTCGCTCCGCGTCGACCTCGGCACCTACAACCCCCTCCTCGGCCGCGCCTACACCGAGATCGCCGCCGAGAGCCGCAGCGAGCATAAGAGCCAGGGCTTCGGCTCGGCCGAGCGCCGCGGCACGATCATCAACTACTTCGACCTCCGCGCCGGGGCTCCGGCGGCGAAGGACCTCTTCGAGGGCATCGACACGAGCTGGTCGCGCTACCCGGGCGGCGAGAGCGTCGGCAAGCTGCTGCAGCAGGCCTACGACGAGTTCGACCCGAAGTCGCCGCAGAAGTCGGTGCCGCGCCTCCTCGACGCGCTCGACGCCCTCGACCGTCTCGGCGCGCAACCCGGCTGGCAGCCGAAGGCGAGCCGCTGGGTCGAGGTGAAGCGGCAGGAGCTGCTCGACGTCATTCGCGACTGCGCCGGCCTCTCCATCGACGTCAGCGCCGCGGACTCCTACGTCATCCCCGGCGGCGAGCTGCCGGTCAGCGTCTCCGTCGTCAACCGCTCCGACGTGCCGTTCACGCTGTCGATGGTCGCCTCGCCGTACGCGGCGCCGGGACAGGCGCCCGGCACGCGCCTCGAGAACAACAAGCCGGTGAAGGTCGACATCAAGATCAAAGTCCCGGCCGACGAGCCGATCTCGCAGCCCTACTGGCTGCAGGAGCCGCCGGCAGCGAAGGGGCTGTTCACCGTCAAGGACTCCGCGCTCATCGGCCGGCCGGTGAACCCACCGGCGATCCCCATCACCGTCTCGCTCGATGACGGCAAGATGCGCACGCTGATCTACACCGTCCCGGCGATCTACCGCTGGACCGATCCGGTGCAGGGGGAGCGCACCCGCCCCGTCGAGGTGGTGCCCGAGGTCGTGGCCAACCTCGGGTCGGGCGTGTACCTGTTCCCCGACACGAAGCCGCGCCAAGTCACGCTCTGGCTGCGCAGTTTCACCGCCGACGCCGCGGTCAGCGCGCGCCTCCTCCTGCCGCAGGGGTGGAAAGCCGATCCGATCTCGACGCCGGTGAAGCTCGCGGGCAAGGGCGACGAGACGACGGTCACGTTCACCGTCACGCCGCCGGCGCATGAGACAACCGGCAACGTCGCGGCGCAAATCGATCTCGCCAGCGGCAAGTCGATCACGCTCGGCATTACCGAGCTGGCCTACGAGCACATCCCGGCGCAGCGCGTCTTTGGCGACGCGATGGCGAGGCTGGTGCGCGCCGACGTGAAAAAGCGCGGCTCCCGCATCGGCTACATCATGGGCTCGGGCGATGACGTCCCCGTGGCGCTGCGGCAGATCGGCTACGACGTGGAGCTGCTCACCGACGCCGACCTCGATCGCGGCGACTTCTCCAAGTACGACGCCGTGGTCGCCGGCATCCGCGCCTACAACACGCGCAAGCGCCTCAAGCTCGCGCACCCGAAGCTGATGCAGTACGTCGAGAACGGCGGCACGATGGTCGTGCAGTACAACACCAGCGGCGACGACCTCGCCGTCGCCGCGCCCGGCCCGTTCCCCTTCAAGATCTCGCGCGACCGCGTCACCGTCGAAGAAGCACCGGTGAAGCTCGTCGATCCCGCCCATCCCCTCCTCACCACGCCGAACAAGATCACGGCAAAGGACTTCGAGGGGTGGGTGCAGGAGCGCGGTCTCTACTTCACCACCGACTGGGACCCGCGCTACACCACGGTCCTGGCCACGAACGATCCCAACGAGCCCGAAAAAGCCGGCGGCGAGCTGTACGCCCGCCACGGCAAAGGCGTCTTCGTCTACACCAGCTACGCCTGGTGGCGCCAGTTGCCGGCAGGCGTGGCGGGCGCGTACCGCCTGTTTGCGAACATGGTCTCGGCCGAGTAAGGAAGGACGGAAAAGCGAGAATTAAGGATTTCGAATTGAGAATGAACAAGGCGCGCGATCGGGCAATGTCGAATGTTCAATGTGGACTGTTGAATGTTGAATGCGCCGTGGCTTCCCGCCTCTTCTGAATTCGAAATTCGAAATTCTTAATTCGCCTCCGCCCCAATTCAACATTCAACATCCAGCATTCAAAATCTCAATGACCGAAACCCCTCCCCCCATCGGCCGCACCTGGAACCGCCTGTACGCGGCGGTGCTCATCGCTCTGGCGATCGAGATCGCGCTGTTCTACGCCTTTACAAGGGCCTTCACGTGAGACCGATCGACTGGGTCGTGCTGTGCGCGACGCTCGCCGGGATCGTGCTGTTCGGCGTGTGGAAAGGGCGGCGGCAGAAGCGGCTCGAGGGCTACCTCCTCGCCGACCGCGAGATGCAGTGGTACACGGTCGCGCTGTCGATCATGGCCACGCAGGCCAGCGCGATCACCTTCCTCTCCACGCCCGGCCAGGCCTACGCCGACGGCATGCGCTTCGTGCAGTTCTACCTCGGGCTGCCGATCGCGATGGTCATCCTCTCCATCACCGCGGTCCCGATCTACCACCGCCTGAAGGTCTTCACCGCGTACGAGTACCTCGAGACACGCTTCGACGTCCGCACGCGCACGCTCACCGCGTTCCTCTTCCTCATCCAGCGCGGCGTCTCCACCGGCATCACCCTCTATGCGCCGGCCATCATCCTCTCCGTCGTCCTCGGCTGGAACATCCACATCACCACCGCCGTCGTGGGCGTCCTCGTCCTGATCTACACCGTCACCGGCGGCACGAAAGCGGTCAGTTGGACGCAGAACTACCAGCTCGCCATCGCGCTCGGCGGCATGGCCGTGGCCCTCTTCGTGGCCATCAAGTCGCTGCCCGAAGGCGTCGGCCTCGGCGATGCGGTGCACGTCGCCGGGCGCATGGGGCGCCTCAACGTCATCGACTTTTCGTTCGATCCCAGCACGCAGTACAACTTCTGGTCGGGGCTGATCGGCGGCCTCCTCGTCGCGCTGTCGTACTTCGGCACCGACCAGTCGCAGGTGCAGCGTTACCTCACCGGCGAGACGATCGCGCAGAGCCGCCTCGGGCTCCTCTTCAACGGCCTGGTCAAGGTGCCGATGCAGTTCTTCATCCTCTTCGTCGGGGCGATGGTCTTCGTCTTCTACCAGTTCGTCGCCCCGCCACTCTTCTTCAATCCCATCGAGCGGGAGAAGATCGCGCAGAGCGCGCACGCCGCCGAGTACACGCGGCTCGAGGAAGTGCACCGCCGCACGTTCGAGGAGAAGCGGATGCAGGCGGCGCGGCTCGTCAGCGCCCTCGACGCCGGCGACGAAGGCACCGCCGCGGCGTCGAGCGAACGGCTGCGGGAGCTGCAGAAGAGCGAAGCCGCGACGAAGAAGGAAGCCGTCGCCGTCCTCAAGAAGAACGATCCGAAAGCCGACAGCACCGACACCAACTACGTCTTCCTCACGTTCGTCATGGACAACCTGCCGGCGGGCCTGGTGGGGCTCGTGCTCGCCGCCATCCTCTGCGCGGCGATGTCCGCCACCGCGTCGGGTCTCAACTCCCTCGGCTCCACGACCGTCATCGACGTCTACAAGCGGCTGATCAACAAAGACGCGACCGACCAGCAGTACGTGCGCGTGTCGAAACTGATGACGCTCGGGTGGGGCGTGTTCGCGATCCTGTTCGCGGAGTTCGCCAATCAGCTCGGATCGCTCATCGAGGCGGTGAACATCCTCGGCTCGCTCTTCTACGGCACGATCCTGGCGATCTTCCTGCTGGCGTTCTATGTGAAGTGGATCGGCGCGAAGGCGGCATTCTGGGGCGCCGTGCTGGGAGAGATCGTCACCGTCATGGTCTGGCAGTTCACCGACGTGGCGTGGTTGTGGTGGAACCTCGTCGGAGTCGTGGTGACGATGGGCGCGGCGCTCGTGCTGCAGGCGGTGTGGCGGACGCCGGTGAAGCCGGCCACGGCGCAATAAGAACGGACGAATGGGACAGATGGGACCGGGAGGTCCCATCTGTCCTGTGGAGCTAAGCGCTTACTTCCACTCGCCGACCTGGCGGTTGATCTCGTTGGCGAAATCCTTCTGCTGGTCGGTGGCGGCGGCCACGGCCTGCTGCGCGGTGGCGCGGGCGGCGGCGAGGTTGCCGGCCTTGCGCTGCATGCGTGCCTTCAGCCAGAGGTTGGCGATGTTCTGGTTGACGGCCAGCGACTGGTCGAGCCACTGGTTGATCTCGGCCGGTGTGGCGGCGTTGTTCTCGAACGCAAAGTCGGCAGCCATGTACGCCGTGCGCCAGTCAGGCTTCATGGCGTTGCGGAACTGGGCGAGCGTGCGCGCGGTCGTGTCGGTGTTGATCGTCACCGGCACCGCGACCTTCTCCCAGTGGATTCGCATCTTGGCCGTGTCGGTCGTGAGCTCCGGGAAGTCGATCGTCAGCCACTCCGCGTGCGGCGCGGGCATCGGCGTGACGTTGACGCGGACCGCGTCCTGAGCCGGGTCGTAGGAGTAGCTCCCCCACTGGTTCGCGACCTTGTTGAAGATCACGGCCCACTGGCTCTGGCCGGGGACCGTGTGCAGGCTGTACGTGCCCTTGGGGAGCTTCTGCCCTTCGATCGACACATCGTCGCTGAACGTGATGATCGTGGCTTCGTTGGCGCCGGTGCGCCAGACCTTGTCGTACGGGACGAGCGCGCCCCAGATGGCGCGGCCCTTCACGCCGGGACGGCTGTACTTCACGGTGACGTCGGTGATGCCGACGGTCTGGGTGATCGTGGTGCTCGGGCTCGGACGCGGGCTGCGGATCTGCTGCTGCTGGGCGAACGTTGCGGTCGCCGTGGCCAGACACAGGGCAAAGAGGATGGATTTACGCATCGATTGGACCTCCGTTTAGATGTCGTTTGAACCGGCGGCGGATGCTATCAGATAATGCACCCCGACCATGACCACCCGCATCCCTTTCACCGGAAACCACGAAGACCTGTCCACCGATCGCGGCTATCAGTTCAAGTTCTACTGCGAGAAATGCCACAACGGCTACATGTCGAGCTTCCAGACGTCGAAGCTCGGGATGCTCGGCAGCGCCGCCCGCATGGCCGGCGGTCTCTTCGGCGGGGTCTTCGGACGCGTCGCCGACAGCACCTACGAGATGCAGCGCGCCGTCGGCGGCACCGCCCACGACTCCGCTCTCAAGGAGGCGGTCGAGGAGATCTCCCCCGTCTTCAAGCAGTGCACCCGCTGCGGCAACTGGGTCTGCGAGCCGATCTGCTGGAACAAGAAAGCCGGACTCTGCGAGAACTGCGCGCCCGACCTCGACGAGGAACTGGCCGCCGCCCAGGCCGAAGCAGCCCGCGAACAGATCCACGAGAAAGCCCGCACCGTCAACTGGACCAAACAGCGCGACGTGGCCACCGTCACCGGCGCCGTCTGCGGCAGCTGCGGAGCCAAAACCAAAGGCGGCAAGTTCTGCATGGAGTGCGGCGAACCGCTGGCCGTCAAAAAAGCCTGCAACGAATGCGGCCACGAAGCCGAAGGCAGCCCCAAGTTCTGCCCGGAGTGCGGGCAAAGGTACTAGGGGGCCGGGGTGTGCGGGGGACGCCGTTAACGTGCCTTGGGGTGTGCGGGGGACGCCGTTAACGTGCCTTGGGGTGTGCGGGGGACGCCGTTAACGTGCCTTGGGTGTGCGGGGGACGCCGTTAACGTGCCTTGGGTGTGCGGGGGACGCCGTTAACGTGCCTTGGGTGTGCGGGGAATAGGTTATAGGACGTATAGGACAAATAGGACCTATAGGCCTGGCGGACCCTGGGTGCCGTGGCTGGGTGTGGGGGACTGCACCGCGTGCCACGGTCCCCCGGCACACCCGCAACCGCTTCCCTGGCGCGCGCCTGCGCCACAGTCCCGGCACACGCGCCACCTTCCCCATGCACAGCCATGGCACCCAGGGTCCGCCAGGCCTATAGGTCCTATTCGTCCTATTTGTCCTATAACCTATTCCCCGCACACCCAAGGCACGTTAACGGCGCCCCCGCACACCCCAAGGCACGTTCCCGCATTCCCCCGCACACCCAAGGCACGTTCCCGCCATCCCAGCCCCCCGGGCGCCCCGCTTGCAATCGCGCCCTTCGTGAACCAACTCATCATCCTCTTCGGTGGCACCAGCGACGAGCGGCACGTCTCCGTCGCTTCCGCGCAGAATGTCGTACGCACTCTCGGGAACGCTCTCTGCTGGTTCTGGTCGCCTGACGGGCGCGTCCACGACGTCTCCCCCACCGAGCTCCTCGCGCACCAGCGTCCGTTCGAGCTCGACTTCGAGCCTTCCCGCCCCGCCATCTGGCCCGACCTCGAGCAGGCGCTCGACACCATGCCGGTCGACGATCCCGTCTTTTTCCTCGCCCTCCACGGCGGCGCCGGCGAAGACGGCACCGTGCAGCGGCTGCTCGAAGCGCGCGGCCTTCCCTTCACCGGCTCCGGTTCCGAGGCCAGCGCCAACGCCTTCGACAAGGGGCGGGCGAAAGAGCTCGTCGCTTCCGCCGTGCAGATCGCCGAGTCGCGCATCGCGCGTACCGCCGACGAAGTGCTCGACGCCGCCCGCGACCTTCTCTCCCGTCACGAGCGCGTCGTCCTCAAGCCCCTGGCGGCCGGCTCCAGCCGCGGCCTCTTCTTCGTCAACGGCAGCAGCGATCTCGAGGGCATCATCGCGAAGATCCGCGCGCTGAAGATCGCGTACATCGTCGAGCAGTACATCGCGGGGCGCGAGCTCACCGTCGGCGTCATCGACCACGGCGAGGGACCGTTCGCGCTGCCGGTGATCGAGATCGAGGTCGACGCCGGCTTCAGCTTCGACTACGAGGGCAAATACCTCGGCAAGGGCACGCGCGAGATCTGCCCCGCGAACATTCCGCCGCACATGGCCGCCGCCGCGCAAGCCACCGCGCTCGCCGCCCACCTCGCTCTCGGCTGCGAAGGCTACTCGCGCACCGACATCATGGCCGCGGGCGAAGAGGAGATGTACTTCCTCGAGCTCAACACGCTGCCGGGGCTCACCATCAGCTCACTCGTCCCGCAGGAACTGCGTGCGGCGGACATTACGTTCCGCGCGTTTCTCGAAAAACAGCTCGAGCTCGCGATTCAACGCACGGCCGGAACACATGTAAGCGTAAACTTGCAAGCATCGTGAGAGTGATAGTGGTGGCCTTAGCCTCGCTTGCAATCGTGGCCTGCGCATCGACCCTTTCCCGCATCGACGAATGCCAGGGTCTCGCCGGTACGTACGTCCTCGATTCAACGACCTGCAAGACCGACATCGGGCTGCTCAAGCCGACGACGGTCATGCTCCTCCCCGACAACTCGCGCATCGTCCGCGGCGACACGACCATCGACGTCGCCGTGAAAGAGTGCAGCAAAGTCGTCCTCCATCTCAGCGGCCAGTGGAAGCAGTTCGAGGGCGGCTGGAACGGCACGCGCTTCGAGCACAGCGAAGCGGCCGAGGACACGTCGACGCCGATGGTGCTGGCGTCCTCGGGGGAGCATACCTGGTCGCTGGAGCCCGAAGGTGAGGACCTCCTCTACCGGCGCAAGTACTCCGAGCGCGGCTTCATCGTCGTGCTGCCGTACTACACGTCGCGCGAGGTGACGTGCAAGCTGCGCCGCGTCGCCGGAGGAGTATCGTGAGTCCCTGGGAGCTCACGCTGGCCCTCCTGCTGGGCGTGGGACTCTCGGCGTCGACCGGCCTCAATACGTTCCTCCCGCTGCTGCTGCTCTCCGCGGCGGCCAAGTTCCACGTCGCCGGCATCACGCTGAACGGCTCGTTCGGCTGGCTGGCCTCCGACACCGCGATCATCATCCTCATCGTGGCCTGCATTCTCGAGATCATCGCGGACAAGGTCCCGGCGGTCGATCACTTCCTCGACGCCGTCGGCACTTTCGGCCGCCCGATCGCCGGCGGCCTGGCCATGGCGTCGGTGCTCGACGGCGCCGACCCCGTCGTCGCCGCGGTGGTCGGCCTCATCGTCGGTTCCCCCATCTCCCTCGGCTTTCACACCCTGAAGGCCGGCACCCGCGTCGCGTCATCCGCGGTGACGTTCGGCTGCGCCAACCCGGTCATCTCCATCGTGGAAGACATCATCTCCCTCGGCCTGAGCGTCCTGGCCATCTTCGTCCCCTTCCTGGTGCCCGTCGCCGTGCTGTTGCTGGTGTGGCTGCTATGGAAGGTGGGTCACCGCCTGGCCGCCGCCCCGGCGCAGCCGCCCCAGGCGATGGGATAACGATAGGTCCTATAGGACTTCGGGGTTCTGCCTTTGTCCTATCTGTCCTATAGGTCCTATTCGTCCTATTTGTCCCATCGTCCTCACACACGCCGCGGCCAGCGCGGCCCAGGCCACCCAGCCGATCATCACGATGTTGGTCGTCACGTTCAGCGCGTTGGCGTAAGACCACGGCAAACCGCCGGACCAGTGGGTGTAGACGATCGCCAGGAACACTCCCAGCACGGCGTGCAGGGCCACGGCTTCGCGGGTGCGCAGGGCGAAGGGGAGGAACGCCACGGGCCAGATGAGGTACTGCACGCCGAAGCCGGCTCCGAGGACGATCACCGCGCCCAGCATGACGCCGCACATCGCGATGAGCTGCTGCAGCGACGCCTCGGTCCGGCGCCAGAACCACCACGCCAGCGCGGCGACCAGCGCCAGCTCCACGAACGTGTTCGCGGCGATGTACAGCTCCGCCGCGCGCGCGGCATGGCCGAGGATGGCCATCGACACGAAGCCCCACCAGGTGCCGACGCCGCGGTAGCCGAAGACGTTCGACACCAGCGTCGTTCCTGCCGCCGACAGCGGAATCGCGAACATCAACCCCGCCGTGATCGCAAAGCTCAGCGCGAACTGGAACAGCGCCTGTTTGCTCGGCGCCGTGGCCGCGCGCTTCCAGAGGTACGCCACCACCAGCGGCATCAGCAGCAGCGGGACGATCTTGATGCCGATGGCGGCGCCGAGGGCGATGCCGGCGGCGAATGGCTGCTCGCGTTGCAGCAGCACCAGCGCGAGCAGCACGAACATCACCATCGTCGCGTCGCTGTTGCCGTGGAACGCGGAGATGAAGATCGCCACCGGCGAGAGGAAGTACAGCAGCGCCACCCGACGCGAGCCCAGTGCGAGCAGGCACGCGAACGACACGCAGTCGGCGAGCACCTGTTGCAGGCGGAAGAGGTCCGCGAAGTGTTTCGCCGAGATGCCGTACAGCCCCTGCATCAGCGCGAGCGACAGCGGCGGGTGGTTCACCCACGTGTGCTGCGCGTACGCGCCGGCGACGCCGTGCTCGGTGGCGAAGCGCGCCCACGCGGTGACGAGCGCCGCGTCCGTCGTGCCGAACGTTGTCGCAAGGATCGCGAGGCGGATCGCGATCCCGGCCGCGACGAGCGCCGCGAGCTTCATCCCTTCGTCGTGGCGTTCATCACCGTGATCCGCCCCTCGACGATGGGCGCGATCGGCGCTCCTTCGCGCTTCTTCAGCACTTCGATCAGCAGCTCCCGCATGGGGCGGTTCTGATCGACGAAGATGCGGTCGGGGGAAATGGTCTTCATCAGCGGCGCGGTCCCGTCGCCGCCGGCCGCCACGAAGTCGGGCATGGCCACGGTGTAGAGCTGGTCGGGCTGGAGCGCTTCGCCGTTCGCTTTCGTCACGGTGATCAGACGATTGCGCTCCGCCGGCGGTTTCTGCGGGTCGAGCGCCGCGTCGTACGAGTACTTGAGGCCACTCACCTGCAGGATGCCGCGCTCGCCGTTCGTCGTCAGCCGCAGCAGCTCGCCGATCTGCGCGCCGGTGAGCTGCACCACGGCCGGATAGTTGTCGAACGGACTGACGGCGAAGACGTCGCTGTAGAGCAGCTCCCCGCCGCGCAGCTCCGCGCGGATGGCGCCGGAGTTGACGACGGCGAAGTCGGCTTTCGTCCCCTCGCGCAGCGCGTCGCTCACCAGGTTTCCGAGCGGCGACTCCTGCGTGTAGGCCCGGGAGAACGCCGCGGCCGTCGTGATGCCGAGGCGCTCGTTACGCTTGGCGGCGACGCGGCGAAGGTACGGATCGAACAGGTCGACGACGCGTGCGTCGGGAGCGATGCGCCGCCCCTCGAAGATGCGCGGTACGAGCGCCGGTCCGCGCTGGTTCGGATCGCACGTCGACGTTCCCTCGTACACGAGGGGGCAGATCATCGTGTGCGTGCGCAGTTCCGTCCGGTCATGCAGCACCTTGTTCCCCTGCGGATCGACGTACAGCTCCAGCGTGGAGAACTCGCGGCTGAACGGGAGCGCCTGCATGGCCGGCACGCCGTTGACGAACTGCCGCATCCGCGCGTGCGTGTGCCCCCCAAAGTACGCGTCGACGGTACCGGCCGGCAGCGCCTCGAGCAGTTGCATGGCGTGCTGCTGCCGGTCGCAGCTTTCGAGCGAGTGCTCGTCGCTGGTGTCCTGGCAGCGGCCGCCGATGTGGGCGATGAGGATGATGGCGTCGGCGCCCTGCTTGCGGAGCTCGCGCGCGGTTTCGAGCGTCGCTTTCACCGGATCGGTGAACTCGAGCCCGAGGACGTTGACCTCCATCGTGACGTTCGGAGTGTCGGGGGTGGAGAGGCCGATGATGCCGATCTTCGCCCCGCCGGCCATGACGGTGACGGAGCGCCGCACCCACGACGGCGTCTTCCCCGTGGCCTTGTCGATGAGGTTGGCGGAGAGGAGGGGGAAGCGCGCGAGCTGCGCGTTGCGCTTCAGCGCGCCGAGGGGATCGTCTTCGGGGGTGCGCGGGACGGAGGCGGCGCCGACCGGGCCGAAATCGAATTCGTGGTTCCCGATGGCCGCCCCGACGTAGCCGATGGCGTTCATCCCGCGGATGACCGGCTCCCCCTCGAAGAGGTTCGACTCCAGCGTTCCCTGGAACATGTCGCCGGAATCGACGACGAGGACGCGTCCGGGGTGCCGGACGCGCAGCGCTTCGACGTAGCTCGAAAGGATCGAAAGCCCGCCATACGCGATGCCCTCGCCGCCTCCCTGCGGAGTCTCGACGTGGCCGTTGAACCAGCCGTGGACGTCGGTCGTCCCCACCACGATGACGCGGACGGGCTCCTGGCGGAGGGTGCTGCAACCGAGGGCAAGGAAGAGAAAGGAGGCGAGAAGCCGTTTCATCGTCGCGGGGAATGATAAGGGAGCGGGAGGGATGGGGGAGGTTTTCGGTTGTCGGTTTTCGGTTTTCGGTGCTGCGCAGCACGAAGGCCCGCCGAGCGCAGCACCGAAAACCGAAAACCAAAAACCCTCCCCCTCCCCCGGCTCGAACGCATGCTCTACCAGTTCCTGGCCACGGCGGCGGCCGTGCTGCATTTCGCCTTCATCCTCTTCGTCGTATTGGGGGGATTGCTCGTGCTGCGGTGGCCGAAGGTGGCGTTTTTCCACCTTCCTGCGGCAACATGGGGGGTACTGATCGAGTTTGCCGGCTGGTATTGTCCGCTCACACGCTGGGAGAACTACTTCCTGCGCGAGGCGGGGAAAGCAGGCTACAGTGACGGTTTCATCGCCCATTACATCTTCGCGCTCATCTATCCGGACGGCCTCACGAGGGGCATCGAGCTCGCCATCGGCGGGTTCGTGCTCGCGGTCAACCTGACGGTGTACGCGCGCCTCCTCTTCATGGAAAGGAAGCAGACAACAAGTTGACGACGTACAACATCCCGCAACATCCGGTACCGACCACGGACCGCTCTTTCGAACAGCTCGGCCTCACGGAGGAGGTGCTGGGGTCGGTGAAGAACATCGGCTTCGTGCATCCGACGCCGATCCAGGACGCCGTGATTCCGCCGGCACTGGCCGGCCGCGACGTCATCGGCCTCGCCCAGACCGGCTCCGGCAAGACGGCCGCCTTCGTGCTGCCGCTCGCCGAGAAGCTGACGCACGGCCGCGGCGTCCGCGCGCTGATCCTCGCCCCCACGCGTGAGATCGCGCTGCAGACGCAGGCGTTCATCGAGCTGTTCGGCAAGTCGCACGACCTCACCGCGGCGTGCCTGATCGGCGGCGTCAAGATGCAGCCGCAGCTCGCCGCGCTGAAGTCGCAGCCCGACGTCATCGTGGCCACGCCCGGCCGCCTCCTCGATCACGTGAAGCGGCGCACCGTGTCGCTCGACAACATCGAGATGCTCGTCCTCGACGAAGCCGACCACATGCTCGACCTCGGCTTTCTCCCGCAGATGAAGGAGATCCTCCGCCGCCTGCCGCGCGAGCGCCAGACGCTGATGTTCTCCGCGACCATGCCCGACTCGATCGAGATGATCGCGCGCGACTTCATGCGCAATCCCGACCGCATCGACATCATGCCGGTGGGCCAGGCGGCGGAAGGGATCACGCACCGCCTGTACCTCGTGAAGCTCGAGGACAAGCGCCCGTGCCTCCTCGCGCTGCTGCAGCAGGAGCTCGGCTCGACGCTGGTCTTCGTGCGCCGCAAGATCGACGCGGAGTGGCTGCACGCGATCCTCGACCGCCAGGGGCATCCCGTGAGCCGCATCCACGCCGACCGCTCGCAGAAGGGACGCACCGCCGCCCTCGACAGCTTCCGCGCCGGGCAGCACCGCATCCTCGTCGCGACGGACATCGCCGGCCGCGGCATCGACGTCCCCGGCATCGAGCACGTCATCAACTTCGACATCCCCGAGAGCGTGGAGGATTACATCCACCGCGGCGGCCGCACGGCGCGCGCGCATGCGACGGGGACGGTGTCGACGATCGCCACCTGGACCGACGTCCCCATGGTCAAGAAGATCGAAGAAGCCCTCGGCGACAAGCTGCCGCGCTGCACCGTCGCCGGCGTCGCGCCGTGGGAAGAGATGGAGAAGAAAGCGGCTCCGGTGCGCCGC
Organism: Thermoanaerobaculia bacterium; assembly: GCA_036380735.1. Classification (GTDB taxonomy): domain Bacteria; phylum Acidobacteriota; class Thermoanaerobaculia; order Gp7-AA8; family Gp7-AA8; genus DASVEE01. Next base: position 100,748 of record DASVEE010000011.1, on the reverse strand, counting down.
CGGCTCTAAAGAGCCTCGCTAAACATCTTCGTACGTGAAGCCCGTCGCGCCGATCGGCGTGCCGGGCGCTTCCCGCGGCGGGCCGCCACGCTGCCGGCTCGCCTCGATCAGCGTCTCGCCGTCCTCCGGGACGGCGATCTCCTTCGCCAGCTGGGAGCGCGCGCTGGCCAGATACACCTTCGCCCCCTTCTCCGCATAAACGCGCTCGATCTCCTCGGCGGAAGCGTCGATGACGACGTAGTCGTTCAGCCGCGTGGAGAACACCGCGAACTTCCCGTTGGCCTGCTTCTCGATGCGCCAGGGCATGCGCGGCAGTGTGGCACAGGGCGCGAAGTTCGCGGACACCGCCGCGAACTTCACGGCGACGGCCGCGAATTTCACGGCGACGGCCGCGAATTTCACGGTTACGGCCGCGAATTTCACGGTCACGGCCGCGGATTTCACGGTCATGGCCGCGGATTTCGCGGTCACGGCCGCGGATTTCGCGGTCACGGCCGCGGATTTCGTGGTTGTCGCCGCGAATTCCGCGGTCCCCGCCGCCAATTTCACGGTTGCCGCCGCGAATTTCGCGGTCCGCCACGCGAAAGTGGCGGCCACAAGGCCAACGGGGAACGATAGGACCTATAGGACGAATAGGACGGCAGACGGATGCCTTTGTCCCATCCGTCCTATCCGTCCTATCGTTCCCCGGACATCACCGCCCGTACCGCAGACCCACGCGCCAGGCGCGCGGCTGGCCCAGGGTGATCACGGGGGTGGCGCCTGCCTCGATGCGGCGGTCGAAGATGTTCTCCACGGCCACGGTGGCCTCCAGGCCGCGGCCGAGCGGCCGGGAAAAGAATGCGTCCGTCACCAGAAAGGAGCGCAGCGGCAGCTGGTTCAGGTCGTCGTCGAACTGCATGCCGGACCAGCGTGACTGCACGCCGGCGCCGCGCCATTGCAGTTGGGCGGTGGCCTGGTGGCGAGGCACCTGCGGCAGGCGCCGGTCGCCAGCCGTGGCTTCGGTCCACAGCCACCCCGCGGAGAGGCGCAGATCGCGGAAGCGCCACGCGCCTTCCAGCTCCGCGCCTTGCGAGCGCGTCGAGCCGAGGTTCTGCCGCTGCCGCGTGATGAGCTCCGGCGTCGCCGACAGCGTCACGTTGGCCACCGTGTCGGTGGTCGTCATGCGGAACAGCGTCAGGCGCACGTCGCCGAAGCGCGCCCCGACTTCGTAGGCAGTCAGCCGCTCCGGCCCCAGCGCTTCGTTGGCCAGCGTCAACACGTTGCCGACGCGGAAGCCGCGATAGAGCTCATTGAGCGTCGGCGCGCGGAAGGCCTGATAGGCCGAGGCGGTGAAGGCCACCGCGGTGGGCTTCCAAAGCACGGAGAGGCGCGGACTCCATGCTTGGTCGAGGGCTTCGTCATTGCGCCAAGCGTCGTAGCGCAGCCCGGCGGTGACGCTGACTTCCGGCGTGACGACGAAAACGTCCTCCACGAACGCGGCGCTCGTGCGCTGCCGGCCGCCGGCAACGACGCGCACCGGCGTGGGCCCGGCGAAGCGGAGCTCGTCGCTCTCGCCACTGACCTGGCGCAGGTCGACGCCGCCGACGAGCGCGTGCCGCTTACCGAACGCACGCGTCCCTTGCGCGGTGCCGCCCCAGGCGCGCGACGGCACGCGCTGATCGATCGTCAGCCGCTCCGACTGCCGGTCCGCGGCGATGGCGGAGAACGTCTGGCGGTAATCCTGGTCGCTGCCATACGCGCGCAGCGTGGCCACGCCGCCGAACGCCGCCAGGTCGCCGCCGACGGCGAGTTGGCGGATCGTCGTGTCGTTCTCCTGCAGTGGGGTCCCGTTGTTGCGCAGCTCGCGATAGAACGACGCGCGCACGAACGCCGCCTCGTGCCGGAACGTGGCGTCGACCGAGGCATGACGCGAGTCCGCCCGCCGGTCGACGGCGCCGCGCGCCGAAGGCTCGACGAGGATGTAGCCGTCCGTCGTGAAGAGATCGGCCGCGACGCTCCCCCGCTCCCCGGCGAGGAACAGCGACGCCGAGCCGGTGCCCTGCGCGCCGCCCGAGACGTCGGCCGCGAGGCCCGCGTCCCGCCGCCGGATGAACTGCACGACGCCGCCCATGGCCGCGCTGCCGTAGAGGTCCGACGCCCCGCCGCGCAGCACCTCCACGCGCGAAAGGGCGACGCGCGGCACGCGTCCCCAGTAGATCCAGCCGCCGAACGGATCGTTGAGCGGAATGCCGTCATCGAGCACGAGCGCGCGCGACGCGCCGCTCGCGCCGATGCCGCGCAACGAGACCCCCTGCGCCGTCGGATTCGCCACCCGGCTCCCCGAGCGGCGGAACAGCGAGAAGCCCGGCACCTGCCGCAGCGCGTCGTCCGTCGTCACCGCGGCCGTCGCCGCGAGATCCTCCGCCGACAGCACGACCACGCTGGCCGGCGTGTCGGCGACGCGCGTTTCGCTGCGCGTCGCCGTGACCGTGATGGTTTCCTGCGTCTGCAGCAGGAACAACAGGGGAAGGATGAACACCCACCGGGCCGTGCAGAACGGGTGCCCGGAGGAGGGCCCAGGACTCAGGGCCCAGGGCTCAGGGTGGCTCCGCTGTGCGATGGTCGTCGTGCAGCGAAGCCCCCTGAGCCCTGGGCCCTGATCCCTGAGCCCTTTCCTCATTTACCATTCCCCCGTGTCGCTCGACTTCTCTCCCGCCTGGTTTCTTCGCGGGCCGCATGCGCAGACGGTCTGGGGCCGGATCACGCGCAGCCGGCGGCTGGTGCGCTTCCGGCGCGAGGTATTGGGCACGCCCGACGGCGATGAGCTCATCCTCGACCACCTCGACCACGGGCTCACGCCCGAGCAGTCCGGCGTCCACTTCGTCCTGATGCATGGGCTGGAGGGGAGCTCGCAGTCGGTCTACATGCAGGGCATCCTCTCGGTCATCGCCCGGCACGGGCACACGGCGACGGCGATCAACTTCCGCTCCTGCGCCCGCGAGCCCAACAGCCTCGTGCGGATGATCCCGAACAAGCGGCCGCGCTTCTACCACTCCGGTGAGACGGGCGACTTCGACTTCGTGCTCAACACGCTGGCCGCGCGCCTCCCCCGCATCCCCATCATCGCCTTCGGCGCCTCGCTCGGCGGCAACGTGTTGCTCAAGTGGCTCGGCGAGCATCCGAACCAGACGCTCGTCCACGCCGCCGCCACGCTCTCCGTCCCCTACGACCTCGGCGCCGGCGCGACGTATCTCGAGCAGACCGCCGCGGGCCGCTTCTACGTCAGCCGCTTCCTCGGGACGCTGAAGAAGAAGGTCGAGCGGCTGGTGCAGCTCTTCCCTGACGCATCCGTGGATCTCGAGGCGACGCGCCGCTCGAAGACCTTCCGCCAGTTCGACGACGCGGCCACCGCGCCGCTGCATGGGTTCGCCGATGCCGAGGATTACTACACGCGCTGCAGCTCGCTGCACTTCGTGCACGCCATCACCACGCCGGTGCTCGCGCTCTCCGCGGAAGACGATCCGTTCGTGCCGCCGAGCGTGCTGCCGCGCGTGAAAGCGGCGGCGTCGAGCGCGGTCGATTTCCGCACCACGCCGACCGGCGGCCACGTCGGCTTCATCGCCGGCAGCACGCCGTGGGCCTGCCGTTACTGGGCGGAGGAACTGGTCGTGGAGTGGCTGCGGACCAAAGGCGTGCAGGCGTGACGGCGCGGCAGCGGGAGCTCCTCCTCACGGTCGTCGCGGCGCTCTGGGGGCTGGCGATTGGACTGGCGCTGTCGCCGGTGTGGCAACGGCCCGCGCCGCCCGGGCAACTGCCCGGCTTCGCCACGCTGCACAACCTCGATGCGCACGCGCCGCTGCGCTTCTTTCTCGGGCTGCTGGTGCTGCCGATCGTGGTGCCGCTGGTGCTGCGGCCGGTGTTCCGCCGGCTGGCGGAGGCGGAGCCATGGGCGCGCCACGCCGTGATCGGGGCGATGCTGTTCGGCGTGTGGATCGCCGCCTCGACGCGGGCGATTCTGTGGACCGTCATTCCTACCGCGATCGCCATCGCCGTGTTCTTCGCCCTGCGCCACGTGGCGATGCAGTTCACGCGGCACGACCTGATTCTCTTCCCCGCGTTCATGACCACGTTCATGGCCATGATCGATCTCGGCTTCGGGGGGATGGAACGCGTAGTCACGTATGCGCTGGCCATCGTCATGGCGGTGCGGCTGGGCGTGGGTGCGTTGTCCGTTGTCCGTTTTCCGTTGTCCGTGGCGGACCGTGACGGCACGGACAACGGACAACGGACAACGGACAACGCACCGCTGGCGCCCGCGTTCGCGTTTCTGGCGGCGGCTCCGCTGGGGCTGTTGCTGCAAACGAGTTTGTTCACGCGGCACGTGCGGCACCTCGGGTGGCCCACGCTGATCGCGGTCATCGTGACGCCGTTCGTGCTGCGGTTCGCGTTGCGCAACGCGCGTGGGGCGATGCTGCTGCTGACGTTCGTCACCTACCCCATCGTCGCGTGGAGCTACGCCGATGCGACGTCGCTGAGCACCGCCGAGGGGCGGGGGCGCATCAACTTCTTCGAGGATGGGCACGCGCTGCTCCCCGCCTCGGAATACATGCGCGGCGAGCGCGCCTACCGCGACATCCTGCCCGGCCACGGCCTCATCGAAGACGGGCTGCTCGACTACCTGTCGATGAGCGTCAGCGACGACACCGCGGGGAAGGCGTTGCGGGGGCGGAAGCTCGCCGGGCAGTTCAACGCCGTGGCGATTTACGCCCTCGGTGCCGCGCTGACCGGCGTGCCGGAGCTCGGCATCATGGCGATCTTCTTCGGCTGGATGACCGACACGGCGACGCCGGTGTTCCGCGTGCTGCCGGCGCTCGTCGCACTGGCATTCCTGCTCGCGGCGATCCGGCGGCGCAAGCCGCGGCTGTTCGTCTACGCCGGCATCGCCAGCGTGATCTGCGGCCTCACGAGCCTCGACTTTGCGGCGTACACGTTCGTGACGCTCGTCGTCGCCGCCGTGCGCATGCGCGCGCTGCGGCAGTTGCTCATCGGCTGCTGCGCCGCGGCCGTGCCGCTGTTCGCCGGCTTCGCCGTGCTCGGCATCCTCGACGACTTCGTCGTCGGCACCTTCCGCGAAGTCCTCTCGCTCGGGCCCGTCTACTCGCTCACGATGTTCGTCGTGCCCGCGCCGTTCTCCGCGCGCCCCGGCTTCCCCGACGTGCTCCCGGCGGTCTTTCAGTTGCAGGCCGTCCGCGAAATGATCTGGTTCGCCGCGGTGCTCTTCCTCGGTTCCTTCATCACCCGCCGCGCGCGCCGCCGCTTCGAGCCGCTGCTCATGCTGACGCTCTGGATCGCGCTCTCCGGCGTGTCGTACGTCGAGCGCCATCACCTCTACTTCGAGTTCGTCATCGGCAGCGCGCTCATGGCCGTGCTGTGGATGCTGGTGCGCCGGCGGAGCGTCCTCGCGCCGGTACTCGCGATCGCGCTGGCCGCGATGGCGATGCCGACCGCGCACCTTTCGGTCGTGGCGTACATCCGCAACGTGCGCGGCCCCATCGACAACAACTACATCGCCATGGACGACCTCCCCCGCGCCCGCGGCGCGCTGTTCCAGACCGCCGACGTGGCGATGGTGTCGACGGTGAAGAACTACGTCGACACGCGCCTCGCTCCGCACGAAACGTTCTTCGACTTCACCAATCGCGGCCTGCTGTACTTCCTGCTCAACCGTGACTGCCCCATCCGCCAGTACGAGGTCGCGTTCTACGAGCCCGAAGAGCGCCAGCGCGCGGTCATCGCCGCCCTCGAGCGCCAGCCTCACGTCCGCGCGGCGCTGGTGCCGCCGAAGGAAAACGACCGCACCCGGGTCGATGGCGTTCCCAACCAGATGCGCGCTCCGCTGGTGTGGCAATGGCTGGAACAGAACTTCACTCCCGAGGTGCAGGAGGGGGAAGTGGTGATCTGGCGCAGGAAGTAACCGGGGGAGGTTGTTGGTTTTCGGTTGTCGGTTTTTGGTTGCTCCGCTACGCGACGATCCCGGCATGGCGCAGCACCGAAAACCGAAAACCGAAAACCAAAAACCGAAAACCGCCCCCACCACCCTCCCCGCCCTTGATACGATCCCCCGCATGACCACCACGGAGACCCCGACCCCCACGCGCACCACACTGGTGGCGCGTTTCGCCGCGTTTCTCGCGGAGCGGCACCCGTTCGCGCTGCGGCCGGCGCTGCGCGCGCTCGAGCAGGCGGTCGGCGACCATGGTGACTCCGACCCCGAGGCTCTCCGCGAGCCGCTGCGCCGCGCGCTGGAGCCGGCGCTCGCCGACGCGCTCTCCCCCGACTCCGTCATCACCAACGTCCCCGAGACGACGCCGCGCGTCAGCGTCAACGAGCGCCTCTATCTCGCCGTCCGCGAGATCGTCGACGCCTGCGACGGCTTCCTCCGCCGCGAAGCCATCGCCGCCTCCATCACCGACGACGAGCGCCGCCAGATGCTGCGCGGCATGCTCCTCACGCGCGCCACGGACAATCGCCTCAAGCAGTTCTTCACAGGCGGCGACGTCCGCTGGGGCAACGCCTCCTTCCAGGGCAAAGGCTTCCGCTCCCTCGGGCAGGAAGCGATCTACGCCGCGCCGCTCCGGCTGCGCAAAGGAGAGCGCGGCGACGTCATCTCCCCCATGATCCGCGACCTCGGCGCCGTCCTGGCGATGCACGACACGCCCGAGACCGTGCGCATGGTCCTCAACGCGCAGATGGGGAAAGCGGGCGCGCCGATGAACGGCAAGGACCTGCACGTCGGCGACTGGAAGCACGGCATCTTCCCCGCGATGGCGCCCCTCGGCAGCCCCGCCCTGACGATGGCCGGCGTGGCCATGGCATTCGCGCTCGACCGCACGGACCGCGTCGCCGTCAGCTTCATCGGCGAGGGCGCGACGTCGCTCGGCGAATGGCATGAGGCGATCAACGCGTGCGCCGCGCGCAAGCTCCCGGCGATCTTCTGCATCCAGAACAATCAGACCGCGCTCTCCACGCCGGTGCGCGAGAACTCCGCGGTGCGCGTCTTCGCCGACAAAGCGATCGGCTACGGCATCCCCGCGGTGACGATCGACGGCACCGATCCCGACGCCATCGCCGCGACCTTCGCCTGGGCCGCCGAGCGCGCCCGGGCGGGCCTCGGACCGGCGCTCATCGAGCTCGTCGCCATGCGCATGTGCGGCCACGCCCATCACGACGACATGCTCTACCTCGGCAAGGACCCGCAGACGTCGTGGAGCTATCCCGCGCTGACGGAAGCCGGCTATGCCGACCCCGAGGCGTACGAGTTCTGGCGGCAGCGCGACCCGATTGCCACGTACGCGGCGAAGCTCGGCCTCGGCGACGAGGAGCTCGAGCGGATGAAGCGCGAGATCGAAGCGCTCGTCGACGGCGAAGCGCGCAAGGTCATCGACGCACCGTGGCCCGACGCCGCCGACGCCGGTGCGGGCGTGTTCGCGAACGAGCCGCGGCGCGCGCACATCGAAGTGCTGGACGAGACATGGCGGCGGGAAGCGTCGAAGAACATCGCGCTGCCCGAGGTGGAAGCCGCGCCGCCGTTCGACGCGCGCGGCAAGACGTTCCTCGAAGCGGTGATGCTCGGCGTCGGCGACGCGCTGCGCGCCGATCCGCGCACGTTCGTCTACGGCGAAGACGTCGGCGGCAAGTACGGCAACGCGTTCCTCCTCCTGCGTCCACTGCTCAAAGACTTCAACGACCGCATCCTCAACTCCATCCTTTCGGAAGGAGCGACGATCGGCGTCTGCATCGGCGCTGCGCTCGCCGGCCGCCGTCCGATCGGCGAGATCCAGTTCAACGACTTCGTCTCCAGCGGCTTCAACATGCTCGTCAACAACGCGGCGAAGCTGCGCTACCGCTGGGGCTCGACCGCGAGCGACGAAGGTCAGGGCGCGCCGTTCGTCCTGCGCATGCCGTGGGGCGGCCTGCGCCACGCGGGCCCGTATCACTCGCAGAACACCGAGGGGTGGTTCTACCGCACGCCCGGGCTGAAGATCGTGGTGCCGTCGACGCCGCACGACGCGCGGGCGTTGATGGCCTCCGCCGTCGCCGATCCCGACCCGGTCCTCTACTACGAGCACATCGCCCTTTACCGCGATCCAAAGATCAAGCAGTCCCTCAGCGACGAAGCTCCCGCACCGATCCCGCTCGGCAAAGCCGCGCTGCGCCGCGCCGGCGACGCGCTGGCGATCATCTCGTACGGCGCCTACGTGCATGTCGCGATGCGCGTCGCGGCGAAACTCGCCGCAGAGGGCCACGAATGCGCGGTGCTGGACCTGCGCTCCCTGGCGCCGCTCGACCGCGACGCGGTCCTCGCCGTGGCCCGCCACTGCAACCGAGTCCTCATCGTCCACGAAGACACCCGCACCGGCGGCATCGGCGAATCGCTGGCCGCGATCATCCAGGAAGAAGCGTTCGAGTACCTCGACGCCCCGGTCCGTGTGCTGGGCGCGCTGGATACACCAGTGCCGTATTCACCGTCGCTGGAGGAAGTGTTCCTGGTCAGCGAAGAGCAGGTGGAGAAAGCGGCACGGTTGGTGTTGGGCTACTGAGATTCGAGATGATCGAGGTCGAGCAAGTCCTGCCGACGACCTGCCGCACGCTTCGCTTCGATGAGATCCGCCTTCCCAATGAACGGAATGCTGACGTCGTCGATGACCACGACCAACCGGTTCGGCCATGCCTTTTCGAACTCGACACCAGCGGGAGCGGTGAGCAGGTCGATGCGGGCAGGCTCCACGCCAATCTGGTAGATCATGCCCGGCGTCGATAGATCATGCACGGTTACATCGCGCAGCGGAGCACCGAAGTTCAGTAGCGCCCGCCACACTCGTTGAGCGTTCTCAGGCGTCGGTCGAATCCAGACGTCCAGGTCCCGAGTACCGCGAAGGTAGCCATGTAAGGCGACGGCGTGCGCGCCAATTACCAGGAATTCAGCGCCGGCCGCGCACAACTCGCTCAACATCTCGACGAAATTCCGGTTCATCGAAAGAGCCACTTTTCCAACCCCACAGTGCTTTGGTGATTTCCCAGACGGCGGCGACTCGCTGCGCCGGTGTGAGGTGCGAAATATCGTCGACGGGTTCCTCGCCCATCCTGAACTTCCTCACCGTGACAATGTCCCTATCAGGCATGGAGGGATCATACGCCGCCTACGGCTCAGCGGCAGGTCCGATAGGACGAACCCGGGCCGCACCTGTCCTATCTGTCCCATTCGTCCTATAGGTCCTATCCGTCTATCGTCCCCCGTCACTCCCCCCGATACAGCCCCCGCACCCACGCCGCGTCTTCGGCGCTCAGCGCCGCGCCGACCGCCGCGGCCGCAGTCACCTGCCTTGCGTTCCGCTGGCCCAGCAGCACGCACGCGGTGGGGTTGTCCGTCAGCAGTGCGCCGGTGACAGCGTGGATGACAGGTTCCGCGGACACGCTGCTGAAGCGTTCGCGCACCGCGGCCGCTGCGCTCTTGTAACGCGCAATCGCCGCCGGGTCGCGGAAGTCGTCCACGTTGCTGCGGAAGTCGCCTTTGCCGTAATCGACCGGCTGGTCGTACTTGCCGAGGAGCAGGCCGTGCTTGAGGGGGGAGAAGAAGGCGACGCCGAGGTTGTGGGCGTCGACGTAGGCTTTGAGGCCGGAGGATTCGTAGTCGTCGTCGACGAGGTTGCGGTACGGCTGCACGACGTCCGGATCGGCGCGCTCGATGAAGCGCATGATGCGCGTCGCGTCCCAGTCGGAGAGGCCGACGAAGCGCACCTTCCCTTCTTCGCGGAGACGCTGCATCACTTCGAGCGCGCCGTCGAAGTACTCGTCGTTCGGACCGAAGTCGCAGTGGTGGAAGTAGTAGAGGTCGAGGACGTCGGTGCGCAGGTTGCGCAGCGAGCGCTCCGCCTGGGCGCGCATGAACTTCGGCTCGTAGAAGTGGCCGGAGTCGCCGACGACGTAGCCGAACTTGGTGGCGATGAAGATCTCGTGGCGCGGCACCTCGTCCCAGATCCCGCCGATCAGCGTCTCGGAATGCCCGTCGCCGTACGCGTCGGCCGTGTCCCAGTGCGTGATGCCGGCGCGATGGGCGGCGACGAGCGCCTCCTTCGCCTCGCGGTCATCGTGGCCGCTCCAGCCGACGGACTCGCCGTTCTCCGCCACGCGCGGTCCTCCGTGACCCCACGTGCCGAGACTGATGATGGGAACGTCGACGTTGGTGCGCCCGAGGCGGATCGTTTTCATGGGGGCGGATTATAGTGAGGGGGGCATGTGCGTGCTGTGTGATGACCTGACTTCGACGGGCGACCTCATTTTCGATGACGGCCGCGCCGCGGTCGTACTGCACGAAGACTGGGCCGTCCGCGGTCACGCCATGGTCGTGGCGAAGCGGCACGTGGAGAACGCGTCCGGGCTCGACGATGACGAGTGGACGCACCTGACGCGTGTCTGGCGGAAGGCGGAGCGCGTCCTCCTCGACCTGACCGGCGCGGAGCGTGCGATCATCATGAAGCTCGGTCTGCAGACGCCGCATCTCCACGTGCACATCTACCCGGTCGCGGCGACAATGTCGCGCGCGCAGGTCTTCGACGCCATCGACGCGAAGACGCGAGAGGTGCGCGACGAGCGCTTCGTCGACGCCTGCCGCCGCGCCCTCAACGACTGACGATGCGCATCCTCATCCCTTATCTCCTTCGCCAGTGGCGTGCGCTCGCGCTCACCTTCGGCATGGCCACGGTCAACCAGGCGCTGATGCTCGCGGAGCCGCAGATCCTCCGCGTGCTCATCGACCGCTACGTGATGCACGTGCAGAACCTCGACCGGGCCACGTTCACCAAAGGCGCGCTGTCGCTCATCGGCCTGGCCATCCTGCTCGCGCTCATCAGCCGCATCGCGCGCAACTACCAGGAGTACTCGATCACCCTGATCGCGCGGCGCGTCGGCGCGCAGCTCTACGCGGAAAGCGTCGCCCATTCGCTGCTGCTGCCGTTCCGCACGTTCGAGGACCGGCGCGCCGGCGAGCTGCTGCACACGGTGCAGAAGGCGCGCACCGACGCGGAGCAGGCCATCACGCACGGCGTGCGCCTCTACCTCGCGTTACTGGCCATCATCCTCGTCACCACGTACGCGTTCACGGTCCACGTCTGGATCGGCGGACTGATGCTGCTGCTGATCCCGATCCTCGCGGCGTTCATCATGTTCGTCACGCATCCGGTGCGGCGTCACCAGCGGCGGATCGCCAGCGAGAGTGCCGGGCTGGCCGGAGCCGCCACCGAAACGATCCGCAACGTGGAAATGGTGAAGTCGCTCGGCATCGAGGATCAGGAGATCGCGCGGCTCCATCACTCGAACGATGCGATCCTGCAGCTCGAGGAGAAGAAGCTGCGCCTCGTGCGCATCTTCACGTTCATCGAGGGGACGGGGCTGCACCTCTCGCGCGCGACGATCCTCTTCGTGATGGTGTGGCTGGTCTTCGACCGGCAGATCACCATCGGCGAGTTCATGACGATCTTCCTCTACTCGCAGACGCTGTTCGTGCCGCTGGCGGAGCTGAGCGCCATCGTCGTGCGGCATCAGGAAGCGCGCGCCACGTTCGACACGCTCGACGAAGTGCTCAGCATGCCGATCGAGGCAAAGCCGCCGGAGAACGTCAAGATCGGGCCGCTCGAGCGCATCGGTTTCGAGAACGTGACGCTGCAGCACCAGACCGGCCGCACGCCGGCGGTGAAGAACATCAATCTCGAGATCCGCGACGGCGAGACCGTGGCGTTCGTCGGCCCGTCAGGCGCGGGGAAGTCGTCGCTCGTGAAGCTGATCGTCGGCCTGTACGAGCCGACGGAAGGCTCGGTGACGTTCAACGGCGTCGATATCCGCGCGCTGAACCTGGACGACGTCCGCCGGCGCATCGGCCTCGTGGCGCACGACACCCATCTCTTCGCCGGCACGGTGCGCGACAACCTCACGATCGTGCGCACAGAAGCAACTGACGACGAGCTGGTGGAGGCGGTGCGCCGCGCGGCGGCGCTGCCGATCCTCGAACGCGGCGGCAAGGGGCTCGACACGCGCATCGGCGAGGGTGGACTGAAGCTTTCGGGCGGCGAGCGCCAGCGCCTCGCGATCGCGCGCGCGCTGCTGCGCCAGCCGGAGCTGCTCGTGTTCGACGAGGCGACGAGCAACCTCGACTCGATCACCGAGCGCGCCATCTCCGCCACGATCCGCGAGGTGTCGGCGACGGCCGCGCGCATGACCATCCTGATCGCGCACCGCCTGTCGACGGTGATCCACGCCGACCGCATCGTCGTGCTGTCGCACGGGGAGATCGTGGAGGAAGGCACCCACGCGCAGCTGCTGGCCCGGGATGGCCTGTACGCGGCGCTGTGGGCGGAACAGACGGCCGGGGTCGCGTAGGGTGCCGCGCACGCGCTGCGCGTTGTCCGTTTTCCGTTGTCCGTTTTCCGTACGCTCCGCGTCGAAGGACCGTCACCGCATAGCGCAGCACGGAAAACGGACAACGGAGAACGGACAACGTTTCTTGACACCCGCGCCTGACTGAATGACCATTCAGCAGTCCAATGCCGCCCCGCAACCAGCCCCCTGTCACCGCCACCCGTGAAGCATTCAGTGGTACGTCGAAGCGTGAGCGCATCCTCCGTGCGGCCGTCGATGTCTTCGCCGAGCACGGCTACTTCAACGCCAAAGTCGCGCAGATCGCCAAGACCGCGGGCGTCGCGGACGGCACGATCTACCTCTACTTCGACGGCAAGGAAGATCTCCTCATCACGATCTTCCGCGAGCACACGCGCAACTACCTGCAGTCGCTCGAACAGCAACTGGCGAATGTCTCCCGCCCCGAAGAGCGGCTGAAGACCGCCATCCGCCATCACCTCGAGACCCTCGGGCGCGACCGCGCGCTCGCCGTCGTCTCCCAGGTCGAGCTGCGCCACAGCCTCAAGTTCATGAGCCTCCTGTCGCAGCAGGAAGTCGCCGACTACCTGAACATGATCCGCAAGATCGTCGAGCATGGGCAGACGGAAGGGACGTTCCGCCGCAACGTGCATCCGCAGCTCGTCGCCAAGTCGGTCTTCGGCGTGCTCGACGAAATGGTGACGTCGTGGATGCTTTCTGAAAAGGATTACAACCTCGCGGCGCAAAGCGACCAGATTGCGGACCTGATTCTCACCGGCCTGCTATAAGGTGCTCCGCGTCCGGTGACCGGCAGTCGGCGGTCCCGGCCACTGACGAATGCAGAAGCTCACCCGACGCGACTGGATCTTCATCGCCGTCTGCACGCTGCTCGCGGTCGCGGCACTTGCCGTCATCGACCGCTACTCCGACGCCGCCTTTCCCGAAGCGTCCATCGACTTCAAGCTCGACCGCACCGACTCCGGGAAAGTCGCGGAAGAATTGCTGCGGACGCAGTCGCTCTCCACCGCGGGGATGAAGCATGCGGCCGTCTTCGACTCCGATACCCGAGGGCGCATCTTCCTGGAGCGCTCGCTGGGGCTCGAAGCAGCGAACCGCATCATGCGCCGCGACGTCCATCTCTGGGCGTGGCACCACCGCTGGTTCAAGCCGCTGCAGGAAGAGGAGCTGAGCGTCGACGTCGCCCCCGACGGCGCCATCATCGGCTTCAACCACCGCATCCCCGAAGCGCGCGCCATCTCCACGCCGAGCGTCGACGCCGCCAAGCGCATCGCCGAGCAGTTCCTCACGCGCGCCGGCGTCCGCCTCGACGAATGGCAGCTCGTCTCCCAGAGCGAGCGGAAACTGCCGCAACGCACCCAGCGCATCTTCACCTGGGACGCGAAACACGTGCGCCCCGCCAACGCGCCGTACCGGACCACCGTCACGATCGATGGCAACCTCGTCACCGCCTACTCGCAGGCCATCGACGTCCCCGACGCGTGGCTGCGCGAGTACAGCGAGTTGCGCTCGAAGAACGGCGCGGCCGGGCAGGTCGACACCATCTTCATGATCGTGACGATCCTCGCCGCGCTGGTCGTCTTCATCGTGCGGCGGCGTGACCTGAAGCTGAGCTTCATCGCCCTCATCGGCATCGTCACCGTCTTCCTGGTGATGGCGAACATGATCAATCAGTGGCCGGCGCAGCTCGCGAACTACGACACCCGCGACTCGTGGGGCAGTTTCCTCGGGCAGTTCGCGCTCGCCATCATCGTGCAGACGCTCGGCAGCGCGATGTTCCTCGTCGTCGTGTGCGGCGCCGGCGAAGTGCTGTACCGCGAGCGCCTGCCGAAGCAGCTCGCGATCCCGCGCCTCTGGAGCCGCCGCGCCCTCGGCTCGAAGCAGCTCTTCCGCGCGCTCATCCTCGGCTACGCGCTCGTGCCGCTGTTCATCGCGTATCAGGTCATCTTCTACGTCGTCGCGCAGAAGTTCGGCGCGTGGTCGCCGGCGCAGGTGCCGTACGACGACATGCTCAACAGCGCGCTCCCCTGGGCCACGGTGCTGTTCGCCGGCTTCTTCCCCGCGTTCTCCGAAGAGTTCCTCTCGCGCGCCTTCTCGATCCCCTTCTTCCAGCGCTTCCTCCGCTCGCGCATCACGGCCATCGTGATCGCGGGATTCATCTGGGGCTTCGGCCATTCGACCTATCCGAACCAGCCCTTCTACATCCGCGGCATCGAGGTCGGCATCGCCGGCGTCATCCTCGGGTTTCTCATGGATCGCTACGGGCTCCTCGCGCTGCTCGTGTGGCACTACACGGTCGATGCGGTGTACACCGCGCTGCTGCTGTTCCGCTCCGGCAACGCGTACTACGTGACCTCCGGTGCGATCTCGAGCCTCATCTTCGCGATCCCGCTGTTCGTCGCCATCGGCCTGTACCTCCGCAACAAGGGATTCGTCCCCGATGACGACCTGCTGAATGAGACGCTCCCCACCACACCACCGGCGCCGCGAGTGGCGGAGAGCACGACCATCGCATCGCTCCCGGCGCCGATCCGTGTCACGCCGGCGCGCGTCGTCGCCTGCGCTTCGCTCATCGCACTGGCGATCGCGGCGATGTTCGTGCGTCCGAAGACGATCGACGACAGCGTCGACTACCGCATCGACAAGCAGCAGGCGAAGCGCATCGCCACGCAGCATCTCGTCAAGCTCGGCGAACAGCCGCCGTCGAACATCGTCGCCGTGCCGCGCGCCGGCTTCCGCTCGTGGGCCAGCAACGCGGGGTCCGAGGAGGGCGGCAACGCGACATCGTTCGACGACGTGGCGGCAACGCATGTCGGAGCGGCAAAGGTCGGCGACGTCGCGCTGTGGGGCGTACGCCTCTACACGCCGCAGCAGAAACGTGAGTACGTGCTCGACATCGACGCGCGCACCGGCCGCGTCACCGGCTACCACAAGTACCAGGAGCAGGCGAACGGCGGCGCGCGCCTCGAACAGGCCGCGGCCGCGGCGATCGCCACACGCGCGTTCGCCACGTACGGCGTCGACGCCAGCCGCTTCGTCCTGCAGGAAGCGCTGCAGTTCCAGCAGCCGAACCGGCGCGACTGGCTCCTCCACTTTCAGGAGCGGATGCCGTTCGGTCCCGACGCTTACCGCCGCGTCTCCGTGCGCGTCCAGGGCGACGCGGTCACGCAGTTCGCGCCGCACGTGAAGATCCCGGAGAGCGTCTACCGTGAGGTGGATACGCGCACGTTCCTCACGATCGTCCTCTACGTGGTGAAGGTGGCCGGCATCATCGCGCTCCTCGCGCTGGCCGTCACCGGCTTCATCGTCGTCGCGCGGCACGGGCGCACGCCGTGGAAACGCGCGCTCCGCTGGACGCTGCTCCTCGCGATCCTCCCGATCCTCGGCGCCGTCTCGCGCTGGGAGTGGAACTTCTTCAGCTACAGCACCGCGATCGCGTGGAGCACGTTCCGCGTGAACCTGATCACGCAGATGGTGACGACGGTCGGCGGGCAAATGCTCATCCTCTTCGTCGCCGTGGCCGGGCTGGCATCGCTCTACCCGTATGTCTTCTCACTGCTGGAACGCGACGCACGGGCGCGCTTCGGGCGCGATGCGACCGTGGCCGCGCTCAGCGCCATTGCCGCGCTCGTGGTCATGCGCGTGGCGCTCGCGTTTCTCCCCGGCGAGGTCGGCGCGCCGGAGATTCCTTCCGAGGTGGCGGTGGCGTGGCCGGCGTTCTTCGTGACGGCGCAGGCGCTGTACATCGCCCTCGTCGTCAGCGCCGGCGTCGCGCTGTACGCGTTCGGCGTGCGCTCCCGGTACGCGATGGCCGTCACGATCTTCGCCATCTTCGCGGCGACCATCGACGTTGGCTTGCCGTCGCAAATCCCGCTGGCCATCGTGCGCGCGGCGATCGTGGCGGTAACGCTGTGGGTCGTGGCGCGCTACGTCCTGCGCGACAACCCGCTGGCCTGGCCGCTGGCGATCTTTCTGGCCACGACTCTCGGCGCCATCGCCACGATGTTGCAGAACCACCGTGCCGATCTGCAGGCCAGTGCGATCGCGTTGGGCGTGATCTCCGCGATGGTGGTGCTGCTGTTCGTGCTGCCGGGGCAGAAACCCGATGGGACGCATGGGACCAATAGGACGAATAGGACAGATGGGACAGAACCGCCGCAGCCCATCGTGGACAGTCATGCCTGAATCGTTCGAATCGCGCTTTTTGCGTTGGAAGTTCAACCTGTTTCCGGCGTATCGCGGAACGGGCGCCCGCGTGCGCTACATCGCGGCGGATTTCCGGGAAGTACGGATCGACCTGCCGCTTTCCTGGCGGACGCGCAACTACGTGGGGACGATCTTCGGCGGGTCGATGTATGCCGCGGTCGATCCCGTCTACATGATCATGCTCATCCGCAACCTCGGGCGCGGGTACATCGTCTGGGACAAAGCGGCATCGATCCGTTTCCGCAAACCGGGACGAGATCGCCTCTTCGCCACGTTTCGACTCGACGAGGCGGAGCTCACGGCGATCCGTGACGCCGCGGCTGCTGGCAACCCGCTCGAGCGCCTCTACAATGTCGACCTCGTCGATGCCGACGGCGTGATCCACGCATCCATCGAGAAGCTGCTCTACATCAAACGCAAATGAACCTCGGAATCAACGGCTTCACCTACGCCGACCTCTACGACTACACCCGCCTCGGGGAGCTCGCCCTTGCCTTCGACCAGTTCGTCGAGGAGCAGGATGCGGAGCTCTTCCGCCGCTTCGACGCCTACCGTTTCGCCGTCCAGAGCGGCATCGCGCTCGGCGGCCTGACGCCGCCCGAGGAATCGGCGGTGCTGATCGACGTCGGGCGCCACCTCGCCCGCTTCACCGGCCAGCTCTTCCACACCGACGACTCGCACCTCCGCCGCCGCGCCGATCGCGACGCGCAGGTCATGCGCTTCAAGAAAGAGTTCGTCAGCAAGCGCGTGGCGAAGCTCAAGGACGTCACGAACGATCCGGAAAGACTCGAAGCGTCGGCGACGCTCCTCATCGACGCGCTCGCGCCCCGCGAGGCCGACCCCGAGCTCGCCCTGGCCACGACGGCCAATCGACTGCTCGACCTCGAGCGCGACTATCCGCGCGGCGTGACCGAGTACGCACCGTCGCCGGAAGCAAGCGCCAGCATCGCGCAACTGCGCAATAAGCTCGGGGACGACAGCGCCCCGAGCGAGGCCGCCGCGCTGCACGCCATGGTCGACCTCCTCGTCGAATGGACCGCCATGCGCCGCAAGGAAGGGCGCTTCGATGGCTGGACCTCATTCCGGCTCCCGCGCCCGCTCAACTTCAATGCGCTCGTGCCGACGGAGAAGCTCGACGAGCACGCCTTCGGCGGCCCCTCGCATCACTTCCGCCGCCGCGATGCGTTCCATCTCACCGACGACCGCATGACGCCGCGCGAGATCGCGGATGAGGCGCATTACTGCATCTATTGCCACGAGCGGAAGAAGGACTCCTGCTCGCACGGGTTCGAACAAGCCGGCGGCACGTACAAGCCGAATCCGCTCGGCATGCCGCTGCAGGGGTGTCCGCTCGACGAGAAGATCGGCGAGATGAACGCCCTGCGGACCGAGGGGGATGCGATCGCCGGATTGGCGATCGTGATGATCGACAACCCCATGTGCCCCGGCACCGGCCACCGCATCTGCAACGACTGCATGCGCGCCTGCATCTTCCAGAAGCAGGATCCGGTCAACATTCCGCAGATCGAAACAGGCGTGCTCACGGACGTGCTGTTCCTCCCGTGGGGCTTCGAGATCTATTCGCTGCTCACGCGCTGGAACCCGCTCAACGTGCGCCGGCCGCTCGCGCTGCCGTACAACGGCAAGAACGTCCTCGTCGTCGGCCTCGGGCCCGCCGGCTACACGCTCGCGCATTACCTGGCGAACGAAGGCTTCGGCGTCGTCGCCGTCGACGGGCTGAAGATCGAACCGCTCGACGAGAAGCTCCTCCGCGAGCCGATCCGCGACGCGAAGATGCTGTGGGAAGACCTCGACGACCGTGTGCTCGCCGGCTTCGGCGGCGTCTCCGAGTACGGCATCACCGTCCGCTGGGACAAGAATTTCCTCAAGGTCATCCGCATCGCGCTCGAGCGGAAGCAGAACCTCCGCATGTACGGCGGCGTGCGTTTCGGCGGCACCATCACGATCGAGGATGCGTTCGACGAGCTCGGGTTCGATCACATCGCGATCGCCGCCGGCGCTGGGACGCCGACGATCGTACGGATGAAGAACAACCTCATTCGCGGCATTCGCAAGGCGTCCGACTTCCTCATGGCGCTGCAGCTCACCGGCGCGTTCAAGAAAAGCTCGATGGCGAACCTGCAGGTACGCCTCCCGGCAGTCGTCATCGGCGGCGGTCTCACCGCGATCGACACGGCGACGGAGCTCTTCGCGTACTACCCCGTGCAGGTCGAGAAGATCCTCGACCGCTACGAGACCGTCTGCAGCGAGCTCGATGAAGTCGCGGTGCGCGCCGGCTATGACGCCGAGGAGCTGCTGATCCTGGACGAGTTCCTGACGCACGGCCGCGCCGTGCGCGAGGAGCGCCGCCGCGCCGCGGCCGCGAACGAAGCACCGAACTTCATCCCGCTGGTCCGCGCGTGGGGCGGCGTCACCATCGCCTATCGCAAGTCGATGTTCGACTCGCCGGCGTACCGCCTCAATCACGAAGAAGTCGAGAAGGCGTTCGAGGAAGGGATCGGCTACGCCGAGAACCTCTCCCCGGCCGAAGCGCTGGCCGATGAGTACGGCCACGTCCGCGCGCTGCTCTTCGAAAAGCAGATTGTCGAAGACGGCCGCTGGAAGGATTCCGGCCAGAGCGTCGAGCTGTCCGCGCGCTCCGTGATGGTCGCCGCCGGCACCGCACCGAACGTCATCTACGAGAAGGAGCATCCGAACACGTTCCGTCTCGACAAGTGGGGGCAGTTCTTCCAGAGCTTCCGCGTGACGCAGGACGGCGGCGCCGCGCCGGAGCTCGTCGAGATCGACGACACCTCGCGCGAGCAGGGCTTCTTCACGTCGTACCAGCATCCGTCGCGCCGCGAGAAGCTCATCTCCTACTACGGCGACAACCATCCCCGCTACGCCGGCAACGTCGTCAAGGCCATGGCCTCGGCCAAAGACGGCCACCCCGCCGTCGTCTCGCTCTTCACGCAGGAACTGATGACGATGGACCGCAGCGCGGACGCGCAGCGCGAGCGCGACTCCCGCTGGCGCGAGCTGATCGCCGTCCTCGACGACGGCCTCGGCGCCCGCGTGCACGAGGTCAACCGCCTCACGCCGACCATCGTCGAAGTCGTCGTGCGCGCACCGTTTGCCGCGCGTCACTTCAAGCCCGGCCAGTTCTACCGCCTCCAGAACTTCGACGCGTACTCACCGCAGATCGAGGGGACGACGCTGTCGATGGAGGGCCTCGCGCTGACCGGCGCGTCGACCGATCCGGAGCGCGGCCTCCTCTCCCTGATCGTGCTGGAGATGGGCGGCTCGTCGCGGCTCTGTTCGATGCTGAAGAAAGGCGAGCCGGTCGTGGTCATGGGCCCGACGGGCGAGCCGACGGAGATCCCGAAGAACGAGACCGTCCTCCTCGCCGGCGGCGGCCTTGGGAACGCGGTGCTCTTCTCGATCGCGCGCGCGCTGAAAGACAACGGCTGCCGCGTCGTCTACTTCGCCGGCTACAAGAAGAAGGCGGACGTCTTCAAGCGCGACGAGATCGAAGCCGGCACCGAGCAGGTCATCTGGTCCGTCGATGCCGGCGAAGCCATCGAGCCGCGCCGCGAACAGGACCTCGGCTTCACCGGCAACATCGTGCAGTCGATGCTGTGGTACGCCTCGGAACCGCGCCAGTTCGCCCTGACTGACGTAACCCGCATCATCGCCATCGGCTCTGACGGCATGATGCGCGCCGTCAAAGACGCGAGACACGGCGTATTGGCCCCGTACCTCAACCCCGCGCACGTCGGCATCGGGTCCATCAACTCCCCGATGCAATGCATGATGAAGCAGGTCTGCGCCCAATGCCTCCAGCGCCATGTCGACCCGGCAACGGGCAAGGAGACGTTCATCTTTTCCTGCTTCAACCAGGACCAGCACCTGGACGTGGTGGATTTCACCAACCTGCGCGCGCGGCTGCGCCAGAACACCGTGCTGGAAAAACTGTCGAACCTGTGGCTGACCCGGTTGTTGTCCCGGGCAGAGACGCCGGCGCTTGTGTGAGGGGACGATAGGACGGATCTGACGCCGATAGGGCCACCGAGGTAAACTTCAGAGTGATGAGCGTGATCACCGGGAAAATCGTGAACGGCAGGATTGAAGTGGAGAACGCTGCCGAACTGCCGGAGGGCGCGACGGTGGAGATTTTCATCGCCGAAGACGACGGCTACGATCTGACGCCCGAGGACGAGGCGGAATTGGAAGATCGTGTTGCGGCTGTCCATCGCGGTGAGTTCGTGACGGCCGAGCAACTGCTTACGGAGCTGCGTAGCCGTCGCTGATGCCACGAGAAGTCATTATCAGCACGCGGGCGAAATTGGAGATCATCGACGCAGAGCTGTGGTGGTTTGAGAATCGTGAGAAAGCGCCGAACGCATTCCGCGAAGAGCTAGAAGCGGCGCTGACGTTGCTGACAGAGCGGCCGGAAATCGGCACGGTGATTAGAACGCGGCAGCGGTCCCCGCGAACGCACCGGCTGACGTTGCGCCGCGTCAACTACTACCTGTACTACCGCGTCGAACAGGACAGCATCATCGTCACGTCGCTTTGGCACACCTCCCGCCGCCCTCCCCGTCTCTGACCTATCCGTCCTATTCGTCCCATCCGTCCCTATCGTTCCCCCACCTTTTCCGCCGTCTCGTCCGGGTAAGAAAAATGACAGGCGTGCGCGCCGGGCATGTGCGTGATCGTCACACGGCGCCGATCGGGGATGGGATCGCGCTCGCCGGACAGCATCAATGCATCGGGCGGTGGCTCCGTGTGCAGATCCTCCACGTAGCGGCGCCAGGTCAGCCACCACCGCGCCACGCCGGTGCGCCAGTAGGCGGGGATGATGTAGCGGTAGAGGGCGAGGGACTCGCGGAGGGCGTCCAGCGCCAGCATGGTGAACATGCGTATTTGCTGGTGGCGCGACGCGGTCCAGAGGGGACCGATCATCACCGAGCGCAGCACGAGATCCGGGCGCAGCCGGGCGAGGTGCGCGACGGCGTTGCAGCCGATCGAGTGGCCGATCCACACCGCGTCGCGGATGCCCAGTTTGTCCCCCCACTCCGCCAGCAGTTGCGCGTGCTCCGCCGGACCCGCCGCGCGGGCGTTCACGCTTTCGCCGAAGCCGGGTAGATCCGGCGCGATGGGGTGGTGGCCGCGGCTGTAGAGGGCTTGGGCAAAGCGGATGAAGTAGTGGCTCGACATCCCCAGACCGTGGATCAGCACGACGTCGCGGCGGTGGCCGGCCTGGCGGTGCGCCATGCCGTCCGTCCAGCCGCTGATGCCCCAGGAGAAGAAGCGCTCGTGCGCTTCCGCCGCCATTGCTCCTTCCACTTCGGCGAAGAACTCCAGCGCCAGGCGGTTGAACTCCGCCGGGTTATCCCACATCGCCACGTGCGCGGCCGGGATCACTTCCAGCCGCGAGCCTTCGATCTCGCGTTGCATCGCTTCGCCGTAGCGCAGCGGCACGATCGGGTCGTTCGCGCCCCACACCAGCAGCACCGGAGCGCGGATCGCGTGCATCCAGTCGCGCGCATCTCCGCGCAGCACGCGCAGCGTCGCCGTGGCCACCGACGTAGGCCCCGCGCGCAGAAAGTCCGGCACCAGGACGCGCGCGATGCTCGCCCCGCCGTACGGCGGCTTCGGCAGGACGCGAATGTGCGCGCCGGGATCGATCGTGAACGGGATGCCCACCGCGTTCACCAGCGTCAGCGAGCGCACGAGGTCCGGACGCTCGGCCGCCACGCGGATCGAGATCTGCCCTCCCATCGAGTGCCCGACGAGATGCACCGGCTCGCCGAAGGTCTCCAGCCAGCGCGCGACGAGGCTCGCCGCCTCCTCGAACGACGGCAGGATGCGCGGCAAGCCGCGGAAACGCTGGTTCTGCCCGAAGCCGACGAGATCCACCGCCGCGACCAGATGCTGCGCCGCCAGCGCCTCCAGGTTCCGCGACCACCAGCGCGACGATCCCGACAGCCCGTGCACGAGCGCCACCGGCGTCCCGGCGCCGGCTCGCGTCTCATGGAGCTTGTACGGCGGAAAGTCCAGGATTGAGGATTGAGGATTGAGAATTGAGGACTCGGCGGCCGGGCTTTTTTCCTCAATCCTCAATTCTCAATCCTCAATCCCGCGAGCCTACCGCACGCGCCCGTGCTCCACCATCAGACAGCGGTCCTGGATCACCTTGATCCCCGCCTCGGCGAAGCGCTGCGCCGCCTTCTCGTTCCGGATACCGAGCTGGAGCCAGACGCTCTTCGGCTTGGCGGCGATGATGTCGTCGATATGCTGGTCGATGTCGTGCGGGCGGCGAAAGACGTTCACCATGTCGACCGGACGGCCGATGCCCGCCACGGTACGGAAGACCGGCTTGCCGAGGATCTCCGTGACGTCGGGGAAGTAGACGGGGACGGGGATGATCTCGAAGCCCGCCGCGTGCATGTGGGCGGCGACGTAGTGCGCCGGCTGATCGCCGTGCGATTCCGGCTTGATCCCGAGGACGGCGATGCTGCGCGTCTCACGCAGAACCTCCTGGATGCCGCGGGAATCGGTGATGAGGTTCTGTTTCCAGTCGGACATGTTCTCTCCTGGAGCCGTAAGGTATCAGTGTTCGCTTGCGCTCAGCTCTGAGGTCTCAGCTCTTAGCTCTTAGGGCTGCGCGCCGCCACCCTAAGAGCCAAGACCTACTACCCAAGAGCTGCTTCTACGGAATAACATTACGCGACTGCCCCTTTCCCCGGGCGAAACCTGGAGACAATTAGAGCCCCCGAATGCGACGCCGACTCTCGTTTGCGCTGTTCTCCCTTCTTTTCGCTGTCTCGCTCTCTGCTGCTGAAGTCCAGCGCTATCTCGTCGCGACGACGGGCCGGGTCGCCGCCAGCAGCGGCGGGACCGTCGCCCTGCGCATGCGTGACGCGGAGCCGGTCGTCGTCACCCGCAACGTGGCGACCTTTCGCGAGCTCGGCGGTTTCGCGGCCGACCTGACCGTGGCGGAAGCCGCGGCGCTCCGCAAGTCGGCCGACGTGCGGTACCTCGAGCCGGTCGTCGAGCGTTACGCCTACCAGGTCACCTCGCGCCGCTTCGACGCACAGGTCGTGCCGTACGGCATCGACGCCGTCCGCGCCCGCGACGCCTGGGTCGGGACCAAAGGCAACGCCATCAACGTCGTCGTCGTCGACACCGGCATCGACATCACCCACGGCGACCTGTCGCGCCTCTACGCCGGCGGCATCAACATCATCGACCCCAAGCTGCCGGTCAACGACGACAACGGCCACGGCACGCACGTCGCCGGCACGATCGCCGCGGCGGACAACACCTTCGGCGTCGTCGGCGTCGCTCCCAACGTCAAGCTGTGGGCGGCGAAAGTCCTCGACGCCAACGGCCAGGGGAGCAGCGCCTCGGTCGTCAGCGCCGTCGACTGGGCGATCGCCCGGAAGCGCGAGCACGGCGGACGCTGGATCCTCAACTTCTCCCTCGGCTCCAACCGCTCCAGCACCTTCGAGCGTGAGGCCTTCCAGCGGCTCGCCGACAACGGCATTCTCGCCGTCGCCGCCACCGGCAACGACTCCAGCGCCACGTTGGCGCGTCCGGTCGGCTTCCCCGCCGGCTATCCGACGGTGGTCGCCGTCGGCGCCGTCGACGCCACCAACCGCATCGCCTCCTTCTCCAACCAGGGGCCGGAAGTCGACGTCGTCGCCCCCGGCGTGTCGGTCCTCTCGACCCTGCGCCGCGGCACCGGCACCATCGCCTACGTCGCCACGGAAGGGACTGGAGCCGCGACGTATCACGGCCAGGCGCCCTCCGGCGCGAAGCGCGGCTTCGTCAACAGCGAAGTCGTATTCTGCGGCTTCGGACGTCCCGGCGACTTCCCCGCTTCGGTCGCAGGCAAGATCGCGCTGATCCAGCGCGGCGCCGACATCACCTTCGCTCTCAAGACGCGCCGCGCGCTCGAGGCCGGAGCCATCGCCGTCGCCCTCTTCAACAACGACGACACCTCGAACCTCAACTGGACGCTCTCCGGCAGCGGCGAGCTCGCCGACATCGACTTCGACTGGCCGGTCGTCGTCGGCCTCAAGCGCGTCGATGGCGAAGCGCTCAAGAACTACCGCGGCGTCATCGAGATCGGTCACGCCGCCGACGACTACGGCACCCTCAGCGGCACGTCGATGGCGACGCCACACGTTGCCGGTGTCGCGGCGCTCGTCTGGGCGGCGCAGCCGGCCGCCACGGCCCAGCAGGTTGCCGATGCCCTCACTGCCACCGCACGCGATCTCGGCGCCCAGGGCGCCGATCCCACGTACGGTGCCGGTCTGGTCGACGCGCTCGAAGCAGCGCGCCTGCTGGCGCCCTCGGTGTTCGGGTCCCCCGCCACTCCGGAGCCGCCGGCTCCCGGCAAGGGACGCAATCGCGCGGTGAGGCCGTAGGAACGACCACACGACGGACAGGACCTTGGGGCCGGCAGCAATGCCGGCCTTTTGGCAGCAGCAGGAATGGCTACGCGGCGCCGGGTCTTATCTAATAAGTCCATCATCCTATTGCCCATTTGTCACAGGCCGCTGTCATTCGCAGCGTAAAATAACTCGCCCCCGGACGTCCGGGGGCGCTTTCGTCCGTCGGAGGTCCGTCCATGTTGCGTCGTAAGGTCCTGCTGTTTTCTGTCTGTGCGCTGACTGCGGCGCAGCTCGCCACGGCGGCTCAGCCGATCGCGCCCGCTCTCGAGCTCGCGCGCAAGCTCTCCCCCGTCATGCCGCTGGCGTCGACGCTGCTGCTCGCCAACGTCGAGCGCAGCATCCCCACGCCGATCCCGCAGTTCGAGGGAAGCACGGTCGAGGTCGTCGTCGCCAAGCGCACCGTAAAGGGACAGATCGTCACGGCGTGCGTCGACAACCAGAAAGACGTCCAGCGCGTCCTCGCGGCCAAGCCCGAGACGATCGCGGCGTCGAAGACGGCGGCGGAGGAGTAATCGATGCGCCGCTTCCTGCCCCTGCTGCTCCTGCTCCTGACCTCCGCGAACCTCTACGCGGCGAAGGTCACGATCATCAACACCGACGGTCCGAACGTCGGCTTCAACGATCCGACGCCCGCCTCCCCGGTCGCCGGTAATCCCGGCACGACGCGCGGCGCGCAGCGCCTCTACGTCATCCAGACCGCCGCGAACATCTGGGGCGCGCGCCTGTACAGCAACGTCGAGATCACCATCGCCACGCGCTTCGCGCCGATCGCCGGTGAGTGCGACGCCACCAGCGCCGTCCTCGCCTTCGCCGGCAGCCAGGCCTACCTCGCCAACTTCGCGAACGCCCCGCTGCAGAACGTCCGCTACCCGATCGCGCTGGCCAACAAGTTCGCCGGCACCGATCTCCGTCCGAACGACGCCGACATCGTCGCCCAATTCAATGCGGACGTCGATAACGACACATGCCTCGGCGAGTCCAACTGGTACTACGGTCTCGACGGCAACGAAGGGGACCATCAGGACCTCCTCGCCACCGCGCTCCACGAGTTCGCCCACGGCCTCGGCATGGCCGGCTCGGCCAACCTCGACACCGGCGCCCTCACCTCGAATCTGCCGTCCGTCTACACCGTCAACGTCTTCGACAACGAGACGAACCTCTTCTGGCACCAGATGACGAACGCCCAGCGCGTGGCCTCGGCCACCAACACCGGCAACGTCGTGTGGGCCGGCGCCTTCGCACGCGCGTCCGCGCTGCGCCTCCTCCAGCCGCTTCCGGTCCTCACGACCAGCGGCCTGATCTCGCGCGGCTTCGACATCGGCACCGCCGATTTCGGCGCCGACGTCCAGAAGACCACCGCCAGCGGCACCGTGGTGCCGGCCATCGACGCCGTCACCGAGAACGGTCCTACGACGACTGACGGCTGCTCTACGTATACAAACACGGACGCGGTCCGCGGCAAGTGGGCGCTCGTCGATCGTGGAACATGCCAGTTCGTCGTCAAAGGATTCAACGCGCAGCAGGCCGGTGCGGTCGGGCTGATCGTCGTCGACAACCGCCGGGATACCTGCTATCCCCCGGCAATGGGGATTGCGGACCCCGAGGTCGATCCGGCGCTGGTCACGATCCCGGTCATCAGCGTCAGCCAGGACGACGGCGCCGTGCTCCGCGCGAATGCCGGTGCGCAGGCGCTGCTGCACGTCGACCCGACGCGCCTCGCCGGTGCCGACGCGCAGGGCCGCCCCCGTCTCTACGCCCCCTGCACGCTCGAAAGCGGCTCCTCGATCCATCACTGGGACATCACGGCGACGCCGAACCTCCTCATGGAGCCGTCCATCAGCCACGACCTCGATCACAACCTCGACATCAGCACACAGCAGCTCTACGACATCGGCTGGGGTCTGCAGCCTACGACCGGACGCCGGGTCACTCGCCGGTAACACCGAAAGCGTCGTCCGTCTGACTTCAGGCGGACGACGCAGAATCACCAAGGAAGGGAAGTCCAATCGCGGTATGAAACGAACTCTTTACCTCCTCCTCGCGCTCACCGTCACGCTCTCGGCCCTCGCTGCCGAGAAACAGCGCTACATCATCGGAACGAAAGCGCCGTCGCGCATCGCCACGCAGTCCATGCGTGACGGGTGGGCGGAGCGGTTCGCGCAGCGGCGTGTCCGCACCTTCGATTCGATCCGTGCCCTCGCCGTCGAGCTGACGCCCGAGGAAGTGGCGGAGCTGCGGAAGTCGGATGAGGTGCGGTACATCGCGCCCGTCACGCCGATCTACCTCAACGAGCTCACCCCCTCCACCAAGTCGTCACCTTACGATTCGACGCAGAGCGTTCCGTGGGGCATCGACGCCATCCACGCGCGCGACGTGTGGAAAGTCTCCAAAGGGAGCGATGCCGTCCACGTCGCCGTGATCGACACCGGCATCGACATCGGCCACGCCGACCTCCACCACGCCGTCATGGGCGGGTATGACGCCTTCAAGAACGAGAACGGCTTCCCCGTCGACGATCACCGTCACGGCACGCACGTCGCCGGCACGATCGCCGCGGCGGACAACGGCCTTGGCGTCGTCGGCGTCGCGCCGAACGTCAAGCTCTGGTCCGTCAAGGTCCTCGACAGCCATGGCGATGGCAGCAACGAAGGACTCGTCGCCGGCGTCGACTGGGTCATCAAGAAGAAGGCCGAAATCGGCGGACGCTGGATCATGAATCTCTCCCTCGGCGCCAAAGGCTCCGACACGGCGCAGGACGAGATCTTCGCCCGTGCCATCGCCGACGGAATCCTCGTCTTCGCCGCCTCCGGCAACCAGGGACTTCCAGGCATGGACTTCCCCGCCGCGCATCCCGGCGTCTTCGCCATCGGTGCGCTCGAGGAGAACGGCGAGAAGGCCTGGTTCTCCAACTTCGGCCCGGGCCTCACCTTCATGGCGCCGGGCGTCAACGTCGTCTCGTCCGTGCCGCGCGGCTGGGCGGTCGTCGGTGACGCCCTCCTGCCAACCGGGGAGCGCCTCCGCGGCGTCGCGCCGAAAGGCTCGCCGAAGGGCGAGCTCTCCGGAGAGTTCGTCTTCTGCGGTCTCGGCCGCATCCAGGACATCCCGGTGGCGGGGCTGAACGGCAAAATCGCCGTGGTCATCCGCGGCAACGACGGCTCCGGCACCATGTACTTCCGCGAGAAAGTGCGCAACGTGAAGAACGCCGGCGCCAAGGGCGTCGTCATCGTCAACGACGACGACGTCAACAAGAACGACCTCGACATCTGGCAGCTCGACCTCCGCACCTGCGATCCCACCGGTTGCTACACCGAGCCGGAGTGGGAAGGCTACGTCTACCCGCTGACCATCGGCATCACCGCGGCGCAGGGCGAGAAGCTGCGCGCGCAGATCGACAAGGGCTCCATCGAGATCAGCCACCGCAACGAGGACTACGCGCCGCTGTCCGGCACCTCGATGTCGACCCCGCACGCCGCCGGCACCGCCGCGCTGGCGTGGTCGGTCGCGCCGAACGCCACGGCCGACCAGATGCGCACCGCGCTCATCGTCACCGCGCGCGATCAGGAAGAAGCAGGCTGGGACTGGAACACCGGCTACGGCACGATCGACGCTCTCGCCGTGGCGAAGTACCTCAACCCGGCCGCGTTCGGCGGCTCCACCACGCCGCGACGCCGCGGCGCGCGACACTAACGCTCACGCGTAGCGCTCAGGGCTCAGGGCCCAGGGCTCAGGGGACGCCGCGACGCGGCGATTTTCCCTGAGCTCTGCGCCCTGGGCCCTGAGCCTTCCTCCTGTCATACAATCCCGCCTCGCATCGCGCGCCCCCTCGCGCGCAACCTCACTTCTAGAGCGAACGGAGAAGCACCCAATGCGGATCGGCGTACCGACCGAAATCAAGAACAACGAATATCGCGTAGGCATGACGCCGTCCGGCGTCAACGATCTCGTGGCGCACGGCCACCAGGTCGCCGTCCAGAAAGGCGCCGGCCACGGCAGCGGCTTCGCGGACGACGAATACATCGCCGCGGGCGCTCAGATCCTGCCCGACGCCGACGCCGTCTATGACTTCGCCGAGATGATCGTGAAGGTCAAGGAGCCGATCGAGGCCGACCTCAAGCGCCTCAAGGACGGTCAGCTCCTCTTCACCTATCTCCACCTCGCCCCGGTCCCCGACCTCACCGAAGCGCTGATGAAGAAGAAGATCATCGGCGTCGCCTACGAGACGATCACCGACGAGCGGAAGCGCACGCTCCCGCTGCTCACGCCGATG
This sequence comes from Thermoanaerobaculia bacterium, assembly GCA_036380735.1. Classification (GTDB taxonomy): domain Bacteria; phylum Acidobacteriota; class Thermoanaerobaculia; order Gp7-AA8; family Gp7-AA8; genus DASVEE01. The sequence continues at coordinate 71,381 of DASVEE010000011.1, read as the reverse complement.
TCGGAAGTCGCCGGACGCATGTCCGTGCACGTCGGCGCGTACTACCTCCACAAGCCGAACAACGGCCGCGGCGTCCTCCTCGGCGGCGTCCCGGGCGTGCTGCCGGCGGATGTGGTCATCATCGGCGGCGGCGTCGTCGGCACCAACGCGGCGAAGATGGCCGTCGGCCTCGGCGCTCGCGTGACGATTCTCGACACGAACCTCGAGCGCCTCCGCCAGCTCGACGACATCTTCCGCGGCACCGTGCAGACGCTCGCCTCGAACAAGGCGCACCTCACCGAAGCCGTGCGCCACGCCGACCTCCTCATCGGCGGCGTCCTCATTCCGGGCGCGGCCGCGCCGAAGCTCGTGACGCGCGCCATGATCGGCGAGATGAAGAAAGGCGCCGTCATCGTCGACGTCGCCATCGACCAGGGCGGCTGCGTCGAGACCGCGCACGCGACGACGCACTCCGACCCCGTGTACGAGGTCGACGGCGTCGTCCACTACTGCGTGGCGAACATGCCGGGCGCCGTGCCCCGCACCTCGACCATCGCCCTGACCAACGCCACCCTGCCGTACACGCGCCTCCTGGCCAACAAGGGCTTCGACAAAGCCGTGCGCGAGAACCCCGGCCTCGCCGAGGGCGTGAACGTCTACCAGGGCGAGATCACGTACGAAGCCGTGGCGACGTCGCAGAACCGCAAGTACACCGCGCTCGACGGGCTGCTGTAAGAGACAACGACGTGGCCGGTGCGGGATGCCCCACCGGCCACGGGCCTCATCAGGACAAATAGGACCTATAGGTCCTATTTGTCCCATCGGCGCTCGATTTTTATCGGCTAAGCTTTCCCCCTGCATGACAGAGATTCGAGTGTCCCTCCTGCGAGGCGACGAGCTCCGGCGGGGCGATGCTTCCCTCATCGATGAATGGTTCGGCGGTCTGTCGCAGACGGACGCGCAGCTCTGGATCGACATCGAGAACCCGGTCAACGAGGTCATCGAGCCGCTGCTCGAGGAGCGCTTCGGCTTCCACGAGCTGGCGGCCGAGGATACGTTGTCGGAGAACACGCTGCCCAAGTACGACTCGTTCGCCACGTACGACTTCTTCATCTTCCGCTCCGTCAACGTGAACCTCAGCGAGCACGCCTCGCAGACGTACAAGCTGGCGGCGTTCGTCGGACGCAACTTCCTCGTCACCGTCCATCGCGACGCGATGAGCTACGTCACGGACGTGGCCAGGCGGCTGCCCAACGACCGGCGGCTCCTCCGCAACGGGCCCGACTTCACCCTCTACGCGATCGTCGACCAGCTCGTCGACGCCTACTTTCCGCTGCTCGATCAGTTCGAGGAATCGGTCGACCAGTTGCAGGACCAGATCTTCGAGAACGCGCAGGACGAGCAGCTCGACGAGCTCCTGCACCTCAAGCGCGACCTGAACGTGCTGCGCCGGACGTCACTGCCGCAGCGCGAGCTCCTCAACGTCATCTCCCGCGGCGACACCAAGTACATCCAGCCGCAGCATCTCATCTACTTCCGCGACGTCTACGACCACATGTTCCGCATCAGCGAAACGATCGACATCGACCGCGAGCAGATGAGCGGCACCATGGACGCGTACCTCTCCGTCATCGCCAACCGCACGAACGAGACGATGAAGGTCCTGACGATCTTCTCCGCGATCATGCTGCCGCTGACGCTCATCGCCGGCGTCTACGGCATGAACTTCGAGCACATGCCGGAGCTCAAGTGGCTGCACGGCTACCCGTTCGCCCTGTCGCTGATGTTCGGCACGGCCGTCGTGATGATCGCGTGGTTCGCCTCGAAGGGGTGGATCACCTGGCCCAAACGCGCGCATCGGCGGCTCAGGAGGGTGTGATCGGGTGAGAAACCGAATGCAGAACGCAGAACGCAGAACGCAGAACATAGAATGGGCGCGCCCGCTCCCCTATCTTCATTCTGCGCTCTGCGTTCTGCGTTCTGCGTTCGCGTTTCGTGGAGCGGCCCACTGATGGCCCGCATCGCCATACAGCCCGATGCCCACCACCCCTACCACGAACGCTGGCTGTCCCAACTCGCCGCGCGCGGCCATCGCGGCAACCTGGTGGACGTGCACGCGCCCGACTTTCTCGCGCGCATCCGCGATTTCGACGGTCTCCTCTGGTGGTGTCCGCCGCGGCCGCGAGCCCGTGAGGTGGCCAAGCGGCTGCTCGCGGCGCTGGACCACGTCTCGTCGGTCATGGTCTACCCCGACCGCGACAGCGGCTGGCACTTCGACGACAAGCTCGCGCAGCACTACCTGCTGCAGGCGGCGGGGATCCCGATGCCGCGGACGCACGTCTTCTGGCGGGAGGCCGAGGCGCGCGCGTTCGTGCGGGAGGCGGCGTATCCGTTCGTGGTGAAGCTGAGCAGCGGCTTCCGCTCGCGCAACGTCGCTCTCGTGCGCGACCGGCGGGAGGCGGAGCGTTGGCTGCGCCGCCAGTTTCCCGGTCGCTTCCGGCGCCTGCTGCACGCGGAGGAGCGCGGCTACCTGCTGGCGCAGGAGTTCGTCCCCGGAAACGCCTGGGACACGCGCGTGACGGTCGTCGGCGACCGCGCCTGGGCCAGCCGCCGCGTCAACCGGCCGGGCGACTTCAGGGCCAGCGGCAGCGGGGTCCTGCTCTTCGAGCCAAGCGAGATCGCGCAGGACGCCCTCGACCTCGCCCGCCGCGCCGCCCGCCTCCTCGGCTCCCCCACGCTCGCCGTCGACGTCGTCCGCGGCACGGACGGCCAGCCGCTGGTCCTCGAGGTCAGCTACTTCTTCGAGTTCACCGGCATGCGCGACAACCCCGGCTACTGGCAGGGCGAGACCTTCGTCCCCGGGCGCGTGATCATCGAAGACTTCGTCCTCGACGATTTCCTCGCGCGCCTGCAGCGGTCGACCGCAAGCCGCCAGCAGTGAACCGGAAGCCGCCTTCGCTGAGCCCTCTTGACAGAATTTCGCCCGCTGCATATTGTTAGCACTCGATGAGCATGAGTGCTAACAACTCAGCTCCCGAAACAGCTCGACGAATCGCGGCTCCCGCCGCGGCAATTCAGGTAAACCACTCAGAAAAGGAGAGTTCCCATGGCAGTTGCTACTGATGTGAAGCTCCGTCCGCTGCACGATCGCATCGTGGTCAAGCGGAAGGAAGCAGCCGAGCGCACCACCAGCGGTCTCTACATCGCCGACACGGCGAAAGAGAAGCCGCAGCAGGCGGAAGTCATCGCCGTCGGCGAAGGCAAGTACGACAACAACGGCAAGCGGATCAAGCTCGACGTCAAGGCGGGCGACACGATCCTGATCGGCAAGTACTCCGGCAGCGAAGTCAAGATCGACGACGTCGAGTACACGATCCTTCGCGAAGACGAAGTGCTCGCAGTCATCGAAGGATAAGGAGACACACATGGCCAAGCGCATTACTTACAGCGAAGAAGCCCGTCAGGCGATTCTCCGCGGCGTCAACAAGCTCGCCGACGCCGTCAAGGTCACCCTCGGCCCCAAAGGCCGTAACGTCGTCATCGAGAAGAAGTTCGGCTCCCCCACGATCACCAAGGACGGCGTCACCGTCGCCAAGGAGATCGAGCTCAAGGACGAGCTCGAGAACGCCGGCGCCCAGATGGTCCGCGAGGTCGCCTCGAAGACCTCCGACATCGCCGGTGACGGCACCACGACCGCCACGGTCCTGGCCCAGGCCATCTTCCGCGAAGGCGTGAAGAACGTCACCGCCGGCGCCAACCCGATGGAGATCAAGCGCGGCATCGACGCCGCTGTCCGCGTCGCCGTCGAGTACATCGAGTCCATCGCCCGTCCCGTCGAAGGGAAGGACATCCAGCACATCGGCACCATCTCCGCGAACAACGACGAAGAGATCGGCTCGATCATCGCCGGCGCCATGGAGAAGGTCGGCAAGGACGGCGTCATCACCGTCGAAGAAGCCCGCGGTCTCGACACGGTCCTCGAAGTCGTCGAGGGCATGCAGTTCGATCGCGGCTACCTCTCCCCGTACTTCGTGACCGATCCGGAGCGCATGGAAGCGGTCCTCGAGAACGCCCGCATCCTCATCTACGAGAAGAAGATCTCGTCGATGAAGGACCTCCTCCCGATCCTCGAGCAGGTCGCCCGTCAGGGCAAGCCGCTCCTCATCATCGCCGAGGACGTCGAGGGTGAGGCGCTGGCGACGCTGGTGGTCAACAAGCTCCGCGGCACGCTCAACGTCGCCGCCGTCAAGGCGCCGGGCTTCGGCGATCGCCGCAAGGCGATGCTCGAAGACATCGCCATCCTCTCGGGCGGCAAGCTGATCTCGGAAGACATCGGCGTCAAGCTCGAGAACGTCAAGTGGGAAGACCTCGGCGAAGCGAAGCGCATCTCGATCGACAAGGACAACACCACGCTCGTCACCGATACCGACGAGAAGGCGCGCAAGGAAGCCATCGCCGGCCGCGTGAAGCAGATCCGTGCGGCCATCGAGGACACGACGTCCGACTACGACCGTGAGAAGCTCCAGGAGCGTCTCGCGAAGCTCGTCGGCGGCGTCGCCGTCATCAAGGTCGGTGCTGCCACCGAGACCGAGATGAAGGAAAAGAAGGCGCGCGTCGAAGACGCGATGCACGCGACCAAAGCGGCCGTCGAAGAGGGCATCGTCCCGGGCGGCGGCGTCGCGCTGCTCCGCGCGGTCGAAGCCGTCGAGAAGGGCCTCAAGGCCGGCGTGTTCTCGTACAAGGACCGCGACGGCAAGGAGCGCACGGTGAAGGCGGAAGGCGACGTTCGCGTCGGCGCCAACGTCATCAAGCGCGCCCTCGAAGAGCCGCTCCGCCAGATCGTGCTCAACGCCGGGCTGGAAGGCTCGGTCATCCTCAACGAGATCCGCACGGCCGGCGGCACGAAGGGCTTCGATGCCCGCAACGAGCAGGTCGTCGACATGATCGAAGCCGGTATCATCGACCCGGCCAAGGTCACCAAGCAGGCGCTCCTCAACGCGTCCTCGATCGCGGGCCTCATGCTCACGACCGAAGCGCTCGTCTCCGAGATCAAGGAAGACGACAAGAAGGAGTCCGGCGGCATGCCCCCGGGCGGCGGCATGGGCGGAATGTACTAAGTAGTCACAACACGCACCGCGTGGCAAGGGCGAGTCGCAAGACTCGCCCTTTTTGTTTTTATACTGCTCAGCATGGCTCCGCTGCTCGTCCAGCTCCTCACCACGCTCCTGGCCAGGATCCGCCTCTCGTGGCGCGATGCGGCGCGCGTGGGGATGGTGGCGCTGCTGCTGTTCACCGCCGCGGCGCGGCTCTCGCCGGCCATCGTCCGCGATCTCGCGGCGATGGTCCCGCCGCCGTTCACCGGGAACGTGGGGCTGGTGTACCTGACCGGCATCCTGGAAGCCCTCGGCGCGATCGGCCTGCTCATCCCCCGTTTCCGCCGCCCGGCTGCCTGGTGCCTGATCGTCCTGCTGATCGCGCTGTTCCCCGCAAACGTCTACGCTGCCCTGGAAGGCGTGCAGCTCCGCGGCTCGGCCGCGACCCCGCTGTGGCTGCGCACCCCGCTGCAGATTCTGTGGATCGCCACGCTGTGGTGGTCGACGCTGGCGCGGGAACGCCGGCCCGCCGCGGTGGGATCGATAGAACGATAGGACCTAGGATCTATCGTGGTGCCGCAAGGTCAGCCAAACTCCACAGAGGTCAACCCGGCGACTCCCCGGTGTCCCATAGGTCCCATTCGTCCTATCGGTCCCATTCGACCCAGGTGCGTCAGCGCGCCAGCACGTCGTGATTCGCGTTAATCGTGAACTTCAGCGGCTTTTTCGGCAGGGCGATCTCGATCTCCACCGGCTTGGTCTGATTGCCGATCAGCGCCGTCGAGGCGAGATGCATGTAGGAGCTCTTGTCGAAGTGGACGTAGATCGGCATCACGACGGCGAAACCTTCCGGGACGTCCGACTGCGTGATCGTTCCGGTCACCTTGTACTTGCCGCCGCCGGCGTCGGTGAAGTCGAGTTTCGACGTGTAGCGCGGAATGTCGGTGCCGTGCACCCACTGGTTGAAGAACCAGTCGAGCTTTCCGTCCTGCGTCAGCTTGAGGCTGCGCGTGGCGTGCTTCTCGACTATGCGCTGGAAGTCCGCGGTCGAGGCGTTCTTGCCTGCGTACGCCGTGGCGAAGTCCGTCATCATGGCCATGAACGCGGCGTCGCCGTTCTTCGTGTCGCGCATCGTCATCCGCAGCATGTGCAACACGTACGCACCCTTCGAATAGATGATGGCGCCGTACGCCGACTGATTTTGCGAAGAGCCGATGCGGTTGCCCTGCGAGATCGGGCCGGCTTCCGCGTTCGTGACCAGCGCGCCACGCGGCTTCTCCAGGATGCGCCGGCGCGCCAGCTCGAAGAAGTCGTTGTACTTCGGCCAGCCGCCGGTCTGCTGCAGCACCGCCGCGGTCGTGAACTCCGAAAAACCCTCGGAGATCCACTCGTCGCGATAGCTCGCCCAGCCGACCTGGTGCCCCCACCACTGGTGCGCGAGCTCGTGCGGGCCGACCGTGTCGACAAATTCCTTCACGTCGTTGAGGCCGAGCGTGTTGCGCACCGTCCCGTCCAGGAACGCAACGTACGGCAGGTAGACGAGCGTCGGCCACGACTGGCCGAAGAACCATTGCGACTGCTGTGTGATGGCCACCCGCCTGTGAGCCAGCGGTCCGAAGTAGACGTTGCCGGTGCGCGCCGTGTTGATGCCGTCGGCCATGGCGGCCTGCGCCAGTGAACCGGTGTCGACCCTGACGAAGCTCGGACCGCCTGCGACACGCGAGTGCTCCTCGAGCGCCCGGTTGATCTGGTTGATGACGTCAGGCGTCCCGGGATTCGTATACACCTCGAACGTCATGCCGCTGTCCTTGTCGGTCTGCGACAGTTTCTTGAAGCGGCCGTAGTTGAAGCCCGCCACGCGCAGCGGATGCGTCGACTTCCATACGGTGATGCGGTCATCGCCTTCCATGCGGTTCTCCACTTCCTCGCCGACGGAGACGATCTGGAACTTCGCCGGCGTGCGGAAGCGGAGGTCGTACGTCGCGAGATCCCTGAACGTGCCGACGTTCGGATACCAGTTCACGCGGCGCGTGATGGTCCAGTTGCCGTCGCCGGAGTTCTCGAGCACGTCGCGTCCCGCGTAGACGAGCTTCAGCAGGTACTGCTGTCCCGCCGTGACGGCGACGGGGAAGATCACCGCCGCATCCGGATCCTCTTTCTCGTGCTCCTGGATGACGGCGACCGGCGTCCAGTTCGATGGCTCGGCGGCGGACGCATACGAGACCTCGCTCAGGCGCAGCTTTCCGGCAATCTCGATCGGCAGCACGCGAACCGGCGCCGAGGGCACGAGGGTGATAGTCGTGGTCCCGCTCATTTCCTCCCCGCGGATGGTCGAGTCGATCTGGTAATGCTCGGCCTCGGCCGGCGGCACGATCTTCACGCCGCGGCCGGCCTGGATCTCACTGCGCAGGCGCGCCGAGTACCAGATGCCACCACGTTCGCTGTGCGAGACGTACATCATCGACTGCTCGCCGCCCATCTCGCGGCCCGCGAGGCGGACCGACTCCGCACCGCGCGGATCGACGATCAGGACCGACGGCGGCAGCTTCTTGCCGTCCACCCAGGCGAGGAAGAACGGCTCGCGGTCATCGATCAGCTCCTGCAGCAGCCGGATCTGCATGTTCGTGTGGAGATCGCGCTTCTGCTTCTTCAGGTAGTCATCCCAGCGGTCGCTCGCCTTCGGATCGACTGGCCCTGTGACCGGTGCGCCCGCCTTCTCCGCGGCCGCGGTCAGCGCGGTGCCGAGGAAGATTACCGATTCGAACGAGTCGCCGAGCGTGACGAGCCGCGGATCGGCCATGTGCATGCCCACCTGGCGCCGCTCCGCCTCGGACGCCGGCCGCAGCTCGAACGAGCCGTTGCCGAGAAAGACGGCGCCGGACGTCTTGTCACCAATGGCATGGATCAGGTGGAGCTTGCCGGTGAGGGTGACTTTGAAGACGTCGCGCTCGAACACGAAGTTGTCGAGGGTGATCGTCCGTCCGGACGCGCCGCACGAAGGGGGGCGTAGGTCAGATCGGGAGGGGTGGCTGCCGGAAGAGGCAAAGCCAGAAGCAGACAGGCTGCGAGCAGGAAGCGGCGCATGGAGATCCTTTCGGGACTTGGACGAGAAGCGTTGGACCGGCGGGACTGTAGCCGAAACGACCGGTTTCATGGAATCGCGAGGGCGCTTCGACCGGCTCACCGTGGTGAATTATGCGTTTTCAGCATAGAATTCCGCCGTCATGCGTCTGCTCGTTCCTGCTCTCCTCTGGTTTTTCGCCCTCCCCCTCTTTGCAGGGGACCTGACGGTCGGCTGGATCAGCCGGCTGCCGGAGAAGGACTATGTCTGGGCTTCGGCCAGTCCGAAGACCGACGGGTGGCCGGCGGTCGGGGAGCAGGTTTCGTGGCGGGCGCATGTTCGCAACTACGGGGCGGCGGTGCCGAACGTGCGTTACCGCTGGCTGCTCGATGGGCAGGAAGTTGGCGGCGGGACGGTGAACGTCGCCGCGAATTCGATCACCACGGTCGACTACCCCTGGAGCTGGACGTTCGACCGGCACCGCCTCGCGTTCCAGCTCGACGGCGCCTCCTCGCTGGAGGTCTTCACCGACGCGCTGTCGGTCGCCTTCTACATCGAGCAGTCGGTCTACGACCTGATGCGCGAGAAGCAGCCGCTCCTCGGCGTCGGAGCGACTGGCTTCGAGGACTACGCGCAGCGGCACATCGAGCTGTTCAACGACATGGCGGCGCTGGCGGTCTACACGGAAACGCCGAACGGCGTGCTCGATCGCATCCGGCTGCAGAAGATCGTGGTGGTGCCGGACGGCGCGCTGCCGCTCGTGCCGCTGGAGGACCTCGGCGTCCGCGACGGCGAGCCGAATGCGGAGATGATCCCGAACAAGGCCGACCGAAGCGTCGACCTGATGTGGGGCTTCCCGAAGTCGATCATCGGCAAGTACGTGCGTACCGACCAGCGCAGTCCGCGCAATCCGCTCTACATCGACGGCTACGTGCTGCACGAGATGGGACACGCGCGCTACCTCAACGACGTCTACGCCTGGAACGTGCGGCACGTCTCGCCGCATTACTCCGTCGACATCCTCGAGAACGGCGTGTCGATCTTCAGCCGCTACATCCTCAACAGCAGCCGCCCTCACGAGACGCCGGAGCAGGGGCTGATGAACGAGCACTTCACGTTCTTCGATCGTTACAGCGCGATCACGATGAACAAGATCGCCGGCCATCGCGCGACGCGCGGCAACTACAACGAGCCGGAGAACATCGGCTCGTTCCTCAACGACCTTCCCGCCGAGAACCGCCTCACGATCCGCGACCGTGACGGCGTCGCGCTGGCGAATGCCGACGTCTGGATCTTCCGCGGCGAAGGGAAGAGCGACGCCTGGTACGCGGCTGTCTTCGACAACATCCCCGATCTGAAGCTGCGCACCGACGAGCACGGCCAGGTGCTCGTCGGCCGCTCGCCGTTCAGCGCCGACGGCAGGATCGTGCAGTACTGGAAGAACAACAACTCGACGGCCATCGTGCGCGTGGCCGCCGGGGAGCGCGTGCTCTACGGCTTCCTCGAATCGCGCCTGTTCAACCTCGCGTACTGGCGCGGCGACACGGCGTTCGCCGATCACGACCTCAATGTCGGCATGCCCTACTGCGGCAATCTCGGCGTCTCCCTCACCGCCCCGGCCTGGGACGAGCGCGACGTGAACCCGAGCGTGACGCTGCGGTGGACGCGCCTCGAGCGCGCCACCCTCTACCGGGTTTACGCCTCGACCACCGGCGGCCCCGCGCGCCTCATCGGCACGACCGGCTCGACCTCACTGACGACGCAGCTCCACGGCAAGGTGTACTGGTGGGTCGAAGCCGACGGCAACGATTGCGCGATGCGCCGCTCGGCGGTGGGGCGGTTCTACGCGCCGAATGCAGCCGGTGGGCCGCGCAGGCGCGCCGTTGGGCGGTGAACCCGGGATTGAGGATTGAGGATGCAGGATTGAGTATGGCTGCGCGCCGTTACCCCTTTCCTCAATCCTCAATCCTTCATCCTCAGTCCAATCATTCGCCCATCTTGGCAAACGCCAGCACATGCCCCGCCGGATCCCGCACGATCGTTTCGATGGCGCCGTACGGCGTCGTGCGCCGGGCCACGATGACGTCGGTATCCGCGGGAAAACGTCCGGCGATTTCGTCGACGTCTTCGACTTCGATGTAGAGCATCGTGGCGCCGGGAGGGAGCGGACCGCGGAGAACGCGCGGCTCGTCGTGCTCGACGCTCTCGCGCGTCTGGTACATGACCTCGAGGCCGTCGCGCACGAGAATGACGAACCCGAGGCGGTGGCCTTCGGGGACTTCGACGGCGCGGGTGAAGCCGAGGGCATCCCAGAACGGCAGCACCGGCTCGATCGCTTCGACAAAGAGAACGGGCGTGACTTTCTTCAGCATGCGCGCAAGGTAAAACGCACCGCGCCGTCGGCGGTAGGAAAATCACACCGCGACGCGGTATTTATCCTATCCGTCACATCAGCGGCGGCATAAGGCATCGACCTTGCTCAAGCACCTGCCAGAGCAGCAGTAACCAAAAAGGGGCGTAACGCCCCTTTTGGCGTTTCAAGGGATATCCGGAGGTTGACATGCTCACGCTCATGCAAGGTGTGTTGGGAGTTTCCGCGGTTCTGTCGTGTGCCGTCGCGTGCTCGGCGGCGTTGACGCGGCATCGTCGCGCCGGTCTCGTCGTCACATTGTCCGGCATCCTCACGCTGATCTTTTTCGCATCCGTTCCGGAACTACCGCGACAGATGCCCGCTGTCTCGCTGCTCGCCGTTGCTGCCGGCATTCTGCTCGACGGCCGTGAAGAAGAAGAGGCGGGCGAAGGGAGCCACGTCTCGTTTGACGAGACGGCGACGCGCCGCCGCTGATTCAGCAGTCGTGACTCAGAAGTAGCGTAGCCGGATGGCGATCGCGGCGAGGACGTTGGCCGTGATCGCCACCAGCATCACCAGCGGCCACCCCACCTTCCGCCACTTCCAGGCAGGGTTCGCCAAGGCGACGAGCGGCAGCACGAGGATCGGCAGGAAGTAGCGTCCCTGGATTCCTTCCACGTTGGTCGCGCACGGCTTCGTCCACGCCATGTACATCGACAGCATGATGAACAGCGCCGCGCTGATGAAGATCAGCAGCGCCATCACGCGCTCTCCCCACGCCACCCGGTCGCTCGCGGTGAGCGCGATCAGCACGAGCAACGCGAGCTCCGCCCAGATCACGAACGGCGGCAGGAAGACGTCGAGCATCCCGAGGCGTCCGACGGCTTCTTCGAAGTAGAGGAAGGCGTTGCCGGTGAGGTCGCTCGTGAGAACGCCGAGCGCGCGCAGTGGGTCGGCCTGGATGCACGGCCATTGTGCGCCGGTGCCGATGGGACTGCGCGACAGCCACCACAGCGACAGCGCCGTGCCGACGACCGCGGCGATCATCCCCACCCACCGCTTCTTCGGCAGCGCGAGGAACGCGAGATGGCTGTAGCCCGGCTTGCACAGCCCGAGGAGGAAGGCGAACACCGGTTCCGACCTGTTCCCGGTGAGCGGCTTCGCCGCGCGGGCACCGCGCAAAGCCACCGCGGTTACCGCGAGTGCGCAAGCGACGGTCATCGTGTCCGGCGACCACGACGCGGCGAGGTAGAGCGACATCGGAAAGAGCCCGATCGTGCAGAAGCCCCACGGCACGGCCGGCGTCGTGCGGATCGCGAACGCCACGATCGCGAGGAACGCGGCGAGGTTGAAGAGGCGCCCGAGGTAGAAGACGTGCGGAGGCCGCAGGGCGAAGGCACGCCCGAGAAGCGCGGCCGCCAGTTGCGGCGCGTACGGCACCGGGGTGTACGAGGCAACGAACGACACGGTGGCCGTCTGTTCGGGCTCCAGGTTGACGCGAGGGATGATGCGCATGTCGTCGCGATTGACCTTGCCGTTCGGCCCATCGCCGCGGATGGCGATCCAGACGAGCGTGCGGTACCCCATCGGCACCGGCGCTTCCCCACCTTTGGCGGTCATCGTCGGCACGAGCGTGCCGTACGCCATCGACACCGGCCGCCAGAAGTGCGTGACCTCATCCGGCACGCGAAACGCCGGCGTGAGAAAGGTGAAGAGGAGGCCGAACACCGCACCAAGAATCAGGAAAACGCGCTGAGGGGTCATGCGTGGCGCCGCAGTTTAGGTCCTGTCGGCGCGTGGGACCAATGGGTCAATGGGACGAATCGGTCCCATCGTTCTACTGCGCCGCCCCATCCGGCCGCAGAATCCCCAGCGCGGCGATCTTCTCGTGCAGGTAGGTGCGCTGCAGGTCCAGCAGTTGGGCGGCGCGGCTGACGTTCCAGTTGGTGCGGCGAAGGACCGATTCGATGTACTCCTTCTCGCACTGCGTCTTGAACGTCTTGAACGCCACCACCGGCATCGTCTCGGTGATGCGCAGGATGCTGCTCTCGCCTTCCACGCCCGTCGTGCGCAGCGATGACGGCAACTGCTCCGCCGTCACGGGGTTCGTGCCGAAGACGGACAGCCGTTCGGCGACGTTGCGCAGCTCGCGCACGTTGCCCGGCCAGTCGTAGAGCGCAAGGGCGCGCAGGACGTCGGGCTCGACGGCCAGCGGCACGCGCTGGTTGCGCGTGCAGAAGTGCTGCAGGAACGAGGCGAACAGCAGCGGGATGTCGTCCTTGCGCTCGCGCAGCGGCGGCACGTCGACCGGCACGGCGGAGAGGCGGAAGAACAGGTCCTCGCGAAACTCCCCTGCCTTCGCCATCTCGTGGAGGTTGCGGTGCGTCGCGGCGATGACGCGCACATTCACCTCGCGGTCGGTGTTCTCGCCGATGCGGCGCACGCGGCCGTCCTCCAGAACGCGGAGGAGGCGCGACTGCAGCAGCGGATCCATGTCGCCGATCTCGTCGAGGAACAGCGTGCCGCCGTCGGCTTCCTCGAAGAGGCCGCGCTTCATGGTCTTGGCGTCGGTGAACGCCCCGCGCGCGTGCCCGAACAGCTCGTCCTCGATGAGGTTCGGCGGAATGGCCGCGCAATTGAGCTTGATGAACGGCTTCGACGCGCGGCGGCTGAGGCGGTGGATCGAGCTGGCCACCAGCTCCTTGCCGCTGCCGCTCTCGCCGCGAATGAGGACGCGCGCATCCGTCACCGCGACTTTCTCGATCGTCCCCCGCAGCTCTTTCGACGCGCTGGATTCGCCGAGGAACTGCTGCTCGCGCGAGCGGTAGGCTTCGAGCTGGCGGCGCAGCGCGACATGCTCGAGGCAGTTCTTCACCGACTTGATGAGCCGCTCGCGCGAGAACGGCTTGTCGATGAAGTCGTGCACGCCGAGGCGGATGGCTTCGACCGTCTCCCCCATCGAGGCTTCGCCGGAGATGATGATCGCCGGCGGCATCGAGGACCCGAGGCGGCGGATGAAGTCGATGCCGCTCATGCCGGGCAGGCGGACGTCGACGAGCAGCATGTCGGGCTGCACGTTCTCACCGTCGCGCAGCCAGCGCAGCGCGTCTTCCGCGCTGCGGAACGCGACGGCGCCGTAACCCTCCTCGCGCAGGCGGAGGACGATGTTCGCGGAGATCTTTTCGTCGTCTTCGACGATGAGGATGAGGTTCATGGATGTCGGGCGCTACTCCCAGTCATACGACAGCACGACCCGGATGGTGGTCCATGGATGGCGTAGTGTCCAGCCCGCGGATGCAACTTTCTGTGTCGCGCTGAACTCGCCGGGGAGTCCTTCGAAGTCGTAGCGGCGGACGCCGGCGGAGAGCTCGACGCGCGAGTGCACGCGCTCGGTCATGATGATGTTGCGGGCGACGCCTGCGACGGCGGTGGCGGACCATGTGTCGTTGCTGGGGAAATCGCCGCCGTCTTCGAGCTCCAGATCGCGGAAGCGCTCGTTCGCCGCGCTCCCGTTCACGCGCAGGAACGTGGTGTTGCGCTCGCCGAGCGGCACGAATGCCGCGCCGTTCAGCAGCAGCGCGTACGTGTCGCGCGACTGCTCGATCTCGTCGAGCTCGTCGTCGACCGGCACGTTGCCGCTGATGTCGAAGTGCGACCACTTCGGGCCGAATTCGAGGAAGGTGCCGGCGACGGTGAAGAACGGATCGTCGGTCGTATCGCGGCGCCAGAGCAGCTCGAACGTGCGCGCGGCGACGTCCGTCACCCATGGATCGTCGAAATCTTCGAGCTCGCGCTCGGTGCGCCGTCCGGACAGCGTCGCATTGAAGAGGAGCGTCTGGTTCGGCGTGAGCGGATACCCCAGCAGCACGGACGGCGACAGGTCGGGCTGTCCTTCGTCGTCGTTGCGCAGGTACGTCTTCTCCACCGAGACGACGGCGAACGCGCCCGGCCGGTCGAGGAGGTCGTACGCGCTGTAGCTCAGTCGCAGCGAATGCGCGCTGACGCCTCCTTCAGAGAAGCCGCCCGTGGTGATGGTGGCATCGAGCACGTTCGCGCCCGGGAGGAACAGCGATCCGCCGAGGTCGAAGTCGTAGGCCGAGTCGCCGTCCTGATTGACGTTCGCGTCGAGGTCGAACGTGACCGGCGCGCTGTCGATGACTTCGACGATGAGGACCCACCGCTGCGGCGTGATGAGACTCGGCTCCACGCGATACGACGCATGAAAGACGAACGGCAGCCGCTTCACGCGCGCGACCGCGGCCTGCAGCTCGGCGTCGGTGTACGCGCGTTCCTGCTGCAGCCGCAGTTCGGAGCGGACGATCTGAATCGGCACGCGCGTGGCGCCATCAATGTCGACACGCTCGATGACATACGACTGCGCCTGCGCGAACAGTGGGAAAAAGAGAATCAACAGGAGTCGCTTCATGCGCACCTGGAAGGGCGAGGGCGGTGCCGCTTCGCGCGCTGCGCCGCGAACGTGTTTTCAGTGAGTTGCGCGAAGTGATGCGCGGCGGGTGTCTGGTTTAGACGACAGAGGGTGTATGGGTTCGCCGGTCAATGGGACCAATGGGGCAATGGGACCTATGGGACACCGGGGAGTCTGTTGGGTAAGTGCAGCGTGGATTGCGGAGGTCCCGTAGGTCGCATTGGTCCCGTTGGCCCATGTCCTATCGCCCTACCCTGCCACAAACGCCAGCCGGAACATGGTCCCCTGCGCGCCCGTTTCGACCAGCGTGAGATCCCCGCCGTGATCCAGCAGGATCTTGCGGGAAATGGCCAGCCCCAATCCCATCCCTTCGCCGATCTTACGCGTGGTGACGTACGGATCGAAGATCCGTGGTCGCACCGACGGCGCGATGCCGGTGCCGCTATCGCGGACGTCGAGCAGCACGCGGTCGCCGTCGCGCTGCACCGTGAACGTCACGTCGGCGGCCGAGGCCTTCGCGCTGTTGGTGCAGAGGTTCACGAGCACCTGCCGCAGCATGTCGCGGTCCGCCAGCACCGGCACCGGCGCGCGCGCGGGCTCCCAGCGCAGCACGATGCTCGGCCAGGCGTTGGCGAACGTCGCGCAGAACTCGCCCACGATCCTGTCGAGCGGCTCGCTGCGCAACACCGGCTCTCCCAGCGCGGCGAACGAGGAGAACTCGCGCGTGAAGCGCGACAGGCGGTCGAGCTCTTCGAACACGCTCTCCACCGCGCGATCCACTTCCTCGGACGTGGCGCCGCTGCGCGCGATCGACGCGAGCCGGTCCGCTTCCAGCCGCGCGGCCGTCAGCGGCGTGCGGATCTCGTGCGCGTGGCGGCGCGCCGCTTCCTGCCACGACGCCAGCCGCTCGACGTACTCGCGGCGCCGCCGCTCCGCCTCGCGCCGCTGCCGCAGCCACCACACCAGTGCCGCCGCGAGCAGCGACGTGGCGAAGACCACCACGAGCGCGAGCTCGAAGCGGCGCAGCATTGCCTCGCGGCTCATGCGGATGACGTCGATGCGGTTGACGAGGCGGCGATTCTCCTCGAAGCGCTGGCGGTACTGCGCGCGCTGCTGCGGATCGAGATCGCGCAGCTTGCGCTGGTCGTTCATCCCCGCTTCGAGCGCGTCGCGCACCTCGGGGCGCAGCGCCACGTCGAGCCAGACGCTCGAGATCTGATGGAGAAAGAACCAGAAGAGCAGCGTCGCCGCCGCGACGGTGAGCAACGTCGTCACGGCGGCGCCGCTTCTCCTCACCGGCGCACGACCTCCGCGCTCCAGCGAAACGACACGATCGGTTTGGCGCTGATGGTGGTGCCGATCAGCACGTCGACGAGGCTCGTCGTGCGGTCGGGCAGCGAGAGCCACCGCCGCGCGTCCTCCTCCTCCGCCCCGGAGAACGGCAGAACGCGAAGCTCGACGTCCAGCACGATGCGCTGGCCGTTCAGCGAGATGATGCGCGAAGGCGTGCGCCACCACTGCTCGAGCTTTTCGAGCGATTCGATGCGCTGCTGGTCGATGCGCCTCCCCGCTTCGAAGCGGCGCACGTGATAGATCTCGTCCCAGAGGTCGTAGCGCACTTCCACGCGCGCGCCTCCCTCGGCCGTTCGGTCGCGCGAGCGGGCGATGACGATGAAGGTCGTCGTCAGGCCGCTGCCGAGCTGCTTGCGCACGGCGGCATGTTGCAGCACCGAAGCCGGCAAGGCGATGGTGACGGCGTTGCCGTTCGTTGCGAACGCCGGCTGCTGTTGCGCGGAGGCAAACGCCGCCGGCAACAGCAGAAGGAGTGCGAACAGCGCGCGCTTCACCATTCGTACCCCACGCCGAGGCGCAGCGTGCCCCACGTATCGCGCCGGACCCAGTTGACGCTGGCGTACGCGTCGTCCACCGCGCGGCTCCGCTCGAACTCGAAGTAGCGCAGAGGATCGTGGTCGCCGAAGAAGGCGCGGACGCCGAACTCGAGGCGCTGCTCCGCTTCACCCACGCTCGTCTCGTCGTGCAGCCGTCGCGAGAAACGGACCGCCGCCGAACCGTAGGCCAGGTTCTCGTCGAAGCGGCGGTCGAACTCGTCGATATCCGCGCGGCCTACCCCTCCGTCGGCTTCGAAGGCGAGCGAGTTGCGGTCGGAGAGCGGCCAGTAATGCGCGGCCGAGCCTTCGAGCACGGCGACGTTCTGATGCTGCGCCACGGAATCGAGGACATACACAGGGCCCGGCATGACGATGATGCCGCGGCGATGGCGGTCGTCGATCCACCCGAACACCGGCGCGGCGGTCAGCACCGTGCCGTCGGTCGGGAAAAAGGGATCGTTGGCCGTGTTGTACGACCAGCGCAGCGACACGATCCGTTCGCTGCGCGGATAGACGTTGCGCTGCTCGAGCGTGGAGTACGACGCCGTCAGCGTCTGCCGCGCCGTCAGCGGCACGCCCACCACGAGCTCCGGCGAGACCGTGTCGCCGACGCTGTGCTTGAGGCTCACCGAGGCGAAGGCGCGTGTGCCGAAGAGGTCGTAGTGCGTATAGCCCGCTTCGAGCGACGCGAAGTCGTCGGTGAAGGGACGGTCGTCGTCGCGCACGAACGCCCCGACGTGCACGACGCCGCGCCGGCCGACGAACCAGCGGAAGCCGGCCGCACTCGAGTTGTCCGGCGGCGTGGCGACGTTCCCTCCCTGCTCGTGCAGCAGCGTGAGATCGAGCAGATAGAAGAAGGGCAGGGTCTCGACGACGTTGACGACGAGCACGTACGCGTCGCGCACGCTCCCCTTCTCCAGTGAGAATTGGGCGTCGAGCACGAACGGGAGACGGCTGACGCGGTCGCGCGCTTCGCGGAGCTCGCGCTCGGTGTAGGTGCGCCCCTCGCGGAGGCGGGTCTCCGATTCGATGATGTCGCCGGAGACGCGGCGGAGGTTACGGACGTCGATACGCTCGAGGAGAAAGACCGGCGCCTCCTCGGCGGCGAGCGGCGCCGCGAAGAGAATGAGGAGAAGGGAAAGGATCGCGTTCTTCACGGCCGGTACGAGAGTGCCACGGGCGCGCCCGATCGTCAGCTTTTCGGGGTTGCGCGCAAGTGTATGACGGGCCTCGGCTAACGGCGTTTCGGCCATGTGACGAAAAACGGCCACTGTATGCAGGGGCATACAGTGGCCGTATGGTTTACCGGGACAGATGGGGGCGGGCTAGTGCCCGTTCACGACTTCCAGCCCCAGGTACATCACGCGCGAATCCTTCGGGGAAAACGCAATCGAGTTGATCCCGTGATGCTCGTTGTGCGTCACGGTGAGGGCGTCCAGCGACGCGTCGTAGCGGAAGAGGTCCGTGCCGTAGCCCATGACGTGCGTGCCGAAGACGAAGTACAGCACGTCGGCCTTCTTCGGGTGCGCGGCCATGGTCGGCCCGTTGATCAGCTTCACGCCGGGCGCCTCGTCGATGACGGGGCGGAACGAGAGGCCGCCGTCGTTCGAGAGATAAATGTGGCGGCCGTGCGACTCGATGTTCGCATCCGATTCCGCCATGTCGATGCCCATGGCCCAGACGACGTTCGGATCGGCAGGGGAAATCACGAGCTCGAAGACGTTCGTGCCGCGCGAGCCCTTGATGCCGGTCGACTGCGTCCAGGTCCGGCCGCCGTCGAAGGAGACGAACGACCCCTCGAACAGCGTGCCGATGACGATGTGGTCGAGGTTGTTGGGGTCGAACACGACGCGGTAGATCATGGCCGTGCGCGGCACGTTGCCGACGAAGTCCCACGTCTCACCGCCGTCGGTGCTGTCCCAGATCGAGCCGTTCGTGCTGGCGCCGTCGTGGCCGCCGGCACGCAGGTGGTCGGGATTCTCCGGATCCACCGCGAAGCCGACGAAGTGGACCGGCTGCTTCAGCATGCGCGGGCCGCGCGCGTCGTGGCGCAACGACCACTGGCGGTTGTCCGACCATGCGTAGACACGGCCGTCGCTGCCGGCGGCGAGGCGCGGCGGGAACTCCGGGTCTCCGAGCGTCGCGATGAGGCGCCACGAGCAGCCGCCGTCCGTCGACGTGAGGAACTTCTCCTGGTGCACGGCCATCAAGGTGTTCTCGTCGAGGACCGTCAGACCGTAGGTGTAGCCGATGCCGCCGAGGGTGCCCGTGGTCGGGGTGAGCGTTGCGCCGTTGTCGCGCGTGAACGTGACCGCCGGCGAGCCGGTGATCATGGTGCATTGCGGGAAGGTCGAGGGAGGTGTCGACGGCCGCCGCTTGGGCGCCGCCATCACCGGAAGTGTTACGAGCAGAGTACAGAGAAGCAGGTTTCGCATAAGCCGCGTGATCATGCCGCATCAATACGCAGCGAACGTAAGCTGCGTCACTCCGAAACTGCCGACGCTGTTACGCGTCCGCAAATAATAGCGTTGTCCGTTGTCCGTGTCCGTAGAAACGCAGGCCACCGCGGAGCTTGGACAACGGAAAACGGAAAACGGACAACGGACAACGTCACCCACACGATAATGCGCGCATGAAATTGCTGGCCGCCTGCTTCGCCGCTCTTCTGCCGCTGGTTGCTTTTGCCCAGGAGAAAACGGCCCCGCCGAAGGAGACGCCGAAGGACAACATCTCCACGACCCAGCACACGATGCGTTTCGGCGGAGAGACGATCAACTACACCGCACGCGCCGGAACGATCGTGATGAAGGATGAGGAAGGGACGCCGCGCGCGAGCTTCTTCTTCGTTTCCTACACGAAAGATGGTGTCGATCCGGCGAAGCGGCCGGTCACGTTCACGTTCAACGGCGGGCCGGGCTCGTCGTCGGTGTGGCTGCACATGGGGGCGTTCGGTCCGAAACGGCTGGCGTACAAGGATGCGGCCGGACAGGCGGCGCAGCCGCCGTACCAGCTGGTCGACAACGAGGCGACGATCCTCGACGCGACGGACCTCGTCTTCATCGATCCGGTGACCACCGGCTACAGCCGCGCGATTCCGTTCGCCGATGCGAAGAAGTTCCATGGCTACGACGCCGACATCCAGTCGGTCGGTGAGTTCGTGCGGCTGTGGACGACGCGCTACGCGCGCTGGGCCTCACCGAAGTTCCTC
This sequence comes from Thermoanaerobaculia bacterium, assembly GCA_036380735.1. Taxonomy (GTDB): domain Bacteria; phylum Acidobacteriota; class Thermoanaerobaculia; order Gp7-AA8; family Gp7-AA8; genus DASVEE01. The sequence continues at coordinate 51,375 of DASVEE010000011.1, read as the reverse complement.
TCCGGCGAGAGCTACGGCACGACGCGCGCGGCGGGCCTCGCCGGCTGGCTGCACGAGCAGGGCTATTACCTCAACGGCGTGATCCTCATTTCGTCGATCCTCAACTTCGGCACCGCGCGCTTCGACAGCGGCAACGACCTGCCGTACGCGCTCTTCCTGCCGACGTACACGGCGACGGCGTGGTACCACAAGCGTCTCGCGCCGGCGCTGCAGGAGGACCTGAAACGCACGCTGGCCGAGGCCGAGGCGTTCGCGGTCGGCGAATACACTGCCGCGCTGATGCAGGGCGATGCGTTGCCGGACACGCAGCGCCGCGCGATCGCCGCGAGAGTCGCGCGCTACACCGGCCTCTCGCAGGATTACGTCGAGCGCTCGAACCTCCGCATCAACATCCAGCGCTTCGACAAGGAGCTGCTGCGCGACCGCCGCCGCACCGTGGGCCGCCTCGACTCGCGCTTCACCGGCATCGACATCGACGCGGCGGGCGACCGTCCGGAGTTCGACGCCTCGCACGCGGCGATCATGGGCGGCTACACGGCGGTGCTCAACGACTTCGTGCGCCGCACGCTGAAGTACGAGACCGACGCGCCGTACGAGATCCTCACGAACAAAGTGCAGCCGTGGTCGTACGAGCGCATCAACAACCGCTACCTCGACGTGGCGGAGACCCTCCGCGGCGCCATGGCCCGCAATCCGTACCTGCGCGTCTTCGTCGGCAACGGCTACTACGATCTGGCCACGCCCTACGCGGCGACGAACTACACCTTCGGCCGAATGCAACTCGACCCCGAGCTTCGCCAGAACGTGGTGATGGCCTATTACGAGGGCGGCCACATGATGTACGTGGATCGCAAAGCCCACGCGCAGCTGCGCGACGACGTGGTGCGGTTCATCCGCACCTCGGTGCCGCAGTAGAGACGATAGGACGGCCGCCCCTCCGTGTCATCCCGAAGGCCCCGTATGGGGCGTGGGCGGGGGAGGGGCCTGAGGGAACTGTGCGGGGGAAGCTACCTCACTGCTGCACGGTGCCTCCCCCGCACAGTTCCCTCACCCTCCTCCTCCACCCATCCCCCATACGGAGGGTTCGGGATGACACGAAGAGGCGGTCGTCCTATCGTTCCCCGCGGATCCCCATTTCATCCGCCACGGCCATGAACTCGCGTCTGAGCTCGTCGCGCTGTTGCACCAGTTGTTCGTAGCCGTGGCTGCGGAAGGCGCGGTGCCATAGCGCTCGGGCGCGGCCGCGGATATCGTCGAAGTCCTCCAGGACGCGCAGGGCGATCCAGCCGAGGAACGGCACCACGACTAAGGATGCGATGGCGTAGGGCGCGCCGTAGCGCGCTCCCATGAACCACGTGATCGCGATCCACGTCAGTGGGTAGAGGGCCATGCCGGCGAGGACCTTCATCGTCGCCATCAGCTCGTTCTCCCCTTTCGCCATGACGCGCGCGATGAGGCGGATCAGCAGGTACGCGGGGTAGTGCGGGATCGCTCCGAGGATCGCGATCGGCAGCAGCACGACCACGCGGAACAGCGTCGTCGCGTCGAAGCGGGGAACGATCGAGTGCGCCGCGATGCCGGCGCGCCCCAGTTCCGCCGCGAGCTGCCGTGTCTTCGATTCGAGGCGCTCCAGCCGGTCGGGGTCGTGCTCGCGCAGGTAGTGGTAGCCCTCGACGAAACGTCGCCGCGCGACCAGTTCCTCCGACAGCGGCTGTTTGTGCCGCGCCGTCAGCAGATCCTCGGCGAAGCCGATCAGCTCCAGCGCCGCGTGGGAGTCCGCCTGCAGCGTGACCGCGTCGAGCGCATCGTCGATGCGCGCCGTCAGCGTGTCGACGGCATCGCGCGGCGGCTCACCGTCGGAATCCGCCGCGGTGGGCGTCACCGGCAGCGGATCGCCGAAGACCACCAGCGCCGCGCTGCGGAACTTCGCCTTCGCGGTGTAGTAGATGCCGGCCGGTTGCACGTAGAGCGTCTGCAGGTTCGCGCCGAGGGCGATGCGGGCGGCGCCGGTCTTCAGCTCGCGCAGTTGCGGGTCGCTGTGCGTCGTCCCCTCGGGGAAGATCGCGATGCTGCCGCCGCGCCCGAGGATCTCGCGGGAGCGGGCGAAGGTCTCGGCGTGCGAACCGCTCGTGTTGTCCTGCTTGCGGTAGACCGGGATCGACTCCATCGCCCGGGCGAGCTGTCCGATGATCGGATAGCGGAAGAGCGGCGCCTTCGCCAGGAACGAGACCGGCCGCGGGGCGAAGCAGAGGAGGAACAGCGGATCGACCAGGCCGTTCGGATGGTTGACCGCGAACACCACCGGCGCCGTCGCGGGGACGCGCTCCAGCCCCACGACCTCGATGCGCCGGAAGAAGACCCGCAGGAAGATGGTGAAGAGAGCGGTGACGGCGCGGCGGATCATGCGACGCGGCTCCCCGGCGCAAAAGCGCTGCCCGGCCGAGGCTTCCGATTCCCACCCCTCCGATCGCCACGCACGCTCACCGGCGCATCCTAACTGGTTGTCCGGGTTTTTGCTTTTCGGGCTTTCGTCCCTCGGGACCGGCGGTTCGTCCCGCGCGGCGGGTCGCTGGTCCCTGAACGAAACCGCGCCTCCCGAGGAACGTAACAAGGGGAGCAGCTATCATGAACGGGTCCAAATGAAACGGTTCCTCCCCCTCCTCATCGCCGTCGCCGGTGTGATCGCTCTCCTGCTCCTCCTGCCGCTCTATGACGCGGCGCAGCCGGCAGGCGTGCGCGTCACACGCAGCGAAGCCCAGGCCGCGGCGGACAAAGGTGCGCGCGAGCTCGGCATCCCCCTCGACGAAGCGTGGTCGAACCTCACGTGGCGGACCTCCCCCATCCTCGAGAAAGAGCTGCAGCGCGATCCCCGGCGTGCCGCCGCCTTCGCCGATCCCGTCTTCGCCCCGCGCCTCGGCGCGTACCGCGCCATGTATTACCGCCCGGCGGTGGATAAAGGTGTGCCCTTCGGCCGTGTGACCGTCGGTGCGCGCAGCGGCCAGGTCGTCGGCGCGCGCATGTTCGCGCGTCCGGAGGAGCCGGGGAAGAATCCGACGGAAGCGGAGCTGCGGCCCCGTGCCGACGCGTTCATCAAGTCCAGAGTGTTCCGCGGTGCGCCGTCACCGCAGTTCGAGCAGGCGCGCCCCACCGTCCTCCGCGGACGGACCGACTGGGTCTTCCGCTACCGCGTCGCGCAGTCGATGCAGATCGGCGGCGTCGTCCCCTACCTCAACGTCTACTTCATCGGCGATCGCTTCGCCGGCTTCGAGCTCTTCGAGGAGTACGGCGACGGCCGGACGTTCTTCGGCGACAACGGCGGCGACGTCGCCATGAGCCTCGTGCAGTTCGCCACGATGATGGTCGTGCTGCTCGTCATGCTCATCATCTTCCTCCGCAAGTACCACGCGGGTGAGGTGGGCGTGCGCGCCGGGTCGTTCCTCTTCGCGGTGATGGTCCTCCTCACCGTCGGTGCGTCGCTGGCGATCCGCCCGGCCGTCTCCGAAGGTTTCGGCATGGGGACGATCAGCGCCGAGGCCACGTCGTGGGTGTTCGTCGGCTTCAAGCTGATGTTCACCGACTTCCCCGTGGCGGTGCTCGTCTTCTTCGCCTGGTCGATCGGCGAGAGCTACGTGCGCGAGCGGTGGGGAGAGAAGCTCGCGTCGTTCGAGGCGCTGCTCCGCCGCGATCCCATGAATGCCACGGTCGGACGTTCGCTCCTGCGCGGACTGCTGCTGGCGCCCGGCCTGGCGGCGGCCACCTTCGCTGTCGCCGCGATTCCGTTACTCACGAACCTGGCGTGGCCGTCGATGGGCGGCGGCACCGCGGTGGTGCTGGCCCTCGGCGGCCCGGCCACCACGCTGCTCTATGCGGCGAGCGACGCGCTGCTCATCTCCACCGGCGCGATCCTCTTCATCCTCGGGTGGGCGCACAGCCGCCGCATGCTCTGGCTCGGCATCATCGTGGCCGTCATCCTCGGCGTCATCGCCGCGGGAGCGCAACCACCGATCGAGCCGACGCTGTGGCGCCATGTCCTCGGCTTCGGCGGCGTCGCCGTGGCCGTGGCCATCTTCCTCGCCACCGATCTGCTGACGACGGCGGCGGCGCTGTTCGGCGGCTCGCTGCTCGTCCTCACGCTGCCGCTCCTGCGGGCGGTGACGGGAGAGCTGTTCACCGACCTCACGACCGTGGTGGTCGTGCCGTTCGCGGGGCTCGCGCTCTTCGCCATCGGGGCGATGCTCACCCGCCGGGAAGTGATCTACACGTACGAGGACCTCGCGCCGCACGTCAAACGGATCGTCGAGCGGGAGCGCGTGAAGGCCGAGATCGACGCCGCGAACCGCATCCAGGCGGCGCTGCTGCCGCTCGAGGCGCCGCACCTCGTCGGCGCCTCCGTCGCCTCGCACTACCGCGCCGCGACGGAGATCGGCGGCGACTACTTCGACTTCCTGCCGCAGGCGAACGGCGAGATCGGCATCGCCTTCGGCGACGTCTCCGGCCACGGCCTCACCAGCGGCATCGTCATGGCGATGGCCAAATCCGCGCTGCTCGTGCAGATCGACTACGACTCCTCGCCGCGCGCGGTGCTCGACGTGCTCAACGACATCGTCATCCGCACGGCGCCGAAGCGCATCCTCATGACGTTCTTCTTCGGCCTCCTCGATCCGCAATCGCAGACGCTGCGCTTCTCCTCGGCCGGTCATCTCGATCCGTACGTCTATCGCGCGGCGCGCAACCGCGTCGAGTCACTCTCGTCCTGGGGCTTCCCCCTCGGCGTGAAACGCCGCGAACCGTTCCGCGAGCACGAGGTCGCGTTCGCGCCGGGCGATCGCCTCATCCTCTACAGCGACGGTCTGATCGAAGCGGTGGACGACGACGGCGAGCCGTTCGGCTTCGACCGCTTCGAGCGCGCCATCCTCGACGCCGGCCATCTCAACGCCGACGAGATCAAGAAGTCGCTGCTGAACGCCGTGAAGAAGTTCACGCGCAACCGTCCGCCGGAGGACGACCAGACGCTCGTCGTCGTGTCGTTCCACGAGGTGACGGCCGCCGTCGACGTGAAACCGAAGGTGGGACTGCTGGCCACCGATGTCACAGAGACGGTGCATTGACGCAGTCCAGTTTCCATTTGCTGACAACGCCGATCCGGAAATTTGAAACCGACAGGCCGAATAAGTTCAGCCGAAGGTAGAGGATAGACGGACCTATGTCCCGCTTCGACCCATTCGTACTCATCGCCCGCGCCACTCGCGTTTGAGCAGGCCGTAGAACGCGGTGTCCTGCAGCTCGCCGTTCATGAAGTAGCGCTCCCGCAGATTGCCTTCCCGGACGAAGCCCTGGCGCTCCAGCACGCGGATGGAGGCTTCGTTGCGCGGATCGGCGTCCGCTTCGATGCGGCGCAGGCCCAGCTCGTCGAAAGCGAAGCGCAGCGCGCGGGAGACCGCGTCGGAGGCGTGGCCGTTGCCCCAGTGGGCGCGCCCGAGGGCGTAGCCGATGTCGCCGCGTCCGTGCTGGTAGTCGAGGTGATAGAGCGTGGTGGTGCCGATGACGAGATCGTCCTCGTTACGGGCGATCCCCCACTGGAAGAGCGTGCGCGCGCGGAAGTTCGCGTGGATGTGGGCGAGGAGCTCGCGTGCGGCGTCGAGGCTCTCCAGGGGTGGTGAGCTCCAGTAACGCATCACCTGCGGGTCGGCGAAAATCGAGTGGAGCGCGGGGACGTCGCCGTCGTGCAGCCAGCGCAGGCGAACACCGGTTGCGGAGAGGGTGGGGAGCTCATCGCCCCAGGCGTAACCATTCATGCCGACGGAAGTATCGCGGATTCGGCCTGCCGAATCGATTTATCAATGGTTTGAATTTCGTGTGACGTACGTTTCGAACCGGTATCCGGTTTCTTTTTTGTTCACAACGGTTTGACAAAAACGCCTCCGTGGCTGTAAACCTGCACACTCGCAAAACAAAACTCGCATACACCACCAGCTCGCGAGTCATCTTTTAAGGAGGGGTTATTCATGAGAAAGCTGTTTCGCAGCACAGCGCTCTTCATGGTTCTCAGTCTCGTAACGTTCGCAGCGTTTGCGCAGACCTCGGGTACCACGGGAGCTCTCCGGGGCCAGGTCACTGATACGGCCGGAGCTCCGCTTCCCGGTGTCACCGTCACCATCACTTCCCCGCAGTTGCAGGGCACGCGCGTCGCGGTCACCGACGAGCAGGGCCAGTACCTGTTCCCGCTTCTTCCGTCCGGAACCTACCGTGCGGAATACGCCCTGAGCGGCATCCGGAACGCCACGCGCGATGGGATTCAGATCAACGTCCAGCGCGCAACGGACATCAACGTTCAGATGCAGCTCGCGGTCAGCGAGACGGTCGTCGTCACGGCGAGCCAGGTCGTCGTCGACCCGACCCAGACGCAGACGCAGCAGACGTTCCGCGAAGACCACCTGAAGTACGCTTCGATCGGCTCGGGCAACCGCAGCTACCAGAACGTCCTTCAGCAGGCTGCCGCGGTCGGCGGTGGTGCGAACCCGCAGGTTTCGGGTGCGAACCTCGCGCAGAACGACTGGCTCGTCGACGGCGTCAACACGACCGACCCCGTGACCCACACGTTCGGTCCGAACCTCGCCTTCGACTCGATCCAGGAGATCTCGGTCGTCACCCTCGGCAAGGACGCTGAGTACAGCTCCTCCGGCGGCACGATCAACGTCATCACCAAGTCGGGCGGCAACCGCTTCAGCGGCTCGTTCGACTACCGCTACAGCGATCCCGACTTCCTCGAGAGCGGCGATCACTTCAACGCGGACGTCCAGACGAACAAGAACAAGCAGCCCCAGGCCACCCTCGGCGGCCCGATCGTTCGTGACCGTCTGTGGTTCTTCGCTTCGACCGCCCGTCCCGAGACCTCCCGCGTCGCTCCGAACCTCTACGGCTTCCAGCCGGGCTCGCGCGACTTCTTCGGGTGGAACACCCTCGGCAAGCTGACGTGGACCCCGATCGCCAACCAGACCCTCGGCGTTCGTTTCATCGACAGCCACGCCAACATCAGCCACATCGCGTTCAGCTCCCTCTACCGGCCGGACGGTGACGCCCGCCAGGTGCAGAAGACCCGGACGTACGCTCTGTCGTACGACGCCGTCCTCAGTTCCTCCTGGCTTGCCAACCTCCAGATCGGCCACACCCCGGGCAGCCTCGGCGTCGAGCCCATGACGGGCGACCTCACCACTCCGGGCCGCATCGAGCTGACCGTTCCGCAGATCCGCTCGGTCAACTACACCAACCACCAGGGCCGTACCTCCGAGCGCAACGAGCTCGTCGCTTCGTCGACCTACTACCTCGAAGGCTTCGGCGGCCGCCATGCCTTCAAGGCCGGCCTGAACCTCGAAGAGACCTCGTTCACCAGCTTCAACTACATCCCGGGCGACGTCAGCCTCATCCCCTTCTACGATCCGGCGCTGTGCTCCCCGCAGTTTGGTTTCCCGACGGGCTCGACCTGCACGGGCTACGTCCAGACGAACCAGGGCGCTCCGTTCCGCCTCGTGCTCGGCACGAAGAACCCGGAAAGCACCGTCGGCGCTGACGGCCAGGCCGTCTACGTTCAGGACGAGTGGAACCCGATCCCGCGCCTCACGGCCCGCATCGGCCTCCGCTACGACCAGATTCAGTGGGACAACGCCGGCGGCAATCCGATCCCCGACTTCGACATGGTGCAGCCGCGTATCGGCGTCGCCTACGACGTCTTCAACAACGCCAACACTGTCGTCCACGCCTACGGCGGCCGCATCATGGACGACAACCAGCTCACGCTCCCCAGCCACGGTGTCATCGAGCCGGTCGGCAGCGTTACCTTCCAGCTCAACGCCGCGAACCAGTGGGGCTACCGCACCGGTTCCATCAGCCAGTCGGGCGTCATCATCGACCAGAACCTCAAGCCGGCCTACTCGGACCAGTTCTCGGTTGGTCTCACGCAGCGCATCCTTCGCAACACCTCCATCGACGTGACTTGGGAAAACCGCAAGCAGCGCGACATGTTCGAAGACTACTGCGGCTTCTCGGAGAGCGGCGACATCACCGAGGATGACGTCGTCTTCATCGACTGCCTCATCACGAACAACCCGCAGGGCACCGAGCTCCGCGGCGACTTCAACGCCTTCATCACCAAGATCGAGAGCCGTCCGGCCCAGTGGCTCGACCTCGTCGCTTCCTGGACGCATGGCCGCTCGCGCGCCACGACTTCCGGCAGCGCCCTCGGCGAGTCGCAGAACGCCTCCACGAGCTTCGACATCTTCCCCATCCACTTCATCAACCGTTACGGCTACACCAGTGAAGACGCCCGCGACCGCATCAAGCTCAACGGCTTTGCGCGCCTCCCGTGGGACTTCATCGTTGGTGCGTCGTACTACTGGGACAGCGGCACGCCGTGGTCTGTCGTTCAGAGCGCTGCGGCCGGCAACCCGGTCAACATCCCGTACGGCGAGTACTACCTCGAGCCGCGTGGCTCGCGCCGTTTCCCGCACTACAACCAGCTCGACGTCCAGCTTCAGAAGAACTTCCGCGTCGGACCTGTCACCGCGGGCGTCATCGGCAGCGTCATCAACGCGCTGTCGTCCGAGTACCCCATCACGATCCAGAACAACCCGGGCGCGACGGCCTTCATCGACGCGAACGGCCAGCTCCAGAACGCCGTGGCCAGCTTCGGCACCGCGACCGCCTGGCAGCAGCCCCGCCGTTACGAAGTCGGAGTTCGGTTTGAGTTCTAATCGTCCCTCACGGGCGGAAAGGGGTCCTTCGGGACCCCTTTTTTTTGCCCTCACGATCGCGCTTCTGCTCGCGTCGACCGCGTTCGCGCGGCAACCGGATTACATGAAGTGGATCGATTCACCCGAGGCGTACTACCTCACCACGGGTGAACGGGAATCGTGGCAGCGCATCACCACCAAGAAAGCCGCGGACGAGTTCATCGCCGAGTACTGGCGCATTCGCGGCCCCCGCTTCAAGAGCGAAGTCATGTCGCGCATCGAGTTCGCCGACACCCAGTTCGAGCTCGCCGGCACCGCCGGCGCCCGCACCGCGCGCGGCCGCGTGTGGATGCTCCTCGGCTCCCCCAGCGAACAGCGCGTCGAGCGCCAGACCGGCGGACGTGGCGGCAGCACCGGCGTCGACGACCGCGCCCTGACCCAGCCCGGCGGCATCGGCGGGCTTTCCAGAAACGACATCGAGCGACAGGCCGTGATGACCACGGTCTGGCAGTACCGCGGCGATCGCTTGCCGCCCGAGCTCGGGATGCCCGAGCTGACCGTCCGCTTCGTCACCGACGTCTCCCGCGGCTACGAAGTGATCGAGAACCCCGGCCTCGTCGAGCCGTATCTCCGCCGCGCCGCGGAGCTCTTCTCCAGCCGCGGCGCCCTCCCCCCCGTGACGCGCGCGGACTACGCCACCCCGCCGTCGAGCGGCGACGGGATGCAGCAGCCGGGCGACGCCGGCGCTCCCGGCCCGTCGTCCGATCCGCTCTGGATGGTCGACTCGTCGCCCAACAAGACCGTGCTCACCGGCGAGGCGTACATCAGCCCCACCGATCAGCCGTTCTACGCCATCAACATGTTCGTCCCCAAAGACGCGGCCCCGCTGGCGAACCTGACGTCGGTCCTCTTCGTCGGCCTCGTGCGCGACGCGCAGGGACGGCAGGTCATCAACGACCGCCAGCTCCTCGAGCTGACCGCGTACGGCAACGGCGACCGCTACTTCGATCGCGCGTTCGCCCTCGACCCCGGCCGCTACGAAGCGCAGTTCTTCCTCTTCTCCCCCGACGGCTCGACGATCCTGGCCAATCACCGCGCGGAGCTGAACGTGCCGCCGCTGGCCGAGCCGCGCCTCGCGCGCGTGCTGCTGACGAGCAACATCGCGAACCTGGAGAAGCAGGGCGCGAACGATCCTTTCGTCTTCCTGGCCACCAAGTACGCCGTCCGCGGCGACCGGAAGTTCCGCGCCTCCGACCGCATCGGCTACGTGACCGTCCTGGCCAATCCGGCCGCCAGCCCCGAGCCCGCGCTGACCCAGAAGATGATCTTCACCCGCGACGGCGAGCGCTTCGCCAGCACGCCGATCGAAGCGGTGCCGCTCGTGCGGACCGGCCCCAAGACCTGGCTGATCGGCAACCAGTTCGACCCCGACACGTTCAAGCCCGGCCACTACACCCTGGAACTCCAGATCCGCGACACGATCTCCGGGAAGCTGTACGTGGAAAAAGCGGAGTTCGACGTGTTGCCGTAAAGGGGACGATAGGACGAATAGGACAGATAGGACCTATAGGACAGATGGGACGAAGCGCCCGCTGCCCAGTCCTTTCCCGCCAACGGCCGATGAATGTGTCATCCCGAATCCCCGCCCACGACGCCGAAGGCGGCGCGGCGGGGTGAGGGACCTGTGCGGGGGAAGGTAGCAACTCTCCCGTGCCGTGGTTCCCCCACACAGATCACCGACTTTCTTCGTATTCGTCCTATTTGTCCTATCAGTCCTATTCGTCCTATAGGTCCTATTCGTCCTTTTCGTCCGATCGTTCTTTATCCCTGCAGCGCCCCCACCAGCACATCCACCAACAGGCGCGCCCCCTCCCCTGCCGGATCCAGCGCGGGGTTGTAGATGGCCAGGCTGAGGCCCGCCATCCTGCCGCTTTGCGCGGCCTCGCGCAGCAGTGCGGTCAACTCCTCCGGGGTCAGGCCATCGGGCTGCCGGTAGTCGACGGCGGGCATGACCGCGTCATCCAGCACGTCCGCGTCGATGTGACACCAGAATCGCGGGGCGCGTTGCACCACCTCGAGCGCTCCGGCGGCGATCGCCGCGATGCCGCGTGCGCGGATCGCGGCAAGGTCGAACTGTGTGATGGCCGTGTGCTGCAGGCTCTGCTCGTCGCGGGCGCCGACCGCTGCCACATCCTCGTCGCGGACCAGCGGCGTCTCGTCGCCGAACGCCGTCAACAGCGACGGCCCGCGGCCGGTGGCCAGCGCCAGATCCATGTCGGCGGCTTCGCCGGTCGGTGAGTCCGCGGGCAGATCAACGTCCGCATGACCGTCGATGAACAGCAGCCCCACGCGCCCGCCGTGCGCCTTGCGGGCGCCCAGCAGCCCGGCCAGCACCACGCTGCAGTCGCCGGCCAGCACGAGCGGCACTTCGCCGCGCGCCATCACCTCGCCGATCGCAGCGGCCAGCCGTTCGACGGACTTGCGCAGCGCCGGACCATTCAGCAGTCCCGTTTCGCTCGAACGCGTCGCGTCGTACGCCGCCGAAGGCGCCATGCTGCCGGCGTCGCGCGCCTGCAGCCGGTCGAGCAGCCCTGCCGCTCGCAGCGCCGACGGCAGCGTCTCCACGCCCGAGGGGCGCAGCCCGAGGTTGGACGGCCAGTCGAGGAGGGCGAGCTTCAACCGCTCCCCGTGTCCGCATGCGCCGCGTGGACCGGCTTCGACTCCGGCGAGCCCCACTGCCGCAGCCAGATCGACAGCGTCACGATCGCCAGCACCGCCAAAAACTCGCTCTGCCAGTTCTGGAGCGACTCGTACCAGAACTGCGGCTTCATCATGTACTGGAGCGTGGTGATTGTTTCGGTCGAGCCGTGCTCGCGCTGCTCTTCGCTGTACTTGCGCGCGCCGCTCGCCGCGTGACCGATGAACGACACCAGGAACAGGAAGAGGAACGCCAGGCTGAGCGAGTTTTTGTAGAGGGAGAGCCGCCAGCCTCCCTGCTTCACCGGCGCCGGCGCGTCAGGATTGTCCCGATGCGCGAGCGGATCTTCGTCCACCTTGTCGGTGCCGTCGTGCTTCTTCGATTCCGAGGAGCCCTTCTGGTAGAGGAAGACGGTGAGGATGACGTAGAACCCCATCTGCAGGAACTCGCTCTCCCAGTTTTCGAAAACCGTTTCCCCGAACTCGCTCGTCTTCAGGAACTCGCCGTACCCCACCTCCGGCTGGTTGTGCTCCTGCTGCTCTTCGTTGTACGTCCGCCAGCCCGCGTAGCTGTGCCCCACGAGAGACAGCAGGAACAACGCGGCCATCACGATCGACAGGCTGTTGTTTTTCCACATGGGCTGCGCTCGTCAGGAGCAACTGACGCGCCACGCCGGTCGCGTTTGCTGGATACACGGATAGGACGGATGGGACGGATGGGACCTATAGGACGAATGACGCTACCGCGCAGGGCAACAGTTTCCGCCGGCCCGAACCGTCATCGCTCCTATTTGTCCCTATTCGTCCTATTTGTCCTATTCGTCCTATTCGTCCTATTCGTCCTATCCGTCAAGGACGGTTTGGATCGCCACGCGAGCGGTTTGGATCGCCGCGCGAGCGGTTTTTCCGCCTCCGCGAGCGGTTTTTCCGCCTCCGCGGCCGGCTGGACGATTCGGCGCAACCGCCGACCGACTACAATCCGCCCCGCTATGGCACAACCCGAACCGAACAAGATCATCTACTCCATGATTGGAGTCTCGAAGTTTCACGGGAAGAAGCAGGTCCTCAAGGACATCTATCTCTCCTATTTCTACGGCGCCAAGATCGGCGTCCTCGGACTGAACGGCTCCGGCAAGTCGTCGCTCCTGCGCATCCTCGCCGGCATCGACAAGGACCACCTCGGCGAGACCGTCATCTCCCCCGGCTACTCCGTCGGCTTCCTCGAGCAGGAGCCCCGCCTCGACGAGACCAGGACGGTCCGCGAGATCGTCGAGCAGGGCGTCCAGCCGATCCTCGACCTCCTCAAGGAGTTCGACGACATCAACAACGCCTTCGGCGATCCCGACGCCGACATGGACAAGCTGATGGACCGGCAGGCCAAGGTCCAGGACAAGCTCGACGCCACCGGCGCCTGGGACCTCGACTCCAAGCTCGAGATGGCGATGGACGCGCTCCGCTGCCCGCCGCCCGACACCCCGGTCGCCACGCTCTCCGGCGGTGAGAAGCGCCGCGTCGCGCTCTGCCGCCTGCTGCTGCAGGCTCCGGACATCCTTCTCCTCGACGAGCCCACCAACCACCTCGACGCCGAGTCGGTACAGTGGCTCGAGCAGCACCTCCAGAAATACGCCGGCACCGTCATCGCCGTCACCCACGACCGCTACTTCCTCGACAACGTCGCCGGCTGGATCCTCGAGCTCGATCGCGGTGAAGGCATCCCCTGGAAGGGGAACTACTCCTCCTGGCTCGAGCAGAAGCAGGGCCGCCTGCAGCAGGAAGAGCGCGCCGAATCGCAGCGCCAGAAGACGCTGCAGCGCGAGCTCGAGTGGATCAAGATGTCGCCGAAGGCGCGCCACGCCAAAGGCAAGGCGCGCATCAACGCCTACGAGAACCTCCTCAGCGAAGAGACCAAAGAGAAGATCCAGGAGCTGGAGATCTACATCCCCGCCGGGCCGCGCCTCGGCAACGTCGTCGTCGATGCGGACGGCGTCAACAAAGCGTACGGCGACAAGCTCCTCATCGAAGGCATGACGTTCAAGCTCCCGCCGGGCGGCATCATCGGCGTCATCGGTCCGAACGGCGCCGGCAAGACCACGCTCTTCCGCATGATCGTCGGCCAGGAGCAGCCGGACGAGGGCACCATCCGCCTCGGCGAGACCGTGAAGGTCGGCTACATCGACCAGAACCGCACGCTCGACGGCGAGCGCACCATCTTCGAGGAGATCACCGGCGGCGGCGACGTCATTCAGCTCGGACCCCGCGAGATGAGCTCGCGCGCGTACGTCGCGCGCTTCAACTTCTCCGGACAGGACCAGCAGAAGAAGGTCGGCGTCCTCTCCGGCGGTGAGCGCAACCGCGTGCACCTCGCGAAGATGCTGAAGGAAGGCGCGAACGTCCTCCTCCTCGACGAGCCGACGAACGATCTCGACGTCAACACCATGCGCGCTCTCGAAGAGGCGCTCGAGAACTTCGCCGGCTGCGCCATCGTGATCAGCCACGACCGCTGGTTCCTCGACCGCGTGGCCACGCACATCCTCGCCTTCGAAGGCGACAGCCGCGTGTACTACTTCGACGGCAACTTCAGCGAGTACGAGGAAGACAAGAAGAAGCGCCTCGGCGCCGAAGCCACCCAGCCACACCGCATCCGCTACCGCCAGCTCTCGCGCTGACGATCAGCCACCGCAAACTGCGAAGCCCCGGCGCAAGCCGGGGCTTTTTTCTTGGGACCTGCAGGACCTTTAGGACCTATGGGACGGATGGGTCGATCCTTATCGTTGGATCAGGCCCTTACCACACTCCACGATTGATGCGTTCCTTCGTTGCCGAATCGTGTTAAATTCACATTTCGGAAACAACTCAACAAACAATTGAATAATCGGTTCGCTGTCGTGTGGGGGCCGGAGCGTCAAGTTCTTTCGTGGCCGCTGTTTGCCTCGAAATGGCCTGACGGTCTGCCGTTCGCACAGAGAGTTCGCTTCCATCGGTTCAATTTGAGGAGGACGCTATGAGGCCATTGGTTCGTTTCACGTTCCTCTGTGTGCTGCTGCTCCTGGTCGCAGGAACAGTCTTCGCGCAGACCACCGCCTCCCTTACGGGGACGGTCACTTCCGACGACGGCAGCGTGCTGCCGGGCGTCACCGTCACGCTCAGCTCCCCCGGTCTGCAGGGCACACGCACTGCGGTGACGGGAGACGCGGGCACGTACAACTTCGCGGGCCTGCCGCCGGGTGACTACACCATCTCGTTCGAGTTGAACGGCATGGACCGGCAGAACAAGCGCACGCGCGTACAGCTCGCGCAGACCTCGCGCGTCGACGCCACCCTGCGCGTCGCCGGCGTGGCCGAAGCCATCACCGTCACGGCCTCGGCGCCGTCGGTGCTGGAGACGCCGCAGGTCGCGTCCAACTTCCAGAGCGCCCAGATCGAGAACCTTCCGGTCACGCGCGACGTCCGCAACACCGTCCTTCTCGCGCCGGGCGTCAACGGGAACGGCCCGGGCAACAACGTCATGATCTCCGGCGCGCCGGCGTATGACAGCGTCTATCTCGTCAACGGCGTCGTCGTGAACGAGAACCTCCGCGGCCAGCCGCACAGCCTCTTCATCGAAGACTCCATCCAGGAAACGACCGTCATCACCGGCAGCGTCTCCGCCGAATACGGCCGCTTCACCGGCGGCGTCGTCAACACCATCACCAAGTCGGGCGGCAACGAATACCGCGGCTCGCTGCGCGACAGCCTCTCGAACCCGTCGTGGACCGAGGAGACGCCGTTCGCGGGACAGCCGGACAATCCGGATACGCTCCAGCAGATCTATGAAGCGACGCTCGGCGGCTTCTTCATCCGCGACCGCCTGTGGTTCTTCGGCGCCGGCCGTCTGGCCGAGAAAGTACCGGTCGGCACTGCCATGTCGACCCGCCGCTTCACCGCCGTCACCGCGCTGCCGTACGACAACTTCAACGACGAGACGCGCTACGAGGCCAAGCTGACGGGGCGCATCACCTCCCGCCACAACCTCGTCGCCTCCTACCTCAACATCAAGCTCGACGAGACGAACAACGCGTTCACTCCGATCGCCGACGTCGACAGCATCGTCGCCAGCCGCTCGCTGCCGAACACGCTGAGCGCCCTCAGCTACAACGGCGTGCTCACCAACTCCCTCCTCGTCGAGGGCACCTACGCCAAGAAGTACTACGCCTTCGAGCAGAGCGGCGGCCGCTTCACCGATCCGATCCGCGGCACGTGGATCCAGGACAGCGCCCGCGGCTTCCGCTTCAACGCACCCGTCTTCTGCGGCGTCTGCACGCCGGAAGAGCGCAACAACGAGTCGTGGGTGGCCAAGGCCAACTACTTCCTCTCGACGCAGAGCCTCGGCAGCCACAACTTCGTCGGCGGCTACGAGAACTTCGAAGAGCAGCGCATCGTCAACAACTACCAGTCGGCCTCGCAGTACGAGATCATCACCGGCGGTACGCGCGTCGTGAACAACGTCGTGTATCCGATCTTCGACTCCGGCACGCGTCTCCGCTACCGGCCGATCTTCGACCTGTCGCAGGGCACCGACTTCGCCACCCAGTCGTTCTTCGTCAACGACCGCTGGGATCTCAACAAGAACCTCAGCTTCAACGTCGGCGTCCGTTACGACAAGAACAACGGTCATGACTCGTCGGGCAATCTCGTCTCCGACGACAGCGCCTTCAGCCCCCGCCTCGGCCTCATCTACGACGTCCTCGGCGACGGCCGCTTCCGCGTGAACGCGAGCTACTCGCGCTACGTCTCCAAGATCGCCGACGGCAACGTCGGTGGCTCGGCGCAGTCGGCCGGCAGCCCGGCCCTCTTCTCCTACAACTACACCGGCGACTCCATCAACGGCACCGGCGTCCCCGACGGCCAGCTCGTCCCGACGCATCAGGCGCTCGAGCAGCTCTTCGCCTGGTTCAACTCGCGCGGCGGCTTCGACCCGGCCAACTTCCGGCCGAACTCCTCCTCCGTCCCGGGCTACTCCGCCCGCTTCGACGATCCCATCTCCTCGCCGTACGTCGATGAGATCAACGTCGGCTTCGGCACGCGCATCGGCGCGTACGGCTTCGCCCGCGTCGACCTCATGAACCGCGAGTGGGGCAACTTCTACGCGGCGCAGCTCGACACCACGACCGGCAACGTGGCCGATCCGTACGGCAACCGCACCGACCAGAGCGTCACCGTCAACAGCGACAACATCGAGCGCACCTATCAGGGTCTCCAGCTCCAGGCCAACTGGCAGAAGAGCCGGCTCAACTTCGGCGGCAGCTACACGCTGTCCAAGCTCGAAGGCAACGACGAAGGCGAAGCGCAGGGCACCGCGACCAGCCGCAACACGCCGCTCGACCTCTGGTATCCCGAGTACCTCGACTACGAACAGCGCCTTCCGGTCGGCTACCTCAACGGCGACCAGCGCCACCGCGCCCGCGTCTGGGCCGGCTACGAACTGTCGACCTTCGTCGGCAACTTCAACATCTCGGTCCTCGAGTCCTACGGCTCGGGCATCGCGTACTCGGCGATCGGCACCATCGACGCCTCGGGCCGTGCGGCGAACTTCCGCTTCACCGGCGCGCCGACGAACCCGAACAACGTCTACCTCCTGAACCAGCTCGGCAACGATCACAACTACTACTTCGGCAAGCGCGGCCAGTACCGCACCGATTCGATGCTCTCCACCGATCTGGCGATCAACTACTCGCTGCCGATCAGCCGCCTCACGTTCTTCGCCCAGGCCGACGTCATCAACGTCTTCAATGACGACGCCGTCATCGACCTCGCGTCGAGCCGCATCGACACCACCGTCTACACCGCACGCACGCCGCCCCCGGCCAGCCTCGGCCTCGCGGCCCTGCAGCCCTTCAACCCCAAGACCGACACCCCGGTCGAGGGCGTGCACTACCACCTCGGACCCCGCTTCGGCCAGGCGACCAGCCCCGACGCCTACCAGCAGCCGCGCACCTACCGCGTGTCGCTGGGCCTCCGGTTCTAGCCGCTACCACGCAGTCTTCGAAGCCCCGGCCGCAAGGCCGGGGCTTTTTTCATGGGACCGATAGGACGAATGGGACCTATAGGACCTATAGGACAGATAGGACGAACCCGCGGCGTCCCATTCGTCCCATAGGTCCCATTCGTCCCATCGTTCTCCTGCGGGGCGTTTTTCGTGCAGTACAGTTCCGGCGATGATCGCCATGCTTCTTGTTGTCGCCGCGCTTTCCGGACGGGTCACCACCGACGGCGCTCCGCTGGCCGGGGCCACCGTCATGGCGGTGGGGGATGCGCTCCCGCAGCCGCGCACCACCATCACCGACGCCAACGGCCGCTGGTGGATGCCGGCGTTGCCGCCGGGCGAGTACGACGTCATCTTCTCCATGACCGGCCACCAGACGCTCACGCGGCGCGCGCGCGTCCGCTTCGGCGAGCCCACCCGCTCCGACGCCGATCTCGCCCGCAGCGAAGAAGGGGAAGCCGTCACCATGACCGCTGCGCCACGCTCCCTCCTGGAGCGGCCGCGCAGCGTCTTCACCATCGACGCGGAGACGCTCGAACAGCTCCCCAACACGCGCGTGCGCACCCTTTCGCTCGACGCCCTCCGCGAAGAATCGATCCCCATCTCCGGCTTCCACCGCCACCACTTCGTCGTCACGCCGACGTGGAGCGGCGGCAACGAGTTCACCGGCTCCGCGCGCCTGACCCACGAATCCGCCGGTGCGCGAAACACCGCCACCACCTTCGAAGCGCAGACCGGAGGGCGCATCATCGAGGACCGCCTCTGGTACTTCGGCACGGGCCTCGTCAGTGACCACGTCCGCGGCGGCCTGCTCAAAGTCACCGCCAGCCCCACCGAGCGCGATGCCGTGATCGTACGCGGGTACGTCAGCGATCTCGCCCAGGATGACCTCGCGGTCCGCTGGTCGCACTTCGGCACCCGCGCCACCTTCAGTGCAGCCGGCTCCACCAACGACTTCCACGCCCTCACCGGCTACGCACTGCTTCGCGGCCACGAGCTCGCCGGCGGCTACGTCGACGACGCCTTCTTCCTCTCCGACCGCTACGTCGTGGGCAGCCGCTTCATCATCGACGCGGGCATCCGTTACGAAGAGGACGACTGGTCGCCGCGCGCCGGCGTGGTCTACGACCTCCTCGGCAACGGAGAGCACCGTCTGGCCGCCAACGCCTCAGACGACGAGCTCGCCCTCACTTACGGCCAGCGCCTCGGCGCCAGCGGCTACGCCCGCGCCACCGCGCTCCGGCGCGACACGCACGACGACGCCCTCGTGATCGATGGCATCTACCACTGGCTCCTCTTCACCTTCGGCGGCCTGGCCCGCTTCGGCGACGGCACCCGCGGCGCCGCCTGGGTGCAGATCGACCCTCCCCTCCTCGACCACGACGTCAACGTCACCCTCCTGGAGCGCTACCAGGCCGGCTTCGCCGCCACCGACCTCGCCCTCAACTACCGCTTCGCCCGGATGACCGTGACGCCCTTCATCAAGCTGGAAGCGGCCAACGTCTTCGGCCGCCGCGGCGAAGAGCGCGTGTATCGCGTAGGGATCGGCGCCAGACTGTAGGCGCGCCGGGACAGGGCCCAGCTCCAAGCAAACCACACCCGTTCTTCAACTTTCCGTATTCAGGCAGTTGCAACGCCCTGGTTACAACACCTGAACTCGTTGTGTCAGCACGCTTTACCGACCGGCCGTTGCGCAAACGGTCTGGCCGCGCTTATTGCAGAGAGCGCCCTCCGGTTCCCCCGACTTCGTCAGCCAACCATAGGAGGAGAAATGCGTTTTCTGTCCCGTCTCACCGCGGTACTCCTGCTGCTCTGCGCCTTCCCGGCGTTTGCACAGACCACCGCAACCCTGACCGGCAACGTGACCAGCGAGGGCTCGGCACTGCCCGGCGCCACCGTCACCGTCACCTCGCCGGCCCTGCAGGGCAGCCGCTCGGCCGTCACCGGTCCGAACGGCGAGTACAACTTCCCCGCCCTGCCTCCCGGCACCTACACCGTCACGGTGGAGTTGGAAGGGTTGCAAACCGTCCGCAAGAACGCCACCGTCCGGCTCGGCGAGACCGCGCGCGCCGACGTCGACCTGAAGGTCTCGGCCGTCGCTGAAGCCATCACCGTCACGGCCGCGGCCCCGTCCGTCCTCGAGACGACGCAGGTCTCGACCTCGCTCACCGCCGAGCAGGTCGAATCGCTCCCCCTCGGCCGCACGATCGCCCAGCGCATCCTCATCGCGCCGGGCGTCAACGACGCCGGTCCGAACAACCAGCGCGTCATCAACGGCGCCCCGTCTTACGACAACCTCTACATGGTCAACGGCGTCGTCGTGAACGACACGCTCCGCGGCCAGCCGGAGAACCTCTTCGTCGAAGACGCCATCCAGGAGACGACCCTCATCACCGGCGGCGTCTCCGCCGAATACGGCCGCTTCACCGGCGGCGTCGTCAACACCATCACCAAGTCGGGCGGCAACGAGTTCAGTGGCTCGCTCCGCAACAACCTGACGAACGGCTCGTGGACCGACGAGACGGCGTTCCGCAACCCGGTCACCGGCGTGGCGCAGCCCGACAACGCCGACGTCCTCAACGAGCAGTGGGAAGCCACCCTCGGCGGCTACCTCATGAAGGACCGCATCTGGTTCTTCGGCGCCGGCCGCATGTTCGAAGAGACCCAGTCGAACGTCACGACGCTCACCACGCTGCCGTACGAGTTCGGCCGCGACAACAAGCGCTACGAGGCGAAGCTCACCGGCCAGATCGCCGCGGGCCACAGCATCGTCGGCTCCTACCTCAAGAACAACACCACCGAGACCAACTACCGCTTCGGCAACGTCGTCGACCTCCGCAGCCTCACCAACCGCGAGCTCCCGAACTGGCTGCAGAGCTACCAGTACACGGGCGTCATCACCAGCAGCTTCCTCGTCGAAGCGCAGTACAGCCGCCGTTACTTCGGCTTCATCGGCGGCGGCGGTCCGAAGGACCTCGTCGACGGCACCATCCTGCGCGACAACAACACCTCGAACCGCATGTGGTCGCCGACGTTCTGCGGCGAGTGCGATCCGAAGACGCGCAACAACAAGAACTACCTCGTCAAGGCGAACTACTTCCTCACCTCGAGCGCGCTGGGCAGCCACAACATCAGCGCCGGCTACGACGACTTCCACGAGCTCCGCAACGAGAACAACTACCAGTCGGGCTCGAACTTCCGCATCTTCGGCGACTTCAGCAAACCCATCAACAACGAGGTCTTCATCTCCGTGCTGCCGAACGACGGCCGCATCCTCTGGACGCCGCTGTTCCAGCTTTCGCAGACGAACGACTTCGCCACCAAGTCCGTCTTCCTCAACGACAAGTGGGACTTCAACAAGAACTTCTCGTTCAACGTCGGCGTCCGCTGGGACAAGAACGACGGCAAGGACCAGTCGGGGAACAAGGTCGCGGACGACTCCGCGTTCAGCCCCCGCCTCGGCGTCATCTATGACGTCCGCGGCGATGGCCGCGACCGCATCAGCGCGAGCTACTCGCACTACGTGACGAAGCTCGACAGCGGCATCGGCGACAGCGCCTCCGCCGCCGGCACCGCCGCTTCGATCTACTACAACTACAACGGTCCGGCCCTCAACCCCGTCGACGCCAGCGGCAACATCATCGGCACCCCGCTGAGCAACGCGGAAGTCATCACCCGCGTGTTCGACTGGTTCCGCTCCGTCGGTGGTGAAGGCGTCTACGGCGACGTCGTCGCGGCCAGCATCCCCGGCCTCACCGCCCGTATCGACGGCACGCTCAAGTCGCCGGTCATGAAAGAAATCGCCCTCGGCTACGGTCACCAGTTCGGCGGCAACGGCTACGCCCGCGTCGACTTCATCAACCGCAACTGGTCCGACTTCTACGTCACGCGCCTCGACCAGGGCACCGGTAAGGCCACCGACCAGTTCAACAAGACGTACGACGTCGGTCTCGTCGGCAACGACAGCGGCGATCTCGAGCGCACCTACAACGGCATCCAGCTCCAGGGTCAGTACTCCTGGCTCGGGATCCAGTTCGGCGGCAACTACACCTGGTCGAAGCTCCGCGGCAACATCGAGGGCGAGACCTACAACAACGCCACCGTCACCGACACCACGCTCGTTTATCCCGAGTTCCGCGACTTCGAGCAGGCGCGCCCGGTCGGCTACCTCCAGGGCGACCTCCGTCACCGCGCGAACCTCTACGCGAACTACGACTGGAAGCTGCCGTTCGGCACGCTGAACCTCGGCCTCCTGCAGCGCTACCAGAGCGCCGCGTCGTTCTCCGCCATCGGCAACGTCGACGCGCGCAAAGCCAACTGGAACGCGTTCTTCGGCACCACCACGCCGCCGACGTTCAACTACATCACGCCTCCGGATGGCTCCGCGACCGCGGTGATCCCGTACTACTTCGCCGAGCGCGGCGCCTACCGCCTCGACGACATCACCTCGACGGATCTCTCCGCGCTGTACACGTTCCCGATCTACAAGAGCGTGAGCGTGTTCGTCCGCGGTGAGCTGATCAACAGCTTCAACGAGCAGGGCGTGCAGTTCGCCTCGACGAACCTCGGCCCCGTGGTCGAGCAGCGCGTCTACACGAGCCGCAACCGCGCCTCGCTGAAGCCCTTCAACCCCCGCACCGAGACCCCGGTCCTCGGCACCCACTACGAGCTCGACACCAACTTCGGCAAAGCGACGAACAAGGACGCCTACCAGCTTCCCCGCACGTACCGCTTCGCGGTTGGCTTCCGCTTCTAGTAGCTCACGCAGCACACACGAAGGGTGGGCACCGCAAGGTGCCCGCCCTTTTTGTTTTTGCCCCGCAGGGAACGATAGGACAAATAGGACCTACAGGACGAATAGGACAGATAGGACACCGGCCAGATGCCACACCGCACCGCGCGCCGCAAGGCGAACCCGGCGCCAGCACGCGGCACCTTCCCGCCGCAATGTGCAGTCCTGCTAGCCCGGGGCTAGTGGCGCGGCGCCTTGGCGCCTGGGCTGGCGGTCTTGCCGTGCCGGGGCTCTGCTCGGCCGGTCGGCGGCGGGGGTTGGGGTGGGTCCGCCGCGGCCTAAAAGAAAACCCCGGGATTGACCCGGGGTCGTCGTGCATAGGTCCTATAGGTCCTATCCGTCAAATAGGTCCTATTCGTCCTATCGTTTCCCCTTATTGCGGGGCGGCGTCGTGCCAGTGGCCGTGTTCGGCGGACCAGACCTTGCCGGCGGGCGCGGGGCCGGCGGGCTGGGGGGTCAGGGTCTGGGGGATGTTGGACTGGGCTGGGGACGTCGTGGTTGCCGCCAGCGGTGCGGCTCCCGGGATGGGGGCGGTGGTCGGCAGGCCGTCGATGCGGATGGCGTTCTGGGGGGCGGCCTGGTTCTCGTCGTGCCAGTGGCCGTGCTCGACGTTCCATACCTTGCCCGGCGGGACGGGGCCCGGGGGCTGCGGTGAGCCCGGCGTGGCGGCCGGCGCTGTCGACGTCGCCGCCGGCGCTGCCGCGCTGACGGGCGTCGCGCGCTCGTCCTTGTCCGAGCGCAGCGCGGGGACGATGCCCACGGCCGCCACGGCGGCGATGGCGACGCCGAGGAAGATGAGGCCGCGGGGAGCGGGATGCTGGCTCTGCTCCGCGTGGCAGTTCTTGAACTTCTTCCCGCTTCCGCAGGGGCATTTTTCGTTTCTTCCGACGTTCTGCATGAGTCTCCTTAGTTACCCGCTGCCAACATCTCCCGCGTGGTCCGCGCGAGCTCGCGCGCTTCCGCGGTCGGATTCGCCGCGATCATCGCACGCAACGTCTCCTCGTATGCTCGACGGTCGCCGCTCACGAACTGCAGCACCGCGAGGTTCGCGTACGCCCGAATGTTGCGAGGAAACTGCTCGATCTCGCGCCGGTACGCCGCGACCGCACCCTCGATGTTACCCGATCGTGCCAGCGCATCCGCACGTACGAACTCCAATCGGTACACCGGTGATTTCACCTGCCCCAGGGTCGCCAGCGCCGCACCGGCATCGCCGGACGCGAGCTGCATCTCCGCGAGCAGCACGAAATCCGACGGGCGGGGGTCGACGACGACGAGCGCCTGCGCTTCCTGCACGGCCGTGCGCACGTCGCGCCGGGCCAGCGCCGTACGCGCCAGCAACGCGCGCGCACGCCGCGGTGCCGCCGCCAGCGACGCACGCGCAATCGCCTCCGCCTCGGCTGCTTTGCGCTGGCGCAGATACACGTCCGCCAGATCGAGCGCCAGCTCGCTCGACGCCACCTGCGACCGCGCGTTCGCCTCGCGATACGCATTCGCCGCCTCGTCGAGCTGCCCCGCCGCGGCAAGCGCTTCGCCCATGCGGCTCCACGCTTCCACCATCTCCGGCGCGCCGGCGATGAGCGTGCGAAAGACGTTCACCGCCTCGTCGTAGCGCCGCCGCGCGGTCAGGTCGATGCCGCGGCGCAGCGCTTCGAGCTGCGCGATCTCCGTGTTCGGGTTTGGACGCGGCCCGCCGGCGGGTGTCTTCGCCGAGCCCACGTAGCCGAGGGCGGCGAGCTTCGCGGCGTCCTCCGGATCGATGTCGCCCACGGGCGGCGCCGCATCCGCATGTTTCGCGAGCTGCTGCCGCATCGCCGCCACCGTGCGCCGCTCGGTCGTGGCCACGTCCCGCTTCTCTCGCGGATCGGCGATCACGTCGTACAGCTCGGGACGCGGCGCCTCGATGAACTGCCAGCGCTCGTCGACGACGGTGCGCAGCTCGCTCCAGCCGAAGTGGTAGAGCGGATAGAGCGACTCCGCGTAGATCGCGCGCGACGGCGGCAGCGCCAGCAGCGACACCGCGTTCGCGCGCGGCGGCGCGTCGGCGCCCGTGACCTCGAGCACCGTCGGGAAGATGTCCGCCAGCGCGGCCGACGCGTCGTTCGTCGTGTTCGCCTGCGCGTTCTTCGGCAGCTTCACGAGCAGCGGCACGTGGATGGCCTCGCGGTAGACGAGGATCGAGTGCTGCTCCTCGCCGTGATCGCCGAGCCCCTCGCCGTGGTCGGAGGTGATGACGATCAGCGCGCCGTCGTAGAGCTGCTTCGCCTTCAGGAACGCCAGCAGCTTCCCGACGATCGCATCCGCCGCGACGATGTCGCCGTCGTACGAGCCGCTGTCGTACGGCACGTGCGGCTCGTAGATGTGGAAGAAGTAGAAGAACGGTTTCGCCGCGTGCTGCGCGAGCCACTGCTCCGCGAGCTGCTCCGTCACGTTGCCGTCGCGTGCGTACTCGCGGAACGCCGCACCCGGCGGAGGATCGATGGCGTCGTCGTACGCTTCGAAGAGCGGCCCCAGTCCCGTCTCCCCGCGCAGCACGAACGACGACACGGCGGCGCCGGTCGCGTAACCGCGCTGCTTCAGCAGCTCCGGCAGCGTCGCGTGCTTCGTTCCGTCGAAGCGGAACCCCGCGTTGTCGCGCACCCCATGCTCCGGCGGCAGCAGGCCGGTGAGCATCGACACGTGCGAAGGTAGCGTCATCGGGCAATGCGCGTACGCGTTGCGGTAGAGGATGGCGTCGCGCCGGAAGCCGTCGAGCGCCGGAGTGGCAATGCCTTTGTAGCCGTACGCCGGCAGATGATCCGCGCGCAGCGTGTCGATGGAGATCAGGATGACCGGCGCGTTCGGCGTGACGTGCGTATCTACAGGCTTTTCCGCTGGACGCGTGCAGGCGGCCAACAGCAGCGCCAGCAACAACAGACGATGAGACCTATAGGACAGATAGGACCTATGACAAGTCCCATGGGTCCTATTCGTCCTATAGGTCCCATCCGTCCTATTCGTCATCGCGGATCGAAATCAGAATCCGCCAGGATGTACGCCAGCGCGGCCACCGCGGCGCTGCACTGCGACAGCTCGCGCGGATTGATCTTGTCGAGCGTATCGGCGGCGCTGTGGTGGTAGTCGAAGTAATGCAGCGGATCGGGCACCAGGCCGAAGCCCGGCACGCCGGCATCCGTCAGCGGCGACGTGTCGGCGCCGGTCTGCTTGGAGCTTTCGTACTTCATCGGCACGATCGTGTTCAGCACGGCGACGCGGCGCTGGAACTGCGTCAGCTTGTCGCCGTGCAGTGTCGTGATGAAGCCGGTCGGCGTCGCCGCTCCCGCATCCGTCTCGATTGCCGCCACGTGCTTGCCGAGCTCCGTCTCCGCGCGGTTCGCGAAATACGCCCGGCCGCCGCGCAGGCCGTTCTCCTCGTTCATGAAGAGCACCGCGCGGATCGTGCGGCGCGGCTTGATCCCCATTTCGTGCAGGAGGCGCATCGTCTCCATCACCATGACCACGCCGGAGCCGTTGTCGATCGCGCCGGTGCCGAGGTCCCACGAATCGAGGTGGCCGCCGATGAGGACGATCTCGTCGGGGCGCTCGCTGCCTTTGATCTCCGCGATGACGTTGGCCGAGGGGACGTCGGGCAGCGTGCGCGGCGTGAGGACGAGGTGCATGCGCACCTTCTCCCCTTTCGCCAGCAGGCGATGCACGAGCTCCGCATCCTCGGTGGCGATGGCCGCCGCCGGGATCTTTTTGAACTTCGGGTCGTAGCGCATCGCGCCGGTGTGCGGCGTGCGCAGCGAGGCCGAGGCGACGGAGCGGACGACGGCGGCGACGGCGCCGTACTGCGCGGCGCGGCTCGCACCGCCGCCGCGGAACTGCACCGCGTCGCTGTACGCGTCGAACGCCTGGCCGCCGCGCACCAGCTCCATGTTCATCGGCCGGTTGTAGAAGACGATCTTGCCGCTCACGCCTTTGGTGCCGAGCTGCTCGAGCTGCTCGTACGTCGTCACCTCCACCACTTCGGCGGTGAGGCCGTCGGCCGGGGTGGCGATGCTGCCGCCGAGGGTGGTGATGGCGAGGCGCTGGCTGTTGTGGGAGACCAGGCGCGCGCGCTCGGCGCCGCGCACCCAGTGCGGCACCATCACGCGCTCCGTGCGCACGTCGATGCCCCACTTGCGGAACTGCTCGGTGGCCCAGCGCACGGAACGCTCGGCGTTCGCCGAGCCGGAGAGACGCGGCCCGATGTTGTCCGTCAGGTACGCCAGCGTGTCGTACGCACGCGTCGACCCGACCTCGGCGTCGATGATGCGACGCGCCGTCGCATCGACGCGATCCTGCGCGAAGACGGGGAGTGCCAGGGCGAGAAGCAGTATGGCCAGCGTGTTACGCATGCGTTTTCCGTGTTCCGTTGTCCGTTGTCCGTCACGGAAAACCGAAAACGGACAACGGACAACGCGTCAGCGTCTACAGCTCATTGTCGATCTGCGCGCGCTGCAGCGCACCGCTGTAGTCGACATAGATCGATTTCCATTCGGTGAACACGTCGATGCCGGCGACGCCAGCCTCGCGGTGTCCGTTGCCCGTCTCCTTGACGCCGCCGAACGGCAGGTGCACCTCGGCGCCGATCGTCGGAGCATTCACGTAGAAGATTCCCGTGTACATGTCGCGCATCGCCATGTACGCGCGGTTGATGTCGCGCGTGTAGATCGACGCCGACAGGCCGTAGCGCACGCCGTTGCCGATGGCGATCGCTTCCTCGAACGACGAGCACTTGATCACCGCCGTCACCGGCCCGAAGATCTCTTCCTGGGCGATGCGGTGGTCCGCCTTCACGTTCGCGAAGACGGTCGGCTCGTGGAAGTAGCCCTTCTCGTGCGCGCCGGAGCCCAGCGTATTGCCGCCGGCCACGACCTGCGCGCCTTCGTCCTTGCCGATCTGCACGTACGTCTCGACGGTCTTGAGCTGCGACGCCGAGACGCTCGGTCCCATCTCCACGTTCTTGTCCAGACCGTTGCCGACGCGCAGCTTCTTCGCGCGCCCGGCGAGCTTCTCGACGAACTGGTCGTACACCTTCTCGTGCACCACGATGCGCGACGCGGCGGTGCAGCGCTGCCCCGTCGTGCCGAACGCGCCCCAGAGCGAGCCATCGACGGCGAGGTCGACGTCGGCGTCGTCCATCACCATGATCACGTTCTTGCCGCCCATCTCGAGGTGGACGTGCTTGAACTGCGGCGCGCAGACCGTGTTGATCTGGCGGCCGACTTCCGTGGAGCCGGTGAAGGAGATGACGCGCACCTTCTCGTGGCGCAGCATCGGCTCGCCGACTTCGCGTCCGCCGCCCGTGACGACGTTCCACACGCCCTTCGGCAGCCCGGCCTCTTCGAGCGCCTCGGCCAGCATGATCACCGACAGCGGCGTCTGCGACGCCGGCTTGATGACGACCGTGTTGCCGCAGATCAGCGCCGCCATCCCCTTCCACGCCGGGATGGCGATGGGGAAGTTCCACGGCGTGATCAGACCGGCGACGCCGAGGGGCATGCGCACAGCCATGTTGAACTTGTTGGGGAGCTCCGACGGCGTCGTGACGCCGAAGAGACGGCGCCCTTCGCCGGCGGCGAGGTAGGCCATGTCGATGGCTTCCTGCACGTCGCCCTTCGTCTCGTCGAACACCTTCCCCATCTCGCGCGTCATCTCGCGCGCGATCTTGTCCTTGTCGCGCTTGAGGATCTCGCCGACGCGGTAGAGGAACTCCGCGCGCTTCGGCGCGGGGGTGAGGCGCCACGACTGGTACGCCTTGTCGGCAGCGTCGACGGCGGCGTTCAGGTCGTCGGCATTCGACTCCTGGAAGGTGCCGACGAGATCGTCGTGATCGGCGGGATTGCGGTTCTCGAAGACTTCACCGCTCTTCGACGCGACCCACTCGCCGTTGATGTAGTTCTTGTACTCGCGCGTCTCGCGGAGCGCGTGCTCGCTGGAGCGAGTCTTGGTTTCGGTTGCTGACATTCGTACCTCCGTAGTGGCTACTTCACCTTGTTGTTGGCGTGCTCCCCATGCGGCCGCGGCGAGCCCATGTCCACGTTCCCGCGGAACTTCGCCCCCTCGGCCACGATGATCTTCGGAGCACGGATGTTCCCGTCGACGGTGGCGGTCATCACCAGCTCGACGCGGTCGTCGGCCGAGATGTCGCCGTTCAGCTTTCCTTCGACGATGACGTTCTTTGCATGCACGGTCGCTTCGATGCGCGCCCTGGTGCCCACGCGGAGGTCGCTCGTCAGGTTGATCCTGCCGCGCACCGTTCCCTCGATGACATAGGGATCGGAGCCGGTGATCGTCCCTTCGACCGTGGTATTCGGGCCGATGTACGTGAATGCCGGCATCGCCGGCGTATCAGCCGACCGCACGGATACTTTGGTTGCAGGGGTGGAATCTTTGCTGCCGAAAAGAGACATGAGCAGACCTCGCCAGAATTGGGGCCGGAAGCATAGCACGGGGCTGTGAGGGCCCCCGGCGGAGGGAACGATGGGACCTATGGGACGAATGGGACATGGGACCTATGGGACAGATGGGACCTATGGGATGCCGGGAGTTCCATGGCGCCGGGGTGGCACTTTGCAACCGGGTGTGCGCCGGCCGCAGGTCAAATCACGATGCGCTTACCCAACGGACTCCCCGGTGGCCCATAGGTCCCATGTGTCCCATCGGTCCCATAGGTCCCATGTCCCATCGCCATTTGCGTCGGCACGAAAACGGTAAACTCCGCAGCCGTGCAACGAAAACTCGCCACCATCCTTCTACTGGTTGCCGTGCTCTCCTGTAAGGGGAGCGGCAGCAAAGACCAGCAGTACAAGACCGAAAAAGTCGATCGCGGCAACGTGACCATGACCGTCACGGCGACAGGGACGCTGTCCGCCGTTACGACCGTCCAGGTCGGCTCGCAGGTATCGGGCGTCATCTCCCGCCTCTACGCCGACTTCAACAGCAGGGTGACGAAAGGGCAGCTCCTCGCCGAGCTCGACCCGACGCCGTTCCAGGCGACCGTCGAGCAGCGCAGCGCCGACGTCACCCGCGCTCGCGTCGAAGCGGCCAACTCCAGGGTCATGTACGAGCGGCAGCGCCGTCTGAGCGAGAGCGGCCTCTCCGCGACGGCGGAGCTCGACTCCGCGCGCGCCCAGTACGAGAGCGCGAACGCGCAGGTCCAGCAGGCATCCGCCGCGCTCCGCCAGTCGGAGACGAACCTCCGCTACACGAAGATCATCTCGCCCATCGACGGCATCGTCGTCGACCGGCAGTACGACGTCGGCCAGACCGTCGCCGCCTCCTTCCAGGCGCCGACGCTCTTCCAGATCGCGCAGGACCTCACGAAGATGCAGGTGCAGGCGGACGTCGACCAGTCCGACATCGGCCGCATCCAGGTCGGCCAGATCGCCCGCTTCAACGTCGATGCGTACCCCGAGGACGAGTTCCGCGGCCGCATCGCCCAGATCCGCTACAACGCGGTCGTCAACCAGAACGTCGTCACGTACCCCGTCATCATCGAGGTCGAGAATCCCGAGGGGCGCCTCCGCCCGAAGATGACCGCGAACGTCACGATCGACGTCTCCACGGTCCGCGACGTCCTCCGCGTCCCCAACGGCGCCCTTCGCTTCAAGCCGGAGAGCGAGCGCGGCGCGCAGGCCGGAGGAGCGCAGGGCAGCGGCGGCGGCATCGAGCGCCGCGCCGCGCAGTCGGGCCAGGGCGGCGGTCCCGCCGGCGCCGCGAGCCAGATGCCGCGCGGCCGCCGCGGCGGCGGTGACGCCGCCACCGGACGTCCCCAGACCGTCTATCTCCTCGGCGCCGACAAGAAGCTCACGCCCGTCCAGATCCGCACCGGCATCAGCGACGGCCGCTTCACCGCCGTCGTCGACGCCGGCACGCTCAAGGTGGGCGACAGCGTCGTCGTCGGCATCGCCACGTCGAAGGTCGAAGGGCCTCCGCCGATGGGCGGCGCCGGCGGCGGGCCCGGCGGCGGCGGTCGCGGAGGCCGGCGCTAAGTGACGCCCCCCGTCATCGAGATTCGCGACCTCGTCAAGATCTACAGTCTTGGCGAGGTCGAAGTCCGCGCCCTCGACGGCGTCGACCTCCTCGTGGAGCAGGGCGACTTCGTCGCCATCATGGGACCGTCCGGCTCCGGCAAGTCGACGCTGATGAACATCATCGGCTGCCTCGACCGCCCCACCAGCGGCACCTACGTCCTCGACGGCGCCGACGTCTCCACCATGAATCGCGACCAGCGCGCGATCATCCGCAACGCCAAGATCGGCTTCGTCTTCCAGAGCTTCAACCTCCTCGCGCGCACCTCGGCGCTCGAGAACGTCGAGCTGCCGCTCGTCTACACCGACATGACCATGACGCGCGTCGAGCGGCGCGAAGCCGCGCGCAACTCGCTGCACCGCGTCGGCCTCGCCGGCCGCGAGGGCAACCACCCCTCCCAGCTCTCCGGCGGCCAGCAGCAGCGCGTCGCCATCGCACGCGCCCTCGTGACGAACCCCGCCATCCTCCTGGCCGATGAGCCCACCGGCAACCTCGACTCCCGCACCTCGGAAGAAATCATGGCCATCTTCCAGGAGTTGAACGACGCGGGGAAAACCGTGGTCCTCATCACCCACGAGCCCGACATCGCCCAGCACGCCAAACGCGTCGTCCACGTCCGCGACGGACGCATCCAGCAGGACGAGCGCGTGCCGCAACTGCGCGTCGAGCGCAAAGGCATCGAGGCGCCGGTGGCGCCGAAGGCCGCGAGATGAACGGCGTTGTCGGTTTTCGGTTTTTGGTTGTCGGTGTGATGCACCGGGAGCCCTGCTGAGAACGAATGCTGCAGATGAATGTCCACTGATGTCTCACCTGCCACGCGCTGCGCCAGGGTGAGACCGGAAACCAAAAACCGAAAACCGACAACCGCGAAGCGACAACGACATGCGCAACTCCATCACCCGCCTCGGCATCATCACCATCGTCGGCCTCAAGTCGATCGCCCGGAACAAGCTGCGCTCGCTGCTGACGGCGCTGGGCGTCGTCATCGGCGTCGCGTGCGTCATCGTCTCCGTCGCCATCGGCGCCGGCGTCGCCGCTTCCGTCTCGGAGATGATCAACTCCCTCGGCTCGAACTACATCATGATCATGCCCGGCGCATCGACGCAGGGCGGCGCGCGCATCTTCACCGGGCAGTCGACGCTGTCCGAGGGCGACGTCGAAGCCATCAAGCGCGAGTGCCCGGCGGTGTCGTACGTCTCCCCCAATGTCCGCACGGCGGGCCAGGTCGTCGCCGGTGAGCTCAACTGGTCGACGCAGGTCTACGGCGTCGGTCTCGACTGGCCGTACATCCGCGCGTGGAATCTCTCCGAGGGATCGTTCTTCAGCGAAGGGGACATCCGGGGGGCGACGAAGGTCTGCATCCTCGGCGCAAGCGTGGCCGAGAACCTCTTCCCCGGCGGCGGCGCCGTCGGCTCCATCGTGCGCGTCAAGAACGTCCCTTTCCGCGTCACCGGCATCCTCGAGCGCAAGGGCGGCAGCATGATGGGCTCCGACCAGGACGACCAGATCATCGCCCCGTACACGACGGTGATGAAGCGCCTCATGGGGCAGCAGCGCCTCAACATGATCATGGCCTCCGCCGCCTCGGCCGAGCAGGTTCAGGACGCCATGGACCAGATCGACGCCCTCCTCCGCCAGCGCCACCGCATCCCGCCGGGCGGCGACGCCGACTTCATGCTCCGCTCTCAGGAAGAGATCGCACGCGCCAACCAGCAGCAGGTCGGCATGATGCGCAACCTCCTCCTCGGCATCGCCATCGTGTCGCTGTTCGTCGGCGGCATCGGCATCATGAACATCATGCTGGTCAGCGTCACCGAGCGCACGCGCGAGATCGGCATCCGCATGGCCATCGGCGCGCGCGGCCGGCACGTGCTGCTGCAGTTCCTCTTCGAGGCCATCACGCTCTCGGTGTTCGGAGGCTTGATCGGCATCCTCTTCGGTGTCGGCGTAGCCACCACCATCGGCAAAGTCGCCGGCTGGCCGATCGTGGTCAGCCCGACGTCGATCGTCATTTCCTTTGCGGTGGCCGCGACCATCGGGATTTTCTTTGGGTTCTACCCGGCGCGAAAGGCTGCGAAGTTGGATCCGATCGACGCGCTGAGGTACGAATAGGACGAATAGGACGGGATTCGAAGTCCCATTCGTCCTATAGGTCCTATTCGTCCTATCAAAACCCGAAGCGTTCCCGCAGCGCGGCGCGCCACTCCTCCTCCGAGGCGATGGGCGTTTCGGTGCGCACCCCGCGGTCACTCACGATCAGGCGATTGCCGGTCAACGTGATGCGGCCGTGTTCCGTGGCCACGCTGCAGACGCGCTTCTGCGTAAAGTGCGACTCGGGGGCGGTCTGCTGCCAGCGGCACATCGGGGCGAACTCCTCGAGGCGGC
The DNA here is from genome assembly GCA_036380735.1 of Thermoanaerobaculia bacterium. Taxonomy (GTDB): domain Bacteria; phylum Acidobacteriota; class Thermoanaerobaculia; order Gp7-AA8; family Gp7-AA8; genus DASVEE01. The sequence goes on along the minus strand of DASVEE010000011.1, from coordinate 18,695 downwards.
GCGGGATCAGGGTGAAGAAGAACTGTTCTTCGCCGTTGCCGATCATGACCAGCTCGCCGCTACGTTCTTCGATGCGGAAGATGCCGGCGGGATCATGCTGGTCGTCGCGGAGGGTGAGGTCGAGCGGCTCGAGGAACGAATCGCCGAAGCCGACGTCCGCCAGCCAGCGGTCGTTCACGCGCAGCGCCATGTGGTCGTAGTCGGGCGCGTTCTGCCCGACGCGCGCGGAGAGCAACTGCACGTCGAAGCCGAGCGCGCGCAGCAGCGCGGCGAAGGCGCCGTTCAGCTCGTAGCAGAAGCCGCCGCGGCGCTCGGCGAGGATCTTCGCCAGGAAGCGCTCCTCATCGATGTCGATCGGCCGCTTCCAGTGGATGTCGAGGTTCTCGAACGGCACGCTGAGCAGGTGCCGCCGGTGCAGCTCGTGCAGCGTTTCGTCGTTCGCGGTGCGCGGCCCGGTGTACCCGATCCGCGCGAGGTAGCGCTCCACGTTCATAGGAAGATCATCGAGATCCCCAGCAGCAGAATCAACCCCGACACCACTTTCCGGAACTTCTCTTCGGGGATGCGCCCCAGCACGGCGCGGCCGACGAGCGTCCCCACGACAACGGCGACCGTGGCCATGGCGATCAGCCGCCAGACGCCGAGCAGCTCGTCGCCCTGCTGTACGAGATAGACCGGCACGCGGAAGCCGTCCACGAGCAGGCCTACGGCCGTCGCGGTGGCGACGAACGCTTCCTTCCGCACGTCGAAGCCGAGCATCGCTCCGGCGCGGATGCCGCCCTGATTGCCGACGAGCCCTCCGAACATGCCCGACAGCGCTCCGGCGAGCCACGCGCTGCGCGGGCCGAAGCGCAGCTTCACCTCGAACAGGCCGGTGATGCCGGCGAAGATCAGCAGTGCCGCGAGAATCAGCGTGAGCACGCGGCCGGCGAGCCAGAGGTGCAGCACCGCGCCGACGAGACCGCCCGCCGCGCTGGTGAGGCCGAAGGTCAGCAGCACGTGGCGGTCGAGCTCTTTGCGCAGCGCCCAGAAGCGCACCGCCGTGCCGACGACGTGCGGGATCGCCACCATCGGTACCGCCAGCTTCATCCCGTAGCGCGCGGCGAGGAGCGGCGTCATGAGGCTGCCGATCCCGAAGCCAGCCAGCGACGCCACGAACCCACCGGCGAACGAGGCGATGACGACGAGCGCTTCGTACATCACGCCGTGCGGCTGTTCGTCAGCGTCGGCTTCGGCGCGTTCTGCAGCGTCGCCGGCAGCTTCGTCGCGCAGCACGCGCGCTCCAGCGCCGCAACGTCTCGCTGCATCTGCCGGTCAGACGTCAGTGCGCCGAGGGTGGCGTCGAGGACGCTAGCGGCCGCGGGCTCCGCGGGGCGCGCGAGCGAGTAGTGAATCCACTTCCCCTCCCGCCGCGCCGAGACCAGCCCCGCCCGCCGCAGGTACGCCAGATGCCGCGACACCTTCGGCTGGCTGTCGCCCAGCACCTCGACGAAGTAGCAGACGCAGACCTCCCCCGCCGCCAGCAGATTGAGAATCCGCAACCGCGTACGATCCCCAAGCGCCTGAAAGAGCGTGACCAGATCCGGTTTCATGGGAGAAGTATACATTCGCGTGCGCGGATGGGACGGGCGGGGTTGGGTTATCGGTTTTCGGTTTTCGGTTTTCGGTTTTGCGGTACACGACGTTGTCCCAGCCAAGCGCAGCACGGACAACCGAAAAAGCGAAAACCAACAACCGAAAACGAAATCGCTGGGCGCGCGCATCGCGCGCGCGCCCAGCCGCACATCAGAACGTGAAGTTGATCGTCACCGTCGCCGTATCGGTCTGGCCGTGGCCGTCGCTGACGGTGTACTTGAACGTGGTCTGGCCGTACCAGTAGCTCGACGGCGGCGTGAACAGGCAGCCGGTCGTATCGCACGTGACGGTGCCGCTGGTCAGCGCGGAGTCGACCGACTGCACGGTCAGTGTGTCGTTGTTCGGGTCGACGTCGTTGGCCAGCATCGCCGTGTATTCGATGTACCGCGCGTATCCCTTGCGCCAGGAATACGAATCATCGCGCGCGTCGGGAGGCGGCTCCGTCACGATGATGGTCTTCTGCACGATGGCAGTCTGGCCGAGCGTGTCCTGCACGGTCAGGCGCACGGCGTAGACGCCGCCTGCCTGGTACGTGTAGTTGAACGTCTTCCCCGACGCCGCCTGGTTGTTGCCGAGCGTCCACTGATACAGCACGATGCCGCGGTCGTCGGTCGACGAGCTCGCATCGAAGACGCACGCCCGTCCGTTGCACGTCACCGTGAAGTTCGGCACCGGCTTCGTATCCTGCAGCACCGTGATGTTGATGCGGCCGGAGGCGTACGCGCCGCCGCCGTCCTGCACCATGTACTCGAAGGAATCGCTGCCGGTGAACTCACCGTACGGGCGGTACTCGATCGAGCCGTTCGCCAGTTTCAGCGTCGAGCCGTTCGTCGCGGCACCGACCGAGTAGACGCTGATCGAGTGACCTTCGACGTCCGTGTCGTTCGCCACCACCTGCGCCTGGGTGATCGTCAGAAGCTGGTTCTTGTAGACCGTGAACGTATCGGTGTTCGCGACCGGTGCATCGTTGATGAAGCGCACGCCAATCTGCACGTACGCCTGCGCCGTGCCGCCGAAGCCGTCGCTGACGGTGTAGAAGAAGCCGTCGTTGCCGCTCCACTCGGCTTTCGGTTTGTAGCTGAACGAGCTGAAATCCGCCGGGTACTGCAGCGTGCCGTTGGCCGGCTGCGTGACCGCGATGATCTTCAGCTCGTGGCCGTCGGGATCGGTGTCATTGCCGAGGAATTGGTACGCGCCGTAGGAGATGACGGTGTCCTCGATGCCGGCGAACGAATCGTTGCGCGGCTGCGGCGCTTCGTTCTTCACCGTCACCGTCACGGTGGCCGTCGACTCCAGCCCCGTGCCGTCGGCCGCGACGTAGGTGAACGTCACGACGCCGGAGTGCGCGGCCGCGGGAGTGTAGGTGACGGACTCACTACCGTGAGTGATGGCCACCGTCCCCTTCGCCGGGGTGGAGACCGACTTGACGGTGAGGCGGTTGCCGTCGAGGTCGAAATCGTTCGCCAGTACGCCGATGAGCACCGGCGTCAGCGTCTTCGTCTCGGCCGTGTCGTTCTGGACGTACGGCGCGCGGCGGAGCGGACGGACGGTGATGCTGACGGTGGCCGAGGCTTCGACGCCGGCGGCATCGCTGATGGTGTACGTGAAGCTGTCGCTGCCGCTGTAACCGGGATGCGGCGTGTAGACGCCGGGCGCGGTCGGATCCGGATCCCACGTCACCGAGCCATGCGCCGGCTGCGACGACGAGACGACGCGCAGGGCATCGCCGTTCGGATCGGTGTCGTTGGCCAGCACCGGCAGCGCGACCGCGACGTTGGCGTCGGTGGCGAAGCTGTCGGCCACGGCGCGCGGCGCGACGTTCTGGTCCGTGATCGTCAGCGAAACCAGCGCGCGTGCGGTGGCGCCACGGCCGTCCGTCACCTCGTACTCGAACGAATCGGGACCGACGTAACCGTCCTGCGGCAGGTAGACGAGCTCGCGCGACGAAAGGCGCCGGACGATGCCGTGCGAGGGCCACGTGGCCACGCCGACCTCCGTCAACTGGAGCGTGTCGACATTCGGGTCGCTGTCGTTGGCCAGCACGCCGAGCGTGACCTGACGGCCGGCGGCGACGATGGCGCTGTCGGCGGCGGCGAGGGGCGGCTCGTTCTCCGCCGGTACATACACCGCGACCCAGGCGCGCGACGTGACGCCGTTCGGATCGGCCACCTCGTATTCGAACGCGTCGTTGCCGCTGAAACCGCTGCCCGGCGTGTACGCCACGGCCGTGTCGGAAACGCGGCGGATCGCGCCGTGCTGCGGCGCCGTCACGACCGGCTGCGCCGTCAGCGCCAGGTAATCGTGATCGGGATCGAGATCGTTGGTGACGAGGTTAAGCAACGTTTCGCCCTGGCGCGAGACGATCAGATCGTTCGTCGCCAGCGGAGCCATGTTCGCGATCTCGTACGCGGCCCAGATCACCTCGTACGTCACCGTGACGTCGACCCAGGCACGCGTGCGCGCGCCGTGGCCGTCACCGGCTTCGTACTGGAAACGGTCGGTGCCGTAGTAGCCCGCCGTGGGCGTGTACTTGATCGTGCTGCCGTTGACCTTCACGGCGGTGCCGTGAAGCGGCGCCGTCACGACGGGGCTGCCGATGAGCGTGACGGCGTCGCCGTCCGGATCGGTGTCGTTCGCCGTGACGTTGATCGACACTTCACCGTTGGGGGCGACGCGCGCCGCGTCGTCGCGGCCGATGGGACGGTTGTTCGTATCCGTGACGGCGATCGTGACCCAGGCACGCGTGCGTGCGCCGCGTCCGTCGCCGGCTTCGTACAGGAACGTCGCGGTGCCGACCCAGTTCGCCGCCGGTGTATAGCGGATCGTCGAGCCGCTCAGCTTCGTCGCCGTGCCGTGGGCCGGAGCCACGATGATCGGCGCGGTGATCAGCGTGACGGGATCGCCGTCCGGATCGCTGTCATTCGCGGTGACGTTGATGTCGATGGCGGTGTCGCGGCGCGTCGTCACGCTGTCGTCGACGGCCACCGGGTTGCGGTTGCCGCCGCCGGTCGCGTTGACCGTCAGCGTCACGGTCGCGCGGCTGCGCAGTCCGCGGCCGTCACCGACCTCGTACTGGAACGTGTCGCTGCCCGTGAAGCCGCTGCGCGGCGCGTACGTGATGCTGCTCGCGCTGACTTTGACCGCGGAGCCGTTCGCCGGCGCCGCGGTGATCCCGGTGACGGTGAGAGGGTCGCCGTCCGGATCGCTGTCGTTCGCCGTGACGTTGATGGTGATGGCGGTGCTGGTCGTCGTGGTCGCGGCGTCGTTCTCCGCCACCGGCGCGCGGTTCAGCGCCGCAATCGTGACCGTCACGGTCGCCCGGGCGCGTTTGCCGTTGCCGTCACCGATCTCGTACTGGAACGTGTCGCTGCCGGTGTAGCCGTTCGCCGGCCGGTAGACGATGCTGCTGCCCGAAACCTTCGTCGCCGTGCCGTGCTGCGGCGCGATGACGATGGGGCTGCTGATGAGCAGCACGAGGTCGCCGTCCGGATCGCTGTCGTTGGCCGTGACGTCGATCGTGACCGCGGCATTGCCGCTCGTCGAGGCCGAGTCGTTCACCGCCAGCGGCGGCCGGTTCGTGTCGGTGATCGTCACCGTCACCCACGCCCGTGCGCGTTTCCCTTTGCCGTCGCCGATCTCGTACTGGAAGCGATCGGTGCCGGTGAAGCCGCGGCCCGGCGTGTAGGAGACCGAGGTGCGCGAGACGCGCTCGGCGCGCCCGTGCAGCGGCGGCTGCGTGATGCCGGTGCCGACGAGTGAGAGGAGGTCGTTGTCCGGATCGCTGTCGTTCGCGAGCACGTCGATGGTGAGCGCGCGATTCGTGCGGCCGGAGGCCGTGTCGTCGACCGCTACGGGACGTTCGTTGATCCCGCTCACCTCGACCGTCACCCACGCCGTGTCGCTGCGGCCGGTCGTGTCGACGATCTTGTAGCGGAAGCCATCGTTGCCGCTGAAGCCCGCGGCCGGGATGTAGCGGATGGAGCTGTCCGACACGCGCGTCGCGGTGCCGTGCTTCGGCGCCACGACGACCGCGTTCGTGTCGAGCTTCAGCGCCTGTCCGTCGGGATCGACGTCGTTCTGCAAGACGTTGATGACGACGCCCACGCCGACGTTCGTCGTGGCGCGGTCGTTCCGGGCGCGCGGCGACTCGACGCCGTTGAGGACCGTGATGAGGATGGTCGAGGAGATGCGGTAGTTCTCACAAGCGTCGATGGCGCGTGCGTTCAGCGCATACGTGCCGTTCGGCACGCGGCGCGAATCCCAGCGCGTCTCCCACGGCGCCTGACGGTCTTCGCCGATCATCGTGCCGTTGAGGAAGAACTGGACTTTGGTCACCGCGACGTCATCGGCAGCGGTGACGGCGATCGGCACGACGGTGCTGACGGTGGCAGCAGCGGCCGGCGTGGTGAGCGTGATCGTCGGCTTGGTCGTGTCGGTGCACGTGCGCCCGACGATGATCGTCCGCTCCATCATGCCCGGCCGCGGATACGGATTGCGCCGGTCCACCGCCACGATCTGCAGCCGGTGCTCGCCCGGTGAGAGCTTGCTGGTGTCGAGGAAGCCGGAGAAGCCGACGTTCGGACAATCGGGATCGTTCCCGCCGCGCGGATGCGTGCAGTTGCCCCATGGCTGGCCGGTCTTCCACTCCTCGAGCGTGATCGGCTGATCGTCGAGCCAGACCGCGATGTCGCCGATGCCGTCGGGCGATACCGCCGAGCCCTTGATCTCCACGCGGCCCGACACGGCCGCACCTTCCGTCGGACTGTCGAGACGAACGTACGGACCGTCGCCTTCGAACTGCGTCTCATCGCTGGTGGTGTTCGTACCGGCGGCGAGGATGTAGTAGATGACACGGCAATCGACGGAGAAGCCGGAGTTGCCTTCGCTGTCGCTCCAGCTGACGACCTCGCACTGCACTCCCCAATCCCTGGCGAACGGATCATCGTCCCACCACGGCGTATCGCCGCCGGCGCCACCGGGGCAAGCCTCGGGGAACCGTTCGCAGAACCCGCCGATGCGGTCGAGCGGATCGGGGTTGTCGGCGCCGGGGCAGTCGCAATCGGCCGGGCAGGCCGCGAGGCCGCCGCGTCCCGCCGCTTCCGTGGCGAGCAGGAACGGCTGCACGCTGCTGTTGCCGCACTCCGGCTCCTGCACCTCGCTGACGATCTCGCAATGCTGCGAGTGAATCTCGCTGGTGGGGGGCAGCGACATGACGCCCGGGCGGCACGACATGCCGTCGATCGACGGCGCATCATGCCCGAGACCGAGCGCGTGCCCGAGCTCGTGCATGTAGACGGCGATCATGCCGCCGCTGGTGAGATCGAGCGGCGTCACGCCGTCGGGCTGGAAACGTGGAATGGCGATGACGCTCCCGTGCCCCGTGATCGGATCGTTGCGGCCCCAGTGACCGTACTCGTATTGACCGTTCGCATTCTGCCGTGGCGTATCTTCGATCACGACCAGGATGCTGTTGCGCTCCGTCTGGTTCCCGATGCGCATCGATCCGACCTGAACGTCGAACGCGGGTGCGTTGCGCGACCCTCCGGCACCACCGCCGCATGCCGAGTTCCAGCCGGTGGTGGCGGTTTCGAACTGTGCCTCCAGCTCCGGCGGCACGATGACGGTGATGGCGCCGGCGGTGTCGTCCCACAACTGCCGGTTGGCCGGCGCCGTGTCGATTTGACACTGCGCCTGCGCCGCGCGCGCCGTCAGCACGGCGAGCAGCAATACCAGGAACTGCACCCAGGGAATGATTCTTCGTCTCATGAACGCACTCCTCCCTTTCTTTCTGGATCAGTGGTCCCGTGGCAGAAGATCCGGATCAACCTTTCACGCGTAATGAGAGAGTACGGGTATCTGCATGCACTTTCGCGGCACGTCACTCCCATGTCACCGCAACGGTGCGCGGCGTCAACGTGCATCTGCATGCAATAACGCGAAGCGCGGCGCATGGCGACGTTGGAGACTCAGCGGGTTACGCATGCACGCACCCCGGAACGGCTGCCCGCGCTCACCCGAGCCGCGGTAACCGCGCGGCACCACCGCCTCCACAGGATGGAGTTCGCGGTGACGTGCCGTGACAGCCGCCACCGATCGGTGACACCACCCCTCACCCTTCGCGTACGATACGGCGAGGAGATCCACGATGCCCTGTGACCACGTCGGCGGCCCGGAACTGATCGAGATGGCGGAAAAACACCTGCGCGAGACCGGCATCCCCGAATCGCAATGGCCCGGCCTCACCTTCCGCTGGTCCGAGAACCTCGAAGACAGCATGTGGGCCTCGGTCGTCATCGAAGTGGAACGCCAGGGCGACCAATGGATCGTGGTGAGGCTGGACCGCAACAAGGAGCGGGTGGAGGAAACGGGGTTTTCTCAGGTGAGCGCGCAAGAGGAACGATAGGACCTATAGGACCTATAGGACAGATAGGACTGATAGGACTGCGTACGAGCCACCATTCGTCTGTACGCCGCAGGAACTGATGGAAGAGTGACATGACCTACGAAGATCCGATCGTCGAAGAGGTTCACGCGACCCGCGAGCGTCTAATCGAGAAACACGGCGGGCCCGAAGGCTACGCCGAACATCTGCGCGAGCTCGAAGAGCAAATGCAAACACGCATCGTCACGCGTCCGTCGCGCCCGCCGGTGAAAATCGAGAAGAGGGTCTCTTAGCAGCGCGTACGCACCTATGGGACAGATACGTCAAAGGCCTCTGCAGTTGTCCTATCTGTCCCATTCGTCCCATTCGTCCCATTGGTCCCATCGTTCCCCCGGACCTATGTTGCTGTCATGCGAATGGCACTCTTCGTCTTTCTCTTCGCCGTTTCCGCCCACGCGCAGCGACTGACGTTCACGCTCTCCAGCGAGCTGGCCAAGAACTTCGGGCCGGGCGCGCCGCACACGTCGTTCACCGGCACCTGTCAGGGCGATCAGGACAACGACTGCCTCGACGACGCCATGGAGAGCGAGCTCGCGAACAAGCTCAACCCCCGCTACTACCTCGATGAAAACGAGAGCTGCGGGACGATGTACACATACGTGCAGATCCGGCCCTCCGCGCCGAACGTCGACGTCTGGCGTGTCGACGGCTACGTGAAGAAGGTCTACGTCACCTACTTTTACAACTATCCTCGCGACTGCCAGCCGTTCGGCGGCGGGCATCTCGGCGACAGCGAACATGTGCGCTACCTCCTCAGCAGCACGAACCTTCGCACGTGGACGCTCGAGAACGGCCACTACTGGCGTCATGCCGACCAGACCATCATCAGCGGTGACTGGCTGTCGAACATGGCACGCGGCCTGGGGAGCGACCGTCCCATCGTCGCTGCCGACCAGAACGGGCATGGCTCGTGGCAAGGCGAAGCGCCCCTGTCGTCCGCCTGCAGTTCCGATCTGAACATCTTTCCGCAGCGGCACTGCTTCAACAGCAGCTTCGCGATCAGCTCGACCTGGTCGCTCCCTCCGATCCTGCACAACGTCGGCGGTCCCGACTTCGGCCGCCTCGGTGGACCGGAACGGTGGCGCGGCGGCACGCCGCACCTCACCATCTCCGGCACGACGGTCTACACGCAGCGCGACGGCGCGCAGGAGTACTGGGCCCCGAAACGCGACTTCTGCGGCTGGCGCTGCCCCTTCGGCGGCTGCACCGATTGCGCGGGATCACTCGACAACAAGATCGACAAGGGAGCGTTCAGGCGCCAGTCACGCCCCATCACCGCGGGCGACAACGGCGGTACGACGCTCACCTACCAATGCACGTTCACGCGCAACGGCGGTCCCGAAATGGCCAACTACACGACCTGGACAGCCCGCGGCCGCAATCCACAGGGACACCTGCTCTACACCATCAACGACATTGGCGGCACGCACTACTACCGCCTCTGGTACAGCGCCGAAATCGATCAGGGGAGCCGCTGGATTCTCGAGTCGGTGGCACCCAACGACTGGCAGGGCGCGCCTCTCGTCCGCTGCGATGACTTCTATGTCCTGCATGGCGGCAACATGGTCATCTTCAATGCGTGCAGCAACGGCGTGTGGCAGCGATGCTTCGCTCCGTGACGCGTCGCATTCCTTTCACTTCTGTCCTCTTCGTGCTCTTCACCCTCATTCGATCAACAAACGGAAAACGTAACTTTCGATAGATGTGCAGAAGCGCTCCTGCTGACAAATTCAGCGTAAAGGAGACGCTCTGCATGAGAACACGCAGATTCACAGCAGCAGCCGTAGTGGCCTTTACTTTCCTCACCTCTGGCGTACAAGCCGCCTCGCACAGCGTACCGAGCCAGGCGGCGAACAACACCATCATCGGGATCGACCGCATCGACCAGCGCGGCAACAATCTCGACCGGCAGTACTTCTACGAGCGCACCGGCATCGGCGTCAGCGTCTATGTCGTCGACACCGGTGTGAACGTGAAGCACAACGACTTCGGCGGACGCGCCATCCCGCTCTTCGATTTCCAGCGCGGCCCCACCGATCCTGACTTCGCCCAGAGCATCGACGACCACGGCACCGTCGCGGCGAGCCAGATCGGCAGCAAGACGTACGGCGTCGCGAAGAACGCCACGATGTACTCCGTGCGCGTGCTCGACGCGTTCGGCAACGGCTCGGTGCAGACGGTGCTCAACGGCTTGGAGACGGTGCGGCAGCACATCACCGGACAGCTCGACGGCGTCGTGCGCCGGCCCGCGGTCGTCAGCCTCGGCTTCGGCTTCTACTGCCGCAACAGCTTCGGCCAGGCGCCGCCGTTCGGCTTCGCGTTCATCTCCGACACCCAGCGGGGGCAGATCGAGAACGCCGTGCAGGCGCTGGTCAATGCGGGGGCGGTGGTCGTCACCGGAACCAACAACGACCTCGTGAACACCGACTTCTTCACCCCGGCGCGCATGGGCATCCGCAGCTCGCAGAACGGCGTCATCACGGTCGGAGGCACCGACGCGGTCGACGACGGCACGTTCTCGAACGACCAGCAGTACTTCTGGAGCGGCTCGCCGGTCGAGATCCACGCGCCGGCCGGACGCGACGGCGTCTTCCCGAACGGCCAGCCGACGACGCCGTGGAACCAGCGCGGCCTCTCGTTCAACCTGACGTACGGCCAGGGCGGCTTCCTCCGCGGCAACTCCGCCGCAACGCCGCTCGTCGCCGGCGCGGTCGCGCTCTACCTCGAGAACGCGAGCAACCTCCCGGCCGCGCAGCAACCGACGCCGGGCTCCGTCGAGCTCGCGGTGCTGAGCGCCCGCTCCTTCACGCCGCAGGGCACGGGCGTCGTCTACACCGGCTGCGAGTTCCTGCCGCCGCACGCGGAGAACCCGATCCTCGACACCCGCCGCTACGTCAAGCAGCAGTACTTCGACTTCCTCGGGCGCCAGCCGGATGACGCCGGATGGAACCACTGGGTCGGCCAGGTCAACGCCGACGCCAACTGCGGCGTCGACCGCACCGGCTGCTTCGGCCGCGTCAACACGGCCAAGGCGTTCTTCGAATCGATCGAGCTGAGCGACACCGCGTTCTTCGCCTATCGCCTCCACCGCATGACGTTCAGCAGCTTCCCGAAGCCGGAGCACGGCTTCTCGACGCGGCAGAACCCGCGCATGGAGCGCCTCTGGACCGACGCGCGCAAGATCGGCCGCAACGTCGTCGTCGGCGTCGGCAACTGGGCCGCGATCCTCGAGTCGAACCAGCGCGCCTTCGTCGCGACCTGGGTCGCGAGCGCCGAGTTCCAGAACCTCTACCCGCTCGGGATGAACAACACGACGTTCATCACCACGCTCTACAGCAACGCGCAGGTGCCGTTCGACGCCTCGGGGCAGGCGGCCATCAACCGGCTCGACGCCGGCGAAGGACGCGCGACGGTGCTGTACGACCTCGTCAAAGCGCCGGCCTTCGCGAGCCGCGACCGCTTCACCAACCCCGACACGGTGCGCAACCTCTGGAACCCGTACTACGTCCTCTTCAACTTCATCGGCTTCCTCCGCCGCAACCCGGACGATCCCCCCGACTTCAACACCACCGCCGGCTACGACTTCTGGTTGAACACCCTCAACAGCCAGGTGTTCGCCGGCGACCCGGGCGCGTACCACAACCTCATCCGCGCCTTCGCGACATCGGGTGAATACCTCCAGCGCTTCTACTCCGATCCCCACTGCGGCCAGCCCGCCCCACCCGCCGGCGGCGGCGGTGGCGGCGGCATCGAAGAACCACCGCCCGACCCGGAACCGTGCCGCCCCGGCATGATCTGCCAGCTGCAATAGGGCAACGAAAACGCGCGGCGAAAGCCGCGCGTTTTTTCGGGGTGGACGATAGGACGAATAGGACGACGGCAGAATTCAGTGGCGTACGCGCGCCGGCAAACAAAAAACCCCGGGCGAAGCCCCGGGGCTAGTGGTTGGATCGATGGTCGTGGAACTCGTCGGGCAAGGGGTGTTCACGAAAGTCCTATAGGTCCTATTCGTCCTATTTGTCCCATTCGTCCTATCGTCCCCCGGTCACTCATAGCGCAGCGCCTGAATCGGGTTCAGCGCCGCGGCTTTGCGGGCCGGGTAGTACCCAAAGAAGATGCCAATCGCCGCGGAGAAGACGATCGCCACCAGCGCCACGACCGGCGAAATGGCGGTGCTCCAGCCGGTGAAGTGGCCCAGCAGCTTCGAGCCGGCGAAGCCGACCAGCAGGCCGGTCAGGCCGCCGGCGACGCCCATGACGATGCTCTCGACGAGGAACTGGGTGAGGACGTCGCTGCCGCGGGCTCCCAGGGCCATGCGGATGCCGATCTCGCGCGTGCGCTCGGTGACGCTCACCAGCATGATGTTCATGATCCCGATGCCGCCGACGAGCAGCGAGATCGAGGCGATCGCCGCGAGCAGCATCGTCATGACCTTGGTGCTGCTCTCCGCCGCCTGCGCCAGGTCGGTCTGATTGCGCACGGTGAACTCGTCGCGCCCGAGGATGCCGAGGATCTCTTCCTGCGCGGCGGGGATTTCTTCCGGCGTGGTGGTGCTCGCGAGAATCTGCGGGATGCGCGTGCGTCCGGCGAGCCGCGTCTGCGCGGTGGTGTACGGGATGAGGATGACGTCGTCCTGATCGGTGCCGCTCGACATCTGTCCCTTCGCGGACAGCACGCCCACGACGTCGAAGACGACGTTGCGGATCTGCATGCGCTGCCCGACCGGCGAGGTGCCGGGGAAGAGCTGGTCGGCGACGGTCTTGCCGAGGACCGCGACTTTGCGGTTCGTGCGGAGATCGTCCTCCTCGAAGAACGTGCCGTCCACGGTGTTCCAGTCGCGGATCTGCTGGTAATCGACGTCGACGCCGTTGATGAGCGTGCGCCAGTTGTTGCCGTTCGCGAGCACCTGCGTACGCGTCACGACGACCGGCGACACGGCGGCCAGCGTCGTCGCTTCTTTCTCGAGCTTCTCGACGTGCTCCACTTCGAGCGTCGCGAATGCGGCGGCGCCCTGACTGACGCCGCCCTGCTGCTGTGCGCCGGGAGTGACGACGATCATGTTGGTGCCGAGGCTGCCGATCTGTTCGTGGATGCGAGCACGCGCGCCCTGTCCCACCGCTACCATGACGATGACGGCGGCCACGCCGATGATGATGCCGAGCATCGTCAGCAGCGTGCGCATCTTGTTCTTCTGGATGCTCTGCGTGGCGATCTTCACGAGGGTCTTGGAGTTCATGCGACCTCCTCTTCGGCGAGCAGCAGATCCGCTGTCGCGTCGCGGCGGTTGCGCACCGGCTCGTCGCGGCGGATCCGTCCGTCGCGCACTTCGACGATGCGTTTGGCGTACTGCGCCACGTCCGGCTCGTGCGTGACGAGGAGCAGCGTGATGCCGGTCTCGTTGAGCTCCTGGAAGAGCGCCATGACTTCGAGCGTGGTGCGGCTGTCGAGGTTCCCGGTCGGCTCGTCGGCGAGGATGAGCGCCGGCTCGGTGACGAGCGCACGGGCGATGGCCACGCGCTGCTGCTGGCCGCCCGAGAGCTCGCTCGGATGGTGCTCGAGGCGCTGGCCGAGGCCGACGCGCTCCAGCGCCGCGATCGCACGGGCACGGGTGTCCCAGTTGCGGTTCGCGCGGTCGTAGAGCAGCGGCAGCTCGACGTTCTCCACCGCGCTGGTGCGCGGCAGGAGGTTGAAGCCCTGGAAGACGAAGCCGATCTTCTGGTTGCGCAGGTCGGCGAGGTCGTTGCGCCCGAGGCCGTCGACGCGGCGGCCATCGAGCTCGTAGATGCCGGCGCTCGGCGTGTCGAGGCAGCCGAGGATGTTCATCAGCGTCGACTTGCCGGAGCCCGAGGTGCCCATGATCGCGACCAGCTCACCGGCTTTGACCGTGAGGTCGATGCCGCGCAGCGCGTGCACTTCGTTCGTCGTCCCTTCGGAGTACGTCTTGCGGAGCTGTTCGATGTGAATGACGGTTTCGCTCATCAGAAGCCTCCCGGGCGCGGGCCCTGCTGGCGCTGCTGCTGCGCGCCGAACGGACTGCTGCCGGCGGCCGGCTGTGTGGCGCCCGGCTCGTTGGTGCCGGCGACGATCCTCAGTCCCTGGGTGACGCCGTCGCCGGTGACCTGGGTGTAGGTACCGTCGCTGATGCCGACCTTGACGCGCACGGGCTGCAGCTTGCCGCCGGCGCTTTCGATGAAGAGGCGGCCGGCGTCGGCGCTGCGCGTGCGGTTGCGGCGCGCGCCCGATGCGGCTCCCGCTCCGGCGGTCGCGTTGCCCGCCCCGCTCGTGCTGGTGCGGCTGGCGCCGGTGCGATTGGCGCCGGAGGCCAGCGCCTCACGCTGCGGCGCGAAACGGAGCGCGGCGTTCGGCACGGCAAGCGCGTCATCGGCACTGGCCACGAGGAAGTCGACGCTGGCGGTCATGCCGGGCAGCAGCTTCTTCTCGCGGTTGTCGACTTCGATGACGACGGTGTAGTTGACGACGTTCTCGGTGACGGCCGACTGCAGGCGCACCTGCTTGACGGTGCCGCGGAAGTTCTCGCGCGGCAGCGACGGGACGGTGAACGTGACGCTCTGCCCCTGCTGGATCAGCGAGATGTCGCTCTCATCGACCTTCACCAGGATCTGCATGCGCGAGAGGTCTTCGGCGATCAGGAAGAGCTGCGGCGCGGAGAGGCTGGCGGCGACGGTCTGCCCGAGGTCGACGTTGCGCTCGACGATGACGCCGTCAATGGGAGACAGCACTTCGGTGTACGACAGGTTCTGGCGCGCGCGGTCGAGGCTCACCTGCGCCGACTTGACGTTCGCCTGGGCGATGAGGAGCTGCGACTCGGTGGTGTCGAACGAGCTGCGGGCGACGAGGCCCGCGGTCATGAGCTCGCGATTGCGGGCGTGCTCGCGCTGCGAAGCGACGAGCGACGCGCGGTTGCGCTCGACGGTGGCTTCGGCATCGGTGACGGCCTGCAGGGCGAGCTTCGGATCGATGCGCGCGAGGAGCTGACCTTTTTCGACGCGGTCATTGAAGTCGACGAACAGCTCGGCCACCTGACCGGAGACCTGCGTGCCGACGCTGACGGTGGTCACGGCATTGAGCGTGCCGGTGGCGGAGACGGTGCGCTTGAGATCGCGGCGCTCGACTTCCGCGTAGCGATACTTCGGCGCTTCCGCCGACGCGCTGCGCTGCCAGGCGAAGAAGCCTGCCGCCGCGAGGGCGAAGAGCACGACGATCGTAAGGGTACGTTTGGATTTCATGATTCCTCCTTCGCGGGTGATGACGTTGTCCGTTGTCCGTTTTCCGTTCGGCGTGCAGCGCAGCACGGACAACGGAAATCGGACAACGGAAAACGCGGCAGGCACACAGTGCCTGCCGCACTGCCGTTACTGCTGTCCGCGGTTGCCGCGGCCTTCGGCGCCGTTGCCGCGGCGGGCCTTACGCTCCGCCTTCAGCGCTTCGTACTGCGCGCGCTGCTCCGGCGTCAGCACGGTGAGGATCTGCGCATTGAGCGCTTCGTGCTTGGCCTTGAACTGCTCACGCTGCGACTGGGCGACGCCGCGGAGCTGCTCGAGGCGGCCGCTGTCGTTCGCCTCACGCGCGGCCTTCATGTCGGTGCGCGTCTGCTTCATGGCGGCGAAAGCGGCCTTGTTCTGCTCGCGGAAGCTCTCGCGGAGCTGCTTGATCTGCGCCTGCTGCGCATCGGTCAGGTTCAGCTTCTGAAGGAAACGCTGGCCCTGGGCACCCTTGCCGTGACGGCCGTGCTTGCCACGCTTTCCTTCGCCGGGCGCGGCGATTGCGAGCGACGTGCTCAACGCCAGAACTGCGACTACGGTGATGGTTGTTTTCATGGTGTTTGCTTCCTTTCGCCGGATAAGACAACCCCGCGGCGACGGTTCTTTCGCCCATGACATGAGTTGCACCGGGCTGTCATGAATTGCATTTCGACGGCGCAAAGAGCCTGTAATCTGCCACTTGGATGAAACGCTTCAACCTCAGCACGCGCGAGCTCGTCCTCATCTTTCTCTTCTGGACATTGCTCGCCTCGCTTTCGCTCGTGCAGCGTCTCTACGATCCGCGCGGCGAAGGGCTGCGCGTCATTCCCACGGGCGCCGGGCCCCTCCTCTTTCCTTATCTCGAAGCGTGGCTGTGGGCAGTGCTGACGCCGCTCATCTTCTGGCTCAGCAGCAAGACTCTCAATGACCGCTACCACTGGATCCTGCGTGCGGCGCTGCTCGTCGCGGCCGGCATCCTCATCGCCATGACGGTCGACATGCTCCTCGACATGCTGCGCGCGGAGCTCTTCCCCAGACCACGCCGCCGCGGCATGGGGCGGCTCTCCCCCTTCCGCGGCATCGCTCCCTTCCTCATCTATGGCGCGGTGCTCGCCGTCGGCTACGCGCGCGAGTACTTTTTGCGCGATCAGGATCGCCAGCGCGAGTCGATGACGCTGCAGGCGCGCGCGGCGCAGCTCGAGGCGCAGCTCGCGCACGCGCGCCTCGACGCGCTGCGCATGCAGATCAACCCGCACTTCCTCTTCAACACACTGCACGCGATCTCCGCGCTCGTGGAGCGCGACCCCTCCGGTGTGCGGCGCATGATCGCGCGCCTCTCCGACCTGCTGCGGCACACGCTCTCCAGCCGCGGTGCCGAGGAGGTGGCGCTGCGTGAGGAGCTGGCATTCCTGCAGAAGTACCTCGACATCATGGAAGTGCGTTTCCAGGGACGGCTGCGCGTGACGCAGAAGATCGCACCCGAAACGCTCGAAGCGCTGGTGCCCAACTTCATCCTGCAGCCGATCGTGGAGAACGCGCTGGAGCATGGCGTCGGGCGCACCGGCGACGCGAACATCGAGCTCGGCGCGCGCCGCGACGGCGACGACCTCCTCCTCCACGTCCGCGACGAAGGCCCCGGCCTCGGCGACAGCAGCGTCTCCGGCGTCGGCCTGACGAACACGCGCGCGCGGCTGGCGGAGCTTTACGGCGACGCCGCCTCCGTCGTCATCGCATCCGCTGATGGCGGCGGCGTGACCGCGGAGCTGCGTCTCCCCTTCCACGTCACGAAGGACACGCATGTCTGACCTCCGCGTCTTCATCGCCGACGACGAGCTGCTCGCGCGGCAGCGCATCGAGGACCTCCTGGCGAAAGAGGAAGGGGTGACGCTCGCCGGCACGGCGGAGAACGGCCTCGACGCGCTCGAACAGATCCGCGCGCTGCAGCCCGACCTGGTGTTCCTCGACGTGCAGATGCCCGGCATGACCGGCATCGACGTCTCCAACGCGTTGACCGCCGCTCTGGGCGGCGCCGCGCCGCGCACGATCTTCGTCACGGCGTACGACCAGCACGCGGTGAAGGCCTTCGAGCTGGCGGCGCTCGACTATCTCGTCAAACCGTTCGACGACGAACGCTTCGAGCAGGCGCTCGCACGCGCGCGCCGCGCAATTGCCCCACGCCAGCGCGAGTACCTCGAGTCCATCGCCGTCGAGATGCGCGGCCAGGTGCGTGTAGTGCCGGTGAAGTCGATCGAATACATCACCGCCAGCGGCCCCTACGCCGAGCTGCACGTCGGCGGCCAGACGTACGCCGTACGCGAACGGATGCAGACGCTCGAGGAGCAGTTGGATCCGTCGAAGTGGTTCCGCATCCACCGCTCCGCGATCGTCCGCCTCGACCGGGTTGACGTAATCCTCCGCGGCTCCGGCGGCGACTACGCCGTGAGGCTGAAGAACGGCACCGAGTTGAGTTTGAGCCGGTCCCGCAGAGAAGAACTGGAACAGCGCCTGGGGCTTTGAGGCGGTTGTTGGTTTTTGGTTTTTGGTTGTTGGTGCTGCGCCATGCGGCGTGCGCGTCGCGCAGCGCAGCACCGAAAACCAAAAACCGAAAACCGACAACCATCCCCACCGGCCCCTTCTGGTCTCCCGATTGCGAAATACACCATCGTCCGCAATCGGATAAGGAGATCGAAAATGAAGAGCACACTGAAGTTAGCCGCCGCTACCCTCCTCCTCACCACCACACTCGCCCCGTCACTTCTCGCGGACTCGCGTCCTGCCTCGGGGACAACCATCACGGCGTGGGGCCGCAATGACAGCCGCCGCGTGACCGTCGAAGGGCGCATCCGCGACATCGATCGTCAACGTAACGGTTTTGTCATCCAGCTCGCCGGCGAGCGCACGACGCTCTTCGCGCCGGAAGGCGTCGACGTCGACTCGCGCAACCGCCGCCGCACGCGCGTTCGCGATCTGGAGCGCGGGGACTTCATCCGCGTCGAAGGGCGCTGGGATCGCGGCGTGCTCCGTGTCAACGAGATCGACCTGCTCCGCGAAGAGGACGACCGCCGCCGCGGCAACAACGGCCAGTGGAACGACGACAAGCGCACGCTGAGCGGCGTCGTCGAATCGGTCAATGAGCGCAGGGGCGCCTTCACGATCCGCGACGAGCGCGGACGCCGCATCACCGTCGAAGTCTCCGGCAACGGCCGCCGCGATCGTCTGGACGACCTGCGGCGCGGAGAGCGCGTCACCGTCTACGGCGAGTGGGAAGGTGATGGCCGCTTCGAAGCGGACCGCATCGTCACCGATGACCGGCGCCGGTACTGATGCGCACGGTCAGATGGTGGTGGGGCGGGCCC
>DASVEE010000010.1:0-60388 GCA_036380735.1 Thermoanaerobaculia bacterium | reverse complement strand
GCCCTCCCCCACCCGAGCCCCCATACGGGCGGTTCGGGATGACACCCGGGGGGAGCCGCCCACACCCGGATGCTTCACCCCTGCCACTTCGGCGCGCACGTCGCCGGTTACCACGAACAGCTTTAAGTTGACGCCATTGGGGCTTCGCCCGGCGGTCCTTCACTCGATACAGGTCGCTATTCGTCCCGCGCAAAGGGGCAATGGTAAGCTGCGCCGCGCGTATGACCAGGCTTCTCGAGCGCATCGGCGGCGTCTTCATTCGGCTCTTCGAACAGACAGGGCGCTGGTTCACGATGCTCGGCTATACGGTGGCCTGGACCTTCCGTCCGCCGTGGGACATCAAGGAGTGGTTCCGGCAGATGGTGCGCCTCGGCGTCGACTCCATTCCGGTCGTCGTGCTGACGACCATGTTCACCGGGATGGTGCTCTCGCTGCAGACGTTCGCCGGCTTCCAGCGCGTTCACGCGGAGAGCTTCGTCGGCAGCGTCGTCGCCCTCGCCATGCTCCGCGAGCTGTCGCCGGTGCTCGTCGGACTGATGGTGACCGGGCGCGTCGGCTCGTCGATGGCGGCCGAGATCGGGACGATGCGCGTCACCGAGCAGATCGACGCGCTGCAGGCGCTGGCGACCGATCCGATCCAGTACCTCTTCGTGCCGCGCGTGATCTCCGGGATCATCATGCTCCCCTTCCTCACGATCATCGGCGACGCCCTCGGCGTCTACGGCGGCTATCTCGTCGCGGTGCGGCTCATGGGCGCGAACCCGGTGGTTTACCAGCAGAACACCTACATGTTCCTCGAGCTGGGCGATCTCTGGAGTGGCCTCATCAAAGCTGCGGCGTTCGGCCTGATCCTGACGCTCACCGGCTGCGTCCGCGGCTTCTACACCACCGGCGGCGCGGAAGGCGTCGGCCGCGCCACGACGGCAGCGGTGGTGAGCGCCTCGCTCATCATTCTCCTCAGCGACTTCTTCCTGACGAAGATCCTCTTCTGATCCATGCCGAAGATCTCCCTGCAGAATCTGAACAAATCGTTCGACGGCAAACATGTCCTCCGCGGCATGTCCATCGACGTGGAGCGCGGCGAGTCGCTCGTCATCGTCGGCGGCTCCGGCACGGGCAAGAGCGTCACGCTCAAGCACATCATCGGACTGATGAAGCCCGACAGCGGCAAGGTGCTGGTCGACGGCCACGACATGTGCTGCATGGAAATCGTGGAGATGAACAAGTTCCGCCGCCGCTTCGGGATGGCGTTCCAGGAAGGCGCGCTGTTCGACTCGATGTCGGTCTTCGAGAACATCGCGTTCCCGCTTCGCAGGCACACGAAGATGTCGGAAAAAGAGATCCGTGCCCGCGTCGACGAGTGCCTGGAGCTCGTGCATCTCGACCTCGCCGCCGGCAAGCGCCGCCCGTCGGAGCTCTCCGGCGGCATGCGCCGCCGCGTCGGCTTCGCCCGCGCCATCTCCCTCAAGCCGGAGATCCTCCTCTTCGACGAGCCGACCACCGGCCTCGACCCCGTCATCAGCGACGTCATCGCCGACCTGATCGTAGAGATGGATGAAACGCTCGACACGACCACCGTCACGATCACCCACGACATGAAAGTGGCCTTCAAGATCGCGGACCGTGTGGCGATGCTCTACCAGGGAAAGATCATCGAGCAGGGCACCCCGGAAGTCTTCCAGCAGTCGAAGAACCCGATCGTGCAGCAGTTCATCGAAGGCCGCGCCAACGGCCCGCTGACCGACTGACCGCTCTTCGCGTGGTCGGCAGGGAGACGACGGGAGGCCTCCGGCGGGCCGGTGCGACCGGCGGCGCTTGGGGGGCAACCCCACACCACGTGACACCGCTTCGATCGTGTTCGAGCGAACCCTGCGGCCGTGGCTTTGCCAACAAGCGCTGCCGGTCGTACCGGCCCGCCGGAGGCCCCTCGGTCGTTCCTCGTCGTCGACTACGAGAGGGCGATGTCGATGACGGTGTTGGCCGCGTCCACGGTGACCAGGGTCGCCTTGTGGTTCAACGTCTGGCCATCGTGCAGCAGTCCGTAGGCGACGATGCTGACCACATCGCCGGCACGCACGCTGCCGTAAGCCACTTCACCACTCCCTTCCGCCGCGGCTTCCACGAAGGTGACGAAGCGCGCGCTGGTGGCGTGATGGACCAGCTCCACTTCCTCGAGCGGCAGGATGTTCGCGGCGCGCAGCAGAATCGG
Source organism: Thermoanaerobaculia bacterium (assembly GCA_036380735.1). Classification (GTDB taxonomy): domain Bacteria; phylum Acidobacteriota; class Thermoanaerobaculia; order Gp7-AA8; family Gp7-AA8; genus DASVEE01. The sequence goes on along the minus strand of DASVEE010000010.1, from coordinate 58,179 downwards.
ATCGGCGCGGAGGGTCAGCCCTTCGGCGCGGGTGATCGTCGCGTTGCGGATCGCCGCACGCACGAGCCGCCGCATCACGACGGCTGCACCCGGAGGTTGTCGATGAGACGCGTCCGGCCGACGCGGACCGCGCCCGCGAGCAGCAGCTCGCGCGTGAAGCTCGCCGGGCGCTCGAACGTCAGCGGGTCGATCAGCACGAGGTAATCGAGCTCGATCCCTTCGGTCTCTGCGAGCATCTTCCGCATCAGCAGCTCGATCGAATCGGTGTCGTGAATGCCGCGGCGGAGCGCTTCTTCCCCCGCCTTCAACGCCCGATGCAGCGCCGGCGCCTTCGCCCGCTCCTCGGGCGACAAGTAGCTGTTGCGCGACGACATGGCCAGCCCGTCGTGCTCGCGCAGCGTTTCGCCGAAGACCAGCCGCACCGGCACGTCGAGGTCGCGCACCATCCGCTCGATGACGGCGCATTGCTGCGCGTCCTTGCGGCCGAACGCGGCGACGTCGGCCTGCACGATGTCGAACAGCTTCAGGACGACCGTGGCCACGCCGTCGAAGTGGCCGGGACGCCGCTCTCCTTCGAGAGGCTTCGCCACGCCGCCCATCACGATCATCGTCGACGAGCCGGACGGATACATCACCTCGACCGGCGGGAGAAACAGCAGATCGACACCCGCGTTCTCGAGCAGCTCGCGATCGCGCGCTTCATTGCGCGGATAGCGCTCGAAGTCTTCGTGCGGCCCGAACTGCTTCGGGTTGACGAAGATCGAGACGACGATGAACGTCGCCCCCGCCTCACGCGCCACGTCGATCAGCGACAGGTGTCCCTCATGGAGGAACCCCATCGTCGGAACGAAGCCGATCGTGGCGCCGTGGGTGCGCGCGGTGGCAACAGCAGAACGGGTTTCAGCGATGGTCTGCGTAATCAGCATTTCAGTTGCGCACCAACAGGCCGCCGCCGGCGCCTACTGCGCCTTCGGCATCTCCACGACGACGCCACCGCCGGTGCCGTACAGCCGCTTCAGCTCTTCGTCGCTGCTCATGTGGAACGACTCGGTCGCCTCGTCAGGGAAGCGCCCTTCATGCACGTCCGCCAGGTACTTCTCGATCGCGGCCTGCTGGTCGACGGCCGCGTTGGCGTAGCGGCGCACGAACTTCGGCGTATGGCCGTCGTAGAGCCCGAGCAGGTCGTGGAACACGAGCACCTGGCCGTCGCACGACGGGCCGGCGCCGATGCCGATCGTCGGAATGACCAGCTTTTCGGTGATCAGCGCCGCCAGCTCGGACGGCACGCACTCGAGCACGATCGAGAAACAGCCGGCCTGTTCGAGCGCGACCGCTTCGTCGATGAGACGATGCGCGTCGTCCGCATTCTTTCCCTGCAGCTTGAAGCCGCCAAGGGCGTTGACGGATTGCGGGGTGAGGCCGATGTGCCCCATGACGGGGATCTCGGCGTCGAGAATCGCCTCGATCGTCTTGATGCGCCCCGGCTTGCCGCCTTCCACCTTCACCGCCTGCGCCCCCGCCTGGATGAACATTCCGGCGTTGCGCACCGACTCCTCGACGGAGATGTGGTACGAGAGGTACGGCATGTCGCCGACGATCAGCGCCTGCTTCGCGCCGCGCGCCACGGCCCGCGTGTGATGCAGCATGTCCTCGACGGTGACGCTGAGCGTGTCCGGATACCCCAGCACGACCATGCCGAGGGAATCGCCGACGAGGATGATGTCGGAGCCGGCAGCGTCTGCCACCTTCGCGCTCGGGTAGTCGTAGGCGGTGATCATCCCGATGCGGCCCTTACCCTTGGTCGCGCGGATGGACGGGACGGTCTGACGCTTTTTCATTTGCCTCTCCTCTCAGGTGGGCCGCGAGGAGATGGCGTCGCCCGGACAGTAGCGTCCGGACCGGACAAGCCTCAAAGCCTGCCCTGCTTGCACGATCTCGTCTCGGTCCGTCGACTCAGGATCCAAGCGGTACGTAGTATTGCGTTCCCTTTTGAGCATTCCGAATCTGCTCCACGAGCTGCTCGAAATGCTCGGGCGTGTTCACGAAATCAATCTCGTTCGTATTCACCACCAGCAACGGCGTCTCGTCGTACCGGTAAAAGTAGTGGGAGTACGCCTCGCTGAGCTCTTGCAAATACGATGGCGAGATTGCTTTCTCGTAAGCCCGCCCGCGTCTTTTAATCCGCTTGAGGAGTGTATCAAGGTTTCCCTGCAGGTAAATCGTCAGGTCCGGCTTCGGCACCTGCTCGATGAGCACGTCATACAGCCGGTTGTAAATCATGAGCTCGGAATCATCGAGCGTCAGATACGCGAAGATCTTGTCCTTCGGGAAACTGTAATCGGCCAGGATCAGCTCGGTGAAGAGATCCCGCTGCGCCACCTGCCTCTGCTGGTCGAACCGCGAAAGCAGAAAGAAGAGCTGGCAACGGAACGCCGCCCCCCGCTTGTCCTTGTAAAAATCGTCGAGGAACGGGTTATCGACATCCTCGAGCACCTTCGTGCCCCGGAACTCGCGCGAGAGAAGGTTCACCAGCGAGGTCTTGCCAACCCCGATCGGCCCTTCGATGGCGATGTGTCTCCACGGCAGAGGACGCGTCATCGGCGCGCGGGAGAATAGCATGCGCCTGCCCGCGGCGGCCGCTGTTCGCCGGGCCAACAAGGGGGACGACGAGAGGCCACCGGCGGGCCGGCACGGCCGGCAGCGCTTGGGGCCCAACCCCACACCAGGTGGCGTCGCTTCGATCGTGTTCCAGCGAAACCTGCGGCCGAGGCTATGCCAACAAGCGCTGCCGGTCGTACCGGCCCGCCGGAGGCCCCCGGTCGTCTCTCCCCGCTGGCGCAGCGAACAGCGGACCGTAGCAGGCACGGTGCGTGATAAAACCCACGCCCTATGCTTGCGATACAGGAACATCGTCTGGGCAACGGGTTGCGGGTGGTGCTGAACGAAGACCACTCGGCGCCGCTTGTCGCTATCAATCTCTGGTACCACGTCGGGTCGAAGAACGAGCGGCGGGGGCGGACTGGGTTTGCTCATCTGTTCGAGCACATGCTCTTTTCCGGCTCGCAGCACGTGGGGAACAACGAGCACTTCCGGCACATCCAGTCGGTGGGTGGGACGTTGAATGGCACGACGTTTTTCGACCGGACCAATTACTACGAGACCATGCCGTCGAATTATCTCGCGCTGGCGCTCTGGCTCGAGTCGGACCGGATGGGGTTCTTTCTGCCGGCGTTGACGCAGGAGAAGCTGGATATCCAGCGGCAGGTCGTGAAGGAAGAGCGGCGGCAGCGGTACGACAACGTCCCGTACGGCACCGCGTTCGAGCGGCTGCTCGGGCTCGCGTACGATCCCGACTACTCGTATCACTGGCCGACGATCGGCTCGATGGAAGACCTCGAAGCGGCGACGGTGGACGACATCCGCGAGTTCTTCGCGACGTGGTATCGCCCGGACAACGCAGTGCTGTCGATCGTGGGTGACTTTGCCACGGGCGAGGCGCTGGAGCTCGTCGAGAAGTATTTCGGGGACATCGCGGCGGGCGGCCAGTTCCCCCGGTTCGACCTGCAGCGCACGCCGGCGGGGCAGGAGCGGCGGGAGACGCATCCGTCGCAGGTTCAGCTTCCGCGCATGTACCGCCTCTACCATCTGCCGAAGATGGGGGATCGCGAGTGGGTGCATGCCGATCTGTTCACGACGGTGCTGGCGTCGGACAAGGCCAGCCGCCTGGAGCGGGCCCTCGTGCACGATCAGCAGATCGCGCAGGACGTCTCGGCGTACGTGCTGCCGACCGAATCGACGGGCATGATGATCGTGCAGGCGACGGCGCGCGAAGGCGTGCAGATCGAGGCGATCGAATCAGCGATCGACGAGGAGATCTCGCGTCTCGCCACGCAGGGCTTGAGCGACGATGAGCTCGTGCGGGCGAAGACCCGGGCGGAGATCGACTTCGCGCATCAGCTCGAGACGTTCGATTCCCGGGCCGACATGCTGGGGATGTTCGCCACTTACTTCGGCGATCCGATGCGCTGTCACGACTGGATGGAGCCGTACCAGAACGCCACGACCGACGACCTCGCGCACGTCGCGCGGAAGTACATGATCCCGGAGAACCGCGTCACGAGCCTCTTCGTGCCGGGTGAAAGGAGCGTCTCATGAGCTTCCGCGAAACCGCTCCCGTACCGGGCGCCCCGCGTCCCTACTCCTTTCCGCACGTAACGCGGCACACGCTGTCGAACGGCTTGCGTGTGCTCGTCACGGAGAACCACAACGCGCCGCTGCTTTCGATGCGCGTGCTCGTCCGCTCCGGCGCCGATCACGACGCGGCGCAGACGGCGGGGCTCGCGTCCCTCGCGGCGGACCTGCTCGACGAAGGCGCCGGCAACCGCGACGCCATTCTTCTGGCCGAGGATCTCGGCCTCCTGGGCGCGACGCTGGGGACCGGTGCCGATTGGGATGCTTCGTATGTTTCCGCCGATGTGCTCAGCCGCAACAGCGAGGCCGCGGCGGAGATCTTCGCCGACGTCACGCGCCGGCCGACGCTGCCCGAGGATGGGCTGGAGCGCGTGAGAGCGGAGCGGTTGAACGATCTGCTCCAGCAGCGCGACGAGCCGACGACCATCGCCGCGAAGCGCTTCTCGCACCTGCTCTACGGCACCGGCACGTACGGCAACTCCGTGACGGGCTCCGTGGAGAGCGTCTCGAGGATCGCGCTCGACGACGTGCGCCGCTTCTATACGCAACACTACGTCCCGAACAACGCCTCGATCGTCATCACCGGTGACATCGAGGCGGCACGTGCCATCGCCCTGGTGGAGCGCCTCTTCGCCGACTGGACTCCCGGCCCGGAAGTCCCGCGGCCGGCCGTGTCGCCGCACGCGTACGACTCGTCGCGGATCTACATCATCGATCGCCCCCAGGCCGTGCAGTCCGAGATCCGCATCGGCCACCTCGGCGTCCCGCGCTCCTGCGAGGACTACTTCCCGCTGTCGGTGATGAACGCGCTCCTCGGCGGCGTCTTCAACTCGCGCATCAACATGAACCTGCGCGAGCGCCACGGCTACACGTACGGCGCGCGGTCGCAGTTCGCGTTCCGCAAGCAGGCCGGCCCGTTCGTCGTGGCCGCGCCGGTGCGCAACGAGGTGACGCGGGAGTCGGTCGCGGAGGTCCTGACGGAACTGCGCAACATCCGTACGGGACACGTCGAAAACCACGAGCTCGACGACACCAAGAGCTATCTCGTCGGGGTCTTTCCCGCGAGCGTGCAGACGGCATCGGATGTCGCGGGACGCCTCCTGGACATGGAGCTCTTCGGCCTGCCGGAGGACTACTTCGACCGCTACCGCGAAAACATCGCGGCCGTGAGCAAGGAAGACATCCAGCGCGTCGCCGAAAAGTACCTCGACCCGGAGCGCGCGCTCATCGTGGTGGTCGGCAACGCCGCCCAGATCCGCGAGCCGCTGGGCCAACTCGGCCTGCCGGTCCACGAAATGGATCTCGAAGGCAACGCCGTCCCCATAGGCTGATCACCCGTAGGACCTGTAGGACGTCCAACCCGTCCTATAGGTCCTATCCGTCCCATCTGTCCTATCCGCGGTTATCCGCGGTAGCTAACGCTGCCCGGCGCCCTGTCCTGCAACAGCGGCTTCTTCTGCGACCGCCACGGCGAAACAACCTGCGTCTGCTGCAGCACCAGCAGCAGCGCGCCCGTCAGCACTGCCAGCAGGAACGGCGTCGCGGTCCAGCCGGCTTCGAGCCGGCGCCCCGTCAGTACCGCGTTGACGAGACTCATCACCGCAATCACCGCCAGCAGCCCCGCGATCGCGGTCCACGGCGTCGATCGATAGATCGCCCACATTGGTAGCGCCACGATCGCCGCTCCGGCAAGGCCGATGGCGATGGCGACGAGGATGCGGTTCCAGCCGCCGAACAGGCGCAGGCGCACACCGCCGGTCCAGAGGATGAACGCCAGCACCGCGGCGCTCGCGGCCACGTACGGTCCGTAGAAGAAGTCGTAGCGGCCCGTCATGTTGGCGCCGAGGAGGAAGAGGAACGGCACCATGAGCATGCGGGAGAGCGTGCGCACCTTCAGCGGCTCGCCGACGCGTGACGCGAAGAACGTGCGGATGAGAATGAAGGCGGCCAGCGCGAGAAACACCGGTGCCGACCAGCGGCGTGAGCCGAGCGACCAGGTGGCGAACGTGAAGAGGATCACCGTCAGCGCGCCGCCGACGTTGAACCAGCGGAACTTCCAGTCGAGCAGCGCGATCACCGCGATGATCGCGACGAGGCTCAGGTTCTGGTACGCGATCTCCGTCACCGGCTTGGTCGTGATCTTCTGCAGCACATAGACGACCGCGATCGGGATGAAGATGTTGTCCGCTCCTTCGAGCGCGATCGCTTCGAAGAGCGTGACCAGCATCGCCACGAGCAAAGCCGCGAGGACGCACGTCGCGCGCGGCAGCTCCGTCATCAGCAGCATCGGAAGATGCACGGCCATGAACGCGATGAAGAAGAAGACGACGGAGCCTTCGACGCTCTTGTACGAATCCTCCACTTCATAGCGCAGCACGCCGTAGCGGCTGCCCACCAGCGCCGCGAAGGCGTCGGCGAGGGCCAGCACGAGCACGGCGGAAAGGTAGAGCCACGGCTCGTCAGCGGCCACGACGAAGACGAGCCAGATCGCCAGCGGGTAGTACTCGCTGCCGCGGCTCTTGCGCTCCACACCGTGCAGCGCCTTGAGCAGCTTCAGCTTGTCGCCGAGGAGAAAGATGGCCGAGAGCGAAGCCGTGAGGACGAAGACGACGAGCGGTGAGACGATCAGCCACGGCAGGAAGATGCCGATCATGCCGCCGCCGAGGTGCACCAGCTTCCGCGTCCACTCCGGCTTGGGAGACCCGAGGCGCATCCACAGCTCGGCGATGACCAGCAGCGAAAAGAAAAGCGCGCAGATGATCAACGAACCGCGCAGATCGTGGGGCGTCATCTCAGCCTCGTCCCATTCGTCCCAGTCGTCCTGTCGCGCCCCTCACCGCACTTCCTCCAGCACGAACGCGCTGTAAAAAAATGCGTTGTCGCGCGCGAACAGCGCACGCGCTTCGTCCTGCAGCGCGGTGACGCGCGACGCGAACTGCGCCGGCGCCGTCCGCGGCACCAGCAGGTTCCAGTACGCGAAGCGCGCCTTCGGATTCGCGGCGTCGAGCAGCCGGCCGTAGATCAGCGCCGTCAGCTCCGGGTTGATGTACTCGAAGATGTCGGAGAGGTAGTAGCCGTCGAACTTCCCGTGCGCCGCTTCCTCCACCGAGCCCCGCACCAGCGTCAGCTTGTCGAGATGCGCGCGCACGTCATCGATGCGGCGCAGATAGCGCGGCAGCGCATCGTCGCGGTAGTTGCCGGTGAAGATCGAGACGAGGTACGGATTCGAGTGCGTGGGCAGCACGCTCAGCGCGTACTCGGCGCGCCTGAAGATGCGCTCGGCGACGGAGCCCTCCACGTAGCGGAAGAATTCCGGGTCGCGCCCCGTGCGCCCCATGACGAAGCGGCTGAAGAAGACGCGGAACATCGCGCGCCACCGCCAGGTGTTCCACTGCTCGCGGTAGAAGCGCTCCCGCTCCTCCGGCGAGCGCTCGCGCAGCAACGCCGCCACGTCACGGCGGCTGTGCACGAACGGCAGCACGTACGTGCGGAAGAGGCGGAAGTAGTTCTCGAAGCGCCCGCGGTGAATGACGCCCGCGCCGATTGCCTCGAGGTTCGCGTCCCAATACGTGCGCGCACTCTCCGGCAACGTGAAGGTGCGATACGTCGCCACACGATCCGCCGCGTCATGCACACCGAGGAACCGCAGCAACGCCTCGTTCGAAAGCTGCCGGATCGCCGCACGCTTCAACTCGATGAGCGCCAACTGCGCCGGGCTCAGGTCGACCGCCACGACCTCCGCCCCCTCGGCCAGCAAGGCGAACGCGTTGTCGCCCGACGCCGCGATGGATAACATCCGCTTGCCCGGCGCCGGCTGTAACGCCTCGCAGAGCACATCCGCGTCTTCCCACGAGTTGGCGTAGCGGATGATGTCGAAGCGGGCGCGTTCGTCGATCCGCATCGCGCTCTATTTCCTGCCGAACGCCTTGTGGGCCTGCGCGAACTCTCCCGATGCCAGCGCGCCCGCGATCGACACTTCGCCGGCGAGCACCGTCGCGGCGCAGATCTCCGCGAACTTCTTTGCGCCGCCCGGGCCGAAGCAGCCGAGCATTTCCAGGCATTCGCGCGAGGTGGGCAGATGCGTGCCGCCGCCGACCGTCCCCACGATGAGATTCGGCAGCGAGATCGAGACGTAGAAGTCGCCGTCCTTCGTCACGTCCATGCGCGTCAGCCCGACCGACGCCTCGGACACGCAGGCCACGTCCTGGCCGCAGGCGATGAAGAGCGCCGCCAGCGCGTTCGCGTAGTGCCCCTGCATCCCGATCGAGCCGCTCTGCAGACTGCCGACGATCGCCGCCTGCCAGTAGCGGAAGATCTGCTCCGGCTCCGTGTGCAGATACTTGCGGACGAGCTCTTTCGAGATCGTCACGTCGGCGACCACCTTCTTGCCGCGCGTCCCCTGAAAGGCCATGTGCGTGGCTTTCTTGTCGCCCGACATGTTCGCTTCGATGAACCACGTCTGCGGCTGGATCGGCGAGGTCGCGAGCAAGTGCTCGCAAATGGCGCCGGTGGCGAACGTCACCATGTTCTGCCCGGCCGCATCGCCCGTCGTGTAGTGGAAGACGAGGTAGACCTCTTTCCCCGCGACGACCGGATCGAGCTGCACGAGCTGCGCGAAGCGCGACGTCGTGCGTACCTTCTCTTTCAGCTCGTCGAAGCGGCTGACGACGTGCGCCACGAACATCCCCGCCTCGGTCACGTTCGAGAACATGAAGCCGGGAGCGCGCAGCACCGATTCGACGAGGCAGAGCACCGACGTGCCGCCGGAGAGGCTGATGAGCTTCGCCCCCCGCTGGTACGACGCCACCAGCGCCCCCTCGGTCGTCGCCAGCGGGACGTAGTAGTCGCCCTGGGCGTTCGTGCCGTTGATGCGCAGCGGTCCGATGACGCCGACGGGGATGCGCGCGAAGCCGATGAGGCTCTCGATGTTGGCGCGCAACGCTTCCGGCTCCGGATCGCGCCCCAGCCCTTCGAGCTGGTCGATGGTGAAGCCGCGCTCGCGGAGAAACGCGCGGCGCTGCGCCAGCGCGTCGGCCGAGTACTCGTCTTTCGCGGGGACGCTCGGCGGCAGCGGCGCGGCGTCAGGCATGCGCGGCTGAAGATCGCGGACGCGGTCTTCCACCGTCCGGCCCCCGAGGATGCCGGTGAGGATCTCTTTGAAACGGGGATTCACGCGCCGGAGGATACAACGGTTGGGGCTGGCTTTTCGCGCGGCGCCGCCGTGATCGATGGGACCTATGGGACCGATAGGACGTATGGGACCGATAGGACCAATGGGACCGCCCCACCACTCCTGGGTGGTGCTCGGGGTTGGGCGGCCATGGGGTCCCATTCGTCCCATCGGTCCCATAGGTCCCATCGTTTCCCTGCTGACTGCCGCGCAAACGCCCCATGCCATTCCCGTCACACCTCGGTCACGCGCGGATCGCGCGGCAGCGCAGCGGCCTTATCGTCAGCGGCCATGCGCCGTCTGCTGTTGCTGTTTGCCGTTGCCGTTGCGGTACCCGTCTTTGCCGCGGACCGCGTGATCGTCGAGTTCCGCGAAGCTCCGCTGGCCTTGCGCCGCGGTGTCGCCGCGGCGTCGTACCAGGACTCCTTCGCGCGTTTCCGCCGCGATCTCGCCGGCAGCGCGCAGGGGAAGAAGGCAGCGGCGAAGATCACGCGGGAGTACTACCGCGCCTTCCACGGCGTCGCGCTCGAAGCCGCGCCGGAGGTCGTCGCGGAGATCCGTCGCCTGCCGTACGTGCGTGCGGTCTCGCCCGACCTGCAGGTCGAGGCGCACGCCGAGGGCGTGGACGGCGTCGGTATCGTCGGCGCGCGCCGGTTGTGGGAAACGCGCGGCGCGCGTGGTGCCGGGATGGTCATCGCCATCCTCGACAGCGGCATCGACTACCGGCACCCCGCGCTCGGCGGCGGCTTCGGTCCGGGACACAAGGTGGCCGGCGGCTGGGATTTCGTCAATGACGACGGCGATCCGCTGGACGATCACTACCACGGCACGCACGTCGCCGGCATCGCGGCGGCGAAGAGCCCGGAGCTGATGGGAGTGGCGCCCGAGGCAACGCTCCTCGCGTTCAAGGTGCTCGACTTCTTCGGGCGCGGCTGGGAAAGCAGCGTCCTCGCCGCGATCGAACGGACGCTCGACCCCAACGGCGATGGCAACTTCGACGATCGCGTCGACGTCGCCAACCTCAGCCTCGGCATGGCCGGTCATGCCGACGACGCGCTGTCGCGCGCGGTCGATGCCGCAACCGCCGCGGGCGTCGTCTTCACAGTTTCCGCGGGGAATGGCCGCACCTTCATGGCCATCGCCAGTCCCGGCGTGGCCCGCTCCGCGATCACGGTCGGCTCGACGCTCGGTGCGGACGCGATGGCGCTCACGAGCTCGCGCGGCCCGTCCATTCGCGGGCTGGCCCTCAAGCCGGAGGTCCTCGCGCCGGGGGAGAACATCAACTCCACGATGCCGGACCACGCGTACGGCCCGCTGAGTGGGACGTCGATGGCGGCGCCGCACGTGGCCGGTCTGGCGGCGCTGTTGCGCGAGCTTCATCCCGAGTGGACGCCGGCGGAGGTGAAGTCGGCGCTGACCAACAACGCCACCGCCATCGCGGCGGAAACGATCGAGCAGGGCGGTGGCCTCGTCGACGGCCCTGCGGCCGCGAGCGTGGCGCTCTTCGCCAGCCCTGCCGTCATCAGCTTCGGCCGCGGCGATCTGCTGGCGGCGGCGTGGACGCGCAGCCAGGACGTGACGCTGACGAACCGCGGCGCGACGGAACGCACCTTCACCGCCATCGCGCACGGCACGCCGGCGGGCGTCACCGTGACGGTGGAGCCGGCGGCGTTCACGCTCGCCGCCGGTGCGTCGCAGCAGGTGCGCGTCACCGTCGGAGTGACGAACGCCACCTCGACCACGACGACCTCACTCACCCTGGGCGGCACGATCCGCATCAGCGATGGAGCGGCGACGACGGTGGTGCCGTGGGCGGCGGTAAAGGCGGCGCGTGCGACCGTCACGTACACGATCGGCTTTCCCTCGGTCGCGTTCATGAACGACCAGGGGTGGACCGGCTACTACGGGTGGTTCGATCCCGTTACGCTCGACGTGCTGCTGCCGGCGGGGCGGTACGATTTCGTGCTCGCGTCGATCGAGCCCGACGATCCCGGGTCGCCGGTCGGCGATCAGTTGCGCGTGTTCATCCAGGATCAAGTGCGCGTGGAGGGGGAGCACACGTTCGCCTTCGACGCATTTTCCGAGCTGTTGCGGCTGCGCCTGGACGGCAGGGCGAGCAGCGGCGAGCGCCTGATCGACCGGGCCCTGGAGGCGGGCGTGGAGGAGAGCACGTACCTCAGCGAGGTGCGCATCCAGCGCGCAGGGGGGAGCGACGTGTTCGCGCCGTTCGCCCCGCTGGGCAAATTCACGGAGATCGAGATTTCCGCGGCGAGCCCGCGGTGGAACATCCACGCGGTGCAGAGCTATGTCGATCGCGCGCGCAACGAGGTGTACTTGATCGCGCACGACCCGGTGAATGGTGTGACCGAATCGCGGACGCTGACGCGCGCCGGCAGCGAGCTGGCGGCGTTCGACCTGCGCTTCCCGGCGCCGGAAGGTGCGCCGATGGAGGAGTTGCTCGTCCTTCCGTACAGCGCGGTGGGGAAAGAGTCGACGCGATTCGGCGCCGTGGCCGATGCGCCGGATGCGGATGGCGGCTGGAGGGGACGGCTCTTCCTGACCGAGGCAGCGGCGGAGGTGCTGGCGGGGGTGCTTTTCCAGGCACAGTCGGCGGAACAGCAACTGCTCGTCTGGCCTCTGCACCTGCGCGGCGGGCGCGCCGTCTCGTCGTTCGAGCGCGACCCAGGGCCGGCCGCCTATGGCGCGGCGCCGGGTGAGACGCTTTTTTTCACGGAGGCGGCGTACTTTCCGCGCATGTCGCTGCAGCTCCAGCCGGGGGGCTCCTTCTCGCTGCTGGGGCGGCTGCACGGGCGTTTCGGGGAGGAGTGGCTGAGTCCCGGCTTCTACGGCGCGACGCTCGAGTTTCGCAACAGCAGCAGGACGATCGCCAGCGGTCCGTTCGACGATGTAGCGCTTGCGATGCGGGCCGAGGAGCCGGACGCATACAGCGTCGATCTGGTGGTCCACGAAGGCGCCCTCGGCGGCGCGAGGAGGAGCGGCACGCTGCACCAGGAGGTCGACACGCGGCGCAGCGATACGCAGCCGCCGATGCTGACCGCGTTCCGCATCGTCGACGGTAGCGGCCGGGCGACCGAATCACTGCCGCTGCGAGCGGCGCCGGAGGTGATCTTCTCCGCGGCCGATTTCAACTACACGGCGTGGAATGTGTTCACCTACCATCGGGTGCGGCCGGAGGCGACGAAGGTGGCGTGGCGCGTCCACGGCTCTGCCGCGTGGCAGTCCGTGACGCCGTTGCTGCTGGGCGAGCACGCTCCTGAATACGGCCATCTCTTCCGGGCCGGCCTCGCCGCGGCTACGGGGGCGGTGGGGATGATCGACGTGCGCGTCCAGGTCACCGACGAAGCGGGCAACAGCACGGCCTGGACGCTGGCCCCGGCCTTCTCCGTCGGCCTGGATCACCGGCGCCGCCCGGTCCGGTGAGCAAAGGCCAACGGGCCTATTCGTCCCCTTGGCTTCCTGTCGTTCGCCGGTCCTATTCGGGCCCATCGTCTGCCCTCATCGTTCCTCGCACCTAAACACAACGCCCTTCGTCACGTACGATAGCCGGACATGTCCACGCGCCGGCGCCGGCTGATCGGCCTCTTCCTGGGACTCTTTCTGATGTCCTCTGCGGCAGGCTTCGTGGCGCAGCGCATCTACCACTGGCACACCATCGGGTGGATCGGGGCGCAGGTGACGCCGCTTTCGGAAGTCCGTGTCGGTGCGCAGCAGTCGCCGTCGATCGTGGTCAAGCCGGGCGAGCTGCTCGTCCTCTATCAGAAGGCGCCGGCGGCACGCGCCGGGATGCGCACGCGCGACAAGGTCGAGACGATCAACGGGATCCCGCTGAAGGATCAGGACGCGCTGAGCCGGCTCGACCGGCAACTGCGCGCCGGCGACCCGATCGTCTACCGCTACCAGCGCAACGGGCGTGTCGCGGAAGCGCGCGTCGTGCTCGAATCGCCGTTCGGCGACGGCATGCTGCTGGCGCAGATCATCGTGCCGGCGGCCGTGGGCGTCTGTTTCTTCGTCATCGGCCTTCTCGTGTTCGTGCTGCGGCCGGACGACCGCCGGGCGACCGTCTTCTACGCGCTGGCGCTCGCCGGCGGCTTCGGCATGATCGCGGCCGGGACGATGGCGCTCGACGCCTCCAGCCTCCGCGGGATGAGCGAGGCGTCGACGAGCTCGTACGTGGCGCTGGCGCTGTTCAGTCTCATCAGCACGCTTTTCCTGCCGCTGTCCCTTCATCTCGCCCTGATCTTTCCGCGGGAGCGGCCGGCCGTCGTGAAGCACCCGCGGCTCTTGCGCTGGATCTACGCCCTGCCGGTGATGGCCGCGGTGCATGCGGCGGCGCTCGCATTCACGCTGCTGGCGACAGCGCCCAAGCCTCAGTTGCCGCCGTGGGCGCGGACCGCCGCGCACGTCTATCTCGCCGCGATCGTCGTCGTCGGGATCGTGCTGCTCGTGCGCCTCGTTTCCCTCTGGCGGCGCAACGGCCTCGGCGCGGTCATCGCACGTCCCGTCCAGTCCCTCACGCTGCTGCATGCGCTGCTCGCCGGCACCGGCTGGCTCGCCACTCTCTCCCCGGTGAAGCTCCTCGGCGGCATCGGCGCGGTCGTCACGATCTCCTTTCCCATCCTCATCGTGCTGGGGTTCCCTTTTCTCTCCATCGTCGCGCTGTACCGCAGCTATCGCGACGCCGGCGTGGAGGAGAAGCGGCAGGTGAAGTGGCCGCTCTGGGGCACGATCATCGCCCTCGGGCTGCGCATCGTCGGCTCGATCGCCGGGCCGGTGCTCGGCGTGCTCCTCATGGCTTTCGAGAAAGACATCTGGTTGTGGATGCCGCGCCTTCAGATGCTCGACCTCATCCCGCGCGCGTTCTACATCCTCATCCCGATCTCGTTCGCGGCGGCGATCCTCAAGTACCGGCTGATGAACATCGACATCATCATCCGGAAGACGGTCTTGTACGCGTTCCTCAGCGGCGCGATCCTCGTCGTCTATCTCGTCCTCGTCGGCGGCCTCGGCACGCTGGTCGTGACGCTGACGGGCGTGCGCAACGAGACGATGATCATCGCCGCGACGCTCGTCGTCGCGGCCGTGTTCGTGCCGCTGCGCAACCGGCTGCAGCTCGTCGTCGACCGCAATCTCTTCCGCCAGAGGACCGACTATCCGCAGGCGCTGCGCGTCCTGGCCACGGAGACGATGACGGCGAACGATCCGCAGCGTTTCATGGTCTCCGCGGCGGAGAAGCTGCAGCAGGCACTGCAGAACCGCGCCCTGGTGATCTTCGTGCGCCGCAACAACGCGTACCTCGCCGCCGCGAAGGTCGGCGCGCCCGACGCGATTCTCGGCCGCCTGCGCGTGCCGCCGGCGATCGACGCGGTGCTCGATCGCGCGTTCGATCCGCGCCGCCGCACGCTCGCCGACGACGTGGCCGCGCCGCTGAAGCAGCTCGAGGCGGCGCTCGTCGTTCCTCTACGCGGTCACGGGTTTCTCGCGCTGTCGGAGAAGTTGTCGGACCGCGCCTTCGACGTCGAAGACCTGGAGTTCCTCGCCTCCGCCGCCGACCAGATCGCCCTCGGGCTCGACCGCATCCGCATGACGGCCGAGGAGCATGATTTCGCACAGGCGAGCGAGCTGCAGCAGACGCTTCTGCCGCGCGACATGCCTCGCGTGGCGGGGCTCGATGCGAGCGGCACGTGGCGTCCGGCGCGCTCGGTGGGTGGCGATTACTACGACTTCATCCAGCTCGGAGAGCGGCAGCTCGCCGTCTGCATCGGCGACGTGGCCGGGAAGGGGATGCCCGCGGCGCTGTTGATGTCGTCGCTGCAGGCGGCGGTGCGTGCGTCGGCGGCGATGACGCGCTCTCCGCGCGAGCTGTGCGAGCACGTCCGCCGCGTGGTCGTCTCCAACCTCACCGGCGGCCGCTTCGTCACGTTCTTCTTCGCCATCGTGGATACGGATGCAATGCGCGTACGCTGGTGCAACGCCGGCCACAACGCGCCGGCGCTGGTGCGCGTCGACGGCAGCGTGGAGCGCCTGGCCACGGGCGGTCCCGTGCTGTCGCGCCTCTTCCGCGATCTCCAATTCGAAGAAGGAGAAGTGGAACTGCGCGCCGGCGACCGTCTGGTGCTGTTCACCGACGGCGCCAGCGAAGCCCGCGACGCCAGCGGCGAAATGTTCGGCGAGACCGCCCTGGAAGAACTGCTGGTGGAGCACCGCACCCTCAGCGCGCGCGCTCTGCAGGAGATCATCGTCGACCGCGTGCTGGGCTTCAGCGGCGGCGTCCTGGAAGATGATTTGACGTTAGTGGTTGTGGCGGCCTGACATCAGGCCGCCACGTATCAGTCGATCAGTCCTATCTGTCCTATAAGTCCCATCTGTCCCATTCGTCCTATAGGTCCTATCGGTCCCATCCGGTGGCGCTAATGCAGCGCAACCTCATCCACCTGGAAGGCAAACGGTCCGCCTTCCGGGCCGCCGGCGAAGATGATCGCCATCAGGTCCTTCGCATCGGTGCCGAACGCCTTCCACGGCAGCGTGACCTGCGTCCATTCCGGGCCGGCCTCGAAGGTGCGGACCAGTGGCATCATCCCGCCGCTGCGGGTGAACAGCATCACGCGGTAGGTCTTGCCGTCGCCCTTCGTCTGGAAGCGCAGCTCGCGCGTCGATGACAGGTTCGCCGGCTGCATCGGCTGCTGGAGCGGCGACCACATCGCGCCGTACCACGCATAAGGAATCTTCGGGTCGATCGTGCCCGCGATCGAGAGAGACTTGGTGCTGCCCGATGCGCCACTGTCCACGATGGTGACTTTACCGGTGGAGGCGCCGCCGGCCATGTCGTCCGCAGTCGCGACCCACGCGGTGCCGAACGTCGCCACCGGCGCTCCTGATTCGAAGCTGCTCATCACTCCCGCGACCAAACCCTCCGGAACGCTGAAGGTGGCGGTGCGTGACTCGGCCACGCTCTTCGCCCACGGCTTCCGGTCGACGGCCACACCCGCCTTCCAGATGCCGGCGATGTCGCGCGTGGCGGTGATGTCGCTCGTCGGATCGCCGTTCACGAGCAGCAGATCCGCGCGCAGCCCTTTGGCGATGCGTCCGCGGTCGTCGAGGCGAAACGCCTTCGCCGGCGCGCTCGTCGCCGCGCGCAGCGCTTCCGCCGGCGTGAGGCCGGCGACGACGAGCAGTTCCAGCTCGCGATGCAGCGCCGCGCCATGCGCGGTGCCGGGGTTCGGCGCGTCGCTGCCGGCGAGAATCGCCACGTTGTGCTTCCGCAACTGCCGCACGCTCTCCTCGGCCGCCTCGTAGCTCGTCCCGGGCCCGTTCGGCCGCTTCGGGAAGCCGGTGGCGAGCCGCGTGCGCGTCGCCGCGTTCAGGTACGGCTGCAGACGGGCGTCCTCGAGCAGCGTGGCGCCGCCGCCGACTCCGGTGATGCTCTTCAGCACGACCAGCGTGGGGATGGCGAAGGCGCGATGCTCGGCCATGAAGGCGCCGAGGTTTGCGTCGGGCGCGCGATCGACGAAGAGGTGGACGAGGCCATCCGCACCGGCGTTGATCGCGGCGCGCGCTGCCTCGAGCGTGCCGATGTGGACGACCGCCAGCTTCTTCCGCTTGTGTGCGGCGGCGATGACGGCGCGCATGGTGGGCTCGTCGATGCTGGCGAACTTCATCCCGTAGGCCTTGCCGTCGTCGTAGACGATCTTGATCCAGTCCGACCCCTCGGCGATCCGCGCGTCGACGAACGCCTGCGCCTCGGCCGTCGTGGTGATCGTCGGGATCGGGAAGCCGTACTCCGTGCCGTGTCCTTTCGGCGCGGTGACGAGCGTCCCGGCGGAGAAGACATCCGCGCGGTTCGTCGCCTTTCCTGCCGCCTGCTCCGCGCGGAACGCCGCCGCGGCGTCCACGTTCGTGAACTGATCGAGCTCCGTCGTGACGCCGAACATCAGCGCCTCGACGGGCGCATCGCCGAAGGTGTGCGTGTGAGCGTCGATGAGGCCGGGCAGCAGCGTCTTCCCCGTCGCGTCGATCGTCTCCGTCCCGGCGGGCACCTGCAGTTGCTTCCCGACCGCGGCGATCCTGCCGTCTTCGACGAGGACATCGGTCGCCGGCAGCACGTTCGTGCCGTCGAACACACGCGCATTACGAAACACGACGCCCGCCTGAAGCGCCGGGGCGAACAGCAGAGAAAGCAACAAGATCCTGATCAGCATGACGGCAACATAAGGCGCCGCGCGCGCCGCCACCACTCATGCCTGTCACCCGGGAAGCATGACGTTTGTAACCTGTGGTCCACTTCGTCCATCTAGACCGGCGTGAACCGCCCCGCCGCCATCGCGCGCAGGCGCGCAATGTCTTCCGCGCGGGAAACGGCCAGCGGGATGGTTCCGCCGACGGCCTGCAGCAGACCTTCGGTGGTCAAGGCCATGCGCGCGTGCAGGGCGCGATAGAGGGCGGAGATCACCGCCTGTTCCAGCTCCGCGCCGCTGAAGCCTTCGGTGGCGTCAGCGATCGCGTCGAGGTCGAAGCTGGCGACATCCTGTTTCCGCAACCCGAGATGGATCGTGAGGACGTTCTTCCGCTCTTCGCGCGTCGGCAGGTCGACGAAGAAAATCTCGTCGAAGCGTCCTTTGCGGAGCAGCTCCGGCGGCAGGCGTGTCAGATCGTTGGCCGCGCCGACGACGAAGACGCCTTCTTTCTTCTCCTGCAGCCACGTCAGGAAGCCACCGAAGAGCCGTTGCGAGAGACCACCGTCGGAATCGCCGCTCTGCACGTACGCGAACGCCTTCTCCAGCTCGTCGATCCACAACACCACCGGCGCCATGGCCTCCGCCATCGCCGTTGCTTTACGGAAGTTCTTCTCCGACTCGCCGACGTATTTCTCGTAGAGCCGTCCCGCATCGAGCTTCAGCAGCGGCAGCGTCCACTGGCGCGCGATGAACTTCGCCGCGAGCGACTTGCCGCAGCCCTGCACGCCGACGAGCAGCAATCCTTTGGGCGGATGCAGGTTCAGCGCTTTCGCCTGAGGCGTGAAGCCGACGCGCGCGTGCTCCAGCCACTGCTTCAGACGCGAGAAGCCGCCGAGCTCGAAGCAGTTCTCTTCGAGCGGAAAGAACTCCAGGATGCCGCCGCGCTCGATGATCTCGCCCTTCCAGCGGACGATGCGGTCGATGTCGTCGACCGAGAGGCGGCCGTCGGCGACGATCGCCTGCGCGATCACGCGGCGCGCCTGATTGAGCGTGAGCCCGGAGAGCGCCTGCACGAGGCGGTTCGCCTCGACGCGCGTGAGCTCGATCTGCACTTTCTGCTGCGCCGTCATCCGGTCGACGACCTGCCGCGTCACCTCGCGCAGCTCGCGCTCGTCGGGAAGCTGCAGGTCGAAGTGCACGGCGAGCGATTCGATGTCGCGCGGCAGCTCGAGCGGATCGCCCGTCAGGACGATCGTGGAGCGCGTGGCCATCATCTTCTGCGCGAGCTCGCGCAGCGCGCGCGAGGTGCTGGCCTGCGTCAGATGCGGCGCGAAGTCTTTCAGCAGGTAGATCGCGTCGCCGTCGAGGTTCTGCATGTGACGCAGCGCCGCGACAGGATCGGTGGTCCCTTCGATCGCCACCCCGCCGCGCGCACGGCGGAAGCCGGACGTCACCGACCACTCGAAATAGGAGAGCCGCAGGTCCGCGGCGACCTCGCCGAGGATGGAGTGGACGCGCTCTTCCTCGACGGTCTCGATGGCGATCAGCGAATGAAACGAGAGCACCAGGCTCTTCAGATCGTGGACGGACGTGCGGTGGGACACGACGAGGAGTGTAGCGGCAACGGGCGCGGCCGTGGGGAAGGTCCATACGGTACTGCTTTCCTGTTGTCTCCCGGTTGTGACCGCTCCGGGGAACAGCTTTGCACCCGAGCGCGTTGCACGCCAACGTTAGCAATGGCCATCAACTCCAAAAAGGTCCTCAACGAGCTCAAGATCTTCGCTTTGATGATCCTGATCGTCAGCTCGCTTCGCTCTGCCCTGGCCGATTGGAACGACGTTCCGACGGGGTCGATGAAGCCGACGATTCAGGAGGGCGACCGCGTCGTGGTCAATAAACTGGCCTACGACCTCAAGATCCCGTTCACCACGGTGAACGTGGCGAAGTGGAGCGACCCGAGCCGTGGCGACATCGTCGTCCTTTTCTCCCCGGTCGATGGCGTCCGCCTCGTGAAGCGCGTCGTCGCCATCCCGGGCGATCAGGTGGCCATGGCCGAGAACCAGCTGTTCGTCAACGGGATCCCGGCGAAGCAGACCGAGCCGATCCAGATCAGCGACAACGACGGGCCGGCCTTCATCGCCGAGGAAGAGCTCGGCCAGCATGTGCACAAGCTGATGCTGACGCCGCAGATGCACGCCGTCCGTTCCTTCGCCCCGATCATCGTCCCGCCCGGACATTACTTCGTCCTCGGCGACAACCGCGACAACAGCAACGACAGCCGGTTCATCGGCTTCATCGAGCGCCGCCGTATCGTCGGCAAGGCCACGGCCGTGGCGTTCTCGCTCGACCGGACGCGCTGGTACCGGCCGCGCTTCGACCGCTTCTTCACCGGATTAAACTGATCGCGTAACCGACCGATCTCGAGTTTCGTCGAATTCACCCAGGAGGCCTTTTCCCGAATGCGTAAAGCAGCCGTTCTCATGATGTCGAGCGTCCTCGTTGCCGCGGTAGCGGGCGCGCAGATGAAAGTCACGCAGACCACCCCGCAGGGCACCGCGACCAAGACCGCTACGGCCGCTCCGGCGACGCAGCAGACCGAGGAACAGATCCTCGCCGGTGCCAAGCGCATCGACCGTAACGAGGCGAACAAGCTCGTGAAGGCCGGCAAGGCCGTGTTCGTCGACGTCCGTTCGGCTGCCAAGTTCGGCGAAGGCCACCTTCCGGGCGCCATCAATATCCCCCTCAGCATCATGCGCGCGAACATGGTCAACGCCATTCGCCAGATCCCGCCCGGCAAGATGGTCATTACCTACTGCAACTGCGGTCCGGGGGAGCACACCGCCGCCGTCGCGGTCGTCGACATGAACCGGACCGGTTTCAAGAACGTGGCCGCCCTCAAGGACGGCTACAGCGGCTGGCTCTCGGCGAAGCTGCCGATCGAGCGGTAAGCAGCGCGCTTCGCGCCGCGAAAAAGCCCGGCTGACGCCAGGCTTTTTGTTTTTGGTTGTCGGTTTTCGGTTGTCGGTTTTCGGTGCGTGCACGAACGGACGGGGCGCGGAGCGCCGTCTCGCGGAGCACCAGCAACCGACAACCGAAAACCGACAACCGAAAACGCGGCGGCGAAGCCGCCGCTATAATCCGCCGCCATGTTCAAGATCGTCGAGCTCTTCGCGCGCGAGATCCTCGATTCTCGCGGTAACCCCACCATCGAAGTCGACTGCCTCCTCGAGTCCGGTGCTCTCGGCCGGGCGGCGGTCCCCTCCGGCGCTTCCACCGGTTCCCGCGAAGCCCTCGAGCTCCGCGACGGTGACAAGAAGCGCTACCTCGGCAAAGGCGTCCAGAACGCCGTCGACAACGTCGAGATCATCGCCAAGGAAGTGCAGGAGATGGATGCACGCGAGCAGGCGATGATCGATCTGGTCATGAAGCAGATCGACGGCACCGAGAACAAGGCGAACCTCGGCGCCAACGCGATGCTCGGCGTCTCGCTGGCCGTGGCCCGCGCGGCGGCGGAAGCGGCAGGGCTCCCGCTCTTCCTCTACCTCGGCGGCGCCGGCGCCCGCACGCTCCCCGTCCCGATGATGAACGTCATCAACGGCGGCGCCCACGCCGACAACAACCTCGACGTCCAGGAGTTCATGGTCATCCCCGCCGGCTTCGACACCTTCGGGGAAGCGCTGCGCGCCGGCGTCGAGACGTTCCACCACCTCAAGAAGACGCTGCACGACCGCAAGCTCACCACCGCCGTCGGCGATGAGGGCGGCTTCGCGCCGGACCTCAAGTCGAACTCCGAGGCGCTCGACCTCATCCTCGAAGCCATCGGCAAGGCCGGCTACAAGGCAGGGGAGAACATGTTCCTCGGCCTCGACGTCGCCGCCTCCGAGTTCCACGAGAAGAGCCACTACAACTTCGAAGGGAAGAAGCACTCGAGCGACGAGCTGGTCGAGTACTACGAGAAGCTCGCCGCGAAGTACCCGATCATCTCCATCGAAGATGGCCTCGGCGAAGGCGACTGGGACGGCTGGGCCACGCTGACCAAGTCGCTCGGCGCGCGCATGCAGCTCGTCGGCGACGATCTCTTCGTCACCAATCCTTCGATCTTCGCCAAAGGCATCGAGCGCGGCATCGCCAACGCCATCCTCATCAAGGTGAACCAGATCGGGACGCTCACCGAGACGCTCGAAGCGATCGAGCTCGGGAAGCGCGCCGGCTACCGCTCGGTGATCTCGCACCGCTCCGGAGAGACCGAGGACTCGACCATCGCCGATCTCGCGGTGGCGACGAACGCGGGACAGATCAAGACCGGCTCCGCCTCGCGCAGCGACCGCATGGCCAAGTACAACCAGTTGCTGCGCATCGAAGAGGAGCTCGGCGACGCGGCTCTCTACGCCGGCAAATCGATCTTCAAAGCGCTGTGACGGATAAGAAGCGCGTCCGCAAGATCCTCGACCGCCTCCGGGAAATGCACCCGGAGGCGAGGTGCTCGCTCGACTTCACCAATCCGTTCGAGCTGCTCATCGCCACGATGCTGTCCGCGCAGTCGACGGACGCGCGCGTGAACATCGTCACCAAGTCGCTGTTCCGCAAGTACCCCGATCCGCAGGCCTTCGCCGCCGCACCGCAGGTGGAGATGGAGACGGCCGTGAAGCAGACCGGCTTCTTCCGCAACAAGGCGAAAGCCGTGATCGCGGCGTCGCAGGCGATCGTCGAGCGCCACGGCGGCAAGGTGCCGGCGAACATGGACGACCTCACGGCGCTCCCCGGCGTCGGACGCAAGACCGCGAACGTGGTGCTGTCGAACGCCTTCGAAGAGCCGGTGGGGATCGTCGTGGACACGCACGTCTCGCGCGTCTCCGCACGCCTCGGGCTGACGTCGAATGCCGACGCCGTGAAGATCGAAGAAGACCTCATGGCGTCGATCCCGCGCGACGAGTGGACGTCGTTCGGCCACCGCACGATCATTCACGGCCGCGAGATCTGCATCGCGCGCAAGCCCAAATGCCCGGAGTGCCGCCTGAACGACATCTGCCCCAGCGCGGAGCTCGGGGAACCGGCCGTGGCCGGCGTGAAGCCGCGCGGGCGCGCTAAGAAATAGGACCTATAGGACAGATAGGACCAATAGGACTGTGGGTTGTCCTATTTGTCCCATCTGTCCTACACGTCCCATCGCCGCCCTCACGGCAAATGCACCGTTCCGGCCTTCGTCCACGGCCCACACCGCGCGATCCTGACGAACGTCTTCACGAACCCGATCCCGAAGCCGTACTTGCGGAACACTTCACGCCCGTAGGCGCTGCAGGTCGGTTCGAAGCGGCAGGTCACGCGGCCTTTCAGTCGCGGGGAGACGTAGTGGCGGTACTGGTCGATGGCCGCCACCGCCGCGCGCGCGCTGTAGGAGCGTGACGGCGGCACGGCCAGGTCGTGGCCGATCAGCGCGCCGAACAGCAGCACCGCGATTACGCCCGCTCGGCGTTTTTGGCTTCGTCCCACAGGTGGTCCATCTCTTCGAGCGTCAACTGATCCAGGTTCTGCCCGGTGCCGCGCACGTGCGACTCCATCGACCCGAAGCGGCGCGTGAACTTCCGGTTCGTCGACTGCAGCGCTTCCTCCGCGTTGACGCCGATCTTCCGCGCGATGTTCGCGATCGTGAACAGCAGGTCGCCGACTTCGTCCTGCATGCGCGCCACGTCGCCCGAGTCGACCGCCTCGCGCAGCTCCCCCATCTCCTCGTCGAGCTTGTCGAACACGTCTTCCGTGCGGCGCCAGTCGAAGCCGACGCGTGCCGCTTTCTCCGTCAGCCGCGACGCCTTCAGCAGCGCCGGCAGCGATGCGGGGACGCCCGCCAGCACGCTCTTGTTCTCCGCCTTCCGCTCCTCGTTCTTCAGCTTCTCCCAATTGACGAGGACTTCCTCGGCGTCATTGGCCTCGACATCGGCGAAAACGTGCGGGTGGCGGCGCACGAGCTTGTCGTGGATCGACGTGATCGAATCGTAGATGTCGAACGTCCCTTCCTCGCGCGTCACCTCGGCGATGAAGACCGCCTGCAGCAGCAGGTCGCCCAGCTCTTCCCTGAGCGCCGCGCGCTCGTCGCTGTCGATGGCGTCGACGACCTCGTACGCCTCCTCGATCACGAACGGCTTCAGATCGGGCAGCGTCTGTTTTCGATCCCACGGGCAGCCGTTCGGGCCGCGCAGCGTGGTCATGAGGTTGACGAGTTCATCGAACGAACGCTTCGGCATGGCGCGCAATTGTAGGGGAAAGGGCTCAGGGCTCAGGGCCCGGGGCTGAGGGGTAGGCAATTGTTGCGTTCAGCGGAAAACACCGCGTCACCACCTGAGCCCTGAGCCCCGAGCCCTGAGCCCTTTCTGCTAGCATGTCCGCACTCGGCGACGAGCCGTTCCCAGCCAATGCCTGACCAGGTCCTGATCGTTGCCGCACCGAACGCAGCGCGTACACCTGCGGAGGTCGTGCGCTCGCTGCGTTTTACCCCCGTCATCACTGCCTCTGCCGACGAAGCCGTCGAGCTTCTCGACCGCGAGCGGTACAGCCTCATCGCCGTCAGCGGCAGCAACGCATGGCAGCGCGTCCGCGAGGCCGCCGAAAGCAAGCAGCCGCTGACGCGCGTGCTCGAGCTGCCTGACGGCAACGGCGAGGACGACGGGATCATCCGTCGCCTCATGGTCCGCTACCTCAACCCGGCCGTCGCCGAAGAGCGTCCGCGCTTTTCGAGCGAGGAGCGGTATCGCTTCCTCTCGAATGTCCTCGAGTCGTTCACCGGCACGCTCGAGCTGCGCGAAGTGCTGCGCCGCATCGTCACGTTCACGCGCGACGAGTTCGGCGCCGACCGCGCGTGGCTGCTGCACCCCATCACCGAGACCGTCGAGTTCGCGAAGGTCGCGTTCTCCGTCACCGCGCCCGGCTGTGCGACGAAGCTCGAGGACAACGGCCCGGTGCCGCTGGCCAGGTCGCAGAACCTCATCCGCCGCGCGCTCGAAACGTCGCTTCCGGTCGTCGTCCTCGAAGGCGACGCCGACCTCGATCCCGAGCTCGCTCGCCGTTTCGAAGTGCGCTCGCAGATCGTGCAGGTCCTCCGTCCCCACGAAGAAGAGCCGTGGGCGTTCGGCATGCACCAATGCTCCTCGGTCCGCCAATGGAGCGACGAAGAGCTCTCGCTCTTCCACGAGATCGGCCGCTACGCCACGCTCGCGCTCAACAACACGCTGCTCCACAACCGCGCCATTCGTGAGATGGCGAAGGTCAACGCCATCCTCGACCAGATCCCCGAGTCCGCCGCGATCTACGACGCGAACGGGAAGCTCGAACGGATGAACGCCGCCGCGCAGCGCGAGCCCAGCTCGCTCTTCGCGTCGGATGCCGAGGGACGCGTGCGGCAGAACCGGCACCGCTATCTCGATGGCAGCCCGCTGTCGCCCAGCGAATTGCCGTCGATGCGCGCCGTGCAGGGGGAGGTCGTCCGTTCCGATTACCTCGTGCTCGATTCGCGCAGCGGCGACGACCGCATCGTCAACCTCAAGGCCGCGCCGATTCGCGACGATCAGAACCGCATCATCGGCTCCGTCGTCCTCTCCCGCGACGTCACGGACGAGCGGCAGAACGCCGAACGCGAAGCCTGGCGCCGCCGGCGCGCCGAGTGTCTCGCCAACCTCGGCATGGAGATGGTCACGGGCCAGCCGAGCTTCGAGAACCTCGACGATCCCGCCACGCGCATCGGCCACGCCGTCGCCGGCACCGTCCGCATCTATCTCTATCACCCGGCCGGTCACCTCGACCTCGTCGGCTTCTCCTCGATCGACCCTGAGTTCGAGCGCCATCGCGGCTACTTCGGGAGCAACCCCTACCGGCCGGGCGAAGGTCTTCCCGGCACCGTGTTCCAGATCGGGCGCCCGCTGCTCTTCTACGAAATCCGCGGCGATTCGCTCCTCGACTTCGCGCGCGACGAGGAAGAGCGCCGCGTGAAATCGGCGCTCCACGAGCAGAGCCTCATCGCCTGTCCGATCGAATCGTACGGCGAGCGCATCGGCGCGATCATCGTTTCGCAGTCCGATCCGCGCCGGAATTTCGACGCCGAGGATCTCGAGTTCGTGCAGTCGGTGGCGGAGCGCATCGGTGCGGCGAGCCACATCCATCGCCTGACGCGCATCGCGCAGGAAGGACATCGCGCCGCCGAAGAGCTCGCGCGCCGCGAAGTCGACGCGCGCGTCCGCTTCGAAGCGGTGCTCGAGACCGCGCCGATCGGTATCGCCGTCATCTCCGCCGACGAGCTCCGTTTCGAGCTCGCCAACGCGCGCTTCGTCGAGTTCGCCGGACGCTTCGGTAAGATCGCCAGCGACACGAAGATGCTCGGCCTGGCCATCGAGGAAGTGATCCCCGGCCTCGAGCAGACGCTCAAGCAGGTCGCCGAGACGGGCGAGACGCGCATCGACGAAGCGTTCGAAGTCGCGGGGCTCGCCGGCCGCGGCGCACCGATCTACATCAACCGCATCATCTCCGCCGCGCGCGGACGCTTCTCCGGCATCACGCAGAGCGTGACCGTCCTCATTCAGGACGTGACGGAGCAGGTGCGCGCGAAGCGCGAGATCGAAGCGCTCGCGCGCATGATGGCCGAGCGCTCCGCCCGTCTCGATTCGATCCTCGGCTCGATGACAGACGGTTTGTGGGTCTACGACGCCGACGGCACGGTCGTCGACATCAATCAGGCCGGCCTGAACATGTTCGGCCTCGGCTCACGGACCGAGGCGATCGAGCACGGCACGTTCGAGCGCTTCAACCTCCGCTATCCCGATGGACGCCCGGTGCCGCAGGACGAGCAGCCGTACGCGCGTGCGCTGCGCGGCTCGACGGTGCCGGACTACCTCGCCATCGGCAAGCACCTCCTCAGCAACAAGGACATCGACGTCTCCATCGCCGCCGCGCCGATCGAAAGCAACGGCATCGTCGGCGCCGTGCTCGTCATCCGCGACATCACGGCGCTGCAGGAGCTCGACCGCAAGAAAGACGAGTTCCTCTCCGTCGCCTCGCACGAGCTGCGCACGCCGCTGACGACGATCAAGGGCTACACGCAGTTGCTGTCGCAGACGGTGAACGACCTGCCGCCGGACGAGCGCGCCACGTACCTCAATGCGGTGCTCAGCGAGATCGAGCGCATGATGGGCCTGATCTCGGAGCTGCTCGACGTCTCCCGCATCGAGACCAACCGCCTGCAGATCCACCTGCAACCGATCCGCTGGCTGGAGTTCATCAACCGCCGCGCGAACGCCTTCCGCGTGCAGAACCCCGCACGCATCATCCGCTTCGAGCCGTCAGTCGAAGAGATGACCGTGATCGCCGACCCCGATCGCATGCGCCAGGTCATCGACAACCTGATCTCCAACGCGCTGAAGTACTCGCCGGAGGGCAGCGACATCGACGTCCACGTGACGCTGGAGGATTCGTCGATCCTGACCGCGGTCGCGGATCACGGCATCGGCATCCCCCGCGACGAGATCCCCCTGCTGTTCGAGCGCTTCCACCGCGCCCGCAACGTATCCAGCCGCTACTACGGCGGTTTGGGACTGGGTCTGTACATCGCCCGCGCGATCGTCGAAGCGCACAAAGGCGCGATCATGGTCGAAAGTGAAGAAGGCCAGGGTTCCCGCTTCACGATCCGGCTGCCATTGCCGCCCGCGTGAGGGGACGATAGACCTATAGGACGAATGGGACCTATAGGACAGATGGGATTTTCACAGGTCCCATAGGTCCCATCCGTCCTATCGTTCTCTACTCCGGTTCCAGCAGTTCGATGCGGTTGCCGAAGGGGTCGGCCACGTAGGCTCTCTTGTAGCCGGCCAGGGGTTTGTCCGTTGGCAATAGGCAGCCGGCTTCGCGGCAGGCCGCTTCGATGGCCGGCAGGTTCTCCACCAGCAGGGCGGGGTGCGCTTTCTTTGCGGAACGGAAGTCGTCTTCCACGCCCAGGTGGATGTCGGCGGTGCCGGCGGTGAACCAGGCGCCGCCGCGGGTGACGAGGTTCGCCGGCTTCGGCACTTCCGTCAGGCCCAGCACACCCACGTAGAAGCGGCGCGCGTCTTCTTCGCGTCCGCGCGGCATGGCGAGTTGCACGTGATGAATCGCGAGGATCGGCATGCCGCGATCGTACCGCAAGGAACGCTTGACCCCCGCTTCACATCAACTTCACTTCCGCTGCCCTTCCCCTTTTCCGCGGCCTCCTAAAGTCGCGGCTCAAAGGGAGACAACGAATGAAATTGAAGTTGCTGGCTGTCCTGCTCGTGTTGGCGCTACCGCTGAGCGCTCAGGAAGAGCCGAAGAGTGAAGACGAAGTGCCGCAGGAAGCGCAGCCCGTTACCCTCGAGGAGCTCGCGGGCAAGGTCGAGGCGTTGACGGAAGCGGCGACCGAAACGCGCAACACGGTCGATGTGCTGAACCGGATGCGCTTCTCCGGCTACCTCCAGGCGCAGTACGTCAACGACGAGACTTCGCTCAACGAGCTCTCCGGCCCCGCCGCGACGCGCAACCGCGATCAGTTCTCCGTCCGCCGCGCGCGTGTGAAGTTCACGTATCAGCTCTCCTCGACATCGCGCTTCGTGCTGCAGCCGGACATCACCAGCTCCGGCGTCACGCTGAAGGACGGCTTCGTCGAGTTCACCGAGCCGTGGACACAGTGGCGCAACACGCTCACCGCCGGTCAGTTCAACTGGCCCTTCGGCTTCGAGATCATGTACTCCTCGAGCGCGCGTGAGATGCCGGAGCGGTCGCGTGTCGTCCGCACGCTCTTCCCCGGCGAGCGCGATCGCGGCGTGATGATCTCCGGCAAAGGCTTCGCCGAGCGCTTCACTTACCAGGCCGCCATCGTCAACGGCACCGGCACCACGCAGGCCTTCGACTACAACAAGCGGAAGGACCTCGTCGGCCGCCTCGCCTGGAACTTCGGCGTGCTCGACCTCGGCGCGTCGATCTACCGCGGCACGGAGCTCGTGCAGACGACGGCCAACGCGCGCGGTCTCGAATTCGACAAGGACCGCCAGGGCATCGACTTCCAGTGGGTCACGCCCATCACCGGACTCGGCGTCCGCGGCGAGTACATCCAGGGCACGCAGCCGCCCAATGCCGGCACGACGGCGACACAATCACCCGACGTCGACGGCTGGTACCTCTACCTCATCCAGAACCTCGGCACGCGGCACCAGTTCGTCGTCCGCGCCGACGAGTACGACCCGAACACCGACCGTGACAACGACGCCACGCGCACGCTCGGCGGCTCCTACATCTTCCACTGGGACGCCCACAGCAAGGTGATGCTCGGATACGAGCAGCCGAAGCTGGAAGCGGGCAACGATCCCGACGACAACGTCTTCACCCTTCGCTACCAGTACAGCTTCTGACGGACAACGGACAACGTCACACAGGAGAATCCAATGAAAAGACTGATGTTCACGGCACTCGCGGCCGCACTCGCACTCCCTCTCTTCGCGCAGAAGCCCGTCACGATCAGGGGCTCCGACACGATGGTGATCATGAACGCCCGGCTGGCCGAGGCGTACATGCGGAACAACCCGGCGCAGATCCAGGTGACGGGCGGCGGCTCGGGCGTCGGGCTCGCCGCGCTGATCAACGGCACGACCGACATCGCGGCCTCCTCGCGTCCGATGCGCACGAGCGAGAAGGACAAGCTCAAGCAGCGCTTC
Organism: Thermoanaerobaculia bacterium; assembly: GCA_036380735.1. GTDB lineage: Bacteria > Acidobacteriota > Thermoanaerobaculia > Gp7-AA8 > Gp7-AA8 > DASVEE01. The sequence goes on along the minus strand of DASVEE010000010.1, from coordinate 28,927 downwards.
AACGCGCTGCCGGCGGAGATCGCCATCGCCCGCGACGGTCTCGCCGTCTACCTCCACGAGCGCAATCCGCTGAAGGAACTGACGCTCGCCCAGATCCGCGACATCTACACCGGCCGCGTCACCAACTGGAAGCAGGTCGGCGGCAACGACGCCACCATCGTCATATACTCGCGCGAAAACTCCTCCGGCACGTACGTGTACTTCAAGGAGAACGTGCTGCTGAACAAGGATTTCTCGCCGCGTGCGCAGACGCTGCAGGGAACCGCCGCCGTCGTCAACGCGGTGTCGAAGGACCCGAACGGCATCGGCTACGGCGGTGCGGCGTACGCGAAAGGCATCCGTTTCGCCGCGGTGAAGAAGGATGAGAAGAGCGCCGGCTACACGCCGACCCAGGAAGCGGTTCGCGCCGGGCAGTACCCGATCACGCGCTTCCTCTATCTCTACCTGCGCACCGCGCCGAAAGGCGACATGAAGAAGTTCGTCGACTTTGCGCTGTCGCCCGCGGGACAGCAGATCGTGTCGCAGGTTGGGTACTTTCCAGTGAAGTAGCGGCGGGGCGTTCCGCGTTGTCCGTTTTCCGTTGTCCGTTGTCCGTAGCGTGCGGCACCGCCGAGCGCAGCACGGAAAACGGACAACGGAAAACGGACAACGCACGGAACGTGACGCCACCAACACCGTACAATGCCCGCCATGCCGCGAGGCCCTTACCGCATGGCGGCGATCGACGTCGGAACCAACTCGATCCACATGATCATCGTGGAGGCGCAGCGTCACGGGTACCGCGTCATCGACAAAGAGAAAGAGATGGTCCAGCTCGGGCGCGACAGCCTCGAGGGGCGCCCGCTCACCGATGGCGCCATCGAGCGCGGCGTCGCCACGCTCAAGCACATGGGGGAGATCGCGAAGCGGTGGCAGGTGCAGGACGTCGTCGCCGTCGCCACCAGCGCCATCCGTGAAGCGCCGAACCGCCGCCGCTTCATCGCCGCCGCGGAGAAGACCGCCGGCATCAAGGTGCGCGTCATCTCCGGCGAAGAAGAAGCGGACTACATCTACAGAGCCGTGCGCTCCGCGGTCGACTTCAGCGGCGGCACGGCGCTTTCGATCGACATCGGCGGCGGCAGCGTGGAGCTCATCGTCGGCACGAGCTCCGAGGTGTATTTCACGCGGAGCGAGCCGGCGGGGGCGCTGCGGATCGCGCAGAAATTCACACTGGAAAAAGCGGTGACGGCGTCGGTCCTCGACGAATGCCGCTCCGACGTGCGCAAAGCGCTGAAGAAGACGCTCGCGCGCATCAACGCGATCGGCTTCGATTTCACCATCGGCACGTCCGGCACGATCGTGACGCTGGCGACGCTGGCGGCCGAGGGGTCGTCGACGGATGGCGACGGGATGAATCCCGGGTTGCGCTGGCTGAGCCGCAAACGGCTGCGGGAGCTGATCGAGATGCTCGCGCCACTCAGCGCCGAGCAGCGCGTCAGCCGTCTGCAGCTCGATCCGAAGCGCGCCGAAACGATCCTCGGCGGCGCCATCGTCCTCGACGAGATCCTCTCCGGCCTCGGCGTCGTCCAGCTCCGCGCCTGCGACGCGGCGTTGCGCGAAGGCATCGTCGAGCGGATGCTCGACGATCGCGGGCAGAAGGAAGAGGCGAACGGCGGCAGCGTGCGGCGCTCGTCGGTGCTCGAGTTCGCGCGGCGCAGCGGCGTCGATCGCACGCATGCCGGTCACGTCGCGCGGCTCGCGCTGCGCATCTTCGACCAGACGCAGGAGCTGCATCTGCTGCGCACCGGCGAGCGCGAGCTGCTCGAATACGCGGCGCTGCTGCACGAGGTCGGCATGCACGTCTCGTATCAGGGGCACCACAAGCATTCGTATTACCTGATCAGCCACGCGGGGCTGCGCGGAATCACCGGCGATCAGGTGGCGGTGGTGGCGAACGTCGCCCGTTACTACCGCAAGGCGACGCCGTCGGAGGAGCACCAGAACTTCCTCCAGCTTTCGCGGACGCAGAAGCAGATCGTCGAGAAGCTGGCGGCGATCCTGCGCGTCGCGTGTGCGCTCGACCGCGGCCGCCGCGGCGCCGTGCGCGACATCGCGGTGGACATCGATGACAAGACGGCCGCGTTCACGCTGCGGCCGCGCGACGAAGCCGACGTCGAGCTGGCCTCGGCCCTGCGTCGCGGCAAATACTTCGCGCGCGTCTTCGGGCGCCGCGTCGACTTCGAAATGAGTGTGAGGTGACTGTGGCTGACGAAGAGGAGCTCACCGGACGAGACCGATTCATCGTTCTCCTCCGCCATGGAATCGCCGAAGAGAAGACGGACGAGAAAGAGGATGAGGATCGCTCGCTGACATCCGAAGGGCATGCGCGGATGAAGCAGATCGCGCGGGGTCTCGAGCGTGCGTTCCCGAAAGCGCAGGCGATCTACTCCAGCCCACTGCTGCGCGCGGTGCAGACGGCGCTGTGGGTGTCGAAAGGCTATCGCTCGCGCATCCGCGTCAACACGACCGACGCGCTGATCCCGGGCGCGAGCACCGAGGAGTTCGAGAAGTTCATCGCCGGCATCACGGAGCGCCGCGCCATCATCGTCGGCCACGAGCCCAACCTCAGCGAAAACATGACGGAGCTGATCGGCCTCACCGCCCAGGAGATCGAGCTGAAAAAAGGCGGCTGCTACGGCGTACGCCTGAAGGCGGAGGGCGGCGCCGTGCTGGAATGGCTGCTGTCGCCGCGGATTTTGCGGAGGCTGGCGGAAGGGGAGTAGCGCGGCAACAGGGAAACGATAGGACAAATAGGACCTATAGGACAAACAGGACGCCGCCCACCAAGGTGACACACCGGGTGGTCCTATTGGCCCACCACGCAGCACTGCCCCTGACGATATAGTCCGCCGCCAATGGACGTCCTCTCCCCTCCGCCCCCCATCTCCCCGAAGCGCCGGTGGGCCATCACCGCGGGGGTGATGACCGGCATGCTGCTCGCCGCGATGGAAGCGACGGTCGTGGGGACGGCGATGCCGACGATCGTGGCGGTGCTCGGAGGGCTGGCGCATTACTCGTGGGTCTTCTCCGCGTATCTGCTGACGTCGACGGTGACCGTGCCGGTGTGGGGGAAGCTGTCGGATCTCTTCGGGCGGCGCATCATCTTTCAGGTTGGCGTGGGCGTCTTTCTCCTCGGCTCACTGGCGTGTGGGCTGTCGCAGACGATGATGCAGCTCGTCGTCGCGCGCGCCGTGCAGGGGCTCGGCGCCGGTGCGCTGGTGCCGCTGGCGATGACGATCATCGGCGACATCTTCACGCTCGCGGAGCGGGCCAGGATGCAGGGGCTGTTCAGCGGTGTGTGGGGGCTCTCCAGCATCATCGGGCCGCTCGTCGGCGGCTTCGTCACCGACCAGCTTTCGTGGCGCTGGGTGTTCTACATCAACCTGCCGGTGGGCATCGCCGCCGCCGCGATCATCGGGGTGGCGCTCGTGGAGCCGAAGCGGCACGAGCGGCCGAAGATCGACTACGCCGGTGCGACGGTCCTCATGATCGCCGTCACCGTATTGATGCTCGCCCTCGGCGAAGGCGGCTCCGTCGCCGAGCTGCTGCGCACGCGCAACCTGCTGCTCTTCGCGGCGTCGCTCGTGCTGCTGGGCGTGTTCGTCTGGATCGAGCGGCGCGCCGTCGATCCGGTCGTGCCGTTCGGCTTGTTCCGCAACCGCGTAGTCACGATCTCGATCGTCGTCGGCTTCCTCGCCGGCATCGCCATGTTCGGCGGCATCACGTTCATCCCGCTGATGGCGCAGGGCGTGCGCGGCGCCAGCGCGACCGAAGCCGGGACGTTCCTCACGCCGCTGATGCTGGCGTGGGTGCTCATGTCGATCATCGGCGGCCGCCTGCTGATCCGCTGGGGCACGCGTCCGCTGGTCATTCTCGGCCTGGTCCTGATGTGCGCCGGCTTCGGCGCCTTCGCCACGTTCACGGCGGAGACCTCGCGCTGGGTGCTGATGGCGGAGCTCATCGTGATCGGCTCCGGCCTCGGGCTGGTGATGCTGACGCTGCTGATTGCGTCGCAGCACTCCGTGACGCGCGATCAGCTCGGGATCACCACGTCGCTGAACCAGTTCTCCCGCTCCATCGGCGGCGCACTCGGCGTGGCGCTCCTCGGCGCGCTCATGGCCGCCGGACTCGGCGCGAACCTGATGCAGGCCGCGTCACAGCCGAATGCGCCGCTCACGCGCGAGCAGGCCACGCGCCTCGCGCAGAACCCCGACGCCCTCGTCAGCGAAGAAGCGCGGACCGCGCTCGGCCGCCCGGCCGTGCGCGTGTTGCAGCAGTCGCTGGCCCGATCCCTGCGCATCGTCTTCGCCGCCTGCGGAGTGATGTGCGTGATCGCCCTGCTGATCGCGTTCATGCTGCCCGCCGGCAAACCCGGCCAGCAGGATGGCGAAAAGTTCGTCATGGCGGAAATGACCACCGTCGACGCGGAACACGAACCGGTCTGCAATGAATAGCCGATAGGACAAATAGGACGAATAGGACCTATAGGACGGATAGGACCTATGAAAGTCCCATCTGTCCTATAGGTCCTATTCGTCCTATTCGTCCTATCGTTACCCTGTTGGCTTCTTCTTCGGCGCAGCCTTCTTCTTGGCGGCGGTCTTTTTCTTCGGCTTCTTCGGCAGTTCCACCTCTTCCGGGGCGTAGCGCTTTTTGGGGACGCGCTTCGGCGGTGCCTCGGGGGCGGGCATTTCTTCCAGTTGGGCGATCGCCACCAGGCGGTCGAACAGGTCGTCTTTCTGGGTGGCGGTCAGGCGGCTCCAGCTTTTGGCGAACGCGCGGAGCGGGGCGTCGAGCTCCTTGCTCAGGGTGGCCAGGCGATCGAAGGCGCGGACGCCGGCGTCGCGGACGAAGACGGCGAATTCAGAGGGGACGCTCTTCACGATTTCGACTTCTCCTTTTTGCGGGGACGTTTCGCTTTCCGCCGCGACGATGCCGCGCGGCGGATCGCTTCGTCATACGGGCCGACGCGCACCGCTTCCGTCCTCGCGATCTCGATGAAACGTTCCTGGCTGCGCACGCGCGGCTCCCGTGCGGCGCGCCGGACGTACGTGCCGTCGGGTTGCAGCTTCCACGCCTTCACGTTGTCGGCCAGATACGTCGCCAGGATCTGCTTCTCCAGCCGGTCGCGCAGCGCCGGGGCGAGCACCGGAAACGTCAGCTCCAGCCGGCGGAAGAAGTTACGCGGCATCCAGTCGCCGCTCGACAGCCACAGCTCCGTCTCCCCGCCGTTGCGGAAGAGGAAGACGCGCGTGTGCTCGAGGAAGCGATCCACGATGGAGATCACGCGGATGTTGTTGCTGATCCCTGGCTGCCCCGGCACGAGGCAGCAGATGCCGCGGATGATGAGGTCGATCTTCACGCCCGCCTGGCTGGCCTGGTAGAGCGCCTCGATGACGCGCGGCTCCACGAGCGAGTTCATCTTCGCCACGATCTGCGCCGGGCGTCCTTCGCGCGCATGCTGCGCCTCGCGCTCGATCATCCGCAGCGTCCAGTCGTGGTAGTCCATCGGCGCGGCCACGAGCATCCGCCACTTCCACGCGCGGGCGTGCTTCTCGAAGATCTCCTGCACCGTCGCCAGGCTGTAGCCCGACAGCAGGTTCATGAACTGCGCGGTGTCCTCGGCGATCTCCTCGTGCGTGGTGAGGAGGTCGAGGTCGGTGTAGAGCTTCGCCGTGGTCGAGTTGTAGTTGCCGGTCGAGAGGTGCACGTAGCGGCGCAGCACGTCGCCTTCGCGGCGGATGACGAGGCACACCTTCGAGTGCGTCTTCATCCCCACCATCCCGTACACGACCTGCACGCCCGCTTCCTCCAGCCGGCGCGCCCAGAGGATGTTGCGCTGCTCGTCGAAGCGCGCCTGCAGCTCGACGACCGCGGTGACCTGCTTGCCGCGCTCCGCCGCGCGAGCCAGCGCGTCGACGACGAGCGAGCCGGTCTCGGTGCGGTAGAGCGTCTGCTTGATCGCCACCACGTCGGGATCTTCCGCGGCGCTCTGCAGCAGCTCGATCACCGTGGTGAAGGAGTCGAACGGGCGATGCAGCAGCACGTCGCCTTTGCGGATGATGGAGAAGATGTCTTCGCTCGATGCGAGCTGCGACGGGATGCGCGGATTGAACGGCGCTTCCTTCAGCGACGACTTGCCGACGCGCCCGTAGATGTTCATCAGGTCGGCCAGCTTCAGCGGGCCGGGGGCGAGGAAGAGGTCTTCGCGCGTCGCGCTGGTCTCCTCGATCAGCAGGTTGACGATCGCCTCGTCGGCGCCGGCGCCGATCTCCAGCCAGACGACCTCGCGCCGCTCGCGCATGCGCACTTCGCTCTCCACCGATTTCAGCAGGTCCTGCACGTCGTCCTCGGGCAGCGGAATGTCGGCGTTGCGGATGACGCGGAACGGCGCGACCGTCTTCACCTTCAACCCGGGAAAGAAGCGCCCGAGGTGGGCTTCGAGGAGCGATTCGAGGGGGAGGAAGCGGAGCGGCGAGTCGAGCACCGGGAGGAGGCGCGGCAGGAGCTTGGGGATCGTGACGAAGACCACGTGCCGCTCGCCGCGCGGCCCTTCCAGCGTCGAGGCGACGTTCAGCGCGCCGCTGGTGAGGAACGGGAAGGGGTGGCCCGGATCGACCGCCAGTGGGGTGAGGACGGGGGCGACGTTCGCGTCGAAGTAGTCGCGCAGCGCGTTTTGTTCTTTTTTGGACAACTCGCTCACGCGCTCGATGTGGATGCCGTGCTTGCGCAGCTCGGGGAGGAGGCCGTCGAGCGTCGCGTACATCTCCGACTGCAGTTGCTTGACGTGCTCCCGGACGATCTTGAGCTGCTGCTTCGGCGTGCGGCCGTCGGGGGAGACGTCGGTCAGGCCGGCGGCGATGACCTCGCGCAGCGCGCCGATGCGGACGCCGAGGAACTCGTCGAGGTTGTTGGAGGCGATGCCGAGGAACTTGATCCGCTCCAGGAGGGGAACGGTGGCGCTTTGCGCCTCCGCCAGCACGCGCCGGTTGAACTGCAGCCAGCTCAGCTCTCGGTTGAACAGCGGAAGGGGCGTGTCCGGCATCGGGGGAATGCTAGTGCAATCGATGGGACAGATGGGACGAATAGGACTGATGGGACGAAGACTGGCGCCAGAAGGATGTAGAAAACTTCGTCCCATTCGTCCCATTCGTCCTATGGGTCCTATTCGTCCTATCGGCGCTTGAAAAAATCTTCATCGGGTTTGAAGAAGCCTTCATTCAGGACGAAGAATTCATCATCCGCGACGAAGAATTCATCAACCCCAACGAAGAATTCATCTTCATTTTGGTGGATGCCTAACGGCGCCGTTGGCGCTACGGCAGGCGCGCCAGCAGGGCCGCCACGCGTCCCTGCAGCCCGTCCGTGTCGATGGTGGTGGCTTTCGCCCGCTCCGCGAGCTGCCTCGCCCGGGCCGGGTCGCGCTCGGCGATGTGCTCGGCGACTAGGTAGCTGCTCCACCCCTGCATCCAGCGCGGCAGCGGCTGGGTCTCCGCCACGAGCGTCTCCAGCAGTTGCACCGCCTCGGCCGCCCCCTCGCCGTTGACGCGCAGTGCCGGGCGGACGCGTCCCACGACCATGGCCAGGTTGAAGCGCAACTCGTGATCCTCGGGGAACTTCGCCACCAGCCGGCGCCCGGCCTCGGCGTCGTCGTAGAGGCGGAGGCGGTCGTCGTCGCTGACCTCGACCGGCAGCTTCCGCCCGAGCTCACGTTCCAGGAAGGCGGCCGCGATCGGGTAGAGGAGGACGTTCGACGCGCCGCGCTGCGGGGCGGTGAGGCCGTCGGTGTTCGCCAGGAGGATCAGCGCGAGCCGCTCCTCCGGCACTTTCACGATCAGCCCGGAGAAGGCGTCGGGCCACCAGCTCGTGTGCCAGACGACGCGCTTTCCCTCGATCTCCTGCGTGAACCACCCCAGCCCGTACGGAAACCCCTCGGCCGACGGCGTCCACGCCGCCGACAGGTCGCCCAGCCGCCCTTCGTCGAGGGCGATGCTGTACTTCGCCAGGTCGAGGACGGTGGAGGACAGCCCCGACGACGAATGCAGGTCGAGCGGCGGCAGCTTCGAGACGGCCACGTTGCCGTTTTCGTCGAGGCGGTGGGGCGTGGCCAGCCCGGTGACTTCGCCCCCGATGGTGCGCGTCAGCCCGGCGCGGTCGAGGACGCGCTCCTGCAGCAGCTTCGCGAAGCTCTCCTTCGTCACCGCCTCCACGACGTTGTCCAGCCAGTTGAAGCGCGAGCTGTAGGCGAAGCGCGTCCCCGGCTCGCCACCCGAGGTGTGGGAGAGGACGTGGCGGATGCGGATGCGGGGATCGACCTCCCAGTCCACCAGCGGCGCGACCGGCGCGTCGAGGTTCAGCCGCCCCTCGCTGGCCAGTTGCACCATCAGCGTGGAGGTGAACGTCTTCGTGATCGAGCCGATGGGGTAGAGCGTCTCCGGCGTGGCCGTGCCGAACCCCTTCGCCATGACCAGTTTACCGTCGCGGACGACGGCCACGGAGAGCGCCGGGATCTTCAGCGCGGCGCGCTGCGCCTCGATGGTTGCCTCAAAGTTCTGCGCCGCCCGGGTGCCACTGCGATGTGCGCAGCCGTGCAGAATCATGGCAAGGGACAGAATCGCCATCAGGCGCAAGACGTGGCCACCACTGACGCTCGCCTGAAGGCACCGGTCGTCCTGACGCAAGGAATCGGCAGCACGCATGCAGTTCATGTGGTGCATTACTGCCTACCTGAGACAAAGGTTCACGATCAGGGAGCGCCGTGGTGGTAACTAGCTCTGAAGCGCCAGCGCTGGCAGCCGCCCCCATTTGACGAGCCTTCCTTGGGACGATCAGGGAGGCTCGTGCCGGTGGTGCGACTGAGCGTCCTCGTGAAACTTGCATAGGTACCGCTCGCAACTGCAGCTTAATTGATTGCCGCGAGGACCCGCACCCTTGGCGTATCTGCCGCTCGCCGCACATTCTTCGCACTCCGGGCGGAGGTCTACACCGAAACGTTTCGCTAAGGCGTCGGTCACGAACATGATGACACCAAGAGCGGCAAAGAGGATCAGAGCGCAGGGCATGTACGGAAGATAGACCTAGATTTTAGTCTTACCGCGGTTGGACGGCTCCGTAGGACCTTCAGTGGGTATGTGTCGTCACGATATTCCAAGACATGCGTAGATGCCCAAAGCGCGCTCACGTAAGGAAGAGAAGACACCTCGAACGCCTGCATCTCCATCACCACCACAGATCGAAGTAGGCGCCTCTCTCCCGACGACACTTATCGGAGGTCAGTACCCGGCCGCCGTTGGGACCGTCGTGGTCGTCTAGCTGGTCTTGGACGGGCAGCGCAGATGACGCTGGACCCATGAAGTGCGAGTGCTTGCAAGGCGATCAGCGGAGATGGCGTTGCGCAAAAGTAGGCTATTCACACTTCGCTTGCATGGCTTGCGAGATTGATCTATCATGCGCCTTGCATGACCTACGCAGCAGGACGAACGGTATGACAAAACGTGAACGGGCACTACAGCTAATGGAGCAGATCATCCCGCTTCGGCAGCAATTACGCGCGCTGGAGGCGGAGCTAGATGAACTGCTTCCCTCCGATGACTCGCCGTCGGCTTCGTTGCAGTCCTACTATCGAGTAGAACCCAAAATTTCTGAGTATCGGCCGAGCGATCTATCCGGCATGGATCGCGACTTGGAGCCGCGCGGCGCACTTACTCAGGCGATCCGCTACCTGCTGAGCAGCGACCCGACACGAGCGTTCACCCCCCGCCAAGTTATCCAAGCTATTGGCGTGAGCGACGAGCGCACCAATTCCGTCTACTCGGCGCTCTCGCGTATGGCGAAGCTTGGCGAGGTCGACCGCGATGATGAAACCAACACTTATCGGTTGGCGCAGCTTGAAAGCTAACATGAGGAAAATTAGGAGGTTGGTGCTATGAGGAGAGCGATAGCCGCCCGCGCCCAAGTCACCGGCGCGGCGACCGGCGAAGATACGAAGAGCCGTTTCTGACTCAGCTTGGCGGCAGGACAGAAACGGCTCGTGGTGGCACCCAACATCTACTACGCTCCCGTAACTCAGGTGGATAGAGTAACGGTCTACTAAACCGAGTGTCGTGGGTTCGAACCCCACCGGGAGCATCACTATGCTACCACAATGAGGCGCGGCTTCGGCCGCGCCTCATTGCTTCAGGATGTTGCAATCTTGACTGCGTGATGGCTAACGCACATGACACGCCTGACGAACGCTTTCTTGACTTCGTCCGCATCCACCGGGCGCTACACGCCCGCGGTTGAAGCGGGTATCAAGTCAATCGGCTGGAGTGTGGCCGATCATGTCTACGTCGCCGACGAGTACGTGTCCAAGGAATGAACGATCTCCGTGGGTTCGTGCCGACGCACCCGGACGCGGCGTAGCTGCTAGCTCGAACCCTTCGCCGCCTGCGGATAGGGGTCTGAGCCGCCAGCACTCCCACCGGGATTTTTTGGTCGCTTCATCTGTCGGAGTTCAATGGGGCTAAGGAGCTTTTCGGCAATGAGGTTGAGGTTTGAATCGATCCTCTTCACGTCGTCGGTGAGCGCGTCCAATCGCTTCACGACCAGCTCGGTAATCAGCGATTCCAACTCTTTTCTATCCACGCAGATAGCCCCTTTCAGACAAACGGTGCAGCAAACTACGTGCTCGGACGAGGTATTCCGGACTTTGTATGTTCCTGGGGGAAGGTGGTGGAAGTATAGAGCAAACGTCCACGCAGGGTAGCAAAAACGCCTGCTCCAGAGCGCGCCCGTCAACATTAGCGGTTCCTTCCCCCGCCCTTTACCCCGAATTTACCTCCGCTTCCCGCCGGCCTCACCTTGGGCGCCCATGATCCCGGCCATGAATCTGAATTCTTCTGGCCGAGTTGTCTTTGCGCTCCTGACCGCGGCTGCTGTTGCGTGCGGCGGTGGTGAGCGCTCTTCCACGAACACCAGCACCACGGGTGGCGCCGCCGCCGGCGGCAACCGCAAAGCCATCACCATCAAGGGCTCCGACACCATGGTCATCCTCGGGCAGCGGTTCGCCGAGGAGTACATGAAGAAGAATCCCGGGGTCGTCGTGCAGGTGAATGGCGGCGGCAGCGGTACCGGCATCGCCGCTCTCATCAACGGCACCGTCGATCTCGCCCAGTCCTCCCGTCCGATGAAGGACAAGGAGAAGCAGGACGTCGAGACGAAGCGCGGAGCCACGCTCACCGAGACCGCCGTCGCCCTCGACGCGCTGGCCGTCTTCGTCCACGCCAACAACCCGGTGAAGGAGCTCAGCATCCAGCAGCTCTCCGACATCTACACCGGCAAGGTCCGGAACTGGAACCAGATCGGCGGCGGCAACGCGCCGATCGTGCTGTACGGCCGCGAGAACAGCTCCGGCACGTACGAGTACTTCAAGGAGCACGTGCTCGCGAAGGCCGACTTCGCCCCGCGCGTGCAGACGCTCGCCGGCACCGCCGCCGTCATCAACGCGGTCTCGAAAGACCCGAACGGGATCGGCTACGGCGGCATCGCCTACTCGCAGGGCGTGCGCGCCATCGCGGTGAAGAAGGACGCGGCCACGCCCGGCGTCGAGCCGAAGGAAGCGACTGTCGCCGACGGCTCGTACCCCATCAGCCGCAAGCTCTTCTTCTACTGGGTCTCCAACGCCAGCGCCGACCTGCAGCAGTTCGTGCAGTGGTCCACGTCGCCCGAGGGGCAGGCGCTGGTGGCGAACGTCGGCTACTTCCCGCTGGCGGATGCGCCGGCGGCGGGCACTGATACCGCGGCCACTTCGACGGCTACCACGACGACCACCACCGGTACGAACACGGTGACCGCGCAGTGAATCGAGGGCGTCATCTTCGCGACAGCGCGATGACGGTCGTCTTCACGGCGGCTGGATGGGTGGCGATCGTCTTCATCGCCCTCATCTTTCTCTTCACGTTCCGCGAGGCGCTGCCGATCTTCACCGACCCCGCCACGGCGCACGAGGCGAACCTGAAGAAGTTCTTCGTCGAATCGCAGGACGGCGAGCTGCTGGAGCAAAAGTTCATCTGGCAACCCGTCGGCGAGGAGCCGAAGTTCTCCTTCATCCCGCTCCTCCTCGGCACGCTCAAAGCCACGTTCGTCGGCCTGCTGTTCGCCTGTCCGATCGGCGTCGCGGCGGCGCTCTTCACCTCCGAGTTCGCCCCGCCGCGCCTGCGCGAATTCATCAAGCCGATCATCGAACTGCTCGCCGGCATCCCGTCCGTCGTCCTCGGCTTTTTCGCCTTGCTGGTGCTGGCGACCTGGCTGCAGGATGCGTTCGGCTTCACGTATCGACTGAATGCCTGGAACGCCGGCCTCGCCCTCGGCATCGCGCTCCTGCCGGTCGTCTTCACGATCAGCGAGGACGGCCTCTCCTCGGTGCCGCGCCACTATCGCGAGGCGTCGCTCGCCGTCGGCGCGACGAAGTTCCAGACCGCATGGAAAGTGGTGCTCCCCGCGGCGCTGCCGGCCGTCTTCGCCAGCTTCGTGCTCGCCTTCGGCCGCGCCATCGGCGAGACCATGATCCTGCTGATGGCCGGCGGCAATGCCGCGATCACGTCGTTCACGCTGACCGATCCGCTGCGCACGCTCTCCGCCACCATCGCGGCGGAGCTCGGCGAAGTCGTCTTCGGCGATCCGCACTACTCCGCGCTCTTCTTCATGGGGACGCTGCTCTTCGTCATCACCTTCATCAGCAACACCTTCGGCCAGTGGGTCATCGCGCGCATGCAGCGCCGCATGCAGGGGAGCTCGTAAATGAGCGCGAGCTCATTCGACAGCACGGTCACCACGAGACGCGGCCGCACCCGCCGCCGCATGCTCGACAAGCTCTGGATCACGCTCCTCGCCGGGAGCGTCATCATCATCATGCTCATCCTCCTGGCGATCCTCGGCGACGTGATCTATCACGGCATCGGGCACATCTCCTGGGACTTCATCACCAAGTCGCCGGAGCAGGGGCTCACCGCCGGCGGCATCTATCCCGCGATCATCGGCACGACGTTCCTCGTGCTGCTGATGACCGTGGCCGCGGTGCCGATCGGCGTCGCGACGGCGGTCTACCTGCACGAATACACGCCGGTCGAAACGCCGCGGCAGGCGTGGGCGCGCTTCAAGGCGTCGAAGGGACGGCCCGACCGCCCGAAGCTGTTGCGCACGTTCCTCCTCGCGCTGCTGGCGACCGTGACGCGCAGCGCCGTGGCGAATCTCGCCGGCGTGCCGTCGATCGTCTTCGGCCTCTTCGGCCTCGGCTTCTTCATCCAGTTCGTCGGCCGCGGAATGGACAACGCGTTTTCCGCGCCGGGAGAGATCGTGTGGGGGCAGGGGAATCTGCTCTGGGCGGCCATGACGCTGGCGCTGCTCACGCTGCCCACGGTCATCGTGGCGACGGAAGAAGCGCTGCGCACCGTGCCGCAGGAACTGCGCGCCGGCTCGATCGCCCTCGGTGCGACGCGCTGGGAAACGATCCGCCGCATCGTGCTGCCGGGCGCGCTGCCGGGCATCATGACGGGCGGCATCCTCGGCATCTCCCGCGGTGCGGGTGAAGTCGCGCCGATCCTCTTCACCGGGGCCGCGTACTACCTGCCGTACCTCCCCGAAAACCTGCACAGCCAGTTCATGCACCTCGGGTATCACGTGCTGATTCTCTCGACCCAGAGCCCCGACGTCGAAGCCACGACGCCGGTGCTCTACGGCACCGTCTTCGTCCTGCTCGTGCTCACCTTCCTCCTCAATCTTGCGGGCGTGCTGATCCGCGCGCGTACGCGTTCGAGACTTCGCTCATGACAACCGTCGATTACGCAGTCGGACCGAAACCGTCGATGCCAACGATGACCGTCAACACCCCCGCCGAGGAGCCGGCGATCCGCACGAAGATCGCGGTGCGCGACTTCAACTTCTTCTACGGTGAGGCGCATGTCCTCCACGACATCGCCATCGAGATTCCGGAGAAGCAGGTCACCGCGTTCATCGGCCCGTCGGGCTGCGGCAAGTCGACGTTCCTCCGCTCCATCAACCGGATGAACGACATCATTGCGGGGGCGCGCGTCACCGGCGACCTGCGGATCGACGGGCAGGACCTCTACGCGAAGAACGTCGACGTCGTGTCGCTGCGGCGCCGCGTCGGCATGGTCTTCCAGAAGTCGAATCCGTTCCCCAAGTCGATCTACGAGAACGTCGCGTACGGCCTGCGCATCGGCGGCACGCGCGACCGGCGGCTGCTCGACGAAGTGGTCGAGCGCTCGCTCCAGCGCGCCGCGCTGTGGGACGAAGTGAAGGACCGCCTCGGCTCCAGCGCTCTCGCCCTCTCCGGCGGCCAGCAGCAGCGCCTCTGCATCGCGCGCGCCCTGGCGGTGGACCCCGAGGTGCTGCTGATGGACGAGCCGGCCTCGGCACTCGATCCGATCGCGACGCAGAAGATCGAAGAGCTCGTGTACGAGCTGAAGGACAACTACACGATCGTCATCGTCACGCACAATATGCAGCAGGCCGCACGCGTCAGCGACCGCACGGCGTTCTTCATGCTCGGCAAGCTCGTCGAGTACGACGTGACGCAGAAGATCTTCGAGAACCCGGGCGAGAAGCTGACAGAGGATTACATTACGGGCCGCTTCGGCTGAAGCGGTTGTTGGTTGTTGGTGCTGCGCTACGCGGGGAGCGTCGTTTAGCGCAGCACCAACAACCGAAAACCGAAAACCGAAAACCAGCCCCACGTACCGGCACGGACAACGGAAAACGGAAAACGGAAAACGCCACAAAGATGCGCCATTTCGACAGAGACATCGAACTACTCAAGGAATCGCTGCTCCGCATGGGAGCGATGGTGGAGGACTCGATCAACGAGTCCATCCGCGCGCTGCTCGAGCGCGACGTCACCATCGCGGAGCGCGTCATCAACGCCGACGACGCCATCGATCAGATGGAGCTCGACATCGACGCCCAGACCGTTTCGCTGATCGCCAAGATGCAGCCGGCGGCGGTCGACCTCCGCTTCGTGACGACGGCGATGAAGATCACGCCGGAGCTGGAGCGCATCGCCGACCTCGCGGTCGACGTCTGCGAGCGCGCCATCGAGCTCAATCGCGAGCCGCCGCTCAAGCCGCTGCTCGACATCCCGCGGCTCGCGAGGATCGCGCAGGACATGGTGCGGCAGTCGCTCGACGCGTTCGTGCGCCGCGACCCCGTGCTCGCCCGGCAGGTCATCCAGCGCGACGACGAAGTCGACCGCCTGACGGAGCAGTCCTTCCGCGAGCTGCTGACGTACATGCTCGAGGATTCCCGCAACATCTCCCGCGCCATCCGCCTGACGTTCGTCGGCAAGTACTTCGAGCGCATGGCCGATTCCGCCACGAACATCTGCGAAATGGTGGTGTACCTGGCGGAAGGCAAAGTGATCAAACACAGCAATGAATCGGCGTAGCGGGCAGGGACCGATAGGACAGATGGGACCAATAGGACAGATAGGACCAATGGGACAACAGGCCCTGAACCATGCGCTCTAAAAACAACGCGCGGGTCGCCGTCATCGAGGATGATGCGGACCTTTCGTTCACCATCCGGCTCAACCTCGAGCGCGAAGGCTACGCCGTCTCCACGTTTGCCAACGGGCATGAAGGGCTGGTCGGCGTGCAGGGGGGCTTCGATTTTCTCGTCCTCGACCTGAACCTGCCGGACCTCGACGGCTTCACGATCTGCCGCGAGCTGCGCCGTAACGTGGCCACGTCGAAGCTGCCGATCCTGATGCTCACCGCCCGCACCTCGGAACAGGATCGCATCATGGGCCTGGAGCTCGGCGCCGACGACTACCTCACGAAGCCGTTCAGCGTGCGCGAGCTCCTCGCGCGCGTCGCGGCGATCCTCCGCCGTGCGAAGGGCACGGAGGACGACGCGTCGGTCTACGACGACGGCAACCTCCGCATCGACGGCCGCACGCTGCGCGTCTACGTCGCCGGCGAAGAGGTGAAGCTGGCGAAGAAGGAGCTGGAGCTCCTCTGGATGCTCGTCCGCAACCGTCCGGCGGTCGTGTCGCGCGACCGCATTTTGTCGGAAGTGTGGCAGGTAGCGGATGATGTCGAGACGAGAACCGTCGATGCCCACATCCGCAACCTCCGCAAGAAGATCGGCAAGGACCGCATCCGCACGGTCATCGGCTACGGATACCGTTTTGAAGCGGAGTGAGTGCGTGCGTCTTCTGCTGACCGTCTGTGGTAGACAGGTTTTCGGTTTTCGGTTTTTGGTTTTTGGTGCTCCGCCGTGCCACGCACCCCGCATGGCGCAGCACCAACAACCGAAAACCAACAACCAACAACCCTGCCTTTACGCCCTCCCATGCACCCCCTCCGCGTCCTCCTGATCGTTTCCGTCGGCATCGCCGCGGCCGTCGCGTGGGCCTTCGGCTCATTGCTGGTGCGCGTGGGTGTGGATGGCGGACCGGCGGTCGTGCTGGCGGTGCTCGTGTTCGTGCTCTTCATGGTGCCGTGGACGGCGGTGGCGGCGTGGGCGCTGCGGCGGGCGAAGGATCTCGACGTGCTGACCGATCGCACGCGGCGCGTGGTCGAGGGGGCGTACGACTCGCCGATCGCCGACCGCACGTTTCACGGCGAGCTCGATGAGCTCGGGCGCGCCGGGGAGGAGATGCGCACGATCATCGTCCGGCAGCGGGCGCTGTACGCCGAGCACCGCGCGGCGATGGCGCAGATCGTCGCTTCACTCGGCGAAGGCGTCATGGCCATCAACGCGCAGGGGCGCATCGTCGTCACGAACGAGCGCGTCCACGAAATCTTCGGCAACCGCGGCGGTCTCGTCGGCCAGCCGTTCATCGAGGCGGTGCG
Source organism: Thermoanaerobaculia bacterium (assembly GCA_036380735.1). GTDB lineage: Bacteria > Acidobacteriota > Thermoanaerobaculia > Gp7-AA8 > Gp7-AA8 > DASVEE01. The sequence goes on along the minus strand of DASVEE010000010.1, from coordinate 12,035 downwards.
GAAGCAGTCAATCGTGGCCGCGCTCGACCGGGCGCTGCACGGCCAGGCCTCGTCGGAGCGCGTCGCGCTCAGCGAAGAGCGCGTTCTCGAAGTGCGCGTCGTGCCGGTGAGCGGCTCCACCGAGATCGCGGCCGTGGCGCTCTTCATCGACATCACGCCGATCGAACGGCTGCAGCGCATCCGCAAGGAGTTCCTCGACGACTTCTCGCACGAGGTGCGCACGCCGCTGGCCGGCCTGCGGTCCGCGACCGAGACGCTGGATCACGGCGGGATCGCGCCGGAGCACGAGCAGCAGCTCCGCAGCGTGATGCTGCGCCAGCTCACGCGCATCGAGCGCCTGGTGCAGGACCTCGCGGAGCTGAACCGCATCGAGTCGGGAGAGCTCGTGCTCGACCGCCGCTCCGTGCAACTGCGCGACGTCGTGACCGAGCTCTGCGAAGACTTCGGCGAGCGTTTCACCGTGGAGGGAGACGCCATCGCCAGCGTCGATCCCACGCGCGTCGAGCAGATCTTCACGAACCTCATGGACAACGCGATGAAGCACGGCGGCGCCGGTAACGTGCTGGTCGAGCTTTCCAACTCCGGCCGGGAAGCGGTCGTGCGCATTTCCGACGAAGGGGAGGGGATTCCTCCCGCCGAGCTGGAGCGGATTTTCCACCGCTTCTACCGCGTCGACAAAAGCCGCTCGCAGAACGTCCCCGGCCTCGGCCTCGGGCTGGCCATCACCAAGCACCTCGTCCTCCTCCATGGCGGCAGCATCCGGGCCCTCAACCGCCCCGGTGGTGGTGCCACCTTCGAAGTGCGTCTCCCCGCCGCCTGATTTCCCGTGATATACATTCCGCCTCTGCTGAGGGGGGCGTCCGAGTGTCGAGATTTCGTCTGATCCCGCGTGAGGAAAAATTCTTCACCGACTTCATGGCCATGGCGGACCAGTTGAAGATTGGCGCCCGCCTGCTCGAGGAGATGCTCGCCCAGGATCCGCCCGACATCAGCCGCTCGGACGAGATCAAGGAAGTCGAGCACAAGTGCGACTACCTGACGCACGAGATCATTCAGCGCCTCAACAAGACGTTCGTCACCCCCATCGACCGTGAGGACATCCACGCGATGGCCAAGGCGCTCGACGACGTCATGGACTCGATCGACGACGTCGCCACGCTGATCCCGCTGTACCGGATCGAGCACCTCCGCGAGGGCACCCGCGAGCTCGCGCGCCTCATCGCCCTGCAGTGCGACGAGCTGCGCCAGGCGCTGGAAGCGCTCGAAAAGCGCGACCACGTCCTCAACTTCGTCGTCCAGATCAACGACCACGAGGGGGAGGCCGACCGCATCCACCAGCAGGCCGTCGGGCGTCTCTTCGACGAGGAGAGCGATCCGATCACCGTCATGAAGTGGAAGGAGATCTTCGACATGCTCGAAGACGCCACCGACCGCTGCGAGGATGTCGCGAACCTGCTCGAGAACATCGTGGTAAAGCACGGCTGATCGATGCTCCTGCTGACTGTCATCGCCGTGATCGTGGTCGCGCTGATCTTCGACTACATCAATGGATTCCACGACGCGGCGAACTCCATCGCCACGGTCGTCTCCACGCGCGTCCTCTCGCCCGGCCAGGCCGTCGTCTGGGCCGCGTTCTTCAACTTCATCGCCGCCTTCACCTTCGGCACCGCCGTCGCCAAGACCATCGGCAAGGGGATGATCGACCTCTCCGCCGTCACGACCGGCGTCATCTTCGCCGGCCTGATGGGCGCGATCGTCTGGGACCTCATCACCTGGTACTACGGCCTGCCGACGAGCTCTTCGCACGCGCTGATCGGCGGCTATGCGGGCGCGGCGATGGCCAACGCCGGCTTCGGCGCGATCATCCTCAGCGGCTGGACCAAGACCCTCATCTACATCATTCTCGCCCCGCTGATGGGCATGACCCTCGGGCTGCTCCTCGCCGTGGCGATCTTCTGGATCTTCCGCCGCTGGACGCCGGTGAAGGTCGACCGCCTCTTCCGTAAAGGGCAGCTCATCTCCGCCGCGCTCTACAGCCTCGGGCACGGCGGCAATGACGCGCAGAAGACGATGGGCATCATCGCCGGCGTGCTCTTCACCGCCGGCTACCTCAAAGAGTTCCGCATCGACACCTGGGTCATCCTCGCCGCCCACGGCGCCATCGCCCTCGGCACCCTCAGCGGCGGCTGGCGCATCATCCATACGATGGGCTCCAAGATCACGCGCCTCCAGCCGGTGGGCGGTTTCGCCGCCGAGACGGCCGGCGCCATCACCCTCTTCGTGGCCACGGCGTTCGGCGTGCCGGTCTCGACGACGCACACGATCACCGGCGCCATCGTCGGCGTCGGCGCCACGCGCCGCCTGTCCGCCGTGCGCTGGGGCATCGCCGGCCGCATCGTGTGGGCGTGGGTGCTGACCATCCCCATGTCCGCGCTGATCGGCGCGTTGACGTTCCTGCTGGTCACCCTCTTCGGCGGCCGCTGACAACACGACCTGTAGGACCCATAGGACCGATAGGACATCGTTCCCCGCGGCCTACAGCACCATGAACAAGAACCCGGCCGTCAGCAGCCACAGGGCAAACGCCGCCACGTAAAGCCGCATCGAGAACTGCGGCCGCCGCGTCAGCATCCACATCAAGATGGCGCCGGTGGCCAGGATGATCATCGGAAAGGCCCAGTCGCGGGTCGGGACTTCTTCGCCGCTGCGCAGGTTCACCGCGGCGATGCCGAGGAGGGCGAACATCGCGAGGCTGACGATGAGGAGGATCGTCGCGAGAACGCGCGGCATTCCGTCGAACTCAGCACCAATCGGGCCAGAATTTTTCCGATATACTCCCCGTTTCATCGCTGCAAGGCTCAGATTCTGCGAGGTTAAGTCTATGAAACCAGATATCCATCCGAAGTATCAGCAGGTTCCCGTCCACTGCGCGTGCGGCGAGACCTGGACCACCGGTTCGACCCGCAAGGAGCTCCGCGTCGAGCTCTGCAGCAAGTGCCACCCGTTCTTCACGGGCAAGCAGAAGCTGGTCGACACCGCCGGCCGTATCGATCGTTTCCAGAGAAAGTACGGCAAAAAGGAAGCGGCCAAGTAATGCGTCGCGCCTGGCTCGGTGCCGCGAAGTTGATCAGTGGTGCGTTCGGCGCGTTCACGAACGGTCTTACTTCGTCGATGCCGAGCGGGACTGCCAAAGACAAAAACGTCGACATGTTGATCGGCGGTCAGGCAGTCATCGAAGGCGTGATGATGCGCTCGCTGACGGGGTACACCGTCGCCGTCCGGCAGCCGGACGGCGGCGTCGCCCTGCGCAAGGACAAGCTCGTCTCCGTCACGCAGAAGTACCCGTTCCTCAAGTTCCCGGTCCTCCGCGGCTCGGTCGTGCTGATCCAGTCGCTCATCCTCGGCATCCGCGCGCTGAACTTCTCGGCGAGCGCCTCGTCCGCGGGTGAGGAAGGGGAGCCGGAGCTGTCGAACTGGGCCATCGCCAGCTCCATGGGGATGGCGATGCTCCTAGGTGTCGGCCTCTTCATCCTGGCGCCGCTCGGCCTCACGAACCTGATCCGGCATTACCTCTTCCCGGAGATGGGGAACTTCGCCTACAACATCATCGACGGTGTCATCCGCGCCGTCTTCTTCTTCATCTACATCCTGTCGATCTCGTTCATGGACGAGATCCGGCGCGTGTTCCAGTACCACGGCGCCGAGCACAAGACGGTCTACACATTCGAAGCGAACGAAGACCTCACGGTCGAGAACGCCCGCAAGAAGTCGACGCTGCACCCCCGCTGCGGCACGAGCTTCCTGCTGTTCGTCATGGCCATCTCGATCCTGGTGTTCTCGCTGATCCCCTCGACCGCGCCGTTCGTGCTGAAGTTCGGCGCGCGCGTGGTGCTGATCCCGCTGATCGCCGGTCTCGCGTACGAGGTCATCCGTTTCTCCGCGCGGCACCTGAAGAACCCCGTCTGCCGCATGCTGATCCAGCCCGGCCTCTGGCTGCAGCGGATCACGACGAAAGAGCCGGACGACAAGCAGCTCGAGATCGCCATCATCGCCCTCAAGGAAGCGCTCCTGTACGACGTGATCGACGAGAAACAAGCCGCCGTCGCTTAGCGACCGATTTGCATTTCACTGATGGGAAGGCGCTCCGTGCGTCTTCCCATTTTGCTTTTCTGCGCAAGAGGAACAACCGATGTACGAGAAACTCGACGAAATCGAAAAACGCTACCAGGAGCTCCAGCGCAAGATCGCGGAGCCGGACGTCGTCACCGACGTCGCCGCGTATCGCGACACGATGAAGGCGATTTCCGAGATGGAAGACGTCGTCTTCAAATTCCGCGAGCTGCGCGACGTGAAGAAGCGCATCGCCGAAGCGCGCGAGATGCTGCGCGCGGACGACGAGATGCGCGAGCTCGCGGAGATGGAGCTGGCCGAGCTCGAGCCGCGCGAGCCGCAGCTCGAGGCCGAGGTGCGCGTCCTGCTGCAGCCGAAGGACCCGAACGACGAGAAGAACGTCTTCGTCGAGATCCGCGCCGGCACGGGCGGCGACGAAGCCTCGCTCTTCGCGGCGGAGATGATGCGCATGTACATCCGCTACGCCGAGCAGAAGCGCTGGAAAGTCGAGATCACCGACGCCAACTACTCCTCCGTCAACGGTATCAAGGACGCGACGCTGACGGTCGAAGGCAACAAGGTCTACTCCCGCCTCAAGTTCGAGTCGGGCGTGCACCGCGTGCAGCGCGTCCCCGCCACGGAAACGCAGGGCCGCATCCACACCTCGGCCATCACCATCGCCGTGCTGCCGGAGGTCGAGGACATCGACATCCAGGTCAACGAAAAGGACCTGCGCATCGACACGTTCTGCTCGTCCGGCCCGGGCGGCCAATCGGTCAACACGACCTACTCCGCCGTGCGCATGACGCACCTGCCGACCGGCGTGGTCGTCTCCTGCCAGGACGAGAAGTCGCAGATCAAGAACCGCGCGAAGGCGCTGAAGGTGCTGAAGGCGCGTCTCTACGACATCGAGCGCCAGAAGCGTGAGACCGAGCTCTCCGCCACCCGCAAAGGCCTCATCGGCTCCGGCGACCGCTCCGAAAAAATCCGCACCTACAACTTCCCCCAGGACCGCGTCACCGACCACCGCATCGGCCTGACGGTGCACAACCTCCCGGACGTGATGAACGGCAACCTCGACATCGTCATCGAGCCGCTCAACGCCCACTTCCAGGCCGAAAAGCTGCGGGAAGCGGTGGAGGCGAAGTAGGGGTAGACTGGGGGGAGTATGACCACCATCGACGAGGTGCTTCGCAGCGCGATGGAGCTCACTGAAGAGGAGCGTCTGCTGGTCAGCAGCAAGCTGCTCGAGAGTGTGCCCGTGAATGAAGCGCGCGAACAGGCCTGGCTGGCCGAGTCCGATCGCCGGCTCGCGCGTCTGCTCAGCGGTGAAGACCCAGGGCTGACGCTCGAAGAGTTCTGGGCCGACGACAAGCCGTGAAGGTGACGCTCTCGAGGGACGCGTTGAGAGATCGACGCGAGGCGGAGGCGTACTACCGCCAAAACTCGCTTTCCGCGGTCTCGCGCTTCCGGCGAGACCTCTCAGCTGCCTTTCGATTCATCGTCGAGTTTCCGGAAGGTTCGCCGCTGGCCGCTCAACGAACGCGAAAGAAGCGGCTGCTCCACTTCCCGTACACCATCTATTACGTGGTGGTGGCGGAGCAAATCTTCATCACCGCCGTTGCAAGCGAGCTCCGTGATCCCGTGAGGTACGCCGATCGCATCGTGTGATGCCCGAGGTAAACTCGATCGCATGACGGCGACTCCGCATTTTGAAGAGATCCGGCTTTTCGCGGAACTCCGCGCGAAGTACGCCGCCAAGCCTCACGTTTGACGCACTGGGGCGACGATAGGACAAATAGGACCTTATAGGACGGATAGGACAAAGCCTGCCGCGATCCTTCCCATTCGTCCCATAGGTCCCATCTGTCCTATTTGTCCCATCGTCCCCCTCCCCAATCCAGCCCTCCTTCCCCCTTCCCGCGATACGATCCCTCCCATGAAGGACCGCATCGACGCCATTCTCCGCCGCTCGCAGGCTGAATATCTCGAATCGCTGTTGCCGCCGCGCGATGCGCTGCTCGAGCAGATGGAAAAGTACGCGGAGGAAACCGGGCAGCCGATCGCCGATCCGGAGGTGGCGCAGCTCATTCGTGTGCTGCTGCGCATGAAGCGGCCGCGCCGGGTGCTCGAGGTGGGGACGAACATCGGTTACTCGGTCGTCGTCATGGGGCGCGAGCTCGATGAGGAAGCGGTGCTGGAGACGATCGAGATCGATCACGCCACGCTCAATACCGCCAGGCGCTTCGTCAAGGAAGCGGAGCTGAAGTCGCGCATCGTCTTCCATGAGGGCGCCGCGCTCGACGTCATCCAGCGGCTGAGCGGCCCCTTCGACTTCGTCTTCATCGACTGCGTGAAGACCGAGTACGAGGAGTACCTCGACAGCCTCCTGCCCAGGATCGAGACCGGCGGCGTCATCGTCTGCGACAACCTGCTGTGGAAGGGGAGGGTCGCCGAGGGTGTCCACGATGCCGCCACGGATGCGCTGCGGGCGTTCAACCAGCGCATCACGACCGATCCGCACCTGCTGACGACGATCCTGCCGGTGGGGGATGGCACGGGCATCAGCATCGTGCTGTAGCCGCCGCCTGGGGGCGTTGTCCGTTGTCCGTTTTCCGTTGTCCGTGCTCCGCTAGACGGGAATCCCTGCACAGCGGAGCACGGACAACGGACAACGGACAACGGCGCTCGAGCAACGCCAACAAAAAAGGGCTGGCGTCCGAAGACGCCAGCCCCTTGAAAGGGTGCTGATCGACGCTTACTTGGCGGCCGTGGCCGACTTGATCGTGCCGCGGACCGGAACGGTGAAGACCGGGGTCACCTTGTCGCTGGTGAAGATCTTCAGGTCGCCGGTGATGTCGCCCGGCTGGGCGTCCTTCTTGACCTGCAGCGTGACTTCGTACTCGCCCTTGTTGGCGGTCGGCTTCACTTCGGCCGAAACACCCGGGACGCTCGTCTCGACCTTCGAGACCAGGAACGACTCCGGCGCCTTCAGGTTGTTGGAGCGGAGCGTGACGGTGCGCGTCGCGGCGCTGTCGCTCGGGGCGACCGGTCCGAAGTTCACACCGGTCGGCTCGACGCGGTACGTCGGACGGATGACGCCCGAGACGCTGACCCAGTAGTCCGGCTGGTGCTTGGAATTCGTGACGATGTGGATCTTCTCGGCGAGCGGTCCGACCTTGGCGTCCGGGCCACCGACCGTGATGTTGAGCTTGTACTGGGCCTGTTCCTTCTTGCCGACGGTCTGGATGACGTCAGCGCCTTCGTTCTTCTTCACGTCGACCTTGATCCACTCGGCCGGCGCTTCGACCTTGACGATCTCGAACGGCTCGTCTTCTTCCGAGTAGAGGGTGACGGCCTGGACTTCAGCATCGCCCTGGAGCATGTTGAAGCGGACGAAACCGGCCGGGTACGCTTCGACGTACGGCTTCACGATCGCGTGGACCGTGAGCTGCGCCGTCGGCGTGGAGGGGTCGTTCGTCTCGATCGTGATCGACTTGGCGATCGGACCGGCGAAGTTCGTCGTGTCGACATGCGCGTTCACCTTGCCGGTCTGACCCGGCTTGATGACCTTGTCGAAGTCGGCCACGGTGCAGCCGCAGGACGGACGAGCGGCAATGATCTCGAGATCCGTCGTGCCGGTGTTCTTGACGACGAATGCGATATCGAGCTTCTGACCCTTCGGAACGGTTCCGAAATCCTTGACGGGCTCAACGACCGTCAGGCGCGGGCTCTTCGACGCCGCTGCCTTTTCCTGCGCGACGAGCGGGGCCGTCATCGCGAGCACCATCGCCACCGTGGCAAACATACGCTTGGACATGCGAGAAATCCTCCTGTGAACTAGACAAACCGATGTTGGGTTACGGCGTTGCGAACAGCACGTCCAAAAGGGCCATTCCCCTTGAAACGAATGCTGCTGCGCAGGCCTGAGATTCTACAATTCGAACCGCCGAAGCACGCTTTTTGCGTGGGGAGCGGGCTGATGCCTCATCTGAAAGAACTTCCGAACGTCAAGCGTGTCTACCTGATCGGCATTGGCGGTACCGCCATGGCCTCGCTCGCCGGGATGCTCCAGCAGCGCGGTTACGAGGTCAGCGGTTCCGATCAACAGCTCTATCCGCCGATGTCCACTTACCTCGAGCGCCTCCGGATTCCGGTGCTCGAAGGCTATACGCGCGAGCACCTCGAAACGTTCCGCCCCGACCTCGTCGTGATCGGCAACGTCGCCGCCAGCACGAACGAGGAAGCGGTCGCGACCCTGGAGCTCGACCTGCCGTACACCTCGATGCCGAATGCCATCTACAACCTGTTCATCAGGGAGAAACATTCGATCGTGGTCACCGGCACGCACGGCAAGACCTCGACCACCTCGCTGATGGCCTGGCTGCTCGAGACCGCCGGCCGCGACACGAGCTTCGTCGTCGGAGGCATCCCGCTCAACTTCAATCAGAACTTCAAGTTAGGCGACGGTCCGGAGTTCGTGATCGAGGGCGACGAGTACAACACGTCCTTCTTCGACAAGGGGCCGAAGTTCCTCCACTACCACGCGAACACGCTCCTCGTGAACAACATCGAGTTCGATCACGCCGACATCTACGCCGACCTCGGCGCCATCATCGAGGCCTTCCGCAAAGGCGTACAGCAGGTTGCGGCCGGCGACGTCATCGTCGCGAACGGCGATGACGAAAACGTGGCGGTTCTCCGTCGCGATGCAAAAGCGCGCTGGCTGAGCTTCGGATGGGAGCGGACGCGCGACATCTTCGCCACCGACGTCGAGTACGCCCCGCAGACGACCTCCTTCACCGCCTGGTGGGAAGGGAAGGAGTGGTACCGCTTCACTTCGACCCTCTCCGGCCGCCACAACGTCCTCAACGCCCTGGCTGACATCGCCATTGCCCGCCTGCGCGGCGTCGAGGCAGAGGACATCCAGAAGGGGTTGGAGACGTTCCAGGGCATCAAGCGGCGGATGGAAGTGCGCGGCGTCGAGCGCGGCGTCACCGTCATCGACGACTTCGCCCATCACCCCACCGCCATCGCCACCACCCTCAACGGTGCCAGGAACCGCTATCCCGGGCAGCGCATCTGGGCGCTGTTCGAGCCGCGCTCGATCTCCTCCAGCCGGAAGGAGTTCGAAGCCGGCTACATCGACGCCTTCCACGAAGCCGACCGGGTGATCATCGGGCCGATCTTCTACAAACAGCGCTACGAGGAGCGGTACGGGCTCGACCACATGATGGACGTCCCGCACATGATCGAGCGGCTCGCCGCGGACGGCATCCCGATCGAGCAGATCGACAGCTTCGACGACATCGCCGGCCGCATTGCCTCGGAAGCGAAGGATGGCGATGTGGTCGTCGTGATGTCGTCGGGCGCGTTCGGCGGCGTCCACGAGAAGATCCTCGCCCGGCTGCGAGGGGAATAGCACCGGAGGCGCTCCCGTTGGGTCGGGCTCAACCCCGAACTCATTCAAGGAGTAGCCATGCCCGAGAAAAAAGCGCACGAGCTGCTGCGGAAGCACAACATCAATGTCGAGGACGTGAAGGAGCGCCGCACGACGCTGCACCACCTCCGCCACATTGTGCATTCCGAGCAGTTGCCGTTCGACGTCTTCAAAGCCCTCGTCAAGCTGCGCCGGTAACCGGCCGCAAACGTGGTTTTCCCCAGCGGCGCGCAAGCGCCGCTTTTTTTTGCGCGTGAACGTGCCCTTGGGTGTGCGGGGGATAGGAAATGGGACGAATGGGACCTATAGGACGAATAGGCCTGGCGGACCCTGGGTGCCGTGGCTGCCCTTGGTAACGGCCGTGGGGGCACCACGGACGTCAACTGCAGCCAACCTTCGGCGCACCCGCACCCCAAAATCGCTACAATACCCCGCTCTACTTGCCGGGGGTATGGACGTTGGGTTTCCGCGAAGATGCGAATGCTCTGATTCAGTCGAAAAAGTTCGATGATCTCGAAGCGCTCTGGATGAACAAGATCGAGAGCGATCCGACGGACATCGACACCTTCATCACCATCGCGAAGGCGCTCCGCAAAGCCGAGCAGCGCTCGCAATCCGACACGCTCCTCGGCCTTCTCGGCGATGTTCTCAAGGAACGCGAGCTCTGGCCGCAGCGGCTGCACGTGCTGAAGGAAGTCGGCCGCCTTTCCAAACATCCCGCGCAGATGCGGCCGCAGATCGAAGAAGCGCTGCGGAAGAGCTACGGCTCCCGCAAGTCGTTCGCGCGCGCCTTCCAGTTCGTCAACTTCGCCGATCCCGCCAGCAACCCCGTCGAGAAAGCCGAGAAGGTCGAGACCTGGCTGACCTACGACCAGGGAGAGGCTTTCTTCATGACCGGCCGCGGTGCCGGCGTCGTGACGGAGCTGAACCCGGAGCTCGGCATCGCCCGTCTCGACTTCGAGAAAGACAAGCGCGTCTCGGTGCCGCTCGGCGCCGCGGGGAAGTACCTCATCCCGTTGCCGGAAGGGCATGTTCTCCGCGAGAAGTTCGCCGATCAGGACAAGCTGCGCAAGGAAGCCGCGAGCTCACCGCCGCAGTTTCTGGCGCGCGTCCTCCAGAGCTTCGGCCGCCCGATGACGATGCCCGAGGTGCGCGACGCCGTCATTGGGATCGTGGACGAAGGGAAGTGGACGTCGTGGTGGACCGCCGCGCGCAAGAACCCGCAGGTCGTGGCCAGCGGCACCGGCGCGAAGGCGACGTACGCCTGGTCCGGTTCCGCCGGTGACGCCGAGAAAGCCGTCCGCCGCGACTTCGAGCGCGCCGACCCGAAGAACAAGCTCGAGCTGGCGCGCAAGCACAGCAGCCGCTCGAAAGAGATCGCCGACTTCTTCTCCTCCGCGCTCGCCGCGGAAGCCGCACGGCTCGTGAAGACCGACGCCGCGTTCGCCTGGCAGATCCTCACCGTCCTCGAGACGCTCCCCGGCACGTACACCGCGCCGTTCGATCCCAACTCGCTGCTCACCGGGCAGCTCGCGTCGCGCATCGTCGCCGCCGTCGGCGACAAGCAGCTCCGCGAGAAAGCGCTGAAGATCGTGCGCGAGAATCACCCCGACTGGCCGAAGGTCTACAGCGAAGTCTTCTTCTACGACGAAGACCCGAAGATCCTCACGTCGATCATCAGCGAGCTCGAGACCGCGGGCGAGACCGAGATCCGCGATCGCCTGATCGACGAGACGCTGCGCTATCCGCGCCGCCACCCGCGCGCCTTCTACTGGTACGTCAAGCGCCTCAGCGAGGAAGAGAAGCTCTCCGAGAAGGCCACGTACAACGTCCTCTTCCAGATCCTCGATGCGCTCACGCACGACGAGTTCTCCGGCGTCCGCGCGCGACTCAAGGACTTCTTCGAGAAGGGCGGTCTCGCGGTCCGCATCGTCATGCAGCAGGACAACGAGGAGCAGGCGCGCAAGCTCGTCGAGACGCTCGACCGCTACGGCGCGCTCGAGGAGTACCGCCGCGACATCGTCAAGCACGCGGCGCTGATGAAGTTCCCGAAGCTGCGCGAGCCCGAGGCCGAGCCGGTGTACGCGACGGCGGACTCGCTCGAGAAAAAGCGCGCCGAGCTGCACAACCTCAAGAACGTCGAGATCCCGGCGAACTCGAAGGCGCTGCAGGCCGCGCGCGAGATGGGCGACCTGCGCGAGAACTTCGAGTACAAGGCCGCGCGGCAGCGCGCCGAGTATCTGTCCGCGCGCGTCGGCGAGCTGGCTTCGGAGATCTCCCGCGTGCGCGTGCTCGACGCGAGTCAGATCGACATCGGCTCGGTGCGCGTCGGCACGAAGATCGAGCTTTCCAACGGCGACGAGCGCCGCACCGTGACCATCCTCGGCCCGTGGGAGTCCGATCCCGAGCATGGCGTCTACTCGAACCAGTCCGATGTGGCCAAGAAGCTCATGGGACACTCCTCGGGAGAGATCGTCTCGTTCAT
>DASVEE010000009.1:0-86306 GCA_036380735.1 Thermoanaerobaculia bacterium | reverse complement strand
CGTGACCCGCTTCCGCCGCGACCTCATCGAAAAGTCGCTGGTCCAATCGCGCGGCAACCAGAACCAGGCCTCCACCCTGCTGAAGATGTCCCGCCAGGCGCTGGCCTACCAGATCCGTGAACTGGGGATCACGGTCCGGCGGTAAGACCTGGTCCTATTTGTCCCATCGGTTCCCTGTCCCTATAGACTTCGCCGGTGGTGAACCGCTTTCTGCCGCTGGGCCTGTTCGTGCTGCTGGCCCTCACGGCAATCACGCCCATCCGCAGCTATGACCTCGGCTGGCATCTCGCCACCGGGCGCTGGATCGTCGATCACGGCGCGCTGCCCGCTGCCGACCCCTTTGCCGTAGCCAGCGATCGCAAACCGTGGATCAACGGCGAGTGGCTGTTTCAGGTGCCGGCGTACCTCATCCACAGCGTCGCCGGTTTCGGAGGGCTGTCGTGGCTGCGCGCGTTGCTCGTGGGGGCGCTTTTCACCATCGCCTATCTCGTCGCGCGGCGGGTGAACGAACACCACACCGCCTTGCTGCTCGTGGCCATCGCCTTCGCCGGCGGCGCACCGATGCTCGACGTGCGGCCTTCCGCCGTCGCCGCGCTGCTCGTGGTGCTCGCTCTCGCGATCAAGGGGCGCCATGCGTGGCTCTGGTACGCGCTGCTGACCGTCGTCTGGATCAACGTGCATCCGTCGGCGCTCATCGCCCCGGCGATCGCGCTGCTGATGACGCGCTCGTGGCAGGCGCCGGCGGCGAGCGCGGTAGCGCTGCTCGCGAATCCGTACGGCGTGCGCGGCGTGCTCGCGCCTCTCGAGCTGACGCTCTTCGCCAGCGGCGGCGAGTTCGTGAACGCGGAGTGGCTGCCGAGCTCACCGCTCCTCTTTCCGCTGCTCTACCTCGCCGTCGTTGCAGGGTTCATCGTGCTGGCTCGGGAGAAGAACCTCTTCCGCATTCTCCTCTTCGCGATGTTCGCGTATCTCGCCATCCGGCACGTGCGCAACCAGAACCTCTTCTTCGCCGCGTTCCCGTTACTGATGCCCGCGCTGCGCGTGCCGCGCCGCATCGCGTATCCCGCGGCGGCCGCGGCGATCGCGCTCATGGTCATGACCGTCGATCATCGCGTGGGTCTGCCGGCGGAGCGCTTCCCCGTCGCCGCCGTCGCGCGGCTGCAGGAGGCGAAGCTCGCTGGCCACATCTACAACCCCGATCAATTCGGCGGCTATCTGATCTGGTCGTTTTATCCCGGGCGGCGCGTGCTCACCGACGGACGCAACGAGCTGTATCACACGTACATCGCGGAGTACGAGAAGGCGCGGCTCGACTCACGCGCATGGCAGGCGTTGCTGCGGAAGTACCGCATCGACCTCGCCGTCGACGAATACCGTCCGCCGCTGCCGGTGGTCGATGCGCGCACGGGACGGCAGACGGAGATGGACGCGTCGCTGGCCTACTGGCCGCGGAAGCAGTGGGCACTGATCGCGCGTGACGAGGCGGGGATGGTGTTCGCGCGCCGCGCCGCGTTTCCGGCGGAGGTGCTTGCGCGGTGGGAGTTGCGGTGAGGGGGGGTTGTTTTTCGGTTTTCGGTGCTGCGCGATGCGGAGGTTAACCGTGTTAGCGACGCTCAAAGCAGAGCACCGAAAACCGAAAACCAACAACCGAAAACGGGCCGTGCGGCGGCGCTAATTCACCACTTCAGAGACGCTGACGTGGTGCATCTCTTCGTCGGGCCAGCGCTGCTGGAGGACGCGCTCGAAGTGCGGCTGGATGATCAGCTCGTAGCGGGCGTTGAAACCGGGGTAGAGCTCCAGGATCGCTTTGCGCGCGCAATCGACGAGACTGCGGGCTTCGCGGTGCGACTCGGTGCGGTCGGAGGAGATCAGGTTGAGCGTGAGCTCGACGATCATTCGAATGCGGCGGATCCGCCGGCGCTCGAAGAACGCAGAGCTGACCTGTTCGGCGGGCTCGTATTCGAATTTTGGCATCGTAGTCACTCGGCCCAAACCACCCTGCCTGAAGTTGCATTCCGCTACTTCAGTTACAACGCGTAATCCCGAATTTCAGGCGTGCTCGCGATCGCCTTCGGCCCAGATTTCCTCGGCCAGACCCGGGTCGATGCGGCTCTCGTAGTAGCGGATGGCATTGCGGGCGACGACGTTCACCGCGAAGAAGTTCAGCGCGCCGCCGGAGATTGCACCGACGAACGGCACCACCTTCGCCATGCGGTCGCGCAGCAGGCGCGTCCCGATGCGCTCGGCGATCACACCGCCTTCGGTGGTCGCCGCGCCGAGCATTGCCGCAATTCCCTGCTTGCCGACTCCGGCGCCGCCGGTGAAGGCGAGGCACGACAGCGCTTCGCTGAAGCGCTCGCGGCTCGTCGGCTCGTGCCCGTAGATCGTGGCGATCCCGAGGATGAGGCGGAACTGCTGGAACATGAGGTAGGCGAGATCGGCGCCGATCATCGTGAAAGCGATGATGCCGGACGGCAGTCCCGTCACCGCGCCGGCCGCGGCGCAGCGGATGGCCGTGCGGCGCGTCAGCGTGCGGGCGTGATCGCTGCGGCTGTAATCGGGCGCGCCCGCTTTGAGGTCGTCCACTTCCTTGCGCAGCTTCTCCGTGTCGATCTCTTCGAAGAGCGACAGAAAGAGCTCCTCGAGGACCGAGTCCGCGTGGCGCTTGAAATCGCGTGCTTTACCCATGCTCAGCTCGAAGATCTTACGGAACGGATCGTGGCGGGAAGGGAGTGTGGTTGCGAATTCCATTTGAAGCCGCGGTCAATCCGCGGTTTTGCTGCCGCTGTCCGCCGTGGCCGGCTTCGCTTCGGTCTTCGTCTCCGATTTCGTCTCGGAAGACTTCGATTCCGCCGGCGCCGGCTTGGAGGAGGAGGAGTAATCGTTCTTGTAGAAGCCCGAGCCCTTGAACTGGATGGCCGGGGCGGAGAGGAGCTTCTTCATCTCCCCGTTGCACTTCGGGCAGTGCGAGAGCGGCGGGTCGCTCATCTTCTGAATGACCTCGATGCGCTCGCTACACTCCCTGCACTGGTATTCGTAAAGAGGCATTGGACGTTTCTCTCTCGCTCGGCGGCAGACACTGCGGTCTGTCGTCCTGATAAGACAGACAAGAGTGTCTGTCCTACATATTTCCGATCTTGGCGTGGGAGTTCTCTTCGGCGGCGAAGACCTTGCCGTCGCGGAAGTAAACGCCCGCGACGCCGCCGGTCCGCGTCCGGTAGTACCACGCTTCCATCGTTGCTTCGCGACGCTTCGTTTTTACGGTCCAGCCGGGGATCGGTTTCCCGAGAATCGAGGCGACCTCGCGATGATTCATCCCCTTCTCGAGTTGGACGAGCTTCTCCCGTGATACGGCGAGACGCTCGACGGCGTCGCGGAGGCCCTGCATGGCCCGCTCGTTCTGCGGATCGTGGCCGAGGACGGCGCGGTAGAAACGGATGGAGTCCTGGTAGCGGCCGACGGAGGAAAGCTCGTCGGCGAACTCGACCTGCATGCGGCGGAAGACCTCGCGGGCACGGTCGTGATTGGGGTGGCGTTTGACGAAGGCGGCGACGGAGTCGGCGTAGACCTGCTTCTCCTTCGTCGAGGCCGCGGGGGCACTCGCCGCCTTCTTGTGACGGAGGACATCACGCCACTCGGTCTGATGATCCGGACCGTCGGCATTCCCGCCGCAACCGAGCGCAACCACCGTGACCAGTGCGAAAACAAAGGGAAACGTGCGCATCTGTGCACAAAGTAGCACAGGCGCGCTTCCTTGACAGCGTCTGAGCGGGGGTCAATAATCGACGTTCCTTTGGCTACCCTGAGTTTGCGGGTCAAGCCACAGCAACCGGAGGATTTATGGCTGTGAGGGGCGAGGAAGTCGCGACGTCGATCGAAGCGCACGTGCGCGAAGCGATCGAAAGAATGGTGGCCGAGATCCACTCGTCCGTCGAAGACGTCCGCGTCATTGTCGATTCACAGCTCAAGGCCGCGCTCCAGAGCGTGCAGGCCGACGTCAACAGCATCACGTTGCTCCCGCACATCCAGAAGTCGATCGCCGAGCTCGAGGAAGGCTACGCGGCTGCCAAGCCCGCCCCGGCCGCGGCGGCACCGGCCACGGCCGATGCCACCCGCGTCAAGGTCGCGCTGCAGACGATCGAGCGCGGCAAGTCGCAGGTCGACGTGCTGAACTCGCTGCTCGACGCCTGCCTCGAATTCGGCTCGCGCGCCGCCCTCCTCATCCTGCGCGGGGAGACGTTCTCCGGCTGGAAGGGCGTCGGCTACTCCGCCGCCGGCGGTAACGACGAGATGGTGAAGCGCTTCAACGCCGCGCCCGGGCTGATCCCGGAGCTCGACCGCGTGCTGCGCAACGAACAGGTCGTCATCTGGGACGGCGCCAACCTCTCCACCCGCCTCGGCGTCCCCGCCTCCGCGCGCGGCGTCCTCGTGCCGATGGTCATCAAGGACAAGGTCGCCGCGGCCGTGTACGTCGACGCCGTCGAGGCCGATCTCGGCAAGCTCGACCCCTCCTCGATCGAGATCCTCGTCTTCACGACGGGGCTGCTCATCGACACCCTGGCCATCCGCAAGAAGACGCCGTCGCCCAGCCTGACCGAGGGCGACATCGACGGCACCGCGACCGTGATGGCCGCGCCGCCGCAGCCGCGTCCGGCTCCCACACCGGCTCCGGCTCCGGCTCCCACGCCTGCTCCGGCCCCGGCCGCAGCTCCCGCGCGTCCGGCGGTGGTGGACAATCCCGACGCCACCCGCGCTTTCACCGCCGAGCAGATGCGCGAGATGATCTCCTCCGCGCGTCCCAGCTTCAACGTTCCGACCGCCGACGACTTCAGCGGCGCCGCCACCCCGGCTCCGGCCGCGGCACCCGCTACGACGGTACGCATGCCGACGATGGAGCGTCCCATCCCGACGCCCGCGCCCGTTGCGGCTCCGGCGCCTGCACCTGCGCCCGCGCCGGCACCGGTTCCCGCCGCGGCGGCCACCCCCGGCGAAGAGACGTCGACGCGCCCGACCACCCAGTACGTCCCCCCCGCCGGCATCCGCGGCGGCAACGTCCTCGGCGGCAACCAGTCCGAGGACGCCAAGAAGCACGATGAAGCCCGCCGCTTCGCCCGGCTGCTGGTCTCCGAGATCAAGCTCTACAACGAGACCAAGGTCGAACAGGGCCGCCGCAACCGCGACCTTTACGAGCGCCTGAAGGAAGATATCGACCGCAGCCGCCAGATGTACGACGACCGCATCGCGGAAGACGTCCGCAAGACGTCCAACTACTTCTACGATGAACTGGTGCGGATCCTGGCGGACGGCAAGGCGGAATCGCTGGGCCTGTAAGGCGGCCAAGGCACAGGGGACGATGGGTCCTATAGGACGAATAGGACCTATAGGACAGATAGGTAGCCCCCAGCCACCCCCGAAAGGCGGCAAGATCCACCGCCGTTGAGCTGTTCCCCAACCACCCCAATGCCGCAAGGTCCGCAGGCCTATAGGTCCTATCCGTCCTATTCGTCCTATGTCCTATTCGTCCTATCCGTCCTATTGTTGATCCACCGCAACACCGCCAAACCCCTCCTTGGCAACTCCTTAGCACTATCGCCGTCCCGTGAAGTTACCTCTGAAGTTACCTCGTAGCCGAAAGACGCTCGTCCTGGGGGTGGCGGGTGTCGTTGCCCTTCTCATCGTCATCGCGATCGTGGTGTCGCTGCGCAAGGGTGCCGGGGACCTCGGCACCGATGAACGCGTCGCCGCCATTCCTTCCGAGCCGGAGGCGCCGCCGGACCTGCAGAAGTTTCGCGATCAGTTCATGGCCGGCGTCAAAGCCGTCGATGAGAAGAACGGCGCCGAGGCGGTGAAGCAGCTTTCCGGCTTCCACTTCGGCTCGCGGGCCGTCGAGGAGTACCGCCTTTATTACCTCGCCCAGGCGTACGAGCTGGCGAAGAACGGAGGCGCCGCGCGTGCCACGCTCGCGAAGCTCTGGCGCCGCAACCCGAAGATGGTCGCCACGCCCGACGCGTTGCTGAAGCTCGGGAACCTTTACAGCGCGCGCGGTGCGTTCGGCAATGCGGCCGAGGTCTACGCGTCGATCCCGGCGCGCAGCGAAACGGCGGCGATGGACGCCACCGGCCGGTGGCACGCCATCGAGTCGCGCCTCTTCCACGGCGACATCTCCGGCGCTCTCTTCGCCGCGCGCAACATCGCCATCCACAACCCCCGTGCGCAGCAGGCTCCCGATGCGCGCGCCATCGCACTCGCGCTCCACGGTCTCGGCGAGAAGGCGGCGCTGCCGCTGACGCCGTCAGAACGCCTGCAGCGCGCCGCCACGCTGCGCATCAGCCAGGATCCGCAGACGGCGCTCGAGGAGCTCACCGCGATGGCCAGCAGCGCCCCGGCCTCGCTCCAGAACGATGTCCGTCTGCAACGCGGCCTCGCGCTGCACTCGCTCCGCCGCTACGAAGATTCAATCAAAGAGCTGGAGCCGCTCACGTCAGGCGAGTACAAGCTCGCCATCCCCGCGCTGCAGACGCTCTCGAAAAACTACCGCATCCTCTCCTCCGCGATCGACCCCACCGTCTACAAGACGATCAAGGAGAAGAAGCAGGTCGGGACGATCAAGCAGCGCGTCGGGAAAGGGAAGAAGCGGCGCACCATCACCAAGCCGAAGTTCCAGACCGTGACACGCCAGATCAAGCTCATCGACCTGGCGAAGAAGACGAAGAAAGAGAACTACGAGCGGCTGACCAGCGAGCGTCTCAAGGACCTGCTGCAACTGCCGATCAACGACGACCAAAAGCTCGAGGTGCTGAACACGCTCATGGCGCGGGCGCAGTCGAAGAACCAGGACTCGTACGTCCAGGAGCTCGTGCCCGCGATCGTGAAGCTCGATCCGCTCTCCGATCCGGCGCTGCAGTACTTCTGGGACCGCGCCTGGGCCATGTACACGCGCGGCGACCTGCAGGGCTCGCGCAAGCTGTTCCGCTTCGTCGCCGACACCTACACGACGAACACGAATGTCCGCCGCCAGGCCGAATACTGGTTCGCCCGCACCTCGGAACGCCTCGGCCAGAAGGAAGAAGCCGCGGCGATCTACCAGAAGCTCGCCTCCGCGCCGTACGCCGACGTCTATGCGATGCACGCCGTCAATCTGCGTGGCGCAAAGCGGCAGCCGAACACCACGAATCCGCTGAAGGCCGAAAAGAAGGAAGACTGGGCCGAGATCGCGGAGAAGAAGATGCCCGCGGAGCTGCGCCTGGCCTACGAGCTGACCGCGCTCTCCAACATGCGCGACGCGCGTCTGGAGCTGCAGCGCAATGCGAAGCGCACCAACGTGCGGTTCGCCGAGGCGCTGATGGCGGACCTCTACCACAGCCGCGGCGACCTCATTCCCATGTACCGCTCGATCCGCAAGGCGTGGCCGCAGCTCGCCACCGTCGAGCAGGATCAGGTGCCGAACTACTTCATCAAGATGTACTACCCCATGAAGTACCACGACTCGATCGAGAAGTACTCCAAGCAGCACGGCGTCGATCCACACCTCGTGATGGGGCTGATCCTGCAGGAGAGCTACTACAACCCCAAAGCCAAGTCGCGCGTCGGCGCGACGGGCCTCATGCAGCTCATGCCGCCGACGGCCAAAGAGCTCGCCGCCAAGCTGCGCATCCCCTTCGCCGTCTCACGCCTCGAGAACCCCGACGTCAACATCCGCCTCGGCACCCGCCACCTGAAGATGCTGATCGACATGTTCAACGGCAACACGTACCTCGCCGTGGCGTCGTACAACGGCGGCCAGGGCAACGTGCTCAAGTGGCGCCGCGCCAACCCGGGCCGTCCCCTGGACGAGTTCCTGGAATCAATCCCCTTCCCCGAAACCCGTGGCTACGTGAAGCGCGTGACGCTATTGAAGGGAACCTACGAACGGCTGGTGCTGTAACACCGTTGTCCGTTGTTCGTTATCCGTGCTGCGCTGCACCGACCACTACGCAAAGCGGCGCACGGAAAACGGACAACGGACAACGGCGTCATCTCACGGGATGAACCCCCGAATCGTCCGCACTTTCGCTTCCGGCACGTCCACCTTCACTTCGACCGTGCGGTAGCTCTGGTCCTTCTTGGTGCTCTCCGTGTAGTAGCTCACCAGGTACTGCGACCGCAGGTCCTTTTCGAGCTGCGCGTACGTTTCCTTCAGCTTCTTCACGTCGTTCACGAGGTACACGACGCCGCCCGTCTCCGCGGCCAGCGACTTCATCGCGGACGAGCCGCCCATGCCCATGAAGCCCATCTCGATGCCGATGAAGTAGAGCGGCACGCGGGAGGCGCGCGCGTACGTCAGCATGTCCTCGTAGCCGAGGCGCGAGGTCGTGTCTTCGCCGTCGCTGAGGATGATCAGCGCTTTGCGTCCCTGCAGGTTGCGGAAGCGATAGAGCCCCGTGACGATCGCGTCGTAGAGCGACGTGCCGCCGCCGGCGTCCGGCACCGCGGTGACCTGTGCCTGGAGCGACGGCAGATCCGAGACGAACGGCGCGTTGCGCTGCGGGTCCATCGCGAAGCCGCTGATGAATGCGCGGTCGTTCTTCTTGATGATGCTCTGGAAAAAGAAGACGGCCGCTTCCTTCGTCTCCTTCATCCGCTTTTCCATGCTGCCGGAGTGGTCGATGAGCACGCCGACGGAGATCGGCAGGTTCGCCGCGAAGGCGAAGCTCGAGATCTTCTGCGGCTTCCCGTTCTCCAGGACGGTGAAGTTCTTGTCCGTCAGGTTCGGGATCGGAATCCCGGCGCGATCGGAGACGCTCACCGGCAGTTCGACCAGGTTGACGTCGATCTGTTCGATGTAGCGGTCGCCGCTGAGGAAAAGCAGATCCGCCGCTTCGTAGCCGCTGTCATCGATCACTGAAGCGCGCACGAACTCGACGTTGCCGAGGCGCGCGGTGGGGATGTCGAAGGCGTAGGGAGGACGCGTCCACTCGTTG
Organism: Thermoanaerobaculia bacterium; assembly: GCA_036380735.1. Lineage (GTDB taxonomy): Bacteria > Acidobacteriota > Thermoanaerobaculia > Gp7-AA8 > Gp7-AA8 > DASVEE01. Next base: position 77,346 of record DASVEE010000009.1, on the reverse strand, counting down.
AGCTTCTGGTCGCCCGCGTAAAGCACGACGCTCTTGAGCTGCGCGTTCTTCGGGTTCTGCACGCTGAGCTTGAAGTGCGAGACGCCGTCAGGCGTCTGCGTGCGCGTGATCTTCACCTCGAGCGGCGTATCACGCTCGTTGACGATGAACGCGTCCGCGTCGACGTAACGCCCCTGCGCGTCGTAGCCGATGACCTTCACCTCGACGCGCTTCGGCAGCTTGCCGAGGTCGAGCTCCGCTCGGTACGGGGGAGCGTTGCGCGCGAGGATCTTCTTTCCTTCGACGAAGAACTCGAGGCGCTTCACCGGCGCCAGCACGTCGACGTCGACGATGAAGAGGTTCGGAGCGACGTCGCGCTTCGGCGTGCGGATCTTCACCGCGCCCACGCTCTCCGGCACCACCCCCTCGGCGAAGATCGCTTCCGCGCCTTCCTCCGCGCTGGCCACGTAGACGCGCCCGGTCTTCGCGATCGTGACCTTCTGCGTGCTGCGGTGCACGACGGCGGGCGGGCCCTCTTCGAGCGGGATGAGGAGCTTCGCGTCGATCTCGACCTCGCCCTCGGCGAACGTCTGGATCGTGCTGACCGTAGCTTCGCGGCGCTCGTCCGGAATCATGAAGCGGAAGTTCTTCAGCACCTCCCCGCCCTGCATGAACGAGCCCTGCAGCACGAGCGGAAGGTTCGGCGCGATCGACTGCGGATCGGCGAAGCGGAAGAGGACGCGCACGACGGTCCCCCGGTCGCTGTCACCGAGCGGCTCGACCGCGATCGTGAGGTTGTTGTCAGTGGGTGTTTCCTGCTGCGCAAAAGCGCCGAAGGAACAAAGAGAGAGCGCGAAGACCAGTAGCGCGCGTTTCATAGGCGTGAACAAGAAGCATAACGGACGCGCGATTCCGCGTCCGGTGTCAATTAAGGAACGAAGGGCCGAAGGGCGTTCCGTCCCATTCGTCCTATTCGTCCCATCGTCCCCGTCGCAAACGTGGCGCCCTCTTCTGCGTATCATCCAGCCATGCGCCGCCTGATCCGTCCGTTTCTCACCTCGGTGGCAATCGGGGTGGGCTTTGCCTCGTTCTGGGCGCTTGCGCAGCCGGCTTACGCGCTGCAGACCCTGGTGATGGGGGCGATCACCGGGGTGACGATCTACTCCACGATCGCGCTCCTGCAGCGGCTCGCCAGCGCCCGCATCGAGCGTTTTTCGACGCGCCCCCGTTACGTGCTGCACTCGCTGACGTTCCTCGTCGGCGGCACGGCCGGCTGGCTGATCGGCATGTCGATCGGCGGCTGGCTGATGTTCGACGGCATGTCGCTTTCGGCGCTGCTGGGCGAGCGCATGTACTTCTTCCTGGCCGTCATCGGCTGCGTCGCCGTGGCCATGGGACTCGCGTTCTACACGTACGGCGCGATGCGCGAGCGGCTCGAGCAGACCGTCTGGGCGGAGAAGGAGCTCGAGCTCGCGCGCAAGATCCAGGAGCGCCTGCTGCCGCCGGCGTTCGTCGAAGGGGACGGCTACACCGTCTCCGCGCGCAACCTGCCGGCGCAGCTCGTCGCCGGCGATTTCTACGAGGTCGTGCCGCTCGACGACGGCTCGATCGTCGTGGCCGTCGGCGACGTCGCCGGCAAGGGAATGGGCGCCAGCCTCATCATGGCCTCAGTGAAAGCCGTGCTGCCGTTCGTCGCACGGCTCCGCGTCGAGGACGCCATGGCCACGCTCAACCGGAAGCTGGTCGCGGAGCTCGACAAGCGGCAGTTCGTCGCCCTGGCCTACGCGCGCTTTTCCCCACGCGACGGCACGCTGCACTACGCGAACGCCGGCATCCCCGATCCGTACGTCGTCAGCGCGAGCGGCGTGCGTGTGCTCGAAGCGACCGGCCCGCGGCTGCCGCTCGGCGTGAAAAGCGGCCTGACGTACGAGACCTCCGTCACCACGCTGCAACCGGGAGAGCGCCTGCTGTTCGTCAGCGATGGTTTGCCCGAGGCGCCGGTCGCCGGGGAGCCGCTGGGCTACGACCGCTTCGCGGAGCTGGTGGCGTCGATGGACGGCGCCGCGCACGGCGAGGCCTGGCTGGACGCCCTGCTGGCGCGCGTGCGCGCTGCCGTCGACGACGGCTACGCCGACGACTGGACCGCGGTCGTCGTCGAAATGGTCCCCTAGGTCCTATCCGTCCTATCGGTCCTATCGCGCCCCCTATAATCGCCTCGTGACGTCGCTTCGCTACCGTGCTGTGCTGTTCGATCTGGACGGCACGCTCGTCGACTCTTACGCCGCGCTGGCGGGGGCGGTGAATTACGCCCGGCGCGAGCACGGTCTCAATGACCTCAGTGACGCGCGCATCCGCACGTTCGTCGGCGAAGGGTTGGAGAAGCTCCTCCAGCGTGCCTTCTCCGCGGACGACGTGCCGCCCACGGTGCAGGCCGCGTTCGAGCAGCGCTACGACGAGATCTGCTGCGTCGAGTCGAAGGTGCTGGCCGACGTCGAGCAGACGCTCGACACGCTCTCGCACCTCGGCGTGACGATGGCGGTCTGCACGAACAAGCCGACCTACTTCTCCCGCAAGATCCTCGACTTCCTCGGCCTCGGCCGCCATTTCCGCGCCATCGTCGGCCCCGATCTCGCTGGCGCGCGCAAGCCGGACGCGCAACATGTCGCCCGCACCATCGAGGAAGCCGGTTGCGGCGATGCGCGCGTGCTGTTCGTCGGCGACATGCCGATCGACGTGCGCGCCGCGCGCAACTCCGGCATCGAGGTCGCGGTCGTCGCCAGCGGCTCGTCGACGGCCGAGGAGCTGCGGGCGGCGGCGCCGGACCACTTCCTCGAGCGCTTCTCCGACGTCGTCGGGATCGTGCGGAACGGAGACAGCGCATGACGGCGAAGTACCGCTTCGTCTTCTTCGACGTCGACTCCACGCTCGTCACCATCGAAGGCATCGACGAGCTGGCAGATGGCAACCCCGAGATCGCGCGCCTCACCGCCGCCGCGATGAACGGCGAGATCCCCCTCGATCGCGTCTACGCCGAGCGGCTGGAGCTCATCCGCCCCACGCGCGCGCAGGTCGACGCGCTCGGGCAGCGCTACCTCGACACCATCGTCGACGGCGCCGCCGAGACCATCGATACGCTGAAGCGCGCCGGCGTGCACGTGCAGCTCGTCAGCGCCGGCATCGCCCAGGCCATCGCACCGCTCGCGCAGCGGCTCGGCGTCGCAGCGACGCACGCGGTGGCGCTGCAGTTCGACGAGGACGGCCTGTACGTCGACTTCGACCGCCGCTCGCTGCTGACGAAGGTCGGCGGCAAGGAGCTCGTCGTGCGCGCCCTCCTCTCCCGCTCCAAAGGAAAATCCGCCTTCATCGGCGACGGCGTCAGCGACCTCGAGACTAAAGGGCTGGTCGATCTCTTCATCGGCTTCGGCGGCGTCGTGTCGCGGCCGCGGGTGAAGGAGAATGCCGACGTCTTCGTCGATCAGCCGACGCTGGCAGCGATACTGCCGTACCTGATCGAGAATTGAGCCGCAACCATGACTGAAATAGCCAAGTACTTCGTCCCCGGCCCCACCTGGGTTCGTCCCGAGATCCTGCAGGAGATGGCGCGGCCGATGATCGGCCACCGCACCAGCGAGTTTAAAGAGCTGTTCCGCGACATCAACGCGGGGCTCAAGACGCTGTTCGCCACGAAGCAGCACACGTTCGTCGTCAGCTCGTCCGGCACCGGCGTGATGCAGGCGGCGCTGGAGAACTGCGTCGCACGTCGCGTCCTCGTCACCACGTGCGGTGCGTTCTCGGAGCGGTGGTACGCCATCGCGGAGTCGCTCGGCTACGAGGTCGACCGCCTCGACGCCGGCTGGGGCAACGCCATCGCTCCGGATGCGCTGGCCGACCATCTCGCGCGGCACCATCGCGCGCACTACGACGCCGTGACCATCACGCACAACGAGACGTCCACCGGCGTCACCAACGACATCGCCACGCTGACGCGTGTAGTACGCGACGAAACTCCCGATACCCTCGTCCTCGTCGACGCCGTCTCCTCCCTCGGCGGCATCCCCGTCACCTTCGACGAGTGGGGCATCGACGTCTGCCTCGCCAGCGTGCAGAAAGGCCTCGCCCTGCCGCCCGGCATCACCGTCGCGGCCGTGTCGGAACAGGCCGTCACGCGTGCGAAGAAGCACCCCTACCGCGGCACCTACTTCGACTTCATCCCGTACATCGAGAAGGCGGCGGAAGACACCGTCCCCACGACGCCCGCGCTGCCGCACTTTTATGCGCTGCACAAACAGCTGCGGCACATCCTGCAGACCGAAGGACTGGAGGCCCGCTTCGAGCGCCACCGCCGCATGCGCGAGCTCGTGCACCAGCGGACGTCGCGTTACGCCAGGGTCGCCGGCGACGTGCGCTTCGCCTCCAACACCGTGACCGCGCTGGAACCCGCGATGAACCCCGAGGCCCTCAAGAACGAGATGAAATCCCGCGGCTACACCCTCGGCGGCGGCTACGGCCAATGGAAAGACCGCACCTTCCGCATCGGCCACATGGGCGACATCTCCGTGGAGGACCTCTCCGCGATGCTGGATGTGCTGGGTGAAGTGACGCGGGGGTAATCGCGACACACCGTGCTATCCGTCCCATCGTTCCCCGTTGATCGCGCGGACTACAATGCCGCTCCATGACCCGCTACCGCGTCCTCGTCACTGATTCACTGGCGGCCTCCGGCCTCGACATCCTGAAGAAGACGGAGGACGTCGACCTTGACTACCGTCCCGGCCTCAAGGGTGAGGAACTGCTGCAGGCCGTCCGCGAGTCCGACGCGCTCATCACGCGCAGCGGCACGGCGGTCACGCATGAATTGGTCAACGCCGGCTCGCGCTTGCGCGTCATCGGCCGCGCCGGCGTCGGGCTGGACAACGTCGACGTCGAAGCGTGCACCGCGCGCGGCATCCTCGTCATTAACGCCCCGACGGCGAACATCATGTCGGCCACCGAGCACACCATGGCCATGCTGCTCGCGCTCTGCCGGAACATCCCCGAGGCGCATGCGAGTGTGAAGCGAGGCGAGTGGTCGCGTTCGAAGTTCATGGGCATCGAGCTCCACAACAAGACCCTCGGCGTCATCGGCCTCGGGCGCATCGGCTCCCGCGTCACCACCCGCGCGCGCGGCTTCGGCATGCGCGTCGTCGCGTACGACCCGTACGTCAGCGATGTCACGTTCGAGAAGGTCGGCGCGGAGAACGTCACGCTCGACGAGTTGCTGGCGCTGGCGGACGTCATCACCGTCCACACGCCGCTCACCGACGAGACGCGCGCGCTGATCGGCGCGAACGAGATCGAGAAGATGAAGCCGGGCGTCGTCGTGCTCAACATCGCGCGCGGCGGCATCTACGAAGAGCAGGCGCTCGCCGACGCGCTGAACAGCGGCAAAGTCGCGGGCGCGGCAATCGACGTGTACGTGGAGGAGCCGCCCGGCCCCGCCCATCCGTTCCTCAACGCGAAGAACGTCATCCTTTCACCGCACATCGGCGCCAACACGATCGAGGCACAGGACCGCGTCGCCGTGACCACCGCGGAGATGGTCGTCGAAGCGCTGCGTGGCTCCATCTTCGTCTCCGCCGTCAACCTGCCGTTCGAGGGGCTGTCGGACGCCGACGCCGCTCCGCTGATCCGGCTGGCGGAGAAGCTCGGCTCCTTCGCCGCGCAGATCCTCAAAGGCGCCGTCGACCGCGCCGCGATCGAGCTGTGGGGCATCGAGGAGCGGCTGACGAAAATCCTCTCCGTCGCTTCGCTAAAGGGACTCCTGACGCCCCACTCGGCCGACGTCAACTTCGTCAATGCCGAGCAGACCGCACAGTCGCGCGGGATTGCGTTGACCTCATCGACGCAGCCCATGCCGCTCGACTACAGCAACCTGATCACGTTCCGCGCGTCCTCACGCGACGAAGAGTTCTGCGTCTCCGGTACGGTCTTTCACGAGAACAACCAGCGCATCGTGCAGGTCAACAACTTCCGCGTCGAGTTCAAGCCGGAAGGGCACGTCATCTACCTCATCAACCGCGACGTCCCCGGCGTCGTCGGCAAAGTCGGCACCCTCCTCGGCGACCGCGAAATCAACATCGCCGAATACAACCTGGCCCGCCACGGCAGCGGCGGCAAAGCGATGGCCATCATCACCGTCGATTCGCCGCTGGACGCCGAAACCCTCAACTTCCTCCGCAGCTACCGCGAAATGGTCGACGTGCGTCAAGTGCGGTTGTAGCACCGCGATCATCGGGGTTCGATAGGACGAATAGGACCTATAGGACGAAGACAGCGCGTCACGTCCTCCGCGTCTCCGCGGCGATCACAAACCGGATGCCGCCTTTGTCCTATCCGTCCTATCTGTCCTATAGGTCCTATTCGTCCTATCGTCCCCAGGGCCCAACCCACAACCCCGCCACCATGGCCACCCCAATCACCGCATACAGCACGCGGTAGCGCGTCTGCAGCCGGCAGACGCCCGCATAAGTCAGCCCCTCCCGCAGAGCCCTCCGCGACCAGTGCAGTTGCAGGATGAACAGTCCGGTCACCACCACCAGGAAGCGCGGCAGAATCCCCTGCAGCGCCAGCGCAAGCAGACAGACCTGCGCCATCGCGAACAGCACCAGGCTTGCCGCGAACACGCGCCGCGGGCCGAAGACGACCGCGTTGGTCCGGATGCCGTTGAGCGCGTCGCCGTGGTGGTCGCGGATCTCCTGCGTGAGATGCCCCGCGGCAAAGATCAGCGCGAAGAACGCGGCCATCGCCAGACCGCGGCCATCGAGCCCGCGCGCCACTGAGTAGCCGAGAAGAAAGTGCAGGATGCCGCCGGCGAGATGCGTAGCGGAGTTGAGCAGCGGCACGCCCTTCCAGTGGAATCGCGGCAGCGAGTACAGCGCGCTCAGCGCCGCGATGGCGGAGGCCAGGCCCAGCGCCACCATGCCGAGGCGGCTGAAGAGCAGCAGACTCACCACCAGCAAGCTCGCCGTCAGCACCCCCATCTCTCTGCGTCCGACGCCTTTGGCCGTGAACACACGGGCCGTCTTGTTCGGATCGGCGAAGTCGGCGGTCAGGCCGGACCAGTCGTTGAGCATGAAGATGTGCGTCACCAGCAGCACGTTCGCGACGATGAGGATCGCGAGCGGCCCGAGGTACTGCGCGGACGGATTCCCGATGGCGAAGGCGGCGCCGAGCAGCGGCGGCCCCTGCAGCGCAAGGACGTCCTGCGGGCGCAGGCATCGCAGATAGCGAAGCGCCGACGCTTTAGCGGTCGAGATGGGTGTCGCCGCCACGTTGATAGTGGTCATAAAGTCTCAGCCAGAGCGCATAGCCGACGTCCTCCGACCAGTAGTACCGGGGGACGGTCGCGGTGAGGTCATTGTGGTAGAAGAGCGGCGGGTTCGTTCGCACGAATGCGAAGTCGTCCCGGGCCAGCTCGCGCAGCAGGGAGCGCATGCGCACCGCATCGTGCGCCGGCTCCGTCAGCAGCCGGGCCACCGACGTCCACAGCTGCTGCCCCGGCACATCCGTCCGCATCCGTGACTCCGGCAGCTCCAGCGCGCAGCCGGCGCGGCGCAGCTCCGGCCGCCGCAGGATCGAGACCAGCGGCGCCTTGCGGTAATAGACCCACACCCGATCCTCGTCCACGACGGGGCGCAACGCCGCACAGAGCGCGCGGCCGGCGGCCGGCTGCACCTCGGACAGCAGCAGCAACAGGTGCATCTGAATCGTCAGGTCCGCCGGGTTCGGATCGCTGCCCGGATCGAGGCACAGGTAGTCCTCCCGCCGTGCGAGCCATGTTCGATAAAGCCCCTCGGGCGTCCGATACCGATCGATCGTTTTCAGTGCGGCGCTCAGTTGATTGCGGTCGGCGGCGGGAGCGAGCCGCCAGACGAGTGCCGTGTCGTCCGTGTCGGGTGTGATGGCGCAGCCGAGCGTCCCGATGCCCGGACCGTCCGGCCGGCCGTGGTAGCGCACCAGCCCGCCCGCTTCGATCTGACTCGTGAGGTGCCGCCGCGCACGCTGCAGGTTCGGTTCGAGGCCGCCCGCCGCCGCCACAGGAGCGACCAGGTCGACCACGAGCGACGTGAGGAACGTGTTCATCTCCGGCCGCGGCTCGTGAAAGCGCGGCCCGCTCGTGAACGCTGTGAGCCAGTACCCCTCCGCCTGCTGATGCTCGCGAATCCGCGCCGCCGCCTTGCGGAAGCTTTCGCCGAGGTCCGCCTCGGCGGTTCCGGCGCCGGGCAGCGGCGTGTCGTGCACGGGTGCGAGCTGCACGGTCAGCTTCTGTTGCTCGAGATAGCGGCCTTCGCCCTTGTCGGAGAGCCAGACGAGCGCCGTCAGCACGTGCTCGCCGGCAGCCATGCCCGTCGTGTCGATAGCGATGCGCCAGCCGGCGGGACTCGCCACCTGCAGTGCGGCGCGCACGTCCGGCCTGTCCAGAAAAGTACGAGTGACGCCGAGCGCCCGGCCGTCGACCAGAATGGCCACCTGCGCCGGTGGAGCGCCGCCGGCCAGTGCCCAGCCGGCCGCGACGACCTGCTGACCGGCCGTGACGACCGACACCGCGCGTCCGCCAACCTCGATCAGGTCGAAACTGCCATCGGTGGGAGTCGCCAGTTCCGCCGGCGCCAGTCCCTGCTTCAGCGACACCACGAACGGTGCGTTCCGCCACTGCCACGCCGCGCGCATGTCCTGGTAGTCCGTACCGCGGTCCGCGGCGAAGACCGGCACGTCGTAGGAAGGGACGTAGCAGAAGGCGCCGATGGCCTGGAGGACGATCGCCGCGCCGACCGCTGCGTGGAAGCCGGCACGTGCAACGCCGCGCAACGCCGAAACCACCGGCACCAGCATCCACAGGAAGAACGGCAGCAGGTCCGTGAGGTACCGCGGCCCCCAGGAGAGTCCACCGCGCCAGTCCGTCTTCCCGTAGACCACGAGCTGCAGGACGACCGCGGCGAGCATCGCCACGGTGAGGAACCGCTCCTCACGGCCGGGCGGCAGGTAGCGCCACGCCAGCAGCAGGAAGAGCAGGAACGGGGAGAAGACGAAGAGGCCGTGCGTGGGGCTGAACAGCAGGCCGGCGAGGCCCGGCAACAATTCGCTGTCGAAGAACGTCGCCTTGCCGATCAGCCCATAGCCGCCCAGCATGTTGCCAGCCGCGCGGAAGTTGTAGAGCAGCACGGCGACCAGCGGCAGCGACGACGCGGCCGCGAACCACACCGCGTGCCGCCGCCCCGCCCAGAAGAGTGCGTAGACGCCGAGCGCCGCCGCGAGGATCGCGTCCGGCGGCCGGTTCGCCGCCACGAGCCCGCACAACAAACCGGCGGCGATCGCGCGCGGCGTCGTGGGCTGTCCCGTGAGGAACAACAGGAGCCCGATCACCAGCAGCGTGCTCATTCCGTGCTGCCACAAAGACTGGCTGCTGACCACCCACATCGTCGTCCCGAGTGCATACGCGACGGTGAGCAGCAGCGCGACCGACCTCCTCGCGCGCCTTCGCAGCAGCAGGTAAAGGAGCGACGCGGAGAGCGCGGCCACCAGCGACGCCGCGAGCTTCTCCATCAGTCGCGCGACATAGTCCAGCCGCGCCTCCGAGCTTCCGCTCAGGTCGAGGTACAGCTTCGCCGGCACATACAGCGGCGCGACGAGCAGCGGCACCACGACCGGATAGAGCGAGATGATGTGGCCGTCGGGCCGGTGCAGCATCCAGAACGCCGTATTGCCCCGCCCTTGCGCCGTGAACTTCGCCACCGGATCGAGAAAAAGAGTGCGGTGCTGCACGATCGCAAACGGCAGGTAACGCGCAGGGTACGTATCGCCGGCGCTGATCCCACGCCCGTTCGCGTTGTAGAGCACCAGGCAGCAGAGGCCGATGAGGAGGCTGGTACGGCCGCTGTTTTCGCGCATGGTTTGGGTTGTTCTGATGGTTGTCGGTTTTTGGTTTTCGGTTTTTGGTGCTGCGCTACGCGACGATCCCCGCACAGCGCAGCAACCGAAAACCAAAAACCGAAAACCAAAAACCAAACAACTGCGTTCGCCTGAGAAACTGGACCGCACCGAGCCTACTACAATGCGAATGAGAACCGTATGTTTATGGGAACTGGATGACCGCAGACACCACCGATGAGGAGCGCCAACGACTCGCGGCGTCCGAGGGAACCCGGCCGCGCCTCTCGGTGGTCATCCCCTGTCACAACGACGGCGCCTATCTGCCCGAAGCCGTCGCCAGCGTGGAACGGCACGCGCCCGGCGCGGAGCTCATCATCATCGACGACGGATCGACGCAGCCCGGCACACTCGAGGTGCTGGCCGCGCTGCGCGAGGCCGGTCACCGCGTGCTCGAGCAGCCGCACTCCGGCGTCTCCGCCGCCCGTAACCGCGGTATCGCTGCGTCATCCGGCGATTACTTCCTGCCGCTCGACGCCGACAACCACCTGCTGCCCGGCTTCGCCGCGGAAGCCGTCGCGCTGCTCGATGCGGATGCCGCCGTGGGCGTCGTCTATGGCCATCGCCGTGAGTTCGGCCTGCGCAGCGGCGACGTCGCCGTGCCGGACCTCGATCTGCCGCGGATGCTCTGGAGCAACTACATCGACGCCTGCGCCGTCGTGCGCCGTTCCGTCTGGAGCGGGGTCGGCGGCTACGACGTCGCTTTTCGCGACTGGGAAGACTGGGACTTCTGGCTCGGCGCCGCGGCGCGCGGCTGGCGCTTCCTGCGCATCCCGCGGCCGGCGTTCGAATATCGCGTCCGTCCCGATTCGATGCACCAGCGCTTCCTGCGCCGCACCGACTATCCGGCGATGCTGCGCCGCATCTACGCCAAGCATCGCGAGCTCGTCTCCACCCACGCGGCCGAGCTCCTCGTCGCCGGTCACGTCGAGCGGCGCCAGCTCTTCGACGACGCGGCGGCGCTGCGTGCGTCGCGCGACGCCATCCAGGTGGAGATCGATCGCCTCGCCGCCGCCAGGCGCGAGCCGCCTGCAAGGCTGCACGAGAGCGATACGCTGCAGAAAAGCGATCCGCTGCAGGAGAACGCGACCCCGCTGTCCGCGGCGACGCGCGTCTTCACCGTCGTCGCACGCAACTACCTCGCTCACGCGCGCGTGCTCGCGGCCAGTCTGGCCCGCCACAATCCCGGTGCGCGTCTCTCCGTCGTAGTTCTCGACGATCCCGAGCGCAGCACCCCCGCGGAGCCATCCTTCGACATCATTCACGCAGGCGAGCTGCCGTTCGATCCGCCGTCCGATCTCTACACCATGGCGGCGACCTACGACGTCACCGAGCTCGCCACCGCGCTGAAGCCGTGGGCGTTCGCGCACTTCTTCGCCCGCGGTGCGTCGGTGGTGATCTACCTCGATCCCGACATCGAGATCTTCGACGCGCTCGGGCCGCTCGAGCCGTTGACGCGCGCGCACGGGATCGTCATCACGCCGCACATCACCGAGCCGCTGCCGCAGGACGGCAAGCATCCCGACGAGCGCGACCTCCTCATCTCCGGCGTCTACAACCTCGGCTTTCTCGCGCTCTCCGCGCCGGCGGCGACCACGTTCCTCCCGTGGTGGCAAGAACGGCTCCGGCGCGATTGCCTCAACGATCCCGCGCACGGTCTGTTCGTCGACCAGCGCTGGATCGATTTCGTCCCCGCCTTCTTCCAGCCCGCGATCCTCAAAGATCCCGGCTACAACGTCGCGTACTGGAATCTGCCGCAGCGCGTGCTCACGCGCGACGGCGACCGCATCCTCGTCGACGGCCGGCCGCTGCGCTTCTTCCACTACAGCGGCTTTTCCCCGCGCGCGCGTCATCTCCTCACGAAGCATCAACTCGACGCGCCGCGCATCCGCCTCAGTGAAAAGCCGATCCTCGCGGAACTGTGCCGCCGCTATGCGGAAGCGCTCGAGCACGCCGGCTTCGACGACTCCTCGGCGTTGCCGTACGGCTTCGCCGCGACGGCCACGGGGCTCCCGCTCGATGCGCGCGTGCGTAGAGTGCTGCACCGCTCGTATGTCCAGGACGAGACCAATGACGGCGCGGCCACGTTCCCCGATCCGTTCTCACGCGAGGGCGCGGACGACGTCGTCCAGCGCCTGCTGCGGCCGTCGCGCGAGAGTCCCGCCGTCCCCGCGTATCTCCGCGAGATCTGGCTCGAGCGCGCCGACCTGCGCATCGCTTTCCCCCGCATCGACTCCGTCGACGCGGAGCCATTCCTCGAGTGGGTGAGGACGCAGGCCGGTCGCGAGCTGCCCATCCCTCCGGCGCTCATTCCGCCTCCCCGCGCATCGGCGTTGCCCGTGACCCTGCCGCGGAAGCTGACTCCCGGCGTCAACGTGTACGGCTACGCGTACGCCGAGAGCGGCACCGGCCAGGTCGCGCGTTCGGTGGTGGCCGCACTCGCCGCGGAAGGGATCCCGTACGCCGTCGTCCCGGTACCGCACCCCACCAGCCGCCAGCAGCGCGACTTTCGCGACCTCGGCACCGCCGTCCCGTCATTCGACACGAACCTCATCTGCGTCAACGCCGACCCGTTGCCCGGCTTCTTCGACAGCATGCGCGGGCAGCTCCCGCCGGGCGCGCGCAACATCGGTCTCTGGGCCTGGGAAGTGGAGGACCTCCCCGTGGAGATGGCGCAGAGCGAGCGCTTTCTCGACGAGGTCTGGGGGATCAGCAGCTTCACCGCGGAGTCACTGGCCCGCAGCCTCACCAAACCGGTCCGCGCCTTCCCGCTGCCGGTCGTCGTGCCGCCGGTACAGCCGCGCACGCGCGCCGAGCTCGGACTGCCGGAAGGCTTCCTGTTCCTCTTCTGCTTCGACTACGACAGCGTGTTCCGGCGCAAGAATCCTCTGGCCGCGGTGGCCGCCTTCCGTCAGGCCTTCGGCGATCGCCCCGACGTCGTGCTGTACATCAAGACCACGAACGCGCAGCGGCACGTGAGGGACGAGGAAGAGCTGCGCCTCGCCGCGTCAGGCGCGTCCAACATCATCATTCGCGACGGGTACGTCTCCAGCGACGACTACTTTTCGATGCTCGACTCCTGCGACTGCTACGTCTCGCTGCACCGCTCCGAGGGGTTCGGGTTGACGGTGGCGGAGGCGATGGCGCTGGGGAAGCCGGTGATCAGCACCGCGTATTCGTCGACGCTCGAGTTCACGAACGAGGCGAACAGCTTCCTCGTGCCGGCCCGGCTCGTGGAGGTCGGCGAGTACGCGCCGCCGTACCCGCCGCGCTCGCGCTGGGGCGAGCCCGATGTCGAGATTGCCGCGAAACAGATGGCGCGCGTGCACGCGGACCGCGCCGCCGCGGCAGCCACCGGTGCCCGCGCGCGAGCCGACATCGAAGCGCTGCACAGCCCCCGCGCCCGCGGAGCGCTGCTGCGCCGCCTGCTTGAGGAGGGCCGCCGCCATTCGGTCGAGCCCACCGCGCCGGTGCACAATGTCGTCGTGACCCTTCCACCGTCAGGCGACTTCGAGCGCGACGCCGCGGCCGCGGAGTCGCTGCTGGGATCGCCGCGTCCCGACCTGCCGTCGCCGATGCAGCGCGTCATGACGCCGCTGCGCCGCCTGATCCTCCGCGCGATCCGCGTCTTCTGGGTCCAGCAACGCGCCATCGACCACGCCCTGCTGACCACGATCCGCACCCTCCGCCGCGAATCCCGCGACGAAACGGCGCGGCTGCGCGCGGAAGTGAAGGAATTGCGCGACCGCCTGGACGAAACGGCCAATCAGGGGAAACGATAGGACCTATAGGACAAATAGGACCTATAGGACAGATAGGACCGATGGGATCAACACCATGCCCGTCGTGCATAGGTCCCATTCGTCCTATACGTCCTATCCGTCCTATTCGTCCCATCGTTCCCCGTGAATCACGGGCCATACCCGTCGGCTATCACTTCGCCGCCCCCTTCTTCCGCGCATCGTCGAACTTCTGATACGCCTCCACATGCGGTTCCCGCCGCAGCACCTTCGCCTGCGGATCCACCGTGAACGCCGCATCCGCCGCCACGGTCACGCGCCCGCGGCCATCGCTCATCGGCAGCGTCTGCACCGCGTCGCCGACGCGCACTTCCACCGGCATCGGGAACGGCCGGTCGCCGGCGGTCTTCCACGCCAGCGTCACGCCGGTTGCGTCGCGTGTCGTCGTCAGTTCCGGCAGCTCCGCGTTGAACACGTACACGTCGAAGAACCAGCCGTAGTCGCGGCCTGTGGCCTCGTTGACGAACCGCAGAAAGTCGCGGCTGCTGACATAGCGCGGAGTGAAGTTGCCCGGACGCGGCTCCGCGGTGCCGTACACCAGCATCCGTGTCGCACGGAAGAACGCCTCGTCGCCGATCAGGTTGCGCAGCGTGTGCAGGACGTGGGCGCCTTTCGCGTAAACGTCCTGGCCCGGCCCCCCGCGATCGGCGCGGAAGACGTCCTCCGCCGCGTGCGTCTTGCCCGAGACCAGCGGCGCGCTGTTGCGGATGTTCGCGCGGGTGCGGTGGAGCAGCGCGTGGTACATGCGCTCGCCGTACAGTTCGCGCAGATAGAGCGGCTGCATGTAGCTCCCGAACCCTTCGTGGAGCCACAGGTCGTCCCAGTCCGCGTTCGTCATCTGGTTGCCGAACCACTCGTGCGCCAGCTCGTGATGCAGCAGCCAGTCGTACCCCTCGGGTGCCTTCGCGAACGCGTTGCCGTACGCGTTGATCGTCTGGTGCTCCATGCCGAGGTGCGGGGTTTCGGCGAGGCCGAGCTTCTCGTCGGCGAAGGGGTAGGGGCCGATGGTGCGCTCGTAGAAGTCGAGCATCGGCGTCAGCTCCGCGAACAGCTCGCGCGCCTGCGCCGCGTGCTCCGGCAGGTGATAGAAGCGGAGCGGGATCGTGTTGCCGAAGCGGCTCTTGTAGTCGGCCGAGAGCAGCTCGTACGGCGCGATGTTGAGCGCGATCGCGTACGTGTTCGGCTGCCGCGTGCGCCAGTGATACGTGCGCCAGCCGTTCGCTTCGTCCATGCCGATGGCGACGCCGTTCGCCGCGGCCACGAGCGGCGCCGGCACGCTGATGTGCAGCGTCATCTGTTGCGGCTCGGCCGCCGGATGGTCGATGCACGGCCAGAACAGATCGCACCCTTCGCCCTGCACCGCGGTCGCGATCCACGGCTGCCCGCCCGGAGTCTTCGCCCAGACAAAGCCCCCATCCCACGGCGCGCGCTTCGCCACGTGCGGCTTGCCGCCGTAACGAATGCGCACCGTTGCCGCCGCACCCGCCGCGAGCGGCCGTGGCAGCGCGATGAACAACCGCCCCTCCGGATTGCTCCACGATTTCGGCGAAAGAGCCACGCCGTCGACGTCGATGCCGCGGATGCGCAGGTTGCGATCCAGCTCCACGACGAGCCGGTTCACGTCCGACACCGCCCGAAACGTCAGCGCCGCATTCCCTTCGATGGAGCGCCGCCGCGGATCCACCCGAAGCTGCAGATCCGCCGCCTCGAACACCACCGCCATCTGCTCCGCGGTCCGCGGAGCCCCCGAATTCGCCGTCAGCGCCGTCAACGGCCGCTGCGCCGCCTCCGCAGCAGCAGCGGTAACCAGAATCCCCAACACCAGCATCATTCGCATGCGCGGAATGCTACGCCGGGAAGGTCAGCAGGCAAATCACCGCGCGACGTCAGTCGCTTTCCGGCGTCTCCGTCTCCGCGCTGGCGTCGTAGTCGGCGAACGTGAGCTGCGCTCCGGCAGTAGCGGCGCCGGTGAAGTAGCTGCCGTCCGTCTGGACCAGCCACACCATGTTCGCCTCGGCCAGCGGATAGTAGAAGTACAGCGGCTGACCGGTCACGATGGGGATGCCGGGGGTTTGTTCGATGTCCGTGTAGAGCTGCCACACACCCGAGCCCTTCCCCAGGCTCCACTCCGCGTAGAGCGTGTCCGTGGACTGGCACATCGAGTTCGCCGCGCCGATCTGCATCCGGATGTACACCACGTCGCCGGTCCGTACCTGCCCGCTGTTGCTGTCCTTATCGGACTCGATCCAGATTGGCTTGGGCGTGTCGAGGTAAAGATATCGTTTGGCCAGTTTGTCCCAGGTCAAGCCCTGCGAGCCAAGCATCAGGTAGTAGTAGTTGTAGTTCCCGGACGCGCTGTACAGCACCGATCCCATCGTCATCCACTCCTTTCCACGATTGTCGCATGCGACCCATTCGCCGTGTATCGCGCGGCTGTGCCCGCGCGCGAGCCGGCGCACTGCGGCATGTCGATCCCCGGAGGAGGCGTGGTCACCGACGCCCAGCTCGAAGCCTTCGTCGTCGAAGTCGTCGAGCCGCGTTTCCCCGACGGCTTCACCCTCTGGCGAGCGCGCGGCGCCTGGATGGGCGGCCGCGAAGACACCACCGTGATCGAGATCGCCCACCCCGGCGACGCCACCTCCAAACGCCTGATCCAAGAGATCGCCACCGAGTACGCCCGCCGCTTCCACCAGACGGCCGTGCTGCGCATGACCGTGCCGGCGCGGATCGACTTCATCAGCGGTTGAGAGGCGGAGGCACCATATGCACTAACTCACGGTCACCGGGATGGGGCGGAGGCCTGCTTTGTCGCCCCTCTCCCCGGCTTTTGCGGGGAGAGGGTGATTTTTCGCCTGAAGCGAAAAATCGGGTGAGGGGCCGCGGCACAACACGAAGCCAGCTTCGGAGCGGCGTTTGTGGTGCACCGCGGCCCCTCACCCGCGTTCGCTTCGCTCACGTCTCCCTCTCCCCGCAAAGGCCGGGGAGAGGGGCAACAAAGCAGCGGACGGTCCCTCGTGGCGTCTCGTAAGTTAGCGCATATGCCCCGCCCAGGGTGAGTCCCATTCGTCCCATACGTCCTGTATAGGTCCTATTCGGGCCGAACGCGTCGCTGCCGGTCCACGGACGGCAAATAGAACGGCACCCCGGCGCTCTGATAGCGCGCGTAGGCTTCGCCGTACTCGCGCAGCAGTCTCTTCTCTTCGTGCAGCGATCCGATGACGAGATAGGCGGTGGCGACCACATTGAACGCCAGCCGGCGCGTGGTCATGTGCGGGGTCAGCCAGAACGGCGCGAGGGGAGCAAGGTTCAACGGGTGCCGCACGAGAGTGAACGGGCCGCGCGCACGAAGCACACCGTTTCCATCCGCCGCCTCCGGTCCCTGCGCCGCCGGCACCTGCGTCACCGGCATCCCGTTGAGTACAGCAACGAGGTTGTCCAGCCCGGCGAGCTTCGCCACGCCCGTCGCGCGAGCCGCCGCGACGGCGAACGCAACGCCTCCGCACTGCCCCAGCCGCATCAGCAGTGCGAGCGGTCCGCGAACCCGGTAGAGAGTCCGCTGCGGCCGCCGCGCGATGTACCACACCAGCCCACCGAACGTGAGCAAGGCCTGGGCGTTATAGGCGACCCGGTAGAGCTCACGCCCAAAACGCACGCGCGACGCAACCGCCTCTTTCGCCCGAGTACTGGCGAGCAGGCTGTGTCCCACCGCGAACACGCCAGTCGCGAGCGCAACCTTCAAGGCAGAGTGCATGCCCTTCACCTAGCGAGAACGCTGCCGCTCGACGCGAGTGCGGAGCAGCGCCGGCGAGGACGGTGGGCCTGCGCACAGGAGGCGGCAGCTGACGAGGCACTCCTCAGGAGGCGCCGATTGTGGGCGGTTCGCCGCGCCTCGTGCTCCATACGGCAAGAACTTCGATCCGCCTGGCTGCATGACTTACGCGGTAGTAGACGTAGTGCTGAGTATCGACCAGAAGGACGCGGCGCACACCTGTGAGCTGCACGTCTTCAGCCACGGTGCCTGCCTCTGGATACTCGCTGATGAGCCCAAACGCTTTCCGCAGCTCCGCGCGAAACAAGTGCGGCGCCTTCGTGCGGTTGCGCTTCCACCAGGCCCCCTCGTCGCGAATCTGCCGGGCGGCGAACGGTGTGGGTTTGACGCGAAATGCCACCGCTCAGTTCGACTCGTCGAGCTCGGCGAGGAGATCGTCTGCGTCCACGAACTCACCGCGGTCGGCCTGGGCCATCGATTCGAGGAGCATCCGTTTTTCTTCGGGAGACACACGGAACGGCTCACCGTTGCCGTAGCTCAAAACCGTGACCTTCTCACCTTCCGAGAAGGATTGTCCTTCGACGACGATCGTTCCGTCCGTGACCGTTCCTGTAGCGATCTTCATTGCGCATCCATTCTACGCCCGCATCGTCATCGGCCCATGAGGGCCGCGCGGAGCGGCAGCACGTCGACGCCACTTTGCGCTCTCCGCCGGAACCTTTGTCTGGGACAGACCATGACTCCTCCCATCCGTCCCATCCGTCCCATTCGTCCCATCCGTCCCATCCGTCCATCCATCCCATTCGCCCAATAGGACCAATAGGCCCAATAGGACCCATAGGACGAATGCCACCAATGTGACCTGCATGCCCATCACCTTCTACCGAATGCGCGATACTTCGCCTCGGCCAGGGCCGTGAGAACGTCTCACGTCACCCCGTAAAGCTGGAGAGGGCGCCCCCTCCTCAAATCACCAGACCGGCTCCACGCCGGTGAGGAGGAGTTGTATGCGTCAGAATCGCAGTGCGGTGGCTCGTGGTGTGTCCGTGCTTTTCATGGTCGTCTTCTTCGCGGTGTCGGCATCGGCGATGCCGGGCAACGGCGAGTCGTTATGGCGCGGGAAGGGCGGCAGCCCGATGGAGCGGCTCGTGCGGCTCCTGAAGAGAACCGTCATGAACCTCGGCGACGGCATCTCGATCCCGCGGCCGTAACGGTCAGTCATGCGTTTCAAACTCTCGCTCCGGAGACGTTCGGAGCGAGAGCACATACTCCCGCACCCGGATCGCCGTCTTGGGCGTGGCTTTCCTGGCGGCAATCGCTTCGGTGAGATAGCCGAGCGCGGTGATGGCGCGCGAGTTGAGGTTGGCGGCGAGAAACTCGCTCAGGATCGTCTGCGCGAGGCGCTCGGCTTCCTCCGCTCGTGCGAGCAGCAGCAGCCCTTCCACCATCTCCAGACCGCACAGTCCCGCCTCTTCGGCCAGCGAATGCATGAGGAAGCGGTGACGCACCGGGCGTAGATGTTCGACTGCCTGCGCGTAAAGACGCTTCCGCAGCAGGAGCCGCCCGCGGCCGTATTCGGCTCGTGCGAGCTCGATCGGCTGGCCGAGCTCGTGATGCAGGGCGATCGCTTTCGCCAGGTTCGCTCCCGCCGCGTCGAAGTCCCCCAGCTCGGTCGAGCACATGCCGATGTCCTGATGGAGCGACGCGCGCGTTGCGCGGTCGAGCTCCGCCGAGGAGGCGAGGAGCAGGAGGTACGTTTCCCGCGCCTCTCGATACTTGCCGAGGCGCTGCAGGACGACGCCTTCCGCAAACTCGGACAGGATGTAGAGCTTCGTGTCGCCGTGCTGCTTGAAAGTCGTCCCGCAGTCGGCGAGATAGCGCAAGGCCTGCTGGTGCTGCCCCATCTCGGAGAGCGTGATGGCGCGGTTCAGATGGATGATGGAGCGATCGTGCGCAAGGTCCGCTCGGAGACCGTCGAGCGCGGCCTCGGCGCGATCGAAGCTCTGCAGCGCTTCCCCATGTCGCGCCAGATACGACAGCACCTTGCCGTAGTCCTTCCACGCGCTCCCGCGGATCTGCGCGATCGTGACCCTCGGGTACGCGTCGTCCGCGATCTTCTCCGCGATGGCGACGGCGAACCGCGCCAGTTTCTCCGCGTGCCTGGGATTGCGCGTCAGCTCCGTGTTGACCAGCTCCGCGAGCCGCTCGATGGTGCCGTTGGTGCGCAGCTCGGGACGCTGGACGAGACTGTCCCACCGCTCGACCGGCGTGGTGCGCAGCGCGTGCTCGAGCATCGAGGCCGCGCCGGCGCGCTCCGCCTCCAGCCGCCGCGCCAGCGCCGCAAACTCCGCGAGCCGGTTGCGCTTCGCGAGCAGCGCCCGAAGATCGACCGGCGTCTCATCGCCCATGCCGGCTCCCCCTCTGCTTCTGCGCCGCGGCATCGAGAGCGGCAGCCAGGTGCGCATCCATGTTCACGACGCGCTGCTGCTGCAGCAGCGAAGCGAGCAAAACGTCGTGCGCCAGCTCCTCCGCCTCCTCCACCCCCATCGCAAACTTCCGCATCGCCGCCTCGAGCAGCACCGGAAAATGCCGCACATACAACCCCTCGGCATCCAAAACATGTAGCGATCCGGCCGGCATGCAGGATGGAAGTTAGCATCAAAATGGAGGAGGGTAAACGCGCGAATCGCGTGTAGACGCGTATGCGTTGCTGTTGACGCGCATAAGAGTCGGAGGGCGGCGATGCGACTGTTGAAGCTTCGTCTTCTTCAATGATCAGCTAATGCTCTGGTGTAGCAAAACATCAAGACCCGACCCGGGCATGAGGCCTGTCAGTTTCTGGTAGGTCTCGAGCGCCTGGACTTCCGTCATGCTGGCAATCAGATCGATGACGAGCCGCGTGCGTGTGCTGTCATTATCCAGCCCGTCGGCACGCAACTTCAGAAGCTGATCGCGCGTGGACATGGGCAGCAGATCCGGCTCCTTCTCTGTAGTGGCTTCGCGGTAGGCGTTGAAGAGAAACGTGATCAATTGCTTCTGACCCCGTTGCTGCGTCGCCAGCGCCGGGTTGCGGATCACATACACCCACGTCAGCTCTTTCAAAAGGTTCACCTCTTGTTCGATCTCACGGTCGATTTCTACCGCGCGCGGCGATTGAGGCGACGGCTCTCGAAGTTGGATCGCGTCGATGTAGCGTCCAATGAGCGCGGACGTGAACGTCCGCAGTACGGCGCGCTGCGGACGCGTGCCCTCGAAACGCTCGCGCGGGAAAAGCGGGGCGATCTCGTTCTGAAATCTCTTGAAGAGGGCGTTCTGCTCGTCCGGCGTGAGCTTTCGCTTCTGGCCTTCTCGTACGATCTTGATGTGATCCTTGGCGCGCTCGAAGAAGCGCGATTGCTCGGCATCGGAGACGGCGAGGCGGTCGAGCGGAATCAGGTTCGCTTTGAAGAAGTCCTCCACGTCGTGCACCGAGTAGGCGATGTCATCCGCCCAATCCATGATCTCCGCCTCGGCGGTTTTTACATCCTTCGCGACGGTGTCTTCGTTTCGCGCCCACTCGAACACGTCGCGCTCAGAATGGTAAGCGCCCCACTTCTCACTCCGGTCCCCCGCCGCTTCGCGAAGCCAGGGATACTTCAGGACCGCATTCAGCGTCGCACGCGAAAGGTTCAAGCCGTCCTGCTCAAAACTACGCATCGCGAGTTTCGTGAGGATGCGGAATGACTGCGGATTCCCCTCGAACGCCTCGAAGTTACTGACGCCGGAAGCGACGTGCTTGAGCGCCGACTCGGCTACATGGCCGAAAGGCGGGTGGCCGAGATCGTGCGCCAGGCCGGCTGCCTCGACGACATCAGGATCGACCGGAACGGCGTCTTTCGTGAGCTCGGGCTGCGCGAAGAGCAGCTTCTCCGCGATCCGCCGGCCGAGTTGGGCGACCTTGAGTGAATGCGTCAGGCGGTTGTGGAAGATGAACCCTTCGGTTGCGCCGACGACTTGTGTGACGCCGGCCAGCCGCCGAAATGCGGAGCTGTAGAGAATCCGGTCCCGGTCGCGTTGAAACGCGCTGCGGTAGGCTGTTTCAGGTCCGGCCGGATGAAACCGCGCATCCCTCATGCAGGACCTTCAGATGTCTGGCTACATCGCCGCGGGAGCGGTCTGGCCATCGGTGCGCAGCCGGAGCGTTTTCGTCAGCTGCACCTTGTGGTTGGCCACCAGGCGCCAGATCGCCTCGGACACGAGCGCGTCGGTGAAATCGGCGCGGCGCTGCAACTCATCAATGATCGTCTTCGGAAGCGGCTCCTCGCTCGCTCTGATGGCCTCGAGGACCGCTTCCTCAACTTCTTCAACACGCGCCATTTACCCGCCTCCCGAGAAGGGAAAGTTTACCATCGATCCGTTCCTCCTCGTGCGAGGAGAACTGTAGGGGGTCGAGGCTGCGCATTTTCACCGTCTACGTCCCTCAGACCCGAGCGCCGAAAGCCGCTACGGCCAGAGCTTCCGTCTCTCTCTCCCGGCCACACTCCACGTGTTGTAGAGCCGGACGGCGGTACCGCAGAGGACCAAAAGCTCTGACGCCAGAAGGTTCCCAGCGAGGGACAAAGTTTTCCGCCGGGTGTGCGGAGGAGCGTCGTGCTCGCGTCATTCCTCGCGGGAGTTCCCACGGAGCGCGGTGCATCGTCCAGCGAGGGACAAGGTTGGACCGCGGCAGCGACGCTTCATCAGCGGCGGCTTTCTCACAGTGGCGCTGCGCCCCCGCATCGACGAGCGAGATGAACCTCTCCGCGATGGGCGCATTGTCGGCAGCGCCTTCGGGATTCTATCGTCGCCGCACATTTGCCGCAGACTACTGGGCGATATCGTGACTTCTTGCGTGGGATGATTATTCACGAATAGCGGGCGAAGGTGCGAAATGGTCGAACGAGAACGGCGTGGTCGTAGTTTGAGCAGAGCACGAATATCGTTCTTGGTAGCTGGTGGTGTCGCTATGCTCGGTTTCGCCATTCTCTTCACGCTTGGCTACCTGCCGCCCAGGTACGACTACACCGTTCTGCCGATTCCAGAGAAGAAGTTCGAGTCATACCTGCGCACGATCAAGGAAGAGGGGTGGGTGATCGTCTCCACTGACAAGGCACGCGAAGTAGTGCTGCGGAGACGGCGTTCGCTCGTTGAGCCGGAGCCGCTGACGGGTGCCGCGTTGCTCGGCAAAACCGTACTGGTTGATTCGGCGCGCATCCCCGGGTCGTCGTTACCGACGTCCAGCGAGCCACAGAAGATGCGGGAGCATCCCGACCGTATCGTAGTTCTCGATGAGCAGTCCGGCGTTTACCACCGCCCAGGGTGCAACAACGTTCCCGTCCACGGCGTGCGTAGGAAGGTCTCGGAAGTGGTAACTTCCCGGACCGGCTGCGCGATATGCCAGCCGGACGGCCCAGGGTAAGCGGGCGATCGTGCTGTACTTCGGTAGATCGTGCTCCCTTCCTTCGTTTGAACTGTAGCGAATCCACACTGATAGGAGGGGGGCGCTTGGAAGATGCGTCAGACTGACGCGGACCGTTGACGGCCCGGCAGCCACTTCGGATACTGTGGGCGTCGCGATGGGGCAGCGGCATCCTGAAGTGCTCGAGCGTATTCGTGACGCAGCATCGCTTGCCGCGCGCGAGTTCATCGACCGTCACCTCTTCGGCTGCTCGCCATGGGCGTTCCGCGCGTCACCGGCGGAATACGACGACTTCCGGGGAGAACTTGCCCATCGCCTGTCGGTCGATGCCGCTGAGATCACCTTGGTTGGGTCCGGCCGACTAGGCTTTAGCCTCAATCCACATCATCTCCTCAGCGCTTTTGGCGCTGCAAGCGACCTAGATGTAGTCATCGTGTCATCGGCTACTTTTGACGAGGCATGGAC
Source organism: Thermoanaerobaculia bacterium (assembly GCA_036380735.1). Taxonomy (GTDB): domain Bacteria; phylum Acidobacteriota; class Thermoanaerobaculia; order Gp7-AA8; family Gp7-AA8; genus DASVEE01. Next base: position 53,930 of record DASVEE010000009.1, on the reverse strand, counting down.
GGAACTGATTGAAAAGGCAGCAGATATCGCTTTGGCGAGCGAAGAGGAGCGGCGGCGCCTGAAAAAGGTGAAGGAGAACTTCTTCCTCGGGTTCTTGCGGCCTGATCACTTGCCGCTCACGACTAAGCTGGCTAGCGACTGGTTTCCCAAGCTGGCGTCTCGATTCGAGTCGCAGGTAGCGAGACGTCATGAAGTAAAGGCGTGGCTGTTCAAATCGGAGTTGCACGCACGAGTACTCTACAGCGATCACGTCTCGCGCGTGCAATCGGATATCAAACGAATGGTAAGCTTCGCGGAGAGCGAGTAATGGCAATCAGAGTCGAGCAAACAACGCAGACCATTAGTTGGTTTAACGACCGCTTGAAGGAGCAGCGACTCCTGTTCAAGCCTCCGTTCCAACGAAATCCCGTGTGGCTTGATAAACACCGCGCGTATCTTATTGACACGATTCTCCGGAACCTTCCGATTCCCGAGATCTACATCCAGAAAGAAACAGACGAAGAGGGCGGTACGTCTTGGTCGCTTGTTGACGGCCAGCAGCGAATTCGCGCTCTCTTGGACTTTCCGCGTGGTGGGATTGAGCTCATGGATATGTACAGCTCAGGTCGCGGAGGTCAGTCGTGGGATGATCTCACAGGTGACGAGCGGCGCGAGTATTGGAATTATCGAATTGTTGTGCGGGAAGTAGTCGACGCGACCGACGCTGACCTGCGCGACCTGTTTCAGCGGTTGAATCAGAATACTGTGGTCCTTAATGCGCAGGAGATCCGAAACGCGCGGTTTAAAGGCGAGTTCATTCAGATCGTTACTGACTTGGCGAACGAGTCATTTTGGGCCGAACATCGGATTGTAACAACCACAGAAATTCGCCGAATGGTGGACATTGAGTACATGTCGGAGCTCCTGGTTGGAATTATGTGGGGCCCTCAGAACAAAAAAAGCACGTTGGACATCGCCTTTCAGAAGTTTGAATCATCATTTCCGGAGAAACAGCACTGGCTCAAACGATTCGAGGGCGCACGTGTAACCACTGCTGACTTGTTGCCCAATATTATGGAAACCCGCTTCCGTGGCAAGAGCGACTACTATTCGCTTTTTCTTGCTGTGGATCATTTAAATCAGGCTGGCCATCTGCGTCAAAACCGTAGACGAGCTGCAACGACCGCCCTTCAGCGGTTTGATGAAGCGGTTACTCGTCGGCTTTCGAAGGAGAGCACTGGGCGCGTACCTGCGAATGTCCGCAAGTACGCCACTGCAGTGGAGAAGGCAGCGTCTGACAAAGATCGGCGGCAAACGCGGCACGAGATACTGACGGATCTGCTGACCCCGTTCTATACGAGCCGATGAGGCTGCGCCCAATTTCATCATGCCGCCAGCTTCGGGAACGACATGTGACGATGCAACGTCGCCGCTGCTCCTACGGCGGACCTACGTAGAGGACAGACGATCGTGACTGTCGGACGCAGGAGTTCCCTCGGAGTAGGCGCATCGTCTAACGAGGACGATTTTGGATTACGGCATCGACGCTTCATTAGCGGCCTTTTTCTCACGCTATCGTGAGCTGCCACTCTTCTGGCGCACCACGGGCCGCACCTCGACGCTGCGGCTGTCGAAAACGGCCGATGGAGAAGCGTCGTTGCCGCAATCCAAACTCCCCAAACGGATTGTCGAAGCTCATACAGCTCACCGCATCGAGCTACTCCGACAGCAGTAGCGAGGGTCTGCGTGGACGGCGCCCTCCACCTGATTCAAGAGCCCCGGATGCGCGATCGGCGAAGAACGTTAGCCGCCTAGTCCTTCCGCGACTTCGGCGACACCCGCGGCCCGCGGTCGAAGACCTCGACCAGGTCGTACAGCCGGCACTCCAGCGCCTCCGCCAGACGCAGCAGCATCCCCAGCGTTGGCGACGTCACCCCTCGCTCTAATTTGCTGATGAACTGAAGGTTTGATCGCGACCGTTCGGCCAGCTCGGTCTGGGTCAGGCCGCGTTCGATCCGGAGGGCGCGGAGGTGCGGACCGAAGATCTCGCCTTCGGCGCGAGTCTCTTCCGTCAATGGCGGCTCCTCTTGACAAAACGGCGTGAGTGATTCATCTTATATGGGTAATTGATCGGAGACGCTCATGGACCAAACCACCCGCAACCGCATTCGGCGGATCTTTCTCTCGGACCGTTCCTCCTTCTCTCTCAAGGCGGCGGCCGCGGAGCTGGGCGTGTCGCCGGGGGAGCTGGAGGGGGAGGTGGAGATGGGGGCGATTGTAGCGGGTTCGGGTGCCGGGGGGCAGCGGGTGGGGCGGGGGGAGCTGGTGGCGGCGGCGGTGCGGGTGTGGGGGCTGGCCGCGGTCGAGGAGGCGCTCGGCGGCGAGGCGGCGGCGGTGCTGCCGGAGGCGGTGCGGCAGGTGGAGGTGCGCACCCGGCTTCCCCGCTATCAGAGCGACATGCTGCGCCATCTCGCCGCGCAGCGGGGGACCTCGGTCGACGACGTCCTCTCGCGCGAGCTGGAGGATGTGGCCTGCGCACACGCGGAGGAGCTCGCGGCGGCGGTGCCGGGGTTCGCCGGGGCGCTGGCGTGGCCCGAAAGCGAGAACCGGATTGAGGATTGAGGATTGAGGATTGAGGACGGGCGCGTGCCGAGGGTGGCGGATGCGCTACAGCAGGAAGCGCGATCGCTGGCGACGGAAGCGCGATGGCTTGCGCGGGCTGCTTTCACGCTGCCAGCGGAAGCAAGATCGGTTGCCGATGAAGGGTGATCGCTTGCAAATGAAGTTTGCGCGCTGCCAGGTGAAGCGTTCACGCTGCCAAGTGAAGCGTGATCGCTTACCGGGCAACCTTTCACGCTGCCAAGTGAAGCTTGCACGCTTGCAACGGAACTTTTCACGCTGCCAGCGGAAGCTTGCACGCTTGCCGCGGAACTTTTCACGCTTGCAATGGAACCTTGCAAAGTTCCAACGGAACTTTTCAAACTTGCTTTGACAGCTTTCAACTTGCCAAAGCAAGCGTGCACGCTTGCGATGGAAGCGTGAAAAGTTCCATCGGAACTTTTTTTTCTTCGGCTGGCAGCGTGAAAAGTTCCGATGGCAGCGATTTTTCTTCGTCTGTCAGCGATTTTTCTTTCGGCTGCAGGGTGCGTTCTTCCCTCGGAAGCGCGCGGTCTGCGGCCGGCAGCGCGTGTGGCTCCGCCGCCAAGCCGCATTTCTAAACGCTGACGTGCCGCGAGTTACCGCTCGGGCGGGGCATCACCGCCGAGGTTCCGGATCTCCTCGGCGATGCGGCCGAGATGGCGGAGGAGGAGGCCCGGGTCGAGCTCGGCGGCCGCGGGCTCATGCCCCTCCGGCAGCGGCAGCGGGGGCGCGATGCGGCGCGCGACCTCCACCGCGCTGCGCGCCTCCATGGCCAGCTCGACGGCGGCCGACAGGGCGTCCGTCAGGCGGAGCACGTTCTCCATGGCGGCGAAGAACAGCTTCTCCGGGTCGGCAATGATGTCGACGCGCAGGCCGGTGGTGTCGAGCAGGGTCAGCTCCGTCACCGGCAGGTGCGCGGCGAGCTTCCGCAGCGTGTCGAGGGTGATGTTGTCCCCCCGCTCCGCCCGCACCACCTGATTCCGCTGGATCCCGGCCAGGTCGGCCAGCGCCTGCTGGCTCAAGCCGGCCTTCTCTCGCGCTCTGCGCAACTCTTCGTGAATGAAGTTCACCATAGTCCGATAAATGTAGCTCGAAACTTTCCTGTTGACAAGTTTATCGTCCAGACCTATATTTGTTCTGCTAGCACGGCAATAGTGCCGAGAAATGTTGCAACGACAGTCCACGGAATGATGAACGGAAACCCAGTCAATCCCCCTCTCTCACCACCCATCGACGACAGAAAAGGAGAAAAGAGCTATGACCACTATCCCTGATGTTTCCAACCCGATCCCCAACCCGACGCCGGTCAGTGAGCCGGCCAACAAGTACACCCCCGATGCGCAGGAGCGGATGGCGCGGCTTCGCGCCATGGCCGCGGAGTTTCCGGACGAGGCAAACCCGAAGGCGCTCACGATGGCGGAGATCCGGCTGTCCCGCGGCACGTCGGTGACCACCCTGGAGAATGCGGCGGTGCTCGTCGAGGCGGCACCGGCCGTCGGCGGGGCGGTCGCCGACGTGGTGGAGCTGCGCGACGCCATCGCTTTCGAGCTGGCCTACGGCGGCGTGCGCGACGAGGCGCGCGCGCTGGCCCGTCGCATCGACCTGGCGATCCTGCGCCGCAAGCTGAAGGCCTCCAAGTCGGCTCGCGGGCTGTATCGCATGGCGAAGGGCTACGTCACCATGGATGCGGGCGACGCGGTGCGCCCGCACGTGACCGAGATCAAACGCTCGCTGGCTCCGCGCAGACGGCGGAAGACGGCAGCGGCAGAACTGAAGAAGACGGCGGAGAAGTAGCGTAGACCGGGGCCCCCTTTCCTCGTGGCGGGCGGGGAAGGGGGGCCCCATTTTTTTTGCGGGCGACGATAGGACCCATGGGACGAATAGGACCTATGGGACGAAGGGGACGAACCGAGCCCGCTTCAGGTGGGCGGCAGCGCTGTTTGGCCCCGGGCGTGAGCCCGGGTATGGGACAAACCCGCGGACGTGACTTCCCGCTGCGCCGATCAATGTGTCATCCCGAATCCGCCGTATGGGGGCTCGGGTGGCGGAGGCGGGTGAGGGAACTGTGTGGGGGAAGCACGGCGCGGCAGGGCAGCAACCTTCCCCCACACGGATCCCTCACCGCCCTCCCCCGCCCAGCCCCCCATACGGGCGATTCGGGATGACACATGGGGGCGCCGCCCCATATGCGCTAACTCACGAGACGCCACGAGCGACCGCCCGCTGCTTTGTTGCCTCTCCCCGGCCTTTGCGGGGAGAGGGGCGACAAAGCAGGCCCCCGCCCATCCCTTGGGGGACCACCGGAACGCACAGACAAGAGTGTCTGTGCCACATTGGATGCTTCGCTGACCGGTGCGACCGCGTCCGCTTAATGCGACAATCGCCGCGACATGCAGTATCGCGAGTTCGGCAAGACTGACATCAAGGTGAGCGAGGTCGGGTTCGGGGCCTGGGCCATTGGCGGACCGTCCGAGGCTTCGGGGACGCCGTTCGGGTGGGGACGGACGAGCGACGACGATTCGCTGGCCGCCATCCGGCGCGCGCGCGAGCTCGGCGTCACCTTCTTCGACACCGCCGACTCCTATGGCTTCGGCCGCAGCGAGTCGCTCCTCGGCATCGTCCTTTCGCGGAAGCGCAGCGATGTGGTCATCGCCACGAAGGTCGGCGTGGTGCGCGACAGCGAAGGGCAACTGAAGAAGGACTTCTCGAAGAAGCACATCTTCCTCGCGGTCGACGGCTCGCTGAAACGGCTGCGCACGGACTACATCGACCTCTATCAACTGCACAACCCCTCGCTCGAGGAAGTGGCGCGCGACGACATCCACGAGGCAATGGACCGCCTGCAGGAAGTCGGCAAGATCCGCTACTGGGGCGTCTCCGTCACCACGCCGGAGGAAGGGCTGGAGGTCGTGCGCAACGGGTGGGGCTACGCGCTGCAGGTGCTCTACAACGTCCTGAATCAGGCGCCGGCGAAGGAGCTGTTTCCGCTGGCCAAAGAGAAAGGCTACGGCATCATCGCGCGCGTGCCGCTCGCGTCGGGGCTGCTCACGGGCAAGTTCCGCACGACGACCACGTTCGGCACCGACGACGTCCGCCAGAACTTCCTGACGCCGAAGCGGCTGGAGGAAGTGATTCCGCGCGTCGACGAGGTGAAGTCGATCATCGGCGGCACGGCGAAATCGCTGACCGAGGGGGCGCTGCGCTTCGTGCTGGCCAACGGCTCGATCTCGACGACGATCCCCGGCGCGCGCTCGGTGCACCAGGTGGAGATGAACGTCGCCGCCGCCGAATCACGGCTGCCGGGCGAAGTGCTGGAGAAGCTGCGCACGCGGCTGGGCGACTACAACTTCTACCAGCGGCATTCGATCCGGATCTAGGACATCCTAGCGCCGGCGCCAGATGCCGCGGGCCATCACGCCGATCGGTTTGCGCAATGTGGCCAGGTTCTCCAGCGGGTTCTCCTGCACCAGCACGAAGTCGGCGCGTTTGCCGGCGGCGATGGTGCCGATGTCGCCGCTGAGACCGAGCATCTCCGCGGCATCGGCCGTCGCGGCGCGGAGGACTTCGTACGACGTGAGGCCGGCGAGGCGGAGCTGCTCGAGCTCACCGTGCAGCGACGTGCCGGCGGGAACGAGGTAGCCGGCGTCGGTACCGGCCACGAGGCGCGCTCCGGCGTCGCGCAGGTGGCGCACGAAGAGGCGGCGGTGGGCGATCATCTCCGGGGAGAGCACGCTGTCGATGTAGAGCGTGGGGCAGGTCCACACGCCCGACTTGGCGGCTTCCTCCGCGAGCAGCGGCATCAGCGCGGTGTCGATGCGGCCGTTGCGCAGCAGGACGTGCTCGTAGCCGTCGAGGTGCTCGATCGAATCCTGCCGCGTCATGGCGTGCATGACGTGGATGTGCTCCGAGACGTGTCCCGCCACCTTTGCGCCGCGCGCGTGCGCCGCGGCGACGACGGCGTCGTACACGGGCTGCGGCAGGTCTCGATAGAGCTTGATCCAGACGACGCCGCGCGCGAGCTCGGCATCGACCAGCTTCTGCGCGTTCGTGGCGTCGTCGATGGTGACGGAGAAGTCGGGCACCGCGGGATTCGGCCCGTTGATGAGGCGTCCGGCCGTGATGACGCGCGGGCCGATACGGTCGCCGCGCTCGATCTCCTTCGACAGCGCGATCACCCGATCGATGCTGGCGAGATCGCGCACGGTGGTGATGCCGTGATCGAGATAGACGCGAAGGTCGTCCGCCACGACGTGCACGTGGGCGTCGATCAGGCCCGGGACGAGCCAGCGCCCATGACCGTAGATGACGCGCGTGCCGGTGGGGAGGGGCACGGTGCCGAGTGGGCCGACGTCGGCGATGCGGCCGTTGCGGACGAGGACGGTCTGGCCGAGGAGGGCGCGGTCCGTTTCCATCGACAGGACGTTGACGCCGACGAAGGCGGTGTGGTCCTCCGCCAGGGCGGCCGTGGCGAGGAGCGTCAGGAACAGCGCCAGGGTGGCGGCGCGCATGGGGAACACTTTACGCCCGCGGCGGGGCGGGGCATTTGACGAATTTGTGTCCGGTGGGGGGACGATAGGACGAATAGGGAGGCCACCGCCCAGCCACGAGGCCGGACCGGGATGACAATCGGGGTTGGAATGGTTTTCTACTCCCTATGGCCTCACGCACGATCTCCATTCGCGGCGCGCGGACCCACAACCTCAAGAACGTTTCGGTCGACATCCCTCAGCGGCAGCTGACGGTGATCACCGGGCCGTCGGGGTCGGGGAAGTCGTCGCTCGCGTTCAATACGCTCTATGCCGAAGGGCAGCGGCGGTTCGTCGAATCGATGTCGACGTACGTTCGCCAGTTCCTGGAGCGCATCGACCGGCCCGACGTCGACGAGATCGACAACATCCTGCCGGCCATCTCGATCGAGCAGAAGAACTCCGTGAAGAACGCGCGCTCCACGGTGGCGACGGCCACGGAGCTCGCCGACCACATCCGGCTCTTCATGACGTACGCCGGCGAGACGTGGTGCCCCGACTGCCACGTCCGCGTGCGGAAGGAGACGCCGGAGTCGATCACGAACGAGCTGCTGGAGAGCATCTCGGGCAAGCGCACCGTCGTCCTGGCGCCGATTTTCTTCGACGCCGACAACATCGGCATCGTGCTGGAGCAGCTCATCAAGGCGGGCTACTTCCGCGCCTGGGTCGGCGGCGAGATCCGCGACCTCAACGAGCTCGATACGACCGGCTTCTCCTCGCTGGAGCTGGTGATCAACCGCCTGCGCATCGACGAGGAGCGCCGCACGCAGCTCACCGAGGCGATCGAGCAGGCGTTCGAGGTGTCGAAGGGGAACGTCAACATCCTCGAGGAGTCAGCCGAGGGATGGCTGAGCCACCGCTTCACGTCGAGGTTCGCGTGCAACAAGTGCGGCTCGGAGTTCCTCGAGCCGGTGCCGCACCTCTTCTCCTTCAACTCGCCGCTCGGCGCCTGCCAGAACTGCCAGGGCTACGGCCGCATCATCGGCATCGACATGGAGAAGGTGATCCCGAACCGCGACCTGCGGCTCGACGAGATGCCGGTCGCGCCGTGGAACTCGGCCGGCTACGAGGACTGCTACGAGGACCTGGCCAAGGGAGCGAAAAAGTACGGGCTGCGCCTCGACGTGCCGATCAAGGACCTCACGCCGGCGGAGTGGGATCTGCTCTACAACGGCCGCAGCAAGTGGTACGGCATCAAGGGCTTCTTCGAGTGGCTGGAGACGAAGAAGTACAAGATCCACGTCCGGGTGAAGCTGGCGAAGTACCGGTCGTACGAGCCGTGCCCGAAGTGCAACGGCTCGCGCCTGAAGGCCGCGGCGGACAACGTGAAGTTCCGGGAGCTGACCGTCGGCAACCTCTTCCACATGGACGTGAAGTCGGCGCGCCGCTTCTGGGAGTATCTGGCGCTGTCGAAGACGGAAGAGGCGCTCGCCGGCCATCTGCGCCGCGAGATCGTCAACCGCCTCGTCTATCTAGACGAGGTCGGCCTCTCGTACCTGACGCTCGACCGGCAGACGCGCACGCTCTCCGGCGGCGAGTCGCAGCGCATCAACCTCGCGGCGGCCCTCGGCAGCTCGCTCACGGAGACGATGTACGTCATCGACGAGCCGACGGTGGGGCTGCACGCGCGCGACAGCGAACGGCTGCTCGCGGTGCTCAAGCGCCTGCGCAACGCCGGCAACACGGTCGTCGTCGTGGAGCACGATCCGACCATCATCAGCGGCGCGGACTACAACGTGGAGCTCGGGCCCGGCGCCGGTGAATACGGCGGCGAGGTGCTCTACTCCGGCGTCTCGAAGGGCTACGACGGACCGGCGGCGCCGGCGCGTACGAATGAGGCACGGCCCGACAAGGGTGTGATCTCGATCCGCGGCGCGCGCGAGCACAACCTGAAAGGCGTCGACGTCGACATCCCCCTGGGGCAGCTCGTCGCCATCACCGGCGTCAGCGGCTCCGGCAAGTCGACGCTGATCCGCAACTGCCTCTACAACCGTTACCAGCGGGACGTGCGCGGGGTAGCGGGTCTCGAATGCGGAAAGGGTGAGCTCACCGGCGTCGACAAGATCTACGACATCGAGTTCGTCGACCAGTCGCCGATCGGGCGCTCCACGCGCTCGAACCCGGCGACGTACATCAAGGCGTGGGACGAGATCCGGAAGATCCTCGCCGACACGACGGGCGCGAAGCTGAACGGCGTCACGGCGGGGATGTTCTCCTTCAACACCAACGGCGGCCGTTGCGAAACGTGTCAGGGCGCCGGCACCGTCACGATCGACATGCAGTTCCTGGCCGACGTGGAAGTGGTCTGCGACAAATGCAACGGCCGCCGCTTCGGCGACCACGTGATGAAGGTGCGCTACAAGGGGAAGGACGTCGGCGACATCCTCGCGCTGACCGTGGACGAAGCGTCGAAGTTCTTCGTCGACAAGCGCGCCCTCCTCAAGCGCCTCGACGCCCTCCGCTCCGTCGGCCTCGGCTACCTTCGTCTGGGGCAGTCGACGGACTCGCTGTCGGGCGGAGAAGCGCAACGCCTGAAGCTCGCGCAGTTCCTGGCCGAAGCAGCGAAGACCGCGGAAACGGCCAAGCCGCGCCTCTTCCTCTTCGACGAGCCGACGACCGGCCTCCACCACAGCGACGTGGAACAGCTCATCAAGACGTTCCGCGACCTCCAGGAGCGGGGCAACTCCGTGCTGGTGATCGAGCACAACACGCAGCTCATCGAGCAAGCCGACTGGATCATCGACCTCGGCCCGGAAGGCGGAGACCAGGGCGGCGAAATCGTGGCTGTTGGTACGCCGGAGGAAATTGCGGCGAATCCGCGCAGTGTCACGGGGCGGTACTTGAACGTAGGGGCGGTGGCCGGGCGGGCGGTTTCGTAGGGGAACGATAGGACCAATGGGACAAATGGGACGGATAGGACGAATGGGACAAAGGCAGGTCCGATCTGTCCCTATTCGTTCTACTGGTCAGCCCTGCGGAAGCCGACTTCTTCGATGAGGAAGTAGCCGCCACCTCGCTTCGTGAAGCGCCCACGACGCACGTGCAGGTTGCCGGCGGCGTCAAACGCATTCAACTCCACGGAAGAGAGGTCGATCGCGGCGATGCCGTAGCGGGCGATGGGAGCCGTCTCGCCGGGATCACAAACGCCGTCATGATCGGCGTCGACCCACAGCCGGAGCTTCGTCCAGACGTCATCCTCCTCGTCGATCTGGCCGTCGGAGTTGCCGCCCCGCACACTGGTGTCGTACGACGCCAGCGCCTCGAAGCCGCCACGTGCCTTCGTTCCATCCGGCATGACGGTGCCGATTCCAAACAGCTCACCGCCGTTCTCGACACGGTTCTTTCCTTCGAGATCCAGCCAGAGGAAGCCTTCCATCGTCGCGGGATTGGTCCAGCCGACGAGCTCCTGGGAGCCATCGCCATCGACGTCGAACCAGACGGCTTCGCCGATGCCTGTAGTGTTGATTCCATCGTTGTTCAAGTCGAAGAGAAGCGGGTCGCACCAGCCGTTGTCGCACCACCAACCTTCGAAGAATGGCGTGCCGTGGTTTGGATTTTGTGGTGGCGGAGGGAGCTCGTCCGGAGTTGTTGTCGCCGCGTCCACGGCTGCGCATTCTTCGGTGGTGGGACCGCTTGTTGGCCAATCTGGTCCCATCAGCGTTCCCGAACAACCAGAATTGGCAAGACCCAACACATGGCCGATCTCATGCGCGATCACGTTGTCCAACGTGGCGTGCGGCATCACCCAGATGCAATCGGCGCCGTTAGCCGTTTCCTGAAAGATCTCGATCGTGCCGCCAACCACACGGTTGTTGACGAGGTCATGGTTGAACCATGCGCACGAGTCGAGGTTGACCTGGTTCGGCATCCGGCCGGCAACGTAATTCACCTCGATCGTGATGTCGGCGGTTTCTCCCGTAGTCAGAGTGGGGTATGCGCTACCCGTGCCGGAGCAAGCCGATGTCCAGATCGCGATCGCGGAGCCAATGGGAGGTGCGTCCTTACCGTTCGCAGCCCATCCGCTTCCGACGACAAACCGTATCGAGCCCACGAAGTTCTCCGCATAGTACTGACTGGCGCATTGCGCACGCACGGGAGACGAAGATAGACCAGCAGCGACGCTGACGGCGAGTACGAAGCGCTTCATGTGCTCGCCTCAGTGCCGATCGGACTTTGCCTTGATCAGCGAGAGTGTTCGGCGCTCGAGGAGGTCATAGTTCGCCTCTTGATTCGCGGCAGCGAGAGCCTTCGGAAGAAGAACTTTGCGGCCGCGGGATTCGTGAATCACTTCCCTCGCACTGACCCAGAGCACCTGACCACTCTCGATCGGGGTCGCGCTTCCCATCTGGTAGATCAATACGCGGTCGCCCACGGCGGGGGGCACGAACTCGCCCAGCGGCTGAGCGCACACGAGCCCCTCAGCGGTCGGAATTTTCGCCAGTTGGTAGAAGAGGAACGTATCCGTGCTGTGCGGCTGATTCGTCAGCCAAGTCGCCCGAAGCCGAATCAAAGTACCGGGAATCCCAAACCAGAAACCCTGTCGCGCGGCAGCGATCCTGCCGGAGACGACGGTCTCGGCATGAGTGGCGAGATCCTCGAGCGTGTTCGTCGGTTTGAAGTGATCGGGAGTCGGACCGCTGAAAAATCGGCAATTCTCTGCCGTGCCATTCAACCGCGCGTTCCGACGCGCCGTCGACAACCTGATCCCAAAGAGATCCTCTCGAAAACGGCCACTGGAGTCGATGGCCGCCTCCGCTGCGATCCACGCGACTTCACCGGTTTCGGCGTGGTGCAACATGTCCGGGATCTCCGCAGGCGAACCCGCCGACGCAAACGCCGGAAACCACAAGGCCACGATGAGAACGCATGCGCGATGAATCATCGTCGGTATCCTCCCGAAGATACGCCGTCGCAGCAAAAACGGCGCCCATTTCCTGCCGGATGTATCGATGATACTTCGACGGGCGGCAGCTATCGCTGCCGTACTTTCGTGACGGTTCCCTTCCCACTAGAATCCGCGCTCATGTCTGCCCTTCTTGACCTGGTCGCCGCGCGGGCGGCGCGGCCGGTCGGTGACGCGGATCTGGATCTGCCTCTCGGCAGTGCGGGCCTCGGGCTCGACTCGGTTGCGGTTGCGGAGTTGTTGCTCGATGTGGAGCAGCGCTTTGGGGTCACGGTCACGGATCTGCTGAGCAGTGACACGCTCACGATGCGGCGGTTGATGGCGCGCGTGGAGCCATGATTGCGCGGGTCGTCGCGCCGTTTCTGCGGCTGCTCGGGGAGGAGCGGCGCAGTGTGGTGTTGCAGCGGCTGGGGCGGCGGCGGATTGCGGAGCTGGTGTTGCCGAACCCGACGAAGATCGAAGGGACGGCGATTGTGGCGTTCTTTCATGTCGGGCCGTTCTACGGGATCTCCGCGTATGTCGACCGGCTGGGACGCGACTTTCTCGGGATCCGGCGGCAGCCGGACGAGCAGCAGCGGGCGCTCGCCTTTGCCCGGGCCGTGCAGAAGTTGCGCGAGGGGGGGCTGGTCTCGGCCGCGTTCGATGGTGAATTCGGGGCGCGGATGGCGGTGCCGTTCCGCGGCGGCACGCTGCGGCTCGCGCGCGGCGCGTTTGCTCTGGCGCGGATCACCGGCGCTCCGATCGTGCCGCTGTGGGCGCGCTGGCGGGGCTCGCGCATCGAAATCATCGTCGGCGAACCGCTCAGTGCGGGCAGCGAAGAGGCGCTCGCCGCTGCTGCGGCCGCATGGCTGGAGCGGCAGCTCGATGGTGCGCCGCTCAGCCGGCGTTTGCGCGACCTGACGAGCTGAAGACGATCGCCTCGTCGAGCTCCCCGGCGGCGAGCGCGTTGCGGAAGACGTCGTGGCGGATCTTGCCGTTGTAGGTCCGGGCGATGGTGCGCGGCTTCAGGACGACGACGCGCTCCGGCGCAAAGCCGAGGGCGCGCTGCAGCGCCTGCACGACCGCCAGCGCCAGCCGCTCCGAATCTGTCTCCGCATGCGCTTCGATCTCGACGGCGACGACGATCTCCTCCGTCGTCTCGCGGGCGATGCCTACCGCCGCGGCGAGCTTCACGCCTGCGACCGTCAACGCCACTTCTTCCAGCTCGCGCGGCGCGAGCACGGCGCCGCCGCGTTTGAGCATCGCTCGTTTGCGCCCGAGGACGTAGAGGTGGCCGTCGGCGTCGAGGGAGCCGATGTCGCCGGTGTGCAGCCAACCGTCGAGGAGCGTCCGGGCCGTCGCTTCCTCCGCCTCGAAGTAGCCGGCGAAGACCGATGCGCCGCGCACGAGGATCTCGCCATCCTCGGCCAGCCGCACCTCGACGCCGCTCAACGGACGGCCGCAGGCGACGTTGCCCCGCGCGTCGGTGCGCAGCGGTTCGCCGGGGCGCGCGGTCGAGACGCCGAGGGTGGCTTCGGCGAGCCCGTAGCCGGGGCGGATCACGTTGCGGAGGCCGAAGCGCTCCTCGAACGTGGTGATGGTGCTGAGGCGAACGGGCTCCCCGCCGTTGGTGGCGTGGCGGAGCGACGTCAGGTCGACCTTCGCGGGATCGACGAGCCGCGCGGCCAGACGCCAGGCGAAGTCGGGCGCGCCGGTGGTCGTCGCCCGCACTTCGCTCACCTTGGCCAGCCACTGGGGGATGGTCTGGATCGCCGGCGGGACGATGTGGCAGGAACCGCCCCACGAGACCGGCCCGATCATGAAGCGTACGAGCCCGAGGTCGTGCCAGGGGGGAACCCAACTGACGAGGATGTCGGCGGGCGACATTCCCATGTCGATTTCGCTGGAGCGCTGGATGGCCGCGATGGCGCGGTGGGAGACCATCACGAAGCGCGATTCACCCGAGGTGCCGGAGGTCGGTTGCAGGAAAGCGATGGCGTCGGGGGATTGCCGGGACAGATCGTACGAACTGGGCTGAGACGAGGGCGTCAGCGGCGCCGTCACGATGAGGCGTGGACGCACCTTCTGAGCGCGGCGCAACGCCGTCTCTTCAGGAACGTACGGATTCATCGCGCAGCTCGTGGCAGCGAGGAGTTGGATGGCGTAGAAGTGGCGGACGAAGTCGAGGCCCGCGGGCAACAGCAGCACGACGCGGTCACCGGGCTCCACGCCTGCCTGGGCCATCGCCGCCGCCACCGCCGAAGCTTCCTCGAACAAGCCGGCGAAGGTCAGGCGCGCATCGTCGACGGCGAACGCCAGGCGATCCGCATCGTTCTTCGCACGTTCACAAAGCAGTGCACCGAGCGTCATCATTGGCGCGCGCAGGATGCCATACAATGCCACCTCAATCATTTAGCGAGGAGCCCTCAGCATGTCTGCTGTCCCGCAAGGTCACCCGGATCGAGTCGGCGCCCATCCCGATCAGCCGGCGTCGTCCAGCTTCACGCCGTACATTCCCCCGGAAACGTCGCTCCGGGAGCTCACCCCTCGCGCCATCATCGTAGGCACGGTCCTCGGCATGATCTTCGGCGCCTCGTCGCTGTACCTCGTGCTGAAGGTCGGCCTGACGGTCAGCGCCTCGATCCCGGTCGCGGTCATCTCGATCACCCTTTTCCGCATCCTCTCGAAGATGGGGGCGCGTAACGCCACGATCCTCGAGAACAACATCGTGCAGACGGCCGGCTCGGCCGGTGAATCGATCGCGTTCGGAGTCGGCGTCACCATGCCGGCGATCATGATCCTCGGCTTCGACCTGGAGATCACGCGCGTCATGCTCGTGGCGATCCTGGGCGGTCTCCTCGGCATCCTGATGATGATCCCGCTGCGGCGTGCGCTCATCGTGGCGCAGCACGGCATCCTGAAGTACCCCGAAGGAACGGCGTGCGCCGAGGTGCTGAAGGCCGGAGCGAGTGAAGAGTCGCAGGCGGCGGCTTCGGAGCAGGCCAAGCGCGAGCAGGCCGCCCTCGGCGGTGCGGCGACGAGCGCGAAAACGATCTTCACCGGCTTCGGCATCGGCCTCGTCTACAAGACGGTGATGGTGGCGTTCCGCGGCTGGAAAGATGCGGCCGGCAAAGTATTCGGCGGCCACTTCAACTCGGCCTCGGTAGCGGTCGAGGTCTCGCCCGAGCTGCTCGGTGTCGGCTACATCATCGGACCGCGCATCGCGGCGATCATGTGCGCAGGCGGCGTGCTCGCCTACCTGGTCCTCATTCCGATGATCAAGTTCTTCGGCTCGGCGCTGACGGAGCCGCTGGCGCCGGCGACCACGATGCTGATCCGGGACATGGGCCCGGGCGCCATCCGCAACGAGTACATTCTCTATATCGGTGCCGGCGCCGTCGCGGCCGGCGGCATCATCTCCGTGTTCCGCTCGCTGCCGGTCATCTGGCACGGCATCAAGGGCGGCATGAAGGATCTCTCCAGTTCCAAGGGAGATACGACGGCAGCCGCGGCCACGCCGCGCACGGATCGCGATCTGTCCATCAAGGTCGTCCTCCTGGGCATCATCGCGCTGATCGTCGTCATCGCCTTCTCGAACCCGCTGTACGTCGGCGGCACCGGTTTCGGCGCACGCATCGCGGCGGCACTGCTGATCATCATCTTCGGCTTCCTCTTCGTGACGGTGTCGTCGCGCCTCACCGGTGAGATCGGCTCTTCGTCGAACCCGATCTCCGGCATGACGGTGGCGACGCTGCTGCTGACCTGCCTCTGCTTCGTCGTCCTCGGCTGGACGGGGAGCAACTACTTCGTCACGGCGCTGACGATCGGCGCCATCGTCTGTATCGCGTCGTCGAACGGCGGCACGACGTCGCAGGACCTCAAGACCGGCTTCCTCGTCGGCGGCACGCCGAAGTTCCAACAGGTGGCAATTCTGATCGGCGCCCTGGCCTCGGCCATCGTCCTGGGGCCGATCCTCCTGACGCTCAACGACTCCTACTCCGTCTACGTCCCGGTCAACGGCACGCCGGCGGGTATGACGCGCGGCGGCGTGCTGCCGGGCGAAGTGGCGCAACCGAGCCAGTTCCATGGCAAGGAAGCGCCGGGCACCAACATCGCCGGCCAGGCCGACTCGCGCGAGTACAACGTCTGGTTCCGCCAGCCGGCCGGCGGCGGCAACGCCGAGAAGTACCTCGTCGACGACAGCGGCCGTCCGGTGTACTACGTCGACCCGGGCATCAACGGCACGATCCGCGAGCTGCCGGGCGGACGCCAGGTCGACAAGTTCGACGCGCCGAAGGCGACGCTGATGTCGTACATCATCAAGGGCATCCTCGGCGGCGAGCTGCCGTGGGGCCTCGTGCTCCTCGGCGTCATGATCGCGATCGTGCTCGAGCTCTCGGGCATTCCGTCGCTCGCGTTCGCGGTCGGCGTCTACCTGCCGCTGTCGTCCTCCTCGCCGATCCTCATCGGTGGCCTGATCCGCTGGGCCGTCGACAAGTGGATCGCGAAGAAGCACGCCGGAAAGCAGCTCACCGAAGAGCAGCTCGTGGCCGAAGGTGACAAGAGCCCGGGCGTGCTGATGGCGTCGGGCTACATCGCCGGTGGCGCCATCGCCGGCATCATCATCGCGTTCCTCGCCGGCGTCGCGTACTTCGGGCCGTTCAATGCGCGCATCGAAGAGATCGCGGCGAACAACCCCTTCCATACCGGGCCAATGTCGGATCTGCTGACGCTCATCCCCTTCGCCGTCCTGATCATCCTCCTGTACCTCACGGGACGAGAAAAGATCCTGGCGCATCGGGCCGACACCTGAGATCAACGACAATGAGGGCCGGCTGCCAAGCCGGCCCTTTTCGTTTGACCACGACTTTTCGCGATTCATGATCGAGCGCTTCAACTTCTACGACATCCGCGGCTATCTGCTGCCGGGCTTCGCGGTGCTTGGTTTCGCGTGGCTGCCGTACGGCCTGGTGAGCGACCGCTGGCCGTCGTCGGACGCGCTGTCGATCGTGGCCGCGCTGATCCTTGCGTGGCTCGCCGGAGCGCTGCTGCAGTCGATGACGGCGTCGCTGGTTTCGATCAGGACGCTCAGCGGACGGACGCCATCGCACCGGCTGCTCGACGGCGATGACCTGAATCTCGACACGGCCACGCGCGAGGCGCTGGTCACCCGCATCGAGAACGAGCTCGGGATCGACGTGGCGACGCCCGGGACCGACCTCGAGCTGCGGCGGCAGACGGCGTTCGCACGGAGCCGCTCGGCGCTGGTGCACGCGCGGCAGTCGGCGTACGCGGAGCAGTTCGAGGGGATGTTCGCCCTGATGCGCGGCCTCTGCCTCGCGGCGGCGGCTGGCTCCGCGTGGGCGGCGGGGTGGCTGGCGCGCTCATTCGGCGCGAGCGGGCTGCTCGACCTGCTGGCGAACGTGTTTCTGCTGGCGCTGCTGATCTCCTTGTTGCTGAACTTCCGCGGGCGCGCGGCGGAGGAACAGTCCGGGTCCCTGGCGTTCCTGCTGCTGGCGGCGCTGTTCCTTGGCGGCTTCTCCATGGCCGCGGGGCTGGCCGACCGCGACGATCACGTGTCACTGGCGGTGACGATGCTGACGCTGGCCTTCGTGGCAGCGCGGTCGTACGCGGCCTATGTGCGGTTCACCGTGATCTTCGCGCGAACCGTGTACCTGGATTTTCTGCGGCTGGCGTAGGCGGCGGGGAACGATAGGACAAATAGGACCTATGGGACTGCGGCAGGGCGATATTGCGCCTGTGGTGACCTTTAACTGGGCGCAGCGGGTACCGGACTGCCGCGGTGGCCCTGCCTAACGCGCCTTCACCAGGGTGTTTCCACTGAAGGTCCTGCGGTTCCGTCCTATAGGTCCTATCCGTCCTATTCGTCCTATTCGTCCCATCGGTTCCCCGGCCCCTTTTGCCACGTGGCGTATGCTTGTGGGCCGGTCCATATGGAAATCTTCTGCGGAGTCGTCTTCGCTCTCGCGTTGCTTGTTCTGCCAATCGTGTTGTCGATCGTGGCCATGTCGCGTACGGCGGCTCTGCGCAAGCAGATGCAGGATCTGCAAGGGGAGCTCGCGCGGCTGCGCGATCAGCTCCGCCAGCCGGTCGCCACGCGGCGGGAACAGCCCGCCGCTGCGTACGTGGCCAAAGAGCAACCCGCCGCCACGCCGCCACCACCCGTTACGCCACCGGTGCCGCCGCCCGTCGCAACAACCCCGCCGGTGGAACGGCCGGCCGCAGCCCCTGTGACGCCAGAGGTCGCGCCGCCACCCCCACCGCAACCGACTGCGCCACTCCAACCGGCGCCGCCTGCGCCTGAGCCGCAGGTCGTCAGCCCTGAGCCCCCTCCCCGCACCTACGCCCCTCCCCCACCGCGGCCTCGCGCCGCCGCTCCGCAGCCGCCGGCCGCGCGGGCGTGGTCGATCGACTGGGAGAGCCTCGTCGGGGTGAAGCTGTTCTCGTGGATCGCCGGCATCGCCCTCGTCCTGGCGGCCGTCTTCTTCCTCAAGCATTCGGTGGAACAGGGGTGGGTGAATCCGCCCGTGCGCGCCGCCATCGGGCTGATCACGGGGGTGGTGCTGCTCGTGATCTGCGAAATGCGCATCGCACGCGACTACAAGTTCACCGCGAACGCGATGCATGGCGCCGGTATCGCCATCCTCTACGCGACGCTCTTTGCCACGCACGCGCTGTGGCATCTCCTGCCGGCGACCGTCGTCTTCCTCCTGATGCTGCTGGTTACGGCGGTGGCAGTCGCGCTCTCGATCCGGCGCGACTCCGTGTTCATCGCCCTCCTCGGTCTCATGGGCGGCTTCGCCACGCCGGCGATGCTCGCCACTGGTGAGAACCGACCCATCGGTCTCTTCGGCTACCTCCTGCTCCTCAACGCCGGACTGGCGTGGGTGGCGTACCGGAAGCGGTGGCCCGCGCTGACGTTCGGCAGCCTCCTCTTCACCTTCGCCTATCAGTGGGGGTGGATCTCGAAGTACCTGACGGCGCAGCAGCTCGTGCTGGCGGCGATCATCTTCGTCATCTTCGCCGCCGCCGGCGCGACGGCGCTTTTTCTCGGGCGCGGCGCCGCGAAGCAGCGCTCGTTCGACCGCATGGCCATCGCCAGCGCCGCGCTGCCGCTGCTGTTCGCCGTCTACACCGCGGCCATCCCGGCATACGGCGCGCGCTACAACGTGCTCTTCGGCTTCCTCATCCTGATCGCCGCGGGGCTGGCGACGATCGCCCTCACGCGCGGACCGCAATGGCTGCACGTGCTCGGCGGCGGCACCGTGGTGCTGACGTTCGCCGTCTGGTTCGGGCTGTCGTACGCGCCGCACGCCTACCCCGGCATCGTCGCGTGGCTGGCGGCGTTCATCATGCTGTACCTCATCGCGGCGTGGCGGCGTCAGACGTTCGGCAGCTACACCGTCCCTGCGCTCTTCCTCTTCTTCCCGGTGCTCATCGCGTCGGAAGCGGCGACGGCCGCACCGGCGCTCGTCTTCGTCACGATGTTCGTCCTGCTTGCCGCCACCGCTTTCGTCGCGGCGAAAACGGGACAGGGGCAGCTCTACTACCTCGCCACGATCTTCGTCATCGTGGCCGAGGGGCATTGGTCGGCGACGCACCTCACGAGGGACCGGCTGCTGTCGGGCATGCTCGTGCACGGCGCCTTCGCTCTGCTCTTCCTCGGCGCACCGATCGTCGCGCGCCGTTTCGGCAAGCCGCTGCAGCCGGCGAACGGTGCCTTCGGAACGATCATCGCCAGCCTTCTGCTGCTGCTCTTCCTGACGCAGTCGACGCTGGCGAACGCCGCGCTGTGGGGACTGGCACTGCTCGTCCTCATCCTCATCAGCGGCGCGCTGGCCGAAGCGCGCGTGACGCGGAAACCGCTCTTCGCGATGATCGCCCTCGGACTGGGCTGGTTCGTGCTGCTCTCCTGGTGGAGCGGCGCCGCGGTCGAGACGATGCTGATTCCGACGCTCATCGTCACCGCACTGATAGGGCTCGTGGCGCTGCTCGGCAACGCCTGGGCCGCGAAAGGAACGGACGATCCGACGTTCACGCAGGGGACACACCTCGCGCTGGTGGGGCATCTGTTCCTCGCCTTCGCCGCCACGCAGCCGTCGCTGTCGTTGCCGCCCTGGCCGATTTTTGCGGTGCTGTTCGTGCTGGACCTGGCGATCGGCGTCACCGCGTTGTATCTGCGGCGGAATGGGACACCTGAGACGAACAGGACGGATGGGACTCAGCGTGGGGGTTCGCTGATCCTTGGTGGCGCGATTACTTCGCAGGTCGTGATCATCGCGTGGACGTCCGCCGCGAATACGCCAGGATGGCGGAACGTGGCGCTGCTGGCGACGATCGCCGTTGCGATCTGGGCGTGCGTGTTCGCCTGGCTGCTGCGCAAGATGGATCGGCCGCTGCCGCTGTCCGCCGCTGCGTACGCGCACGCGCCCATCGCCGCGCTGATCCTCGGGCACGTCGCCGTGATGATGTCGGGCGCGCCGTTCGCCACGCAGCTCGCGGCGCACGTGCTGCTCGCGATCGCCACGTTCGTGCTGGCGTGGATCACCGAAGTGCACGGGCTGGCGCTGGTGAGCGTGGTGGTCACGTGGTTCGCCACCGGCGTCGCGGGGTCCGAGCAGCCGCGGACCGTGTGGACGTCGCTGTACTTCGCCCTCCCCTTTTACGTGCTGGCCATCGCGTACCCGCTGCTGCTGGGCGCACGCGCGAAGCGGTCGATCCTTCCGCATCTCGCCGCCGTCGTCGCCAGCGGCGCCTTCTTCTTCTACGCGTACGAAGCGCTGACGGACGCCGGCTACAAGTACATGATCGGCATCCTGCCGGTCGCACAGGCGATCGTCCTCCTGGTCGTGCTCATGCGCCTGTTGCGCACGGAGCCCGCCGGCGAACGGCTGCTCTCGCGCCTCGCGCTCGTGGCCGCGGCGTCGCTCGCGTTCATCACCGTCGCGATTCCGCTGCAGCTCGACAAGCAGTGGATCACGATCGCGTGGGCGCTCGAAGCCGCGGCGCTGGTCTGGCTCTTCACGCGCATCCCGCACCGCGGCCTGCTCGCGTGGGCCGGCGCGCTGCTCGCGGTGGTGTTCGTCCGGCTGACGCTCAACCCGGCCGTGCTCTCGTACCACCCGGCCAGCGAGCGTCCGATCTTCAACTGGTACTTTTACACGTACCTCACGTGCGCGATCGCGTTCTTCCTCGCCGCCTACTTCGCGCGCGAGCCGAAGTGGGGACGCGGCGCCGCGTCGGCCGGCGGCACGATCCTCCTCTTCTGCCTGCTGAACATCGAGATCGCCGACTTTTACTCGAGCGGTCCGACGCTCGCGTTCAACTTCCTCTCCGCCACGCTGGCGCAGGACCTGACGTACACGATCGGCTGGGCGGTGTTCGCGGTGGCCATGCTCATCACCGGCATCCGTCTGCACGCACGCCCCGCGCGCGTCGCGGCGCTGTTCCTCCTCGTCATCACCATCCTGAAGGGCTTCACCCACGATCTCTGGCGCCTCGGCGGCCTCTATCGCATCGGGTCGCTGCTCGGCTTGGCCATCGCGCTGGTGCTCGTGGGGATCCTGCTGCAGAAATTCGTGATGCCGAAGCGTGTGATTGAGGAGACGACATGATCGCGTGGCGCGACGATAGAACGAATGGGGCGGCGTTGCGCGCTCTGAGCGTGCTGTTCCTGCTGCTGTTTCCCGTGCTGCTGCAGGCGCAGAACCATGCGCGCACGGTCACGCCGGGTGCGGCGGGGCCGAATCGCCTTGACGTTGATGTGGCGCTGCTTGCCGGCGCGACGAATGACCTGCGCGATCTGCGGCTGCTCGACGCGCAGCGGCATGAGGTCGGGTATCTCCTCGTCCAGCCGCGTGAATCGGATTCGCGGTGGCTCGGCGGGCGCACGCTGCCGGTCGCCGCGACGAAGTTCGCCAGCGGCTTCGAGGTCGACCTCGGCGCCGCCCGCACCGTCGATCGCATCCGGCTCGACGGCATCGACGCGCCGTTCCTCAAACCGCTGCGCCTCGAAGGGAGCGGCGATCGCGCGCGATGGACGCTGCTCGCGGACGCCACGATCTTCGATCTTCCCGACGACAAGCTGCGCCGGACCGAGGTCGAGTTCACGCCGGGCGATTACCGCTACCTCCGCGTGACGTGGAACGACCGCGCCAGCGCGCGCGTGCCCAACACACCGAACGTGAGCGCACGCGTCTTCGATTCGGCCGCGCCGCCGTCACAGCTGCGGGCACCGCTGACGTTCACGAAGCGCGCGAGCGAGCCGCAGCGCAGTCGCTACCGGCTCGAGCTCCCCGGCCCGCACCTGCCGATCGAAGCCATCGAGCTGCAGGTCGCGAATCGCAACGTCTTCCGCCGCGCCAGCGTCACGGAGCCGCGTCTGCGCGAGGGCGACATCGTCCCGATGGCGCTCGGCACCGCGGAGCTGCGCCGCGCGGAGCGCTTCGGCGCCGTCGCCGAAGAGATGTTCATCCTCGTGCGCGCGCCGGAAGGGCGCCAGCTCGATCTCGTCATCGACGACGGCAACAATCCGCCGCTCGAGATCCGCGCCGTCGTCGCACGCTTCGCCCCGCAGCCGTGGATCTACTTCGAGTCCGATGGCTCGCCGCTCACCGCGCAGTACGGCGACGCACGCGCGCAGAGGCCGGTGTACGACGTGGAGGCGCTGCGCAAGTTCGCGGAGCGCGACAACGTGGCGCTCGCGAAATGGAGCGGCGGCGCGGCCGTGGTGCCCGCACGCACCACGCAGAGCGTCAATCTTCCTCTCGGTTCCCAGGTGGATCGAGCCGCGTTCAGCGTTGTGCGAACGATCCCCGAGGCGCCTGCAGGGCTGGCCATCATCCCACTCGATGCGGACGTACTCGCCCGCAGCCGCGACCTCGGCGATCTGCGCATCGTCGACGCGGAGAATCGTCAGGTGCCGTACGTCATCGAGAAGCGCGACGAGCCGCTGACCGTCGCCCTGCCGATCCCGCAGCGCAAAGCGGAAGGTTCGCAATCGAGCTACCACTTCGTGCTGCCATACGGCACGCTGCCGTCGTCCGCGCAGCTCGTGCTCCGCACCAGCGCGAACGTTTTCACGCGCACCGTCACGCTGCGCAATGATGAGCGCACGATCACGAGCACGCGCTGGGAGGCTGGTGACCCCGAGCTCACGCCTCCACCGCTGCGCTTCGATGCTTCGGTCGGTCACACGAAGATCGTCGACGTCGTGATCGATGAAGGCGACAACGCGCCGCTGCCGCTGACGTCCGCGCAGCTGCTGCTGCCGTCGTATGCCGTGCGCTTCCACCATCCGGGAGGCCCGCTGTTCCTCCTCTACGGCAACGCGCAACTGCGTGCGCCGCGCTACGACCTCACGCTGCTCGCGCCTCGGCTCTTCGGCGAGCCCGCACGGGAGCTCACGCCGAGTGCGGTACAGGCGCCGGTGCCCGAGGGGGATCAGCCGGAACGGAAGTTCTTCTGGATCGTGATCGGCGTCGCGGCGCTCGCGCTGCTGGTGCTACTGGCTCGCGTGCTGGCGCCGCTGCTCCGCGAGGAACCGCGACCGCTCGGCTGACGACCAGGTCGAGGCGATGCGCTTCGCCGTCCAGCGAGGCAGCACGCGGCTCAGCCAGATGTAGACGACCATGAGGGCGTTGACGCTGACGAGCAGGACCATGGAGTCGTACCGGTCGAGCGTGGGGAAATGCGTCGCCGGCCAGCGCAGGAACAGCCAGTCGAGACCCGCGATCAGCCCGAGGTTGACGATGTCACGCACGGCGGCAAGGCGGCGTGCCCGCGAGACGGGCTTGCGCGCGTTGCAGACGACCGACGGTGCCGGCGAAGCCGGCTCGACCCCGGGAAGAAAGTCTCGTGGCATGGCGCTAAGAGGAAGCGCCACGGTAGTTGCGTTATTCCGAATAACTGCAGAGCGAACGATAGGACCTAGGGGAAATGGGACTTATGGGACAAATGGGACCTATGGGGCTGCGCCTTGCCAAAAGCTGATCGTCTTTTGGCTAAGGCGTAAACCCCAGGGTCCGAGTGGTTAGGTGCTGCGGTTACCGCTGCCGGATCGTCTGGGCGATGTAGTTGCCGTCCATGTCGCGGTAGGCGCGGATGGTGACGGCGTCGCCGCTCTTGAGGCGCTCGGCCGTGGTGTAGGTGCCGGCCTTCGTGCGCACGACGAAGTCCTCGGTCGCCCACACGTCGGTCGTCCGTCCGTTGCGGTCGCGCACCACGAAGAAGGGGCCGGCGTCGAGCGTCTCCGCCACCGTTCCGGTGATCGTCACCACGACGAGCTCGTCTCGGACGAAGTCGTCGTTCGTCGCCGGCACACCCGGCGTGGTCGAGGCGGTGTAGCGCACCGTCGTCGCCAGGAACGCGGTGTTGTTCGTGTTGTAGTTGCCGCTGATCTCGAGGCTGTCGCCGACGCGGATGTCGGCCGCGCGAATGCGGCGGTCCGTCGGGTCGTACGCATTGGTGAGATCGACCGCAACCTGCTCGCGTCCGGTATCGAGCGTCACCGTGTTCGCCGACGACGTCACGCGCGTCACGCGCCCGACGAGGCTGGCCACGCGGCGCGTCGTCCCGCCGCCGCTGTCCTGCACGCTCTCGATGACGTCGATCGACCGCGCCCGCACTTCGCGCGACGAGGTCGTCGTCGACTGATCCACTTCGACCCGGATGCGATCGCCCGGCTCGAGGCTGGCGACCTGGTACGTCTCATTGCGGTAGTACACCGGGGTACCGCTCGCCGCGCGGATATTGAGAATCTCGCGGCGGTCCGTCTCCACGACGATCGTGCCGGCGCTGGCGTTGACCTGCCGCACGACGCCATCCACGCTGCCGTACCGCGGAGTCGTCGACTGCGTAGTGGGCGTCGAGACGCTCGTCTGCTCCCGCGTCCCCCCCACGCCGACTTGCGGTGCTTCAACCGTCCGTCCGAGCAAGGTGACCTGTTCCGCGGTCACCACCGCCGCCGTACGGCCGAGGCCGCGCACTTCCAGCCGGTCGCCCAGCCGGATGTTCGAGAATCCCGACGAGCCGGTGAAAATCTCCGGCTTTCCGTTGATCGTCCCGCCGAACCCACGGTACGTGGTGGTGACGGTGTCTCCCTCGACCGTAACGCGCTCGTGCCGATCGCCATCCGGCTCCAGTTGCAAGCGGTTACGTCCTTCTTCCATGTCCACGACGGTGCCGGTCACGCTGCCGCGCACACCCTGACGGATGTCCGACGCGGACTGCCAACCGTACTGAGCTTCAGAGGACCACGCCGTCAGCGCGAATAGCGCAAAAACGGCCAAACTTCGGGCTGTTTGCCTCATCGAAACCTCCTGATGCAGGTTCGACGGCGCAAACGGGCTGCCAGTTCTTCGCAGGGAGACCGACCGGAGGCCTCTTCGTCGTTACCCTGTGGCCGACACGACGCGGCCGGCGATCACACTTTGCTGCACCGCCCGGTCATCTCCCATGAAGATGAGACCCGCCAGCAGGTCTTCCAGTGACGAGGCGCGGTCGGTGCGCAGCGACAGCAGCGGGGTGGCGTGCAGGTTGAGCACGATGAAGTCGGCGGACTTGCCGGGCTCGAGGCTGCCGGTCTCGGTGTCCAGCGACAGCGTGCGGGCGCCGCCGAGGGTGGCGAGGTACCAGAGGTGGAACGGGCTGAGGGAGACGTGCTGGACCTGTTGCACCTTGTAGGCGTCGGCCATGGCATTGAACAGCGACGGCGACGTGCCGCCGCCGATGTCGCTGCCGAGGCCGACGAGGACGCCGGCGTCGAGGGTGTGGTGGAGGCGGAAGAGACCGCTGCCGAGGAAGAGGTTCGAATTGGGGCAGTGGGAGATGCGGGCGCCGCGACGGGCGAGCAGATCGAGCTCTTCAGGTGTCAGCCAGACGCCGTGCGCGAGGACGCTCTTCTCGCCGAGAAGGCCGTAGTCGTCGTAGACGTCGGCGTACTCCGCTTCGGGGAACAGCTCCTGGACCCAGCGCACCTCGTGCGGATTCTCGGAGATGTGCGTGTGGACCCAGGCGGCGGGGAACTCCTTCTTCAGTGCGCCCGCCATCTCGAGCAGCGCCGGCGTCGACGTCGGCGCGAAGCGCGGTGTGACGGCGTAGTTGAGGAGGCCGCGGCCGTGCCACTTCTGCAGCAGCGCGCGCGATTCCTCGAACGACTGTTGCGGCGACGCATCGAGCAGGAACTCCGGCGCGTGCCGGTCCATCATCGTCTTGCCGATGATGCCGCGGAAACCGCGGCGCTCCGCTTCGGCGAAGAAGATGTCGGTGGCCTCGTAGTGGATCGTCGAGAAAATGAGCGCGGTCAGCGTGCCGTTGCGCAGCAGCTCGTCGAAGAACGCTTTCGCCACCCGCTCCGCGTGCTTCGGATCGGCGAACTGCGCCTCGGTCGGGAACGTGTAGCGATTGAGCCACTCGAGGAGGTGGCCGCCGTACGAGCCGATCATCTCGAGTTGCGGCGCGTGTAAATGCGTGTCGACGAATCCGGGTGAGATCAGCGCGTTGCGCCCGAGGCTGATGATCTCGCCGGCCGGCGCTTCGGAGCGGTCACCGACGGAGACGATGCGGCCGTCGTCGCCCACCGCGACGTAGCCGTCCTCGTAATACTGGTAGGAACCCGCAACGTCGGAACGGAACGGATCGGCGACCGGCGTGAACACACGCGCGCTGAAAACTCTCACATGGGAGATTGTAGTGGCAGCGGCCGATCCCATTGCGCCTTCACCGCAGCGCGTCGATCCTCCAGGAGAACTCTTCCACCAGCTTGTGCGTGGCGCCAACCAGCTCGAAGGCAATGCGGCCCTCTTTGTCGAGGAACCACGTCGTGGGGTAGGACCGCACGTGCCGGTCGGCGTAGCCGTCGTTGAGCAGCACCGGGAAGGCGTACTTTTTCGAGGCCATCCATTTGCGCGGCGTCTCCACGTTCGGGTCGTTGTTGATCGTGACGATGGCCACGCGTTTGTCGCGCGCGTACTTTGCCACCAGCTCCACGAACTCCGGCATCTCCTTCACGCACCAGCCGCACCAGACGCCCCAGAAGTTGATGACCACGACCTTCCCTTTGAGGTCGGCCAGCGAGACCGTGTTGCCGTCGAGCGTCTTCAGCGTAAAGGGCGGTGTGTTCCGCGGCGCATTCGCGCGTGTGGCGAGCGCCTTCTTCCGCCGTGCAGCGGAGTCTTTGTCCTTCACGCCGGCGAGGTAGCTTTCCCAGCCTGCCAACGTCTTGTGGCGTTTCTGGTAGAGCGCCTTGAGCGGCTCGATCGCCAGTGCCTCCTGATAGAGGGTCTCCGCTTTGTCGAGCGCGCCGGTCGCCTCATGCGCCTGAGCGAGGTGCAGGAGGATGGCGGGCGACTCGTCATCGAGAGCGCGCGCAGCGAGGAGCTCTTTCGTCGCTTCTTCCGCGCGTCCCTGCTCCAGCAGCAACTGCCCGAGCGTGTCGTGCAGCAGCGCCGTGTTCGACTGCAGCGCCTCCTCGGCGCGTTTCACATCGAACGCGCGGAAACGTTCGGCGGCTTCTTTGGCCGAGGCGAAGCCGGCACGCGCGATGCGCTCCGCTTCCTTCAGGTCGAGCTTCCGCTTCATCATCTCCAGCGGCGCGGCGATGTGCACGGTGCGGACGTCCTGCGGTCCCATCGGCACCATGAGCCGAATCGCTTCGAGCAGCACGTCGTTTGAGATCTCCGCGTCGGTCGCCGCGAGGCGGAAGAGCGTGGCGGCAGCCTGTTGCTGGAGCAATGGCTCCGGCTGGTGCGGGTGGCGCATCGCGGCAAGCACGTTCTCGCGCGTGCGGTTCTCGTGATAGAGGTCGCGCAGCACGAACTGCGCGTGGATGGATTGCGGCGCCTCGCGCAACACGCGGTCGCGCAGCTTTTCGGCGTCTTCCTTGCGCCCCATCTGCGCGTACTGCTTCGCCGCCGCGACCCACACCTCGGGCCAGTCGCGCTGCTCGAGAAGCGTGGCCACGTCGGCGGCGATCTCTTCGTTCTTTCCCTGTGCCGCAGTCCAATACAGCCGGTGCGCGATGAGCGACTCCGTCTTCTCCGCGGCCTTCGCCGCAAGCTCGTAGGAGGCCTCCGTCTGCCGCATCATTTGGAGATGCTGCGCGGCTTCGATGAGCTCCTCCACGGTCGATGCTTCGTTCGCGATCTTCCCCATCGCCTCCGCATTGCTCCGCGCTTCCATCAGACGCAGCTTCATCCGCGTCGAACGGAGCGCCGGCGTCTGCGCGTACCGGTCGACGAACGCGAGCGCGGTTTCCGGCTGCACGCGGAAGAGGGCAAAGGCGTGCATGCGGACGATGTCGTCGGGCGGCGTGTCGCCGGCGAGGTCGAGCACGATTTTCGTTTCGCTCGCCGACGGATTGATGCGATGGGAGAGCTCCGCGTAGCGCGTCCAGACGTCGTTCGGATGCTCCTCTTTCAGCCGCGCGCGGACTTCCGCCGCGCGAAAGGTCTGCGCGGTGCGCTCGAGCGCGATGGCGTAGTACGCGCGATCGCGCGGCGCCGCACTGGGTGCCGCCTCATACGCGCGGATCAGCGCTTCATAGTCCGAAAGGCGAAACAGTGTCGACAGGTCCGCAGGGGACGAGTGGGACTCGTGTGACATCGCGAATCCCATGAGTCCCATCTGTCCCATCGGGCCCATCGCCTCTGCACGCAACACCACGGGGAGGAGAACCGCCAAACACAGCAGCATCCGGCATCTCATGATGCTGATTGTGACGGAAATCCTGCGTTCGGGTTACTTCGTTGCGCTGCGGCGCTTCGTCGCCAGCGGACGCAGCACGCGCACGCGCGCTTCGCTGTCGCTGACACTGACGAGCTCGAACGTGATCGTGCCGTCGGCCGTCACGCGCGTCAGCTTCCCGTTGCGGATGTCGAACGTGGCGTCGTAGATCGGGCCGCACTCATTGATCACCGCGGGCGCTTCGCCGTTGCCGCCGTTCAGCACCTTCACCGGGCCGAAGCCGGTGAGCGTCGACGCGTCGACCGTATAGATGAGGAGGCCGCTGTCGCACAGCCGGGCGTCGGCGCCGATGGCTCTGCGCAGCTCCGCCACGATCGCCGTGTCGTCGTCCACGCGCACCACGATCGCTTTGACGCCGCCGTCGGTGGCCGTCGGCGTCAGCGTCGCCTCGAACCGCGGTCCCTGGGCACAGGCGATCTGCGTCTCGTCAATCCACCCGAGCTTCCGCTTGTGCCACGCCATGGCGTGTGCGCCGGGACGAATCCAGCTCATCACGTCCCAGCCGCCGGCGTCGCGCAGAAAGTTGGGGAAGATCTGATTCGTGAAGCGGTAGAGATCGGGCAGGCCGAGCATGTGCTGCGTCTCGTGCGCGAGGATGTACTCCCCCCAGCGCTGCACGCGCACGTCATTGCCGAACGTGACGCCCCAGCGCAGCTCCCGCCCGTCGGCGGTCGGCACGCCAGCGCCCGCGTACGCGAGATACGTCGGACTGACCGGGATCTTCGCCGCGGCCGAGGAGACGACGAGCAGCGTGTCGTAGGGGGAGAAATCGACGTCGGCGTCGGTGAGGGCGATGGCGTCGAGGAAGTACTTCTTCTGCTTCTCGAACGTGAGGGAGTCGAAGCCGTACGACGTCGACGGCAGCGGCATCCGCCGCCAGCCGTGCACCGGCGTCACCGCCACGTTGAACCGCCCATGCGATACCTCGGCGAACCACTCCTGCGACTTCGGCACGATGGTGTCGTAGAGCGTCTGGGTCTGCTCGGCCGAGGGAGCGTCGGGGAAATCGACGAAGAGCATCACGGCGCGCATGGTGCCGACCGACGGCGCATGCAGCTCCCGATCGGTCGGTCCCTCGGTCAGAAAGTTCGCGAAGCGCGGAGCGATGGAGCAGTCGCCTGCCTGCGCCCGAATCGGCATGCGCGGCCCGCCGGGAGAG
Source organism: Thermoanaerobaculia bacterium (assembly GCA_036380735.1). Lineage (GTDB taxonomy): Bacteria > Acidobacteriota > Thermoanaerobaculia > Gp7-AA8 > Gp7-AA8 > DASVEE01. The sequence goes on along the minus strand of DASVEE010000009.1, from coordinate 23,980 downwards.
ACGAAGACGTGCGGCGTGTTTTCGTACTGCGCGAAGAGCGGCGTCGTCAGCAGGCAGGACAGCAGCACGGCACGCAGCGCGCGCTCCGCTGAACCCAACCTTTCCGTCCGTCCCATCGTCATGCGCCGGCGCTACACCGTACCGTCGGGGATCTCTTCTTCCAGCGCGCCGGCGGCGACCAGCTTGTCCAGCACGAGCGCCTGATGCTTGGTCGTGAGGAGGTCGTCCGACGTCGCTTCCAGCGCGGTCGTCAGCGTGAGCGACGTCTGCGTCACGCTCTCCATGAACGAGCTCTCGGCCGGCACCAGCAGGCTGCGGCGCGCGTGGCGCTCTTCGGCTTCGCGGAACGAGTTTTCGAAATGCAGCAGCGTCCGCTCGAGCTTCAGGTAGAGCTCGCACGTGGCGCGCACGTCTTCGAGGCAATAGAGGGCGATGTCCTGATGCCGTCCGGCACGGTACAGCGTCTCCACCGAGCGGCCGTCCATCCCTTCCGTCTTCGAGCTCTGGATGCCGAACGTCTTACAGGCCAGGTCGAGGTTGAAGCGGATCTGCCGCGTATTGATCGTGCCGTTGAAGTTGAGCGCCTCGCGGAGATCGCAGTTCGGATGGAACTTGTAGCGATAGCCGACGAGATCGCGCTTCGGCACGATGCCGTGGATGGCGGAGCGGATCATGAGGAACGGTCCGTCGAACTGGCGCCCATTGAAGGAGATGAAGCGGTCTTCCTTCCCCAGGAACTGCCAGAACTTCTCGAGGATCTGCTTCTCGGTGCCGGAGATGAGCGTGCGCATCCCGTCCGTGTCGCTGATCAGTTCGGTCTGCCCCGGAACCTCGTACATCGCGCAGGAGCGCCCGGTCTCGGCGTTGACGACGCCAATGGCGACGATGCGCCCGAGAAACGGCGAGAGCGCCCCGCGGCGCTTCTCCTCTTCCGCCTCCGCCTCACTCATCCCTTTGATGAGGTACTCGCGGACGTACGGATCGTGTTCTTCCCAGGGAGTGCCGACAGTCTCAATGTCGATGACGAGCTTTTTCATGAGCGGTTCCAATGCTCGCGCAACACGAGGAGGCGGTCAAATGATCCACGACACGTGGTTTTCAACGAGCTATGCCCGTGGCTTGGGGACGATCCCGACGGTCATCGCTTCGGGAGCGTTCGGCTCCAGCGTGACCACGCCGTCCGGCGAGCTGCGCTCGCGTTGGCGCAAATACTCGAAGAAGCGATGCACGTCGCCCCCGAATTCATCGGCCATCTCTCGGCGGACGCGGTGTGTCTCCTCTACGACGGGATCATCGATCATGTCAGCTCCCCATGAGCTCTTCCGGCGTACATAGGACCGGCGGCTCATAACCATAGCGACGGCAAACCTTTTCGACAATCCTGACGACCGCCGCATTTGCAATGTGCCGACAATTCCACGTGAGCAGATATTGCATCCCGTGCACCGCCGCGATCGCGACATGGGACATGTCGAGAAACGCGACGGGCGGTAGGTGCGTCTCGCGGAGCAGGACCGGGGCTAGTAACTCCGAATCCGCGGTGGCAGACAAGCGCGGCAGGTCCCTCAGTACCGCAAGTCGCGCGCGGGCAGCATCGGGATCACCGCGTTCGGCTTCGGCTACTACGATCTCCGACGCATACAACGCAAAACCCGAGCGCCGGCTGGTCCACCATTCACGTGTGATCTTCTGATGCGCCTGGGCAACGATGTCGCGCGACTCACGGCTGGTGAGGTAGCTGACGACCGTCGTTTCGATGTAGACCTTCGGTGGCATCGCCGCGTGAAGTCATGCTGGCTCAATCGAGCAACGCGGTCAAATGATCCACATCGGTAAGAATGTGCGGGATGCGATTCCTCGGGAGAGTCGCCGCCGGCGCCGTCATCGGCGCACACGTCGGTATGGTGGAACTGCTGTTATGGCCGACGGTGCGCCACCTCAGTGCAGGGGTGGCGGCGGGCGCCGTCTTCGGCGCCCTGATCGCCGCCGCCATCACGGGGAAATCAGCGTTGCACATCTGGGTGGGTGCGGCCGCGGGGATCGTCGCGGGGTCCGTGTGGTGGCTGGTCGCCGCATCGGCGACCCCGCTGCCGGTGCCGATGGTCATCGGCGGCGTCCTGGGTGCGGTCTTCGTCCACTTCGGGTAGCGAAAGACCGATAGGACGAATGGGACCTATGGGACAAATAGGACGTATAGGACGTGCTTCGTAGAAAGCAAATAGGACCTATAGGACGTCATCGCCGTCCCATAGGTCCTATCTGTCCTATCTGTCCTATTCGTCCTATCGGACTCTGTTGCTATGCGGCCGTCTTCAGCTTGTCGAACAGCTCTTTCACCGCGTCGGCGGAGTGCTGCAGCGCCTTCTTTTCTTCTTCGGTGAGAGTGATCTCGACGATCTGTTCCATGCCGTTCTTGCCGAGCTTCACCGGGACGCCGACGTAGAGGTCGTTGAAGCCGTATTCGCCGGTGAGGTAGGCGGCGCAGGGGAGGATCTTGCGCTTGTCTTTGAGGATCGCCTCGACCATCTCGACCGTCGACGCACCGGGGGCGTACCAGGCGGAGGTCTTCAGCAGGTTGACGATCTCGGCGCCGCCGTTGCGGGTGCGGTCGACGATGGCGTCGATGCGGTCCTTCGCGATCAGCTCCGTGATGGGGATGCCGGCCACGGTGGAGTAGCGCGGCAGCGGGACCATCGTGTCGCCGTGGCCGCCGAGGACGAAGGCGTGGGTGTTCTCGACGGAGACGTTCAGCTCCATGGCGATGAAGGCGCGCATGCGGGCGGAGTCGAGGACGCCGGCCATGCCGAGGACGCGCTCGCGGGGGAAGCCGGAGACGCGGCGGGCGACTTCGCACATCGCGTCGAGGGGGTTCGACACGACGATGATGATCGAGTTCGGCGAGCGCTGGGCCACTTCGCGCGTGACGCCGGCGACGATCTCTTCGTTCTTCCAGAGAAGGTCGTCGCGGCTCATGCCCGGCTTACGCGGCAGACCCGCCGTAATGACGACGATGTCCGAGTTCTCGGTGCCGTCGTAGTTGTTCGTGCCGCTGAGGATCGAGTCGTACTTCTCGACCGGAGCGGTCTCCATCATGTCGAGCGACTTACCCTGCGGCACGCCTTCGACGATGTCGACCAGGACGACGTCCGCCAGTTCCTTCAGGGCGATTCCCTGCGCCACGGTCGCGCCGACGTTACCGGCGCCGACCACTGTTACTTTCGTTTTCATCGGATTCCTCTTCTCGCAAAAATCGGGCGGATTCTATCTGAAGGACGCTCGCAGCTCGCAGTCTATGCACGCCTCTTGCTGCGTCCGCCTTCATGCGGAACGCCATCGCCCTGCTGCTCATCCCGCTGCTCTGCGTTGCCTGCGAAAGCGCGCGCCTGCCGGTCGAGGCGGGCATCGGGCCGGCGCCGCAACTGCCGGCGCCGCACAAGACGCTGATTCCGACGGTGCGGATCGCTCCGGCCAAAGGGTGGCCTGCGAATACGACACCCGTCGCGGCAGACGGTTTCCAGGTGAGCGCGTTCGCCGGCGAGCTCGATCATCCGCGCTGGCTGTACGTCCTGCCGAATGGCGACGTCCTCGTGGCGGAGACTAATGCGCCGCCGCGCCCCGAACGGGACAAAGGCCTCCGCGCCTGGTTCATGAAGCGGATCATGAAGCGCGCAGGAGCGGCGGTGCCGAGTGCGAACCGCATCACGCTGCTGCGCGACGCGGATGGCGACGGTGTCGCCGAGGTGCGCACCGCGTTCCTGCAGAACCTGCACTCCCCGTTCGGCATGGCGCTCGTCGGGTCGACGCTCTACGTCGCCAACACCGACGCGGTCGTCCGCGTCCCTTACAGCAACGGCGAGACGCAGCTCAGCGCCACGCCGGTGAAAGTGGCGGACCTGCCCGCCGGACCGCGGAACCATCACTGGACGAAAAGCCTCGTCGCCAATCGCGACGGCTCCCGCCTCTACGTGGGCGTCGGCTCGAACAGCAACGTGGCCGAGCACGGGATGGAGGAGGAAGTGAACCGCGCCGCGATTCTGGAGATCGACCCGTCGACCGGCAGCTCGCGCGTCTTCGCCTCCGGGCTGCGCAATCCGGTCGGCATGGACTGGGAGCCACAGAGCGGCGTCCTCTGGACCTCGGTCAATGAACGCGACGAGCTGGGGAGCGATCTCGTTCCCGACTACATGACCTCCGTGGTCGATGGCGGCTTCTACGGCTGGCCGTACAGCTACTACGGGCAGCACGTCGACGCGCGCGTCCAGCCGCCGCGCCCCGATCTCGTCGCCAAAGCCCTGACCCCCGACTACGCTCTCGGGCCGCACACGGCGTCGCTCGGCCTGGCCTTCGCGCATGGCGGCGCGTACGTCGGCCAGCATGGCTCCTGGAACCGGAAGCCGCGCAGCGGCTACAAAGTGATCTTCGTGCCGTTCGCGAACGGGAGGCCGTCCGGCACACCGCGCGACGTCCTCACCGGCTTCGTGAACGACGAAGGGAACGCGTACGGCCGGCCAGTCGGTGTCGCGGTCGACGGCAAGGGAGCGCTGCTCGTGGCCGACGACGTCGGCAATGTCATCTGGCGAGTGACGAATGCTCGCTGATTTCGCCGCGACCGCGAACGCCATCGCCGCGACGACGAAAAAGAGCGAGAAGGAGCGCCTCCTCGCTGATTACCTGCTGAAGCTCGACGACCCGACGCTGGAGCGCGCGGTCGTCTTCTTCTCGGGCTCCCCGTTTCCGCGGAAAGACGAGCGCGTGACCGGCATCGGCGGCGCCGCCATCGGCGAAGCGGTGGCGGAAGCGACCGGCCGCAGCGTCGAGGACGTGTGGGCGCCGTGGCCAAAGTACGCCGATCCGGGCGACACCATCGCCGAGTCGTTCGTGGACGATCCGTCGCGCGACATCACGCTCGTGGAGCTGGCGGAGTTCTTCGACCGCATCGCCGCGACGCAGGGTGCGGCCGCGAAACGCGAGCTCTTCGTGGAGCTGCTGCGCAAGGTCGACCGGCAGGGCGCGCGCTACATCGTGAAGATCCTGACGAGCGAGCTGCGCATCGGGCTCGTGGAGGGGCTCGTCGAAGCCGCCATCGCCAAGGCGTTCGGCCGCGAGCTCGAGGCGGTGCGCCGCGCGAACATGTTCACCGGCGACATCGGCGCCGCGGCGCTGCTGGCGAAGAGCGACGCGCTGTCGTCGGCGAAGATGCGGCTCTTCTCCCCCTTCGCGTTCATGCTCGCGCAGCCCGAAGAGGACCCGCACGAGATCGTCGCCGCCCTCGGCGAAGGCGCATTCGCCGACGACAAATACGACGGCATCCGCGCGCAGATCCATACCGACGGCGGCGGCGAAGTGCGCATCTACTCACGCACGCTCGACAACGTCACCCATCGCTTTCCGGAGGTCGAAGCGGCCGCACGCGCCCTCGGGCGGCCGGCGATCCTCGACGGCGAGATCGTCGCCTTCAGCGACCGCATCCTCCCCTTCGCGGTGATCCAGACGCGGCTCGGCCGGCGCAAAGTCAGCGAGAAGCTGCTGGCCGACGCGCCGGTCGTCTTCTTCGCGTTCGACCTGCTGTACCTCGACGGCGAGCCGCTGTTCGAAACGCCGCTGCGCGAACGGCTGGCCAGGCTCGCGGCACTGGTTGGCGGAAGCCAGTCGGCGATCCGTCCCTCGGATCAGACGCCCGTGCGGGACGGTCAGCACATCGACGAGCTTTTCGACGCCGCACGCGCACGAGCGAACGAAGGGCTCGTGGTGAAGGATCCGGAGTCGGTCTACACGCCGGGGCGGCGCGGCAAATCGTGGTTGAAGTACAAGAAGGCGCTGGCGACGCTCGACTGCGTCGTGGTGTACGCGCAGTACGGCAACGGCAAGCGGCGCGCGGTGCTGTCGGATTACACGTTCGCCGTCCGCCGCGACGGAGAGCTCGTCAACATCGGCAAGGCGTACTCGGGGCTCACCGACGTGGAGATCGCGCGGCTGACGAAGCACTTCCAGGAGACGACGCTCGAGCGGCACGGGCCGGTCCACGTCGTCGAGCCGACCGTCGTGCTGGAGATCGCGTTCGACCGCATCCAGGAGTCGAAGCGCCATAAGTCGGGCTACGCCATGCGTTTCCCGCGGATCGTGCGCATCCGCGACGACAAGACCGTCGACGAGATCTCAACAATCGACGAGGTACGCCGTATCTACGAGGGGCAGTTAATTCGGGAAAAGGGAGAGAAAGACTGATGCCGCTCTATCGTTCACGCCGCAACGCCATGATCGCAGGGGTCTGCGGTGGTCTCGCCGAGTGGCTCGGCTGGAGCCCCACGTGGGTCCGCCTGCTCTACATCATCGTGTCGATCCTCTCGGTGGCGTTCCCCGGGATCATCGTCTACATCATCATGTGGCTCGTGATGCCGAAGAGTCCCGTGTAGGCGCGGGGCGCGCTCTATTGCCGCGCGCAGCGGCTCTTCAGAAACGCCGCGACATCCGTCGGGTCGATCGGCTTGATGAAGATGGCCTTCACCACGTGGCGGTCGGCCGGATCGGCGAACAGCACGCGATCGGGATAGCCGGTCACTGCGACCACGGCGAGGTTCGGCGCGGTGCGAGCGATGTGCGTGAGGACCGAAGAGCCGTGGATGCTCGGCAGCAGCATGTCGAGAAGCACGCAGCAGTACTCCTTCGCGTTCGCGTTGATCTTCTGGACGGCTTCGCTGCCGTTCTCCGCGGTGTCGACGTCGAAGTCGGCGCGCTCGAGCGCGAGGCGTGTCGCGTAACGCATCCCTTCATCGTCTTCCACCAGGAGAACCCGTCTCGTCATCGCTCTTCTCTCCACCTTCCGAGGTCGCGCGACTATACACCGTTTGTTATGCTCGCTTTTCGATGTCGCCTGCGCAATTGCTGAACGAAACGTTCATCTCCGATCCGCCTAAGGAACTGCACCTTCACGACGGCTTCCGCTTCACGCACGGGGAGGTGCTCGCGCCGTTCACGATCGTGTACGAGACCTTCGGCGAGCTGAACGCGGATCGCTCCAATGCGATCCTCGTCTGCCACGCGCTGTCAGCCAGCGCGCACGCGGCCGGCAAGTACACCGACAGCGCCGACGAGCGGCCCGGCTGGTGGGATGGGCTCATCGGTTACGGGAAGGGGATCGACCTCGAGAAGTACTTCGTCGTCTGCGTGAACCTCCCCGGCTCGCCGTACGGAACCACCGCTCCGCAGTCGGTCGATCCGGCCACCGGCCGCGCGTGGGGCTCGCGCTATCCATGGGTGACGATCGCCGACGCCGTCGAGTCGCAGCGTCTCGTCCTCGACCACCTCGGCATCACGAAGCTCCGCGCGATCGCCGGCGGCTCCCTCGGCGGCATGCAGGTCCTGCTGTGGTGCGCGCTCTATCCGGAGGCCGCCGACGCGATCATCGCCATGGCCACCGGCGCCGCGGTGCCGGTCGAAGGCATCGCGTGGCATCTCATCGGACGCAAGATCATCGAGTCCGACGCCCGCTTCCTCGGCGGCGACTACTACGACGATCCGGAGCCGCTGCGCGGTCTGCAGGTGGCGCGCATGGTCGGCCACATGACGTACCTGTCGACGGAGGCGCTGCAAAGGAAGTTCGGCCGCCGGCGCCGCGGCAGCACGCGCCAGTTCGAGATCGATTCGTACTTCGAGTACCAGGGTCGCAAGTTCGCCGCGCAATACGACGCGAACTCGTACATCCGGGTGCAGGCGGCGATGGACGAGATGGATCTCGCCGAGCAGTTCGGCTCACTGGAAGCTGCGTTCGCGAAGTGGCGCGGCCGGTCGCTGCTGATCTCCTTCGACACCGACTGGCTGTTTCCCGTCGCCGAGGCGGCGAGCGTGGAGGCGGCGATGCACGCGGCCGGCGGCAACGTGGAGCATCACCGCATCGCCTCGGCGAACGGCCACGACACGTTCCTCATCGACTACCACCTGATCACACCGCCGGTGCGGGAGTTTCTCGGCGGCTGAAGCGGACCGCCGCCAGCGCGACGAGCGCTATGACGCCCGCTGCGGCGTTGAAGGCGACGTCGCGCAGATCGTAGTAGCGCGAGGGCAGCAGCGCCTGGATCAACTCATCGCCCCAGCCGGCCGCGAGCACGAAGAGCGCGGCGCCGAGGTACTTCTTCGTGGCGCTCCACCGCTGCGGCGCGGAGCCCTCGGCCAGCAGCGCCACCACCCCGTACTCGATGAAGTGGATCTTCTCCTCGGGGGAGGACATCGGCAGGATCGCCGCCCCATACAGGCCGGCAATGACGATCAGCGAAGCGACGACCTTCGGCGCGCGGTTGCGAGGGTCACGAAAGATCAGCCACGCCATCGCGGTGGCGGCCAAGGCGAACGAAATGCCCACGGCGAGGCGCAGCAGGTTGTGATCGCGCAGCCAGTTCGACAGCGGACGCACCAGACCAAGCGTGGAGTAGATGAACAGGATGGTGGCGAAAAGCGCGACGCGCATTGCGGGGTTGATACGCGCCGGTTGAGCGCAGCGTTTGGGTGATTTCTACGGGGAACGATGGGACAAATAGGACCTATAGGACGAATAGGACCTATGGGACCAAGCCTGCACGCGGGTGGCGGAGTGGCGGAGCGGCCACGCTACGCCAGGTAGAGTGGCCGGGCTGGTGCGCGTGCAACCCGATGCGTGGCGCCGTGCCGGGGCAGCGGCGCCTGTCGCGGCTGCACGGAGCGTTTGCCCATACACCATCCGCGTGAAACCACTAGCCCCGGGCTTTGCCCCATATGCACTAACTTACGGTCACCGGGATGGGGCGGAGACCTGCTTTGTCGTGAGGGGCCGCGGCACAACACGAAGCCAGCTTCGGAGCGGCGTTTGTGGTGCACCGCGGCCCCTCACCCGCGTTCGCTTCGTTCACCCTCTCCCCGCAAAAGCCGGGGAGAGGGGCAACAAAGCAGCGGACGGTCCCTCGTGGCGTCTCGTAAGTTAGCGCATATGGGGCTTTGCCCGGGGGGTTCGTTGCTGGCGGCGGGGCTGGTGCGCGCAACCCCGGGCGAAGCCCGGGGCTAGTGGGGTGGGGGTAGGCGGGTTTGGTGGCAGCGGCACGGGCACGCCGCGCAAAACACATAGGCCCCTATAGGTCCTATCCGTCCTATAGGTCCTATCTGTCCTATCGTTCCCCGTCGACTTGCGCGTTACTCGTTCGCGGCAGCCGGCACCGGGGCCGGGGCTTTGTAATCGCAGTCTTCGCGATTGCAGTACTCCACCAGGCCTTCGCGCTTGGTCTCTTTCTCCAGGAGATACGGAGACTCGCACTTGGGGCAGGGGCGTGAGACCGGGCGGTTGTTGAACGCGTTCTCGCACTTGGGGTACCGCGAGCACGAATAGAACACGCCTCTGCGCGAGATGCGCTCGACCATCTCCCCTTCGTTGCACTTGGGGCATTTGACGCCCGTCGGCTTGGGAGGGGTGGACTTGCGGCCGCCGATCTTGCGGATCGTCTTGCAATCCGGGTAGCCGGAGCAGGAGTAGAACGGGCCGTAGCGGCCGCTCTTGAGGATCATCTCCTTGCCGCAGTTTTCGCAGGGCGGCTGCGGGTCGGTCGGCAGGTTCGCGGCCTGCTTCATGAGGCGCGGGTCCTTCGTGTTCTTGCAGTCGGGGTAACCGGTGCAGGCGAAGAACTGGCCGAAGCGGGAGCGCTTGAGCTGCATCGGCTTGTTGCACTTGTCGCAGATGATCTGCTCGTCGTCCGACGTGGCTTCGGCCGCGTCGCCCTTGGCCATTTCCTTCGTGGTCTTGCACTCGGGGTAGTTCGTGCAGGCGAGGAACTCGCCGAAGCGGCCGAACTTGATGACCATCGGGGAGCCGCAGTTCTCGCACTTTTCGTCGGTCTCGAGACCGGCGCCTTTGACCTGCGTCATCTCCTTGCCGGCGACTTCGAGGTCGTGGTTGAACTTGCCCGAGAAGTCCTTCATCAGGTCGGTCCACTCGACCTTACCCTCTTCCACCTCGTCGAGCTCGTGCTCGAGGCGGGCGGTGTAGGTCTCGTCGATGATGTCGCCGAAGGACTGCTTGAGCAGCTTGATGACGAGCGCGCCAAGGTGCGTGGGGATGAACTTCCCCTCGTGCTTGTAGGTGTAGTCGCGCGTCTGGATCGTCGTGAGGATCTGGCCGTACGTCGAGGGACGTCCGATGCCGTTCTCTTCGAGCGCCTTGACGAGCGTCGCTTCCGTGAAGCGCGGCGGCGGCTGCGTGAAGTTCTGCTTCGTGTCGAGGTCGATGAGCTCGAGGACGTCGCCCTCGTTCATCGCCGGCAGCGCCTTCTCGTTCTTCTTCTCTTCGTCTTCGTCGTCGTCCTCACCCGGCGCGTCCTGGAAGACGGCGAGGAAGCCGGCGAACTTCTGCACCTCACCGGAGGCGCGCAGCGTGAGGTTGCCGTTCTGGATGTCGACGTCGGTGACGTCGAACAGGGCGGGCTTCATCTGCGAGGCGACGAAGCGCTCCCAGATCATCCGGTAGAGGTTGTACTCCTCTTTGGTGAGGTAGTCCTTGATCTTCTCCGGATCGAACTCGGTCGAGGTCGGGCGGATGGCCTCGTGCGCTTCCTGCGCTTGTGCAGCTTTTTTCGTACGATAAACGTTAGGCTTTTCGGGAAGAATATCGTCGCCGTATTTGGCGGCGATATAAGACCGCACTTCGGCGAGCGCATCGTCACTCACGCGGACCGAGTCGGTACGCATGTAGGTGATGAGACCGACGTGACCGTGCGAGCCGAGCTCCTTGCCTTCGTAGAGCTTCTGCGCGATCTGCATCGTGCGCTTCACGGGGTATTTGAAGCGGTTGTAGGCGGTGCGCTGGAGGGTCGAGGTGATGAACGGCGGCGCCGCCGACTGCTTCCGCTCCTTGCGGACGACGGTCGAGACGGTGAACTTCCCCGCCTTGAGCGCGGACTCGATCTTGCGGGCGTCCGTTTCGTTGGTGACGTCTGCTTTCTTCCCGTCGACCTTCGCCAGCTTGGCGATGAACTGCGGCGGCTGGTTCGCGGCGAGCTTCGCGCCGAACGACCAGTACTCGACCGGGACGAACGCTTTGATGTCGTCCTCGCGGTCGACGATCATCTTGAGCGCAACCGACTGGACGCGGCCGGCGGAGAGACCGCGGCGGACCTTGTCCCACAGGAGCGGCGAGAGCTTGTAGCCGACGAGACGATCGAGGACACGGCGCGCCTGCTGGGCGTTCACCTTGTTCATGTCGATCTCGCCCGGGTGCTCCATCGCCTTCCGGACGGCGTTCTTGGTGATCTCGTGGAAGAGGATGCGGCGGTATTTCGCCGGATCGCCCCCGAGGAGACTCACCACGTGCCAGCCGATGGCCTCTCCTTCGCGATCAGGGTCCGACGCGATGTAGATCATGTCGGCCTTCTTCGCGGCGGCCTTCAGCTCGCTGACGACCTTCTCTTTACCTTCGAGGACTTCGTACACCGGCAGGAAGGTGACCTCGTCGACGCCGAGCTCGCTCTTCGGCAAGTCGCGTACGTGTCCCACGGAGGCTTTGACGACGTAATCCTTGCCGATGAATTTGTTGATCGTCTTCGCTTTCGCGGGAGACTCGACGATGACCAGGTTCTTTGCCATAGCGGAACGCCCAAAGTGACGCGGAGGGGGTGGAAATTCCGGAGGGGGCCCGGCGCCACCGCGCAAATGACCTTATCAGAGGACGTTTCCGCGCACCAAAACCAGTGAAGAAGCCCTACTCCTCTTCTTCGTCTTCTCCGTCGCCGCCGGCGCTCTTGTACTTTTTGGTCTTGTTGTAGAGCGTCTTGTAGGAGATGCCGAGGATCTCGGCGGTCTTGCGGCGGTCGCCGTCGGTCATGGTGAGCGTCTCTTCGATGACGATGCGCTCGACCTCTTCCATCGGCTGTCCGAGGGGGATGGTGACGGCGTTGCGGGTGCGGCGCTTGCGGCTGCCGAGCAGCTTGTCCGGGAGGCACTCGACCGTGAGCGTGTCCGTGCGGGCCATGATGAACGCGCGGTTGATGACGTTGCGCAGCTCGCGCACGTTGCCCGGCCATTCGTACGCCTGGAGCGCTTCGACGAACTCCTGGTCGATGTTCTCGACGGTTTTCTCCTCCGTCTCGTTCAGCTTCTGGAGGAAGAAGTGCGAGAAGAGGGGGATGTCCTCGAGGCGCTCGCGCAGCGGCGGCACCTCGATGGGGAAGACGTTGAGGCGGTAATAGAGGTCCTCGCGCATCTTGCCGTCGGTGATGGCGCGCTGCGGATCGCGGTTCGAGGCGGCGATGATGCGCGCGTCGATGTTGATCTCGTGGTTGCCGCCGACGCGGCGGAACTTGCCTTCCTCGAGGACGCGCAGGAGCTTGACCTGCAGCTCGATCGGCATTTCGGTGATTTCGTCGAGAAACACCGTGCCGCCCTTGGCGAGCTCGAAGTACCCCTCGCGCTGCTTGATGGCGTTGGTGAATGCGCCCTTCTCGTGGCCGAAGATCTCGGACTCGATGAGCGTCGGCGAAATGGCGCCGCAGTTGAACGCGATGAACGGCTTGTTGCGGCGGCGCGACAGCGAATGGATCGTGTTCGCGACGACTTCCTTGCCGGAGCCCGACTCGCCGACGATGAAGACGTTGGCGTCGGTGTTCGCCACCATCTCGATTTCTTCGAACAGCTTCTGCATGCGCGGCGACTTGCCGACGAGATGGCCGAGGGCGCCCATCTTCTGCAGTTGACGACGAAGCTCGAGGATCTCCTGCTTCATCATCTGCTTGTCTTCGATCGACTTCAGGATGACCTGAAGCCGCGGCAGATCGACCGGTTTGGTGACGTAATCCTCGGCGCCCACCTTCAGCGCTTTGACCGCCGAGTCGACCGTCGCGTGGCCGGTGAGGATGATGACGGAGACGTCGGGGTACGTTTCCTTGATCTTGTGCAGCAGGTCCATGCCCGTGCCGTCGGGCAGCTTGAGATCGACGATCGCCACGTCCGGGACGAGCTTACTGACCGCGTTCCAGCCGGCTTTCACCGTGTCGGCGAGCTCGGGCTCGTAGCCCCACTCCTCGACCACGTCGGCCATGCCGGCGCTGGTCGCACGATCATCATCAACGATCAGTACTCTTTTCATCGTTCACCCAATGGAAACTGGAGGCGCAGTGAGACCTTATCATTTTCCTGTACGGCATTCAGCTCGCCCCCGTACGTTTCGGCGATGAGGCGGGCGGCGGCCAGGGAGAGATCGGCGTTCCCCTGCGGGTCAGTGTAGTAGAACTTGAAGACCTTCGTCAGGTCGAAGTCCGGCGAAACGGGGCGGCCCGTGACTGTAATGCGGAGCTCGGAACCGTCCCGCGAAACCGCGGCCTCGCGTCCCTCGGCTTCCAGGACCTTGGCCGCTCCCTCGAAGAACATCCGCAGCGCCTGCCGGATTCTCGATTCGTGGGCGTTCACGTTCCCGTCACCATCGACGCTGCCGAGCTCGACTCCCGCGCGCGGCGAGATCTCCGCCGCCAGCGCCGCCACGTCGATGTCGGCAGGGAGCCCTTCCGCCTTCGGCGGCGTCGACAGGATGAAGAAGGTGTCGAAGATGCGCCCCATGCGGCGCAGCTCCATCTCGATCGCTCGCGTGTAGCCGGCGATCTTCTCGTCGTCTTCCCCCGCCGTCACCTTGCGGATGCGCATCCGCAGCAGCTCGAGGTTGAGCACGGCCACGTTGAGCGGCGTCTTCAGATCATGCGCGGTATCCGCGCTGCGAAGGAAATTCGCACGCGCAAAGCTCTCGAGCCAGGGCTCCATCAAATCCTCAGTGGTGCTGTACCGAATTTGCCGTCCTATTTGATGCAAGGACGAGGCCGGTGACGGGGTGGGCCGTATAGGACAAATAGGACGGATAGGACCGATGGGATGTCCCATCAGTCCTATCCGTCCTGTTGCTGTTCGTGGCTAGTGATCGCGGCTGACGCTGATCATCGCGATCGATTCTTCCAGGCGCGCCTCGGCGACCGCGAACTCCGGATCGTGGGAGGACAGCAGCGCCAGCTCCTTCTCGGCGGCGATGCGCTCCGATTCGGCTTCCTGGGCGTTGATCTCGTCCGGCAGCACGCCGCGCTCCGCCAGGACGATGACGCGGTCCGGCAGCACCTCGGCGAAACCCCAGGACAACACGAGACGATGCACGGTGTTGCCCTGGCGGTAGCGGAGGGCGCCGATGCGCAGTGTGGCGAGCAGCGGCGTGTGGCCCGGCAGGATGCCGAGCTCCCCGTTCGAGCCGGGCAGCACGACCTCGTCGACTTCGACGTCGATGAGACGCCGCTCGCGCGTGACGACCGTGAGACTGAGCTTCGTCGGGAGATCGGCCATGTCGTGTCCTTACGCCGCCTCGCGCTTCATCTGCTCGTAGCGCTCGATGACGTCTTCGATCGTTCCCTGCAGCAGGAACGCCTGCTCCGGGATCTCGTCGTGCTTCCCTTCCACGATCTCGCGGAAGCCGCGGATCGTGTCGGCGATCTTGACGTACTTGCCCTTGATGCCGGTGAACTGCTCGGCAACGTGGAACGGCTGGGAGAGGAAACGCTGGATCTTGCGCGCGCGGGCGACGATGACCTTGTCTTCTTCCGAGAGCTCGTCGATGCCGAGAATGGCGATGATGTCCTGGAGGTCCTTGTACTTCTGGAGGACCGCCTGCACCGCACGGGCGGTGTTGTAGTGCTCGTCGCCGAGGATGCGGGGATCGAGAATCTTGGAGGTCGAGGCCAGCGGATCGACGGCGGGATAGATGCCGAGCTCCGCGATCTGGCGCGAGAGAACCGTCGTCGCGTCGAGGTGAGCGAACGCCGTCGCCGGCGCGGGGTCCGTGAGGTCGTCGGCGGGCACGTAGATGGCCTGAACCGACGTGATCGAGCCCTGCTTCGTCGAGGTGATGCGCTCCTGCAGCTCACCCATTTCGGTGGCGAGGTTCGGCTGGTAGCCGACGGCGCTCGGCATGCGGCCGAGGAGTGCCGAAACTTCCGAGCCGGCCTGCGTGAAGCGGAAGATGTTGTCGATGAAGAGCAGCACGTCCTGCTTCTCGACGTCGCGGAAGTACTCGGCGACGGTGAGGCCGGTGAGGCCGACGCGCAGACGCGCACCCGGCGGCTCGGTCATCTGGCCGTAGATGAGCGCGGCCTTCGACTTGGAGGGATCGCCCGGCGTGATGACGCCCGTCTCCTCGAACTCGAGGTAGAGGTCGTTCCCTTCGCGCGTGCGCTCGCCGACGCCGGCGAACACGGAGAAACCGCCGTGCTGTTTGGCGACGTTGGTGATGAGCTCGAGGATGAGAACCGTCTTGCCGACGCCGGCGCCGCCGAAGAGGCCCGTCTTCCCGCCCTTGGTGTAGGGCTCGAGGAGGTCGATGACCTTGATGCCGGTCTCGAACATCTCGACGTCGGAGGACTGCTGGTCGAACGCCGGAGGATCGCGATGGATCGACCAGTGCGTTTCGGAGTTGACGGGGCCGCGCTCGTCGACGGGCTCGCCGAGGACGTTGAGGATGCGGCCAAGCGTCTGACGGCCGACCGGCACGGTGATCGGCGCGCCGGTGTCGAACGCCTTCATGCCGCGGACCATACCGTCGGTCGGCTTCATGGCGATGCAGCGCACCTGGTTCTCGCCGATGTGGTTCGCCACCTCGGCGATGACGTCGATCGGCACCTTGCCGAACTCGCCCTCGTCGAAGATGCGGATGGCGTTGTAGATGGCCGGAAGGTGCCCTTCCTCGAATTCGATGTCGAGTGCCGGTCCGATGACCTGGATGACGCGGCCGACTCTGGGTGTGGTTTGTTCGTTAGCCATTGTTTTTCTCGTTGTCCGTTTTCCGTTGTCCGTTGTCCGTTACCCCGCTGCCGTTACGGACAACGGAAAACGGACAACGGACAACGCGTTGATTAACCTGCTGCTGCCGCTCCCGACACGATCTCGATGATTTCCTTCGTGATCGACGCCTGACGGATGCGGTTGTACGTCAGGGTCAGGTTGGCAATCATGTCCGAAGCGTTCTTGCTCGCCGATTCCATGGCCGTCATGCGGGCGCCCTGCTCGGCGGCCGCCGATTCGAGCAGGATCCGGTAGAGCGCGAACTCGACGTACTTCGGAAGCAGCTCCGAGAGGATCTGCTCCGGGCCGGGCTCGTAGATGTAGTCGACGGTGCCGGCGGTGGGGTCTTCGGCGCGCGGCTCGAGCCGTTCGATCGGCAGGAGCTGCGTGACGCGCACGATCTGCGCGATGACCGACTTGAACTCGTTGTGGACGACGTAGACGGCGTCGACTTCGCCGCTGACGTACGCCTCGATCATGTCCTTGGCGATGTCACGCGCGACCTCGAGCGAGAGGGCGTCGGCGACCTGGATCCCGGCGCGGCGGACGGGGACGGTGCGGCGGCGGAAGAAGTCGTTCGCCTTGCGCCCGATCGGCAGGACGGCAACGGCGCCGGTTCCGAGGCCGCTGTCGGCGATCGCGTACTGCGAGTTGCGCAGCACGTTCGTGTTGAACGCGCCGCACAGACCGCGGTCGCCGGTGACGACGACGAACAGCGCGTTCTTCACCTCGTCGCGCGTCCGCAGCAGCGGATGCTGCGTCGCGTCGACGCGCGCGGCAATCGACGCCAGCACTTCGCGCAGGGCGGCGGAGTACGGGCGAGCCGCGTACATCCGGTCCTGCGCGCGGCGCAGGCGCGCGGCGGAGATCATCTTCATGGCCTTCGTGATCTGCTGCGTGTTCTTGACGCTGCGGATCCGGCGGCGGATGTCAATCAGGCTAGGCATGTGCGATTACGCCGCGAGTACGTTCGCGTTGTCCTTCACGTACTGCGTTTTGAACTCGTTGATGGCCGCTTTGAGATCGCCCGAAAGCGCCTCGTCGAACTTGGTGGCGGTTTCGAGGCGGCCGATCAGCTCCGCCTTTTCGTCCGAGAGCCACGCGTGCAGCGCCGCTTCGAACGGACGGACGGCTTCGACCGCGAGGTTGTCGAGCATGCCCTGGGTGCCGGCGAAAACCGAGGCGACCTGGAGGCCGACGCGCATCGGCTGATACTGCCCCTGCTTGAGGATCTCGACGAGACGCTTGCCGCGGTTGAGCTGCGCCTGCGTGGTCTTGTCGAGGTCGGAGCCGAACTGCGAGAACGCCGCGAGCTCGCGGTACTGCGCGAGGTCGAGACGCAGCGTGCCGGAGACGGAGCGCATCGAGCGCACCTGCGCCGAGCCGCCGACGCGCGACACCGAGATGCCGACGTTGATGGCGGGACGCACGCCCGAGTGGAAGAGGTCCGTCTCGAGGAAGATCTGACCGTCGGTGATGGAGATGACGTTCGTCGGGATGTACGCCGAAACGTCGCCGGCCTGCGTCTCGATGATCGGCAGCGCCGTCAGCGAGCCGCCGCCCTTCTTCTCGCTCAGCTTCGACGCGCGCTCGAGAAGACGGGAGTGGAGATAGAAGACGTCGCCCGGGTACGCTTCGCGGCCCGGCGGACGGCGGAGCAGCAGCGAGATCTCGCGGTACGCCTGCGCGTGCTTGGAGAGATCGTCGTAGATGACGAGGGCGTGCTGGCCGTTGTAGAGGAAGTACTCACCCATCGCGCAGCCACCGTACGGCGCCAGGTACTGCAGCGGCGCCGCTTCGGAAGCGGAAGCGTTGACGACGATCGTGTACGCCATCGCGCCGTACTCTTCGAGCGTGCGCACGACCTGCGCGACCGTCGACTTCTTCTGGCCGATCGCGACGTAGATGCAGATGACGTCTTTGCCCTTCTGGTTGATGATCGCGTCGACGGCGACGGCGGTCTTGCCGGTCTGGCGGTCGCCGATGATCAGCTCGCGCTGGCCGCGACCGATGGGAATCATGGCGTCGATGGCCTTGAGACCGGTCTGGAGCGGCTGCTTGACGGGGCTGCGGTCGATGACGCCCGGGGCGAGGCGCTCGATCGGGTACATCTCGGTCGCGTTGATCGGACCCTTGCCGTCGAGCGGCGTGCCCAGCGGGCTCACGACGCGGCCGATGAGCGCGGGGCCGACCGGCACCGACATGATGCGGCCGGAGCGGCGGACCTGATCGCCTTCCTTGACGACCTGGTAGTCGCCGAGGAGCACGCAGCCGACGTTGTCTTCCTCGAGGTTGAGGGCGAGACCGGTGACGCCGTGCGGAAACTCGACGAGCTCGCCGGCCATGACCTTTTCGAGGCCGTAGACGCGCGCGATACCGTCACCAATCGACGTCACGGTGCCGACTTCCGACACTTCGACGCCGCGGCCGATG
The DNA here is from genome assembly GCA_036380735.1 of Thermoanaerobaculia bacterium. GTDB lineage: Bacteria > Acidobacteriota > Thermoanaerobaculia > Gp7-AA8 > Gp7-AA8 > DASVEE01. Next base: position 5,734 of record DASVEE010000009.1, on the reverse strand, counting down.
CCGCTTAATTGTTGACGAATAATCTCTGTGATTTCTTCTGCCTTCAAATCGACAGCCATATTGGTCTCCAGTAAGCCTTACACGGAAATCGTCAGATCAACGATTCGCGGAATTTATTGATTTTGCCGGCGACCGAGGCGTCCAGCACCTCGGAGCCGATCTTCACGACCACCCCGCCGAGCAGCGCCGGATCGGTGCGCACGTCGAGCTCCACCTGCTTGCCCACGCGCTTGCTGAGCGTCGTGGCGAGCGTCTGCATCTCATCGGGGGTCAGCGGCTTCGCGCTGCGCACTTCCGCGACCGCCACGCCGAGGGCTTCGTTCACGTAGATGGCCACGGCGGTGAGGATCGCGCTGATGTCGTTCACGCGGTGGGAGCGCACGAGCACTTCCACCATGCGCGTGGCGAGCTCGCTCAGCTTCATCTTGCGCGTGAGCTGCTGCGTCAGCGTGATCTTGGCGTTCATGTCGATCGCCGGGCTGGCGTAGATCGAGCGCAGCTCGGCCGACGTCTTGAGCGCGGACTCGAAGCGCATCAGCTCTCCGCGGACCGCGTTGGCCGCCTGCGGCGAGCCGGCGACGTCCATCAGCGCGCGGGCGTAGGGACGGGCAAATCTGCGGATCATCGCGCCACCTCACCGAGCTCGCGGACGCTCTCCTGGAAGAGCTTCTGCTTGTCGTCGTTCGTGATGCGCTCGCGGAGCAGCGCCTCGGCGCGCTCGCTGGCGAGCTCGCCGGCGTACCGCGCGAGGTCGTGCCGAGCGTGCTTGATGCGGTTCTCCACTTCGTTCTTCGCGGAGTCGAGGATCTTCTGCGCCTCGGCTTCGGCCGCGGCGATCATCTCGCGCTTCTGGCGCTCCCCTTCGGCCACGGCGCGCTCGCGGATCGAGGCGACTTCCTGCTCGATCTGCGTGAGACGGGCCTGAATGTCGGAAGCGATGCGGTCGGCTTTCTCGCGGCGCTCGCGTGCTTCCTCGGAAGCACGGCGGATCGTGGCGCCACGCTCGGCGAACGCCTTCTTGACCGGGCCCTTGGCGAGGAACACCAGCACGCCGATGAAGACGATCATGTTGACCAGCTTCAGGAGCCAGCCGGGGATGCCCCAGTAGCTCTTCTCGGTGTGGCCGCCGCCGCCGGTGTGGGGTGGCTCGTCCGGATGCGCGGTCTTGTGCGCTTCGGTCTCGGCGCCATGAGCGGCGCTGGCGCCGCTCGTGTCGTGCTGCGCGAGTAGCGCAACGGGGAGGAACAGAAAAAGGAGGACGAGGAGCAGACGGCGCATGATCAGATGGCCCTCCCGAGGATGCGCTCGGCGGCCAGACGGGCGAGCGATTCGGAGTCACGGACGATCGACTCGCGCGCGGCGCGAACGTCGCTCTGCAGACGGGCGTCCGCGTCTTCGACGATCGTCTTCGCCTCGCCGCTGGTGCGCTCGACGACGGAGACGCGGTGCGCGGCGGCTTCGGCGCGGGCGCTTTCGCGGACGGCAGCGGCTTCCCGCTTGGCGGTGTGGAGCTGAGCTTCCATGCGCGAGGTCTCGTCGTTGAAGCGGGCGAGCGCCACCTCGTACACCTGCTCCGCCGACTTCGTCTCCGTTTCGCGCTCCTCCAGGATGTTGTTGATGGGACGGAGGAAGAAGCGGCGCACGACCAGGTAATTCATGATGAAGATCACCATGATCGCGAGCAGAGAGAGATTGGGCTTCAGGTCGATCTGCATAAGTTTTTCAGTGGAAAAATCAGTGCCGGGTGTGCGCAGCGGCGGGGACTCGGACGTGCGCGCGCAACCCCAAAGCCGTGGCTTTTTATCACATGGAAAGAAGGTTGTCACGCGTGAGCGTTGTGCAGCGCACAGACGAATGTCCGACTACAAATCGATCCTCGAGCGGGCTGATGAGCACTTCGCCGGCGTCATGAAGACGCAGGGGGCGAACCTGCAGTGCGGCCGCGGCTGTTCCCTCTGCTGTCACGGCCTCTTCGAGATCGGCTCGGGCGACGTCCCGCTGATCGCCGAGGGGCTGGCGGGACTCCACCCGTCGCGGCGGCGCGCCATCATCCGCCGCGCGATGGAGATCGTCGAGCGCAGCCAGCACCCGAACCTGCGGGAGTGCTCGTCCGAGGAGAAGGAAGCGTTCTTCGACCGGACGCAGGCGACGCCATGTCCAAATCTGGACACGACCGGCGCCTGCCTCATCTACGAGCATCGCCCCCTGGTCTGCCGCACGTTCGGCCTCCCCCTGCGCGACGCCGAGACCTATATCGGCGATATCTGTGAACTAAACTTCACCAGCGCCACCCAGGATGAGAAGGATGTTGCCGCCTGGGACCTCCAGTGGGAGGACGAGCTGGGCCCCGAGGACGAATTCACCATCCCCGAGGCGATCGTGCTGGCCGCGCGGATGAATGGGTGGCGGTAGGGGGCCGTCGCAGGGAACGATGGGGCGAATGGGACCTGTGGGACGGATAGAACCTGTGGGACCGCGGCGCGTGGCTGGCTGCTGAAGCACGAGATCCCGCGGATTCCGGGTTCTTTGGGTCCTATTCGTCCCATTTCGGGCGTTGCCGCGTCGGTTTTGATTGTGCAGGTGGCGGGTTTTCGTGCAGCGGCCGCGGTTTTGAGTGCGGCGCCGCCGGTTTTGCGTGCGCGTCAGTCGGTTTTCGGTGCGGCACCGGCGGTTTGGAGTACGGCGTTCCCGGTTTGACGTGCGGCGTTCGCGGTTTGACGTGCGGCGTTCCCGGTTTGAGGTGCGGCGTTCCCGGTTTGACGTCCGTAGCGCGCGGTTTTCAGTGCGACGCTCGCGGTTTTGAGTGTCGCAGCCCACCCATGGATTCACGCGCTGGCGGATTTGGGTGCGACATCGCGCCCATGGTGGTCGACGCCGGCGGATTTGAGTGCGGACGCCCAACCATGGTGGCGGATTGCGCGCGGATTGGGAGCGAGCTCGGACTCAAAACCACCATCGCCTGAGTCCATGGGTTGGCGACTGGTGATTTCCAGTGTAACGGCTTAAACCATGGACGCGTCTTGATGAAGGAACGCACCAGCTCGTTAAACCATGGTTTCGCGCCGCAGCCGTGAACGGCCGCGCGGCGACACGCCGCGTCAGCTCTTCGCAGCGATATTCGTGACGTTGCCGCTCTTGCGCTCGCCCATCACACAGTTTCCCTGGAAGATGGCACCCTCTTCGATGATGAGCGCAGGCGTATCGATGTCGCTGTAGACCTTGCCGTTGCGGTGGATCTCCACCTTCTGGTCCGCCACGATCTTGCCGACGACCGTACCGCTGATGGCGATGCGGCCGACGTGGATGTCGCCTTCGATGTGCGCGCTCTCGCCGACGATCAGCTCGTTCTTGGAGTGAATTCTGCCGTTGAACTTGCCGTCGATGCGCATCGTGTCCTCGAACTCGAGCTCGCCCTTGAAGGCCGAGCCGCGGTCGAGGAATCCATTCAGGTCGCCGCTTTTCGCTTTCATCGTCTTCTCCCCATGAGCTCGTCGACCACGCGGATCAGCTCCTCTTCACTCCCGAAACGGATGTGAATGATGCCGCCGCGACGTTTGCGGTCGATCTCTACTTTCGTTCTCAACGTCCTCTGCAGCTTTTCCTCGGCGTCGCGCGTGAAGACGTCCTTTTCCTTCTCCGGCTCTTCCGCTGCCTTGGGCGAGCTCTCCGCCGCCAGCATCTCGGTCTGGCGGACCGAAAGACTGCGCTTCACGACTCGTTCCGCGAGCTGTTCCTGCTTCTTCGCCGACTCCACCGCCAGGATCGCGCGCGCATGCCCCATCGAGAGCTGACCCGACGCGAGCAGCTTCTTCACCGGCTCAGGTAACTTCATGAGCCGTAAGAAGTTAGCTACGGTGGAGCGCTCCTTGCCGACGCGCTTCGCGATCTCTTCCTGAGTGAGCCCGAACTCCTCGTGGAGCTGATGGTAGGCCAGCGCTTCTTCGATCGGGTTGAGGTCTTCGCGCTGGATGTTCTCAATGAGCGCGATCTGCAGCGAGTCGCCGTCGGTCAGCGCGTCCTTCACGACGACCGGTACGGCGTCGAGTCCCGCCTTCTGCGCGGCGCGGAAGCGGCGCTCGCCGGCGATCAGGCGGTACTTGTTGTCGCCGAGGCGGACGACGACGAGCGGCTGGACGATGCCGTGCTCGCGTACGCTGCGCGCGAGCTCCTCGATCGACGCTTCGTTGAAGGTCTTGCGAGGCTGGTACGGGTTGGGCGAGATCTGCTCGATCGGGATGAGCGCGAGACCGGAGCCGGCGACGTGCGCCGCCTGCTGGATCGGCGCTTCGACCGGCTTGGTGGGGATGAGGGCACCGAGGCCGCGGCCGAGGACTTTCTTCTGCGGATTCATGAGAGGACGTTCTCCGCGCGCTGGATGAATTCTTTGGCCAGATTGACGTACGCCTCGCTCCCGCGCGAGCGAATGTCGTAAAGGATGATGGGCTTGCCGAACGACGGAGCCTCGGCCAGCCGGACGTTGCGGGGGACGATCGAGCCGTAGACCTTCTCGCCGAAGTGGGCGCGGACTTCCTCGGCCACCTGACGGGAGAGGTTCATGCGCTCGTCGTACATGGTGAGGGCGATGCCCTCGACGTCGAGGCCGGGGTTGAGCATGTCGCGGACGCGCTCGATGGTGTTGAGGAGCTGCGCGACGCCTTCGATGGCGAAGTACTCGCACTGCATGGGGACGAGCACGGAGTGCGCCGCGGTGAGGCCGTTGATGGTGAGAAGGCCGAGCGACGGCGGCGAGTCGATGAGGATGTAGTCGTAGTTGTTGATGACTTCCTGCAGGGCGCGGCGGAGGTAGAACTCGCGGCCGATGGCGTCGGAGAGCTCGAGCTCTGCCGCGACGAGGTCGACGGACGAGGGCGCGACGTGGAAGTTGGGCAGCTCGGTCTGCTTGATCACCTGGCTGATGGGCATGTTGTCCGTCAGCACGGGATAGATCGACTTCTCGTCGTTCTTGGGGAGGCCGAGGCCGGAGGTGGCGTTCGCCTGCGGATCGAGGTCGACAAGGAGGACGTTCCGCTCGCAGGCAGCGAGGGACGCTCCAAGGTTGATGGCTGTCGTCGTCTTTCCGACGCCACCTTTCTGATTCACGAGCGTGACGATCTTTGCCATTCAGTGTTCCACGTGGAACGTGAGGATCGCGAGGTAGTTCGATTCACCTCGTGCGAGCTGGACTACCGCTCCCCTCTCGAACCCGGCGATCTCCGGTGCCTCGGGCGAGCTCTGGAACAGGCCGATACGCGCCCCATCCTCCAGATGCCCCTTCAGCGACGGTACCCATTCCTCGGGACTTCCCACCGCTCGCGAGATCACGAGCGAGAAGCGAAGGCCGGCTGGGAGCCGCGTTAGAAGGTTGCGCAATCTATCACCGTAGACCTGCGAGTTCAATCCGCACTCTCGTACGACATGCTTCAGAAAGGCCCACTTCTTCTGGTCCGCCTCCACCAGGTGAAACCGCGCCCCCCATCCATTTGCAGCCGAGACGATGGCCATGGGGATGGCCGGCAACCCGCCGCCGGAGCCGAAATCCAGCACCTCACCCGCCGGACGCAGCACCTCCGCCGCCTGCAACGCCTCCGCGATGTGCGCATCCAGGTGCTGCCGCGCCTCAGGGCCGATCAGGTTGACCTTCTCCGTCCACTTGAGGAGGAGGGTCTTGTAGAGGGTGAGGCGGTCGTTCATGGTCAAGGTGGTTGTCGGTTGTCGGTTGTCGGTTGTCGGTGCT
>DASVEE010000008.1:0-13476 GCA_036380735.1 Thermoanaerobaculia bacterium | reverse complement strand
GAGGAGTCGGACAGAGCGCGGGTCATCGTTGTAGCCTGCTGGATCGAAGAGTTCCTAAAGGTCAAACTCATGAATGAATTCTCGAAGGGGAATGCAGACGCTCGCAAGGCGCTTTTCTCGGAGAATGGCCCGTTTGCAACGTTTTCGGCAAAGATCAACGCTACTTTCTGCGCGGGGTGGATCGACGGCGATGTGTATCACGACATCCAAGTCATCAGGAAACTGCGAAACGGCTTCGCGCATAGCTATAACCCGGTGTCTCTGGACGAAGAGGAGACCCGCAAACTGATACAATCCCTCAGAGTCCCTCACCGTCAGTTCTACGACTGGGGGCAATTGCGTGCTGCATCCACCGCCGACGGCATCGTGATCTACACGGGAGACAAGCCGTCGCAGGCAAGAGAGGAACTCCACATCCCTGGCGCAGCTACGTTTCGGATGGCCCTCCCGATCGTCCTCGCGGTGCTTGCATCGAATCTCGGCCTCCCATTCGCAACTGACGAAGAAGGAACGATAGCGATGATTGAGTTGCCAAAACACATGGACCGGGCAAACAAGCACCTGGGCACGTAGATCGGTAGAAGAGGCGATTTGCCATGATAGATGAGCGTTTGGTCGCCGATGGTCACGACCAACTCACAAAGTCGAGCGAATTCCGTGCGACCCGAACGTCTGTAATGGCTGCGGTTCGAGTTCGCTACGCGGAGCCATTTACACGAGTAGGAAACCTTGGTTCGGCCAACCATGCGCTGCACCGGACGGCTGGGCTCGCGCCCATGCGCCGGTGAGCTTACACAGCGTTAGGCGGACATCCAAAGACATCCCACGTCGAGCCCTCCTGCGCTACCCTTAGACCCAATTCCTACCGCACATGACGATTACGCCACCTCCTGCCGTAAGGCGCCTCGCGGATATCCCCGCTTTCGGGGATCGGACGCCTTTCGATTCCAGCGACTCCCAGTACTTTCGCCTCGAGCGGTACATTCTCGACGGGTGCTTACTACCCTGCAAAGATGTACTTGCTGACAATCTCGTGCACCTCCACGCTGCGGGAGTATCGTGTCGTGAAATGATCTTTGATGTCACAGACGACTTTGCTCTCAACGCAATGGCGCTTCGGATCGGCCAGCGAGACGCCATCCTAGTGAATGGCGGCCTGGCGATCGCGCTCTTCGCGCTCTTCTCCAAGTTTATGTGCCACAGTGACATCTTTCCCTGGATTGGCGCTCCACAATCCGAGCACGTATCAGTGGCGCCTCTTGAGGGATTCCCAGACTCTTTTACGAACGAATTTTCTACTCTCTTCGCGACGTCAGGTGCGGATCCTGCTCGCTTCGTTGAAGCTCTTCGACCGCAAGTGCTTCCGGAACAGCGCGGTGACATTACGGTGCGTAAAATCGCACGCCAACCGGTGTGTTCGATCGACATAGCAGAGCATCTACCTGCGGACGCCGAGCGGCGTCACTTTGCTGTCAAGTTATGGCAATGGGCCATGTGTTTCGTCCTTTACCACGAACTCGCCCACATAATGCGCGGCCATGTAGACTACTTGATGTCTGTGCATCGTGCTCAAGGCTTGCCTGAGATTGGGCGAACAGGCAATGCCGACCTCTCGCGTAGCCAGGAGTTTCAGGCCGATATGTACGCAGCCGTTGCAACATTGTTGCCGTTGTTCACGATCAAAAGTGACGCAAATCGCGGTAGAAAGGTGTATGCGTGGGGCTTCACAGCAGCGGTGCTATTCAGCCTGCTGAGAGCGCTTGAGGGAACGAAGATAGCCGATGCGGAGCGCACTCACCCTCCTGCATTGGATCGACTCACCGTTTGCGCTCTCGGCGCCACAACAAGAGCTAGAATGCTCGATATGGGCGGAGACGATATGTTCGGTGACGCGATCCGGGGCTTTTTCGACGTTGATAGGCTCCTGCCTTCGATTGTTCCTGGACGTTACACATCTCTGGTGAGAGAAGGTGGAGCGCCTCAAGGCATAGGCATTCCAGCTGGTCCGCTCATGGCCAACTACTTGCAGCACGATGCATGGCGCCGGTTCGATCGTCTCGAAGGGGTGGTCGAGAATATACCGGTGACGATGTTGATACCGTACGAATGAGGACCGGCGGTTGTTACTGCGGCTGGAGAGCTGCCTGAAGAGGCTTGCAGTTTGGAGTCTAGATCTTGGGGTGCTGCACATCGACACGATAAAGAGGTGGAGATGACTGTTGCCATCTAGACTGAGTGGATGTACGATCGCCTAACACGGCTGCTACAGCGGACCGAAAAGCTCCGCTTTCCGGCCGCTGAGCAGCAACAGCGTTGGCCGCATGGTCTAGAGCTATGATGAATGGTAAGCGCAAGGTCCCTTAGAGATGATGCAAATCGCGCTGGATGAACTGAAAGAGGAGCACCTTCAGGCGCTTCTCGGCACCGCGGAGAATTTTCGCATCGAGTTCAAGAGCGAACTTGATCTCGCCACTCCTGCGCTGCGCTTGGAGGCTGCTAAAGACATCTCGGCTCTCGCCAATTCAGCCGGCGGTCGGATTTTCTATGGCATTTGCGAGCGTAAGTCGCCGGATGGATTGAGGAGGGCCGAGAGCCTTTCACCTTTGGTAGACCGTAGCCTACAGGCACGCCTCGAAGACGTAGTGGCCGACACGGTGCACCCTCAACCTCACTGGCGGGTTGTCTCGATCGAAGTTGAAGGAGGGTTCGTTCTCGTCGCGGAAGTCTACCCGGAAATGGAGCCAGCCGAATCTAGAAGGATTGGCTGTTTTAAGGGTCGCTCGGCGCTTTTCGTAGCGCGGCACCCCCTTTTGGGTTGGAATCTGAGCGACCAGAGCGTCGTGGCAGCGTGTCCGAAGGCCCTCACGCGATCGCAAGGCCCGCCTGTGCTCCGTTTTCTGCATCGATAGATACACCTTTCCCTCATTGCCATCGAGGGATGGGATGATGGCGGGCGAATACTCCACTACAGTCGTCCAGCCGGCGCTCGCGAATCTCCGCTAGCCCGCGACCCACGGCAGCGCGGGCGGGAAGGAGCCCGCGGGGAAGGCGACGTCTCGCAACCCCGTCCGGAGCTTCTCGGCCGCCGTCCGGAACGCGCCCAGGAATTCACCGTAGGCTTGGTAGAGATCGCGGCGGACTTTCCGACTGGCGGCATGGAAGAGCGGAGCCGGCGATCTCTTGAGCTTGGCCGGCCGATCGTGCCGTTTCAGGGCGCAGATCGCCTGGATGCCCAGCGCTGGTTTCCCCGAGGCCTCGCGCTCAGCCGCGGCGCGGGCCTCGATGCCGGCCACGAGCTCGGCGATGTTCTGCCGGTACTGCTCGGGTTCGAGGTGCTCCCAGCAGGGCAGCGGCGCGAGCTGCAGCGTGTACTCGGTGGCGAACTGGAGGCGGTGGAACGACTCGCCGCGCTGGCGGGCGCCGTACTCCTGGGTGCGGTTGAACCAGTGACCGACGAGAGGCTCGCTATCGAGCAGGGCGCGGACGGCGCTGACGCCCGGCCAGTCCCTCAGGCTTTCGAGCAGGCCCTCTTTGACCCCGTGACTCAAAACATAGACGAGGCGTTCGATCTGTGCCTGGGGCTCGTCGCTGATCGGAATGGCCTGGAAACGGCGGGACCAGAACTTCTCCCGCCAATCGGCCAGGCGGCCGGCCTCGCGGGCGAGGTTGGAGTTGAAATGGTTCATAAAGGAGGAGAGTTGCTGGGTGTCTTTCACCCGCAGCAGTAGGTGGTAGTGGCCGGAGGCGAAGGCGAAGGCCACGAGGTCGAGGGGATAGAGCTCCTGGGCGCGTCCGAGGGCGCCGAGGATGAGGTCGTTGAGCTCCTCGGAAGGAGCGAGCAGGAAGCGGCCGTGGACGGTGCGGGTGGTGACCTCCACGAGGCGGCTCCCCTCCGGGGGCATGTAGCGCAGTCTTCTTGCCATGCCCCTTAGAAGACGGAAAACAGGTCGCCAATCTCGCACACTTTTTTCGGGTTGCCTCGATTCGGCCTCCTCGGGCCACCGAAAGGGGTGGTACCCGGCCTGGCTGAACGTCGCTGGAGCTCGCGCTGCTCCAGTTGCTCGGAGCTGCCGTATTCAGTCTGGCCATGTTGAACTGGATGAACCGCTACTCCCTGACCGGAGGCATCTTCGGGCGCCCGCTGGTCGTCGCTAATTTCGCGAACTGCGCCAGCTCGGCGCTCATGCTCATCCATCTCGCGCGGCGAGACGGTGTCTCCACTGCATTGGCAATTGCGCTCGGCGTCTACGCTCTCATGGCTTTGGCATTTGGCGCGAAGCTGTTCGTGCAGGGATCGTGGATCGATGCCGGTCGAGGCGTTCAGGTAGATCTGCACCGATGGATCGGGTGGCACTTCCAAGCGGCTGCCACCCTCGAGCGCTAGCTCAGGCTCTAACCGTTTCACGGTAAGAGTGGTGAGTCCTAGAAGCCTGGAAGAGGACGATGATGTCGCGTCACGATTGGGCAGTTTGGAGCACCATCATGTATAGAGGACGGCTCTCGCTCTCTGGACATCATGCGTCTGATCGGATCGACACGGAAGCCGCAGCAGGCCAAGACTTGCTAAGTCGTTGATTGTCAGTCGCTTTGCGGGTCTGCGACCCCATGAAGGACAATGTTGAAGCTTAGGTCTAGACAGGAGGAATCTCAGATGCCCTCTCGTGCGCACCGGCCGGCCCTGCTGGGCCTTCTGGTCATGGCGATCGCCGTGGCTTCCCTCGCCCAGAACAACCCACCCGAGCAGAAGCGCGGGTACAAGCGGCCGACGATCAGTCGAGGATCGCCCGCGCGGCCGTTGACCCGACCCGCGGGAGGCCGCCCGGCCGATCTCTCGAAGGACTACATCCGCGAGCACGGGAACGAAGCGGACCTCACGGCCGAAGACGTCGCCGACGTCGTGGTCACGTCCGAGACGAAGAGTAGGCACACCGGCATCACACACGTCTACCTGCGGCAGCGCGTCGACGGCCTCGAGGTCTTCGGGGCCGACAGCAATTTCAACGTCGGCGCGGACGGCGCCTTGCTGAGCTTCGGGACGAGCTTCCTTCCGGACATCCGGGAGAGCATCAATCGAACGTCCCCGGAGATCGGGGCCGTCGATGCCGCGTCCGCGGCGGCCGCGCACGTCGGCCTGGAGCCGAGCGAGCCGCTGGCCGTCGTCGAAGAAAGGGACGGCGTCGAGCAGGAGACCATCCTCACCGGTGGCGGGATCGCGTCGACCCCGATCGTCGCGAAGCTCGTCTATCAGCCCGTCGACCCGGCCGACGTCCGCCTCGCATGGCAGGTCGACATCGATGAAGCGAGCGGACAGCACCTCTGGCGGATGACCGTCGATGCCGAGACCGGCGAGGTGCTCAACCAGGAGGACTACGTCGTCCACGACAACTGGGACCTTCCGGCCGACGAGGCCGGCGCCGCGGTCGCGGCTGATTCTGCTGAGGCTCAGGATCTCGACACGATCGTGGCCCTCTCGTCGCCGACGCCGGCGTTCGACGGTTCGAGCTACCGCGTGTTCGCGATGCCGAAGGAGAGCCCGAACGACGGCCCGCAGACGCTGGTGGAGAACCCCGCCGACGCGACGGCATCGCCGTTCGGCTGGCACGACACGGACCAGGCGCCCGGCGCGGAGTTCACGCTCACGCGCGGGAACAACGCCCACGCGTATCTCGATCAGGACACCAGCAACGGACCCGACGCCGGATTCGACGTCGACGGCGGCGCGGGCCTCACGTTCGACTTCGCGGCGGACCTCGCCGAGCACGCGCAGAACTACCGCGATGCCGTTGTGACGAACCTCTTCTACTGGAACAACCTCTTCCACGACGTCCTCTACCGCTACGGCTTCGACGAAGCCTCCGGCAACTTCCAGGCGAACAACTACGGGCGCGGCGGCCTCGGGGGCGACTACGTCCGCGCCGAGGCGGCCGACGGCGGGGGAACGAACAACGCGAACTTCTCGACTCCCGTCGAGAGCGCGACGTCGGCCGGCACGCCGCGGATGCAGATGTATCTCTGGCCGGGCGACCAGTTCGGCCCCGTGAACCAGGTGGTCGTCGACGGCGTCGGAACGTTCGACGCGTCCTGGGCGCGGTTCTCTCCCGCGCCCACCGTCGCCGGCACGGCCGGCGCGATCGTCAACGCGGGCAACGGCTGCACCGCCGCCGACTACCTCGGCGCTCCGCCCGCGGACTGGATCGCGATCGTCACCGGCAACAATACCGGCTGCCAGAACATCGACAAGGCGCGGCGGGCGACCGAGGCCGGCGCGAAGGCGCTGATCGTCGCGCACACCAGCTCTTCGAGGCCGGTGCTGACGGGCTCCCTGTCGACTCCGGGGCCTGCCATCCCGGTCGCGAGCATCACCCTGGCGGACGGAAACACGATCCGGACGGCCGTAGCCGCCGGTTCCGTCACGGGGACGGTGCGCAAGCATCCCGATCATCCCGGCATCCGCGACGGCGACTTCGAGAACGGGATCGTTCTCCACGAGTACGGCCACGGCGTGTCGATCCGCCTCACCGGCGGTCCCGCCGTCAACTGTCTCTCGGGCGACGAGCAGGGCGGCGAGGGGTGGAGCGACTACTTCGCCATGATCATGACGATGAATCCGGCGATCGACAGCGGCAACGGGCAGCGCGGCATGGGACCGTATGCGCTGTTCCAGCCCAACAGGCAGGGCGCCGGAATCCGCCCGCGCCCCTACTCGCGGAACATGGAGATCCAGCCGTTCACGTACGACTCGATCAAGAGCGGCGGGTGGCTGAACGGCGGAACGCTCGCGGCGCCGCACGGCATCGGCCACGGATGGGCCGCGGTCCTCTGGGACGTGACGTGGGACCTGATCGGCAAGCACGGATTCAATCCCGACCTCTACGGGCCATGGAACAGCGGCGGAAACAACCGCGCGTTCCAGTACGTGATCGACGGGCTCAAGCTGCAGGGATGCGGGCCGGGATTCGTCGCGGCGCGCAACGCGATCATCGCCGCGGCGGAAGCGCTCGATCCGGGCGACAGTTGCACGCTGTGGGCATCGTTCGCCCGGCGCGGTCTCGGCTACAGCGCCGTCCAGGGTGGAACGAGCCGCAGCGACAACACCGAGGCGTTCGACACGCATCCGGCCTGCCGCGCGAGCTTCGTCGACAACGTGTCTGCCTCGCCGGCGATCAACGTCGTCAACGTCGGCTCGACCGTTCCGCTCACGTTCAGCTATCCCGGAGCGCAGGGACTGGATGTGTTCGCGGAGAACTCGCCCTATTCGCGGCAAGTGGAGTGCTCGACGCTCCGCACGGTCGACCCGAACGCGACCTTCATCACGCCGCGTCCGTACCCGGTCGCAATGCTGTCGCCGGGCGGGTCGGGGCTTTCGTATGACAGGAAGACGGGCCTCTACACGTTCAACTGGCAGACCGATGCCGCATGGGCCGGAACCTGCCGCGAGGCGGTCCTGACGCGAACGGACGGCGTGCAGCACCGGTCGTACTTCTTCTTCGACTCGCAGCCCTCGCACAAGGTCTCCGGCTACGTCCGCGACTCCGCGGGGCAGCCGGTCCCGAACGCGACGGTCCGGATCGTCGGCAGCGCATACGGCGCCGTCCTGACGAACGCCGAAGGCTTCTATTCGTTCCCCGCGGTTGCCGTCGGGACCTACACGGCGACGGCGACACCGGCGGGCTCGGGGTGCGTGCTGCCTCAGACGCTGGAGTTCAGCGTCTCGCGGCCGACCCGAGTCGATTTCACCCTTCCGACGCGGGTGGATGCGTTCGGCTACTCGTGCAGAAACGAGGCGGCCGCATTCGAGGAGGCGGCCCTCATCGAGCCGATCACCGGGACGTCCGGTGTCGGTGCGGTCGACCTGCCGTTCCCGTTCGTCTTCTACGGGCAGTCCTACGATCGCGTGTACGTCTGCGCGAACGGGTTCGTGGAGTTCGCCGGGCCGACGACGACGAACTGCTCGTCGTCGAACGGCACGATCCCGGGGACCGGCCGCCCGAACGGCGCGATCTATCCCTTCTGGGACGATCTCGTCGTCGACGCGGCGTCGTCGATCCGGACGGAGCTCAAGGGGTCGGCGCCGAGCCGGCGGTTCGTCATCGAGTTCCGCAACGTGCACGTCAGCGGCAACACGTCGCAGCGGCTCGACTTCAACGCCGTCCTCCTCGAGAACGGCCAGGTCCTGACGCAGCACCGGAACATCGCCGACGACATTCGTGAGCGGGGAAGCTCCGCCACGATCGGCATCGAGATGCACACCGGAACCGTGGCGCTCATGTACTCGCTCAACACCGCCGTCCTGGCGGTCGAGCCGGCCGTGACGACCATCCGGTACACCCCGCCGCAGCTCTACACGGTGTCGGGGCAGGTGAACGACACGGACGGCACGCCGGAACCGGGGGCTACCGTCACGCTGCGGACGGCGGCATTCACTCTGACGGCGACTACCGATGCCGGCGGCCTCTACTCGTTCCCGGGCGTCCCCGCCGGAACGTACACGGCCGTCGCAGCCGCGGGGCGGTGCAAGGGAGCCACGGAAACGCTCGCCGTCTCCGGCAACGCGACGCTCGACTTCACCCTCGGCGATCTGCCGGATGCCTTCGGCTATCGCTGCGGTCTCGAGAGCGCCACGTTCGAAGAGGCGGGCACCGTCGTGCCGATCACCGGCACGTCGGGCGTCGCCGCGGTCGCGATCCCCTTCCCGTTCACGTTCTACGGGGAGACCTACAACAGCGTGTACGTCTGCGCGAACGGGTTCGTCGAGTTCGCCGGGCCGGCGACGACGAACTGCTCGTCGGCGAATGGAACGATCCCCGGCACGGGCCGCCCGAACGGCGCCATCTATCCGTTCTGGGACGACCTCGTGGTCGACGCGCTCGCCTCGATCCGGACGGAGCTGAAGGGCTCCGAGCCGAACCGGCGCTTCGTCATCGAATTCCGCAACGTCCACATCAGCGGCAACACGTCACAGCGGCTCGATTTCAACGCCGTCCTTCTCGAGGACGGGCAGATCCTGACGCAGTACAGGAACATCGCAGCGGTCGATCGTGAGCGCGGCAACTCGGCGACGCTCGGCATCGAGATGCACGCCGGGACGGTGGCGCTCATGTACTCGCTCAACACCGCCATCCTTCCGGTCGAGCCGGCGATCACGACGATCCGCTACGTTCCGCCTCCGCTCTTCGCGGTATCGGGCCTCGTCAGGGACGCGAGCGGGAACCCGGCGCCGGGCGTCATCGTGACGCTCGAGCGCGCGCCGCTCATCCTGACGGCGACCACCGACGCCACCGGGCACTACTCGTTCGGCCACGCGCCGGCGGGAGAGTATGCGGCGACCGCCAAGGCGGGAGGGTGCAGCGGGCAGTTCCAGTCCGTGACGATCACCGCCGACATGACGCTGGACTTCACGCTCGGCGACATCTCCGACGAGTTCGGCTATCGCTGCCGCCTCGAGAACCACGCGTTCGAGGAGGCCGACACGATCATCCCGATCAGTGGCGACGACCTCGAGCCGGTCGCAGGCGGCGTCGAGCTGCCGTTCGCGTTCACCTTCTACGGCCAGACGTACACGGACGCGTACGTCTGCACGAACGGATACATGGAGTTCGCGGGCCCGAGCACGTCGAGCTGCGTCTTCACCAACACGGCGCTCCCGAACGCCAACCGTCCGAACGGGGCGATCTACGCGCTCTGGGACGACGTCGTCGTCGACGCCTCCGCGTCGATTCGCACGGAGGTGAAGGGGACGACGCCCAACCGGACGTTCGTCGTCGAATACAGGAACGTCCGCTTCATCAGCGGCACGCAGCGCCTCGACTTCAACATCGTGCTCCACGAGGACGGCCGCGTGATGACGCAGTACAGGAACCTGGCCGATGACGGGCGTGAGCGAGGCAATTCGTCCACGATCGGCATCGAGGACCACACCGGCACCATCGCGCTCGAGTTCTCGATGAACGAAGCCCTCCTCCCCGTGGAGCCGGCGATCACCTCGATCGTGTACCGGCCGCCCGGGACGCCGTAAACCGCAAGGAAGCATCATCAGGACGGAGACCGGATCGCATCCGGTCTCCGCCCTTTTTTTCAGCTTCAACGACGAGCGTGACTTCCAGCCGCTTGCAAGCGGTCGCTTGGCGTGCTTACTCCACGTTCCCCGCGAAAAGGCTGGCCCCTCGGCCCCGCGCTTTCGAGACACACCCTCTCAGGCACGGTTCTTTCATACGAGCGGTGGCGGGGAGGAAGGGGCTCATGCGCTTTTCCAAGTGGATCGCCGGATTCAGACCCTGGCCTGTCGTCGAGCAGATCCGGCGCGGCGACCTGACGGCCCTGGGCGACACCGCCCGCTCTTCCCGCAGCGAAGCCCTCCTCCCCCGCACGCAGGCCGCGGACAAGGTCGTCCGCTCGATCTGTCCGTACTGCGCGGTCGGCTGCGGCCAGCTCGTCTACGTCCAGGACGGCAGGATCACCGACATCGAGGGCGATCCGGACTCTCCGATCTCCGAAGGCTGCCTCTGTCCCAAGGGGGCCGCCACGTTCCAGCTCGTCACCGGCTCGCACCGGGTGCAGACCGTCCTCCACAGAAAGCCCTATGGCACGGAGTGGGAGGCCGTGCCGCTCGACTGGGCCATGGAGCGGGTGGCGCGGCTCGTCAAGGAGACTCGCGACGCGACCTGGGAGGAGAAGGACGCCGAGGGACTCGACGTCCGCCGCACGATGGGGATCGCCCACCTGGGCGGCGCCACGCTCGACAACGAAGAGAACTACCTGATCAAGAAGCTGTTCACGGCCCTGGGGATCGTCCAGATCGAGAACCAGGCCCGGATATGACACTCCTCCACGGTCCCCGGTCTGGGGATCTCTTTCGGTCGAGGCGGCGCGACGACGTTCCAGCAGGACCTGCAGAACGCCGATTGCATTGTGATCCAGGGCTCCAACATGGCCGAATGCCACCCGGTGGGCTTCCGCTGGGTCATGGAAGCCAAGCAGCGCGGGGCCACGATCATCCACGTCGATCCCCGGTTCACGCGCACCAGCGCCGTGGCCGACGTCCACGTGCCGATCCGCGCCGGCAGCGACATCGCCTTCCTCGGGGGAATCGTCAACTACGTCCTGGAGAATGAGCGCTACTTCAGGGAGTACGTAATCCACTACACGAACGCGCCGGCGATCGTCTGCGAGGGCTTCCAGGACACCGAGGACCTCGACGGTCTGTTCAGCGGCTGGGACCCGGAGGAGAGGCATTACGATCCGGCGTCATGGCAGTACGAGGGGGTCGACGTCTCTCCCGCGGCCGGCCAGCGCGAGACGTTCACCGGCGATCCCCACTCGGAGCGCGGCACCCGCGGCCGGCCCGAGAGGCTCGACTTCACGCTGCAGGACCCGCGCTGCGTCTTCCAGATCCTGAAGCGGCACTTCGCGCGCTATACGCCGGACGTGGTCGAGGACGTCTGCGGCGTGCCGGAGCGGCTGTTCCTGCGCGTGGCTGAGACGCTGTGCGCGAATTCCGGGCGCGACCGCACGTCGGCCTTCTGCTATTCGGTGGGGTGGACCCAGCACTCCGTCGGCGTGCAGTACATCCGGACCGCGGCGATCCTCCAGCTCCTGCTCGGCAACATCGGCCGGCCCGGCGGCGGCATCATGGCCCTGCGCGGCCACGCCTCGATCCAGGGTTCGACGGACATCCCCACGCTCTACGACCTCCTGCCGGGCTATCTGCCCATGCCCAAGGCGCGGAACGATCCCGATTTCGCGGCCTACGTGCGCAACAACGCCTCGGTGTCCGGCTGGTGGAGCGAGTTCCCGAAGTACGCGGTCTCGCTGCTCAAGGCCTGGTTCGGCGACGCGGCGCGGGCGGACAACGGCTGGTGCTACGGCCACCTGCCGCGGATCACCGGCGACCATTCGCACATGGAGACCGTGACCGCCATGGCGGACGGCAAGGTCAAGGGCTATTTCCTCATGGGAGAAAACCCGACGGTCGGCTCCATGCACGGGGCCTTGCACCGCAAGGGGATGCGGCAGCTCGACTGGCTGGTGGTGCGCGATTTCGCGGTGACCGAGTCGGCCGATTTCTGGCGCGACGCGCCGGAGATCCAGCGCGGCGAGGTGCGGCCGGAGGAGATCAAGACCGAGGTCTTCTTCTTCCCCTGCGCCGCCCATACGGAGAAGGACGGCAGCTTCACCAACACGCAGCGGCTCCTCCAGTGGCACCACGCCGCAATCGATCCGCCGGGGGACTGCCGCAGCGATCTGTGCTTCACCTATCACCTCGGCCGGCGGCTCAGGGAGCTGTACGCGAGCTCGACGGATCCCAAGGATCAGCCGGTCCACGATCTCACCTGGGACTACCCCACGCGGGGACCTTGCGCCGAGCCGGACGCCGACGCCGTGCTCGCCGAGATCAACGGCTATCAGTGGGCGACCCGCGCGCCGGTCGATCTCTTCACGGATCTGAAGGACGACGGCTCGACCGCCTGCGGGTGCTGGATCTATTGCGGCGCCCGCGCGGGAGGCGTCAACCGGACGGCGCGCCGCACGCCCGGCCAAGAGCAGAGCTGGGTGGCGCCGCTCTGGGGATGGGCGTGGCCGGCCAACCGGCGCATCCTCTACAACCGCGCCTCGGCCGACCCCGACGGCCGCCCCTGGTCGGAGCGCAAGGCCTATGTCTGGTGGGACGAGGAGCAGGCGAAGTGGACCGGGCACGACGTGGCGGACTTCATCGTCGAGCGGCCCCCCTCGTACCGCCCTGCGGAGGATGCCCGAGGCATCGACACGCTGGCCGGAGACAATCCGTTCGTCATGCAGGGGGACGGCCGCGGCTGGCTCTACGCTCCGAACGGGCTGCTCGACGGTCCGCTGCCGGCGCACTACGAGCCCCAGGAGTCGGTGATCCGCAATCCGCTCTACGGGCAGCAGCAGAACCCGGCGCGCCTGGAGTGGAAGCGGCGCGATAATCCTTACCATCGGCCGTGGGGCGATCCGCGCTTCCCGTTCCTGCTCACCACCTACCGGCTGACCGAGCACCACACGGCCGGGGCCATGTCGCGCTGGCTCACCTGGCTCTCGGAGCTGCAGCCGGAGATGTTCTGCGAGGTCTCGCCCGAGCTGGCCGCCGAGCGCGGGCTCACCAACGGCGGCTGGGCCACGATCACGACCTTGCGCGGCGAGATCGAGGCGCGGGTGCTGGTCACCGAACGGATGCGCCCGCTGCGCATTCAGGGCCGTACGCTCCACCAGGTCGGCCTCCCCTATCACTGGGGATCGAAAGGGCTGTCGCGCGGCGACGCGGCCAACGAGCTGATCGGCTTCGTGGCCGATCCGAACGTCTCCATCCAGGAGTCCAAGGCGCTGACCTGCGACCTTGTGCCCGGGCGGCGCGGCCGCGGCCGGCGCGTGGTCACCAGCGGCCCGCTGCGCGAGGAGCCCCGGCACGATCCGCGCTCGCGGACGGAGGAGGCGTAGATGGCCGTCGGCTTCTTCACCGAC
>DASVEE010000007.1:0-73089 GCA_036380735.1 Thermoanaerobaculia bacterium | reverse complement strand
CCCCGCGGAGAAGTGATCAGAAGACCTCCACGGGGCTGCCCGCCCACCCGGGAGGTTGCTTTCGTCTTGCCTGTAGGCGACTGTCAAGGATGTCCCCGTCGAAGTGTCAGGAATGTCCCCGCGAGTTCACCCTCTCCCCGCAAAAGCCGGGGAGAGGGGCGACAAAGCAGGCCTCCGCCCCATCCCGGTGACCGTAAGTTAGTGCATATGGGGCTTCGCCCGGGGACGCGCGTCAGACAACGGCTGCGTTCACGCCACCCCGGGTGAAACCCGGGGCTAGTGGCTGCACGCTTGCCGGCGATGGCACCGTCCCGGTGCGCCACGAAAGGCACGCGCATCGGCGTTCGGTGTTGGGCGACCGCCATGGCTCCGGGGTAAAATACATGCCCGCCGGCCTCAGCCACTCGTAACCAATCGACCCACCGACACGTCAACGACCACGATATGAAGAAACTCACCCTCGCTTTGATGCTGTTTGCTACGCCGATGTTTGCCGCGGATGCGCCGCGCCTGCTGAGCCGCGTCCTCTGCGCCGGTGCCGACTGCGAGCTGCCTCAGCGTCTCGGCGCCCGCGTTGCGCCGACGCTGGCCGTCACCGCCACCGATGGCACCGTCCTCATCGAAGAGAAAGATCCGCTCCGCGAGTGCAACGGCAGCGGCAACATGCGCGATCTCTCGTCCTGCGTCCACCGCGTCCTCGCCGGTAACGCCGAGGCGATCGCCGCGAACCTGCAGGAGAAGGGCTACGACGGATACCTCGTCCTCGCCCTCGAGAAGAGCGACAAGCAGGTCGCCGGCAGCGCCGTCCTCGCCACGCTCGGCCAGGAAGTCATCGCCACGACCGTGCGCATCTGCAGCGACCATCGCGGCCGTTGCAGCGACATGCTCGAGCCCACTGGCAACCACCTCCTCACGACCGGCCTCCCGGCCATGGCCGATGAGCGCGGGTTCAAGGGCCTGGTCGGCGGCGAGCCCGAGATGGTCGCCGGCAAGAGCGGCAAGCTCGTGCCGAAGTTCCAGATCATCTTCCCTCTCTCTGAATAGCCCGCCCTGACGTTGTCCGTTGTCCGTTTACCGTCGTCCGTGCTGCTGCGCGTGACCGGCGTCCGTGCTGCGCAGCACGGAAAACGGACAACGGGCATCGGACAACGCGCGCCGCAAACCTTCCCCGCCCGATTCCGTCTTACCATCCGTTCGTAATGAAGCTCCGGGCGCAACTGATCCTCTTCATCCTGCTGCTCGCGGTCCTGCCGCTGGCGGCGATCGTCCTTTACTCGTACCACTCGTCGCGCCGCGCGCTCGAGACCGCGTACAAGCAGGAGGCGAATCGCCTTTCGCGGCAGATGGACCGGCGCCTCACGACGCTGCGCAGCGAGCTCGATGACCGCCTCGCGCAGGCTTCGAACATCCCGCTCGCGCAGAGCAACAGCAGCGACCCGGTCGGCAACATCATCAGCGCCATCGGCGACGCCGCGCCGCTCGTCGACGCGCTCGAGTACCAGCCGATCGTGCCGCCGTCGTCGCCCGTCGCGCAGTCCGCGCCGGTCGCGCGCATCGACTCCGCCGCCGAGGTGCCGCCGCCCGCCGCAGTCGCCGAGGCGCCGGCCGCGCCCGAGCCGCCGGAGCCCGAAGCGGCCCCGTTCACCATCACTCCCGGCCAGCGCGTCACCGTCCTCAACTCGCGCGACCTCAGCGAATCGATCATCATCGACCTGCCGCGCGTGCCGCGCTTCGAGATGGCGCCCGAGCAGCTCGCGAAGCTCGGCGAGATCGGACGCCTCTCCGGCGAGCTCGCCACGAAGGCCGATAAGCTCAACGACGCCGAACGCGAAAAGCTGAAGAGCGAGCTGCGCATCCTGCAGCGGCAGATCGACGCGGAGATGGACCAGGCGCGCATGAAACACGACCGCGAGATGGCCGAGTTCAACCGCCAGCAGCGCGCCGCCCTCCGCACGCAGATGCAGCAGATGCACGCGCGTGCCCGGGAGGACGTCGAGAGACAGAAGCACAAGGACAAGCCGGAAGCCGTCACGGTCGACGGCGTGGCCGTCCTCGGCACGCCCGCCGGCAAGAGCTCGGTGGCCGGCAAGAGCACGTCCGCCGCCGCGAGCGTCCCCACGCCGAAACCGGTCCCGGCCCCGAAGGTCGCCACGCAGCCCGAGATCAAGCTGCGCCGCGAGCTGACTCCCGAGGAGCGGCAGAAGCTGCAGAACTCCGCGAAGAAGACCGCGCTCCTCGTCGGCCGCAAGCTCACCGTCCCGGTCACGAAAGACGGCGAGGTCGTCGGCCAGATCACCGCGCAGCTCCGCCCCGAGGAAGTCATCCGGCGCGTGCTGGGCAACCCGGGGGATGAGGGCGACGAGATCGCCTTCGCCATCGATCGCGAGGGGAGCCTCTACACCCGCAGCCCGAAGGAGCGGCAGAAGCTCGACACCCTCGGCATCCCCGGCCGCACGCGCGACATCCCGGGCTGGATCGTGGCCATGACCGTCGACGAGGAAAGCGGCATGCGCGTCGGCGTCGCCCGTCCCGTCGGCGAGAACCTCTTCGAGCTGCGCCGCACCGCCGCCCGCAACTTCGCGTGGGGCCTCGGCCTCATCTTCGTCGCCATCATCGGCATCGTGCCGTTCGCCAACCACCTCACTCGCGACGTGCAGGTCGTCACCGACGGCGCGGAGCGCATCGCGCACGGCGACCTCATGACGCGCCTGCCGGTGAAGTCGAAGAACGAGATCGGCCAGCTCGCCGTCGCATTCAATCGCATGGCCGAGGATCTCAGCGTGCAGCAGCAGCGGCTCGTAGAGCAGGAGCGCGCGCGCAAGGAGCAGGAGATGCAGCAGCGGCTCCTCGCGCTCGAATACGAGCGCAAGTCGGTCGAGCTCGAGGAAGCGCGCCGCTTCCAGCTCTCCATGCTGCCGAAGGAGCTGCCGAAGCATCCGTCGTTCGACATCGCCGTCTTCACGCAGACGGCGACCGAGGTGGGGGGCGATTACTACGACTTCCACGTGGCGGACGACGGCGCGCTGTCCATCACCATCGGCGACGCCACCGGCCACGGGGCGAAAGCCGGCACGATGGTGACGGTCATCAAGACGCTCTTCTCCGGCTACAGCGCGAAGGTGGCGCCGTCGCACTTCCTGCGCGACGCGGCGGAGAAGATCAAGCGGATGGAGCTGGGGCGCATGTCGATGGCGCTGTCGCTCGCGCGCTTCGACGACCGCCGCCTGACCATCGCCTCGGCCGGCATGCCTCCGGTGCTCGTGCGCCACGCCGACGGCTCTCTCGACGAGATCTCCATCGGCGCCACCCCCCTCGGCACCCTCGGGGCCGACTACAGTGACGCATCGACCGACGTGACTTCCGGCGACACGATCCTCTTCATGACCGACGGCTTCCCCGAGCTGTTCAACGCGGCCGGCCAGCAGATCGGCTACGTGAAGACGCAGGAAGTGTTTGCCGCGGCGGCCGCGGAAGCGCACGACGCGGCGGGGGTCATCGAACGGCTGTCCGCCAGCGCGAGGCAGTGGCACGGGGAACAGCCGCCCAACGACGACGTGACGTTTGTCGTGGTGCGCGTGGCGTAGGGCCCAGGGCCCGGGGCTCAGGAAAAACTCGTGTAGCGTGGGCCCATCGGCTAAAATCCGCGCCCCGTGAAGGCCGACTCCCTCAACATCCTCGAGCAGCCGACCGCCGAGGCGGTGCACTTCGGTGATGCGGAGCTGGCGACGGCCATCCGCCGCCGCGTCGGGCTGCAGATCTTCGAGGTCCGCGATCCCGGGACATCGGCGGCGGACGTGTTCGATGCCCTCGCCATCGCCTTCGATTTTCCGGAGGAGTTCGGCCACAACTGGGATGCGCTGGTCGATTCGTTGCGCGACCTCGAGCGCGAGCCGGCGATGACGTCGTTCGTGCTTCTCGTGCGCGACGCGGAGCGCTTCTGGCTGCAGGCGCCGCGCGTGGCGGCGGAGCTCGTCGAGACGTGGCTTTCCGTCGCCGAATACTGGCGCGATGACGGCGTGCCGTTCCACCTCGTCTTCATCTGGTGATGCGCCGCCGCAAAGCTCATCCGCTGGTCTGGGTGGTCGCCGTCATCGCGGCGATCGTGGGGGCGTACTGGCAGCGGGGGGATCACGCCGGGAAGACCGACAGGACCAATGGGACCTATCGGACGGAGGGGACGAATCGGAGCCGCGCCGCCGAGGCGCCGAAGCCGGCCGCGGAGACGCGACGGGCGGAAGCGCCGGCCGTCGATGCCGCGGGAGTTCCTGCCGAGGAACAGGCGGAGCTGCAGCAGACGCTCGACCTGATTGCGCGCGGCGGACCGTTCCCGCACAAACAGGACGGCACCGTCTTCGGCAACCGCGAAGGACACCTCCCGCCGCAGCCGCGCGGCTACTATCGCGAATACACGGTCCGCACGCCGGGTGCACGCACGCGCGGCGCGCGCCGCGTCGTCCGCGGTAAGGGCGGCGAGACCTACTACACGCGCGACCACTACCAGACGTTCACGAGGATCGACGAATGAGACCAAGCCCCGACGAGTACCACCCCGCCTTCGGCACCTACATGACGCTCGCGCCAGAGGACGACGTGCTCGAGGCCCTGGCCGAGCAGTCGGCCACCACGCAGCGCATCCTCTCCGCGCTGGACGACGACAAGTCGCTGCATCGATACGCGGAAGGGAAGTGGAGCGTCCGCGAAGTCTTCGGCCACCTCATCGACTCCGAGCGCATCCTCGGCTACCGCGCCCTCGCCATCGCCCGCGGCGAGCAGGAGAACCTGCCCGCGTTCGAGGAAGAGGACTACGTCCGCAACGCGAGCTTCGACGCGTGGCCGGTCGGCGCGCTCGCGGAGAGCTACGCCCTCGTGCGCAAGACGACGATCCTCTTCTACCGCAACCTCAGCGAAGAAGCCTGGCTGCGCCGCGGCACCGCCAACAACAACCCCATCACGGTCCGCGCCCTGGCGTGGGGCATCCTGGGCCACGAACGCCACCACCTGGGCGTGCTGCGCGACAAGTACGGCGTGGTGTAGCAACAGGGAACGCTAGGACGAATGGGACCTATAGGACGGATAGGACAAATAGAGAGAACCAATGCCTTTCGTGATGCACGCGGCGGCGGCGATCGACGTCAGGCGTGCGCCCACTAGCCCCGGGTTTCACCCGGGGTGGTGGCAACGCAGCCGTGGTTCACGCGTCCGCGGGCGAAGCCCGGGGCTAGTGGGTGGCACGCGTGCCGTTGATGGCGCGGGCCCTGGTGCACCACGGAAGTCGATGGGGGGAAGTCGCCGCCCCTATCGTTCCCCCAGAATCGCCGCCAGCAACCCGTCGTGATCCGCCGCGCTGTCGAAGAAGTGCCGTGGGTTCTCTGCCTTCAGCACGTCGGCCGGCGTCTTCCCCGAGGCGATCGCAATCGTGGTGGCGTCGTACGGTGCGCCGCAGCGGACGTCGTAGATCGAATCGCCGATGATGACCACGTCGGCGCCTTTGAACTGATAGCCGTCGATGCGGGAGGCGCGCTCCACCGCGATGGGCGGCAGCTTCTCGCGGTCGCGGGAGTCGCTGCCGAAGGCGCCGAAGGGAAAGTAGCGGTTCAGGTCCGGGCCGGCGAGCTTCAGGCGCGCGCCCGGCTCGATGTTGCCGGTCAGCAGCGCCAGCGTCACCTTCTCGCGCCGCGCGAGCGTCTCCACGATCTCGGCGATCCCCGCCAGCGCGCGGACGCGTCCCGGCGTCTGCACGTTGCGCTCGACGCCGGCGAGGTACGACTTCCAGAAACGCTCGAGCTCCGCTTCGATCGCTTCGTCGGTGTAGCCGGCGTCGCGCAGCACCATGAAGACGATCTGCGGGTCGGTGCGTCCGGAAAAGTCGTAGCGGGCGAGATCCTGGTCGTAGCCGTAGATCTCGCGGAGCGATGCGCCGAACGCCTGGCGCGCGGCGCCGCCGTCGGTGAGCAGCGTTCCATCGATGTCGAAGAGCACGAGGCGTCGAGTCATGAGCGCGGCATTGTACTGTCCGCAGATTGAGTATGCTGCGCGTCGCCAGATGCGCAAAGGCTCGCTCCTCGCTCTCTTCCTCACCGTCTTCATCGACCTGATCGGGTTCGGGATGGTCATCCCGTTCCTGTCGTACTACGCGCGTGAGTACGGCGCGCGCGGCGTCGAGGTGGGAGCGGTCGTCGGCGTCTACTCCATCATGCAGTTCTTCTTCGCGCCGGTGTGGGGGAGGCTGTCCGACCGCATCGGGCGCCGCCCGGTGCTTCTCATCAGCCTCACGGCGAGCTTCACCGGCTACCTGATGTTCGGCTTCACCACGAGCCTGACGGTCCTCTTCGTCTCGCGCGTCATCGCCGGGATCGGCGGCGCGAACATCGGCACCGCGCAGGCGTACATCGCCGACTCGACGTCGGAAGAGGATCGTGCGAAAGGGATGGGCCTCATCGGCGCCGCCTTCGGTCTTGGCTTCATCCTCGGGCCGCCGCTCAGCGGCATCCTGGCGAAGTTCGGCACCGACCGCGGCCTCCCCGGCAACCTGCTGCCCGGCCTCGTGGCGGCGGGGCTGTCGTTCACGGCGCTGCTGCTCGCCATCAGCAACCTCCCGGAGTCGAAGCCGGAGAACCTCAAGCCGCGCTCCGGCCTCCCGCCGCAGTTCGACCGCCGCGTGTGGCGCTACGTCGTGCAGCACCGCGTGCTCGCGCTGCTGATGGCGGGGCTCTTCCTGACGCTGCTCGCGGTGGCGGGGATGGAGACCAGCGTGACGCTGCACGCCCGCGACCGCTTCGACTTCACCCAGCTCGACATGGCGAAGCTGTTCCTCTTCATGGGTGTCATCGTCGCCGCCATCCAGGGCGGCCTCCTCGGGCGCCTCTCGCGCGCGGTGGGGGAGAAGACGCTCATCGTCATCGGCGCCGCCTGCTTCATGCTCGGTTTCGCGGCCGTGCCGGAGATCTACCGCGTGCCGCTGCTCTACGGCGTCGCGTTCCTCATCGCCATCGGCCAGGGGCTCTGCTATCCCGCGCTGACGTCGCTGGTCTCCAAGGCCGCGCCGGAAGAGGAGCGGGGGAGCCTCCTCGGGCTGGCCGCGTCGGTGGGCTCGCTGGCGCGCTTCATCGGACCGATCCTCACCGGCTGGCTATACGACCTGGCGCAGGCCGCGGGGTCGTTCTACGGCGGGGCGGTGCTGATGCTGTTTGCGCTGGCGATTGCGGTGGCCATCCGACGACGATAGGACGAATCGGACCTATGGGACGAATGGGATTCGATCCGCCCATGCGTTATAGACTTCGCGCGACATGGCGATCCTCAAAGTATCCCGACTCGGACATCCCGTTCTGCGCGAGAAAGCGGCGGACGTGGAGCTCAAGGACATCAAGGCAAGGAAGTTCCGCGCGCTGATCGACGACATGGTCGAGACGATGCACGCCTATGAAGGCGTCGGCCTCGCCGGCCCGCAGGTGCACCTCCCGCTGCGCATCTTCGTCTTCGAGGTGCAGGAGCGCGTGGCCAAGCGCCGCGGCGTCAAATCGGTCGGCGCGGGAGCGATCTTCAACGCCACCTACGAGCCGGTCGGCACCGACAAGATCACCGATTGGGAGGGCTGCCTCAGCGTCCCCTTCCTCGGCGCCGAAACGCCGCGCTTCAAGCGCGTCCGTCTCCGCGGCTTCGACCACGACGGCGACCCGGTCGACCTCGAGGTCGAGGACTTCACCGCGCGCATCTTCCAGCACGAGATCGATCACACCGACGGCCACGTCTACCTCGACCGGCTGCCGGACCTTCGCACCCTCGGCTACACGATCGTGCTCTGACGCGCGCGTCGCAGCAACCACCCGGCCACCACACCGACCGGCAGGTACAGCACGGAGGCGGCGACTCTCTGCATCACGCCGCGTTGCTGATCGATCGGAATGCCGCTGACGCCGCTCATCACCGGAATCAGCAGCACGAACAGCAGCACGTTCGCCAGCAGATAGATCTTCAGCCTTTGCGCCTCGCGCAGCTTCCACGCGGCGAGCGCGAACAACGCCGGCAGGACGAACGCCCCGGCCCCGATGGCGCCCGGGTTATGACGCGGATCGGGCAGCGCAAAGAGCCCGGCCCAGATCGCCGCCGCCCCCATCGACAACATCGCCAGTCCGACGAGCCATGCCACCACACGCGGAGTGTTCTGCCTCCGCAACGCCACGGTGATCCCGAACGCCGCGATCATCGTGGCCACGCCGGTGGCCATGGCACCCGTATTCAACACCGCCGGCCGCAGCGACCGATCGGAGCCCAATTCGCTGGCCGACTGCCTGACGAAACTGTTCCCCGGATAGAACCGCGCCGCCACCAACTGCGCCCCAAAATAGAGAAACGGCACCAGCACCCCCGCCCAGAGAGCCATCGACAGCACGCGTTCTGAGCGGGGCACGGTGGAGGTACGTGGCAGCGGTGCGGGAGTTGCGGCGGGGACGATAGGACGAATGGGACCTATAGGACTCCCACAGGTCCCATCTGTCCCATAGGTCCCATTCGTCCTATCCGTCCTCTAGTTTGACGAACGTTTTCTTGCAATCGCGGAGCGTTACAGTGCGGGAGGCGTATGGTGGTCCCATGCTACGGACAATTGTGATGCTCGGACTCACCTTGTTGAGCAGTTCCGTGGCCGCCGGAGTGAACCAGTGGACCGTGGTCGGGCCGCCGGCGAATGTCCGGACGATGGCGGTCGATCCTCACGATCCCAACCTGCTCTACGCGGCAGGACACGAAACGGTCGCACGCTCGGCCGATCGTGGTGCGACGTGGACCGTCACCGAGCTTCCGGGGCTCACGCTCCCGTCCCGGATCCGCGTCGCCGTCTCCGTGCCGTCGACGCTCTACGCCCTCGGCTCGGGCGAGCTGTTTCAGTCCACCAATGGCGGCGTTTCGTGGACGCGGCGCACGGTCCCGGCGACCTTTCCCCGCGACCTCCAAGTCGACGCGACCAACGCCAACATCCTCGTCGTCGCGGCGGTGAACTTCTGCTTCCTCAGCTGCCGGGGAGGTGGCGTGTACCGCAGCGAGAACGGCGGCGGCTCGTGGCGCGAGATCGGATTTGAGCACCAGGACGTCGACGACGTCGCGCTCGATCCGACGTCATCGCAGGTCGTCTACGCGACGCGGGAGTCGAAGCTGCTGCGGACGACCAACGGCGGCCGCCTCTGGCGCGAGCTTCCGCTCTCCGCGACCGGCCTCGAAGCCGTGGCCGTCGACGCGGTCGATCCGGCGACGATCTACGCCGCTGCCGGCGAAGGGCTGTTCCGCTCCGAGGATTCCGGGCAGTCGTGGGCGCTCATCCGGCCGTCGGAGTTCGGCGCCAACATCGCCGATCCGCTCTACCGTTCGCCGCAACTGTTCGTGACTGGCGGCGGGGCCGCGCTCAGCGTCGACCAGGGGCATACCTTCCGCAACATCAGCACGACAGACTCCGGCCTGGACATCCGCAGCAGCCACCAACTGGTGGTCAGCCGCGACACCTGCTACATGGTGGTCGATCTGGGGAACGCACAGGGACAGATCATTGCCTATGAGGTGCGTCTGCCGCGAAGGCGCGCTGCGCATTGATCGGCCGCCATAGCTACGGCCGTCCTATTTGTCCTATCGGTCCTATAACTCCTATAGGTCCTATCGTTACCCTGTTGCCAGCCGCGCCACCGTTTGGCGAAGGGCTGCTGTAGCGCGACAGGGCCTACCTCATGGTGCGCCGCCGCGGCGCGTGAAGCGGGATCTTCTCCGTTTCGACGCTGATGCGCCCGTCCTCGATCGAGCGAACGCTGACGGCGGTGTACTTTGACGGCACATCGAGGGTGAGCTGGTCCGGCCCGACCGACTGCGTCGTCTGCTGCTGGCCGAACCACAGCTCGACCAGGTATCGATCGACGCTCCCCGGGGAGGGATCCCACGTGATCCGCAGCCGGTCGGGCGCCGGCGCGGCCGAGACCCTCACGTTGGCCGGCGGTGCAGGCGGGGAGGCGACCGGTCGCAGATCGTCGGCCGTGTAGAGCAGCGCCCGCGGAATCTCTGGCTGCCGGCTCAGATCGAGGGCGAGAAACGTCCCGGAAAGCGTGGTCGCGACGCCCGGCTTCTCCTCATCCGAGTGCCCCGCCACGGTCAGCTCGCCCTCGTGGACGATGCGCCCCGTGCGGTCGAGCCGGCGCAGCGCGATCGTCGTGCCGGGGCGGCCGACGGACTGCTGGGCGAGGACGTACTCGCGGCCGTCCCAGAAGAGTGTGCTCCTCCAGGAGCCATACGCGACCTCGCGCCTGGCGCCGAGCTCGAACGTCCGGCTGTTGGCGCGGACAGGGGTCGCGTAGGTCCGCGCGTCGGTGATGAGCAGCACGTCGCGGCCATCCGTCGCCATCGTCGTGTGCATCGACTCGATCTCGCTGATCACCCGTGCCACGGCGTCGATCGGAACTCCGTCCGGACGGAGGCGTATTGCTTTCGGGAAGCGCGGCACGATCGGACCGCACATCTGAAAACAGTATCGCGTCACCTCGGTAAAGGTCAGCAGAAGGATGTCGTTCGTTCGTACCAGTGCCGGCGATTGCGCCCAGATCGACACTCCGGGTGCAGGCCGGGCATCGAGCCATGCGGTCAGATCCCGTGAGCTCGACACCACGCCGTTCGCGGTGACGGTGTGGAGCCGCAGGAATCCCGGGTTTGCGGTCACGACCACCCAGCCGTGCCCGTTCCAGGCGACGGCGGCGCCGAGCGCAAAATATCTCAGGTCAAAGTCAGGCTCATCGCCGAGGCGGATC
Organism: Thermoanaerobaculia bacterium; assembly: GCA_036380735.1. GTDB lineage: Bacteria > Acidobacteriota > Thermoanaerobaculia > Gp7-AA8 > Gp7-AA8 > DASVEE01. Next base: position 62,311 of record DASVEE010000007.1, on the reverse strand, counting down.
GGTTCCGAGGCGCGTCCTGACGCATCGACGGCAATGCCGTAAGCAAAGAAATCATCGTGCGCTACCGCGAAGAAACCGCTGCCGTTCGACGCCACGGCTCCCTCGGCTAGCCGGAGGTCCCTGGCGACGGCGCTCGAGTCGAGCTTCTCTCCCTCGGCCGTGAAGCGTGCCGTGCGGATTTCCGTCGAGGCGCCGAAGCCGCCGAACTCCTCCTGCCAGAACGCGCGAAAGCCGGCACCGTCAGGAACTAGGATCGGCTGCCGCTGCGTACGGTGAGTGATCGCGGGCTCGACGTCTGCCCAATCGGGCGACAGCAGGGCCGCCTCGTTCGAGGTGCGTTCGTCCGTGCCGACGATGACCGTCCGTTCGCCATTATTCGCGAGCTCGATGTGTCCGGCCAGGATGTGCCACTCCAGAGGGAGGTTTTGCACCGTTCCGGGGATGAGCTCTCCCGTCAAATCGAAAAGGGCGGTGGAGACTTGCTCCTCCCGGGTCGACCAGACGATGCGAATGTGACCGTTTTCGCGTGTCATCCCGAGTGGGTACTCGAAAGGTCCACGGCTGACCGACTCGAACCCGGCCGGCGTATGGACGCCGAGCTGATTGCGCGTCGCGATCAACACACGTTCAGGACCGATCGCGATTCCGGCTGCGTGGGTCAACGAAGTCCCTCCCGTCGGGGCCAGGCGGAGCGGCCGATCGTCCGAGAAGACCCAGAACGCCGCCGTCGGCTCTACGGCCCGAACGAAAAAAGCGGCTCCGGCAGGGACGACGGTGAGGTGACGGGACTCACTCGAAAGTTGAACCCGCGGTGTTTCGCGTTTGGCGACGCTGCCGTCGTTGCTGACGATGAGGAAGTGCGTCTGCCTGTTGCCGTTTGCGACCAGCAGAATGTCGGTGCCATTGGACGAAGCGGCGACGACATGCAGTCCGTCGACGCCTACGCGCACCGGGGGCGCGACAGCCCCGTCACGGCTGATGTACCAGAGGAAGATCCCGTCCGGGCCGGACGAAACCATCAGAAACCCGGCGCCGTGCGCCAGCACCTCCGGTACGAACCATTGCGTCGTCGCCGGAGCAATCGGAAACGCGCGATCGCCGATCGGCAGGCCATTCCCGTCGAGGAGGCGTCCGAACTTGTAGGAACTGTAGGTGTCGGCGCCGGTGGGGAAGTACTGGCTCCAGACGACGAGGAAGCGATCGTTCGTCGCCGCGACCGCGGCGAAAGCGGTCGGCAGCCCTGTGACTTCCAGAGGAGGTTCTTCGATCGGCACCCCGGCGCCAAGCGCCGTCAGGGCCACACATGCGATGAAAAGCGCCAGCACCATCCTGCGAATCATGCGCACACTGTAGAGCAGATATGCTGCGCAAGCATATTCGGTCATCGCGCGGCGATGCGGCTGACCGTCTCGATCGCGCGATCCACTTCCTCGCCGGTCGTGTACCGCGACAGCGAAAACCTGACCGCCCCCATGGCCACGGGCAGCGGTTTGCCCATCGCCTTCATGGTGCCGCTGGGCTCCACGTTGCCGGAATGGCAGGCCGCTCCGGCGGAGGCGCAAAGGCCCGCGCCGTCGAAGGTTCGCACGAGGGTGTCGGCCTGGCGGTCGTGGAAGGAGATGTTCGCGGTGTTGCCGAGGCGGGGCTGGGTGGCGCCGTTGACGGAGGTGTCGGGGACGCGGCGGAGCACCTCCGCTTCGAAGCGGTCGCGCAGCGAGCGCACGGCGTCGTAGTGCAGGGCCGTCTCGCGCGCCATGCGGGAGGCGACGCCGAGGGCGACGATGGAGGGGACGGGCTCGGTGCCGGACCGGAGGCCGAGCTCCTGGCCGCCGCCGTACCAGAGGGGGCGCAACGACAGGCCGTGGCGGATGGCCAGCGCGCCGACGCCTTTCGGGGCGTGGAACTTGTGGCCGGAGATGGTCAGCAAATCGGCGCCGAGGTCGTGCATCGCCAGCGGGACCTTGCCGGCGGCCTGCACGGCATCGACGTGGAGCAGCGCGCCGCGCGCGTGTGCCAGCGCCGCAATGTCTTTGATGGGATGGAGCACGCCGGTCTCGTTCTGGGCGAGCATCACCGAGACAAGGAGCGTCGTGTCATCGATGGCGTCGCGCATGGCGTCGAGGTCGATGGCGCCGTCGCTGTCGACGGGGACGACCGTCAGCTCGATCTGGCCGGCCGCGGCGACCGCGCGCAGCAGAGCGAGGACCGACGGGTGCTCGACCGAGGTGGCGACGACCTTCCGCCGCGACGGGATGACGTCGAGGAGGCCGCGGATGACCATGGCGTTGCCTTCGGTGCCGCAGCTGTTGAAGATCACTTCGGCGGGGTCGCAGCCGAGGAGGGTGGCGACGTCCGCGCGGGCGCTTTCGATGCCGTCGTGCGCGCGCTGCCCGAGGGAGTGGAGCGAGTGGGGGTTGCCGTACGCCTCGCGGTAGTAGGGGGTCATCGCCTCGAGGACTTCATCGGCGACGCGCGTCGTGGCGTTGTTGTCGAGATAGATCACGGCGCAAAAGATAGAGGCGAGTGGTTGCCACGCGCAACCACCCGCCTCAGCTCTCTCTCGTACAACACGCTGCCGGAGAACGACGGTGTGTTATGTGACGTAGTCTAGGGACACCGCATCACGCGTCGATGCTGGCGAGTGTGAAAAGATTGTGATTCGAAATCGTCAAGGCGCCAGCGGGTCCGGCCGAGTTACGTTTACGCTGCGCGAAGGAGCTCGTCCATGACTCGCACCCTCTTCCTCATCGCGGCGCTCGTCGCTTTGCCGGCGGTCGCCGACGATTTCACCTATGAGCTGCCGCCCGGCTGGGTGGACCTGGTGAAGACCGATCTCGCCGGCGCGCCGGAGTTCCTCGTCAAAGAGGCCCGCAGCGGCAAGTACAAGATCTGGGCGGCCGATCCCGATGCCATGACGCCACTCGGCGCTCCGGTGAACATGAACGTCGTCGAGCAGGCGGGCAGCGGGAAGGTCACGAAAGAGGCGATGGAGGAAGCGGCAAGCGGGATGCGCGCGCAATTCGAGAAGCTCGGCATCGACGCCACCATCCTCGGGGAGCCGCAGCTCCAGCAGCTCGACGGCGTCCCCATCGGCGTCCTCGACTCCACGCTGACCGCGCCGAACGGCAAGCTCCGCCTCCGGCAGTACTTCATCCCGGGAGAGAAGAAGGTGGCCGTGCTGACGTACGCCTGTTCCCCGGATGCTTACGACGAGTACCGTAACCTCTTCGAGGTCTCCGCGCGCGCCACCAAAGGAGCGCGCAAGACCAGTGGCCTTGGCGGGGGCGGTGACGGCGGCGGGATCGACTGGACCCGCGCCTTCGTGGTCGGCGCCCTCGGCGCCGTCGGCGGCGGCGCACTGGGCCTGCTGCTGCAGATGAAGAAGAAGAAAGCCGTGCTGGTAGCCCCGCGCGTGGTGGCATCGATGTGGGAGTGCGCCACCTGCAAGCGCAAGGTGCCGGTCCGCATGGACACGTGCCGCTGCGGGGCAGGGCGTCCGGGGTAATTGCCGCGGACACACGCTGCTAAGTTCTGCGCGGGATTGGGTGGGGTCCTATCTGTCCTATAGGTCCTATTCGTCCCATAGGTCCCATCGGTCCCTGCGCCTTCGCGCCCTACATGTCCAACAGAAACCGTTCCGGCTCCCCGGTGGCGTCGTACTCGCTCTGCAGGTCGGTTTTGTGCTTCCACTCCATCTCGGCCAGCTCCATGAACAGGCGGCCAAGGTCAGTGGCGGACGGGACACGCTCGGCCATGAAGCGGAAGTAGCTCTCGGAATCGCGCTCGCGCTCGAGCGCGTGCTTGAGGGCACGGCTCATGTCGAGGTTCGTGAGGTCGCTCGGCAGCTCGATATTCACCGGTTCCGGCGGGGGAGGCTGGACGCCGATGGCTTCGTAGTACTTGCGTTCGAGCTTGGCGCGATGCACCAGCTCACCGTCGGCGAGCTGCAGCATCCGCGTGCGCACGGCGGGGTTCGCGGCGCGCTCCGCCATCTTCTGGTAATAGACGCGCGTCTCCACCTCGGACTGAATGGCGGTGCGCAGGACCTCTTCGACGGTCGTCTCGAGTGGCTTCATTAGTCGGACCCGTCGAAATGATATCGCGGCGCGCTAAGCGCCGCGATAAACATCCGGATTCGGTGGGGCGGTGTCGTCGAACGGCGCCTGCCGCAGCTCCTGTCCGTGACCGGTGCCGCCGGCGGTGCCGTCCTTCTTGACCTGTCCGTAATACGGGCGCCAGCCCATCGGACCGACAGGGAAGTTCGGCGGGACGACGAGGTCGCGCAGGCCGACGACCGCGCGGGCGCGGGTGTCGATGGCCATCTCGTAGTCGCGCGTCATGTAGATCGCATCCTCGGGGCACGCATCGACGCAGTAGCCGCAGAAGACGCAGCGGAGCAGGTCGATGTCGTAGCGGACGGGGAACTTCTCGCGCGTGCGCTCGTCTTCGCCCGCCTCGATCGTGATGCACTCGGCGGGGCAGGCGGTGGAGCACATGTAACACGCGACGCAGCGCGTCGTGCCGTCCTCACGCGACGTGAGGATGTGACGGCCGCGGAAGCGCTCGGAGTAGACGCGCTTGACCTCGGGGTACGAGATCGTCGGGAGCTTCTTGATGTTGAAGAGGTTCGTCAGCAGGTGCTTGAGCGTCGTGATCATGCCGCCGAGGATCTGCGGCAGGTACGTGCGCTGCGAGAGCGTCAGCGTGGGACGCTCGACTCTGACGACGCCTTCAGCGATACGGGTCGTGGTCGGCGGCATTAGCGGTCCAGTTCTCCGGCGATGATGTTGAGCGAGCCGAGGGCGGCGATGGCGTCGGGGATCGTCTGACCCATGATCATCTTTCCGTACGCCTCGAAGATCGGGAAGCAGGGCGGACGCGCCCGGACGCGGTACGGGTTCTTCGTGCCGTCCGAGACGATGTAGAAGCCGACCTCACCGTTGCCCCCTTCGACCTGGAAGTAGGTCTCGCCGACCGGCGGCTGGATGCCGTGCATGATCAGCTTGAAGTGGTAGATGAGCGACTCCATCTCGTTGTAGACCTTCTCCTTCGGCGGCATCGCGACATAGGGGTTGTCGACGATGACAGGGCCGGCGGGGAGGCCGCGGTCGATGGCCTGCTGGATGATGCGCATCGACTGGCGCATCTCCTCGAAGCGGACGAGGAAGCGCGCGTAGGTGTCGCCGCCTTCGGCGACCGGCACGTCCCAGTCGTAGGTCTCGTAGCCGAGGTACGGCTTGTCCTTGCGCACGTCGAAGGGGACGCCCGTCGCGCGGAGGCAGGGACCGGTGAAGCCGAAGTTGATCGCGTCTTCTTTGGAGATGACGCCCACGCCTTCCGTACGGTCGCGGAAGATGCGGTTGGTCATGATCAGCGACTCGACCTCGTCGATGTACTTCGGCAGCATCTTGACGATGGTCTGCGCGTGCGAGAGGAAGGTGTCGGGGACGTCGACGGCGAGGCCGCCGATGCGCATGTAGCTGGGGAGGAGGCGCGCGCCGCTGCACGACTCGGCGAGGGCGATGATCTCCTCGCGCGGCTGGAAGAGGTACCAGAAGTTGGTGAGCGCGCCGAGGTCGACGAGGTTCGTGCCGATGCAGACGATGTGGTCGGCGATGCGGTAGAACTCCGAGAGGATGAGGCGCACGTACTGCGCACGCTCCGGCGCGTCGAGGCCGAGGAGCTTCTCGACCGTCATGCAGTAGCCGACGTTGTTGATGACCGCCGAGCAGTAGTTGAGGCGGTCGGTGTACGGGATCACCTGCTGGTAGGTGTGCGTCTCCGACATCTTCTCGAAGCAGCGGTGGAGGTAGCCGATCTCCTGCTCGGCGCCGACGATGGTCTCGCCGTCGAGCGTGACGACGCAGCGCAGCGTGCCGTGCATGGCGGGGTGCGACGGTCCGAGGTTGAGGGTGACGCGCTCGAAGTCGGTCTCGTCCGCGGCGAAGCGGGGATCGATCTTCGGGACGAGCGCCGTGATGCCCTTCTCGGTGAGCAGCCAGCGCTGAGCCGGATCGTAGTCTTTCCGCAGCGGGTGCCCCTGGAACATCTCGTGGGTGAGGATGCGGCGCAGGTTCGGGTGGCCGTCGAACCGGATGCCGTACATGTCGAAGATCTCGCGCTCGTACCAGTCGTAACCGGCGTAGACGCCGATGCTGGTCGGGACGCTCTCGTCCTCGCCGACGCGGACCTTGAGGCGGATGCGCTCGCGGTTCTGCAGCGAGTAGAGCTGGTAGACGAGGTCGAAGCGCTGCTCGCGGTTCGGGTAGTCCGCCCCGAAGAGATCGAGCGGCATCGTGAAGGCGAGCTCCGCGTCGTCGTGGAGGGCGCGGAGGACGTCGACGATCTGCGTGCGGTCGACGAGGAACGTCGGCAGATCCTGGCCGGTCTCCTGCGTCAGGCCGGCGATCTTCGCCGCGAGGGCGGCGCCGCGTGCGTCCATGGCCTCGGCTTCGACCGGAACGTACGGATTGCGGTTCGTCGGCGCGGGACCGGTGTAGGGGATGGCGCTGAACTTGGTGAGAGTGCTCATTGCTGTCGGTCGCGCGGGCTCAGCCGCGCTTGATCTCCCCGCGCTCGATCTTCTCTTTCAGCTTCAGGATGCCGTAGATGAGGCCATCGGGAGTTGGGGGGCAGCCCGGGACCCAGATGTCGACGGGGATGACCTCGTCGATGCCCTGCACGACGTGATAGGAGCGGTAGAAGCCGCCGGACGTGGCGCAGGCGCCCATGGCCAGCACGTACTTCGGCTCCGGCATCTGGTCGTAGATCTTCTTGAGGACGGGGGCGAGCTTGTCGACGATCGTCCCGGCCACGATCATCAGATCGGCCTGGCGCGGCGAGAAGCGCACGACCTCCGCGCCGAAGCGGGAAATGTCGTAGTGCGACGACACCATCGACATGAACTCGATGGCGCAGCAGGCGGTTCCGAAGGGGAGCGGCCAGAGGGAGTTGCCGCGAGCCCAGTTCACGACCTGGTCGAGCTTGAGCGTGAGGTAACTGCCGGCGGCAACGTCGTCTTCACGGAAGGCTTCGCCCGGAAGGGTGATCAGGCCCTTTTCAGGACCTTCGCCGGGGGCGACGCCGCTCTTGCGCGGGATGATGGAGGTTTCGTTGTCAATCTTCTGTACAGGCATTGTTTAGCTCGGTCCTGGGTCGTCGGACTGGGGAACGGAGCCCGGTGGGCGGGGAGCCGGATTCTACGTCCTTGCGAAATCTTTCACAAGCAGCCAACAACCCGCCGAGGACAGGCATTGCCATGCGAAAAGGGGGCCGTGCATCCTTTGGGGAGGTGTAACAGGGGAAAAGGGGGGCGCGGACCAGAAAGGCGGAAGGCAGAACGCAGAATGCAGAACGCAGAATGCAGAAGGCAGAAGGCAGACCTCGGTGTTTCTACGTTCTACATTCTGCGTTCTGCGTTCTGCCTTCTGCGTTCGGGTCTCGATAGAACGAAAAGGACCGGATCAGACGAATTCGTCCCATCGTCCCTCTCCCGCTGTACGCCCTTTTGTGCCATCGTTCACGCCTGCGTTCAGCCAGGCTGTCAACCCGGGCCCTGTGTCCGGCGTAATCACTGCGAAAACCCAGGAGGTTTTGATGAAGCGTCTCCAGAATCTCGTACTCCTCATCGCTCTCGTTCTCGCTTCGGCCGTACCGTCCTTCGCCGAGCTTCCCCCGCTCATTCCTCGTGACGTCCTCTTCGGCAATCCGGAGCGCACCAATCCGCAGATGTCGCCCGACGGCACGCGGCTGGCGTGGCTCGCGCCCGACAAGAAGAACGTCCTGCAGGTGTGGGTCAAGACCATCGGGCAGAACGACGACAAGGTCGTCACCGCCGACAAGAAGCGCGGCATCCGCCAGTACACCTGGGGGCCGGACGGCAAGACCATCCTCTACCTGCAGGACAACGACGGCGACGAGAACTTCCACATCCATGGCGTCGACCTCGCGACCAACAACGTCCGCGACTACACGCCGTTCCAGGGCGTGCGCGCCACGTTCGTGGCCGATGAGCCGACCGTGCCCGACACGCTGCTCGTCTCGCTGAACGTCCGCGACCGGAAGGTCTTCGACGTCTACCGCCTGACCCTCTCGACCGGCGCGCTCGTCCTCGACACGCAGAACCCCGGCGACGTCACCGGGTGGGGCGCCGACAGCCGCCTGAACGTGCTCGTGGCGCAGGCGGCGACGCCCGACGGCGGCACGGAGATCCGGGTGCGCGAGACGACGCAGGCGCCGTGGCGCTCCTGGTTGAAAGTCGGCCCGGACGAGATCCTCGGCTTCGTCGACCTGACGGCGGACGGCAAGTCGGCCATCCTCGAGTCGTCCATCGGCAGCGACACGGCACGCGTCGTCGAGCGCAACCTCGCCACCGGCGCGGAGAAGGTGATTGCCTCGTCGAATGCCGTCGACGCCGGCATCGTGCAGATCAACCCCTACACGCGCACCATCGAAGCCGTGTCGTTCGAGCCGGGCCGCCGGGCGTGGACGATCGTCGATCCCGCCGTGCGTGCGGACTTCGACGCCATCGGCAAGCTCGCCCACGGCGACTTCTCGGTCGTCAACCGGAACAAGGACAACTCGCGCTGGCTCGTCGCGTTCAGCTCCGACAAGGGGCCGAACCGCTGGTACACGTGGGACCGCGCCTCGAAGCAGGGGACGTTCCTCTTCACCACCCAGCCGAAGCTCGACAACCTGCAACTGTCGGAGATGCGCCCCGTCACGATCAAGACGCGCGACGGCTTCGACATGCACGCGTACCTGACGCTCCCCGCCGGCCTCGAGCCGAAGAACCTGCCGCTCGTCCTCTACGTCCACGGCGGTCCGTGGGGGCGCGACACCTGGGGCTACCGCGCGGTGCCGCAGTGGCTGGCGAACCGCGGCTACGCCGTCCTGCAGACGAACTTCCGCGCCTCCACCGGCTACGGAAAGAAGTGGCTCAACGCCGGCGACAAGCAGTGGGGGCTGAAGATGCACGACGACCTGATCGACGCGGTGAACTGGGCCGTGAAGCAGGGCTACGTCGACGCGAAGAAGGTGGCGATCGCCGGCGGTTCGTACGGCGGCTACGCCACGCTGGCCGGTCTGACCTACACCCCCGACTTCTTTACCTGCGGCGTCGACATCGTCGGCCCGTCGAACCTCCGCACGCTGCTCAACTCGATCCCGCCGTACTGGTCGACGGCGCGCGCGACGTTCGCCAAGCGCATGGGCAACATCGACGACCCGAAGGACGAAGAGCTGATCCGCAACGCCTCGCCGCTCTTCAAGGCCGACAAGATCAAGAAGCCGCTGCTCATCGGGCAGGGGGCGAATGATCCCCGCGTGAACAAGGCCGAGTCGGACCAGATCGTCGAAGCGATCCGCAAGAACAACGGCTCCGTGACCTACGTGGTGTATCCCGATGAAGGCCACGGCTTCGCCCGCCCGGAGAACTCGATCGACTTCTGGGCCCGCACCGAGAACTTCCTCTCCCAGTGCCTCGGCGGCCGCGCCGAGCCGATGCAGGGAGACAAGTACCCCGGTTCCACCGCGCAGGTGACGGTGATCGCCGGCGGCAAAGAAGTGCGCTGATGTGAGGGGGGCGGGGGACCGATGGGACGAATAGGACCTATGGGACCGATGGGACCCCGCCCCACCCGAGCAGGTTTATCCGCGGCGCTCTAAGAAGAAGCGTTCCAGCCGATCCGCTACGTGCGCCACGTGCCACTGTTCGGCCACTTCGCGGCCGCGAATACGCAGCCGGTCGCGCAGCTCTTCGTCGCTGAGCAGCTCGATCAAACGCTCTCCCAGCTCGATGGCGTTCTCCTCGGGGGCAAACAGCGCGTAGTCGTGCCTGTCGTCGAACGACAGGTACGACGGGATCGACGTCATCACGCACGGGATGCCCGACGCCAGCGCCTCGGCTGCCGGCAGCCCGAAGCCTTCCTCGCGGTGGTTGGGGGCGACGAGCACGTCGCACGAGTGCATCAGGCGCGTCATTTCGCTGGTAGACAGCGCGACGTGGAACTCCTGCACCTGTTCGAGCGGCTCCTCGCGCGACGGCACCCACGCAGAGACGCGGATCAGGTCGAGCTTCTGGTGGAACCAGCGCGCGTGGGCCACGGCGCCGTAGCCTTCCTGGATGCCTTTGAGGTCGGCTTGCGCCTGTCCGGCGAGCAGCACGCGCAGCGGCTCGTGCTCGCGAGGCGTGACGCGGCGGTAGAACTCCTCTTCGACGATCTGGCCGACGTACACCACGTCGTCGGTGAAGCGCTTGCAGATCGGGACGAGCGACTGCGCCACGACGAGCTTCGGGATCGGCAGCGAGTACGCGGCCTCGATCTGCGGGCGGATCGGCTCGTACGCGGCGAAGCCTCCCTCGTAGCCCTGGCAGAGATGGACGGCGCGCTCGCCGGCCAGCTCGTATGCCGCGGGGACCGTCATCCAGAACGTGCCGACGACGAAGTCATCGCCGCTCGCGTCGTACTGCAGGAAGTCGTCGACGTAGACCCACTCGGCGCGCGAGCTGCGCCACGTCAGCGGCTGCCCCGGCGTCACGAGCCGCACGTCATGGCCGCGCGCCACCAGTGCGTCGGCTTGCGCGCAGGTGATGCGCACGCCGCCCGAGGGCTCCGTATCGGGAACGAAGTACGCGATCTTCAGTGGCTTGGCCATCAACCGTTTTTCGCGATGACGTAGTAACCGGAGGGGAGGAGGTCTTCCTTCGAGAACGGCACGCCGCCGGCGGTCAGCCGCGCGAGCAGCTCGTCGCGCGCGGGCGTCGGACCGAAGTCCTGCGGCGAGATCTCGACCTCCGTCCAGCCGGCGAGCGTGAGCATCTCCGAGATCGTCTGGCGCGTGAAGAAGCGGAGATGGCCGACGCACGTCAGCCCCATGTAGACGTAGTCGAAGCGGCCATGCAGCAGGTCGTTGATGACGGCGGCGTTCGAAAGATTGGGAAGCGAGAGCAGCAGGTGCCCGCCGGGTGTGGCGACGCGGCGCAGCTCGGCGAGGAACGACCACGGCTCGTCGAGATGCTCGACGATGTCGCCGCCGATGATCCAGTCGAAGCGCTCGTCGAGGATGGCCACGATCTCGCGCACGTCGCCGCGATAGACCGCGTCGATGCGCTTCTCGGCGATGGCGGCGGCGGCAGGATCGAGCTCGACGCCGACGACGCGGCACTTCTGCCGGCGCTTGAGCGCTTCGCCGAGCGGCGCCTCCCCGCAGCCGAACTCGAGGATCGACTTCGCCTCGGGCGAAATGCGCGTCAGGAGGTCGTAGCGCGTCTGGCCGCGCAGCGAGCTCCAGCGGTGGACGTAGTCGGTGGCGGAGATCACGACCTCGCGTCCGCTCAGTGCGCGCGTGAGCGGCTCGTGGATCGGGTCGAGCAGCTCCGTCCGGCAGACGAACACGGCGGGGTTGCTCTTGTCCCACGTGACGCGCTCCAGCGACGGCGGCTGTTTCGCGAGCTCGTCCGTCACCGCCTGCAACTCCCGCAGCGTCAGGTAGAGGTGCGGCGGCATCTTCTTCTGCTGCGGATGATCCGATTCGTTCGTGATCGGCAGCGCGGCCGCGGCCCCGCTCGTTTCCAGCGCTTGGAGCAGGCGCTGCCCGAGGTCGTGCGGGGGGAGGAGAAGGGGATCGGTGATGACGAGGACGAACTCCGTCTCCACGTCGCCGGCCGCGTCGGACGCGCGGTCGCGCGCGTCGTAGAAGACGGTCGGACCGCCGTCGATCCCGTTGCGCAGCAACATCTGCGACTGCCAGCTCGCGTACCGCTCCTCGATGGCGGGGTGATCGTAGCGGGGGAAGACGAGGGTGAGGCGAGGCATGGGCGTCGAATCTTAATGTCGAACGCCGGATGTTCAAAGGAGGGCTCAGGGCTCAGGGCCCAGGGCTCAGGAAAAACCGTCGCGCTGCGGAGCCCCCTGAGCCCTGCGCCCTGAGCCCTGAGCCCTACCCGGAACACCTTACCGCCCGCTTACGTTTAGACACCCCGCACCCAATCCCCGTATGCTCCGCACGATGCTTCGCTCCAATCCCTTCCTCCACAACGACGCCGATCGGGTCTATAACCCGCTGACCGATCGCGCGCTGCTGCCGGGGGACGACGACTACGCCCGCTTCCGCGAGTTCGAAGCGGGGCGTGATGACGGCGCGTCGCTGAGCGACGGCGGGTGGACGGTGGCGGACGACGCGGACCTGTCGCGCAGTCACCGGCTGAAGATCGTGTCGCTGGAGACGCTGACGACGTGCAACCAGAAGTGCTACTTCTGCCCCGTCTCCATTGCGCCGCGCGCCGATTACGCCATGCCGGACGCGCTGTTCCACCGCATCCTCGACGAGCTGCAGCCGTACCGTGCGACGATGGAGAGCATCTTCCTCCAGAGCTACAACGAGCCGACGCTCGACCGCCGTTTCGTCGAGCAGGTGCGCACCATCATCGACGCAGGCTTCCCGGTGGCCGTGCTGAGCAACGGCTCCGGCTTCACTCCCGCCAAGACCGACGCGCTCATCGAGATGGGCGGCCTCCGCTACCTCTGCATCAACCTATCGACGCTCGACCGCGAGCGCTACCAGCGCGACCGCGGCAGCGATCATCTGCCGGCGGTGCTGCGCAACCTCGAGTACCTCAAGGACAAGCCGCTCGCCCAGCAGATGAACATCGTGGTCCTGGGCACCGGGAACGACGTGCATACCGAGGATTACGAGCGGATCCGGGAGCACTTCGCGGGGAGCCGGTTCAACGTGGAGCCGCACGTGGTCATGGACCGCGCCGGCTGGCTCGACGTCGGTTTGCGTCCGCTCGACAAGTCGCGCCGCCTCGCCGGCTGCGACAACGTCGGCTCGCGCCCGATCCAGCACCTGCACATCACGCCGCACGGCAAGTGCGTGCTTTGCTGCGAGGACTACGACGAGAACTACGTCGTGGGTGACCTGACGACGAGCACGATCGCGGAAGTCCTGGCCGGTGACGAGCTGGCGAAGATGCGCCGCTGGATCTATGGCCTGGAGGAAGCGCCGGCCGACTTCATGTGCCGCAACTGCATCTTCGCGAGGACGACGGCGTCGTGAACCGCAGGTGGGCGGACGTCGCCGCGGTTGCGTCGGTCGTCGCGCTTCACCTTTTCCTCTATCGCAAAGTCGTCCGCCTCTGGTGGACGTACGACGACGCGAACATCCTCCGCACCCTCTTCTACTTTCCGTGGCATGCCCCGTTCACGGACGTCGCTGTCTGGCCGCAGCAGCTCTTCACGCCGCTGATGATCGTGGCGTTCGACGTCCAGTACACCGCGTTCGGGCTGGACCCCACGCCGTTTTACGTCGTGCAGCTCACCATCGCGGTCGTCGCGGCGCTGCTCTGCTACGCCACGATGCGCCACTTCTTCCGCGTGGGCGCGTCGCTCTCCGCGGCGGCGCTCTACACGGCCGGCGTGCCGCTGGTGTCGGTCGTGACGCAGCTCTCGACCGTCCACTACTTCGTGGCGATCATCTTCGGTGCGCTGGCGACGATCGCGTGGGTGCGCGGCCGTCCGCTCCTCTCCGCGCTGCTGTACCTCCTGGCGATGCTGGCGAAGGAAGTCGCCTGTCCGCTGCCACTGCTCTTCCTGGCGCTCCCGCTGCGTGACGTGCGCACGCGCATGCGCTGGCTCGTCCTGCACTCGATCGCCGCGGTCGGCTACCTCGCCTGGCGCCGGGCGGTGCTCGGCACCTTCACCGGCGCGTACGGCTGGGTGATCGAAGGGGAGGAGCTGCCGCGACTGCTCGCGGAGCTGCCGTGGCGCGTCGTCCAGGCCATGGCCGGCATTCATCTCCCGCTCGGGCTGACGCTCGTGGCGCTGCTGCTCGCCGCCATCGTCTACGCCGCGCGCAAGAAGCAGGCGCTGCTCGTCATCCTCGCCGCGGCCCTCATCGTCGTGTTGCCGCTGCTTCTCGTGGCGAAAGAGGTGAACCGCCGCTACGTCGTCGTGCCGTGGCTGGCGTACTCCGTCGCCGCGGTGGCGGGGATCGCCGGCATACGCAACCGCCGCATCACCGCGACGCTGCTCGTCGCCGCGCCGCTCCTCGCCATCGTCGTGAACCGGCAGGAGTGGGGGCGCGAGTTCGCCGTACGCCAGCGCATGTCCGACGAAGCGCGCTTTTTCTTCGAGCTCCCTCCGAATGGCGTCCTGCGCCATCCGGCCGTGCCACCGTCCGTGATGCTGGAGGTCAACACCATCAAGACGTTCGACCTCGAGAAGCCCGCCGGCGCGGCGTGGTTCTACGACGACCTCTATCTCTGCAACGATCCGAACGTGCTCGCGGGGAAGCAGGTCTACGAATACGAGGAGCGGCGGCGCATGCTGGTCGACGTCACCGCGCGCATGCCGCAGGTCGCGCGGACGCACTGCAGCGCCATCCGCCACGACGCGCCACTCACCGCGCGCTTCCACTACCGCAAGCCTGCCCTGCACTGGGACCTCGGGCCGCACGACGCCGGCCAGTATCACGCCGTGATCGCCAACGGCTACCAGGCCTTCCCCGTGCCGCGGCGCGACGCGCTGAACCTGCCGGGCGTGAACGCGCTATCGCTGCGCATCCGCTACGACTCCCCCGAAGGGTGGACGACGTACTCCCCGGAGATCCCCATGGATTTCACCAAGGGGACGGAGTTTGCCTGGAAACGATAGGACGAATAGGACAAACAGGACGGATAGGACCAATAGGACAAAGACAGCAGCGCAGCTGTCCTATCCGTCCTATAGGTCCTATCCGTCCTATCGTTCCCGGCGCAGATCCAGAAACCGGTACGCGAATACCTTGTCCCGGTACAACTGCCGGTACTTGAACCCGCCTTCGATCAATTCGTCAACTTGTTGACCGCTGAGTGCCAGGTCCTCGATCAACCGCTCGCGGTGGCGCGGATAGCGCACGTTGAAGTAATCGATCGTCGGCGCGGCTTGCTCCGTCAGGTCCACCTCTTCGACGATGCGGAAACCATGGCGCGCCGCCGCTTCGACGAACTCGTCATAGCGATGCAGCACTCCCTCCGGCTGCACCGCGAACTCGTCGAGGACCAGCACCCGTCGCGTCAGTGCCGCCGCCCTCGCGAACAACGCCTCGGCCGGGATGTACTGCGACGACTCCTGGAAGATCACCGCGTCGTACGTGCCGGTGCCGGCGAACTCCTCGAACTTCACGCACTGGATGCGCAGCGCGTCGCCGTGGCGGGCGCGCGCGACGGCGATCTGCTTGTCATCCGGGGTCAGGCCTTCGACGTCGTAGCCCATCGCGGTGAGGCGGGCCAGCGTCGTCGCCAAGCCAATCCCCGCTTCGAGCAAGCGCGCCGGCGGGGCAGGCAGCTTCGACAGCAGCAGTTCCGTCGACCGCTCCTGCGCGGCGGGGAGCGATTCGTCTGCGTCGTTGAACAGCCCGTAGTGGAGGTACGGAACGTCCCCCTCCTCGGCCGTCAGGATGTGCATGAACACGTTCAGCGGATAGTAGAAATCGCGGTAGGGCAACACGGCCCGCATTATCATGCGCGGCGATGTCGCCCGTGAACCTCAACCTGGACGCGGCAGAGCTGCGCGACCGGTACGCCAGTGCGCGGCCATTCCCGCACATCGCGCTCGACGGTCTGTTCGACGACGCGGACCTCGAGGGCGTCCTCCGTGAGTTTCCGGCACCGGAGGAGATGAACTGGGCGCGGTTCGACAACCCGCTGGAGAAGAAGCTCGGCTTCTACCACGAGACCGCGCGCATCTCGCCGCGGGTGCGGCAGTTCCTCGAGGCGCTCAACGGCTTCGAGACGCTCCTCTGGCTCGAGCGGCTGACCGGCATCGAGGGGCTCATCCCCGATCCGTACTTCGGCGGCGGCGGGCTGCATCAGATCGAGCCCGGCGGCTACCTGAAGGTGCACGCCGACTTCAACGTGCATCCGAAGCTGAAGCTCGACCGCCGTCTCAACATGCTCATCTACCTCAACAAGGATTGGCGGGAGGAGTACGGCGGCGCGCTGGAGCTGTGGAACGCCGACCTCACCGAGTGCGGGGCGCGCATCCTGCCGGCGTTCAACCGGACGGTGATCTTCACGACGACCGACACCTCGTACCACGGCCATCCGCATCCGCTGTCGTCGCCGCCGGGCGTCACGCGCAAATCGGTCTCGCTCTACTACTACACGGCGGGGCGGCCGGAGTGGGAGCGCTCGGCGCCGCACGACACGATCTTCCGCGAAACGCCGTGATGGCGCAGAATCGCGGGATGCGTCGCTACGCCGTCGTCGTGCTCGCCGTCCTCACGCTCACCGCCGCCTGCCGCAAGGAGCAGCAATCGACCGCGCTCGCTCCGCCGCGGATCCAGACCACGACCACGGCCGAGGATCCGGCCGACATGCGCGGCAAGATGGTGCAGGAGGTGCTGACGTTCGACCGCTCCCGCATCGTGGAGCGCTCGGCGATGAGCAAGCCGTCCTATGCGGCCGGTGAGCCTGTGGCGTTCACCATCTGGCTGCGCGAGTCGCCCGCCGGGCTGCAGACGCACGCCGAGTGGTTCGACGCGAAGGGGAAGAAGGTGCACGAGGAGCTTCGCCCGATGAAGGGGGAGAAGGTCGTGACGTTCAACCTCACGAAGAAGGTCGAGCCGGGGCGCTATCGCGTCGTCGGCTACTGGGGCGGCAACGTGGCCGCGGAGGAGGAGTTCACGGTCGTCAGGTAGGCACCAGCCATGGCTCGGGGAATCCGCCGTCCCTGTCTCTCGAACAGAGAAATACGGTTGGTGGAGGCTGAAATGTTGATCGCGTTCGCGCTTATCGGCGTGGTGCTTGGTTTCGTCCCCGGCGGATCGTTTCTGCTGATCCCACTCGAACTGTTCCTGATCTATCGCATTGCGGAGAGTCATCGCGCTTTCGAGTTCGGTTCCTTCCTCGCGATGGGCTCGGCGATCGTCGTGATCAGCGGCTTCCTCAAAGGGCTTGCCTCGCTGCTGCACGCAATTCCCGGGATCGGACAGATGGCGAACTCGGTCGTCGCGTTCGGCTTCATCATGATCATCGGAACATTGGCGGAACGTTATTACGCCTCGCGCACGCGGCCGAACGTCGTTCCGTGATCCCACCAGTCAGTTATGGGAGGGGTCGCCGCCGTGGCGGAAGGGGCGGAGGAAGCGGAGGCTTTCGATGCGGCTCTGGAGCTCGGCCCCGACCTTCTCGGCGCGTTTGAGAACGTCGTGCGTTTCGAGGAGCGTCTGCTTCTCCTCGACGTCGATGTTCAGCGACATGATCAGGGCGTTGGTGAGGGAGTCGAGGTTCACGGTCTCGATTTCCGGCACCGCCGTCTGATCGGGAAGGTAGGTCAGGTACTGGCGCGACAGTTCGGCGAGCCATTCGCGCTGCGCGTACGCCTCCTCCAACGCCCGCGGCAGCTCCGGCTGGGCGATGACGCGCGCGGTGCGGTAGGGGACGCGCGACACCTCATCGACGATGCGCACGCGCATGTCGCCGCGAACGAGGATGTTGAAGCGCCCGTCATCGAGGGGGACAGCCTGCTCGATCGTGGCCATCGTGGCGAACTCGAAGACCGGCGGCGCGCCGTAGTAATCGGCCTCCCATCCCGGCCGGAGCAGCACGATGCCGAACCGCTGGTCGCTGTCGAGGGCGTCCTTGATCAACTGCCGGTAGCGGGGCTCGAACACATGCAGGGGGAGTCGCGTGTGCGGGAAGAACACGATGTTCGGCAACGGAAACAACGGAAGCAGGAACTCCCCGTCAGGCAACGCCATGCAGGAAAGCGTACGTCAGAGGAGGCGATGCGGCCAATAGGAATGGGACCCATGGGACGAATGGGACGGAGAGGCCAGATAGGCCAGATAGGACGGATAGGACAGATAGGACCCACCCGCCCTGTTTTGTCCTATTTGTCCCATTCGTCCTATAGGTCCTATTGGTCCCATCGTTCCCTGCCCCTAGTACCGGTCCACCATCCTTTGCACCGCCTCCCGGGTCGCGCGGGTGCGCCGCAGCAGGAACCTTCCCACGCTGCGGCTGCGCACGGTCGCCAGGGCGGCGTCCAGCATCCGGGGGCGCGACAGCAGCATGGCCACGCGGCGGCTCCACGTGATGCGGGCGCCGAAGAAGGCGCGGTGTTTTGCGCGATATTCGCGCTCGAGGCGGCGGCGCTCGTCCGGCTTTTCCAGCAGGCGCACCAGCAGCGGCGCCAGCAGCAGCGCGGACTGGATCGCCATGGCCATGCCGTTGCCGGTCAGCGGATCGATGACGCCCGAGGCGTCGCCCACCATGAAGACGCCGCCCTCGACGGGGGAGCGCGCACGGAAGATCACCGGCTCGGACGACAGCCAGTGCGTCTGCGCCGGCACGTGGCGCGCGTAGAGCTGTTCGAGCCGTGGCTCCTCCCCACGGATCGTTTCGACGAACGCGTCCCAGCGTCCCTTCAGTCCCGTCAGGCGGCGCGCGTGGACCAGGCCGCAGATGTTCGTCAGCCCGTCTTCGATGGCGTTGACGCCGAGGTAGCCGTCGCGGAAGGAGAAGAGCTCGATGGCGTCGGGCTGCGACGCGGCGAAGTAGTGGCGCTTGAAACCGAAGTTGCGGTGCGAGCGGTCGCGCACGAAGCCGCGGCCCAGCTCCGTGTCGAAGCGACCCCACCGTCCCCACGCGCCGGCCACGACACGCGCGCGCAGCGTGAGGCGCTCGTCGCCGCGGCGCAGCTCGAGGACGCCGGAGATCTTCTCCGCCGTCCAGCCGGCGTAATTGCGCGCCCCGGCGGTGACGGCGGTGCGGAAGAGGAGGTCATCGAACGTCATGCGCGAGATGCCGCGCGCCGGGTGAGGGAAATCGAACGTCAGCGTCTTCTTCGTCCCGATGACGCGGCAGAGGGCGATGCGCGGCGCGCCGCGCTCGTCCAGCTCGTGCAGGACGCCGAGCGGCTCGAGGATGGGGAGCGCGTCGTAGGAGAGGAACTCGCCGCACAGCTTGTCGCGCGGAAACAGATCGCGGTCGATCAGTGCCACCGAAACTCCTCGGCGCGCCAGCAACGCCGCGAGCGTCGACCCGGCCGGACCGCCGCCGACGATCGCGACGTCTACTTCATCTTCCACAGGAGGAGTCCGAACCGGAACGGCCACGCCCTCACCACGCTCGCACGTGCCGCGCCCGTTTTGCCCGCGACCCCCTTCACCTCGGGCACGGTATAGCCGCGAAGGACCGAGGCGGGGCCGTCGAAGCGGGTGATCCGGCCGACGAGCCGGAGCACGGACAGGAGCTGGATGAAGAGCAGCGGGACGTAGTGCCGGCGCGTGTCGTTGACCGTGACGCCCACGCGCGCCACGCGCAGGGCATCGCGCAGGATCTCCACGTTCTCATCGGGCGAGAAGTGATGGAAGAAATGCGCCGACGTGACCACGTCCACCGAGCCGTCCCGAAACGGGAGGTGGTGCGCGTCGCCGACGACGCGGTGCGTGCGCGACCCCGCCCTCTGGTACAGCAGGTGGTCGATCTTGAAATCGAGCCCGATGCGGAAGTGATCGCCATCCAGCGCGTCGAGGTTGTCGCACGTCCCCGCGCCGACGTCGAGGATGCGCAACCGCGCCGCCCCCGGCGCGAGCCGCTGCAGCAGCCGCCGGTAGTTGAACCGCCCCCCGAGCCAGCGGTTGATCCGCCGCAGATCGCGCAGCGACCGCTCCATGTCCGGTTGCGGGGCATCGTGCTCGTCGAGGAGCTCTTCGGTGTCGATGCGGGTCGGGGTCAGCACGCGCGGAGTTTAGCGGACGGTGGGGGACCATGGGACGAATAGGAAAAATGGAACAAGGCCGCGGCCTAGGAGTCCTATCAGTCCTATAGGTCCTATTCGTCCTATCGTTTGCCTGGGTCGAACGGACGAATCAGCCCTGACCGGCATGGTCAACATTCCCCACGCCGTGGGCGCTATCACCAGGAGAGGTGGGCGATATCAGCCACGGCGTGGGCGATATCGGTGGATCAGGTGGTTGATATCAGCCACGCGGTGGTTGATGTCGGTGGGTGAGGTGGTTGATATCAGCCACGCGGTGGTTGATGTCGGTGGGTCAGGTGGGTGATATCAGCCACGCGGTGGTTGATGTCGGTGGGTCAGGTGGGTGATATCAGCCATGCCGTGGCTGATGTCGGTGGGTCAGGTGGTTGATATCGGTGGGTCAGGTGGTTGATATCACTCACGCCGTGGCTGATATCGGTGGGTGAGGTGGTTGATATCAGGGGGTAAGGTGGCTGCTGTCAGCCACGCCGTCGCATCTGTCCTATACGTCCTATGCGTCCTATTCGTCCTATTCGTCCTATCGTTCCCCGCGTATCAATACCGCCGCAGCACCAGCGCCGAGTTCTTGGACCCGAAGGCGATCGTGTTGCACACCGCCACGTCGATGTGGGCGCGACGCCCCAGGTCGGGGATGTAGTCCAGGTCGCACTCCGGGTCGGGGGTGTCCAAATTGATGGTCGGGGGGAGCGTATCGTCGCGGAACGCCATCAGCGTCGCGGCGACGCCGGCGGAGCCGCAGGCTCCCTGAGGGTGGCCGATCATCGACTTCGTCGCTGACCCCGCCAGCTTCGTGGCGTGTGCACCGAAGGCGCGCTTGACGGCGCGGGTCTCGATGCGGTCGTTCAGATCGGTCGACGTGCCGTGGTAGTTCAGGTACTGCACCTCCTTCGGATCGACCTGGGCGTCCTTCATCGCCAGTTGCATGGCGCGCGCGGGCTCCTCGCCCGAATCGTCCATGCGGACGCGGTGGTAGGCGTCGCAGGTGGAGGCGTAGCCGGCCACCTCGGCGTAGATGTGAGCGCCGCGTGCGAGCGCCGTTTCCTCGCGCTCCATGATGAACATCCAGGCGCCTTCGCCGAGGACGAAGCCGTCGCGGTTGGCGGTGAAGGGGCGCGAGGCCACTTCCGGATCGTCGTTGTGCGTGTTCGAGACGATGCGCATGAGGCAGAAGCCGGTCATGACGCCTTCGGTGATGGTGGCGTCGGCGCCGCCGGCAACGACGTAGTCGCAGACGCCCAGCTTCAGGTTGCGGTAGGCGTAGCCGATGGCATCGGTGGAGGAGGTGCAGCCGGTCGAGATCAGGTGCGAGTAGCCGTGGAGGTCGTACGCCATCGAGATCTCGGAGGCGATGGTGCCGATGGTGCCGGAGGGGACGGAGTAGACGGAAGCCTGCTTCGTGGCGCCGCGGTACCAGAGCTCGTACATCCGCTCGCTGAACTCGACGGCGCCGCCGCCGGAGCCGAGCATGACGCCGATCGTGCGCCGCCCTTCCAGGTCCATGGCCTGCGGATCGAGCTTCGCGTCGCGCAGTGCTTCGTCGGTGGCGGCGATGGCCATCGGGACGACGCGCGAAACGTGCTTCAGGTTTTTCGCGTCGACCCACAGCGCCGGATCGAAGTTCACTTCGCCGGCGATGCGGCAGGGGAGCGACTCCGGATCGAAGTGAGTGATGCGCCGGACGCCGCTCCGCCCTGCCACGAGTGCGGCGAAGTACGATTCGCGGCCGATGCCGTTGGGACTGAGCGCGCCGATGCCGGTGATGACGATTCGCGCTACCATCGGCTCCCGAGGTACGTGACGATGAGATTACGCATTCTGGTGTGCGTCATGATGTTCGCTTTCGCTGGTGCAACCTTCGGACAGCAGCCGGCGCAATCCGCCGATGATGCAGCCCGACGTGCAATCGACATGCTCGCCGGCCCGGCCTGGGACAAAGCCCGCTATCTCGCCTTCACTTTCGACGTGGAGCGCGAAGGGAAGATTGTCGCATCCTACCCCCAGCGATACGACCGCTGGACCGGCGATTATCGCGTCGCCGGCAAGGTCCAGCAGGACGACGTCGTCGTGGTGATGAACGTCAACACGAAGGAAGGGCGCGCCTGGAAGAACGGAACGGAAGTTACGGAGACGAAGGATCTGCTCAACTTCGGCTACCGCCGCTTCATCAATGACACCTACTGGCTGCTGATGCCGCTCAAGTCGCTCGATCCCGGCGTGCACCGCGAGGCCAGCGAGCGCACCGGCGCGTGCGGACAAACCTACGACGTCGTGCGTCTTTCGTTCGACCAGGGCATCGGCCTGACGCCGGGCGACGTGTACTGGATGTGGGTGAATCGCGACACGGGCCTCGTCGACGAGTGGCACATGAAGCTGCAGAACATGAAGCCGGAGGACGAGCCGTCGGTCGTCCTTTTCCGCGACTACCGCCGCATCGGCGGCCTGCTGATCTCCACGAAGCGGGAGATCAAGGGCCGCAACCAGCGCATCCTGCTGAACGAAGTGACGGTGAGTGAGACGGTGCCGGCGGGGGCGTTCGCGCAGTAGAGTTCAGTACCGAAGGCAGAACGCAGAACCCAGAACGCAGAACGCAGAACGCAGAACGATGAATTGAGAAACTCTCGATTCAAAATTCTGCGTTCTGCGTTCTGCGTTCGTGTTTCGTGTTACATTTTTTCCACCGGTCCGGCATGGTCCTCCTCACAATTCGGCTGCTCGGCGATTTCTCCGCTACCGATCATCGGGGCAACGCCCTTTCTGTCGGAAACAAGCGGACGCAGGCGCTCGTCGTCTACCTGGCCATCAAGATCGCCGGGAAGACGTCGTTTCGCGAGATCGGGCAGTTGATCTTCGGCGATCCGGAGGCGCACGCCAGCGTGCGTACGCTGGTGCGCGATCTTCGCTACGCGCTGCGCTTCCTTCCGTCGGAGATCCTCCTCGAAGACGCCGAGTCGATCCGCTTCAACGACGAGGTCGTCGAAGTCGACGCCGCCCGCTTCGCGGAGCTGGTCTCCGCGCCGTCGATCAACACCGTGCGACGCGCGACGGACCTCTACCACGGCAATCTGCTCGAGCACTTCACCACCGGCATCCCGCCGTTCGACGAGTGGCTGGCGCAGAAACGCCTCAACTTCTGGCGCGGTGCGGTGGCGATCTTCGGACGCCTGCTGGCCGCGCAGATCCAGGCCGGCTGGTGGGAAGAAGCCGTCGAAACCGCCAGCCGTCTGCTCGGGCTCGACCCATCGCAGGAGGTCGTGCACCGCACGCTCATGCGCCTGCAACTCGAGCAGGGGCGCGCCGACTCCGCGCTGCGCCGCTACCAGGAATGCGTCGACATCCTCCGCCGCGACCACGGCCGCGAGCCGGGCGCCGATACGCAGCGCGTCTACGAGGAGATCCAGGCCGCGCTCGAACGCACCCCGGCGCCGCGCGAGGTGCTGCGCAATCCGCTCGACATGCCGGTGCTGATCCTGCTCGTCGAAGACGATCTCGTCTCCGCCGCGCTCGTCGAGGGCTACCTCCACGAAGCGGGCTACGAGGTCGTCACCGTCACCGACGGCGCGGAAGCGCTGCTCGAGCTGGGCAAACGGAAGTTCGAGCTTCTCATCCTCGACATCAACGTGCCGACGCTGAATGGTCTCAAGCTGTTCGAGATCATGATCCAGAAGGGGATCGAGACGCCGGCGCTCTTCATCACCGGCATCCAGGGCGCGGAAGTCGAGGCGCAGAGCCTGGAGATGGGCGCGGCCGGCTTCCTGCGCAAGCCGGTGCGCAAAGAAGTGCTTCTGCCGCGGATCCGCCGCATCCTGCAGCGCACGCACCGCGACGCGACGATGCGGCGATTCGAATGAGCGAACGGAAGCGCCGCCTTTCGACCGTCGAGATCCCGCTCATGCGGGTCGCCGGCTCCATCCTCCTCTCCCTCGGCGTCTTCCTCCATCAGCACTACCTCCTGCGGGAGCCGTCGCTCGCGCCGTGGGTGCTGGTCTCGGCGCTGCTCGCGTTCTACGCCGCGATCGCGTGGGGTGCCGTCACGCTCGCGTACCGCCGCGTCGACCTGACGCCCGGGCTGCTCGCCGGCGACCTGGTCATCTGGACGATTGCCATCTACGTGACCGGCGCGGAAGCGAGCTGGCTCTTCTTCATCCTGCTGATGCGCGTGGCGGATCAGACGCGCACCACGTTCCGGCGCTGCCTCCTCTTCGCCGGTTTCGCCACCATCTGTTACGCGTCGATGCTGCTGTACGTCGTACTCGTCGACGGGCGCCCGGTGTCGACGTCCGAGGCGGTGGTCAAGACGTTGACCATCCTGATCGCGGGCATCTACATCGCGATGACCGCACGCTCGACTGAAGTGCAGCGCGCGCGTTTGACGGAAGCAATCCGCACCGCGCGCGAGGCCAGCCGCCGCGCCGAAGAGGCGAGCGCGGCGAAGAGCGAGTTCCTCGCGAACATGTCGCACGAGATGCGCACGCCGCTCCACGGCGTCCTCGGCATGATCCAGCTCGCGATCGACGAGGAACGGAATTCGTCGAACGCGCGGCGACTCGAGCTTGCGCGCCGCTCGGCGGAGTCGCTGCTGGCCACGGTCGACGAGATCCTCGACCTCTCCAAGATCGAAGCGCGCAAGGTGGAGCTGGAGCCGCTTTACTTCTCCATCCGCGATCTGATGACGGAGACGATGAAGTCGGTGGCGGTGCCGGCGGCGGCGAAGGGGCTGACGCTGGCGTACTTCATCGAGCCCGAGGTGCGCAGCACCGTGTGGGGCGACCCGGTGCGGCTGCGGCAGATCCTGGTGAACCTCGTCGGCAACGCGATCAAGTTCACCCCGGCGGGCGGCGAGATCGCCGTGCGCGTGACGCGCCTCGATCGCGAGCGGCTCCGCTTCGAGGTGCGCGATACCGGCATCGGCATCGACGACTCCTTCCGCGAGCGGATCTTCCAGCCATTCGCGCAGGCCGACGCCACCCCCGGCCGCCGCTACGGCGGTACCGGCCTCGGGCTGGCCATCGTGTCGCGCCTCATCGGGGCGATGGGCGGCCGCATCGACCTCACCAGCGCGCCCGGCAAAGGGACGACGTTCCTCTTCGAAGTGCTGATGCCCGGCGATCCGGGCGGCACGATCCCGCCGCGGCCGTCGTGGGAGACGCAGCTCGCGGGACGTTCGGTGCTCCTCGTGGAGCCGAACCCCGCGTCGCGCGGGATGCTCGCCGACATGCTGCGCGCACGCGGCGTGCTCGTGACGTCGTGCGGCACCGCGTTCGATATGCCGGAAGGGGAGTACGACTGCGCGGTGACGGCGGATCTCGCCGTGCCGATCGAGCCGAAGGTGATCATCAACTCGCCGCTGGAGCATGTCTCCGACGATTTCGTCCGGGTCATTCGTCCAGTCGGCGAGCGCGAGTTGCTCGAGAGCGTGGCCCTGGTCCTCGGGCTGCTGTCGAAGCGCGTGGAGTACACGCTCCGCCGCGCCGCGGCCGACGGCGCGGTGAGCGTGCTCGTCGTCGAGGACAACCCGGTGAGCCAGGAGTTCGCGGCCGAGGCGCTGCGGCGGATGGGGCACCGCGTGGTGGTGGTGGGCGACGGCGACGATGCGCTCGCGGTGATGGCCGCGAACCGCTTCGACCTCGTCCTGATGGACGTGCAGATGCCGGGCATCGACGGCCTCGAAGCGACGCGCACGTTCCGCGCACAGGGCGGCCGGACGCCGATCGTCGGCCTGACAGCGCACACGCGGCGCGAGGATCGCGACGCATGCCTCGAAGCCGGCATGAACGCCGTGCTCTCCAAGCCGATCGACGCCCGTCAGCTCGCCGCGGTGATCCGCCAGGTGACCGGCGTCGAATCGATCGTCGACGCCGTCGGCGGCAACCTGACGCTGCTAGCGCGCGTGACCGACGCGTTCGCCAAACAGACCCCATCGCTGATCGCCGCCATGCGCGACGCCGTCACCACCCGCGACCGCGAAGCCCTCTACCAGTGCGCGCATAAGCTGAAAAGCTCCGTGAGCAACTTCTCCGAAGAAGCCGCCGCCGGCCTGGCCGTGGAGCTAGAAAGCGCCGCCCGCACCGAGGACTTCGACAAAGCCGCGGCATTGATGCCGCGGCTGGAGGCGGCGGTGAGTGATTTGGAACGCAGGATGACCGCGGCGTTGCACTGAAGAGGGGACGATAGGACGAATGGGACCTATAGGACGAATAGGACCTATAGGACGAATAGGACCTATGGGACGAACACTGCGATGGTGCCCTGTGTCATCCCGAACTGCCCGTATGGGGGCTGGGTGCACCCATGTGTCATCCCGAATCGCCCGTATGGGGTTGGGTGCACCCATGTGTCATCCCGAATCGCCCGTATGGGCTGGGTGCACCCATGTGTCATCCCGAACTGCCCGTATGGGCTGGGTGCACCCATGTGTCATCCCGAACTGCCCGTATGGGCGGATGGGTGGGGGAGGGCGGTGAGGGATCTGGGTGGGGGAAACCCGGCATAGCAATGGCGGTACTTCCCCCCACCCAGATCCCTCAGCCTCCTCCGCCGCCCTTGCCCCCATACGGAGGCTTCGGGATGACACGGAGGGAACGTACTGCCGGTGCAGGTTCCCGTAGCGCCTATTACATTCGTCCCATCCGTCCCATTCGTCCCATCGGTCCCATTCCCCCGTCACTCACCCCCACCCGCCACTAGAATGGTCGGCGCCCGATGAAACGTCGCCTGGCTGTTACGTTGCTGTCTCTCACGCTGTTCGCGCTCGCCTCCTGGGCGACGGTGGAGCGCATCCGTGTGCAGCATCGGGCGGGGTGGACGGGGCTGATGTTCTATTCGGCGCAGTTGCCGAAGGACGTGGCGCCGCAGTTTTCGTTCATGTTGCCGCCGCCGGGGTCGGTGACCAGTGTTCTTTCCGATACGCCTGCCGCGGAGGCGGGGGTGGCGGTGCGCGACCGTGTCGTGACGATCAACGGGATCGAAAACAACGACATGGCGAAGCTGCACGCCTGGGCTCGCACCGTGCGCCGCGGCGACGTCGTCGCCTACCGCATCGAGCGTGACGGCAAGATCCGCGACGTACGCCTGCGTACCGTGTCCCCGCTGACGCTGATGCCGATCGTCATCGGGACGGTGCTGACGTTCGTCGTGGCGCTCACGTATCTCGCGATCAGCATCCTCGTGCTGTGGACGCGGCCGCGGCAGCGCGCGGCGTGGGTGTTCTTCTGGCTGTCGACCGTCGGGGCGCTGTCGTTCGCGCTGTCGGCGCTGCTCGACTATGAAGTCACGGCGCATGCCGGGCTGGAGCCGACGATGTCGCGCGTGGAGACGATCCTCGTCTACTTCGGCATCGGTTTCGTCAGCATGGTGCTGACCTCGCTGCTCTTCCATCTGGCGCTCGTCTTTCCGAAAGAGCTGCCGGTCGTCGAGCGGCATCCGATGCTGATCCGGTGGCTGTATTGCGGCGCATTCCTGCCGATGCTGCTGCCGTTCTTTCTCTTCCTCGTGGCGGGGTTGACGAAGCGGGGCGAGCTGCCAGGGTTGATCGTGCTCGCGATCATCGCCGTCGTGCTGTTCGTGCTCTGGTTCCGCAACCGCGCGAAGGTCGGGACGCGTA
The DNA here is from genome assembly GCA_036380735.1 of Thermoanaerobaculia bacterium. GTDB lineage: Bacteria > Acidobacteriota > Thermoanaerobaculia > Gp7-AA8 > Gp7-AA8 > DASVEE01. Next base: position 34,942 of record DASVEE010000007.1, on the reverse strand, counting down.
ACGCCATCCTCGACCATCCCTGGCGCACGCTCGCGCCGATCGTCGTAACGTTCTGCGCCGCGATCTCGCTCGCTCACGTCCTCGCCGGCAGGAGCGCGATGATCATCATCTCGATGATCATCGGCGGCGGGGTCGTGCTCATCATGATCGGCATGGCCGCCGTGTACTCCGTGGCCACGCTTTACGCGCTGTATCGCGGCTACGTGACGAGCAGCGTCGAGCAGAAGCGGCAGGTGCGCTGGCCGCTGTGGGGCACCGGCGTCGCGATCGGCATCAGCGTCACGATCACGGCAGGGTTCATCATCATCGCCATGGCCGGCAAGGTGCCGCCGCCGCTGCTCGTGACCTTCCTCAGCGCGGCCGCGCGGCTCTGCTTCATCCTGATCCCGCTGTCGTTCGCCTTCGCCATCCTCAAGTACCGGCTGATGGACATCGACATCATCATCCGGAAGACGGTCGTCTATTCGTTCGTCACCGGGATCATCGTCGGCGCATTCTTCGCCCTCGTCGCCGGGCTCGGCACGCTGCTGACGTCATGGCTGAACTTCCGGAGCCAGACCATCACCGTCGTCTCCACGCTGCTGCTCGCCGGCGTCTTCATCCCGGTGCGCAACCGCGTGCAGCGCTTCGTCGACCGCCGCTTCTTCCGCCGCCGCTTCGATCTCTCGGAAGCACAGCAGCTCATCCAGGACGAGGTGCTCGCCGCGACCGATCTGCAGGCGCTCCTGCGCCGTGTGGTCGAGTGGATCCAGCACGCGCTCCAGGTGCGCTCCGTCGTGATCCTGGTGCCGCGTCCGGGCGACGCCGACGTGCTCGAAGCCGTCGCGGCGATCGGCGTCCCCGACGGGATCGTCAATCAGTTGACCATCGACCGCGACGCCCTCGGGCGCACCGAAAGTGTCGTTCCGATCGGCACGCTCCGCCTGCAGCAGGACGAATGGGCGCGCATGCGCCGCATCTACGCGGAGCTCGCGGTGCCGATGCATCTCCGCGGGCGCCTCGAAGGCTTGCTGCTCGTCGGCTCACGCCTCTCCGGCACGTTCGAGGACGAAGACCGCGAGTTCCTGGCCTCCGCCAGCCAGCAGCTCGCCCTCGGCGTCGAGAACCTCTCGGTCAGCGACGAGGCGCGCGACTTCGAGCAGGCGCTCCAGGTGCAGCGCGCGCTGCTGCCGAAGTCGATGCCGCGCGTCGAAGGCGTCGACGTCGACGCAATGTGGAAGCCGGCACGCATCGTCGGAGGCGACTACTTCGACGTCTTCCTCCTCGGTCCCACCACGCTGGCGATCTGCATCGCCGACGTGGCAGGGAAGGGGATGCCCGCCGCGCTCCTGATGGCGAACCTGCAGGCCGCGGTGAAGGCGAGCGCCGCACGCGACGTGTCGCCGAGCGATGTCTGCGCTAAGGTCTCGAGCATCGTCACCGGCACGCTGCAGGGCGGCCGCTTCGTGACGTTCTTCTTCGCCCTGCTCGACACGCGCGACCTGCGCCTCCGCTACACGAACGCCGGGCACAACCCGCCGCTGCTGCTGCGCACGGATGGCGACGTGGTGCGGCTGGCTGAGGGCGGACCGGTGTTCGCACGCCTGACGCGCGCCGAGGCCTTCGTGACGACGGAAGTGTCGCTGGTGGCCGGCGACACGCTGGTGCTGTTCACGGATGGCGTAACCGAAGCGCGCAACCGCGACGAAGAGGAGTACGGCGAAACACGCCTGATCGACGTCGTGCGCGGCGCCCGTGGCGGGGCCGCCGTCGTGGTGCGGGATATCGTGGAAAGCGTGCGCGTGTTCTCCGGCGGGATTGCCCACGATGACGTCACCATCGTCGCGGTGAAGGTGTAGGTCCTATCGGTGTGGCGGCGTTTCTGGTGTGCCGCGGCCCCTCACCCGATCCTTCGCTGACGCGAAGGATCGCCCTCTCCCCGCAAAGGCCGGGGAGAGGGGCGACGGGGGCGCTGCGCGCCGCCCGCGAAACCGTGACGGGGGCGCTGCGCGCCGCCCGCGGCTTCTTTAGTCCTATTCGTCCTATTCGTCCTATAGGTCCTATTCGTCCTATCGTTCCCCTCTACCTCACGGGAACAGCCCGCGGATCGCGCTGGCCTCGGCTACGCGGCCTACGGCCAGGATCTGGGCGCCGGTGCGCAGGTCGACTTTGTACTTTTGCGCGCTGTCGTGGACGTCGTGGTAGGCCTTGACCATGATCTTCTCGAGCTGCTGGTTGATCATCGACTCGTCCCAGAAGAACGAGTAGAGGCCCTGCACCCACTCGAAGTACGAGACGGTCACGCCGCCGGCGTTACAGAGGACGTCGGGGATCACCAGGATGCCGCGGTCGCGGAGGATGACGTCGGCGTCGGGCGTCGTGGGACCGTTCGCGGCCTCGGCCACGATCTTCGCGCGGATGCGCTCCACGTTGCGCAGCGTGATCTGGTTTTCCAGCGCGGCGGGGATGAGCACGTCGCACTCGAGCTCCAGCAGCGCGTCGCTCGACATCGCCTCGGCGCCGGAGAAGCCGGTGACGCGACGCTCGCGGCCGACGTACTCCAGCAGCTTCGGGACGTCGATGCCGTTCTTGTTCGCGATGGCGCCGTGCACGTCGGAGACGGCGATGACCTTCGCGCCCGCTTCGTGGAACAGCTTCGCGGCGTTGCTGCCGACGTTGCCGAAGCCCTGGATGGCGATGGTGGCCCCGGCGATCGGCATGTTCGTCCGCTTCATCGCTTCGAGCGTGGTGAAGAGGACGCCGCGTGCGGTCGCTTCGACGCGCCCGAGTGAGCCACCGACGGAGAGTGGCTTGCCGGTGACGACGCCGAGGGCCGTGTGGCCGATCGTCATCGAGTACGTGTCCATGAACCACGCCATCACCTGCGGGTTCGTGTTCACGTCGGGGGCGGGGATGTCCTTCTCCGGCCCGACCATTTGAATCAGCTCGCTGAAGTAGCGGCGCGACATCCGTTCCAGCTCGCCGGCGGACATCTTCGACGGATCGCAGATCACGCCGCCCTTGCCGCCGCCGAAGGGGATGTTCACGACGGCGCACTTCCACGTCATCCACGACGCCAGCGCCTTCACTTCATCGAGCGTGACGCCCGGGTGATAGCGGATGCCGCCCTTGGCCGGGCCGCGCGCGATGTTGTGCTGCACGCGATAGCCTTCAAAGACTTCGGTGCGGCCGTCGTCCATGCGCACGGGGATGGAGACGATGAGCGAGCGCCGCGGATTCGCCAGCACCTTGCGCGTGCCGGCGTCGAGGCCGAGATGATCGGCGGCAATGTTGAACTGCCGCACGGCGATTTCGAAGGGATTGAGAACCTCGGATTGCTGTTGTTCAAGCGTAGTCGTCATGGCGTTGTTCGGTTTCCGTTGTCCGTTTTCCGTGCTCCGCTCCGCGTACGGACAACGGACAACGGACAACGAGCTACGTGATGTTCACTCCTCGTGTGCGATTCCGTCTTCGACGTTCTTGAGATAGAAGGAGAGGCTTTCCAGGTTGATGCGGAGGTCGACGCTCCGGACTTTGACGCCGCTGCGCAGGCGCATCTGGACGGGGGCGAAGTTGAGGACCGCGCAGACGCCGGCTTCGCAGAGAGCGTCGTGCACGGACTGCGCGTTCTCGCCGGGTGTGGCGATGATGCCGATCTCCACGGCGTTGCGGCGGACGATGTCGCGCAGCTTTTCCCACGGCAGGACGGGGATGCCGGCGCGCGACTGGCGTCCCACTTTCTCCGGGTTGCTGTCGAGCAGCGCCACGATGTGGAAGCCGTTGGTGTTGAAGCCCTCGTAGTCGGCGAGGGCCATGCCGAGGTTGCCGGCGCCGACGATGAGGACGTTGCGGGTCCGGTCGATACCGAGCGTCGTGACGAGCGTCGCCTTCAGCTTCGAGACGTCGTAGCCGACGCCGCGCGTGCCGAACTCGCCGAAGCACGCCAGGTCCTTGCGGATCTGCGCGGAGTTGAGGTGGAAGCGCTCCGCGAGCTCGTGCGACGAGACAGTCTTCTTCCCCTGCGATTCGAGATACGTCAGGCAGCGGAGATAGACCGACAGGCGGCCGGTCGTCAGCTCCGAAATCTGCTCTCGATCTGGGGAAGTGGCGCGCGCCATACGTGATCGGGTTTACTGCAACAAAATCCGCGCGGCCTGCCCCGCGGCGTTGAACAGCGGCGTCGGGAAGATGCCGATCGCCAGGATTCCGACAATGGAGATGACGAGCGCGCCCATGGAGAGCACGCCGCCGGCCGTGGCCGTCTCGTAGCCCGCCACCGACTCCTTCATGTAGAGGTAGTAGACGACGCGCAGGTAGTAGTAGACCGAGATGATCGAGGCGAGGATGCCGGTGACGGCGACGGCGATATGGCCCGACTCGATGGCCGTCTTGAAGATGTAGAACTTGGAGATGAAGCCTGCCGTCGGCGGAAGGCCCGACAACGAGAACATGCAGATCGCCAGCGCCAAGCCGTAGAACGGACGGCGGAACCCGAGGCCGGCGATGTCGTCGAGCGTCTGCGGGTCGTTCTGGTTCTTCATCAGCATCGAGACGACGCCGAACGCGCCGATGTTCATCAGCGCGTACGTGATCGCGTAGACCGAGACCGCGGCGACCGACTCGTCGCGGATCGTCAGCATCGCGATCATCATGTAGCCGACGTGCGCGATGCCGGAGTAGGCGAGCATGCGCTTGAGGTCACGCTGCACGATGGCCACGGCGTTGCCGACGATCATCGACAGCACCGCCAGCGCCGCGACCATGTTCATCCAGTTGACCTTCGGCAGGACCGGCTCCATCGCGTCGAACAGGCGGACGAGCGCGATGAGCGTCGCCGCTTTCGGTGCGACGGAGAGCCACCCCGCCACCGGCGTCGGGGCGCCCTGGTAGACGTCCGGAGCCCACGGATGGAACGGCGCGAGCGCGAGCTTGAAGCCGAAGCCCGCCATCAGCAGCACGAAGGCGACGGTCAGCAGCGGATTGTTGCCGTCCGCGGTGCGGAAGAACTCCGCCATGCGGCCGAAGCCGGTCGAGCCGGTCGCGCCGTAGAAGAGCGCCGTGCCGTAGAGGATGAAGCCCGTGGCGAACGCTCCCATGAGGAAGTACTTGAGCGACGCTTCGTTCGAGACGGGGATGCGCCGGTTGAAGCCGACGAGGACGAAGATGCAGATCGAGAGGATCTCCAGGCCAAGGATGACGATGAGGAGGTCGAGTCCCTTGGCCATCATCATCATCCCGGCCGTGCCCCACAGCATCAGCGCGTAGAACTCGCCGGCCTGCATTCCTTCACGCTCGAGGTACTCGTACGCGAAGAGCGTCGCCAGCATCGCCGCGAGCAGAAACGTCATGTCGAAGATCATCGTGATGCCGCTGATCTCGTACGTGCCGCCGAAGAAGATGCCGCCTTTGACGAAGAGCGTCTCCGCCCACGCCGTGGCGATGAGGATGATGAGCGCGAGCGGTGCGAGCGCGCCGCGCGACTTGGGTGCGAAAGCGTCGGCGAGGATGAGGAGCATGCCGCCGAGGCAGAGGATGATCTCCGGGAGGATGGCGTTCATCCAGCCCGGCTCGAGGAGGGGCTGCAGGGTCATCGGGTACCTCCGGCCACCGCGGCGGCCTGTGGGGCTTGGACGGCCAGGGTGGCCTGAAGGGGCTGTTGTCCGTTGTCCGTTGTCCGTTTTCCGTGCTGCGCTACGCCAGGATTCGTGTCGCGGTCCTCACGGACAACGGACAACGGATCACGGACAACGGCGCCCGCAGGGCGCTGGGCAAGCATCGTCCTTCCCGCGCGCTCCAACTGCACGCGCTCGACGAGCTGCCGCACCGACGGCTCCATCTTTTTCAGGAACGTGTTCGGGTGCACGCCGATCCAGACCATGAGGATGACGAGCGGCGCGAGTGCGGCGAGCTCGTTCCAGGCGATGTCGGGGATGACGCGGTTCTCTTCGTTCGTGATCGGGCCGAAGAAGACCTTCTGCACGAGCCAGAGGAGGTAGATCGCCGCGAGGATCACGCCGGTCGCGGCGAGCACGCCGGCCCACGGCGCCGCCTTGAACGAGCCGCTGAGGATCAGGAACTCGCCGACGAAACCGTTGAGACCCGGCAGGCCGACGGAGGAGAGGACGGAGATGATGAAGCAGACGGTGAACACCGGCATCGTCTTGGCGATCCCGCCGTAATCGGCGAGGAGGCGCGTATGCCGCCGCTCGTACACGACGCCGACGAGCAGGAAGAGCGCGCCCGTCGACAGGCCGTGGTTGACCATCTGCAGGATCGAGCCTTCGATCGCCGTCTGGTTCATGGCGAAGATGCCGAGGACGCAGAACCCGAGGTGCGAGACCGAGGAGTAGGCGACCAGCTTCTTCATGTCGGGCTGCACCCAGGCCACGAGCGCGCCGTAGATGATGCCGATGACCGACAGCACCATCATCAGCGTCGCCCACCGGCTACTCGCCTCGGGGAAGAACGGCAGGACCATGCGGATGAAGCCGTACGTCCCCATCTTCAGCATGACGCCGGCGAGGATGATCGAGCCGCCCGTCGGCGCTTCGACGTGCGCGTCCGGCAGCCACGTGTGCAGCGGGAACAGTGGCACCTTGATGGCGAAGGCGAGCGCGAAGGCGAAGAAGAGCAGCCCCTGCGCGGCCGACGTGAGCGAAGTGCCGTAGAGCTCCGTGATGGAGAACGTCGGCACGCCCGTCTGGTGATAGCTCTGGAAGCCGAGGTAGATGATCGCGAGCAGCATCAGCAGCGAGCCGGCGATCGTGAAGAGGAAGAACTTGATCGCGGCGTAGATGCGCCGCGCGCCGCCCCAGACGCCGATGACGAGATACATCGGGATCAGCGTCAGCTCGAAGAAGACGTAGAAGAGGATGAGGTCCGTCGCCACGAACACGCCGATCATCGCCGCTTCCATCACGAGGAAGCTGATGAGGTACTCCTTCGGGTGCTTCTTGATGGTGTTCCAGGAGGCGAGGATCACGACGGGCGTGAGCAGCGTCGTGAGGAGGACGAGCCAGAGCGAGATTCCGTCGATGCCGAGGCCGTAGTTGATGCCCCATTGCGGAATCCATTCGCGGAGCTCGACGAACTGGAAGCCCGCGTTCGCGTCGTTCCAGCCGGTCAGCAGACCGAGGGAGATCGCGAAGGTCGCGAGCGACCAGAAGAGGCCCCAGCCTTTGATCGCGCTCTCGGCCTTCGGAGGGAAGAAGGCCAGGAGTACGCCCGCGGCGATCGGCAGCCAGATGAGGATGCTGAGAATCGGCATTGGATTCCTTAAACGATGAAGATCAGAAACACGATCACGCCGACGAAGAACATCAGCGCGTAGTTGCGAACGTTGCCGGTCTGGAAGAAGCGGAGCACGTCGCCGAAGCCGCGCACGACGTAGCCGAGGAGCATGGCGATGCCGTCGATCATGGCGTCGACCATCTTCCAGAAGAAGCGGGCGATCCAGGCCAGCGGCTCGACGATCGTGTAGAAGTACAGCTCGTCGACGTACCACTTGCCTTCGATGGCGCGCGCCAGGCGCGGACGGCGCGCTTCGAACGCGTCATCGGCGGCGACCCCGCGATCCTTGTAGTTCGACCGCGCCAGCCACCAGCCGGCGAGGGCGATGAGGACCGACAGGCCGGCCACGAAGATCTCGGTGCCGAACTCCAGCTCCAGCACGCGGTGCGTGCCGGCGACTTCCGGGATGATCGGGTCGAGCCAGTGCGAGAGCCACGCGGCGCCCGGGACGTGGATGTGATGCGGGATGTTCATCAGGCCGCCCACGAGCGAGAGGATGGCGAGGATCCAGAGAGGGATCGTCATCGTCGCCGGCGACTCGTGGAGGTGATGCTCCTGCTCGTGCGTTCCGCGGAACTTGCCGTAGAACGTGAGGTAGTAGAGGCGGTACATGTAGTACGCGGTGCAGAACGCGGCGAGCGTTCCGAGCAGCCAGACGAACTTGCCGGCGCCGGGGAAGTACGGCGTGGCCCAGGCGGAGGCGAGGATCTCGTCCTTGGAGAAGAAGCCGGACGCGATCGGCAGGCCGGCGATGGCGAACGTCGCCCACTGGAAGGTGCGGAACGTCTGCGGGATCTTGTCCTTCAGGCCGCCCATCCTGCGGATGTCCTGCTCGCCGCTCATGGCGTGGATGACGGAGCCGGAGCCGAGGAAGAGGCAGGCCTTGAAGAAGGCGTGCGTGACGAGATGGAAGATGCCCGCGGTGTACGCGCCGACGCCGACGGCGATGAACATGAAGCCGAGCTGCGAGACGGTGGAGTAGGCGAGGACCTTCTTGATGTCGAACTGCCGGATGCCGATCGTCGCGGCGAAGAGCGCCGTGAGACCGCCGACGATCGCCACGACCATCATCGCGTCGGGTGCGAGGCGGTAGAGGACGTTCGAGCGGACGATCATGTAGACGCCGGCCGTGACCATCGTGGCGGCGTGGATGAGGGCGGAGACGGGCGTCGGGCCGGCCATGGCGTCCGGCAGCCAGACGTAGAGCGGAATCTGCGCGGACTTGCCGGTGGCACCGACGAAGAGCAGGAGACAGATCGCCGGGAGGAGCCACGTGGGGAGTCCGCCGGCGGCGGCCGTCTGCGAGACCATCGCGTAGTCGACGCTGCCGATGTACGCGAACATCAGGAACATGGCGATGAGGAAGCCGAAGTCGCCGATGCGGTTGACGATGAACGCCTTCTTGCCGGCGGCCGGTGCGGTGTCGGTCTGGTAGTAGAAGCCGATGAGGAGGTAGGAGCAGAGCCCCACGCCTTCCCAGCCGACGAACATGAAGAGGTAGCTGCTCCCGAGGATCAGGATCAGCATCGAGGCGAGGAAGAGGTTGAGGTAGGCGAAATAGCGCCAGTACCCCTCGTCCTCGTGCATGTAGCCGACCGAGTAGAGATGAATCAGGAAGCCGACCCAGGTGACGACCATCAGCATGATGATCGAGAGGGGATCGAGCTGGAAGGCGATGTCGGTGCCGATGCCGCCCGAGTTGAACCAGTTGTAGACGGTGTTGAGGTGGCGCTCGCCGTGGTCGTAGGCCGCGTTGTATTCGAAAACCGCGACCGTGCCGAGGATGGCGGCGGCGAGGGAGCCGGCGAGCGCGACGGCGGTGACGAAGCCTTTGCCGGTGCGCTTACCAAAGAGGCCGTTCAGCAGGAAGCCTGCGAACGGCATGAGTGGGATCAGCCAGAGGGTGTTCAACATGACAGATGCGTTGTCCTCGCGTCTACCTGAGTTACCGGCAGACGCGAGGTCAGGCGCGTCTGCCTATCGATCTTGGTCTTTGTTCCGGTCCTGCCAGTCGTCGGAGGAAGCCGGGTCGAGCTCCCACCGCTTCTTGTCGCGGTCGCGTTCTTTCTCTCCGACTTTCAGTTCCTCGTCGTCGGCGTAGGTGATCCCCATCGAGCGGCCGATCTCGTCGACCATGTTGTGCTCGGGGGTCGGCATGCTGCTGACCGCCGCTTCGTCGCCGCTGAACTGCGCGCCTTCGAGTTGTGCATCGACGTCTCCGCCCGTGACCGTCAGATCGGCGAGTCCGTCGTTCTGCAGCCGGTCCGCGAGCTTCGCCGCCCCCGCCGAGATGTCCGGCATCGGCGGCTCGATCTCATCATCGATCCCGTTCCGATTCCGGTCGTCCCGTTCGTTTTCTTCCCAGTCAATGAGCTTTTCGGTCTTGTCCATTTTTGTCGCTCCGTTTCAGGAGTGATCAAAATGCGACCTTCGTGCCGTTAGCGGCCGGTGCTGTTGTTGCGGTTTTCGGTTTTCGGTTTTTGGTTGTCGGTGGGGGACCGAAAACCAAAAACCAAAAACCGAAAACAAGTGTCTATTTCTGCTACCAGTGCATGAGGTTGGCTTCGTCCACGTCGATGGTGTCGCGGTGGTGGAACAGCGAGATGAAAATCGCCAGCCCGACCGCCGCTTCGGCGGCCGCGATCGCCATGATGAAGAAGACGAAGATCAATCCGTGGTGCTGTCCGAACTGGCGGGCGTAGGCGAGGAACGTCAGGTTCACCGCGTTGACCATCAGCTCGATGGACATGAAGATCGTGATGCCGTTCTTGCGCGTCAGCACGCCGACGACGCCGATCGTGAAGAGGATCGCGCTGAGAATCAGGAAGTAGCTGATCGGGATCGTCATCGTCCCCCCTCCGGCGAAGCGTCGTGCGCGGGGCCGAGCTCCGGCGCCGGCTGCTGGTCCGGCTGCAGCTCGGAGCCGATGTTCGCCCGCCGTCCGACGGCGCGGCCGCTCATGATCAGCGCGCCGACGATCGACGCGAGCAGAAGGATCGACACCATCTCGAACGGGAAGATGTACTTCTCGAACAGCGTCACGCCGATGTCGCGCGCCTCGGCCCGGAAGATCGCCGGACCCGGATCGTTCAGCGTGTACTTCGCGAGGAAGTAGACCAGCGCGATGCCGAACGCGGCGCCGCCGGTGTAGCCGACGAACTGCTGGATCGGGCGCGTCGACGGCTCCGATTCGTGCTGCAGGTTGAGCAGCATGATCACGAAGAGGAACAGCACCATGATCGCGCCGGCATAGACGATCACCTGCAACGCGGCCAGGAACGGCGCGTCGAGCAGGACGTAGATCACCGCCAGCGCGAAGAGCGACGCGACCAGCGACAGCGCGCCGACCACCGGATTGCGATGGAGGATGACCACCAGCGCGAAGATCACGGCGATCGCGGCGAAGAAGAAGAAGATTGCGAATTCCATGTCGGTTTTCGGTTTCCGGTTTTCGGTGAATGTCATCGCGTAGCGGAGCTACCGGCAACTGACAACCGACAACCGAAAACTGCCTCTCAGAGCCACCCCGCCGCGATGAAGGCGGCGACAATCACAATGTTCACGAAGGCGAGCGGCAGGAACACTTTCCAGCCGATCTTCATCAGGATGTCGTACTTGAGGCGGGGAATCGTCCAGCGGACCCAGACGAAGACGAAGAGGAGGAACGTCACCTTCGCCAGGAACATCAGGGCGGACAGGAGGAAGCCGAGGAACGTCGCCGGCTCGTTGTACCAGGGGATGTCCCAGCCGCCGAGGTAGAGCGTCGTCACGAGCGCCGCCATCGTCCCCATGGCCATGTACTCCGCCATGAAGAAGAGGGCGAACTTCATCGACGAATACTCGGTGTGGTAACCGGCGACGAGCTCGGCCTCCGCTTCCGCGAAGTCGAACGGCAGGCGGTTGGTCTCGGCGAAGCCGGAGACGAAGAAGACGAGGAAGCTGATCCACATCGCCGGCGACAGGACGTTCCAGGCGGGGATCTTGAGCGTGTCGAAGAGGATGAAGTAGCCGGTCTGCTGCGCGACGACGTCCGTCAGCCGCAGCGAGCCCGCCGCGAGGAGGACGCTCACCGCCGCCAGCGTCAGCGCCAGCTCGTACGAGATCATCTGCGCCGAGGCGCGGATGCCGCCGAAGAGGGAGTACTTGTTGTTCGACGACCAGCCCGCGGTGACGATGCCGTACACGCCGAGCGAGGCGAGGGCGAAGATGATGAGGATGCCGACGTCGACGTTGACGACGACCGGATCGAACCAGCGCCCCCCTTCGAACAGCGTGCGGCCTGCGACCGACATCTCCGGGATGCGGAACGGGCGTCCCCACGGCACGACGGCGATCGTCGTCAGCGCGGGGAAGAGACCGAACATCGGCGCGAGCGTATACAGCCACTTGTGCGCGCCCGCCGGGATGATGTCTTCCTTGAGGATGAACTTGAGCGCGTCGGCGAAGGACTGGAGCAGGCCGAACGGACCGACGCGGTTCGGACCGGGGCGATCCTGAATGAGAGCGCTGCCGCGACGCTCGACCCACACCATGATCGGCGTGATCTGCAGCATCATCGCGAGGACGATCGCCATCTTGACGACCGAGAGCAGGATATCCGTCAGGTCCCAGGGCATTACGCCGTCACCTCGGCCGCCGCAAAGTTCACGCTGAGCGCCGGCACCGTCGCACGGATGGATTCGAAGACGTCGAACGCGTCGGCGGACTTGAAGTCCTCGACGCCGGGGAAGAGCCTCGCGCCGATACGGCGGAAGACCTCGAGGTCCGTCGCGCCCTGACCCTTCGGCGGGAACGCCTGATGGATCCGCTGCACGCGGCCCTGCAGGTTCGTGTACGTCCCTTCCTTCTCCGCGTGGATCGCGCCGGGGATGAGGACGTCCGCGAGCTCGTTGAGCGGATGGTTCGCGTCCCACGAGTGGACGACGAGGAACTTGGCCTTGCGCAGGTTGGCGATGACCGCCGGGTCCTTCGCGCGCTCGCTGAAGAAGGCGTCGGTGATGTAGAGGACGTCGATGCCGTCGGCGCCCTTCGTCATGAGGTCGTCGACGAACTGGTGCGTCGGCGCGCCGAGGACGGCCTGGACGCCGCGGAAGTTCGGAGCGCCCTGCTCGCCGATGAGCCATTCGGTGCGCGACTTCATCTTGATGGGACCGATCCTGTCGACCATGACGCCGGACTGGTTCGCGCCGAGGTGCTCGAGGAAGAGCTTCTTCGCGTACCACGCTTCCTCGTTCGTCATCTGCGCGGAGAAGACGACGGCGATGTTCTTCGCGCCGGAGAAGCCGGTCTCGATCGCGTCGAGCGCTTCGCCCCATGTGGAGATGCCGAGGTAGTCATCCTCGGTGCGCACCTTCGGAACGACGACGCGGTCGGTCTCGTAGCGCTCGTAGGAGAAGCGGCCGTAGTCGCACAGCCAGTGATCGTTGACGTCGGAGTTGACGCGGGGACGGTAGCGGAAGATCTGGCCGTTGCGGTGGCCGATGAACATGTTGCAGCCGACGTCGCAGCCGTTGCAGACCGACTCGGCGGAGTCGAGGTTCCACACGCGGTTCTCGAAGCGGAACTCGCGCGTGGTGAGCGCGCCGGTGGGGCAGATGTCGGTGACGTTCGCGCTCATCCAGTTGTCGAGCGGCGTGCCGGGGAAGACGCCGACTTCCGTCGAGGCGCCGCGCTTGAAGAACGCGAGCTCGCTGGTGCCGGTGATCTCCTGCGTGAAGCGGATGCACCGCGTGCAGTGGATGCAGCGGTTCATGTTCTGCACGACGTGCGGACCGATCGCGGTGCGATCCATGCCCGGGTACGTGCGCTTGAACTCACCGTAACGCGAGGTGACGGAGCCGTAGTTGAAGGAGTAGTCCTGCAGGGGGCATTCGCCGGCCTTGTCGCAGATCGGACAGTCGAGCGGATGATTGATCAGAAGGAACTCCATCTGACCTTTGCGGGCTTTGTCCACTTTCTCGTTCCAGACGTGGATCTTCATCCCGTCTTTCACCGGCGTGGCGCACCCGGCCTGCAGCTTGGGCACCCCTTCGACTTCCACGAGGCACATGCGGCACTGGCCGACGACCGTGAGGGAGGGGTGATAGCAGAAGTGGGGGACGTGGATGTCGGCCGCTTTCGCGGCTTCGATGGCGTTGATCCCGTCCTGCACTTCGACTTCGATTCCGTCGATGGTAACTTTAGCCATAAGTTGCTTGTTGTTGCAGTTTGAGCGCCCTGACGCGGGGGCTGGGAGAGCGTCGGCGTGAGATGATTTCACGGACGAGTCCGTGAAAGTTTTCACAAGGGCGCAGGATATAGATACGGTCCCCGCGCGTCAACGAGAGTTCAAGACCTGAACCAGAAAGAGATCCCCGTGAGAAAAGACGTTGTGATTGCAGTAGTTGCCGTGGTTGTCATCGCCGCCGTCACGTTCGGAATCGCGCAGATGCGACCCGACCTTCCGGTCTCCCCATCGACCCCCAGCTCGACGAAAACCGGGACGGCTGCCGGCGGCAGCGACACGGTCGTCATGCGCATCAACGGTGAGGCCGTCACCGAGGCGCAGTTCAACGAGTTCGTGCAGCTCGCGCCGGAGGAATCGCGCGCGTTCTATGCGAGCCCGCAGGGCCGCCGCGCCCTCTCCGATGAGCTGATCAAGCTGAAGGCGCTCGAACAGGAAGCGCGCCGCCTGGACGTCGCCAAAGATCCGGCCGTCGCGACACAGATCAAGATGTCGGAGGCGCAGATCCTCGCCGCCGCCGCGCTGAAGAAGCTCGTCGGCGAAGCGACGGATGCCGAGCTGCGCGCCGAGTACCAGAAGCAGCGGACGCAGTTCGAGACGATCGAGCTCGCGCACATCCTCGTCGCCTATGAGGGCGGCATGGTTCCGCCGCGCAAGGCTCCGGCCCCGTCGCTGGAGCAGGCCATGGCCCGCGCGCAGCAGATCGCGCAGCAGGTCCGCGGCGGCGCCGACTTCGCGCAGACCGCCTCCCGGCTCTCCGACGACACCCAGACCTCCACCCAGGGCGGCAACCTCGGGCAGGCTCCGTTGGGCGCGCTGCCGCCGGAAGTCCTCCCGGTCGTGCAGAACATGAAGCCGGGCGACATCTCGCCGCCGGTGCGCACGCAGCTCGGCGTGCACGTCTTCAAGGCGGGCAAGCGCGAGTCGAAGCCGTTCGAAGAGGTCCGCGAGCAGCTCGGCCAGAAGATGCAGCAGGAGAAGGCGGTCGCCACCGTCACCAAGCTTGAGAAGGGCGCCAAGGTCGACTACGACCCGAAGTTCTTCCCTCCGGCTCCGGCGCAGCCCGCTGCCCCGGCCGGCGGCGCTCCCGCTCCCGCGCAGCAGCAGCCGCCGCAGCAGTAGCGCAACGTTCTTTCTCATGAGTCGCAGAGTCCTCGTCGTCGAAGACAACGACATGAACATGCAACTGGTCGAGTACCTCCTCGAAGAGGGGGGGTACACGATCGTGAAGGCGACGAGCGGGGAGGAGGCGCTGGCGATCACCCGGGACGGGTCATCGCCGGCGCCCGACCTCATCCTCATGGACATCCACCTCCCCGGCGTGGACGGCCTGAGCGTGGTGCGCCAGATCAAGGACGAGCCGCGCACCGCCGGCATCCCCATCCTCGCCCTGACCGCCCACGCGATGCGCGGCGACAAAGACCGCTTCCTGGAGGCCGGCTGCGACGGCTACCTGTCCAAGCCGATCGACGTGAAGACGTTTCTCAGCGCGATCCAGCAGTATCTGGGGTGAGGACGAATGAGACGAATGGCGTTGTCGCGATGGCCGGAGAATCCAACGGCAAAGGAGAGCCGAGCTCTCCTACTTTGAGACCGAATCGGAGCGATACGCAGCGATGTGCGTGAGGTCATATACGCGCACTGACGACGTCCGTTCGTTGATCCAGACACGCTTCGTTTCACCGACACGCATAGTGTCGATGACAGCCCGGTCGATCGCCGAGATGCTTTTGCGGGGCGCAAAGAAAGATGCGCTTCGTGCACGGGTGCGTACAACCGCGCTCGCGGTGCGACAGGAGTACGGTCCTGAAAACGTACTCGTCCGCTTTTGCACCGTATTCGCTCGCACCTGAGACGGTGGTAAGTACATACACGCCATGGAGATTTGCTGCACATCGGACGGCATCGGATAGTGTTCAGTATTCCACCGACAACCCGCGATGATCGTGGACGCGGCGAATAGCCAGCCGGGCAACAACGCGTTTTTAGTGTGCGATGTCGCGGTTCCCCTCTGTGGGAGGGCGTGAAGAATACCCATCGCGGCTGCAGGTGATCGAGTGAAAGGTGGAGGTTGCCGCTCGGCGTCGCGACGGCGACAAACTGCGTGCCGCGTAGTCACGGGCCACGCTCCAGGTGGAGCCGTCCCACTGGTGGTCGCGCAGGACGCGGTCGCTGAAGTCGCGGATCGTCCAGTGGGAGAGTTCACGAGGCGTGGCGCCATTCATCCAGGAGGTAGGAGTATCCGGACTGGGGGTCGGAGCTGGGGCATCAGAGGACGAACGCGCGACTGGCGTCAGGGGGCTCGCGGCGCGGGCCTTGACGGCCGAGCAGTCAACTCTTTCGTAGCCGCGTGGTGTAGCTGCAGGACGCGGTCGCCAAAAGACCGTCTTCCCCGTGGTTCCGGCTCGATCCACGGCGCAGCCTCATTGTCGGTGCCGAACAGGATGGGGACGGCTCCCCACCAGCCCGCGTCGGGATCGGAGAGGCTACGCTCCGCCAGCAAGAGCGTCCCCTTCGGCAGGCGGCAGACGGTGTGGCCCTGCCCGTCGGCCAGCACCAGCTCGCTCCGAGTACGGAACTCACGACGCATGACTTTGCCGGTCGCGGCGAGGTACAGATAGGCAGCCCCCGCGCCGCTGAGAAACAGGAGGAGAGCAAATGTGATTCGTCGGATCAATGGAAGGGGACCCCATCGCGGTAATAGCCCATTTCTGCTCCGGGCTCAGAGATGACGCCGGGGCGCTCAGGCATTCTGAGCACCGGTGCCGAATACTGTTCGATCGCCTGCTGAAGCGCCAGCGGAGTCACGGCGTAGAGAACTCCCAGGAACTCGAGCTTCAACCCGGTCGCTTCGCTTACGGCGTGAAGCGCCTGGAGCGTAATGCTGACGCAACTCATGGTGATCAGCGTGTAATAGTGTTCTGGCAGCTCATAGCGAGCGTGCGATGCGTGATAGGCACTGCTGCTATTGTCCCGTCGAATGCCTTTGTCGATGAGTGACTGGAAATGCCGGATCATGGCCTGATCCTCTCGCTTCGTCGTCTGCCATGTGACAGCCGTCGCGTTACCCTTTGGCGCCTGAGCATGGTTGAAAGCTCCCCAGTCCGTCCAAACGTTCAAAATGCCTGTACCCAATATCAGGAAATCCGTTTCTTCGTAGCGCCCGTAGTCATAAGTATAGTCATAGCCATTCCCGTGCACTCTCAGCGCGACATGCCCGAAGTTCGTTTTCCCACCGCCGCTGCTATCGCGGATAAACAGCGTCCAATCCAAACCATCAGGATCGACGAATTTGATCGGATTGCCGATCGCATATGCATAACGATTCCACGAGTGTGGCAGGGCGGGTTTGTACGCAGCGCTGTCCATCGCCAAAAATCGTCCCCACTCGGCGTTGTAGTACCGCGCGTGCATGTAATCGAGCGGGTAGCCCGTGCCCGCAGGGTCGGTGTCGCGCTCGTGACCGGTGAAGTTCATTGGCTGCGGGTTGCCGGTGGCCGCGGGCGTCCATTCCTTCCCATACGGATAGTAGTGGTTGAAGGCGACGACCTCGCGGCTGTCGTTGGTCGTGACGCGCGGCGTCCCCAGGTGGTCGAGCGAAAAGTAGAGGTTGCCGCTGGGCGTCGCTGCCGCGAGAAGCTGGTTGCCGCGGTAGAAGTAATCGCGCGCCACGGTCCATGTGGAGCCGTCGAGCTGGTAGTCGCGCAGAACGCGGCCGCTGACATCGCGAATCGTCCAGTGCGACACCTCGCGCGGTGTTGCTCCGTCAAGCCATGTTGTGTACGTCCAGTGCCGCTCGTCCGAGGCGGTATAGATGTGGATCGACGTCTTCGCGCCGGTGGTATTGGCCGTGGCCTTCTTCAGGCTGTTCACCCCGTCGAACTCATACGTGTAGGTCTGCACGGCTCCGTCGGGTTTCCACTGGATCAGATTGCCGGCGGCATCGTAGGCCGCCGATTGTGACGTGAAGTGATTCGTAGCCGTATTCGTGGGGTATGCCTGCGCCGCACCGAGCGGCCCCTTCGCCGTCAGGTTGCCGTACGCGTCGTAGTTGTACTGATGCACGACACCGCCCGAGGGAAGGTCAGGCCGCTCGACCCGCGATTGCACGAGGCGGTTCCTGGTGTCGTAGATGAAGTCCTGCGAGCCGATGGCAATGACGTTGCCGGCCGCGTCGTATTTGAAGTTCCCGTAAGTCCAGGCGAACTCGCCCGACTCGGTCTTGACAGGTGGATGCTGGGCCATCAGCGGACCCGAAAGCATTCCAAGCGAAATGAGAGCGAGGCTGAGCAGCCGGCGCATGTTCATCGCGTTGCCTCCCGCAGAGTATTGAAGTGGCTGGCACGGATCGGCCCGCCAACGGTGACGGGGTCGAGGAACTGGACCGGTGACGCGCCGAGAAGGACGCGGGCCTCATTCAGGCGCAACTGCATCTCCAGGAGATGCGTCGCGGCGACGACGCCCGTGGGCGACGGCCAGACCATTTGCGAGAGGCCCGCTGCGGCGCGCACGGCGTCGATCGCAGTGCGCAGTTGTGTGATGCCGGCCGCCGTGATCGCCGCGCCGACGCTCACGTCTGCCGGGGCGCCGATGGCCGTAGCAAAATCGATGGTGCTGTAGTCGCCGGGAATCACGTTGGTGTCGACAGCGCGAACGCGGTAAATGCTCGTCTGCCCAGGCGGCGCGGCGCTGGACGGAATGGCGACGGAAAGAGCAGGCGGAAGTACCGCGGCGACGGCCGTCGCCTGACTTCCCCACAACCAGTCGACTTCATAGCGGAGAATCCCCGCGGTGCTCGACGAGGCGCTCCACGACACGACCGTCTGGCTGCCGTTGAACGTGGCGACGACGTTCTGCGGCGCCGTCGGCGGCGCGTGAACGGTGATGTCGATATCACGGCGCTGCATCGCCGCTGCGTTGTTGGTGCAGCCGTTCAGCACGTACACGCGGTACCTCGTGGTCTCGCTCGGCGTCACCTGCAGTGTGGCGCTGATGGCTCCTTGAATCGGGTATTCGAGAGTCCCGATGACCGTTTTCCACTCGTAGCTCAGCGTGCCGGTCGCGGAGGATGCGGCAACCGTGATCGTAACGTTCTCGCCGCGCGTGATGGTCTTGTCGGTCGGGTTGACCGTGACGGAGGAAATCGTTGGCGGGCCGCAGATGGTAATCGTGGCCGTGTTGCTGTCGATCGAGCCACAGATGTTCGTCGCGCGAACCCAATAGGAAGTCGTGGTCGTCGGGGTCACGGCAAAGGATGTGAAGTTCGTGCCGACAGGAGTCGATGTGTCACCCGAAAGGCCCCGGTACCACTGGTATGACGTCGTGTCGCCATCCTGTCCCACGGAGTTCGCCGTGAGGATCACTCCGTCGCCGGAGACGACGGTGACCGACTGGGGCTGCGTAGTGAAGCTCGGTTTCGTACAGGGGGCCGCGTCGCGCGCCGACGTGGTCGTGAGACGCAGCGGCCGGATCTGTGTTTCATCGACTTCCTGTTTGTCGATGACGGAGTTCCCGTGGGTGACGGTGTCGAGGGCACCGCTGGGGTAGTAGGTGATCTGACTCGGTGCCGGGGCCCCGGTCCAGGTGACGCCGGTGAGCCAGCCGTGCGACGCAGTCGACGTCACCACCCGGCTCACACTGCTGTTCGTGCATTGCGGAACGCAGAGGGGATACGACGTCGTGGTCTGGCTGGTCTCGATATCGGTTGATGTCGTCTGCACGAACGAGTGAGAAGGTGTGCCGGTGGCGCGCGCGGAGCAGTCATTCGTCGTGGTGACCGAACAGACGTAGTCGGAGATCGTCGTCGCGGAAATCGCCCCTTCGACCCCGCCGTACTGGAACTCCTCGACCACCTGCACGTTATACGGCAACGTCGCGAGCTGCACTCGATTGTGGCGAATCGCGCGTGTGAGTTTGCCTGCCTGAAGGTTGCCCGGGGCGTTGGCAACGGCAAAGTCGAACTCTTTGAGAGGCACCTGCGACCCGCCCATCTCGCGCACTTTCGTCAGCCGGCCGGCGCCGTCATAGGTGAAACCAAGGTCGAACGGTCCCGTCGCCGCGCCAGTCGTACGACGGCGCGGAAGTCCCCGCGCGTCGTATTCATACGACGTCGTTCCCTGCCCGTTCGTTCCGAGCTCAGGGTGCTGCTCGCTCATGAGCAGCCCGGCATTGTCATAGTTGAACAGCCGCTGCTGGCCGCAAACGCCGCCACTGGCATTTGCACAAACCTTGATCAGGCGATCGCCGACGTCGTAGGTGTACTCGGTGGTGGTGGCAGGTTGTGCGGGCGCCGGCGCCGGCTCGATGACCTTGACCAGCCGGCCGTGACGGTCGTAGTGCTCCGAGTGTGTGGATGGCGTCATCGTGAAGGCGCCGGCGGGCATCCCCGCACCGCCGGTCCTGACATTGACCGTTCGGTGCGTGACGTCCGGGCCGTCGTACGTGAGAGTCGTGGGCTGCTGGTCGGGTGGCGTGACCGTCACAGGGCGACCATAGATGTCGTAGGTTGTGGTCGTCCGCGCCAGCGTGCCGAGGAAGCCCCACTGCGTCGAGCTGATCATGCGGCCGAGGTCGTCATACTGCTGTTCGCGCTGCGCTATGACATTGCTCGGCATGGAACGCCATTCCCGGACGACGCGGCCGAGCGCGTCGAACTGCGTCGTGGTCGTCCGCAGCACCGCGCCGCTCGGCGATTTCTCCTGCAGCTCGATTTTCGGGGGCGTCGTGAGATACGTCAGGTTGACTCCGACGCCACGGGGTACCGGACCGGCCGGATTTCTCGAGGCGACGAGCCGGCCAAGATGGTCGTAGTCGAGAATCGTTTGCAGTCCATCGCGATTGCTCGCGCCATTTGCACCCAGGGATGACCCACTCCAGGCGGCGCGAACGAGGCTGGAGCTCGGGTCGATGTCGTTGTCGGTCAGCAGGAGCCCGGCTGCCGCAACCCAGGAGCGGGCGAGTGCTCCATGCTGATACGAATGCTGGACCCGATACGTGGGTGACGCGACTGGTCCACCGCAGACGAAGGGCACGGGAGCCGACAGATTGTCGCCGCCCACCTGCGACTCCTCGACCACGTTGCCCGCGGCGTCGCGCACGTTGACGGCTAGAAGGTCGTTGGTCGCGGCGGCTGGGTTCGCCCCGAACTGCCGGTATTTGCGCACGCTGGTGAGGAAGCCGGTGCTGTCGAAGCAGGCAGTCGTGGTGGAGTAGACCGTCGCTCCGGGCTGAGTCACCGATGGCTCGGACACTGTTTGTTTGTCGTACGTATGCAGAATCCACGGATCAGAGACGCCGGGCAGCGTCCAGCCCGCAGTCTGCAGCACGCCCGCCGAGTCGACGACGAAGTCGGGTTTGCCCGGGTTCGTCTCCATTTCGACGTGGCGCGTGTTCTCGCCGGGGAAGGTCCCGCCGCTTGTCGTTTTGCGATAGTTGCCGAAGCCGTCGAAGCGCGACGATGTCTGCTCCGATACGGTGCCGTCCTCGAAGACCGTCCGGCTGCGCTTCACCCGGCGGTTCATGTTCAGGTTGCTGCCGAGAGGCGCGGCGACGTTCCCGTCCATCTCGTATTCGAGATAAGTGCTCCGCCGGACGGTGAAGCTGCTCTGGCCTTGTGCGTTGACGGTCGGTTCGAGAAATTCGGTGGAGAGAAATGGTCCGCTGCCGGAGAGTCGCGCCAGCGGCAGGCCGTACTCTCCCCGGTTGTTGCACGCGCTGACCCTGCATGTGGTGAAGTAATGTCGCTCGCCGTTGATCACGTTCCCTTCGTGTTTCCGCAGGACGAGACGCGACTGGTAGTCTTCCGGATACGTGGTGTCGAGATCTTCGAACCGGTATTCGGTTTCTTCGATGATGCTGCTGCCGGCGGTATCGGCCGCATTGTTGAAGACTTTCTTCGATGCGACACCGGCGTTCCAATTCCACGACTGAATGCCGTCGGTCCCGACCTGAGGAGCGGCCGGGAACCGATACAGCCGGTAGGTCCAGTCGATCCGGCCGGCAGCCGGCATCGTCAAGCTGACGATATTGCCGGAGGCTCCTCCCTCATTGACATGACTCTGAAGCCCGTTGCCCATCTCATACGCCATCGTCCACGCAAGCCCCTCGGGGATCTGAATGCCCGTGAGCATCGAGGCATAGACGAAAGTCGCGGTTTCGTCGTCCCAGTTCGTTTGTTGCACGGAGCGGCGCGACAGCGGCACGGGACTGGTATCCGGGGAGCTGTTGTAGATGAATTGATAGATCGCGGTGCGTGCGGCGCCGTTCGGCGCCGGCGGCGCGGCCAGCTCGACGTAGTCGACCATCTCAGGCAGCCACGGGATGGTCGGAGAGTAGTTTCCGTCAGGATCCGTGTCGTGCATGTACGACCAGGTCTGACGGAAATAGACGAAGTGCTGGCGGCCGGTGGAGTCGTGGATGCGCCACTGCGTTCTGCCGGCGTGGGGACCGCTGGCGCGGTAGCCGTACTCGACCTGTACCCAGTTGCCGTAGGGATCGACCATCTTGGTGAGCCGGCCCGCCGCGTCGAAGTGGTGAACGTGTCCGTTCGGAAAGTCGAGCTCGTATCGATTCGCATAGTCACGACGGCGAAGATAGGAGCCGTCTCGTGAGTAACGGACGACCAGGCCATTCGGGCCACCCGAGTAGGCCGACTCGTAAGGGTTGTTTGCGTGCAGCGTCTCTTCGAAGGTGACGTGACCTCCGTCGGGTGCGAGGTAGAACCCTGGAAACATGTGCCCGAGCGTCACCAGCCACCCGAAGCCCGCATTGGCATACGGCGAAGGGTGTGAAAAGGCGGCAGGCACGTCTTTGCAGTAGTTGAGGTCCGGTGTCTGGCGGCAAATCTCGTCCGTCGTGGCTTGGATCTCCCATGTGTTCGTCGAGTAGGCGGCGCCCAGCGAGTACGACATGGTGCCGCCGACGCGGTACGTCAGGCCGAGAGGGATGCGGAGGTTGACGTTGCCATTGAAGACGTTGACGGTGTCGACGCCGCCGAACGAGTACGCCTTGCTGGCTTTCACGCCGCGCTCGACGTTCGGATCCTCTTCGGCGAAGGCGAGACCGGCGACCAGCAGCGTGGCGAGTGCGATCCTGCGCGCGCTCATTTCGACTCTCCCACCCGATGGAGGAAGAACGACATCGTCTCGGGCATCATGATGACGAGCACGTCGCCGCGCTCGAACTTCTTCGGCGGGTCCGTCACGTCGACCATCGGCTCGAACTGATCGAGATCGGTCTCGATCTTGCCATCGACGCTGTGGTCGCCGTCGCTGGCCCCTCCATCTCCGGCCTTCATTTCCCAGGCACCTTCCCCGGGGCGGACCAGGAGGAAGGAGGCGTAGGCGAGGCGGCTCACCAGTTTCTTGAGCTGGCCGTTGTTGTCCGTCTTCAGCAGATCTTCGGGAAGCGGCCGCTGCGCGAGCGGCATGCCGGCCGGCGCGGCGGTGGCGACGGCGCCGCTTTTCACGTCGACGGCGATCCAGAACGATCGCGGCGAGATGTCGGACTCGAAGTGCCGCGTAGCGGCACCGTTCGCGCCGGCGCGCTCGATGCGCTGCCGCCGGGTGACGCCGCGCTGGGACGGGTAGTGTTTTTCCTCGTATCCGGTGACGATGACGGCCGCATCCGGAGTCGCGCCGGTAACGCGAACTTCCCGTGCGGTGAGTGTGATCGCAAGTTGCTCAGCCTGAACGGCTTCGGCCTGCAAAAGGGAGAAAAGAAGAACCGTGCGGAAGGCACGTACGAAGTAAGCCACTGACTTTCCTTTTTTAGGGGGACTGGACCGCCGCAGCGTAGAGGACGCGGTCACGGATTGTCCAGTGACATAATTTGGGAGCACGATGGGACACGTGGTCGTCGAAACCCGCATCGCCGCGCCGCCGCGCGTCTGCTTCGATCTGGCGCGCGACGTCGAGGCGCACACCAACTCCGCGTCGTTCTCGCACGAGCGTGTGATTCCGCCGGGCCGCACGTCGGGCTTGCTGGAGCTGGGCGACACCGTCACCTTCGAAGGCGTTCACTTCGGCATGCGCCAGAGCTTCACCGCGAAGATCGTCGAGGTCGACGCCCCGCACCGCTTCGTCGACGAACTGGTCAAAAGCACCTTCCGCCACCTGCGCCACGTCCACGAGTTCCTCCCCGACGGCACCGGCACCCTGATGCGCGACACGCTGGATTGGAAGTCGCCGCTGGGCATCCTGGGCGTGCTGGCCGACAAGATCGCCGTGGAAAGACACATGCGCTGGTTCGTGGCCACGAAGCAACGGGCGCTGAAGGAACTGGCGGAGGGACGATAAGACGGATGGGACGGACAGGACGAATAGGACCTATGGGACGAATAGGACGCATGGGACAAAGACACGACGCCCGCGTCCCATTCGTCCTATCCGTCCCATCCGTCCTATCGTCACCCTCTAGAACTTGTACGAAATCCTCGAGTACAGGAACCTTCCGTTCATCCCGAACGGCGATTGGCTGGGGTACGGGAAAATGCCGAAGTTGGATTGGGGCGTCCCGGGGCGGTTGATGTCGGGCATGGCGTCGAAGAGGTTTTCGCCGCCTACCGCGAACGTGTAATCGCGCCAGCGGTAGGACACTTCGGCGTCCGCGAGCCAGGTCGGGTCGTAGACCTGGTCGTCGATCGGGAGCAGAGTGAAGCTGCAGAATTCGCCGTAGCGGCTCTGGCGGGTCGTGGCGCTCCAGAAGCCGCGGGTCCAGCTCTGCATCAGGCGGAGGTTGTCCTCCGGCTGGCCGCATTCGACGCGGCGGCGCTCGATGCGGTCGAAGAGGACTTCCGACAAGCCGGCAAGCTGCGCGGGCGTCGCGGTCTCGCCGACGATCTCGGTCTTGTTGCGGCTGTACGCGGCCGACACGTCGATGCGGCCCCAGTTGGTGCCGAGGCCGCGCTGGTAGTTGGTGACGAGGTCGAAGCCTTTCGTCTCGGTGTCGATGGCGTTGGTGAAGAAGCGCGCACCGGTGACGCCGAAGGGCTGGATGAGCGGCAGCACCTGCGCCCCGGTGAAGTTGCCGGAGAAGACGATGCGGTCTTCGATGTCGATGTGGAAGTAGTCGGCCGTGATCTCGAGGTTGGCGAACGGCTGGTAGACGACGCCCGAGATCGATGCCTCGCGCAACAGCAAGGCCGTCTACGTCGACCTCGAGGGCGACATCTTCAGCCAGCTCCGCGTCGGCGTCGCCGGCCGCTTCGAGGACTTCAGCGACTTCGGCAACACGAGCGACGGCAAGCTCACCGTGCGCTACACGCCGGTGCGCGCGCTGATCCTGCGCGGCGCGGTGAGCACCGGCTTCCGCGCACCGTCGCTCAACCAGTCGTACTTCTCCGCCGTCAGCACGAACTTCCTGCGCGATCCGGCGACCGGGCGCAGCGGCGTGGCGCCGAGGGCTCGGGCGATGGGGCTGTCGACGGGGTAGGTGCCGACTTCGAACGGGGCGAGCTGCCCGAAACCACGTGGCGAACTGGCCGCGCGCGCCGGCGGTCAGCGATTGATCCGTCACGCGCGGCTCGATGAGCGGCAGGAAGCCGAGAGGGTAGATCTGGGGATGGTTCTGCGCCTGCAGCGCGCGGCGGAAGAAGCCGCCGTGCGAGCCGTTGCGCCTGCTGTAGCCGCCGAACGCGTAGAGGAGCTGCTTGCTGTCTTCGGTGAGCGGCAGGTTGAAGTTGCTGAAGAACATGACGTCGCCGCTTGTTGCCTCAGGCCCGGCGCACGGCGTCGCGATCAACACGTTAGTACGCAGGGTCGGCCGAGGCTTGGCCAACCAGCGCCGCGGGTCGCACCCGCCCGCCGGAGGCCCCTCGTCGGCTCTCTTCCGTTTGGCAGCACGCGCCACCAGGCCGAGCCGTTAGAATGCGCGGCCAATGAGAATTCTTGTTCTGGGTGCCGGCCGGATGGGCCTCGGCGCCGTGCACGACCTTGCCTCCCAACCCGATGTCACCGAAGTCACGGTCGCCGATGCGTACGGCGACAAGGCGCGCGAGATTGCCGCGCGTGTCGGATCTCAAGACGCCGCCGGTAGCGGCGGCGCGAAGGTGACGCCGGTGCAGATCGACTGTAATGACGACGCGGCGGTGGTCGCGCTGATGCGCGGTCACGCGGCGGTGATCAGTTGCGTCAACTACTGGTACAACGAGAAGCTCGCCGCCGCGGCCATCGAGGCGGGGACGAACTTCTGCGACCTCGGCGGCAACAATGACGTCGTGGCGGCGGAGCTGGCGCTCGATCGCCGCGCGCACGATGCAGGGGTGAACATCATCCCCGACTGCGGCCTCGCGCCAGGCATGGTGGCGGTGCTGGTGGCTCATGCCACGCAGCGCTTCGAAGCGCTGGACGAGATCCACATCCGCGTGGGCGGACTGCCGCAGGATCCCAAGCCGCCGCTCGATTACCAGCTCGTGTTTTCCGTCGAAGGGCTGATCAACGAGTACGTGGAGCCGGCGCGCATCGTGCGCGACGGGCGCATCGTCACGGTCGACTCGATGACGGAGCTCGAAGAGCTCGAGTTTCCCGCGCCGTTCCAGCGCATGGAAGCGTTCCAGACGTCGGGTGGGACGTCGACGCTGCCGGAGACGTTCTTCGGCAAGGTGCGCGACCTCGATTACAAGACGATCCGCTACCCGGGCCACTGCGACAAGTTCAAAACCATGATCGACCTCGGCCTGTGCAGCAGTGACGCGATCGAGGTGGACGGGGTCAGCGTGAAGCCGCGCCGCGTCCTCGGTGACCTCCTCGTGCGCAACCTGCCGCACGACGGGCCGGACGTGGTGCTCGTGCGCGTGGAAGTGATCGGCACGAGCGGAGGCGCCACGCGGCGGTTGCGGTACGACATCATCGACTCGTTCGATCCGGAGACGGGGCTGAGCGCGATGATGCGGACGACGGCGTTCCCGGCGTCGATCGTGGCGCTGATGATGGCGCGCGGCCAGACGACGGCCAAAGGCGCGCTGCCGCAGGAGCGCTGCATCCCGCCCGACCTCTTCATGGAGGAGCTGGCGAAGCGGAACATCGTGGTGCACGAGTCGCTGACGGAGCTGTAGCCGATGGACGCGGCCGATTACCTCCGCCGCAAAGGGACGGATGCACCGCTGGAAGTCTTGCGGGCGGAGGTGGAGGCCGCGTTTCGCTCCTTCGAAGAGGCAGCCGCCGCGTGTCCGCGCGGTCTGCGGACGCGGAAGCCGAACGCGCGGACCTGGTCGCCGGCGGAGCTCGTCGACCACCTCGTGGTGACGGGGGAGGCGGGGCTGGGGGAGCTGCGGTCGCTGCTGCGCGGAGAGCGCCCGGCAGGGGAGCCGGTGCCGGCGCACCTGCGCAGTGAGACAGTCGCGCCGTGGGAGACGCTGCTCGCCCGGCTGCGGCAACTGCATGCGGAGGTGCTGGCGGCGATCGCCGTCAATGCGCCGCATGAGGTGCGCACGCCCACGGTCATGGTGGTGGAGGGCCGGGAGTGGCTGGAGGAGCTCGACTGGAAAGCGTACGTCCAGGCGCTGTTCCGCGTGCATACCGCGCAGCACCGGAAGCAGTTGCGGCGCATCGTGGGAACGCTGGCGCGTGTGACGCTGCCGACCGCGCGGTATGTGCTGGTGCCCGTAGGTGGGAACGATGGGACAAATGGGACAAATAGGACCAATGGGACGAATGGGACTACCGCAACCGGCACCGATGCCGCCGATCACGGCAGTCCCATTCGTCCTATCAGTCCTATCGGTCCCATTCGTCCCATCGTTCCCCCTGACGGCGCCGACGATGCAGCCGTGCTCCACGACCTGTGGACCGATCCCGGCGTCCGCCGGTACCTCTTCGATGACCGGGTATTGACGCCTGAGGAAACCGCGGCGTACCTCGACCTTTCCGCGCAAAGCTTCGAAGTGCACGGCGCCGGTCTCTGGCTGGTGAAGGATGCGGCTGGCAGCGGGGACGCTGTCGGCTTCGCCGGGTTGCTCAGCAACGCGCTCCTTTTCGGCGTGCGGCCGTCCCACTGGGGGCAGGGCATCGCTTTCGAGGCAGCGACCGCCGTCCTGGAGCATGCGCGCACGGATCTGCAGGTCGACCGCGTGGTCGCCGACGTCGACGAGCCCAACGCCGTCTCCGTGCACGTGCTCGAAAAGCTCGGGATGAGGCGGGTGAAGCGCGACATCGTGGACGGGAAGTCTCTTCTCTACTACGAATTACGCTTGCAGGTCTGAGCGCCAGAGCGCGTGCTCTGGGCCGCAGACCTCGTGCTCTGCGCGCCAGAGAGCATGCTCTGACGCTCAGAGCATGCTCTCTGACGGCCAGACCTCGTGCTCTGACGGTCAGAGGTCGTGCTCTGGACCGCAGACCTCGTGGTCTGCGCGGCAGAGCGCAAGCTCTGAGCGGCAGAGCATGCGGTACTCGCGGAGTGCCGTTAACGGCTCGCGGGATGCCGTTCAGAGCTTGCGAGGTGCCGTTAATGGCTCGGCGCGTGCCGTTAACTGCTCGTGGAGTGCCGTTAATGGCTCGTGGAGTGCCGTTAACGGCTCGCGGAGTGCCGTTCACGGCTCGTGGAGTGCCGTTCACGGCTCGTGGAGTGCCGTTAACGGCTCATGGCGTGCGATCAATGGCTCGCGGAGTGCCGTTGACGGCTCGTGGAGTGCCATCAACTGCGCCATCGTCGGGGCGGTGGTGCTGTCGCTGGTTCGCTGGTGACCAGCCGCATCGGCAGGGAAGAGGAACGATAGGACGCATAGGACGAATAGGACCTATAGGACGGATAAGACCCGCCGCCCCGGGCAGGTCCCGGAGATCCGTCTGGTTGTCCTATTCGTCCTATCCGTCCTATTCGTCCCATTCGTCCCATCTGTCCTATCGATTTTCCTGGCGGTCCTACGCCTTTACGCGTCTGATACACTTCGCCCGCGTTATGAACATCATCAAGAACCGTGTCGACAACGTCACCGTGCTCGACATTCAGGGCGTGATCAAGCTGGGAGAGAGTGCGCGGGAGTTTTCGAGCTATCTCGAGAAGGTCCTCAACGACGAGACCGGTCCGGTGATGATCAACTTCGAAGCCATCAACTACATGGACTCGACCGGCCTGGGCGAGCTGATCGGCTATCTGCAGAAGTTCGAGGACCGGCAGCGCAAGATGGCCCTCGTCAAGCCTTCCCACCGCATCCTCGCCCTCCTCAAGATCACGAAGCTGGACACGGTGTTCAAGATTTTCGACTCGCGCGAAGGCGCGATGACCTACCTCACCGAATCCGCTGCGTGATTCTTGCTACCCCGGTTGTTTCCCGTTAGGATTCGCGCCGCCGCGCGGGGTCTCTCCCGCCGCCGGCGCCGCACCAGCACGCCATGACCAACAGCTTCCTGCCGATTCTCCTCATGCTCATCGTCGCCGGCATCATCGGCGCGGTCTTCCTCAGCCTCAACTGGGTCGTGGGACGCCATCAGCGGAATCCGTCGAAGCTGGCCCCCTACGAGAGCGGCGTGCCGCTGCTCGACGACAACCGGAAGCGCGTCAACGTCCGCTTCTATCAGATCGCGATGCTCTTCATCCTCTTCGACATCGAAGCGGCCTTCCTCTACCCCTGGGCCGTCATCTACCGCGACTACCTGTCGTGGTTTCTGTTCGGAGAGATGCTCATCTTCATCCTTCTTCTCGGCGTCGGCTATGTCTACGTCTGGAAGAAGAGAGCCTTCGACTGGAAGTAAACCGACATGGCTGATCTCCACCCCGATAATCCCTACGCCAAAGAGCGTTTCCCCGACCCTGCCAGGAAGCCGGAGTTCCCCCCCGAGGCGAAGGCGCGGTTCGAGTACAACCTGACGCGGTATCCGACGAAGGAAGCCGCCCTCCTGCCGACGCTCCACCTGGCGCAGGAGCTGTGGGGCTACATCTCCCCCGAGATCGTCCACTACGTCAGCGAGCTGCTCGACCTCTCGCCGGCCACCGTCTTCGGCGTCGTGTCGTTCTACGACATGTACGACCAGAAGAAGGTCGGCAAGTACCGCCTCCGCGTCTGCACGAACCTGAGCTGCATGGTCTCGAACGCGTACGACATCTACGAGCACCTCTGCGAGAAGCTCGACGTCAAGCCGCACGAGACCACCAAAGATGGCCGGTTCACCGTCCTCGAGGTCGAGTGCCTCGGCTCCTGCGGCACCGCCCCGGTCGTGCAGATCAACAACGACTACCACGAGAACATGAGCGTCGAGAAGATGGACGCGCTCCTGCCGAAGCTGACGTAAGGACCCATCGATGGATCAGATCAAAGTCCTCACCGCCAACATCGACAAGCCGAACTCGACGTCGATCGACACCTACCTCGCCGGCGGCGGCTACGAGTCCGCCCGTAAAGCGCTGGCCATGAAGTGGGAAGAGGTCATCCAGCTCGTCAAGGACTCGGAGCTCCGCGGCCGCGGCGGCGCCGGCTTCCCGACCGGGATGAAGTGGTCGTTCGTGCCGCGCAACGCGCCGCGCCCGACGTACCTCCTCTGCAACGCCGACGAGGCGGAGCCCGGTACCTTCAAGGACCGCGTCATCATCGAGAAGGATCCGCATCTCCTCATCGAGGGGATGATCATCTCCGCCTACGCCATCGGCTCCAACCCCATGGCGTACATCTACATCCGCGGCGAGTTCTACTACGGCTCCGTCGTCCTCAACCAAGCCCTCGAAGAAGCCCGCGCCAAAGGCTTCCTCGGCAAGAACATCTTCGGCAGCGGCTTCGACTTCGACATCACCGTCCACCGCGGCGCCGGCGCCTACATCTGCGGCGAGGAGACGGGGTTGATCGAGTCCGTCGAAGGCCACCGCGGCCAGCCGCGCGTCAAGCCGCCGTTCCCGGCGGTCGTCGGCGTGTTCGGCGGCCCCACCGTCGTCAACAACGTCGAGACGCTCGCCTGCGTGCCGCTCATCGTCAAGAACGGCCCCGAGTGGTTCAAGTCGTTCGGCACCCCCAAGAACACCGGACCGAAGCTCTACTGCGTCTCCGGCAACGTCAAGAAGCCGGGCGTGTACGAGTTCCCCATGGGCGTGAACCTCAAGGAACTGATCTACGACCACTGCGGCGGCATCAGCGGCGACCGCAAGCTCAAGGCCGTCATCCCCGGCGGCGCCTCGGCACCGATGCTCCTCCCGGACGAGATCGACCTCCCGATGAACTTCGACGCGGTGATGAAGGCCGGCTCGATGCTCGGCTCCGCCGGGATCATCGTCCTCGACGAGAGCGTCTGCATCGTCGACGCCGTCTGGCGCCTCTCCAAGTTCTTCGCCCACGAGTCGTGCGGCCAGTGCACCCCGTGCCGCGAAGGCACGAACTGGATGGAGTCGATCCTCGACCGCCTCGAGCGCGGCGAAGGGCGGCAGCAGGACGCCGATCTCCTCCTGGACATGTCCGACAACATCGGCGGCAAGTCCCTCTGCGCCCTCGGCGACGCCGCCATCGGCCCGGTCATCTCATCGGTCAGGAAGTTCCGCGACGAATACCTGCACCACGTGACCCACAAGAGCTGCCTGCCCGGCACGAAGCGGTATCGCCGGCTGGACATGCCCGTGGCGGCGCACTAGCCGCTGGCGCGGGGGCGCGTTGTCCGTTTACCGTTGTCCATTTTCCGTGCTGCGCTGCACGGATGAGCGCAGCACGGAAAACGGACAACGGAAAACGGACAACGCCCGGCCGGTCACTTCTGCCGGATCGCCACCCACCCCGCGATCGGGGCCAGCAGCAGGGACGTTGCTGCGGCCAGCAGCAGCGGGGTGCTCAGGCGGATCGTGGCGACCATGTCGCGCGCTGCCACGGCCAGGTCACCGCCGAAGAAGGCCACGACCAGGGCCAGCGCAATCGCCAGCGTGGCGCCCTGGCCGATCAACAGGGAACGGCGGGCTTTGGACACGTTTTCCTGGCGCTGGCGGACCTGCATGCGCCACCACATCGCGCCGGAGGACGGCACCGGTGCTTCGGCCATCGCGTGGGCGTTGTCATCGAGGAACGCGCCGGCGACGAGGCGCAGCTCGTTGCAGGAGGGGCAGGAGGCGGCGTGGGCGTCGAGCTCCGCGCCGATGAAGCCGCGCTGGAGCGCGTCGAGCAGTTCGTCTTCACGGTGGCAGTTCATCGGCGGGCCTCGTGCGATCCAAGTTTCGGGCCTGCGGTGAGCATGCCGGCCAGCTTCCTGCGGGCGCGGAGCAGCATCGTGCGGATGCTGACCGTTTTCAGCCCGAGGATGTCGGCGATTTCTTCATGCGACGCGCCCTGCGCGTACGCGAGCCACAACATCTCCCGCTGCATCGGCTCGAGCTTTCCCATGGCGCGGGAGAGATCGGTGCGGATCGCGGCCTGCTGCTCCGGGAGGGGAGCCGTGCTGACCGGGACGTCCGCGGGCGACTCGTCGTCCGATTCCAGCGGTACGTCCGTGTGATGCTTCGCGCGGCGGGCCGCGTCCCGGACGAGGTTCGTGGCGATCTGGAAGAGCGAGTTGCGGCGGTGCGCTTCGTTCTCGTGCTTCGCCCCGGCCCGGTAGAAGCGGTAATACGCCTCCTGCAGCGCATCGTCCGCCTGGTGCGGATCGCCGGTGATCCGCGAAAGGTACGACCACAGCGGCCGCGAGGTGCGCTCGTAGAACGCCCGGAACTCATCCTCGTCCATGACGGCGAGGGTGCTTTCGACATCGCGGCTTGCCGGCATCGTGAGCTCGTGCAGGAGCAGGGGCAAGTGCATGTTGTCGATCATTTCAGGATTCCCGGCCCATCATACCGCTCCGCGCCCGCGACCGGGCCCTGCTGGGACGGTTCCCAGAGGCCGAGGCGGCGGGAGAGGACGAGCGAGACGCCGGCGGAGGCGATGAACCCGCCGCCGATGCAGAACAGGATCACACCCATCGAGAACAGGCCGTGCGCGTTCTCCGCGGAGAAGCGGGTGCTGAGCAGCACCATGCCGATGCCGACGATCGCCGCGACGACGCCGAGCTGGACGCTCCAGATGATGCGTGTGGCGGGCGTATTCGGCGCCGCCTTGGGCGCGTGCAGCGGGATCGGTGCGGCCTCGAGGAACTTCGTGCCCGCGGGGGTCTTGATGTAGTCGAGGACTTCCGAGCTCGAGGCGAAGCGGTCGAGGATCTTGTTGTGCACCTCGCTCTGCTGTTTCGAGAGACGGTTCCAGCGGCGCTGCTCGATGACCTGACGGAGGATCCAGCCGAGGGCGAAGGCGATGCCGATGAAGGTGGCGGAGATCGTCAGCATCTCGAGGATCTGGTCGAAGACGCGGGTGGCGTCGCCCGCCATGCGGAACTGCGCGAGATAGAAGCGCGGATTCTTCCGCACCTCGGGGTGCTTCGCCACGAAGCTCGCCAGCTCCGGATAGCCGGAGAGGAACGCCTCGTTCGACAGCAGCGTCGGGTCGAGCACCAGGATCGTGGCGAGCTCCGACGGATGCCGCTGCAGGACGCTGGTGAAGAGGTTGCGGATCTCGTAGCTGCTCACGTCGCCAGCCGGGTCTTTCGTCGCCGCCGTGCCGGTGGTATCCGTGGCGTCCGTCGTGGTGGTGACTTCTTCGCCGTCCGCGGTGGGGGCGTTCTCGTCGTCGTCGATGGTTCGGGTGGTCGAAGTCCCGGTAGTCGTCGTCCTGGCGGTCGTCTCGGTAGTGGTCGGCGTCGCCTGGGCGGCGAGGCGTTCGGCAAACGTGAGGACCAGCGTCAGGATCAGAAGGATGCGGATGGGGTAGGTCATGGTGCTGCGATCTCCTTTTGCCGGTGATACGCAGGGGCGGGGGAGATGTGCACAGCACCGTTGAAATCGCCTGGACCATTCGACCTTGCACGCGGTCCCCGGGCGAAGCCCGGGGCTAGCTTACGAGACGCCACGACGGACCGCCCGCTGCTTTATCGCCCCTCTCCCCGGCCTTTGCGGGGAGAGGGAGACGTGAGCGAAGCGAACGCGGGTGAGGGGCCGTGGTGCACCACAAACGCTGCTTCGAAGCTGGCTTGGTGTTGTGCCGCGGCCCCTCACCCGATTTTTCGCTTCAGGCGAAAAATCACCCTCTCCCCGCAAAAGCCGGGGAGAGGGGCGACAAAGCAGGCCCCGTGCAGATGCGGCTCCGCCCGGGGAATCGCGCGCAAACTACTCACCCAGCGCGTACTTATCGGTCAAATATTTTTCCACTTCCTTGCGCTCGGCGGCGGTGAGAGTGCGGTTGTAGACGATCATCTCGGCGATGTCGCCGTGCCATGGCTCGAACCAGACCGGGCCGGTGCCGCCGACGTGGAGCATGAGCTGCGTTTCGCCCCAGCGGGTGGGGAGGTCGGTCACGGTCTTCCTGCCGTCGACCCAGGCGGAGAAGCCGGTCTTCGTGTACTCGTCGGCGGTCAGGTAGAAGCGGCGCGGCTCGATGGCGAAGTAGCTGGCCACGCCCTCGCCGGTGAACACGCCGTAGTTCGTGCCGGAGCGCGTGTCGAGGCCCACGCCGCGGTCGAAGTTGCCGTCGTCGTTCCCGTACAGCTTGCGCAGCGGCGCCTGGGCGGCCGTGTTGCTGCTGAAAACGGTGAAGACGGTCGCCTGCGGCATCCCCTGCGGGCTGAAGTCGATGTTGGTGGCGAGCATGTCGTCGACACCGTCGAAGCGCACCACCGCGTGGTTGTTGAGCAGGCGCGGCATGACGACCGGACGTCCGGCGGGGTTCTCGGTGCTGGCGGTGATCCCTTCGATCTTGCCGCTCCACGAGGCGAGCTTGTTCGCCGTCGCCTGCGACAGCGCGTCATCGCCGGTGAGCCACAGCGCGACGCCCGCCATCGGGATCGGGTCGACGGGCTTGGCCGGGGGCGGCTCCGGTTTCGGCGGGATGACGTTGGCGTCATTACGGGGACCGTCAGGCTTCGGTTCCGTGTCCCGAGTCGCCATGAACGCGACGAACCCGCCGATCCCGACGACGAGGACGGCGATGAGAATCCACATCCAGGCCATGCTTTTCTTTGCCGGCTCCGCGCTCGGCGCGACTTCGAGTGCCACGGTCGGTCCCTCCTCGTATTCTTCGCCGCTCTTGCGAGCCGAGATCATGTCCAGGCGGAAGTTGTAGCGTCCCGCCGGGGTCCCGGCCGGAACGCGCGCGGCGGCGGTGAACTGCTGGACGGCGCCGGGCGCGAATTCGCGCTCGCTCTCGCCGCCGATGCTGAGCCAGTCGGCTCGGGTGTTGCCCAGAGGGACGACGCGCGCCATGCCGCGCGTGGGCAGCGTCCCCGCGTTCGCCACGGTAAAGACGACCTCGCCCTTGCCGTCACTCCCCGCGCGGACCGCGTCCGCGGGAGTGGTAATGCTGAAGTTGCGGCTCATGTTGCCTCCTCACCCGGTAGTGCGGGGGCGGGGGGAAACGTTTCAGGGGCAGGGCTCAGGGGTCAGGGCCCAGGGCTCAGGGGGCTCCGCTGTGCCGGGCTGGCTGCACTTCACGCATAGCGCAGCCCCTGAGCCCTGGGCCCTGACCCCTGAGCC
>DASVEE010000006.1:0-177072 GCA_036380735.1 Thermoanaerobaculia bacterium | reverse complement strand
TGGAGACCATCGTCGCGAGCTGGCGCGTCATGATCGAAAGGTCGCCGAGCTTGATCCGGTTGGCCCCCGGCAGCTCGATCTCCTTCGCCTGCTTCTTGTCGGCGATGTCGAGGACGATCAGCCCCTTCTGCTTGAGCTGATCGGCGACGGACTGCTTGGACTCGGCCTCGACCTCGCCCTTGGCCTGCTGGCCACCGAGGTCGATCGCCTTGAAGACGTACGTGCTCATCAGTGGTCTCTCCTAGTTCACCGCGAAGGACGCTGCGCCCAGCAGGCGGCGCAGCTCCTCCGGGGTCGAGGAACGGGACTCTGCGAGCTTCTGCGTGATCTTGCCCTGGCGCACGAGCGTGGCCAGCGCGGCGTCCATCGTCTGCATGCCGATGTTCGCGCCGGTCTGCAGCGACGAGTAGATCTGGTGCGTCTTGCCCTCGCGGATGAGGTTGCGGATCGCCGGCGTGGCGAGCAGCACCTCGCAGGCGGCGATGCGGCCCGCGCCGTCGGCGGTCGGCAGCAGCTGCTGGGTGATGATCCCCTGCAGCGCGACCGACAGCTGGACGCGCACCTGCTGCTGCTGGTGGGCCGGGAACACGTCGATGATGCGGTCAACCGACTGCGGCGCGTCCTGCGTGTGCAGCGTGCCGAACACGAGGTGGCCGGTCTCGGCCGCGGTGATCGCGGTGTGGATCGTCTCGAGGTCGCGCATCTCGCCGACGAGGATGACGTCGGGGTCCTGGCGCAGCACGTGCTTGAGCGCGGCGGCGAAGGAGTGTGTGTCCTCCCCCACCTCCCGCTGGTTCACGACCGCCCGCTTGTGCTGGTGGAGGAACTCGATGGGGTCCTCGACCGTCATGATGTGCTCCGTGCGATGGGCGTTGATGTAGTCGATCATCGCGGCGAGCGTCGTCGACTTGCCGGAGCCGGTCGTTCCCGTGCAGAGAATCAGCCCGCGGCGCTCCTCGGCGATCCGCTCGAGCACCGTGGGAAGCATCAGCTCGCGGATGGAGAGGATCTTGACCGGGATGACGCGGAGCACCATGCCGACCGTGCCGCGCTGCTGGAAGATGTTGCAGCGGAAGCGCCCCAGGCCGGGGACCGAGTAGGCGATGTCGATCTCGTAGTTGTTCTTGAACTTTTCTTTCTGGCGGGAGGACATGATCGAGAAAGCCATGGCGATCGTGTCTTCCTGCATGAGGCGTTTGAGCTCGACGAGCGGCACGAGCTCGCCGTCGACGCGAATCACAGGATGTGAGCCGACTTTGATGTGCAGGTCGGAGGCGCGACGCTCGGCCGCAATTTTCAGGAGATCGTTGATATGCACGGGTTCACCTCGGGAAATGTAAGCAGATGATTGTATCCCGCGGGCGCCGTTCGTTGCCAAAAGTGTACGGCTGAGCGCGCTCAGGGGGGAATGGGTCGATAGCTCGTGTCCTCGTCCATCTGCCAGACGAAATCGTCCGGAACGAAGAGGTAGCCGCAGAGGTGGACCGCCTGGATGGCCGGCTCGTTGTTGAAGACCTGACCGACGAGCGCCGCCGCGGCGACGGCGTGATCGGCGATGTTGACCACCGGCGCCGCTCCTCCAAGCTTGTGCGACCAGGTGCCGTTCGCCTCTTCGCGGAAGAAGTGGAAGTCGACGGCGTGCCCGGCGTATTCATTGACGTACACCGCCACGCGCCACGAGCCCGCGTTCGCCGCCATGCCGTCGGCGGTGCAGGCCGCCAGCAGCTCCGCCATGCGCGCGTTGTCCCACACCACGCCTCCCTCGTCATCCGACCAGGTATCGATGGCATGATCATCGTTCTCGTTGTTCTTTCCGGGGGTGACGTTGACCGCCAGGCGGAGAGCGTAGGCGTAGCAGTTCGCAGTGACGGGAGCGGCCGCCCACGCGAGAGCGTCCTTGTTGGCCGTCCACGTGGGAAGCGCACGCGAGGGCTGCCCCAGGGGATTGACGCTGTTATCGCGGTCGAGGAGGTGCCACACCTGCGCGGTATTACGCCGCTCGGCGGTGCCGCGCCAGTCCCATTCGAGCAGCGCCAGCGTCACCCAGATGCTGCCGGCCGCCGCCGACTTGAAGCAGAGGTAGGTGCGAAACGCCTCGTCGATCTCGCAACGGACCTGCGTGGCGTCCTCCGTGAGCAGTAGCGTCCCCGGACTGTCCTCGCCGGCCAGCGCGCCCTGCTGCCCCGCATCGATGGCAACGCTGGTCACCGGGTCCTCTTCTTCGCCGTCATCGTCGTCGACATCTTCGTCGTTCAGCGGCTCCTCGCGGACGTCGGGACACTCGACGTCCGGCTCGGCGCCGACGTCGTAGTGCACGACCTCGTCGAGCACGTATTCGTCGCCCGAGGTGAACTGGCTGCGGGAGCCGTCCTGCAGGTGGCGGACGCGGTGGAGGCGTGCGAGCTGCGTGCAGGCGATGCGTCCGCCCCGGAGTGCCGGCGCCGTGGCTTGACAGGCCCAGCGGATGCCCGCCTTGCCATAGCGCTCGTGGCCGAAGTGGAGGTGGAGACGCCTGCCGAGCATGGTCAGGATGTTGCGGACACCGACGGTGTGCGTGATCGTCGTCATCGTGACCGCCGTCGGGGCGAGGACGACGTACGCACCGCGCCACTCCCCTTCGTCGCCTCGAGCGACGACGTCGACGTTTCCCGGCTCGATCCAGTGGAAGGTGATCGGATTGACCGTCAGGTCGGCGAGCGGCTGGACGGTGCCGGCGCCGGTGGCTTGCGTGTAGTTCCTGACGCGAA
Organism: Thermoanaerobaculia bacterium; assembly: GCA_036380735.1. Taxonomy (GTDB): domain Bacteria; phylum Acidobacteriota; class Thermoanaerobaculia; order Gp7-AA8; family Gp7-AA8; genus DASVEE01. The sequence continues at coordinate 174,325 of DASVEE010000006.1, read as the reverse complement.
CGCCGCCGATCTCCCAGGTGACGTTCGTCAGCAGTGCTTCGTTGAACGTGGCCGTCAGCGTCATCTGCTCGCCGATGACGACCGGAATGCGCTCGAACGCGCCGTTTTCGCCGTCGACATACTGGCTCATACGACCACCTCCACCGCGACGGCGTCGATGGCGTTCAAGTCGAGGCCGTTCTTCTTCCTCTTCGCGATCTCGTCGAGACAGGCGCGCACGAGCGCGAGCGGCTTCCCTTCGAGGACGCCGATGCGCCGCTCCTCGTACGGAATCTCCTCGCGCCGCGGCTCCTCGCCCACGAAGCGGGTCGTCTTCACCAGCCCCGCGATGCTGATGGCGCGGTAATGCGGCACCATCGCCCACTGGTAGAGGCGCGGCTCGTAGAACGGCGGCGCGCCGTCGCAGAACCAGAGCGTGTTGATGCCGAGCATCGCCGTCATCTCCAGGCTGCCGCTCTTCCCGCCGATCACCCCCACAACCCCGTAACGCTGCGCCAGCAGATCGAACATGTACACCTGGCGGAGGTGCGTCGTCTCGCCGGCGAACACCTCCTCCTTCCAATGCTCCGTGAGGTCGATCGCGCCCGTCTCCGCCTGTTCCTCCTCGGTCAACGGAAAGCTCTCCCCGATGAGGAGCGGCACGAGCTTACGCGCTGCGAGCTCCCGCGCGAGCTGCAGCATCAGCTCCTTCGACGGATTCCCCTCGGTCTTGAACGGCTTGCCGCGCATCCAGAGGATGACCTTGAGCGCCGAGGTGGCGACGAGCGGCTGGCCTGCGAGCCACTCGGCGACGGCGGTACGGTGCGGCTGGAGATCGCCGCGATACTCGTCGGGCGCCACTTCGCCGAGCCATCGCTCGCGCAGAAACCGGAGCACCGTGGCCGCGCCCTCCTCGCGGAACCGGTCGGCCACGAGTCGCGTCGCCGAGCCCGGACCCGTGAGCGACGGAATGATTTTGTCGAGCTCCGCCTGCGCCCCGGTGATACACGGGATGCGGCGTCCAGCCACGGTCTCCAGATACCAGCGCATCCGCGCCTGCGCCGCGGCGGCCCCAGGCTCGTCGGCGATGACGGCGCACGACGAGGGGTAGAGGGCGAGCGTCGCCGCCACCGCGTGCTTGTCGCCGAAATGGCTGGCGATGTGGATGAAGAACATGAGCGCGGGGCGGAGGGTGTTGCTCGACGACTCGCTCGCGGAATGGCTGCGCACGGCCAGCACGCGGGGGACGTCGGTCTCGAAGAGCGGCTCGACGCGGATCTGCAGGCGGAAGGCTCGCTTGTTGATGACGCTCGCCCCCGACTGATTGGTCCAGGCCAGCAACGGGTCGAGCTCCAGATCGCGCGATTGGACATCGGGAACCAGTGCGTCGAGCTGCCCCTGCAGCCGTTTCCGCTCGTCGACGTACGGCTGCCGGCGATCCATGGCGTCCATGAAGTCCTCATCGAACTCCGACTGCGGGTCGGCGAACTCGGCATCCTCCTCGTCGACCCGCCGCAGCGCCTCCTCGTTTTCGACGTACTCGGCCTGAAGGGCCCCACGCGTCGCGGGGGCGAAGACCGTCGCCGCCACGGTTGCGTCCTCCCAGCGGCCGGTCAGCGACACCTTGATGGTGATCTTCGACGGCTTGAAGTTGCGAGTCAGGTTCAGCATCATCACCTGGTGGCGGCGGCGCGAGAGGTTGTCCCAGCGCGTCTCCGCGACGACGTCGTCGTTGAACCACAGCTTCATGACGACGCGCTCGTCGGCTTCGATCGCCTGGACGCGACGATGCTCCTCGAGCTGCTTTTTGAGCCCGGCGATCTTCTCCGTCGCGGCCTCGATGCGCTCCTCACGCTTCGCCAACTGCTTGGCGTAGGTTTTCCCCATGCTGCTCGCGGCGTCCATCGTCGTCAGTGCGAGACGCTTCTTCCCGACGAAGTCGGTGTCGGCGGCCATCTCTTCCTCGAGCGTCTCGATGGCGGCGCTCACCTCGTCGATCTTTTCGGCCAGCGTGGCGTACGGATAGGCGGGAAAGATGATGTCGTCGACGGAGACGGTGACGCCGTACGGGGCGCAACGCAGCGGCGGAACCACCACCGGCACGAGGACGCTGCTCACGCGCCGTACCCGGACGAAAGTGCCGCGCGCGTGGCGTCATCCGCGACGCCGGTGGGCTCGAGCTCGCGGTCGCGCTGGAAGCGCGCCAGGACGCTGCGGAGCGGCTCGCCGGCCGCGGCGGAACAGGGATAGCCGAGGCTGGTGAGACGGGCGCGGATGCCGGCGGTGGTGTCGAGCGGATCGAGGTCGCCGAGCTGCAGCACGTACGACCGTCCGGCCAGTTCGACGGTCGCCTCGCGCGCCGACGGCGGAACGCTGGCGAGGAGCCAGCCGTCCGCATCGAGCTTCCCCTCCTGCGTCTGGCCGCCGATCTTCAGCGTCCAGGCGAGGTCCGCACGCGGCTCGCCGGCGGCGTCGAGGAAGCGGACCCGCAGAAAGGAGGGCACGCCTTTGCGGCGAAAGACGTGGCGGCGGCCGGTCTTCGCCGGCAGCGTCTTGGTCTCGATCGGCGGGATGGCCAGCCGGTCCCCCGGCAGCAGCACGTTCGGATCCTTCCGCGCCTCGGCGACAGCGGCGTTCGCCGGCAGGTTCCACAGCGTCTGCCAGAAGTGCCCGGTCTTCTCCGCGATCGACGAGAGACACTCCCCCTGTTCGACGATGTAGGCAGCGTCGCCGGCGGGGAGGGCCTCTTCTTCGAGTGGCATTACGGAAAGGTAGCAGATAGAACCGCCGGTTGCCTGCAGTGGTGGCCGGTTGAGCGGTGCTGGGCAGCAGCCGGATCTCAGTGTCCTCTTCGTCCCATCTGTCCTGTTCGTCCCGTTCGTCCCCCGGTACAATCCCCCACCCCATGACCGTCAGCCGCCACGAAGACCTTTCTCTCCGTTACATCCTCAGCGTTCCGTCGGGCCAGGCGGATACGGAGGAGATGCCGCTCGTCGTGGTGATGCATGGGCGCGGGGCGGATGCGAACGACCTGGCCGATCTGGCGCCGATGATCGACGTGGAGCCGGGGTGCCGGTTCGTCTTTCCGAATGCGCCGCGTCCCTTTGAGGCCTATCCGGGGATGACGTTCGGGTGGAGCTGGTTCGACGGGTGGCCGCCGCAGGGGTCGTCGTTCGGGGAGTCGCGGCAGCTCGTGCTGACGTTCCTGGACGAGATCACGAAGCGCTACCCGACGAGCGCGACGGTCCTGGCCGGCTTCTCCCAGGGAGGACTGATGGCGCTCGACGCCGGGTTCCGCACGAAAGAGCCGCTCGCCGGGATCATCTGTATGAGCGGCGCCCTGCATGAGGCCGACCTGCCGGACCTGAAGGCGCGGAGGGAGCAGAAGGTGCTCCTCGTGCATGGGACCGGTGACGACGTGATTCCGGTGCTCGCGGCCCGCCGGGCTCGCCTGCTTCTCGGGGAGCAGGGAATCGATGCTGATTATTACGAGTTCCCGATGGGACACAACGTTACTCAAGAATCGATGGCCGTGGTGCGAGAATTCGTGGCGCGTGCCTTGCTTCCCCAAAGCTCGAGATGACTCACAATAACCGTCAGCGTTTCCTCGGAATCATCGCCGCCGCCGTCGTCTCGATGCTGCCAGTGGCAGCGAACGCGACGATCGCGCGCGCCGTCACGTTCGACGAGAAGGTCGAGCGTGCCGCCGCCATCGTGCACGGCCGGGTCGTCAAGACCGAGTCGCGCTGGGACGCGAGCCGCACCTCGATCGTCACCTACTCGACCTTCCGCGTCGAGAAGGCGATGAAGGGGCAGGCCTCGCAGGAATTGACCATCGTCACGCCCGGCGGCTCCATCGATGGCGTCCATCAGTCGTCGATCGGCATCCCCGCTTTCGAAGAAGGTGGCGAGCACGTCATCTTCGTCCGCAACACCGCCGTCGGCCCGACGGTCCTCTATGCGGACCAGGGTGCCTACGACGTCGTCGATGACGGCCGCGAGAAAATCGTGCGCCCCGTCGCCAGTGAGGCCGTGCGCGTCGACACGCAGCGCGGCATGGCCGTCGCGCCCGAAGAAGCGCGCCCGCTGAGAGCCTTCGAAGGCGCCATCCAGGCCTCCATGCGCCAGGGCGTCCGCAACCGGATGGAGATCATCCAGGAGAAGGAACGCCAGGAGAAGTCGCTGTGGTCGCAGTTGAACCAGAACCGCGGGCTCTTCGCCCTGGCGATTCTGGGCATTGCACTGGCCACGTGGCGCCTGCTGAAGAAGTAACGATACGACGAATGGCTATAGGAAGAATGGGGCTCCGCGGAGCCCCATTTTCGTTTAAGCCGCCGTCAGACCGCGGCGTTCGAACTGCTGCACTGCCCAGGCGACGGCCGCTTCGCGGTTCTTGATGTCGCGCAGCGGGAACTTGCGGGCCTCGCCGTCCTCGCGCAGCAGCTCCAGGTGCTTCTCCGTGACGCGGTACGAACGCAGTCCGTCCCAGTTCACTTTCCGCGACGGCAGCACCACGCGCAGCTTCAGCTCGAAGCGCTCTTCGCCCGCGCGCATGTAGAACGAGTGGCGGATCTGCTGGTCGAAGAAGCCGAAGAGCAGCAGGATCACCGGGGGTACGAAGCTGACGATCCGGAAGGCCAGCGTGTGCGGCTCCTGCGTCTTCGCGATCGCCTCGACGAGCATCATCACGCCGCCGGCAATCTCGACCCACCCTACGCGCGGGTGCGTCTTCTTCACCTTCTCCACGATCACGGTGACGATCAGCGCCGCGCCGGCGAGCAGCTCCAGCACCGGCAGCACGTAGTGATGGTTGTCCGGCGCCGTGAGATGCCTGACGGCCGTGAACACCAGGATGAAGGCGCCGATGAAATGCTGCACGGTCTGGACGCGCCGGCCGCGCGTGAACCGGCGGGAGTCGATGAGGAAAATTTCGTCGGGCATGGAGAATGCCATCGTAAAGGCAATGGCCGACGATCCGGTAGCACAGCAGGCGCTCGACCGCGTCATGGACCACAAGGACCGCCTGCTCCTCGTTTATCAACCGATCCACCACGCGCGCAGCCGCGAGATCTACAGCGCGGAGGCTCTCCTGCGCGAGCGACGGGACAGCGGCGAGATCCGCGAAGCCTCCATCATCAACGAGGCGGCCGAGGAAGGGCCGGAGCTGTTCGCGCTGACGTCGTACCTCGTGCGCACCGCCTACACCGACGCCGCGCGCTGGCAGGCCGAAGGCGCGCCGGAGGTCCGCCTCAACGTGAACCTCTCCCCTCGCGAGTTCCAGGAAGGCAACGTCCGCGAGCGCCTCACGCACCTCGTCACGCAATGCGGCTTCGACGTGCGCAAGGTCAACCTGGAGATCACGGAGACGACCTACATCGAGCATCCGGAGAAGACGATGGGCGTCCTGGAGAACCTCCGCGAGCTCGGCGTCCATCTCTGGCTCGACGACTTCGGCACCGGCCACTCGTCGCTGACGCACCTGCAGCACTTCCCGCTCGAAGGACTGAAGCTGCCGGGCGGCTTCATTCGCGGCATCGTCGACGACAAACGCTGCCGCGCCATCGTGCGCCGCATCGTCGATCTGGCGAAGGACCTGGAGCTGGACGTGATCGCCGAGGAAGTGGAGACCGAGGAGCAGCTCGAGATCCTCCTCGGCTACGACGTCGACTACATCCAGGGCTTCCTCTTCAGCAAGCCGATGCCGATCGAGGAGTTCGTCGACTTCGCTACGCGATCTTCTCGCTGAGCTTCGCCTCTTCCGGGCAGTTCGCGTCGCGCCGCGCATCCATGTCGCGCATCACGTTCTTCTTGAACTCCGCCTCGCCGCCGTTGCGCAGCATCTCGGCGATGTAGGGGGCGATGTCGACGTTCTCGACGCGCAGCCGCACGGTCTTGAAGACGCGCGGCGCGTGACCCGGCACCTGGACGTGATGGAGGCCGCCGCTGTACGCGATGAGCATGCGGCCGCTCCCCATGGCCTGGAGGATGTCGGCGACGCCGCCGCGCACCGTCATCGGCTTCCCGTTCAGATCCAGCCCATTCGCCCGCTTCATCCGCCCCTCGGGCGCAATGACGACCATCGACTTCGGGTCGATCTTGTTCAGCACCTCGAACCAGGTGTTGTCGCGCTGCCGGGTGATGGCGATGACGTTGTGGGCGACGAAGCGGAAGATGAGGCCGACGAGCGGCCGGTCGGTGGTCTTGTCGGCTGCGGGGACGACGCCGTGGGCGGCGAGGCGCCAGATGAAGCGCGGCGGGACGACGCCGAGGAAGACGGGCTCGAAGAGGCTGGTGTGGTTGAGGAAGACGACGAGCCGGACGTTCCAGGGATCGAGCGGCTTCCCCTTCTCGTTCTTCGGCAGGTCGCCGATGAAGCCGAACTCGTGGCGATAGAAAATTTTCGAGAGGACCTTCAGGCTCATGAGGAGGCTGAAGACGAGTGCGCTCCGGAGGATCGTCACGGCGCGACAGCGTAAGCGGAGGGCGCCCCGCCGTCAATTGCGGTGAAGGGCTCAGGGCTCAGGGCCCAGGGCTCAGGGGGAGAACGCGCGGCGCACCTTCCTGAGCCCTGCGCTCTGAGCCCTGAGCCCCGTCTTTAGACGCTGATCAAACCGTTGCGGATGCCGTAGCGGTAAAGACCGAGATTGTCGTCGACGCCCAGCTTCCGCATGAGGCGGGCGCGGTGGGTCGTGACGGTCTTGACGCTGATATCCAGGACCGCGGCGATTTCCTTGAGCCGCTGCCCGGAGAGAATCATCGTCATCACCTCGCGCTCGCGGCGCGAGAGCTTGTCGTGCTTGGAGTCGTGACCGTTCGGCGCGAACGCCTCGAGGATCGAGAGCGCATCGGTCTTACGGCGGTTGAATTCGTCGGTCGTGAGACCAGGTTGAAGATCCTGAATGACGTCCCTGAGTCTGGTGATCGCTTCCACGGTTCGTGTCCTCCCTGTGTCAGCGTCCAAGGTAAGGGACGTAGGTTAATACTCGGTTACGTGGGCGATTTCTGACGACTAGAATCGTGGCAGTGGCCGAAACACGTGAACTTCCTCTGTGGGTACGGACGTACCTTCTTGCCTATAAGTGGCGGCAGATCGATCCGGTTCCATGGGCGCAGCCCCGCAAACGGTTGCAGGACATGAAAGTCGCGCTGGTGTCGACGGCGGGGATGGTGCTGCCCGGACAGGCGCCTTTCGATGACGACGTCAAAGGGGGCGACTGGTCCTACCGGGAAATCCCCACGGATACCGATCCACGGACGTTGATTGAAACGCACCGCAGCAAATCGTTCGACCACGCCGGCATTCAAAGCGATCCCAATCTGGGGTTTCCGCTCGATCGTCTGCGGGAACTGCAGAGTGAAGGACACCTAGGGGCGCTGAATCACCGCCACTTCTCCTTCATGGGTTCCATCACCGCGCCGGGGCGGCTGATGCAGGAAACGGCGCCCGCGGTGGCGGAAAAGCTGGTCGCGGATGGCGTTGACGCGGTGCTGCTGGTCCCCGTGTGACCGATGTGCAATCAGGCCGTGGGCCTGATCTCGGCGGAAATCGAACGGCACGGGATTCCTACGGTCTGCATCGTGTTGCTGCGCGACGTGGCAGTCACGGTGAAGCCGCCGCGCGCGCTGTGGGTACCGTTTCCCCACGGATATCCACTGGGAAAACCGCACGATGCGCAGCAGCAACGCGATGTGCTGCTGGCGGCGCTGGCTTTACTGGAACGTGCAGGTCCGCCGCCGCTGCTGGTGGATCTACAGGACCGATAGGACGAATAGGACGAATGGGACCTATAGGACAGATGGGTCGCCGTGCGAAGCCATACGTCCTATAGGTCCCATTCGTCCTATTTGTCCTATCGTTTTTCTGCCCTACCCCATCGCCCCCGCCACCAGCCCGGCAAAGGCCAGCGCATGGCGCTGGTGCTCCACGGTGTAGAAATCCTTCTCCGCTTTATCCAGCGCCAGCATCCCCAGCAGGTCCTCACCGCGCAGCAGCGGTACGCCGAGCCAGGAATGGATCCCGGCGCCCACGTGGAGGCCGCGGCGGAAGGCTCGGTATTGCTCGGTGTCGCCGACGACGACGGGGCGGCGGCGGTAGATCACTTCGCCGTTGGGGATCTCGAGGTTGTTGATCTCGAAGCTTTCGCCGAGGACGACGTCGAGGTCGGCGAAGCCGACGCCGCCGATGATCACGAGGCGCGTGCCGCGCAACTGCTGGACAGAGCAACTGTCGTACGGAACCACCTGCTTCATCTCGCGCAGGATGAGCTGGATCGCCACCGGCGTCATGTCGGGCAGCGGCTGCCCGCCGCCGTGCGCACCGGCGCGTGACAGCGACGCGATCTGCTGCTCGAGTACGGCCAGGCGCTCCCGCACAGCCTGCGGAACCGGTTCGTTCGTCATCACGGAGGTCCGCAGTTTATCCCGAGCGCCCTACTTCTGATGCGTTCCGCAAAAGTACGTGGTGCGCCCGGCGACGACCGCCTTGCGAATCGTGCCGCCGCACATGGGGCAGCGCTCCCCCGTTTCGCGGTGGTTGATGAGGTAGCGCGCGGGGTGATCGGCGTCGCGCTCGTGGCGGCCGATCACGTCGCGCAGGATCTTGCGCATGGTGGTGAACATCGCCCGCTGCTGCGCTTCGGTGATGCGGTCGATAGAGCGCGTGGGATGGATCGAGGTCTGGTAGAGCAGCTCGTCGACGTAGAGGTTCCCGAGGCCGGCGACGAGCTCCTGCGACATGAGCTGCGCCTTGATCGCGCCGCGCCGCTTCTCGAGCAGGGCGAGGAAGTCGCGCACCTTGAACGAGGGATCGAGCGGATCGCGCCCGAGCCGGTGATCGGCGATGTAGGCGTCGGGATCGTCGAGCAGGTCGACGACGCCGAAGAGCCGCATGTCGTCGTACGCGAGCTTCGCGCCGTTGGTGAACTCGAAGACGACGCGCGCGAAACGCGGCGGCTCGTCGCGGTAGTAAAGCAGATCGCCCGTCATCCCGAAATGGAGGTGCAGCCACGTCCCCTTCGCGTCGGCAAAGAGATGCTTCCCGTGCCGCCGCACCGACGTGAAGCGGCGCCCTTTCAGGCGCCGCACGAACGCGTCGGGACGCGTGTCGCCGAGGATGCGCGGATCGCGGACGTCGACGCGCTTGATGGTCTGCGCCAGCGCGTGCCGCGCAAAGTAGCGCGTGTACGTTTCGACTTCAGGTAACTCGGGCATGGGGGCGGGTTCTTGGTTGTCGGTTTTCGGTTTTCGGTTTTCGGTGCTGCGCTTTGCGGGGATCGGCGCGCGCGGCGCAGCACCGAAAACCGAAAACCAACAACCGAAACCCGGCGCCTACCGTTTCTTCCTTGCGATGAACGCCTCGATCCTCTCCTCCAGCGTCTGCAGCGGCAGGGCGCCGGCGCCGAGGACTTCGTCGTGGAATTCGCGGATGTCGAAGCGGCTGCCCAGCTCGCGGTTGGCGCGCTCGCGCAGCTCGAGGATCTTGAGCTGGCCGATCTTGTACGCCAGCGCCTGGCCGGGCCAGGAGATGTAGCGGTCGGTCTCCGACTGGATGTCCTGCTCGTCGGCGGCGGAGTGGTCGCGGAAGTACTGCACGACCTGTTCGCGCGTCCACTTCTTGGAGTGGAGGCCGGTGTCGACGACGAGGCGGATGGCGCGGAGGATCTCGTCCTGCAGGCGGCCGTAATCGCTGTACGGGTCCTGGTAGAAGCCGACTTCCTTCCCCAGGCGCTCGGAATAGAGCGCCCATCCTTCGACGAACGCGGTGTAGCCGCCCTGGCGGCGGTACTGCGGCAGGTCGGTCAGCTCCTGCGCGATCGAGAGCTGCATGTGATGGCCCGGCACACCCTCGTGGTATGCCGTCGATTCGTATGTAATGGTCTTGCGCGTCTCCGCCTGGTACGTGTTCACGTTGACGCGCCCGGGACGCGAGCCGTCCGGCGCGCCGGTGTTGTAGTCGGCGCCGGCCGCGGTCTGCTCGCGGAACGCGGGGATGGCCAGCACTTCGAGCTTCGCCTTCGGCAACCGGTTGAAGAGCTCCGGAAGGCGGGCATACATCTGATTGATGTACTGCGTGTAGAGGTCGACGATGTGCTGCGCCGACTTTGCCTTCAGCGCGGGGTTCGCCTCGATCGAGGCATTGAACGCCTTCAGGTCGTTGAAGCCGAGCTTTCGCGCGATCGTCAGCATCTCCGCTTCGATGCGCGCCACTTCGCGCAGGCCGATCTCATGGATCTCCGCCGGCGTGAGGTTCGTCGTGGTCGAGCGGCGCGCCCGCACGGCGTAGCGCTCCGCGCCGTCCGGCAGCGACCAGATGCCGACGTCGGTGCGCCCCTTCGGCGCGTATTCGTCGCGCACGAACCGCGCGAACTTCGCGTAGCTCGGCAGGACCGCCGTGGTGATGGCGTCGAGGAATGCCGTGCGGATGCGCGCGCGCTCCCCTTCCGGGATGCTCTCGGGGAAGCGCGACAGCGGCAGCGCGAACGGCGTCTTGTCCGCCGGCTGATTGGCGATCCCCTCGGCCTGGCCGACGACCTTCTCCAGCAGGAACTTCGGCGGCATCAGTCCCGCGGTCATGCCGCGGCGCATGTTGGCGATGGTGTCGTCCATCGTCTTCGGGAACTTGCGCAGGCGGGTGATGTAGTCGTCGTAATCCTTGGCCGACGTGAACGTCAGCAGCGACGCGAACTGCGGCGCGCCGAGGTGGATGCCGCTGCGCTGCGTCACCGGCATCTGCCAGGCGCGGAACTTCGCGTCCTCGAGCTCCTCGCGGAGGTTGCGGATCATGAGGTCGCGGTTGAGCTTCTCCTGATCGGAGAACGCCACCGTGGAGATGGCCTCGAAGCGGCGGAGGAAGCGCTTCGACTGTTCGAGGTCGGCCCGGATGCCCGCTTCGGAGGCGTCGGAGACCTGGTCGTTGTAGCGCTTGTCGCCGAGGAGCGAGGCGAACTCCGGCGAGGTGCGGAGCGTGTACTCCCACTGCTCCTCGAGCAGGTCTTCGAGCGCGACGCGCCGTTTGTCCAGATCGGACGCGGAAAGCTCAGCGCCCTTTGCGGTCGTGGTGGAGAGAAGAACGACGGTCAGGATAGTCAGCCAGCGCCTCATAGTCCAAGAGTGTATAGCTGATACACTCCCGGGCTCATGAGCACGGCGCCGGCTGTGAGATATCGGGCGTTGATCGTCGAGGACGATCCCGCGATCCGCCGTCTCGTGGAGAAACTGCTCACCCGCCACAAGATCGACATCGACACCGCCGCGGACGGACGCATCGCCATCGAGAAGCTGCAGGAAAGGGACTACTCGGTGCTCGTGCTCGACCTGATGGTGCCGGAGGTCAATGGCTTCGAGGTCATCGACTACCTCAGGCAGGGAAACCGCAAGATCCCGGTCGCCGTCGTCTCTGCCGTGTCACAACAGGCACTGACGAAGCTCGATCTCGATGTGGTGAAGCTCGTCATCTCGAAGCCCTTCGACGTCGACGAGTTCACGAAGGCGATCCTCGCCCTCTGCGCCGACAACAGTTAGAGGATTTGATGACTGACCCCAAACCACGTCGCGAAATCGCGACCACAGGAATCCCCGGCCTCGACGACATCCTCGGCGGTGGCCTGACCCGCAATCGCACCTATCTCGTGATGGGCGATCCCGGTGTAGGAAAAACCACACTCGGCCTCCACTTCATGCTCGAAGGCGTCCGCCGCGGCGAGCGCGTGCTCTACATCGCCCTCTCCGAAACGCGCGAGGAGATCGAAGCCGTCGCCGAGTCGCACGGCTGGACGCTCGACGGCGTCGAGATCTTCGAATACTCCGCCGGCGCGCGCCTCGACCAGGATGACGAGAGCACGATCTTCCACCCCTCCGAGATGGAGCTCGGCCAGGCCACGCAGACGATGATCGAGGCAGTCGAGCGGGTGAAGCCGGAGCGTGTCGTGATCGATTCGCTCTCCGAGGTGCGCCTTCTCGCGCAGAGCCCCCTCCGCTACCGCCGCCAGATCCTCGGGATGAAGCAGTACTTCACCGGCAAGAACTGCACGGTGCTGCTGCTCGACGACAAGAGCGTCGCCACCGGCGACATGCAGCTCCTCACGCTGGCCCACGGCGTCATGCTGCTCGAGCAGCTCGCGCCGGTGTACGGCGCGGAGCGGCGCCGGCTGCGGATCTCGAAGCTGCGCGGCGCGCGCTTCCGCGGCGGCTTTCACGACTACACCATCCGGACGGGCGGCCTCGTCGTCTATCCCCGCCTCATCGCCGCGGAGCACCGCGCGCATCACAAGCTGGAATGCCTTCCCAGCGGCATCGCCGCCATCGACGCGCTCCTCGGAGGCGGCATCGACCGCGGTACGAGCACCCTCGTCATGGGACCGGCAGGCTCCGGCAAGTCGACGCTGACTTTGCAGTACGTCCTGGCCGCCGTAAAGCGCGGCGAAAACGTGGCGATCTTCATCTTCGACGAGAGCCGCTCCACGATGATCGAGCGCGCCTCCGCCATCAGCATGAACATCACGCCCTTCATCGAGTCGGGGCAGGTCGTGGTCCAACAGATCGATCCGGCCGAGGTGCCCCCGGGGGAGTTCGTGCATCTCGTGCGCGAGCAGGTCGAGCAGCGGAACATCTCGATCCTCGTGATCGACAGCCTCAACGGTTACCTCAACGCGATGCCGGAGGAGCACTTCCTCACCATCCAGATGCACGAGCTGCTGATGTACCTCGGCGAGGCGGGCGTCGCGACGCTCCTGATCGTGGCGCAGCATGGTCTCGTCGGTACGTCGATGCAGACGCCGGTCGACGTCAGCTATCTCGCCGACTCCGTCATCCTCCTCCGTTACTTCGAGCTGGCCGGTGAGATCCGCAAAGCGGTATCAGTCGTGAAAAAGCGCAGCGGCAGTCATGAGAAGGCCATCCGTCCGCTCTCCATAGGTTCCGACGGGCTGACGGTCGGACCGCCGCTCACCGAGTTCCACGGAGTTCTTTCCGGGACTCCGACGCTCGACCAAAGTTTGTTGCACGTATTTGGAGGGGACGTTGCCCCCCGCACAGGGCCCACCAAATGAACGCATCCTGATCGTTGCTCCGACTGGCCGCGACGCACAGCTCACCGCCGCCGCGCTGGAGAGCGCCGGCCTGGCGACGGAGATCTGTCCGGACGTCGACGATCTCTGCAGTAAGTTGCGCGACGCTGGCGCGGCGCTGATCACCGAGGAAGCGCTGACGCCGCGCGCCATGCGCTGCCTGCGCGAGGCGCTCGACCATCAGTCCGCCTGGGCCGATCTGCCGCTGCTGATCTTCACTTCGCAGCCCTCGGCCGAGCTGACCGTGCGCTCGTTCGAAACGCTTGGGACGCGCGCAAACATCACGATGATCGAGCGCCCGATCCGTGTGAAGACGCTGATCAGCGCCGCCGCGGCCGCCCTCCGCGCCCGTCGCCGGCAGTACGAGATCCGCGACCTGCTGTCGGAGCTGGAGCGGCGCGTCGAGGAACGCGACCAGTTCCTGGCCATGCTCAGCCACGAGCTGCGCAACCCCCTCGCCGCCATCACCCTGGCGCTGGAGACGCTCGGTGCCGACGACGAGGCCAACAGCGAGCGCGCCATCATCTTCCGCCAGACGCGGGCACCTCACGAAGCTGGTCGACGACCTGCTCGACATCGCCCGCGTCACGACCGGCAAGATCAGCCTGCACAAGATGCACGTCGATTTGATCGACATCGTCGAACATTGCGTGGAGATGCTCCGCAGCCGGGCGGAGGCGCGGCTGCTGCGCGTGACCGTCCACCCGGTGACGCCGCACGCAATCGTGCACGGCGACGCCGTCCGGCTCGAGCAGGTCGTGAACAACCTGCTGTCGAATGCGATCAAGTACACGCCGCCCGAGGGGCAGATCGACATCCATCTCGAGACCGCGGATGGTGACGCCGTCCTCCGCGTCTGCGACAGCGGCAAAGGGATCGCGCCGGAGATGCTGACGCGCATCTTCGACATGTTCACGCAGAGCGAGGTGACGATCGACCGCGCCGAAGGCGGCATGGGCATCGGCCTGGCTCTCGTGAAGAAGCTGGTCGACCTCCACGCGGGCAGCGTCCGCGCGTACAGCCGCGGGAAAGGCAGCGGCAGCGAGTTCATCGTCCGCCTGCCGCTCGCCGAGCAAAGCGTGCAGCCGAAGCCGGCCGCGTCCGCGCCCGCCGTCACCACGCCGCCGAACACCAGCGCGCGCCAGATCATGGTCATCGAAGACAACACCGACATCCGCGACCTGCTGCGCATCAAGCTCCGCCAGCTCGGCCACAGAGTCGACACGGCCGAGGACGGAGCGAAGGGCCTCGAGAAACTGCTGCAGTCGCCGCCAGACGTAGCCCTCGTCGACATCGGCCTCCCCGGCCTCGACGGCTACGAAGTGGCCCGCCGCGTCCGCGAATCCCTCGGCCACAACATCTATCTCATTGCTTTAACCGGCTACGGCCAGGCCGAGGACAAGAAAAAAGCGCTGGAAGCCGGCTTCGACGTCCACCTGACCAAACCCGCGGACTTCGTGGACCTGCAGAACGTGCTGGCGCGCATCCCGACGGTGGGCGCAGCAAAGTAGGCGTCCCCTGTGTCATTCCGGGTGTGGGGTGCCTTCGCCTCTGTGTCATCCCGAATCCGCCCGTATGGGGTGTGGGTGGCACCCCCTTGTGTCATCCCGAATCCGCCCGTATGGGGTGTGGGTGGAGGAGGGCGGTGAGGGATCTGGGCGGGGGAACCGCACGCACTGAACTTCCCGTCCTTCCCCCACACAGATCCCTCACCCTCCTCCCCCACCCTACCCCCCATACGGAGGGATTCGGGATGACACAGGGGGGCGCCACCCTACCCCCCATACGGAGGGATTCGGGATGACACAGGGGGCGCCACCCTGCCCCCCATACGGAAGGTTCGGGATGACACAGGGGGGCGCCACCTGCCCCCCATACGGAAGGTTCGGGATGACACAGGGGGGCGCCACCCTGCCCCCCATACGGAAGGTTCGGGATGACAAAATGCGGCGGGCTGTGGATGGCAACGGTCCTCAGACGCGTGAGTGCCGCCCTCGGTATGACCGAATCCCTCCGTGTGGAGTGTGCGTGCCGCCCCTTGTGTCATCCCGAATCCCTCCGTATGGGGGTAGGGTGACGCGCCCCCCTGTGTCATCCCGAATCCCTCCGTATGGGGGTAGGGTGGCGCCCCCCGGTGTCATCCCGAATCCCTCCGTATGGGGGTAGGGTGGCGCGCCCCCCTGTGTCATCCCGAATCCCTCCGTATGGGGGGTAGGGTGGAGGAGGAGGGTGAGGGATCTGTGCGGGGGAACGCCGCAGGGTTAAAGGAAGCGTCCTTACGCCAAATCCAGCCACGCCGGATTGTTGCGCTCGATGAGCGCCACTTTCTTTTCCCGGCGCCAGCCTTTCAGCTCCTTCTCTCGCGCGATGGCGTCTTTCACCTCGGTGAACCACTCGAGGTGCATAAGGCGGTGGCAGTGGTAGCGGGCAGTGAAGGACTGCGGATACTCGCGGTTGCGATGCTCCGCCAGCCTTCGATCGAAGTGGCCGCTCATGCCGATGTAGAGAACACCGCTGGGACTGGCCAGGATGTACACGCAGTACTTCATGCAGCCGAGGCTACCTCGGGCGGCGTGTGCTGGTGAAGAGGGGCGGCTTGGGGGAGCCATAGGCATCGAACCGGCCTTCCCCCGCACAGATCCCTCACCCTCCTCCTCCACCCACACCCCCATACGGAGGGATTCGGGATGACACCAGGGGGCGACTCTTCCCACCGGGGTGCACCAGGGACCGCCTCCGTCCCATTTGTCCCATTCGTCCTATCGTTCCCCACTCCAACGTGACAATTGTTGCCGTCCCTGCAACCGTACGGTTACGCGCGGGGTGGATCGGCGCGGGGCGTGCCATCATCGTGCGCATGCGCAAAACACTCTCTCTCACACTCATGCTCTGTCTCACTGCGGCCGTTGCGGTCGCGCAGGATGCTCCCAAGAAACCGCTCAGCCCGGCGACCAAGGCCGAGGCGAAGATTGGCGGGAAGAACATCACGATCGATTACAGCGCGCCGTCGAAGCGCGGGCGCGTGATCATGGGCGACCTCGTCCCTTACGGGCAGGTCTGGCGCACCGGGGCCAATGCGGCCACGAAGCTGACGACCGAGGCCGACCTCATGATCGGCAGCCTGCACGTGCCGGCCGGGACGTACTCCCTCTACACCATCCCCGGTGAGAAAGAGTGGACCCTCATCGTGAACAAGAAGTACGGGATGTCGGGTTCGCAGTACGACGAAGCGCAGGACCTCGGGCGCGTGAAGATGACGGTCGCGCCGGTGAAGAACACCGCCGAGACGTTCGCCATCGACCTGAAGCCCGGCAAAGGGAAGAACGCCACGCTCTCGCTGACGTGGGAGAACACCACGGCCAGCGTGCCGGTGATCGTCCATTGAAACGGCAGCATCTGAAAAAGTTCGTCCTCGTGATGGCTCTGGCTGCGCCGCTCTCGGCGCAGCAACAGATGTCGTTCGAGGAGTACGACCCGAAGTCGACGCTGGTCGTCCCGGAGCATCCCCGCACGCGCGCGAAGTACCCGTTCATCGACGTGCACAATCACCAGCGCCGTGAGATGTCGCAGAGCGACGTGCAGAAGCTCGTCGCCGACATGGACCGCATCAACATGGCGGTGATGGTGAACCTCAGCGGCGGCAGCGGCGCGGCGCTCTCGCAGACGCTCGCCACGCTCAAGGGACCGCATCCGAAGCGCTTCGTGGCGTTCGCGAACATCGACCTCCGCGGCATCGAGGAGCCGGGCTTCGGCGAGCGCGCGGCGAAGCAGCTCGAAGACGATGTGAAGAACGGCGCCCAGGGGCTCAAGATCTTCAAGAACCTCGGCATGTTCCTCGTCGACAAGGCGGGCAACCGCGTGAAGACCGACGACGTCCGCCTCGACCCGATCTGGCGGAAAGCGGGCGAGCTCGGGATCCCGGTGCTGATCCACACCGGCGAGCCGGTCGCGTTCTGGTCGCCCGTCGACAAGAACAACGAGCGCTGGCTGGAGCTGAATCAGTTCCCCGACCGGCGCCGCACCGATGCGAAGTTCGCGTCGTTCGAAGAGACGATGCGCGAGCAGCACAACCTCTTCCGCAAGCACCCGAAGACGAAGTTCATCAACGCGCACCTCGGCTGGTTCGGCCATGACCTCACCCGCCTCGCGCAGCTCCTCGACGAGCTGCCGAACGACTACACCGAGATCGGCGCGGTCCTGCACGAGCTGGGGCGCCAGCCGCGCGCCGCTCGCGCGTTCATGATCAAGTACCAGGACCGCGTGCTGATGGGGAAAGACATCTGGAACCCGGAAGAGTACGAGGTCTACTTCCGCGTGCTGGAGACCGAGGACGAGTACTTTGACTACTACCGGAAGCGCCACGCCTTCTGGAAGATGTACGGCCTCGGGCTGCCCGACGAAGTGCTGAAGAAGATCTATTACAAGAACGCGCTGAAGCTGATCCCCGGGATCGACGCCAGCGCGTTCCCGAAGTAAGAGGGCGGTTGTTGGTTGTCGGTTTTCGGTTTTCGGTTTTTGGTTCACCCAAACCGACAACCGAAAACCGACAACCGACAACCAACAACCGCCGCCCCGCCTACTTCCCGCCCAACTCCCTGTACCACTGCGCGGCAAACGTGCGCGCCGCGGTGGTGGCTTCCTTGCCGGCGCGGAAGCACATCTTCCACTCGCCCGGCTTGTCCTCGTAGGCCGCGTTGGCGAACTGCATCTTGCGCCCCTTCTGGACGAGCTTCGCGTTGAAGTCGACGTTGGCGCTCTCCGTCAGGAACTCCTGGATGCGCTTGCGGAGCTGCACTTTCGGATCGGCGGGATAGTCGGTGTTCCAGGTGTTCATCTGGTCGCGGTACGCCTCGAGCGACCCTTCGAGGTTCGACTTCACTTCCTCACGATAGTCCGCGGTCTGCATCTCCTTCAGGCGCTCTTCCGCCTGACGGACGGACTCGCGGTAATCGGCCTTGGCGTAGGCCGCCGCTGCGGCGAGATCCTTCTTGAGCTGGGCGACGTACTCCTTCTGCCCGGCGATGTCCGCCTTGATCTGCGCGTCGACGCTGGTGTGCTCCGGCGCCTGCGGCTTCGCTTCCTCGCGCGAGGCGGCGTACGCCTTCGCGAACTCCGGCGTCTGCGTGTACGCCTTGACCCAGGTCAGTGCTCCCTGCACGAGCGTCGCGCGCGCCGCCGGGGCGGCCGCCTTGAACGCGCGCTTCGCGTCGCCCACCGAGACCTGACCGCTCGACAGCGACCACACCGCATCGCGTTTCGCGTTCTCCACCGAGACGCCGAGCTGCGACAACGCGTCTCCCGCTCCCTGCACACCCACCGCACATGCTGCGACGACCGCCACGCCCGTGGCGAATGACTTCCAACCGAATTGCATCGATCTCTCCGAAATGATTTGGCCGGCTGGACCTCGCCGGCGAGCGGAAGATTAGGTGGTGTCATTTCATTCGCGTGTGATGCAGATAACAATTCCGGCACGCGAGCGGCACTGGGAAAAGGACGACGGACATCCCGATGGCCGTCCTTCGAGAAGTGCCGGCGGACAATCAGTCCGTCCTTCCCAACTAACCCGCGGCGGACGCCGGACGACCCACGTCCGCCCCGACAAAACGACTGTACTGGAGACACTCCATGAGTTCCCTGCGGACCAAAACCCTGGCGCTAGCCCTGTTCTCCGTAGCGCTCCTCGCGCTCCCCGCCACGGCAGCCAACGCGCCCAGCAACCTCAACGCAACCGCCACGTCGAGCAGCCAGATCAACCTCACGTGGACCGACAACGCCAGCGACGAAACCGGCTTCACCTTCGCCTACGACACCAACAGCGCGCTGAGCAACGCCAACTACCAATACGCCGGCGGCGTCAACACGACGAGCTACTCCCACACCCAACGCGCCGCCGCCACCACCTACTTCTACAAGATCAAGGCGGAAGGGAACCCCGACTCGACGTGGACCTCGGTCAAGAGCGCCACCACGGCGCCGTCGGGCCTCACGGCCACCGCCGTCTCCAGCAGCCAGATCAACCTCTCCTGGACCGGCAACAGCGGCAACGCGAACATCGTCGGCTACACGCTGGCCATCGCCACGAACAGCGCGTTCACCGGCGCCTCGTACCAGTGGGTTGGCGGCACGAACGCGACGATGTCGTACAGCCACACCAACCTCTACGCGGGCACGACCTACTACTACAAGGTCAAAGCGGAAGGCACCTCGGACGCTCTCGATTCGCCGCTCTCCACGGCCACGAGCGCCACGACGAGCTCCGCCGCCCCCACCGCGCCGAGCGGCCTCACCGCCTCCGTCATCTCCAGCTCGCAGATCAACCTCACCTGGATCGACAACTCCAACAACGAGACGAGCTTCGAGCTCAAACGCGCCACCGACAGCGGCTTCACCCAGAACGTCGTCTGGATCGGCGGCCTCTCCGGCACCAGCTACTCCAACACCGGCCTCGCCGCCTCCACCACCTATTACTACAAGGTGCGGGCGAAGGGGGCGACGCAGGACTCCGTCTATTCGTCCGCCGTCAGCGCCACGACGCAGTCGTCCGGCACCATTCCCACGGCGCCGAGCGGCCTGACCGCCACGGCCGTCTCCAGCTCGCAGATCAACCTGAGCTGGACGGACAACTCGAACAACGAGACCGGCTTCGAGCTCAAACGCGCCACCGACAGCGCCTTCACCCAGAACGTGGTCTGGATCGGCAACATCCAGGGCAACTCGTACAGCAACACCGGGCTGAACGCCTCGACCACCTACTACTACAAGGTCCGCGCGGAAGGGACGGCCGGCAAGTCGGCGTACACGACCACGGCGAACGCCACGACCAGCTCGGGCAGTAACGCCCACTTCTTCGGCATCAACGCCTGGATGCCGTACCAGATCGGCGGCCACACGTACTACGGGGACCTCGAGCTGGTCTGGCCCACCGTGCAGTCCAGCGGCGTGCAGATCATGCGCTACGGCGGCAACGGCGTCGATCACTGGGCCGATCCGCAGTGGGTCGAGCCTTGCCCGGGCTGCCCGCCGGTCGATCCGTGCAACCCCGGTGAGCGCGACTCCACCCTGAAGCAGTACGTCACGATGGTGCAGTCGATGCGCGACCATGGCATCGAGCCGATCCTGCAGGTCCCGTACTACGCCGGCACGTACAACGCCTCACAGGCCGCCGACATCGTGCAGTGCATCAACGGCGACCATAATCTCAACGTCAAGTACTGGACCATCGGCAACGAGCCGAACCTCGGCGGTGGCGTCTACGGCAGCGGCTACACCGCCTCGCAGATCGCCACCTACTTCAGGGCATTCGCCACGGCCATGAAGGCGGTCGACCCGACCATCAAGATCATTGGACCGGATGCGGCGTGGCTCGACAGAACCGCGACCGACCTGCTCACGACCCCGAACGGCACTCACGACATCACCGGCCGTGATGCGAACGGCAACACGTACCTCGACATCTTCGCCTTCCACACTTACCCCTTCAACGGTCAGTCGAGCCCACGCCCGACCCGCGCGCAGATCATCGCCAACCTCATGGCCCCGGGTGAGTTCAACGACGACCTGACGTACCTCAAGGGACGCCTGGCCGCCGCCGACACGGCCCATAGCCGCAGCGGCGACGAGACACTGAAGATGGCGGTGACCGAGGCCAACATCAACTACAACAACGACGATGCGGCGGACGGCCCGGCAGGCGTCGGCGGCAAGAGCTTCATCGGCGGCCAGTTCTGGTGCGAGATGATGGGCATCGCCCTGCACCAGGGGGTCGACTTCATGACCTTCTGGAGCGTCACCGAGGGCGACGGCCTCAGTTACCTGAGCAGCGACGGGACGCAGAAGCGCCCGAGCTACTACCACTTCGAGATGATGGCCGAGAACTTCCGCGGCAGCATGGTCACCACGACCGACAACCGCGGCAACATCAAGGTGTTCGCCGCCAAGGACGTCAACCAGGTCGCCGTGATCCTCCTCAACCAGGAGTCGTCCGGCACCCAGACGTACAAGGTGCGGCTGAACAACGACGACGTCTCCGGCACGTACGACCTCGAGGTGAACGTGAACGCCGCCCTGGCGGCCGACACGAGCGGCTCGATCGAAAATCAGTCCACCATCGTCCTCATCTTCGACGCGGCCGGAACGCTGAAGAAGAAGATCGAGTACAAGCTGAGCCACGCGACGGCGAGTCCGGCGCAGGCGCCGTCCGTGACGACGTATCCGTGAGGTAAAGCGTAGAAACGATGGGGACCTGCGGGACCTTTGTCCCGCAGGTCCCCTTTGTTTTTGCGAACGGCAACAACGTCGTCACGCGAGTCAATGTTGTTGACTCGCGAGACAGCAACATTGACTCGCGAGACAACAAAATTGACTCGCGAGTCAACAAGATTGACTCGCGCGACAACAAGATTGACTTGCGAGACAACAAAATTGACTCGCGAGACAACAAGATTGACTCGCGAGACAACAATGCTGACTCGCGAGACAACAAGATTGACTCGGGGCAGTACTCGCCGCGATCGTTCGTCGTCGGTGTCGCTGGCGCAGGGCGGCAGCGGCTGGCCATTCAGGACCGCGCGCCGTCATCCGTGACCTTCCCGCCCCGCGGAGCGGGCGCGGCTGTCACGCAGTTGCGCGGGAACGATGGGACAAATAGGACCTATAGGACAGATAGGACTCATAGGACGGGGTCAGGGCGCTTCTGTCCTATTCGTCCCATCTGTCTCCTATTCGTCCCATCCGTCCTATTCGTCCCATCCGTCCTATCCGTCCTATCGTCCTATTCGTCCAAAACGGTCGTATCGTCCCTTCCCCTGCCTGCCTCAGCCGGGAATCCGGTTTGCAACGGGCCGCCGTTGTCAGGTTATGCCTCGAAGAGTCCGCCGCCGACCATGATGACGATCACCTGCGCCGATTGCGGCACGATGCAGCACATCCCCGAGCTGCCGCCTCACGCGACGGCGGCCTGCCATCGTTGCGGGCGCCTGCTCAGGCGCCGTTCGCCCACGCCGTTCGACGTCCCCATGGCGTGCGCCTTCGCCGTCTTCGTCCTCCTTCCCCCCGCGGTCTTCATGCCGCTGATGGACCGGACGATCCGCAACCTCTTCTTCGACGAAAGCCGCCTCGTCTCCAGCGTCCCGGTCATCTACAGCGAGGTCTGGTTCCCCTTCGCCTTCGGCTTCCTCTTCTTCGCCTTCCTCTTCCCTGCCCTGCGGGCCCTTTTCCAGGTCATCGTCCTCGCCTCGCTGCGGTGGAACTGGAAGGTGTGGCAGCGCGGCCGGATCTTCCGCTGGAGTGAAGAGCTGCGCCTCTGGAGCCTCACCGACGTCGTCGTCATCGCCGGCGTCGTGGCCTACTTCCGCGCCTCCATCCCCGATCAGGTCGAGATCCTCGTCGGCGCCTGGACCTACCTCGCCGTCGCCGTCCTCGCCTTCCTCGGCGACCGGCTGCTCGACCGCCGCGCCGTCTGGAACGCCATCTACCCCGATTGCGTGGTGTATCCGCATCGCCAGTTGCCGTCGTGCGACGTCTGCGAGCTCGCCTCGACGAACCGCCGGGCGGGCGATCACTGCCCCCGCTGCGGCAGCCGTCTCGATCGCAACATCGTGCCGCGCTACGCCCCCGCCATCGGCGCCGTCGCCGCGGCCATTCCGCTCTGCATCCCGGCATACGGCGCCGCCATCATGGTCAACAACCAGCTCACCGAAGTCCTCGAGCACACCGTCCTCGGCACCGTGCAACTCATGGCCGACCGCGGCTACTGGTACTTCGGCGTCGTCGTCCTCATCGCCGGCGTCGTCATCCCCTTCGTGGAGCTGCTCGGCCTGAGCTGGCTCCTCATCCGCGTCCGCTTCCCCAGCAAGCGCGGACTCGTCCTGAGGACGCGCCTCTACCGCCTGTTGCATCGCCTCGTCCGCTGGCCGATGATCCTGCCGTTCATCGCGGCGCTGGCCGCACCGATCGTCGACTTCCGCGGCATCGACGACATCATTTCGGGACCGGGAGCGACCCCACTCTTCATGCTCATCGCACTGCTGATGTTCGCCGTACGCATGTTCGAACCACGCCTCATGTGGAAAACCGCCGGAGAAGCTCGATGAGCGAATACGACGACATCGAGAAAGACCGCAAAGACCGGCGCCACGAAGAGCCGGCCACGCCGGAGGCGGAGGTCCACGCGGCCCGCTGGTCGCCGTGGATCTGGGTCATCCCCGCGGTGGCGATCTTCTTCGTCGGCTACCTCATCGTCCGCTACGGCTTCTTCGGCGGCGGCGACATCACCGTCCGCTTCGTCGAAGCGCGCGGCCTCGACCGCTACAGCCCCGTGCGATTCCGCGGCGCCAAGGTCGGCACCGTCCAGAAGATCACCATCGATGAAGACCTCGGGCACGTCGTCGTGCGCATCTCCATGGACGCGTCGATGAACCACGCCCTCAAGAAAGGGACGCGCTTCTGGGTCGTCGAGCCCGGCCTCGAAGGAGGCGTCGGCAGCATCCTCTCCGGCACCTACGTCGGCATCGCGCCCGGTGAAGGCGAAGAATCGCGCGAGTTCGTCGGCCAGGAGTACGCACCCGTGGTCTCGCCGCCGCAAGCCGGCAAGACCATCATCCTCGAAGGGCGCAATCTCGGCACGATCTCCATCGGCTCGCCCGTCCTGCTGGAGGGCATGCGCGTCGGCAACGTCCTCGGCACCGAATACGACGAGCGCCGCGGCGTGACCTCCGTCCACGTCTTCGTGGTGCAGCGTTTCGCCCATCAGGTGCGGCAAAGCACGCGCTTCTATCGCGCCGGCGGCCTCTCCCTCTCCCTCGGCGGCGGCGGCATCTCCATGGGCGGCGCCGGACTCTCGTCGCTGCTCAGTACTCCACCGATCTCCTTCTACACGCCCGAGATCATGTCGGGCGAACCCGTCCCGAACGGCACCCGCTTCGAGCTGCACGAGTCGCACGCCGCGGCCATCGCCGCGGCGGATGGACCGCACCTCACCTACCTCACCTACTTCCCCGGCCCGATCCAGGGCCTCACCGTCGGCACCCCCGTGCGCATGAAAGGCGTCGAGGTCGGCCACGTGCGTGAGGTGCGTCTGCGCTACGTGCCCGAAACCGCGTCGCTCGAGACGCCTGTGATGATCGAGATCGATCCTCGCAAGCTCGAGTTCCCGGTCGACGCCTCGACGTCGCGCGACCAGTTGCGCGCCGACATGAACGGCGCCATGCAGAAGATGGTCAACAAGGGGATGCGCGCGACGCTCGCGACGAGCCTCGTGCTGCCCGGTGCGAGCGGCATCGGGCTCGACTTCGTTGCGGAGCCGGGCACCGGACGCCTCGTCATGACGAGCGAGCCTCCGATCATCCCCGCGGGCACCGTCGGCAATGGGATCGAGGGAGCGCTCTCCGCCATCACCGACGTGGCGAACACCATCCGCGGCTTGCCGATCCGCGAGATCGCGGCCGACCTGCGCAGCACGTCGCAGCGGCTCAACGCACTCGTGAGCGACCCGAGACTCGAGGCGAGCCTGCAGAAGCTCGACCGCTCGCTGACCGAGATCGAGCGCGCCGCGACCATCACGCGTGAGAACGTCGGCCCGATCGCCGAGAGCCTGCGCAACGCGGCGAACGACGTCGAGTCGGCGGCAGGGACGGCGAACCAGAACATCGAGCCGCTCGTGCAGAGCCTGCGCAACGCCGCGGCCTCCGCCGAAGGGGCCGCGAAACGGGCGGAGTCGCTGCTCGGCACCTCGCCGAAGCAGAACTACGACATCGCGGAGCTGATCCGCGAGCTGACACGCGCCGCCGAAGCGGTACGCGCGCTGGCGGCGTACATCACGGAGAATCCGGACTCGCTGATCAAGGGGAGGCGCGAATGAGGAGAGCCCTGGTTTTCCTGCTCATGCTGGCGGTCTCCGGCTGCGGCTTCCTCAAGCGGCCGCCGAACCAGTTCTACTCGCTGGAGACGGTGGAAGGCACGGTGCGCAACGTCACCGGCCTCCCCGTCGGCATCGACGGCATCCAACTGCCGCCCGGCCTCGACCGCCGCGGCATCGTCGTGCGCGGCACCGACAACCGCTTCGAGGTCCGCGGCACCCACCAGTGGGCCTCGGACCTCGAAGAGATGGTCATCCACACCCTCGCCTTCAACCTGGCCAGCCGCCTTCCCAACGGCATGGTCATCGTCCCCGGCCAGGCCAAACCGTCGGCCATGCGCGCGCTCTACGTGACGTTCGAGGACCTCGCCGCGGGCGAAGACGGCGTCTTCGTCCTCGACGCGAGATGGACCCTCATCGAGCCCGGCGCCCCCGAACGCGCCGGCCGCGAACGCATCACCGTGACCCCGGCCTCGAAGGAAAGCGCGGCCCTCGTCACCGCGATGAATCAGGCGCTGGCACAACTGGCCGACCGGCTTGTTGCGGGGCTGTAGGAAAGGAGAAGGCAGAAACCCGAACGCAGAACGCAGAACGCAGAACGTAGAACCGAGAAAGTAGGACCGAGAACGCGGTGGGCTTTCTCAATTCTGCGTTCTGCGTTCTGCGTTCTGCGTTCTGCGTTCTGCGTTCTGGTTTTGCCTCCAGCCCTTCGTTCCTTCCCACATTGCTCCGCTTTCCCGGCCCGAGGTATCCTTTTCCCATGGTGAAACTGCTGCATCCGCCCGCCACCTACGCTGACCTTTTGAAGGTGCCGGAACACCTGGTCGCGGAGCTCGTGGATGGAGTGTTGATTGCGGCGCCGCGGCCCGCATCGCGGCACGCACGTGCCGCCGGAGCGCTGCACCACATCATCGGCGGCAGTTTCGACTACGACGACACGCCGGGCGGCTGGTGGATCGTGTTCGAGCCCGAGCTTCATTTCGGACACGACGTCCTCGTCCCCGATCTCGCCGGCTGGCGCCGGGCACGCATGCCGGTCTTCCCTGACGTCAGGGCATTCCACCTTGCCCCGGATTGGATCTGCGAAGTCGTCTCCCCTTCGACCAGCCGGCTCGATCGCGCAAACAAGCTCCCGATCTACGCGCGCAATGACATCCCCCACGTGTGGCTCGTCGATCCAATCGCGAAGACCGTCGAGATCCTGCGCCTGGCCAACGGCCGCTGGTCGACGGTGGCAACCCACTGCGACGACGACACCATCAGCGCCGCACCATTCGATGCCGTCGACCTGAAGCTGGCGTCGCTCTGGATCGACTGACCGCGCGTTCGTCCCATAGGTCCGTTCGTCCCATTCGGCCCATCGTTCCCTGTCGCACGTTTGATCGTCGCCTGAAACGGACGCAGTCCTCCCCGCACTACCCGCGGTAAGGAGGATCCAATGAGTCCAAATCGAAATCTCATGGTGGCAGCGCTGCTGTCGTTGTCGTTGGTGGCGGGCGCGCAGGAGCGGCCGTCATTCGAGGTGCAGTTGCCGGGGCGTGTGTTCACGCCGCAGGCTCGGATTGCGGGTGATCTCGCGGCGCGCGTGCGCCGTGTGGTGGAAGCGCAGCGCGTCGATCGCGTGCACGTGCTCGTGCAGTTCGACGCTCCCGTCGACGCCAAAGCGCAGGAGCGGCTGGCGGCTCAGGGGCTGCGGTTGCTCGTGCCGGTGAACAGGAACACGTGGTACGCCGTCGTGGGCGCCGGGCAGACCTCCGCGTTGCGCGCGGCGCGCTGGGCGGAGCTCCTCACTCCCGCGGACAAGCTCTCGCGTCTCCTGCCGGCCACGCCGTATGCCTATCAGCAGCGGCCGGGCGGGCTCGTGGCCTACGCGGTGTCGTTCCACAAGGACGTGCGCGCGGATGAAGTGACTGCGCTGGCGAAGCGTCTCGGCGCCCGCCTCGAGGAGTTCGACACGCGCGCGTTCGGCGTCCTCCGCACCGCCACGTTCGCCATTCCGCCGGCGGCGCTGAAGTCGCTCGCCGAAGCCGACATCGTCGCCGTCGTCGAGCCGGTGTCGCCGCCGATGGCCGACGAGAACGTCGCCACCGCGCAGCCGCTCTCGAACGTCGACAACCTGCAGGCCGCGCCGTTCGGTCTCAGCGGAACCGGCATCACCGTCGGCGTCTGGGAAGCGAGCGACGTCATCGACGTGAGCTCGCTCGACATCGCCGGACGCGTCACCGTGCAGCCGGGGCAGACCGCGGGACTCGACGATCACGCCAACCACGTCGCCGGGACCATCGGCGCCAGCGGCGTGAACGTGCCGCTCGCCGAAGGGATGGCTCCCGCCGTCAACATCCTGAGCTGGGACTCGAACAACGACACCGTCGAGATGACGAACGCCGCGGCTCTCGCCGTGCCGCCGCGCGTCTCCAACCATTCCTACGGTCCGACCATCGGCTGGACGAACGGCGTCTTCACGAACAACCAGAATCAGTTCGGCGCCTACACGGTTCGTTCGCAGGCGTACGACAACGTCGTCACCGGGACGGGGCTGATCGTCATGAAGGCCGCCGGCAACGACCGCAACAACGGTCCGGGTGCGCCGGGCCAGCCGTTCGATTGCACGCAGGGTGGTCTCGGCGTGCAGGCCGACTGCATCGGGCCCGAAGGCGTGGCCAAGAACGTCCTCACGATCGGCGCGATGAACGGCGCCGGCGCCATCACCGTGTTCACCAACTTCGGCCCGACCGACGACGGCCGCATCAAGCCCGATCTCATGGCGCAGGGGCAGAACATGCTCTCCCTCGCCTGCAACTGCTTCGACGACCGCGACGGCGACGGCTTCGACGACGTGCCGGACAGCACGACCGGCACGAGAGTCATGAGCGGTACCTCGATGTCGACCCCCGTCGCCACCGGTGTCGGCGCGCTCGTGCTCGAAGAAGCCGCGCGCCGCAACATCACCATCACGCCCGAAGGGATGAAGGCGCTGCTGGTGCAGACGGCGCGCGACGTCACCGGCATCGGCCAGTCGAACCCCGGCCCCGATTACGCCACCGGCTGGGGCATCATCGATGCGCAGAACGCGGTCAACCTGCTGCGCCAGGGCGGCCTCGCGCAGGCGACGCTCACCGGCACCGGCCCCGCGAACGCGTGGACCGCGACGCTGTACGTGCCGCCGGGCACACCCGAGGTGCATGTGACGCTCGCCTGGACCGATCCGTCGGCCCTGCCGGGAAGCCTCGTGAACCTCATCAACGATCTCGACATCCGTCTCATCGCGCCCGACGCCACGGTGTTCACCCCGTGGATCCTCAACCCCGCCGTCCCGGCGGCCGCCGCGGTGCGCAACGGGGGCAACGACGCGCGCAACAACGTCGAGCAGGTCTCCGTCCTCACGCCGATGAGCGGCGTGTGGACCGTGCAGGTCTCGTCGAATCCGGGCAACCTGCCGCAGGCGCCGCAGAACTTCGCCGTCGCCGGCGTGCTGCAGCCCTCCGACATCGTGCTCGTGATGGATCGCAGCGGCTCGATGACCATCAACTCGGGCGAGCCCGGGATCTCGAAGATCCAGGCGCTGCGCAGCGCCGCGAACGAGTTCATCGACCTCCTCGCGCTCACCGAAGGCTCCACGCTCGGGCTCGTGCAGTTCGAGGAGAACGTCGTGCCGTTCGTCCCGCCGTTCGACCTGCAGCCGCTCGCACCGGCCAACGCCGTCGACGCGCACACCGCGGTCGACAGCATCGTCGCCGGCGGCATGACGAACATCATCAGCGGCGTCGATGCCGCGATCGCGCAGCTCAGCAGCGCGCCCACGCCGGCACCGCGGCAGGCGATCGTCGTCTTCTCCGACGGTCAGCACAACCGCCCCATCGGCTCCGACCTCAACTCCATCGGCCCGTCCGTCCAGGGCGGCAACTACCGCTTCTTCAGCATCGGCTTCGGCACCGACGTCGATGACGCGATCCTGACGAACGTCGCGAATGCGAGCGGCGGCATGCACGTCAACGAGCAGGATCTCTCCCCCATCCAGCTCACGAAGCACTTCCTCACGGTCGGCGCGCTCGTGCACGACCTGACGGTGCTCGTCGATCCGATGTGGGAAGTCCCCGCCGGCGGCTCGGCGCAGCTTGCGACGACCGCGACGAACCTCGACCGCTCCCTCATCTTCGCCATCAACTGGACGGGGCAGAAGTCGAAGAAGGTCGCCGTCGCGCTGCACGGCCCCGGCGGTCTCCGTTGCGCGCTCCCGCCGACGATCCGCAGCGGCAACTACTACCACCTCATCCGCGTCGATCTGCCGTACGTCTGCAGCGGCACGACGCTCCACACCGGCAACTGGAAAGTGACGGCCACACCGACCGACAGGTACACCGGCACCGAAAAAGTCGACATCACCATCCTCGGCCGCACGCGCCTCCGCCTCGACAGCCGCATCACGCTCGACAAGGAGAAGAAGTACTACGTCCTCACGTCACTCTTCACCGAGGACGGCAACCCGCTGCGCGATCTCGAAGGCATGGCGATGACGGCCGAGTGGCTGTCCCCGCTGCCCCGCACCTACGACGGCGAAAGCCAGGACAAGGACGGAAAGGGCGAGCCCCTGCGGTCGTCGCGCGAGAAACGCATCCAGTACGTCCGCCTCCAGCCCACCGACGACAAGAGCGGCTTCGCCGCAACGATCGACCCGTCAACGCTGGAACCCGGCATCCACCAGATCCGCGTCATCGCCACGATGCAAAGCAAAGAAGGCGAAATCCGCCGCGAAGCGACCGTGTCGGTCCACGTGGGTGACAAGTAGCCGTAAACCAGAAGGGACCTGTGCGCTGCACAGGTCCCTTTTTCCCAGGACGATAGGACGGATAGGACGGATGGGACCTATAGGACAGATGGGACTTCAACCGTGTCATCCCGAATCCGCCGTATGGGGGGCGTGGGTGGCGGAGGCGGGTGAGGGATCTGTGCGGGGGAACACCGCATAGCACTGCTGCCACTTCCCCCGCCCAGATCCCTCACCCCCGCCGCGCCGCCTTCGGCGTCGTGGGCGGGGATTCGGGATGACACAGCCAGTAACCGTTGCGTGAAAAACGTTCTCGCGGGGGTTCTTTGTCCCATAGGTCCTATTCGTCCTATGTGTCCTATAGGTCCTATCGTGCCCCCCTACTTCACCGCAATCGCCCTGGCCTGCTTGATGTCGGTGAACCCCTTGCACGCCTTCTCGATCGCATCCTGCATCAGCGTGCGCATGCCCTGCTGCAGCGCCAGGTTGCGCAGTTCGTCGATCGGGGCGCGGCGTTGGACGGCTCGTTTGACGTCGTCGGTGCCTACCAGCAACTCGTGGACGCCCATGCGTCCCTTGTAGCCGGTGTTGTTGCAGGCGTTGCAGCCTTTGGGGCGGTAGAGGGTGAAGTCGTCGGAATATTGGATGCCGGTGCTCGGCCACCAGTCGTAGCCGTAGGCTTCGATGATCTCCTCGAACTCTTCCGGCGTCGGGTGGTAGCCCTCGCGGCAGCGCGGACACAACACGCGGATCAG
Source organism: Thermoanaerobaculia bacterium (assembly GCA_036380735.1). Taxonomy (GTDB): domain Bacteria; phylum Acidobacteriota; class Thermoanaerobaculia; order Gp7-AA8; family Gp7-AA8; genus DASVEE01. Next base: position 143,905 of record DASVEE010000006.1, on the reverse strand, counting down.
GCGCTGGGCCATGATGCCGAGGAGCGCGTCGGCGAAGTTGAAGGGGTCGATGTTCATGTCGAGGAGACGCGTGATCGTCTCCGGCGCGGAGTTGGTGTGCAGCGTCGAGAAGACGAGGTGGCCTGTCAGCGACGCTTCGATGCCGATGGCCGCGGTCTCGTGGTCGCGCATTTCGCCGACCATGATCACGTCGGGATCGGCGCGCAGGAACGAGCGCATGGCCGCGGCGAACGTGAAGTCGATCTTCGGCTGCACCTGCACCTGCCGCAGGCCGTGCTGCGTGATTTCCACCGGGTCTTCCGCCGTCCAGATCTTCATATCCTCGGTGTTGATGAACCCGAGGGCCGAGTGCAGCGTGGTCGTCTTACCGGAGCCGGTGGGGCCGACGACGAGACAGATGCCGTACGGCTTCTGCACGATCTCCTTGAAGCGGGTGAGATTGCGCTCGCTGAAGCCCATCTTCTCGAGCGGCAGCGGTTTCGAGGCGGCGAGGATACGCATGACGACGTCCTCGTTGCCGTTGGCTGTCGGGATCGTCGCGACGCGCAGCTCGATCGTTCCTTTCGAATATTTGAAGCGGATCTTGCCGTCCTGCGGCTTGCGGCGCTCGGAGATGTCGAGCTTCGCCATGATCTTGAGGCGCTGCACGACGGCGTTGCGATGCGGCCCCGGCACTTCCATGAACTTCTGGCAATCGCCGTCGATGCGCAGGCGGATGATGCACGGATTGCGGGCGCCATCCGGCTCGACGTGGATGTCGGAGGCGCCGCGCGCCGCCGCTTCGATGATGAGCTGATTGACGAGACGGACGATGCCGGAGTCGGTCTCGTCGATCTCGGGTCCGTCGGTCGGCTTGTCCTCTTCGAGCTCGACCTTCTCTCCTTCGCCGAGGGAGTCGATGATCTTTGCCAGGTCGGCGGATTCGGTGGCCGGCTCCACCGGCTTCTCGCCGTACGACGCGCCGATGTACGCGAGGATCTCGTGCCGCAGGCCGACCTGGAAGTCGTAGCGCGGCGAGAGGTTCATGGCGCGGATGCCGTCGAGGCGCGTCAGGTCCTGTGGATCGTCGACGGCGATGACGAGGACGCCCGGGCGCCGTTCGACGGGCGCGCAGACGTACTTCTTCCACATCTCCGACGGCACGCGCTCCTTGAGATCGTTCGGGATGAGCTGCGTGCCGTCGTAATCGAAGAACGGCGTCGAATAGTACGCGGCGAGCGACTTCCCCAGCTCCTCCTTCGGGACGTTGAAGTCCTCGATCAGGACCTTCTCTACATTGGTGTTGTTGACACGCGCGTTCGAGACGGCGGCGTCGATGTCCTTCTCGGAGATGACGCCTTTGTCCACGAGCGCGCCGAACTTCGACGGCTTCGTGCCGCGGGCGGCGCGGTGCTGGTTGTAGAAGGCGATGCCGAGGATGCGCGCGAGCTCTTCGACGCCGTCCTCGTCCTGTTGGGTGAACGCGACCCCGTGGCGCTTGTTGATGAGCTGCACGACGCCGAGGAGGTACTTCTCGAACATGATGGGGACGGCGAGGACAGCGCGCGTGCGGAAGCCGGTCTGCTTGTCCCAGCGCTGGTCGAAGCGGAGGTTCGGGTGGAAGCGCGCGAGCTCCGACGCTTCGTACGCGTCCTTGATGTTGATCGTCTTCCGCGCGAGCGCTGTGAAGCCGGCGATCGAGGCGAAGGATTTCGGGACGCGAATCTCCTTCGGCTGATCGCCGACTTTCTGGAGCGAGTAGAGCTCCTGGTTCTTGGTGTCGATGGCGTAGATCGTGAGCCGCTCGGCATCGAGAAGCTCGAGGATCCGATCCTTGAGCGTCATTAGGATGTGCGAGATCGATTCGGCGGCGTTGATCTGGTTCGTGATCGCCGTGAGCTTCTTGCGGTACTCCAGCTCACGTTCGAGGGACGTCGGAGCGGCCTGGACGGTCATGCGGAAAGGATAGCGCAAACGAGGCACTGCGCCGTGGGGCGCCCGTCACAGAGGACGATGGGACGGATAGGACCTGTAGAACGGATAGGACCTGGAACGGTCTTACCGCGTCACAAAGAAGCCGTAGTCGTCGATGACTTCGCCGTTCTTGTCGCGCAGGGTCAGCAGGTAGTCGCCGGTCACGAACTGCTGCGCCGGGATGGTCAGGCGCGGCGGGGTGGCCACGTTGGCGGAGCTCCAGACTTCTTTGTCGCCGAGGCGCAGCGTCGCGGTAAGCGGGCCGTCGGCGTCGGTCACCGGCGTGAGGATGACGTCGTCGGCCGGTCGCCTCAGATCCAGGCGCGGAGTTGCCGCGGTGTCATCGCGCGTCACGCCGGGCGTCAGCGCCAGCACGACGGCTAAGCGCTGCACCGCCGGCTGCGGCTGTGCCGTCGTCGTCTTGATCCCCGTCGTCGCGGTCGTCCCATTCGCCACGGTCACGGTAGTGCGTTCCCCACTCCCCGTCGACCACAGCCCGAACAGCACGACCAGCGCCGCCGCCGCCGCCCAGTAAAACGGCGCGCGTGAAGCTTTGCGCGGCAGCTGCGCGAGCAGCGCTTCCGCCGTCTTCACCCGCTCCCGGCGGCGCCGCGACCGTAAAAAGTGCGACTCGAAGCGTGCGCGCTCCTCGTCCGACAACTCACCACGCAGGTAGGAGTCGATGAGATCGTCCTCCGTCGCTTCCACCAGCGCGAGCATCTCCGGATTCGTGAAGTACTGCTGCTCGAGGCGCTCCTGCTCTTCCGTGCGCAGCTCACCGAGGAGGTAGCGGGTGATGTTCGCGTCGGCGGTCATCGCTCTCCTCCGGCAACGCAGCCGCGCACACAGCGGTCCAGCTGTTCGCGCAGCCGATGCACGCGGATGCGCAGCGTGTTGAGGGAGATGCCGAGGCGGAGGGCCATCCGCTGGCGCAGCTCGTTGCGCCGCTTGGAGTCGACGGTGCAGTACTCGACGATCATCGAGCGCGAGTCGTGCGGCAGCGCTTCGAAGCAGCGCGTCATGCACTCCATGCGGCGATGCGCGTGCTCGCCGTCGTCCGGCACGTACAGCAGCGGCGCCATCGAGCCGCTGCGCCGCCTGAAGTACTCCTGCAGGACATGACGAGCCACGCCATAAAAGTACAGCACCGGCTCGCCGATGTACGAATCCATTCCTTCTTCGACCTTTTTGGCGACGCGGTCGATCGTCTTGTCGGCCTGCTCTTCGGGCGTATGACAGCCGCGGCTCTCGAAGAACTTGATGAGCGCGCGCCGGGTCTGCTCGTAATGCCGCGCCGCCTGGTTCGAATCGGCGTGCAGAAAGCCGAGAAGGCGGTCGAAGGCGTCGCCGGTCAGCTTCCACTCGTTCATCGCCACTCTCCCTGCAGCGTGAACGCTGCCCAGTGGTACGGATGGTTGCGGCGCGCGCTGCGCCACATCTCGATCTGCGCGGCGCGCAAGGCGGCGGCGGGCGTGAGCTTCTCCTCGCCGAGCATCCCTTCGTAGAAACGTTTCATCAACTCGGCGGTGGAGCGGTCGTCGATCTTCCAGAGCGAGGAGACGACGCGCGCCGCGCCGGCATACATGAAGCCGCGCGTGAGTCCGACGAGCCCCTCGGCCTTCACGTCTTTCCCCAGCGCGGTCTGGCAGGCGCTGAGGACGACGAGCTCCGCGGGCAGCTCGAGGTTGTAGACGTCGTGCAGGCGGAGGAAGCCGTCCTGCGGGCGTCCCTGCCGGTCGACGAGCGACAGCACAACGCCGGAGAGCTCCGGATGCGTGGAGTCGAGGACGCCGTGCGTGGCGAAGTGGATGTAGCGGTAGTCGCGCAGCGCGCTCCCGGTGACGGCGCGGCGGTTCGCGTCGAAGTCGAGCGCCGCACGCGCTTCATGCCGCGGCACGAGGCGGAGGATGGACGCCGCTTCATCGCGCGTGAGCGGCAGACGCGCCAGCCGCGGCCCATCCGCCGTACGCACCGCCGCCGCGATCCGCGAATCCTGCGCCGAGAACACCGGATCGGCCAGCACCGCGATCGCACGCGGCGCCGGTTTGCGGTCCCTCAGATCCGCGCGCAACGCCGCCAGCGCCGTGATCGAAGGAATGCTGACGATTTCATGATCCGCAATGAGGGGCCGATAGGACGAATAGGACTGATGGGACGAATAGGACTCCGCAGAATTTCGGGTTTTCTCTTCGCCCGGCAGCGCCGCGAACGGCACGTACTGCAGCGCGCCCTCCACCACGAACAGCAGCCGCTTTTTCAGCGCGATCTTGCCCAGCAGCATTTCGCGCAGCCGGGCTCCGTCGCGGAGGAACGTGCCGTCGCGGCGGCTGGTGGCTTCGTGCACCTTGCGCGCGAGGGCTTCGATCTCTTTTCGCTTTGGCAGCTCGTGCGCGACGATGCGCTCGCGCGTGACCGCCCATATGTAGCTGCGAGTGTCGCCGAGGGCGATCTCGATGAGGACGGTGTCGGCGTCGAGCAGCTCGCGCTGGATCTGCCGCAGCGACGGGGGCGAGGGCTGCGTCAGCGCGGCGTAACGCGGGTTCGTCGTGCGGATCTCGCGCTCGATGCGGCGCAGCTCGAGGAGCGTCGCCGCGATCTCCGCCTCGAGCGCTTTGCGCTTCGCGCCCTGGAGTCGCGACCGCTGCGCCGCCTGCTCGTTCAGCTTCCGGTGCAACGCCGCCTCGGAATCGAGCAGCCGGCCATCGATCCCCTGCCGGACCTCGACTTCACCCTCCATGAGCACGTCGAGCAGTCCGCGGCCGCGGGCGCGCTCGCTCGTTTCGAGAGCGCGCCCGTGCTCGCCGAGAGCCATGAGCACGTCGATGGCGGTCTCGTAGTCGTCGCGCAGCGACGCCAGATACGAGGTGCGCAGATGACTGCCGGCGACGTTGCGGCGCAGCTCTTCGAGGATCGGCAAGGCGGCGTCGACTTCGCTCCACGCTTCGCGGAGGCGGCCTTCGTCACGCGCGAGCCGCGCGCGCGACATGCGCACGGCGGCTTCGAGGCCGCGGTCTTCGAGCTCGCACGAGGCGGCGAGCACGCGCTCGTAAATTTCGCGAGCACGGGCGGGGTCGCCGAGACGGAGATACTGCGTACCGACGTTGAGGAGCGCGTAGGTTTCCCCGCGGCGGTTGTTGGCGATCTGTGCGTAGACCAGGGAGCGCTCGTGGGACGCGAGCGCCGCGCGATGATTGCCACGCACGGCCTGAAGACGTCCGCGATGGCGGTAGACCATGGCGTCGACGCGTGGGTCGTCGATGTTGGGGAGCAGCGCGACCGCCGCATCGAGCGCGGCCTGCGCGCGGTCGAGCTGCCCCAGCACGGTGAGCGACGCTCCGCTGTTCATCTGCGCCACGGCCTCCTTGCGAGGGTCGCGAAGCTCGCGTGCGAGGACGAGCGCGCGCTCGAACACGGCCAGCGCTTCTTCGTGTGCGCCGAGCCAGGCGTGCATCGCGCCGATGTTCGTCAGCGAGTTCGCCAGCTCCGCACGGTCGCCGTCCTCCAGGAAGGCAGCGGAACGCTCGAGCGCCTGCAGCGACTTTTTCCAGTCGCCGACGGAGGCGTAACTGACGCCGATGTTGTTGTGGTAAACCGGCTCGCGATCGCGGATCCCCGTCTCGTTCGCCAACGCCAGGGCGCGCTCGAAATGCGCGATGGCGATGTACTGGCGGCCGGCGTAGAGCTCGCACTCGCCGAGGTGGTCGTGCAGCATCAGCTCGGCGCCGGGATCGTCGACCTTCTCGAACATCGCGAGCGACCGCGTCAGGTAGTCGCGCGATTTGTCGTACTCGCGCAGCACCTTCCAGAAGCGTCCCAGCTCCCGCAGCGACGACGCCTCCGCACCGTTGTCTCCGAGCTCGTGCTGCAGCGGAATCGCCGCTTCGAACCAGCGGATCCCTTCCTGGTTGTCGCCGCGCAGCGCGTGCGCCACGGCGATCGCGTACGTCGCATCGGCTTCGCCGCGGCAGTCGCCGATCTCGCGGAAGACGTCGTTGGCGTACAGCAGCGGTACGAGCGCGGCCGCGCCATCTTCCTTCTTGATGAGCGCGATCCCTTCGACCAGCGCGCGCTGCGCGTCGAGGCGGCGCGCGTCATCGGCGGTGGCAGGACGCTGCACGATCCCGAGGCGATAGTGTCCGTACGGCGGCGCGCCCTGCGCGACGAGGTCGATGCACTCGTTGCCCGCGCTCTTCGTCAGCAGCATCAGGCGGCGCGTGAAGTCGGTGGCGCACGGCGTACGCTCTGTGCAACCGGGGCAGACCGTCGTCTCGGTCCCGCATTGGACGTCGACGGTGACGGGCTCGATCGTCAGCTCGACATAGCGCCCCTCCGCGGCCGTGACTTCGTGCCGATGAATTTCGCCTGTGGCGATGGCTTTATCCACCATCGCCACCAGGCAAAGCGCGAGAAACGGAAGTGCGGAGATGCGGAGTAACTTGGGTAGCGACCGCGCGATTGTCAAGGGTTGGCGGAACTATTCGTCCTATAAGTCCTATTCGTCCTATTCATCCTATCGGTCCTGTTCGTCCCATCGTCCCCGGATCACTTCGCGTAGTACCCCGTGATCGTGCGCACCTTCCCTTTCGGCGTGCGCACGGTCAACTCCCGCCACGAGCCGGACGGCGCGTTCGGCGCCTGGAACGACAGCAGGTATTGGCCGCGGATCTCCGCCGCGATGCGCTCGAGCGCCTTCGTCAGGGTTTCCTCGCTGACGACGGTGCTCTCGCCGCCGGTCAGCTCCGCGAGCCGCGTCAGCGGGTTCAGCAGCCGCTGTCCGCCGCGCGGAATCAGCGCGTAGATCGGCACGCCGATCGTCTTGGCCAGCCGCACGCACGCATCGGCGTTCCCGCTGCTCTTTCCTTCCTGCCCGTCGGAGAGGATGACGAGCACGCGCCGGCCGCTGATCTCCTGGAACTGTTGCAGAGCGAACGTGACGCCGTCGTAGATCGACGTGCCGCCGAGGTTGCGTAGCTCGAAGATGGCGGAGCGCATCGAGGCCACGTCGTTCGAGCGCGGGTGAATCAGGCGAGGCGCGCTGTCGAACGAGACGACGAACGCGCGGTCCTGCTCGCGCACGGTGCTCTCGACGAGCTTCGACGCGGCCATGCCCACGAATGGCACGTAGCGCGACATGCTCGACGAGCTGTCGATGGCGACGCCGATCGTGACCGGCTCGTCCAGCGCCTGGCGGACGTTCACGTCGACGCGGCGCTGCTCTTCCTCCACCGCGAAGTCCTTCGCCGTCAGGCCGGGCACCGGATTGCCGGCGTCGTTGAGGACCGTGGCGATGAAGTTGACGGCGGAGACGTCGACCAGCTCGGTCGACCCTTCGACGTTGAATAGCTTCGTCTCTTCCGCGGCGGTGCCGTCATCGAGCAGCGCCACCGCGCGGAGGTAGCCGAACTCGCCGTTGATCCTCAGGGCGTGACGCAGCGGAGGTGCGGTGAGATTCGCGACGAGGTCGTCTTTCCAGTAGAGCTCCACGCGCTGCAGCGTCCGCCCGGGCGGCACGACGACGTCGGTCTCGACGACCGTGGTGCCTAGGACGCGAGGACCGACCGGCATGGTGATGTTGATGCGGAACGCGTCGGCGCGATCGTTGACGATGACGACCGCCTCGCCGATCGCGCGATTGCTCGCGTCGTACGCGACCGCTTTCACCGTGCGGGCACGCGGTGTCGGCCCGAGGTCGAGCTTCGACCGGTAGGGGGCTTTGTCGTCGGTCGCGGCGCGCGTGCCGTCGAGATAGAACTCGACGCGCGACGCCTCGCCGCGCACCTCGGCCGCGAACTCGGCGTGGCCGGTGACCGTGCGTCGCGCCGGCGGCATCAGGCGCACGACGGCTTCCGTCGTGATGCCCTCCTTCGGCGGCAGAGGATTGGGATCGAGATCGCGCAGGACATCGCGCGCGAGCGCGAACACCTCCGAATCGATCGGCGCGAGCTCGTAGGCTTTGCGGAAGTTCTTGATCGCGACGGCGTTACGAGTGTTCATCCGCTCCATCGCGCCGCGCATGTACCAGCCGTTGGCCTCGACTGTCGCGTTCACCGGTTTCTCCATGACGTCGGCGATCATGCGCAGGGCCCGAGGCCGCTGGTACGCGGCGTACCAGGCGAAACCGGCGTCGATGGTCGCGTACTGCGCCATCGCCTCGTCGCCGGCTTTGCGAAACGCTGCCGCCGCGAGCTCGAGCTTCTCCGCGGCGCGGAACGCACCGCGCATCCGGAGAAAGGCGTGCCCGAGGAGGTATTCGGCGCTGGCGACGTTGCCCTGCTTCCGCTGGAGCGCGGAACGCGCGAGCAGCGAGCGGGAGTCGTGGACGTCCTGCAACGCGGCGGTGATCACCTGCAGGTTGAGCTTCTCGCCGTGAAACGTGTGGATCTGCTGCCCCGTGGCGTCGACGATGGAGACGAACGGCGGCTTCGTCTTGCGGTTGAGCTCCACGACCGGCCCGCGGACCTTCTCTTCCTCGACGCGCAGCAGCACGACGGACGGCAGGAGGTGCGCGACCAGCGGCTGCGCGTCGATCGCGGCGAGCATCTTGTCCGCCTTGGCGTTGCACGCGCCCTTGCAGCGCGAACGCACGTGCACCAGCACCGTGCGCTGCTCCGCGAGCGCGGTGGCGAAAGCCCGGTCGACATCGGTCATCCACTCCGTCGACGCCTGCGCGCTCGCGGAGAGGAGGAGAAGCGTGATGAGGGTGAAACGGATGTACACCAGGGTTTCTCCCGGGGTACCGGCAGGAAGAGGATAGCGCGATTCTGGATGGTGGGAGGGGGAATGGGATGAATGGGCGGCGAGGCGGGATCAGCCGGTGGGAGGTTGAACCCGAACGCAGAACGCAGAACGCAGAATGTAGAACGTAGAACGTAGAACGTAGAAACGGCGTTTCTCAATTCTGCGTTCTGCGTTCTGCGTTCTGCATTCCTGCTCCCGTCCCCCTAGATCCCCGTCACCCGCACCACTTCTTCAAACGACGTCGCCCCTTCCGCCAGTTTCCGCAGCGCCGACTGCCGCAGCGTGCGCATGCCGCGCTTCACGGCGACGTCCTTAACTTTCAGGAAGTCTTCGCGGCGGTCGATGAGGTCGCGGATGGCGTTGTCGATCGAGAGCATCTCGAAGATGCCGCTGCGGCCGAAGTAGCCGGTGTTGCGGCAGCGCATGCAGCCGGCGCCTTCCTTCACGATGATCCGCTTTCCCGGAGGTGCCTGCAGGTTCAGCATCGCGGCTTCTTCCTGCGTCAGCGGGCGATTGCGCTTGCAGTCCTCGCAGATCTTGCGCACGAGGCGCTGCGCCATCGCGCCGACCAGCGTCGAAGAGATCAGGAACGGCTGGATGCCGAGATCGATGAGGCGCGTGACCGACGTGGCGGAGTCGTTCGTGTGCAGCGTGGAGAAGACGAGGTGGCCGGTGAGCGCGGCCTGCACGGCGTTCTGCGCCGTCTCCTCGTCGCGGATCTCGCCGACCATGATGATGTCGGGGTCCTGGCGGAGGATCGTGCGGAGCGCCGAGGGGAAGGTGATGTTGATCTTCGGCTGGACGGCGGTCTGGTTGAACTCTTCCCACACCATTTCGATCGGGTCTTCGATCGTGGTGATGTTGATCTCCGGCGAGGCGAGGTTCTTGAGCGCGGAGTAGAGCGTGACGGTCTTACCGGAGCCGGTCGGGCCGGTGACGAGGATGATGCCGTGCGGACGCGTGATCCAGTCGCTGAACGTCTGCAGCTCGTCGTCGTAGAACCCGAGGCCCGCCAGATCGCGGATCAGCACCTCGGGGTCGAAGATACGCATGACGATCTTCTCGCCGAAGGCGGTGGGGAGCGTCGAGACACGCAACTCGATCTCCTTCCCTTCGCGCTCCGTCTTGATGCGGCCGTCCTGCGGGCGGCGTTTTTCGGCGATGTCCATGCGGCACATCGTTTTCAGGCGCGAGGTGATGGCGAGGTTGACGAGGCGCGGCACGCGCTGGATCTCGTGCAGCACGCCGTCGATGCGGAACCGGATCAGCGCCATGTCGCGCTTCGGCTCGATGTGGATGTCGCTGGCGCGCGAGTCGTACGCGTGCTGCAGCAGGTAGTCGACCGCGTTGACGATGTGCGCGTCGCTGGTCTCGATCTCCGCGCCCGACTTCAGCTTCACGAACTGCTCGAGGTTCGTGAGGTCGATGGCGCCGGTCGTCAGCTCGCGCTGCGCTTTCGTCACCGACGCGCGCAGGCCGAACTGCTCGGTGATCACGCTCATCACGTCCGACTCGGATGCGACGACGAGCTCGAGCTCCTGCTTCGCCATCGGCCGGTACGTCTCGAGGATGGCCGGATCGAACGGATTGACCACGGCGACGACGAGCTTCCCGTCACGCACCGAGACGGGGATGAGCTTGTGCTTCCGCGCGAACGGCCGGGAGATGCGCTTCTCGATCATCTCCAGGTCGAGCTTCAGCGGATCGATCTTGAAGAACGGCAGATGCGCGTCCTCGGCAATCAGCCGCGCGAGCAGGAAATCGTCGATGCGGGTGCCGCTGCCGCTGGCGTCGGTGAGGTTCAACCCGATCAGCGCGCGGATGGGGCTGATCTCCTCTTCCGCACGCGCCTTCGCCGCCCGCGCCTGCACCCGGAACTGCCGGTCGAGCGCCTCGATCTCCCCCCGCTGACGGTCGTCGATGAACCCCGCATTGAGCAGCAGGTCACCCAGATACGAAAGCGTGATCTCACGAGACGTACGAACGGGAGGGGCCGGCGTGGTGGACATGGCGCCGGAAATTATGACTCAGGGGCTGGCGCGCGGTGAAACAACGATGGGACGAATAGGACGGATAGGACCTATCGGACGAATAGGACCCCGCCCCAGGGTTTGGGTTGGGCGCGTGGTGGACATGCGCCGGAAATATGCTCAGGGGCGGCGCGCGGTGAAACAACGATGGGCCAATGGAACCTGCCGCACTCCTGGGTTTCTGTCCTATAGGTCCTATTTGTCCCATCCGTCCTATTTGTCCCATCGTTCCCTGTGGCCTACCCGCCACTCTTCTTCCGCTGATAGTGCGCGGCGGCCTTCATCCGGTTGCCGCAGCCGGCCATGCTGCACCAGCGGCGGCTGTGGCTCTTCGTGGTGTCGTAGAAGAAAAGGATGCAGCCGCTGCCCTCGCACTGGCGGATGTAGGACGGCTCCGCCGAGGAGAAGAACTCCGCCGCCGCGCGCGCGATCAGGAAAAGCGGATCGTCCGCCTCGGTCGTGAACTCGAGGTGCACGCGCCCCTGCTCCGGCCGGACGCTGAGGCGTCCCCGTCCCCGCGCCAACGCCACGTCGAGCTTCGCCAGATCCGCCGCACGAACGGTGGTCTTCTCCGCCAGCGCACGCAGCTCCGCGCGCAGCGCTCTCGCTTCGCGGAGCAGCGACTCGCGGTACGGGAGCTTCTTCGTCGAGGCCAGCCCGGCCGCGACGAGCCACTCCAGCACGTCGTCCGCTGAGGTGAGCAGATCCACACGCTCCCCTTCCGACACCTTCTCAGTGTTCACGAAATCGAGCGCCGGCGTGCCGGCGATGAAGAAGAATTTGTCACTAACCGTCATCGTGTCACTTGACAGGTTAGATGTTGGCGCCTATAACCGTCAATGCAACATCATGGAGGTTAGAGTGAACACTGGACACATCGGGCTCAACGTGACGGATCTTTCGCGCTCCGAGCGCTTCTACAGCGAGGCTCTCGGGCTCACGCCCATCGGCGGATCGAAGGACGGCGACCGCCGCTACACCTTCCTCGGCGACGGCACGCGTCTCGTGCTGACGCTGTGGGAGCAGAGCAACGGGCGGTTCGACGCGGCGACGCCGGGACTGCATCACCTCTCGTTTCAGGTCGACTCGGCCGACGCCGTGCGGCAGGCCGAAGAGCGTCTGCGCGCGCTCGGCGCCAAATTCGTCCACGAGGGCCTCGTGGCCCATGCCGAGGGTGCCGATTCCGGCGGCATCTTCTTCGAGGATCCGGACGGCACGCGCCTCGAGATCTTCACGACGAGCGGCGTGAAAGGCGCGCCGGTTGCCGACGGCCCGGCTTGCGGGTTCTTCTGATGGCTTACCACGAAGGCGAACTGGCGGTGCAGCGCGCGGCGGGGGTGGAGAACCTCGCCTCCCGCGTGGCGCGCATCATCGGGCCGGAGATCCCGCCCATTGCCGCGGAGTTTCTCGCCGCGCAGCCGTTCGTCATCGTGGCGACGGACGATGGAGAGCATGTGTGGGCGTCGCTCGTTCCCGGGCACGCCCGCACACTCGACCGGACGACGATCCTCGTCGACGACGGCACCAGCATCGCCGCGTTCACGGAGCCGTCAGCGGCGGGCGCCGTCGGCCTCCTCGCCATCGAGTTCGCGACGAAGCGGCGGATGCGCGTGAACGGCCGCGGCCATCGCGAGGGCGACGCGCTCGTGATCGAGACGTCCGAGGTGTATTCGAACTGTCCGCAGTACATCACGCCGCGGCGCGTGACGTTCCCCCATACGGAGATCGTCGCGCAGCGCGCGCAGTTGAGCGTCGAGGACGTGGAACTGATCCGCAAGGCCGACACCTTCTTCATCGCCAGCACGCATCCGCGCTCGGGTGCCGACGCCTCGCACCGCGGCGGCGCGCCTGGCTTCGTCACCGTGGAGAGCGACACGCGCTTGTCCTGGCCCGACTACTCCGGCAACAACATGTTCAATACGCTCGGCAACCTCACGGTCGATCCGCGCTGCGGACTGCTCTTCGTCGACTTCACCACTGGCGCGACACTGCAGCTCACCGGAAAGGCCACGGTGGCCGAGGATCGCAGAGTGACGGTGGAGATCGCGAAAGCCGTCGTCAGTGCACCTCGAGCAAAAACCCCTTGAGGTACTCGCCTTCCGGGCAGTAGAGCGACACCGGGTGATCCGGCCCCGCGGTCAGCCGTCGCACGATCGAGACGCGTCGCCCTGCATCCACGGCGGCGGAGAAAACGATCTTCTGGAAGAGGTCCAGCGAGATGTGGCCGGAGCAGGAGTACGTCATCACCAGGCCGCCCGGCTCCGCGAGCCGCAGCGCGTAGATGTTCATGTCCTTGTAGCCGCGCGCGGCGCGGTCGACGTCGTGCCGGCTCTTGGCGAACGCCGGCGGATCGCAGACCACGAAGTCCCACCGCTGCTTCGCCACGGCGCGCTCGCGGACGAACTGGAACGCGTCGGCGACGATGAACTCTCCCGCGACGCCATTCAGCTCGTGGTTCACCCGGGCCAGCTCGATGGCGCGCGAGGAGACGTCGACGTTCGTCACGCTCGCCGCACCGCCGGTCGCGGCGTACACGCCGAACGCGCCGGTGTACGAGAAGAGGTTGAGCGTGCGGCGCCCCTGCGCCAGCGTCCGCGTCAGCGCGCGGTTCTCGCGCTGGTCGAGGAAGAAGCCGGTCTTCTGCCCTTCGCGCGGATCGACGCGGAACGTGAGGCCGTTCTCGCGCACGTCGGCCACCGGCTCCCCCTCCCCTTCCCACCGCGACTCGGTCGAGAGCTGCTCCAGCTTGCGCACCGGCAGGTCGTTCTTGAAGTAGATGACGCGCGGCGACAGCTCGGCGCGCAAGGCGTCGATGACCAGCGCCTGCAACTGCTCCACGCCGCTGTTCGCGATCTCCACGACCAGCAGATCGTCGTACTTGTCCACGACCAGACTGGAGAGCTCGTCCCCCTCGGCGTGGATGATCCGCGCGCAATTGGTCCCCTCGGCCCCCAGCACGTGCGCCCGGCGCGCAACTGCCGCCTGAATCCGTGCACGCAGCACGTCCTCGGTCAGCGGCTCCCCGCCGAACGTCAGCGCACGCAGCCGGATCTGCGAATGCCGTGAGTGGAACCCCGACGCGATCACGTTTCCGTCGTCGTCGACGAGGTCCGCGAGGGCCGCATCGGCGGGGCCGCTTTCGCGCGCAATCGCCCCCGCAAAGATCCACGGATGGCGGTTCGCCACCACGCGCTCCTTGCCGCGCTTCAGCACAAGTCTGCGACGTTGCTCGATTCTGAACGTTTGTTCGTGCACGCTGGCTCTATAATCGCGTTCCGATGTCGAAGGCAAAACAATTCCACACGCAGTGCCAGGAAGAGGTTTACCGCCAGATCAAGGGCTACCTCGACGAACTGGTCGAAGAGCATTTCGATGATGCGCAGCACTGTGACTTCTACCTGAAGTACGGGTCGACGGTCCTGGAGATCTCCATCCTGCCGTACGAGGACGATGACGCCGTCATCGAGGTCCTCGCCTTCTGCGTGCAGGGGACGGAGCCGTCGTTCGAGCTGATGCAGGAGCTGCTCAAGCTCAACTCGGAAGTGCCGCTCGGCGGTTTCAGCATGTGCGGCGGCGACATCTTCTTCTCGCACTCCTTCCTCGGGCGGCGCCTCCCGCCGGAGCAGCTCATCGCCTCACTCGACACCGTGGCGAGCGTTTCGGACCTGTACGACGAGAAGCTCGTCGCCAGATACGGCGGCGAAACGGCTCTCGAACGGATGCGCAGCGACTCCAAACGCGACTCGAAGCGGCGTGCGCAGGCGAGCAATAATTAGATGATGCAGTCTCAGCCGTGGTTCACGGCACATCGATTGCTCTTAAAGCTGTGCATGACCACCATTAAAGGAGCCGGCGCAGCGGCCCTCGCACTTGCGGCAATCCTCGCTACCGGCTGCACCGGCGGAACTGAATCGAACGCCGCGACCGAAGAGCAGGCGCAGGCGGCTGCTGCCGCTGAAGCGCAGGCGAAGAAGGTCGACGTCCGTCAGGAGCTCGCCCAGATCAACGAAGCCATCCCCGTGTACTCCGGCGCGGAGTACCGCGACGACCTGACGCGGCGCGATGAAACGATGATCCGCAACCAGTACGGCCAGCAGGCGCAGGTCTACACGCTGGCGAGCGACGACTCGTTCCCGCAGGTCTACCACTACTACACGACGTACCTCGCCCAGTTCGGCGGGTTCGGCGAATACGACGACCGCTACCCGCGGTCGAAAGACAACTGGCGCACCCTGCAGGTCCAGCTCAACCAGGCCATGCAGGAGCCGTTCGTCCCCGGCACGACGCTCGCGCTCAACGGCAAGCAGGTCATCCTGCAGATCGTCGAGACCGAGGCCGATCCCCGCACGGTGGTCCGCTACATCGTGACCCCGCCGGGCGCCGGAGCCCCGCAGCCCGTGACGACGGCCTCGGCCGGCGTTGATCCGCAACAGAGCATCGCGCGATGATGTCGCGCGTCGACGATGTACCGCCGCATCCTGATTCCGACTGATTTCTCCACCGCGTCCGAATGGGTGTTCGACGATGCCATCCGCATCGCCGGCTCCACCGGCGCGGAGCTGGTCATTCTGCACGTTCGCATGACGCGGACGTCGCAGCCGGGTGAGCTTCGCTTCCCCGCCGATCCATCCCTCTACGAGTACGCCGAACAGCTCGAGCTCGAGCGTCTGCGCGACCGCGTGAAGCGCGTCAACGCCTCCGTGGCCACGCGCATGGTCGTCAAGCAGGGTCCCGATCCCGGCAAGGAGATCTGCCGGACGGCCACCTCGGAGGAGATCGGCCTCATCGTCATCGCCACCCACGCCCGCCACCACGTGGCGCATCTCCTCGTCGGCTCCACGACCCACGCCGTCGTCGCCGGTCCTCCCTGCCCCGTTCTCGCCATCCGCTACGGCGTCCGCAAGCGCAAGAGCATGCAGAAGATCGTCGTTCCGGTGCACTTCGACCAGAAGTCGCACGCGGCCCTCGAGCTCGCCGTCCGCGTCGCCCGGCACGAGCGCGGCGAAGTCCACCTCGTCACCGTCTGCTCCGACGAAGACCGCTCCCGCGCCGAAGGGCTGCTCGCCGAACAGGCCGCACACTTCGAAGGCGTCGCCACGAAGCACGCCATCCTCCGCGGCACCGAGGTCGAGCGCGAGCTGGTCAAATACGGCGAAAAGATCGACGCCGACGCCGTCTTCCTCAACGCCAGCGGCAAGCCCAGCGAAAAGAAGCTGGACATCATCCGGCACGCCCCCGTGCCGGTGATGGTGGTTCCGTAATACCCGTCCCACCTCCCGGAGCGCTGCCCCCCCAGCCTCTGTCCTATCCGTCCCATCTGTCCTATTCGTCCTATAGGTCCCATCGTTCCCTGTACCATTCCGCGATGATTCGCACCGCCACGATCGATGACGTCCCGCTGATCCTTCGCTTCATCCGCGACCTCGCCACTTACGAAAAGCTGGCGCACGCCGTGGTCGCTACGGAGGAAACCCTCCGCGAAACTCTCTTCACGAAGCGCTACGCCGAGGTCGTCATCGCCGAACATGACGGTCAGCCCGCCGGCTTCGCCCTCTTCTTCCACAACTACTCCACCTTCCTCGGTAAGCCCGGCATCTACCTGGAAGACCTCTTCGTCCGCCCCGAGATGCGCGGCCTCGGCTACGGCAAGGCGCTGCTCGCCCACCTCGCCGCGCTGGCCGTGGAGCGCAACTGCGGCCGCGTCGAATGGGCCGTGCTCGACTGGAACGATCCGGCCATGAACTTCTACAAAAGTCTCGGCGCGAGCCCGGTCGACGAGTGGACGATCTTCCGCCTCACCGGCGACGCGCTCCGCAACCTCGCCGTGCTATCCTCGGCACCTTCGACGCGGAGTTAGCTCAGCGGTAGAGCATCTCGCTTACACCGAGGGGGTCGGGGGTTCGAATCCCTCACTCCGCACCACTCCTCTCCTGCGATAGACTGCGCCGCCACCTATGATTCGCCTCCTCGGCCGCAAGTCCCGCGTACTGCTCCTCGACGATGACCCGTCGATGCAGCGCCTCGTCAGCCTCCTCCTGCGGAAGGAGGGCCTCAAAGCCGACGTCGTCGACAGCGGGCGCAAAGCGATCGAAAAGCTCGAGCAGGGCGAATACGACGTGATCCTCCTCGACATCATGACCCCCACCGAAGGCGGCATGACGGTCATCAAGCACCTCAAGGAGACGTCGCCCGACACGCTCCGCCGGGTCATCCTCGTCACCGGCTCCCCCGGCTCGATCCTGAAGAACGTCGAGAACGACGTCTTCGCCATCGTGCACAAGCCGTTCGACGCGCATCAGCTCATCGACACGATCGCCAAGCTCCTCGCGCAATGACGCAGCTCCGCATCACCATCCTGCCGCTGAAGCTGGCGGTCTCCCGGCTCGACCCGCGGAGCCCGCTTCCCCACTGGGCTACGGGCGAGTTCGTCTCCCTCACGCGCACGAAAGACGAGCTCTCGGTGGTCTGTGACGACGCCGCCGTCCCGCCGGGCGTGCACGCCGAGCGTGACTGGGGCTGCTTCCGGGTCGAGGGACCGATCCCTTTCGAGGTGACGGGAGTCGCCTCGGCCCTGACGGCGCCGCTGGCGGCGGCGGGGATCAGCGTCTTCCTGATCGCTACGTACGATACGGACTACCTGCTGGTGAAATCCGAAGCCTTCGACCGCGCCACACTGGCGCTACGCGGGGCCGGTCACGACGTCAGGTGATCGCCGTCGGGGAGATCGCCGTCCTTCGGCGCCCGTTTGATCGCGACGGTCCGGACGCAGCTCTGCACGATCTCGGCGGTCTGCTGGATGTCGATCGGCTGCCGCATGACGATCTGGACCAGCTCCACGTCCAGCTTCCGGGCCGCTTCCGAGGTGGCGAAGACGATGACGACGGGCCGCGCCTTCCCGGGCAGGTTGGTGATCGCTTCGAGCAGTAGCTCCGGCTCGATCCCCGGCAGCGCCAGGTCGAGCAGCATGACGGCGTAAGGACGCTCGCTCAGCTTCTCCAGCGCCTCCTTCCCCGTGGAGACCGTGTCGGAGAAGACGTCGAGCTCCAGCAGTTTCGTGAAAAGCGCCCGCCGGATGACAGGACTGCCATCCGCGATGAGGACCTTTACACCAAGCTCTGCGACCATGTGCCGCGTCCCCGGTACAAATTAGCTGCCAACCCTGGAAACGACGTTTGTGGTGAGTGGCGACTGGGTGGGGTGAACGGCTTTTCTGAGGGCTCAGTGCTCAGGGCCCAGGGCTCAGGCGAACAGCCCGGCGCAGCGCAGCCCCCTGAGCCCTGGGCCCTGCGCGCTGAGCCCTCGTCTCTCATAGCCCTCTGCCGAACACCGCCTCCAACCTCTCCCGGTACGCCCGCCCCAGCGGGATCTCCGCGCCGGTCTTCAGCAGCAGGTTGTGATCGCCGTGGAACAGCGACCGGATCTCCACGATGGCGTCGACGTTCACGATCGCCGAGCGATGCACCCGCACGAACTTCCTTCGGTCGAGCTGTGTTTCCAGGTTGTTCATCGTCTCGCGGATGAGGTGCTTCTCGCGGCCGGAGTGGACGCGCACGTAGTTGTCCGCCGCCTCGATCCAGTCGATCTCGCCGACGCGCAGGAAGGTGATGCGCCCCGCGGTCTTGATCATCAGCCGGTCGAGCGCCGTGCGCGCGCTGACCTCCTCCAGCATCGCCCGGAGGCGCTCCTGAAGGTCGTCGTGGCCGTTGCGCATCCTCTCGCGCACGCGCGTCATCGTCTGCTCCAGCCGCAGCCGGTCGAACGGCTTGAGGAGGTAATCGAGCGCCTGCACCTCGAACGCCTTCACCGCGTACTGGTCGTAGGCGGTGACGAAGACGACGAGGCGCGCGGCATCGCCGAGCTCGCGCACGACACCGAAGCCGTCGCGGCCGGGCATCTGCACGTCGAGGAAGACGAGGTCGGGACGCACCTCGCGGATCACCTGCAGCGCGTCGTCGCCGTTGGCGCACTCGCGGACGATGTCGACATCCTGATGAGCGGCCAGCAGCGTGCGCAGCTTCTGCCGCGCGGGACGTTCGTCGTCGACGATGATGGTCGTGATCATGGAACCTCCGCCTGTCGTACGTGCCACGGCACCGCCATGGTCACGAGGAGCCCCCCTTCGGGCACGTTCTGCATCTCGAAGCGGTGCTTGTCGCCGTACAGCGTGGTCAGGCGTGCGCGGGTGTTGGCCACACCGATCCCTTCGCGCCGCGGCGACGCGTGCATCCCCGGTCCGTCGTCGCGCAGGCGGATCTCCAGCATCCCGTCGTTGCGCAGCGCGCTGATGGCGAGGCTGCCCCCTTCCGGACGCGGCGCGATGCCGTGCTTGATCGCGTTCTCCACCAGCGGCTGCAGCGAGAAGTTCGGCACGTGCGCCTCGAGCGTCTGCGGCTCCAGGTCGATCGTGACGCGCAGGCGCTCCTCGAAGCGGATGCGCTCGATGTCGAGGTAGCGCTCCAGCACGTCCATCTCCTCTTTCAGCGTGACCTCGTGCGTCCCCTGCTTGTCGAGCGTGAGCCGGAGCAGCTCCGAGAGGCGCGTCATCATCGCGTCGGCCGCGTCGACGTCGCGGTACATCAGCGAGGAGATCGTGTTCAGCGAGTTGAAGAGAAAGTGCGGATTGAGCTGCATCTTCAGCGACTCGAGCTGCGCGCGCGACAGCAGCAGCTCGCGGTCGCGGTATTTGCGGTAGTAGTCGAACGCGTAGTAGCCGAAGAGGATCACGAAGTACGTCGGAAAGCTCGAGTGGAAGTTGTCCTTCATCGCGTACCAGACCGGCTTCGGCATCGACGCACGCGCCACGGTCTGCACGAGAATCAGCTCCGCGATGGTGATCTGCGTCAGCGTGAGCGCGACACCCCACAGCAGATGCACGAGCGTGCTGAGCGGCCACGTCTCCCGCTCGAACCGGAACCGCCGCGCGATCCAGATGACGGCGGGGACGGACAGCCCCCACAACCAGTAATACGTCAGGTTGATCGCCAGCGCCTCGTTGAGCGGCCGGCGGATCGGCGCCGGATACGTCAGCCAGAGCTGCGTGGCGAAGTAGATGCCGGCGAACGTCGAGCCGAGCAGCACGAGCAGCGCGGCAATTCCACGCGGGCCGAAGCGGGTCATGCCGTCAGGGTAGCAAATGGACTTTCGTCCTATTTGTCCTATGGATCCGATTCGTCCTATCGTCTACGAACACATCCAGGAGTACTACGAACACAAGTCCTAGATCGCATGGGACCAATGGGACCGATATGACCTATGGGACTGAGGCAGGGGCACGACCGCCCCATCGAGCGCAGCCCCATAGGTCCCATTCGTCCCATAGGTCCCATTCGTCCCATAGGTCCCATTTCCCATGGGTCCCATAGGTCCCATCGTTCCCACGATCACGTCGTCGTAATCACTTCCGTCGGCGTCACTTCCATCGAGAAGCTCTTCTTGTAGATGTTGATGATCGACATCAGCAGCGAGAACACCAGCGGCCCGATCACCAGCCCCACGAAGCCGAACGCCTGCAGGCCCCCCAGCACCGCGAACAGCAGCGGGATCGCCGGCAGTTGCGCTTTCCCCTTCATCGCCCACGGCCGCACGATGTTGTCGATCAGCGACACCACCAGCACTCCCCAGGCGACCATGAAGAGCGGCTGCCACAACGGGCGGTTCCCCATCGACGCCGTCACGAAAAGGTAGATCGCGCCCGGCACCCACACCGCCGCCGCACCCACCATCGGCACGAGGGACAGGATCGCCGCCACCGCTCCCCAGAACGCGGCGCCCGGGACTCCGGCGATGCCGAGGCCGATGCCCGTCGCGATCCCCTGCGCGATCCCCGTGAACAACTGGCCGCGGAACGTCGCGTCGATGACGTCCTTGAAGCGGTCGCGGAACTCACGGTCGTACCGCTTCGGCAGCGGCGACAGCACCGACAGCTGGCGGAGGATCGCCTCCCCTTCCGTATAGAAGAAGAACATCGCCAGCATCACCAGGAAGAAGCCCACGATCCCGCCGGCGAGACCGCCCAGCAGCGCGCCGCCGTTCGCCGCCACCCAGCCCGGGATCTTCTGCAGCGCCGGCAGCAGCAGCCGCTGCGGGCTCACCGTCGCCGGATCGAAGCCCGGTACGTACTGTTTGATGACGCCGAGGTAACGCGTCACGTCGACGCGCTGCAGGATCTGCTCCGCTTCCATGTCGCTCAGCCGGTGCATGACCCCCTGCGCCTGCTGCACCAGCAGCACCGACAGCAACACCGCCGGGATGACCAGCACGACCGTGATCCCCAGCAGCATCACCAACGCGGCACGTGTCGAGTTCCCCTTCATTCGCGTCCGCACCTTCACGAAGATCCCGAACGTCAGGATGACCAGGATCATCGCCAGCAGAATCGCCGTCATGAACGGCCACAGGATCTTGAACGCCGCCCACAGCAGCAGCAGCGCCAGCATGCCGAAGAAGATCACTCCTGCCACACGCCACTGCGGCTGCCGCTCGATCTGGTGCTCCACCTCGGGTTCAACCACGCGTTCCTCCTTCGAACAACTCTTTGCGCGCCTGATCGGTGATCGCCACCACGATCGGGTTGCGGATGCGCCGTTCCGGCGAGATCGCGTAGAAGCGCTCCCTCACATCCGGCAGCCGCTCGATCGCGCGCACGCCGTACTGCAATTCGATTTCCTTCTCGATGGCTGCCGGTCCCGGGAATGCACCCATTGCACCACGCGCAAACGTTTTCATCAACGCCGGGTCCTCGAACTCGCCGATGATGCGCGGCCTCAGCCCGTTCGCCTCCAGCCACTGATCGACCCCGCGCCGCAGTTGCGTGCCGCGGAGAGGGAGCAGCAGCGGTGCGCCGTCGAGCGATTGCGGGAAGCCTTTGCGCAGCGTGTTCGCCAGCGCCGGCGCCGCGAAGAGCGTCGTTTCGCTCTCGCCGAGGAAATGGTTGAAGGCGCGGACGCCAGTGCCGGAGGCCGGCGAATCCGACAGCACCAGATCGAGCTCGTGTACCGCGAGCTGCGCCAGCAGCGTCTCCGACGGCGCCTCGCGGCAGACCATCTCCACCGGCTCCCCCATCGCGTAGGCCGGACGGAGTACGCGCCAGGCGATGAGCTTCGGCACCGCGTCGGCGATCCCCACCGTCAGTCGTCGCGGACGCCCGGTGGGGCGGTCGCGCAGCGTGTCGCGCAGCTCGCGCCCGAGGGTGAAGATCTCGTCGGCGTAGCGGAAGACGACGCGGCCGGCTTCCGTCAGCTCCAGGCCGCGGCCGGCGCGCTCGAACAGCTTCTCACCCAGTGAATCCTCGAGCGCGCGCAGCTGGGCGCTGATCGTCGGCTGCGTCAGATTGAGCTGCTCCGTTGCTTTGGATATGCTCCCCTCGCGCGCAACGACCCAGAAGTAGAGGAGGTGGTGGTAGTTCAGCCACTCCATGCGCGATAGAATAAATCAATGGATTCGCTCGAAACAATCCATTGATTCTATGAATGCGGCTTCCCTCCGGCTCGTTGTGCAACCCGGCGTATGGACAACCAGACCAGAACCATCCTGCTGTCAGGCGGCGCGAAGCTGGCCAGCGACCCGGACGCGCTCGCCAGCGCTCCGGGGAAGCTGGAACGCGCCGCGCACTACGTCCCTCCGGCGGTTCGGCAGCCCGCCACCGCCAGCCTGTTCATCGTCAATCCGTTCGCCGGTGCGCGCGGCCTGACGACGCTTTTCTCCACCCACCCGCCGACTGCCGAGCGCGTGCGCCGGCTGCGCGGCATGATTTTTTCGAGGTACGCGGCGTAACGTATGGAATCGATCGCATCACCACACCTGTGGATCACCTTCAGCCTTTTCGTCCTCGGCATGCTGGCGCTCGACCTCGGCGTCTTCAGCCGTAAGCCGCACGAGGTCCACCCCAAAGAGGCACTGTCGTGGAGCCTCGTCTGGATCACCCTGGCGATGATCTTCAACGCCTGGATCTGGTACGAGTTCGGGTCGCAGAAAGCGCTCGAGTTCCTCACGGGTTACCTCATCGAGAAGGCGCTGTCGGTCGACAACATCTTCGTGTTCGTCGTGCTTTTCGCCTCGTTCGCGGTGCCCAAGATTTACCAGCACCGCGTGCTCTTCTGGGGCGTCATCGGCGCCATCGTCCTGCGCGCCATCTTCATCGCCCTCGGCGCCGCGCTGATCTCGCGCTTCCACTGGATCATGTACGTCTTCGGCGCGATCCTCATCTTCACCGGCATCAAGCTGATGGCGCAGAAGGAAGAGAATCCCCACCCCGAGCGCAACCCCATCTTCAAGGCCGTGCGCAGGCTGATCCCCGCGACGGGCGAGTATCACGGCAAGGCGTTCTTCATCCGCGAGGCCGGCCGCCGCGTGGCGACGCCGCTGTTCATCGTGCTGGTGGCCATCGAGGTGACGGACCTCGTCTTCGCCGTCGACTCCATCCCCGCGATCTTCGCCGTGACGACGGACCCGTTCATCGTCTACACCTCGAACATCTTCGCCATCCTCGGCCTGCGAGCGCTCTACTTCCTCCTGGCCGGCGTCATCGACAAGTTCCACCTCCTGAAGATGGGCCTCGCGCTGGTGCTCCTGTTCGTCGGCACCAAGATGGTGATCGTCGACTGGTACAAGATCCCGATCGGCGTGTCCCTCGGCGTGATTGCCACGCTGCTGATCGGCTCAGTGGTGGCATCGCTGATCTGGCCCAGCAAGGCCGAAACGCACGTGGAAGACCCCACGGAGCAATAGGACAGATAGGACCTATGGAACGAATGGGACCGATGGGATTGATACAACCCATCGGTCCTTTTCGTTTGTTCGGTTGCTGTTGCTCGTTAGCTGTGGCGTTGGGCCAGGGCTTCGTCCCATAGGTCCTATTCGTCCCATAGGTCCCATTCGTCCCATCGTCTCCCCGCCGGCACCCGCCACACCTGCGGCATCACGCCACGTTACAGCGTCACAATCCCCAACCGCGCCGCATGCACCACCGCTTCGGTGCGCGTTTCCACGCCCAGCTTGCCCAGGATCCCGTTCACGTGAAATTTCACCGTGTTCTCGGTGATCCCCAGCCGCTGCGCGATTTCCTTGTTGGTCATGCCGGCGGCCAGCAGCTGCATCACTTCCTGCTCGCGCGCGGTCAGCGGGATCAGTGACTCCCCGTCCCGCGTGGCCGATTCCGTCACATACAGCCCCTCGGCCACCGCATGCAGGGCCGCGTGGATGCGTGAGGGCGACGCGCTGCGAAGCACCGCGCCGTGCGCGCCCATGGCCATGGCTCGGGCAGCTTCCGCGTCGTCGCGAGCCAGTGCCAGCACCGGAGCCGTACCGCGGATCATGTCGGCCGTGGCCAGAGTCACGTCGGCGTCGTCTTCGTCGCCGACGACGAGCAAGTCATCGAAAGAGGAAAGCAGGGAAACCAGTTGCGCGTGAGTCGAGGACTCCCACGTCGCAATGGCGATGCGTAAAGGCGTGACGCCCGCGAGGACGCTGTTCGCCACCAGGAAAGATCTGCAGTCAGGCTGTGGATACATCGGTCGCCTCCGCTACGATGCAACAAACCCCAATTCCACGCGGTATCATCCGCGCCGCTTGAAAATCACCGAAACCACCCTCCCCGGCGTCCTCGTCATCGAACCGCGCGTCTTCACCGACGACCGCGGCTGGTTCTGCGAAACGTACCACCAGGACCGCTTCCGCGAGCATGGCATTGCGTCAACATTCGTGCAGGACAACCACTCCAGCTCGACGAAAGGCGTGGTCCGAGGCCTCCACTTCCAGGAGCCTAACCCTCAGGGAAAGCTCGTCCGCTGCGTGAAGGGAGGCGTGTTCGACGTCGCCGTCGACATCCGGGTCGGCTCCCCGAGCTTCGGCAAATGGGTCGGCGTCGAGCTGACGGAAGAGAACCGCACCATGCTCTGGATCCCGGAAGGCTTCGCCCACGGCTTCTGCGCCCTGACGGACGTCGCGGAGATCACCTACAAGTGCACGGCGTTCTGGGAGCAGGCGCACGACCGCAGCCTCCTCTGGAACGACCCTGACATCGGCATCGCCTGGCCGGTGACGCCGGCCGAGGCCGTTCTTTCGCCGAAGGACGCCGCCGCCCCCCGACTCATCGCCGCCCCGGTGCTCCCCACGTACTAGGGAGAGGCCGCCCCCGAAGCGTGAGTTGACGGCGTTGTCCGTTTTCCGTTGTCCGTTGTCCGTTGTCCGTGGGGCGACGCGCCCACCGCGCAGCACGGACAACGGAAAACGGAAAACGGACAACGGTTCCCCCGTTCGAATCGCGCCTTGACACCCCGGTATCAGCAGTTTACGATGCGCGCCTCTTCGGGGAATGCAGCTCCCCCCGCCGAGGTTAGCAAGTTTCCCTCGCGCCGAAAGGCGCACGCACCGCAAGGTGCAGAGCAGTAGAGAGTTCTAACGCGGGGTCGTAGTTCAGTCGGTTAGAACGCCGGCCTGTCACGCCGGAGGTCGCGGGTTCGAGTCCCGTCGGCCCCGCCAACCTTCGAAGCCACCAGCCGCCGCAAGGCGGCTTTTGTGCTTTGGAGTGGGTGCTCAAGCGATTCGCAAGGTCGCGATTCTTCAACAACAACCAGCGCGATCCCCACAGAAGCGCGAGAGATTTGCCCCTTTCGTGCGGGAATGCTTCGCCGAAAAGCGACGGCTACGCGACGCAAGAAAGTTACACATAGTGAGCGACCGTCAGTGCGCTGGCGGCTCGTCGTCGATCAAATTCCAGCGAACGCGGTCGCGGAGGCCGAGGAGCTGACTGATAGCGTACGTTTGCGCGGGGATGTTGCCCCCGCTCTCGAGCACAACGCGGAAAGTCACCATCTTCAGCGCCAACCAATCGTGACTCGCCGCCTCCCGCAGTTCGCTGGCGGCGCCGGCGCTGCCGACCGGAAGTACCGGGACACGCTTCGTCATGAGGTACTGAATCAGCGACTTCGTTCGCGGCCCACCTTCGAGTACGACAGCAACGTCGGTGACGCGGCTGGTAAGCCTCCGCCATTCCGAGTCACTACTCGCGCGCACCGTGGTACCTGTCGCCGGACGAGATCGGCCAGCTCGCACGATGTGCTGGATGCGCTGCTTCGCTGTGTCGCCGGCGGCGGCGGCGAAACTGGTCGCGATGAGCTCTTCCACCCCCGCCCCCCCCGTAGTGACGAGCGAGTATCCCTGGCGCGCGAGCATGCCCCCGAGCTCGACCGAGATCTCACGCAGCCAGCTCGTGAGGTTCTGCGCAGGTCCCGCAACCAGTACGGTCGTGTTTTTCTTCGTGCCCCAGTCGCGTGTGATACGAAAGGCAGCGCCGGCCGCGGTTTGGAGCGTAATCACCGTATCGTCATCGAACTCGAACTCGAACTTCTCGCTGCTCTGAGCGCCAAGAGTGAGGAGCTTGCGACGATCGCCGGTACTTGCGTCAATGATCACTGGCTCGGTGGCAGGAACTTTAATCGCGGTAGCATTCGGAATGTGGGAGCGACTGAGCTCTAGACGAAAGTTCGCGTCCTGCTCTACCAACCGCACCCACAGATCGATTCGCGGCAAACCGCGGGCAATGATTGCAGTAAGCGCCGGATCGCGCGGCATCTGCTGCGGCTCTGGCATATGGGACGGCAGCCATCCAGCGCTGACAAGACTGAGCATCGTTGCGCCCTGGCTGTCGCGCGCCCGTTCGGGGAGGCGTGGCAGCGCCCGCACGATCCAGTCAATGAGTCCTGTTCGCTGTTCCGACACGATTGCATGGACGACCGAAGCCAGCTTCGTCTCGATTGCGTCCGCGATGCTTCTGCCGCTGCCGGGAGACAACGCAAGGTAGGTGATCTCTTCCTCCAGCGCGACCGCCGGTGCGATGTTCTCGTGCACCTTGCGCAGTACGTTCCACGAGCCGTCGAAGAGCGCACGGTCGCACGCGAGCTCGCTGCGAAGCCGCTCGGCGACCGCGCGCTGGAGGACCATCCAGCGCGTGCTGCGCGCCTCGGATAATCCGCTGAACCACAGGTCCGCCTCCGCGGATACGCGCAGGTGAGGGAGCAATTCGAGACGTGCACGCCGCAGCAGTTGGGGCTCGATGCGCGCGGCGAGCGACACCACGCGCGCGAGCTCGAGTGCTGCTTTCGGCGTCGATTCTAGCAGCGCGTCGAGTTCTTTTTCCGGCTGCGAAATCATCTTCGATCCAGCCGGGCCCTCGCCGCGCGGATCGTCATCGACGACGCGCCACGATCCCAGTGCACGAAAACCGCGGAGGACAGCAGCTCGCGCGGCCATCGATCCGGCTCGTACGGTACGAAGGCGATCACCGAGCTGCGCCGTGCCCGCAGTTCGCGCAGCAATTGCACCCAATCCGCGAGCACAGGCCGAACATCAGGAAGCGTCTCGCGGCTCATGCCGAAGTCGCTGATAATCACCACCGGCACGCCTGCCGGAGGAAACTCGTAGGCGCGGCGCCCGCCGCCTGAGTCATAGACCGACCACGTCGGCATCGTGCGGAAGGGAAGGACGCGCGTCGATGACTCGTTCACAAGTGCCGCGATCGCTGCGGCTAGATGATCGGCATCGCCGGCGAACGGCACCATTCCAGAGCCGCGGTCAAGCAGCACCTGTACACCGCGCCGCACTGTCGGGAACTTCACAAGCGGGATCTCACGAATAACTTCGCCGCGGATGAGCATATCGGTCAGCGCGTCGATGTCCGGTATCGTTTCGAGTGACCGTGTCTCCACGGCGCTGACGATCGCGCTCCGGAGCGTTCGAGGATCAAGCAGCGGCAGAAGCTCGGGTTCAGGCTCGTCCTCCTCGTCTGTGGCCGGCACCATCTGTGCGGGCGGCGCGAGCGTGACCGTCGGCTCTTCCTGCTCGTCGTGTACCGCCTCGATCGAGATTGGTACGACTTGGATGCGGGGAGCTTTTTTCGGCTTAAGTTTTGACGCCACGACGACAGTAGACGACGCCTTGTCGTGCACCTCGGACGGAGTGCTGATCTCGTGCTGGCGAGGACGTGGCGCCACGTCGGAGATCACGTCTTCCCTCCGTCGGCGTAGAGACTTCGGTACCGACACCCGTGCCAACGGGTCAAGTTGCAGCATTCGCGCGATCAGAGGCAAGACTTCCGGAGATGGTTGGAGTTCGTGAACGGCGCGAACCAGATCGCCGATCGATATTAGCGTAGCGTCACTTCGTCGGATCATCGCCTGTCCGCGGTTTGTTGAAGAGGGCGCTCACGACCGCCTCCCACTCGACACTGGTACCGGGCACGATGCCGAGTTCCATGCAAGCCGCGATTGCGTCGAGGTACTCGGCGGTACTCGGCGCGTGCTGATTCCGACGCTCTTTCGCCACCGCCACTTGTTCTAGGATTGCTGCGATCGGCTCATACAGGCTGTAGCGGTCGGGCCCAAAGTGACGCACGGCTATCTCGAACAGCTTCTTGGCCGTGGGCCTTGGCAGGGTCGTCACCACACATCGGCGGATGAACGCGTTGGGCAGTTCGCGTTCGTCATTGGTGGTGATGACGATAAGGGGCCGCGTGACCGTTTTGACCGTGACGCGTAGCTCCGGCACGTGAAACATGAACGAACCGAGGGGGACGAGCAGATTATTCGGGACATCCGGGTCCGCTTTGTCAATCTCGTCGATCAGCACCACCGCGCGGGCCGCATCAGGCGACAATAGGGTCGGGTCCGGCAGTGCTGGTACAGTGGGATTGTCGCTGCCGCGTCGTTTTGCGCTCGCGGGATCGAACGCCCACCACAGTACTCCCGGCTGGATGTACGCCGCGTCGGGCGCAACATTCTTCCCCGCGTCCAACGCCTCGCTCAGCCGGAGCACATTATCGAATCGCCACAGAAGATCCTGAGCCTGCGTGCGTGACGAAATGACAGTGTGATAGTACCTCCAGCCGAGGATGTAGGCGACGTTCTTCGCGAGTGACGATTTGCCAGCACCCGACGGCCCGCGGAGCAGGAGCGGACGACCCGTCGCCAGTGCGACATTAACTGCGAGCTCGAGCTCCTCGGTGTAAATATAGACCGTGCCGTCGTCCTGGTCGCCGGGCGATCGGCCGGTGGCGGGATCCTCCGGTGGAAGGACCGCTTTGGGCTCCCCGGCAGCGTTGAATTGCTTGTTGTAGTTCATGATTCACACGATGCTTTCTGCGATGCGGTTGCAGGCGATGTAAAGAGCGTGGATTTCGGCCTCGACGGCCGGCGTGAGCTCCGGCTCGAGCAGCACCACATCGAGACCGACGTACTGCTCGCGCGGAGGCACCGACGGGCCGGTTCGGATGAAATACGTGCAGCTTGGATACTTCGCACGGATTTGCTTGATTGTTTCTACGCGTACGGTCGGGGGCAGCACGACTATGACCGGATCGAGGGAGAGCGTGATTTGCTCGTCAATTTCATCCTTGTCGAACGAGATCAACGCCGGATCCGCGTCACGAAAGCCACGACGGATCTCGCTGATGATCGCGCCCAATGTCTTCTCGCCGCCGGCGGCGGTCACCGGAATTACGACCCAGCGGAACGGATACTCGGCGGCCGCGCGCTTTATATACATCTTCACGGTCATGTCGTTACGCGCGTTGATCATCGGAACGCTGCGCCCGCGGCCGAACGCGGCGCGCGCGAGTGGCGCCACTGCCTTGGGATCAATCCAGAACGGCACGACCAGGTCGACGACGGTCGACACCTCGGACCGTGACATCGCAGAGGCTAGCAACCTCAGCGCGTCGCGAAACGCGTGGAGCCCGATATGAAAGAAGCTCCGGGCGAGCAGAGGAGCGGACAGGCTCGCGTCAGCGAGCGCCACGTCGGTTTCGGGGAACTGTAACGTCGACTGGTCGAGCGCCGCGTACGCCGCACGGGCAAGTAGCGGCTGATCGCGCGGCAGACGGCGCACTACGACGTCGATCAGTTCGTCAACCGGCGTCTTCTCCATGCTTCGCTTGAGTGGCTCGAATCGTTCGACCATCAGCCTGAGCTCACGGTCGGAATCTGGGTTCTTGATCGCGTGCATGCTCGCAAGATCGAGAGCCTCGAATGGCTTGCGACGTAGAATCGTCTCCGGCTTCTCCGGCGGAACAAAGATCAGCGTAACCGGAAACTTGTCACCATCTCGCCACGCGCGCGCCGCCAGCACCGTCGCCTCCGCCTGCACCCACTGCGATTCCGCCGCCGGTTCGGAGAAGATCACCACGCCGCCGTGGCACTGGAAGATTTCAGTGAAGATCTGGCGAGGGAACTGCTCGCCTAGCTTCATGCGCTCGCGGTCTACCCACACATCGAAGTCATTGTCGCGCAGCATCCGAACCACGCGCGCCAGCACCTTCTCAGATTCGCGGTGTGTACTATAGCTGACGAAAATGCGCGGGCGCAGCCCGGGCGTTGCCGCCGCGATCGCGTGAAGCGAGGCTGCAGGTCCGCGCGTGAGGATGAGGTCGTGCCTCTTGCTCTTGGAAGCGGCCCGCTCACGCTCCATCCGAAACTCATATTTCTCGAAAAAGCGAGCGGCGCCGCTCACCCCTTGAGGTATGCGGACGGTGACCAGCGAGGCACCCGTAACAGTCGTCATGGCCTCCATCAACTTGCGACCTACACCTTGGCGCTGGAACGCCTGCAGGACGCCGAACCGGACAATCTCGTACGTTTTATCCTTGTGCAGGCGGAGACGGATCATGCCGAGGACGTCATCACGCCATACGGCGACCAGTGTCTTGTGATCATTCGCCTCGATCTCCCGCCGCTGCGCCTCCTCGTTGAAGATCCGCGCCGACAGACGTTCAATCACCTCAAGCCGGGTGCGATAAGCGAAGGTCTGGATGATAGTCATCGCGCCGACCTGCGCCAGCAGTTTTGCGTCGTCGGCCGTCGCGTCACGAATGACTAAGTCAAGAATACGCATCTGCGAGCGTCTGCGCATCTCTGCGCGGCTGAGAAATTATCGCGTAATCTGCGACCATCAGCGTACCTTCGCCTATCACATGCCGTCGCCCTCGTGTGTTGTCGTGCCACGCAACTTCACGATGTCGCCGCGATCGCGGCGCAGCGCGTTTCCGCGCCGGACGCGGTGCTCTCTCGGCGTGACCGCCCATCCAAATCTCATCAACCAACACCGTCGGCGCCACCTCCAAAGCCTCTCGAATTCGAAGGATAACCGACAGCGCAGGCCGTGCACCGCGTTTGAGGACGTTCAGTAGGGCGCGCCGGACCAGCGGGGCGAGATGCGTCTAGCTAAAGCCTCGCTGCGCGTGCGCTTTGCCGGCTCACGTGGGCGACGGCTTCTTCTTTGTCACCTTGCCGCGTCACTGTGCATCGTCGCGACCGCTAGCGTGGACCACGAAATTGAACACCATGGTTCAACTCCCCCCCACCCCACCACCTACTCCGTGGTTCGAGATCTGCCGATGGCTGAGAGGAGGTGCGCGAGTGGTTCGAGGTGCGACAACTGAGGAGGATTCGGCAGACACGGTAGTTTAAGCCATGCTCCAAGGTTGTGGCGTTCCGCGTGCGCCCAGAAGTGGTGGAGGAGCGCCCGGGGGCCGAACTGGTGCAGGCAATTCCGGCCGTCGTTGCGGCTTTCGCAGCTTGAGGTGACATTCCGCGACGGGTGGTGGTGGCTCGAACGACGTGGCTGCTGGACGACCTTCAGAGCGTCGATCCGGTGCTCGCCTGCCCTCGTCGGCTTCTTCTCCCTTGATGCCGAGGTGTCTGAAACCGCAGATTCCCGGCTTTGCCGCCACGACGCTGCGCTCGCGCCGCGCCACGGCCGCCGAGCACCACGCCAATCAACCCACATCGACGTGTTCGATCCCACCTGCATCCCCCGGCGGCGCCGCGCGCCGGCGGATCGCGTCAGACCACCCAAAATTGACAGCCCCCACCCACCCGACGTATCGTGACGTCCTTCCTGAACTCAATCGTTGCACGTTTCCGGATGCCCCTCCACACGGCGAGCGCGCCGGGTGTCTTGTTTCTCATGGAGATTGTGATGCCGGCCAACAGTAATGGAGTACCGAAACCCACCTCTCGCCGCCTCGAGCTCTTCACCTGGCTCGCGGCTTTCTGGTTGATCGCACTCGTCGTTCCCGCCTGTCTTGGACAGAACGCGGCGGCGGCGAAGCCGCAGGCCGTTCCGGCCGATGCGCCGTCGCAGGAGGCCGTCGCGAAATTGCGGATGCTCCCTACACCATCCGGCGTGTACGACATCCTCGAGATTCACCCGTTCCGCCTGAAGATGGGCTACCACCACGATTGGCTGGAGAGCCGGCCGTTCGTGAGCGAGGGGCTGCTCGTCGTGCTGAGGGTCGATCCGAGCCTCGTCGTGCCGCGGAACACCGCGGAGCCGGTCCTTTACGCCGGCGATCGCACGGTCCAGCGCCTCAACAAGGGCAATGTCTCCGGTTTCGTCATCGGGATCATCCCCGGCAACATCGATCTCGCCACGGCGCCCATCTGGTTCGGACGGCCGGAGTTGCCCGAGCGCGTCACGCCGGACGTCATCGTGGCGGAGAGGAGTCTCGCCGACAGCGTCGCCATCAAGCCGTTCAGCCCGGAGAAGATCGCGGCCGCTCAGCGCGATCCCATCATCGCCGGTGATCTGGCGTCGCTCCTTCGCGGACCCGCTGCCGACCTCGTACTCAAATATTCGCCGGACGAGAAGGATCTCGCCGAGACCTGGCGCCTGCCGAGCGCCGGCACGATGGTGCCGCGATGACGCGGAAGGGAACGATCATGCTCACGATTGCAGCCGCCATGCGCAAGTCCGCCGCTTCCTTTGCCCTGCTCATCGCCTTCCTCTGCGCGCTGCCGGCGCAGGCGATCACCAAGGCCGAGCTGGCCGGGCACCCGCTGCCCACCTACCCCTTCTTCCACTACGTCAAGGCCGTCAACACCAACAATTCGGTGCACGTGGCTATCGATCCCTCGCGCTATCCCACGATCGTCGGCCAGACCTGCGACGTGTACGTCGTGGCGGCGAAGAAGACGATCGGCTGGAATCTCAACAACACGCTGACGGACGTGACGTTCGGCGGCATGCAGACGCAGTCCTTCGTCTCGGGTCTCATTCAGTCCAATACGTTCCAGGTCACCGTGCCGTCCGAGTTGAGCGGCGCCGCCGGAACAGGCCTCGGCGTCGGATACGACGTGGTCCTCGACTGCAATCAGAACGGCTTGCTGGACGGCAACGACTTCATCGACGGCCGCAACAACGAGTCCGGCTTCTACATCGTGCATGACACGACGACGCCCGGGCCTTACGCCGTCACGGAGCTGACGTACAACTTGCCGGCCGCCGTCGGCGTCACGTTCGGCATCCCGGGCTCGCATCTCGCGCAGAACACGTTCTTCCCCAGCAATATCGCGACGCTGAACCAGCTCCCGCTGATCGTCGTCAGCCACGGCAACGGCCACAACTACCAGTGGTACGACCATATCGGCAATCATCTGGCGTCCTACGGCTACATCGTGATGAGCCACGCCAACAACACGGGACCCGGGCCGGTGAACGCTTCGACCACGACCCTCGGCCACACCGATGCGTTCATCAATCAGGTGGCGGCGGGCGCGATCCCGGGCGGCGCCGCGCTGACCACGCATCTCGACGCCGACCGGATCGTCTGGATCGGACATAGCCGCGGCGCCGAGGGTGTGGCGATCTCGTATGACCGGATGGTGGATGGGACGTATGTCCCGGTCAATTACATTCCGAACGACATCAAGTTGATCAGCAGCATGCTGCCGACCGACTTCACCGGCACCGCGGTCGCCAATCCCCACAAGGCCAATTTCCATCTCTGGACCGCCTCGGGCGACGCCGACGTGGACGGCTCGGCGGGTTGCAACGTCTGCCAGACTTATCACCTGCACGACCGGGCGGAGAAACATCGCCAGTCGACGACCGTGCAGGGCGCGGGGCACGGCGACTTCCATAACGGCGGCGGCTCCGTCTTCAGCGGTCCCTGCGCCCTCGGGCCTCTCAACACGCATCTGATCGAGCTGGGGCACTTCCTCCCGCTGGTCAAACGGTACGTCGACGACAACATCCCTTCCGTCGATTTCCTGACGCGCCAATACGAAACGTTCCGGCCGATCGGCGCGCCGACGAACGCCTGCACGGTCGTCACGCACGAGTATTACGACGGCTCCGTCATCGGCACGGTGGTGCTCGACGACTATCAATCGCAGTTCGCGCTGAACACCAGCAGCAGCGGCGCGGGCGTCACGTTCACCGTCAACAATGTCGTCGAAGGTCTGCTCGATGACAACAACGGCAACTTTGCATGGACGACGACCGATCCGTTCAACGGCGCCACGCAGGGCTCGGCCTCGGGTGGTGTCTACAACGACACCACGCGCGGTGTCGTGTTCGACTGGACGGGGACCGATCGCTACTACGAATGGGCGATCCCGGTCACCGAGCAGAATTTCGCGGACGATCTGTATCTCTCCTTCCGCGGCGCGCAGGGCACGCAACATCCCAATACCGTCGCGGTTCTCGGCGACCTCACCTTCACGGTGACGTTGCGCGATTCCGCCGCGAACACCAGCTCGATCAACATCGGCGCTTACGGCGGCGGTCTGGAAGAGCCCTATCAACGCCTCAGCGGCTGGCACAATGAGATGGAGACCATCAGGATCCGGCTGACCGATTTCCTGAACAACAATTCCGGCCTCAATCTCAACAACATCGTCGCCATTCGCTTCAACGTCGGTCCCACCTGGGGCTCGCCGCAGGGACGCGTGGTCATCGACGACCTCGTGCTGTCGAATGACCGCGCCGTCTATGACGGTGCCGACAATGGCGACCCCCACATCCGCACCGTGAGCGGCGAGAATTACGATTTCCACAGCGCCGGCGAGTTCACGCTGCTGCGCGACGGCGACATGGAGATCCAGGTCCGCCAGACTCCCGTGCCTTCCGCGGGCCCCATCCCCAACGGGCACACGGGGCTCACCAGTTGCGTCAGCATCAACACGGCGGTCGCGGCGCGCGTCTCCGGACACCGGGTGACCTACCAGCCCAGCCTGACCGGCGACGCCAGTCCGGCCGGCATGCAGGTGCGCATCGATGGAACGCTCGTCGACCTCGACGCCGTGCCGAGCATTCCTCTCGGCGGCGGGGCGCGTGTCGCCCGGGCGAGCATCGGCGGCGGCATCCAGATCGATTTCGCTGACGGGACCACGCTGCTGGTCGTTCCGGGCTGGTGGGGATCGCACAACGTCTGGTACCTGAACCTGAGCATCCTCAATACGCCGGCGACGGAAGGGATCATGGGGTTCATTCCGCCCGGAAGCTGGTTGCCGACTCTCCCGGACGGCTCGTCCATGGGCCCGCGTCCCGCGTCCGCCGCGACGCGTTTTGCGGATCTGAACCAGAAGTTCGCCGATGCATGGCGCGTCACCAACAAGACGAGCCTGTTCGACTATGCGCCCGGCATGGGCACCGAGCATTTCACGAACAAAGCGTGGCCGGTGGAAAACGCGACGAGCTGCACCCTTCCCGAACGTCCGCTGGTCAAGCCGATCGACCGAGCGGTCGCGGAGCAGATGTGCGGGCAGATCGTGAACCGGGATGATCGCGCGAACTGCGCGTTCGACGTCGCCCTCACCGGCGAAGCGAATTTCGCGAAGACGTACACGGATAGCCAGACGCTCGTCCAGCGCGCCACGCAAACGGAGGTCTTCGGCACGAAGCAGGCTTCCCGAGCCGGCGAACGAGTCGACTTCGTCGCGGTGGTCAAAAACAAGAAGACCGGCGACCGCATCGCTCCGGCCAAGGGACGCGACACCGGCGCCGTGCAGTTCACCCTCGACGGCGCGAAGCTCGGCAAGCCCGTCAAAGTCGACGCCTTCGGCCGAGCGACGCTGACGACCAGCCGCCTCAAACCGGGCAAGCACCAGATCGGCGCCACCTACGTACCTGCGAAAGCGGAGACTGAATTTCTGCCGAGCGTCAGTGCCGACACGCTGGATCATGTCGTCACGGAAGGACGCAGGTGAGATCGCGCTCCGACGGCTTCTGAACTTCCATAAAACCTGTCGCGGCGGTCACCGGTTCGATCCCGGTCCGCCGCGCCAAATGAAGTCGCTCGGCAGCCGCCATCTGGCGGCTGTTTTGTTTACGGGCAGCGGCGGACGTAAGCTGTTCGATAAACTGACGACCGCTGAGCAACGGCCCTCTACCTGAGGCAGCACGACGATGGCGACGCAGGAAAGAAGCTCTGGCCCTTGCGAATCCCATTGCAAGCGGCGCTTGCACCACCGCGTTGGTGGTCGACATGCGCGCGCTCATCGAGCGCCCCGTGCCATGGTGCTAACGAACGCCGGCATCCACCAACGTTCCTTAAACTGGCTTGCGCAGCCCGCCTTGTCCGACGCGATGGCGTGGGGCGGACGATTACGCCGGCTCAGCGCAGCAGCACGAACCCTCCAAGGCGATGAGCGGCAGTGCGAGGAACACAGTCCAGAAGCGGGCTCGAATCGCCGGCGGACGAAACACGTATTTGAGCCCGAAGATAATAAGCACGCCGATCACAACACTGAGAGAAACCATGCCGAAGTCAGTCCACGATGATCCATGGCCGGTGAGCCCCACGCCGGCCGTCGCGGCGCCAAACACGAACAGCTCAACGCATACCAGGGCGGCGATGATGACGAAGATAAAAAGGAAGACACGGCTCGCGAAGAACAAGAGTGAATGCTCCTAGATGTGACGTCTCAAGACCGCTTGTTCAATGATAGGTTCCCACGCGGCCGACGTCGGCAACTCTGAAATATACCAAGTGAACGTGTATAAGAATGCTCGACTCTTGCCGCCGAGTCGAGGCACTGACCTGCGAGGTCAATGCTTTGGCGGCCCGGTGAGCAACGCTCGCTATGTCGGGTAGCACCTGTCCAAAACGCGTCGCGCGACGTGAACACTGACGTCGAATGGGCTCGGTAACACACGGCCCATGGCGCTTTTGGACTGAGGCCGCGACGCTTCACCATCTGCCGCTTTCCGACAGCCGCAGCGTCGAGCTGCGGCCCTCGGGGCGTGCCAGAAGAGTGGCAGCTCGACGCTACCACTGTGAGAATGCGGCAGCTGACGAAGCGTCGCGGCCTCAGTCCAAAAGCGCTCCGCGGGTC
The DNA here is from genome assembly GCA_036380735.1 of Thermoanaerobaculia bacterium. Lineage (GTDB taxonomy): Bacteria > Acidobacteriota > Thermoanaerobaculia > Gp7-AA8 > Gp7-AA8 > DASVEE01. The sequence goes on along the minus strand of DASVEE010000006.1, from coordinate 107,076 downwards.
GCGTGAACCCGGGGTTGTCGTTCCCGGCCGGCACTCTCCGGCGCCTAAGCCGCTGACCTATGGCGCCCTTGCCACGGCGCTGCGGCTGTTTCGGACAGCTGTGACATGGGGTAGCAGAACGATGGCGCTGCGGGAAAGAAGCTCTGGCCCCACCAGTCCGTCACATCAGTCCGGTTAGCCGCGCATCGTTGTTATCATTCGTTACAAACCAATGACTGCAGTTCGAAATGGGACACGTTCGTGGTTAGTCGTGATCGCGATTCCGCTGATCGTCGCGACAGCGATAACTATTCTCTCGCGACCGCGCATTGAACTTTGGCGACTCTCGCGGGCTGCGGCGGATGTTCCACCGAGCATGGTCCCGCAACGACTGCACGGATTTGCCCGCGGCGTTTCAGTGAAGCGTCGCTCGAACGCGGATGCCATGCGTCTGCTACTACTCGCAAAACGAATCGTTGCGGTTTACCGAGACGCGCCGGCCACTTCGACAAGAGCGCACGCCTCGGGTGTCGCTTTGCTGGTGTCGGGACTACCGCGACAGGCTGTCGCTCGCCTCGCGCGCGCCGCTGAGTCTCGGCCGCACGACGCCGCACTTTGGAATGATCTCGCTGTCGCGCGCATGACGGTTTACGACGTCGAAAGGGACGCCCCGCAGCTCATCAACGCCCTCGGCGCGGTCGATCACGCCCTTCGCATCGATCACGAGTTGGACGAAGCACTCTTCAACCGCGCAGCAATCTTGGAAAAGCTCGGCCTCTTCGGGGCTGCCACCGAAGCCTATGATGTGTACACTCGCGTCGACCGTGGCTCGAAATGGACAGCCGACGCACGTGCGCGGCGCCGTGCACTGGCGAGTGTGACGCGCGCAGACGCATGGAAGTACAATCTTTCGGTTCTTCGCCGCACTCCTCCGTCGGAACGCGCGACGATCGAGAAAATCGTCTTCGCGTTTCCGCAAGACGCGCGTGCAACCGCGGAGGTAGTGTTACACGAGGAGTGGGCTCTCGCGATTCGGAGTGGTGAAATCGCGACAGCAACAAGGATTCTCGACCTCATCGACTCCATTGGTTCGGCACTTGCCGCACGCAATGGCGACACAATCCTTCACGACGCCGCCGTCGCGACCCGCCGCATTTCGGACGAGACGACACGACTAGACATCGCCAACGCTCTCATCGCCTATGCCGTGGGTCGTCGCCTTTACTCAGCGGAGCGTCGCGAGGTCGCGGTGGCGCTGCTGCAGTTTAAGCGCTCGGCGAACGTGCTGCGGCGCGCAACGCATCCGATGGCTGACGTCGCTGAGTTCTACCACGCATGCGCGCTCTTCGACAGTGACCGCGCCGGTGATAGTCTCACTCGCCTCATCGGACTCGCAAGCCGCGTTCCGCAATCCCATAAGTCACTGCGCGCATTCATCGCATGGGAACTGGGCGTGATCCACGGCCGCGCCGGGCGGATGATGGAAGCTCTTGAGTCGCAAATGAGCTCACTGGCAAAATTTGAGCGACTCGGCGAAGACGGTAACGCGAACGTCATGGCCACGCAAGCCGCCGCGAGCCATGCGACGTTCGGCCGCCGCGCGGAAGCATGGCGGATTCGCATTGGCATCTTCCGCCGCATCAGCCGGTCCGGAGATCTGGGCGATCTGCAGCGCGCGATCGATCAAACCGCAAGATCTGAGGCGTTCGCTGGCGAGTGGGAGAACGCGTTTTCGCTCTTGTCTCTCGCCGCCGATTCGCGACTGCATCAGAACCCGCGTATTCGCATCAGCACCTTGAACTGGAGAGCGCTCGCCGCGCATAGAGTCGGCATCGAATCGGTGGTCCGGGCGGACCTCGCCCAGGCGAGCCTGACTTCAACAACAATCCGTGACCACACGCTTCGCCTCCGCGCGCAGAGTGAGACCATGTTTTGCGAGGCGGTCACGATCCGTGCGACCAATCCTCGACGCGCGATTTTGCTTCTCAATGCGTATCTGCGGCCGGGCCCGAGTGGCTCGAGCGCCTCGTTGGCCGCGGAGGCACTGCTCGAGCGTGGGCGCGCACTCGCCGCCGTCGGTGAAGAGGTTCCGGCCCTCCGCGATTTCAGACACGCGCTCGCACTGGCGCGAAGCTCCATCGGCAGGTCGACGAGCGATCAACTGCGTGACGCATACTTTCGAACGGCCGACTCCGCGACGCGTGAGCTAGTGGATGCACTCGTCCGATCGCGTCGCGTCGCAGAAGCCTGGCACGTACTCGAGACGCAGCGTTCGCGCCCCTATACAGTTCCGAGTGAGCGCGTACCGGCAGCACCGTCGACGCCGGTCCTGCAGTACGTCGTTCTGCGCGACTCGGTGCTGATCTTCGTGACCGAAAGCGGCACGGTCGCCGTCCGCCGAGTCGATGCTATGCAGAACGAGATCAACCGGGACGTCGAAGCATTCGTTTCGGCGCTGGACGATGAATCAGGTGACAGACTCGCGCACCGCCTGCTCTTGCCGGTCGCTTCCACGCTGCGCCGTGCGACGCAGGTCGCGATCGTTCCCGACAACGCATTGTCACGAGTCCCTTTCGGTGCACTGCGGTTCGAGAAGCGTCGGCTGATCGAGCGAGCGTCGGTGACCGTCGCCCCAAGCGCCACGGTCGCCGCGCGTGCGAGAATGGAGATCGACATGGCATCGACGCTTCTCGCGGTCGGTAATCCCGCGTTCGATCGTCAGCGGTTTCCCGATCTCGAGAACCTTCCGGACGCGGAACGGGAGGCAAATGTGGTGGCACGTGAGCACCAAAACGCCGTCGTGCTACTAGGCCCAGCGGCGACCCGGCGGCGCGTTCTCGAGGCCATCGACGACGCAGACATGACGCACTTCGCGACGCATGCGGTGGTCGCGCCGAGTGAACCCGCGCGGTCCCACCTGTTGTTGTCCCCGAACGGGGCCGACTCAGGGATTCTCTATCTCAGCGAGATCGAACGTTCGACCCTCGCCCGGACGCGCATCGTAGTGCTTGCCGGCTGCCAGACAGCGCTTCCCGGCGAGGCTCGGCGCAACGTCGATACGCTCGCCCTCGCGTTTCTCGCCGCCGGAGCATCGAACGTGATCGGGACGCTGTGGAACGTCGAGGACGAGGCTTCCTCGACTTTCACGATCCTGCTCTACCGCCAACTTCGCGCCGGCCGTTCACCGGCCGAGGCGACGCGACGCGTGCAGTTGGCTATGCTCGCTTCCGGGGACGCAAGCATGCGAGATCCCCGCGCATGGGCGGCATTCCAAGCCTACGGATCGTGAAAATCGCGTCCGGGGCCGTCATAAGAGAGGAAGCGAAAGGAGAAGCATCATGCAAATCGGCTTTCGAGGTCTGATCGCGTTTCTCGAACCCGATAGTGTCGCACCACGTCGTTACCTCGCAGCATTGATGAAACACCATCACATCGCACACGTGGCTGTTCTGAGTGTCCCTACAGAGTCATTTCGCGAGAAGGAGTCGACGCTCCCCGGCAGGGTCAAAGGAGATCTGACCTGTTTCGAGCTGCGGGGTCGCATCATGACGTCTCTGGGCTCGGCAGTACCGATGCTCAAGATCAACGACGTTCCGCTTTATAAGCTCGGCTTTCCGTCTGGGAAGACAATCCACAAAACGGCGAAGGATGGGCAACCCGACGCAGCGCGCTTCAAAGCCGTCTTCGAGTTCCCCGCCGGTGACCTCACGATCAACGACTACTTCAAACACGAGGGGACGTTCGACGGGAAAAATTACGTCTGCATTCCCCGCTCCCTTTTGTTCACGGTCGCGTCGGCAAATCCGGTCACGTTCTACATCGGCTCGCGCAATCAAACAGTCGTTGTGGATGGCGCCGCATTCGTAACCATCACGAACCTGGATCCGACGGCGTCTGGCGGGCACTACAGCGCATTCGAGAACCTTTTCAACGAGACGACGGCGACGAACTCGCCCAGATCTGACAAGGACAGGCCGTGTCAGAAGCAGCCGGGCGAGACCATCTATTCGTGCACTACGGGCGGCGCGGACCCTGACGTCGATTGCTCGCCCGTGCGCTATCCCTGACCGCTTTGCGACAGGCGTGGCGCGCGCCTTGGCGCGCGCGTCACACCGGCGCCTGAATGAGGCCGGCACCCGTCGTCGACCGCTGTCCACCTTTAACGGATTCCGCGTGATCCACTAGAACGTTCCAGAGCTGGCACCCGCGAACGTTCTTGCGTGCGAGCGCCTCCACCCACAAAGTCGCGATCCCACTCGCTATAGCAGCGGCGGAGCTCGTACCGCTTCTCGTGTTATAGGGGTCGCGTCCTACAGTCGATGAGCGAACGTCGTATCCTGGCGCGACCAAATCGACCTCACCATCGCATCGAAGGCGAACGCACGAGCCTGGCCACGGTCGCAGATTCCCGTCAAGAGCTCCTACAGCCATGACCGAAGGACAGTTTGCCGGGTGATTCACGGCAACGTTCCCCGCCTCCGCCTCGTCATTTCCCGCCGCCGCAATGAGCAAGACACCTTCATTCAAGGCTCGCTGCGCGGCGAGTTCGAAGGCGCGGCTATATCCCGACGTTTTTCGAATCTGCTGACCGAGAGACATGTTCACGACTGGGATGCGCTTCTCGATCGCGTACTCCATACCCGCGATCAGGGCCTCATCCGGGATGTCGGCGTATTCATCGGCTACTTGACCGAGGGTGAGAGCCGACTCGTAAGCGACACCGTACCGTTTCCCGTTTGCGGGCTTCCTAGGCCCGCACGCGAGCCCTGCGCTCCGTGTTCCGTGACCTGAGTCGGCCGTGTATGGAGACGACACGAAAGGCTTGACGACCGGTGCGGGGATACGCTTCTTGAAATCAACATGGTTCGTGTCGAGCCCGATATCGAGAATCAACATCGTCTGCCCCGCTCCCGAACGCGACGACTTCAGGACCTTCGTTACCTCGAGCGGGTCCACGGCCCCGGGTACCTCTTCGGAGCGTTCGCGGCCGGGTGGCGCCTTCGAAATCCGCTCGTCCGAAATCTCGACGACGCCTTCGTAGCCGATGCGAATCCTCGAGGCTAGGACGAGTTCGCGGTTGACGGGAAGGATGAGGACCTTCAGACGGGGGTAGAAACCTCGCTGTGTCGCATCGAATGCGTCGAAGTCGACCGCTTGGCTGTCGATACGCGACATGAACTCCATTCGTTTTTTCGCCAGTTGCCCGACAGGGAAATCGGGAGCGAAGGCGACAATCGAACGGCGCCGCCTTGTCGAATCCAATGCGTCATGCGAAGTCATAGCGTAAAGCTCCCCAGCGATTAGAGATACTCGACCGATGATTTATCAACTCACCTCCGGTACGTTGCGAGCTCCCGCGATCACCATGGGTCGGCAGTGTCCGGTAGAACCACGCGGGTCGTGCCAACCGTTTGACAACCAATCAGAACTTGCACTGCCACCGCCATCGCTGACTATAGCGTTCTTCGCTGCTATGTCCGAGAAGAACGCACTGCTATGAATTGCAGCTTTGCTGATCGGCAGGATGGCCTCGAGCTTCGCTCCTCGCTCACAAACCTCCCCGATGATCCCTCACATTCATCCCCTTTACCGCGTGGCGCGTGAAGTCTTCGAGTAGCTCGGGCGTCCCGACATCCAGGGCTTGTGAGAGGCGGACGAGGATCGTCAGGCTTGGCACCTTGCGGCCGAGCTCCAGGTCGCTGATGTAGTTGCCGGAGAGCTCGGCCGATTCGGCGAGCGCTTCCTGCGTCATGCCGCGAGCTTTCCTCAGCTCGCGCAGGCGGCGACCGAATAGGACCGCTTCCTCCACTCTTGCATTCCACACTGCCGTTGGAATAAAGTCCTCCAACCAGCGTTGGAATCGGTATTCTCATTCACGCTTGCAGACAAGTCACGCAAAGGAGTCTTTTCGCCATGGCTGATCCCACCACCATCCGCACCCTTTTCCTCCACCCCCACCCCACGTACTCCGTCGCCGAAGCCTCGGTGATCCTGGCCATGGACGAGGAGGACGTGCGCGGGTGGATCGAGGTGGGAGAGCTGGAGGGGGTGGACTCGGCCGCTGGGCTGGTGGTGCCGTGGCCGGAGGTGGTGGCGTTCGGGATGGACTTCTGGTCGCAGGACATCGTGGAGGAGGCGCTCGGCGCCGACGTGGTGCGGGCGATTCCGGAGCTGTTGCGGCTCTCGCAGCTCGAGGTGCGCATTCCGCGGCTGGAGGTGGTGGCGCTGGAGCGCGTGGCCGCTCGCGACGGCAAGACCGTCGATGCGGTGCTCGCCCGGGAGCTGCTCGACTTCGTCTCCGCTCATGCAGAGTGGCTGGAGGGGGAGATTCCCGGCTTCGCCGCGGCGCTGGCGTGGCCGGGTTGAGAGCCTCGCCCGTTGATCGTCTTAAAGTGCGCGGCACTACTCGATCACTACTTCGCGGTGCCGGCTATGAGGACTTCTTCGCCAGCACCTGATAGCTGATCACGACGTCGCTTCGCGCCGGGATCGCCGGCACTTGGAAGTAGTAGGGGTTCGTGCCGGTCAGCGGCACGTTCGCCGTCCCCCAGACGAGCTCCGTCGTTTCGGGCAGGTGCTCGACGATCTTCACGTCGTTCGTTGTCCGCAGCCGGGGGTTGTGCACGCGAATGGTGATCGTCCGACTGCCGTCAGGCTTCGCCGGACCGGCAGCGCGCGTCAGGATCATCGGTGCGTCATGAGGCAGAACGATCGTTCGCAGGTCGTAGCGCAACTCCCGTTTGTTCGGCGGCGCACCGACGTCGAGCCGCTCCGAGAGATCCTTCCACACCGCCCGCTCGGACTCGAGATCGCCGGGCGGCGGATCGAACCCGAGATCCGTCAGCACGTCGCGCCGGTGAAGGTCGAACGCGGAGCGGACCAGATCGCCCCACGCCATGGCCCGGGAAATCGCGCTACGATAAAAGAACCACGCCAGCCAAAGACTGATCCCCACTCGCGCCGCCCACCACCAGAACAGATCCAGCGTGAGAAACGGCGTGGGAAAGAAGCACGCCACCACGATGAGGAGGATGGCCGTGGCGCAGGCGAGAAACGAGAGGTGGACCGTGACGTCGAACAGCGCCTTCGCGCCGTCGATCATCTCCGCATGCTCGCTCTTGATCCTGGCCACGAAGCGCGGCCAGAAGGGGATGGCGGAGATCTCGTACTGCCGCTGCGGGTACATCTCGAAGCTGCGGATCACGTTCCCCAGCCGCGTCGGCAGCACAAACTCCGCGTCCGGGTATTCGAAGAACCGCCGACGGACAGAATCCGCCCATACCGTGTTGAGCTTCTCGTTCTGCTCGGCCGTGACGAGGTTGGCTGGATCGAGTCTCAGGTCTCGCGCGAGGTCACCGCCCGTCTCGAGGTCTTTCACCACGCGCACGTTTCGAGCGGACATCCATTTACCGATCAGCCCGTGCTGCCACGGGTAGCCCTCGTAGAGCTGGATGATCGGGATGTTGAAGATGTGCAGCAGCCCGGCGAGGATGACGATGTATCCGGCAGCGGCGGCCAGTCGCCATTGCGGATCGAGGATCTCCAGGCGCGGCGCGAGATGCGATTCCCACGGGATCATGGGAAGCACGAAGAGATAGATAGCGATGACGAACACCGTGGCCGGAAGCACGGCGGCGATGAGGATGGAGCGGCCGAAGTGTCCGGAGATCGCGGAGAAGATCTTTTCCATCGTCCCGCTCAGTCACCGCCGCTCGGTTTTGTCGTGCTTTTCCCCGGAAGGGTGCTGTAGACGATCAGGTCGCTCACCCGCTTGTAATCGAGCTGGGAGGCAGAGATCGACAGCCCGATCTTGCCGGTCAATTCCTCGGCGAAGTCGCGGCGGTCCGACGGCTCGGTAATCAGAACGGCGATCCTGGTGCGACGGTGCAGGGAGCTGAGGTCGATCCCGCGGCGCGCCAAGGCTCCGAACACTGCACCTCGAACGAGAGAACGGTCCATGTCAGGGTCTTCCTTTCGGCTGCAACAGTAGACGGATTTGCGGGCTGCGAAGAGTGGCGATGCGCACCGCGTCGGCCACGCCCATCGCCGCCCGGAGGTTGGCCCGATCCTCCTGAACATCCATGGCCAACACACGGGCGGAGAGGACGAGCGCCTCGCCCTCCGCGCTCACTGCGGCCAGTCGCACCGAATCGCCGGGTCGAGGACGCAACGTGCCGGCGAAGACGCGCAACGGCACCTCCAGCTCGCCCGGCTGGACGGCGACGGCAGTGATGACATCCTCGCCTCGCAGCGGCTGACCCGCCTCGACGGCCCGCGTCATCACCTTCCCGGCCAGCCCCTGGGTGCTGGCGAAGGTCCTGCTCATGCGCGGCAGCGAAGCGAGGACGAGATCGCCCTTGGTCAGGACGTCGCCGCGGCCGACGTCGCGCGTGAGGACCACCGTACCCTGATCGCGGGAAGCGGCAACGGCGCAGGCGAGGCCGATCAGCAGTACGCCTGCGATGAGCGTCCCCTCCAGCCAGGGCGACTGTCGCTGCGTCTTCTCGTGCGCAGCAATCAGGCGCTGAACGGTGGGCTTGCGGACGACGGGCGCCATACCTGAAGGAGTGACAGGAGCCGCAAGTTCCCTACCCTCAGCGATTCCGCCGCTCAGCGCGAGAATCGCCGCCGCTCAGCGATTCCGCCGGAGTGACGGGGTCACTCATGGCAGGGCACGATGGGACGAATAGGACGAATGGGACCTATAGGACAGATAGGACGGGACGCGGACCTATCGTCCTATGAGTCCTATTTGCCCTATCGGCCCTGTTGCGGCGCGCAAGCTGGAGCTGGCGGTCCTGGAGCACTGGCCACGAGGACCAACGCGTCAGCGAAGCCCGTCGACTGTCCTTACCTCCCCCTCCAAACCTCATCAATCAAAACCGCAGGCTCCACCTCCAGCGCTTCGCAGATGCGGAAGATGACGGACAGCGTGGGCGTGTTGCCGCCGTGTTCGAGGACGTTGAGGTAGGGGGCGCTCAGGCCGGCGGCCCCGGCGAGCTGGGTCTGGCTGATGCCGCGCTGCTCGCGCGCGCGTCGCACCGCCTCGCCGAAGAGGATGGCTTCTTTTTCTTTGTCGCCGCGCCGTGTCACCTCTTGCATCGTAGCGATTGCGGGCCTTCTGGTCGCAGGAAGTGGTGGAGGAGGCGCTCGGGGCCGATGTGGTGCGGGCGATTCCGGAGCTGTTGCGGCTCTCGCAGCTCGAGGTGCGCATTCCCCGGCTGGAGGTGGTGGCGCTGGAGCGCGTGGCCGCTCGCGATGGAAAGAGCGTCGATGCGGTGCTCGCCCGGGAGCTGCTCGACTTCGTCTCCGCTCATGCGGAGTGGCTGGAGGGGGAGATTCCCGGCTTCGCCGCGGCGCTGGCGTGGCCGGGGTGAGACCCTCGGCCGGCTAGGGCGCACCGCCATCCGATGCTGCCGCATCGACATGCGGCGCGCGCGCGAAACGGTCGACCTGGAGCAGCAGTCGTTTCGCCTTGTCTGGACGGCGCGATCGCTATGCGCGGAGTGAACTGCGAGCGTCAGAGCTTTGGCGCCCGCTGAGCAACGCTCCCCCTGCATGGATAGACAACGATGGCGATGAAGGAAAGAAGCTCTGGCCCCAAAAGTCCGAAGCTCTGGCCCCAACCGTCATGAGCGGTTTGCCGCCCCGGCCGAATCGGGCACAAGAGCAGCACCGATAGTTGATCTCCCGAACACCGCTTCGCGGTACGATCCACTGTTCACTCACTCTTTCCCCACTCGTTTCACGCAGCGCCGATGGGAATGCGCCATGGGATTGAAGCCTGCAACAGAGCTGAAGTCACTGCTTCCTATCGAGGAACTCCGGTTGCGCGAGACCCGGCCGCCCCAGTACGCGTCCGAAAATGAGGCGCTGGTCGCACTGGCGCAGGAACTGGCAGCCTCGCCCGATCGCATCCTGCAGAAGCTCGTCGATACGGCGCTCGTGCTCTGCCGCGCGCACTCGGCGGGAATCAGCCTGTTCGACGACGAGCGCAAGAGCTTCTACTGGCCGGTGCTCGCCGGCGCGTGGGCGCCGCAGCACGTGGGCGGCGGAACGCCGGCCAATTTCGGGCCGTGCGGAACGGTTTGCGATCTCGACGCGGCGCTCCTGTTCGCGCGGCCGGAACGCGATTTCCCGTACCTCTCCGAAGCCACGCGTCCGGTCGATGAGGCGCTGCTGGTCCCTTTCCACCTCGACGGAGAACCGGTCGGCACGATCTGGGTCGTTGCTCACGACGAGAGCCGCCGCTTCGATGCGGAAGACCTGCGCCTGTTGACGAGCCTGGCCACGTTCTCGGCCGCCGCATACCAGTCGGTGCTCGCGCTCACAGCGACGGAACTGGCGCGCCACGAGCGCGCGGAAAGCGTCGAGGAGCTGCGGCGGAAGGAAGCCCGCCTGGCCGTGGAGCTCGCCTCCGCGAAGCGGCTGCACGAGATCAGCACGGAGCTGATCGACGAAAACAGCGCCGCCGCGCTGTACGAAAAGATTCTCGATGCCGCCGTGGCCCTGACGCGTTCGGACATGGCCAGCATGCAGATGCTCGACGCCGGGCGCGGCGCGCTGCGGCTGCTGGCGTGGCGAGGGTTCGACCCGATCGCCGCCGCGTTCTGGGAATGGGTGGACGCGCGCGACGGCAGCAGTTGCGCGAATGCGCTGGCGAAGGGCGAGCGCGTCATCGTGCAGGACAGCGAGGCGTGCGCGTTCATGGCCGGGACGCCCGACCTGGAGCAGTACCGCCGGCTGGGCCTCCGCAGCGTGCAGTCGACGCCTCTCGTTTCCCGCTCGGGCCGTATCCTCGGCATGATCTCCACTCACTGGCGCGTCCCGCACGAGCCGCAGGAGCACGAGCTGCGATCGCTCGACGTCCTGGCGCGGCAGGCCGCCGACCTGATCGAGCGCAACCTCCGGGACGAGGAGCGCGCGCGGACAGAGGAAATCCTGCGCGTCTCCGAAGCGCGGTTGCAGGCGCTGTTCGACCACACTCCCCTCGGCGCCTACCTCGTCGACGCCGACTTCCGCATCCGGACCGTGAACCCGGTCGCGCGGCCGGTCTTCGGCGACATCCCCGGCCTGATCGGCCGCGATTTCGAGGAGGTGGTCCACATCCTCTGGCCCAGCGATTCCGCGGACGAGCTCGTCCGCCGCTTCCGTCACACCCTCCAGACCGGCGAGACCTACGCCACCGGCGAGGCGAGCGAACAGCGTCGCGACCGAGGCGTGACCGAGTCGTACGAGTGGCGGATCAATCGCATCCCGCTCCCGGACGGACGGTACGGGGTGGTCTGCTGGTTCCGCGACATCTCCGCCCAGATCGCCGCGCGCGAGGCAGTCGCCCACAGCGAAGAGCGCTACCGCACCCTGGTCGAAGTCATCACCGACATCCCGTGGACGACCGACGCGGAAGGCGAGTTCGTGACGCCGCAGCCGGCGTGGGAGACGTACACGGGACAGCGTTTGGAGGAGATGCGCGGCGGCGGCTGGGCAAACGCGCTCCACCCCGACGACCGCGAGAACTGCCGGCAACTCTGGCAGCAGGCTCGCGAATCCCGCTCGCTCTATGAAGCGGCCGGCCGCATCTGGCATGCGCCAAGTGGGCAGTATCGTTACTTCGAGGCGCGCGCCACACCGCTCCTGCGTCCCGATGGCAGCGTGCGCGAATGGGTGGGGACCTGTACCGACGTGCACGAGCGGAAGCGGGCCGAAGTGCGCCTGCGCGAGGCCGACCGGATGAAAGACGAGTTTCTGGCGACGCTCTCACACGAGTTGCGGAGCCCGCTCACGTCGATCGTCGGCTGGGCGCACATGCTCAGCGCAGCAACTCTGTCGGAGGACGAGATCGAAGTGGGGCTCTCGACGATCCGCAGCAGTGCCACCGCGCAGACGCAGCTCATCGACGATTTGCTCGACATTTCGAGAATCACGACCGGCAAGATGCGGCTCGACCGGCAGGGGGCCAACCTGGCCGCGGTCGTTCATGCCGCGATGGACGGCAGCCGGCCCGCCGCCGAAGCGAAGAACATCACCGTGACCGCCTCCCTCGACCATACCCTGGCCGACGTCTTCGTCGATGCGAGCCGCATCCAGCAAGTCGTCTGGAATCTGCTGTCGAACGCAATCAAGTTTTCGCCCCCCGGTTCGAGCGTCGCCGTGGCGCTGCGGCGCGAGGGACCGTCCGCAGTCATCGAGGTTCGCGACGACGGTCCCGGTATCCCGCGCGGTTTCCTGCCGCACATGTTCGAGCGGTTCCGCCAGGCGGACAGCTCGGCCCAGCGAGGGAAGACAGGCCTCGGCATCGGTCTGGCGCTGGTCAAGGAACTGACCGAGCTGCACGGCGGAACGATCGAGGTCGAGAGCGAGGAAGGGAGCGGCGCGCGGTTCACGGTGCGCCTCCCCATCGTGGAAGCGCGGCCCGATCGGCGATGAGCCGCGCCGCCGGCGTGCCGTTGCGCCGCCGGCTCCTGCTTCGCCCGGCTGGGGCGCACCTCCATCCGATGATGCGGCATGGACAGGCAGCGCCCACGCGAAAGCTGCACCTGGAACAGCAGTCGTTTCGCCTCGTGTGCACGTGCGCACCCGCCGTGAGGAAGTGACACACCCTCGGTGTGCGCGTGCCCACCTCGGTGGCGCGATGACACAACCAGTGTGTGCGCCGGCGCGCCCTCGGTGGCAGTGACACACCCCGGGTGTGCGCGTGCGCACCCATGGTGGTGCAGCGACACACCCTGGGTGGTGCAGCGACACACCCACGGTGGTGCAGCGACACACCCATGGTGGTGCAACGACACACTCATGGTGGTGCAACGACACACTCACGGTGGTGCAACGACACACTCACGGTGGTGCAGCGACACACTCACGGTGGTGCAGCGACACACCACCGGTGTGCACGTCCGCACCCACGATGGTGCAGCGACACTTCACCGGTGTGCACGTCCGCACCAGCCGTGACGCAGTAACACTTCACCGGTGTGCACGTCCGCACCAGCCGTGACGCAGTAACACGCCACCGGTGTGCACGTCCGCACCTGCCGCGAGGCAGTGACACGACCTCGGTATGCACGTGCGCACCTGCCGCGAGGCATCGACACGACCCCGGTGTGCACGTGCGCACCTGCCGCGAGGCATCGACACAACCTCGGTGTGCACGTGCGCACCTGCCACGAGGCAGTGACACAACCTCGGTGTGCGCGTGCGCACCTGCCGCGAGGCAGTGACACGACCCCGGTGTGCGCGTGCGCACCTGCCGCGAGGCAGCGACATAACCTCGGTGTGCGCGTGCGCCTCGCGGCTGCTCAGAATAACGATGCCGGTGTGTGCGTGCGCCTCGCGGTGGTGCCGCGTCACTAGCCCGGTGCGACGTGCGCACACCTCGGTCCGCGGTGTCGCGCCCCGGCGTAGACGGTGGCCGCGAGCACGGAGCCTTTCCTGCTGCCTCGACTCGCCACGCCTCATCCATGCGCACCGGAAGGTCCCGGCAGAAGCGCTGTGCGCCTGGCTGGCGCCCGCTCGGACCTTAGGGTTGCCGGGCTGTGCGCCCTCCGCTCCAGCACGCTTCGCCCGTTGCGGGTGATGAAGCCGCCTTGGCGAGTGCTGCACCTTCTTCGTCCTTGTTTGTCCTTTTAAGTCCTTGTGGTATCCTTCTGCTGTTCGATGGGAGGGCGGGAGCGGAACAGGACAGAAGGAGACGTGTCATGGATCTCGTGCTAAAACTTCGGGAAGCTCGGCGCATGCGGGGCCTCAGCCAAAAGGACGCCGCTCGCCTTTCCGGTGTCGGACAGAAGACGATCAGCTCGTTCGAGACAGGGATCCGCATCGGCTCTCTCAAGCTCGCGCAGCTCAAGAGCCTCCTCGAGGTGTATGGGTTGTCCGAGGCGGAGTTCTTCGGCGGCTTGATCGAGAAGAAAATGGCGCCGTGGGAGCTCGATGAGAATCAGCTCGCGGCCAACCGCCTGGTCGATGCGCTGCACACACTGCCCAAGCGGATGCAGCGCGATCTGCTGGCGAAGTTCCACCTGATGGTCGAGACGGTCACGGACGTGTACGACGGCAGGCAGGGGAACGACGCCGCGGCGCTGCCATCACGGCCGGTCGCGCTGAGCGCGGGGCCGCAGGCGTACCGCAGCAGCCTGTGAACTGGGTGCAGGCTTTTCATGGGCCGATAGGACGAATGGGACTTATAGGACGGATAGGACGAACCCATAGGTCCCATAGGTCCTATTCGTCCCATTCCCTAACCGCGGCTTCGCGGTTTCGTCCAACGCCGCATGCAACTGAAGCGGACGAACATTCGGGGATCCCTGGTCCTGTGGGTGCTGGCGTGTCTCTTCGCGCCGGCGGCGGGCGCGCAGACGCGCGATGCGGCGCTCGAAGCGCGGCTCGCGCTGGCGGACGAGATGTCGACGTTCTTCATGCGCATCCGGGACACGCTGACCACGCCGCAGTGGCTCGCGGATGGGCGGCGCTTCGTTTACTGGGCGGCGGCGGGGCCGCAGCGCGAGACGTTCGTCGTCGTCGACGCGGGCTCGGGGAAACAGATGCCGCTGCTCTCCCCCGCCGCGCTCAAGGCCGGCGTGTCGCGGCTGGTGGGAAAGGACGTGGAGCTCCCGCCGTATGTCGATTTCCGGCTCGCGCCGGATCGGCAGCGCCTCCTCTTCGCGATCGGGAGCGACGTGTTCTCGTTGCCGCTGAGCGGCGGGCAGCTCGCGCGCGTTGCGGCGACCGAACCCGATGCGGTGGCGTTCTCGCCGCAGCATCTGCTCTCGCCCGATCGCCGCTTCGTGGCGGTGCGGCAGCCGAACGGGTTCGCGCTCACCGACGCGCGCGGGCGCACCGTGCTGGAACGGCGCGACGAGGAGCATTACGCCTGGGACCTCCCCGAGCACGCCTGGTCGCCGGACAGCCGCTGGCTGCTCGTGTGGCGTAACGACGCGCGCGGAGTGCACAAGCTGCCGGTCGTCGACTACAGCACGGCGCTCGAGCGCGTGACGATGGTGCCGTCGGCAAAGGCAGGCACGCCGCTCGTGCGGCCGGAGCTGCACGTCATCGAGGCCGCGACCGGGCGGAGCGTGCAGGTTGCGGCGGCCGAGGGGGAGGGCTACGAGTGGCTGGCGGGGTGGCGGCCGGATGGGAGTGAAGCGCTCCTGCTCCGCCTGTCGCGCGACGGCAAGCGCCTCGACCTCCGCGCCGTCAGCCCGTCGGCCGGCAGCGCGCGCCTGGTATTGCGCGAGGAGCGCCCGGAGAGCTTCGTCGCCGGCCTCGACCTCCTGGAAGGCGCGTGGGCGCTGCAGGTCACGCCGCTGCACGGCAACCGGCAGTTCCTCTGGATGTCGGAGCGCGACGGCTGGCGGCACGTCTACCTCTACGACTACGACGGCAAGCTCGCGACGCAGCTCACGGGCGGCGCGTTTCGCGTGGACCGCGTCGCCGGCGCGGCGGGAGACACGCTGCTCGTTCTGGCGTCGACCGACCCGGAGCGGCCGTACGACCACTTCCTGCATCGTGTGCCGCTCACCGGCGGTGCGATGCAGCGGCTGTCGCGCGACGGCGGCCTGCACCGCGTGACGCTCTCCCCTTCCGGCCGGTACTACGTCGACGGGCATTCGACGCGCGAGCGGCCACGCGTCTGGGAGACCGGTTCGTCCGACGGACGCACGCGGTTTTCGTTCGCAGCCGCCGACGCGAGCGAGCTGGCCGAGTGGCGCCGCGCGATCGTCCCGGAGGGCTTCACCGTCACCGCCGCGGACGGCGCGGCTTCGTTGCACGGCGTGTTGTACAAGCCGCTCGATTTCGATCCGGCCAAGCGCTACGCGGTCGTCACCTACATTTACAGCGGACCGTTCACCACGATCCTGCCGTGGAACTTCGTCGGCACGGCCGATTCGCGCGACGCGCTGTCGCTCGCGCAGGCGGGCTTCGTGGTGATGATGCTCGATGCGCGCGGCACGCCGGGACGGAGCAAGGCGTTCCACGACGTGATCTACGGGCGCGTCGGCCAGACCGAGATCCCGGATCACGTCGCCGCGCTGCGGCAGGTCGCGGCGTCGCGCCCGTGGATGGACCTGACCCGCGCGGGCATCTACGGTCACTCCTGGGGCGGCTACTTCGTACTGCGGGCAATGCTCACCGCACCTGAGGTGTTCCAGGCGGGCTACGCCGGCGCGCCCGGAGCCTTCGAGGAGGACGCCATCGTCAACGAGCCGTACCTCGGGCTTCCCGCCACGAACCCCGCCGCTTATGCGGCCGGCGACAACACCGCCATCGCGGCGAACCTCCGCGGCACGCTGCGCATGATGCACGGCACCAGCGACACGAGCGCCTCGATCGCGACCACCATGCGCATGAGCGACGCGTTCATCCGCGCGGGCAAGCCGTTCGAGCTGCTGGTGATGCCGGGTCAGGGACACGGAACCCGAGGCGTTGCGCGCAAGTACTACAAGGACGACATCCGGCTGTTCTTCCTTCGCACGCTGGGGCCGCCGCGATAGGCCGATGCATCATTGGCCCTCGCGTCGCTCACGTTCCCTGCTCCCCGGAACCGCGGCTCCGCCCGCGGCGTCGATCGAGGCGCGCACCTCGCGGATTCCGTGCTGTGCCGCGGAGTTTTCCGGATCGAGGCGAGCGGCTTCCTCGTAGCCTTGCAGCGCGAGCGCGAGCTCAGCCCGGGCGCGTTCCTGCTCGCCTTCGTTCTTCATGAGCTCCTGACCGAGGTACCGGCGCCAGGAGGCTTGCTTCGTGCGAAACTCGACTCTCGTGGGGGCGAGCGCCACCGCTCGCCGCACGTCGATCAAGCCGCTGCGGATGGCGTTCTCCCATCCCGCCGCGTCGAGATGGCGGCGCACCATGCCGAGGCTGCACTTCGCATCGGCGAGGGAGAATCGATAGTCGGGATTGTCGGGCTCCCGCTGCACCAGGCTGTCGGCCACCACCACGGCCTCCTGCAGCAGTCCGAGGGCCGCCTCGTCGCTCTTTCGGTCCTTCTCGGCGATGAGAGCCTGCGCGAAGACATTGCGTGCTTCGAGCAGCCTGTTGTTCATCGCACCCTGCGCCGAATCGGGCGCGAGCCACGCCGCGAGCTGGGCCGCGTGCATCGACGCGCTGAGAGCCTCGAGCCGTTCCTTTTTTCTGCCGAGTCGCTCCTCGGTCCGCTGCAGCCGGTCGTAGACGTTGCGAAGCTCGTCGTACGTTCCGTACGAAGCGGGGCGCCGGCGGACGGCTTCGCGGAAGGCCGATTCGGCAGCAAAGAGCTCGCGAGTCGCGGCAGCGTAATCCGCGGAGTCCGTCCGCAGGAGCTGCGACGCTGCGGCGACATGAGCCATCCCGCGATCGCGCAGAGCCGCGGACGCAGCGACATGTTTCCGCGAAAGCGCATCGAACCTCGCCGTCGCGCGCTGCTCCTCTTCGGATGCGGCAGCCGCGCCCTTCGAATCTCCGGCCTGGCGCCGAAGCGCTGCTTCGCGCGCCCACGTCGCGGCCAGCGTGCGGAAGTAGAGCGCCTTCTCCGGATGAGCATCGACCAGTTTCGTGGCTCGATCGATCGCGCGCCGCAGCGTCTCCCGTGCTTCGGGCAGACGGCCGAGCTCCAGGAGAATGGCGGCCTCCTCGCCGAGGAGGTGCACCGCGGTTTGCTCGGTGCCGGCGTCGTTGCGGTCGCGCACCGACTGGTCGCGCACGCGCTGCGCGGCGCGGATGACGGAGAGCCGCTCGGCGGCGTGACCACCCCGCAACGCCAGAATCGCGGAATGCGCCTGTGCGGCGCGGACGAGATCCTCCTGCAGCGACATGTTCGTCCGGTCGACCGCCGCCAGCGCGCGCAAGGCGGCAATCGCCTCCAGCACCAGCCCTTCGGCGTCGTCGAGCGAGGGCATGGGAGCGCAGGAGCCCGGCTTCTCGTTGCACGCGACGATTCCCGCGCTGACGAACAACTGCGAGGCGGCGCGCTCGCGCTGCCACAGACGGTCGTCAGGATCGGACCGCCGCAGCTCCTCGGCTTCCGCGAGCACTCTCCGATAATCGGCCAGCGCGGTTCCCGGTGACGCTGCGCGGCGCACGTCGCCGCGCGCCGCGAGCGTGAGCAGCGCCGTCTGGCGCGCGGAGATCGACGAAGGCCGCAGCAATCTCGCCTGCTCCGCGAGCGCGGCCGCTCCTTCATGGTCTTCCAGCGACGAAAAGATGACTGCCCGTGCGAGCGCGGCGCGCGTGAGGGCCTGCATGGCATTCGGATCGGGATAAGGCGCCGCCTGCTCCGCCATCGAACCGCATTCGGGCGGCGCCTGACCGCGGCCGAACATCAGCTCCGACAGGATCGTGAACGTCCGCTCGAGATCGGCGAGAGCGCGCGCGGAGTCTCCCATGCGCGTCCTCACCTCGACCGTCGTGACGAGGCTTTCGGCCATGCTCGTGCAATCGCCTCGCACGACGTCCACCGGCCCCGTGGTGTTCGCGACGATGCGCCAATACTTGTCGGCGCCCTCGATGTAAGGGAGCGCCTCGGTGAGTTTTCCCTGGGTCAGGAGCGCATTGCCGAGGCGATCGTGCGCACGGGCGATCTCGCGGGGAGCGCCGGGATGATTGCGAGCGCTCTCGAACGCCTTCAACGACGCGAGGAACAGGCTCGCCGCCTCGGCGACGTTCCCCTCGGTGCGCCGGATCTCTCCGCGATTGCGCAGAGAGAGCCCGCGATTCAACGCGCTGCTCAGGCCCACGTCGCGGCGATCGACCTCCTCCTGCACCTGCAGCAGCAGCGTGCTGCGGCCGACGTCGCGCACCTCGCCGAGAAACCGCTCGCCGAGGAGAAAGCCGAGGAGGTTCTCGGCGCTGTCGCGTTCTTTCTGCACCGTCCTGTTCGAAACGACGAGTACACCCATGACCAGCAGCGCCGCGAGCAGCAGCACCGCCGCGAGCGCGCGTTTCACCGGCTTCGGCAGCTTGTCGCTGCGCGCCGCAAAAACAGACTCCGCGATGCGGTCGTGACTCAGCTCGTAGAACGTGCTTTCCAGCCGGCGCTCCTCGCGCACGAGGCGCTCGCGTCCCAGCACTTCGAGCGTGCGCTCCGAGATGCCATAGTCGAGGAGGATCTGCTTCTTTTCGAGCATGAGGCGCTGCCCCGCCGAGCCGAGCAGGCCCTCTTCGCACAACGCCGCTGCCCGCCGGCGCTCGCCCGGTGAGCCAATCTGCAGCAGCACGTCGCGATAGAAGTTCGAGAGGACGACGCCAAATGCGTTGTTGCCTCGGAAGTCGTCCAAGGTGAGCGTGACCGGCGCGCCTTCGGTCGCGCTCCGTGCCGATTCCTTCCGCTGCGCGATCCCCTCGGCGTGCCGGCAGAGTAACTGGAGCTGGAACGTCTCGATCACTTCGGAGCGCCCCTTCAGGTACGTCAGCATGCTCTCGAGCAACTGCTCGTCGTAGGAGAACGGCTTCGTCCAGTACGGGAGCTCGCCGCTCTTCGCTTCGAGCTTCGCCGGCTGGATGATTGCGTCGCGCGCGTCGCGCTCCGACAACGACTCCAGCCGCAAGCGCTCCTGAAAGAGCCGCGGAATGCTGGCGCTGAACTGCTCGAGCGCACCGAGGTGCGTCTCCTTGAGACTGATCAGCAGCTTCACCTCGGGACGGGCGACTTGTGCGCCGGGCGCTGCGGGCGCTGATTGTGCTGCGCTGAGGCGCTCGGGCGGAATGCCGGTGGCCAGCGCGCCCAGCTCCGCCGCGAGCTCGTCGCGGAACGCCTGGTCACGAAGAGTGAAGACCTCCTCGAACTGATCGAACACCAGTACGGGCGTGAGCAAGAGGTCCTCGCGCCACGCGGTGGTCGTGACGAGCAACTCCCACAGCCCGGCAGGCGTGGTGTCGTCGAAGTCGACGCCGTCGTTCAACGCGCTCTCGCGGATCGACCGTGCCACCGCGTCCGTCAACGACTCGCGCGAATCGTTGAGACGGATCATGACCGGGAGAAACGCCTTGGCTCGAAGCATCGGAAAGAGCCCGGCCTGCAGCAGCGACGTCTTGCCGAGGCCGGACCGGCCGAACTGCAGCAGCAGCGGAACGCTCAGGGTGCGGAGGTAGAGCTCCTCCGTCTCCCGGTCGCGGCCGAAGAAGAGCGCCGCATCCTCGGGCCCGAACGGACCTGTGCCCGGATACCTTCTGCGCGATTCGCCGGGAGGCACCGGGACATACCAGGAGTCCCATTTTTCGAAGCCTGCGCTCATCAGGCGACGGCCTTCGACCGCCCGGATGCATTCGCTCGAGCGATCAAGGCCATGCGGTTCCGCCAGTCCTCGAGGATCGAGTCCGCCAGCGCGTCTTCGCCGCCCGGTGCGTCGACGTCGATGACGTGGCGGTTTTTCAGATCGCTGAGCGTCCCGCACGCGCCACACCGGACCGGAATCAGAAAGCGGAGTTTCTCGCCGTCGTACTCCGACATCCCCGACTGCCGCACTGCCGCTTCCTTGATCTCGCGATGGAAGACGCCTTCCGTGCGGGAGAGCATCTCGTCGGTCTGCAGGACGATGACGTAGTCGACCATCTTCTGGATGACGCGGATCAGTTTCTGGTTCCAGTCGTCACCGGCGCGGAGGTCCTGCCGGTCCTGCCAGACGTTGATGCCCCGCGCCTGCAGCTTCGCCATCAACTCCTCGACGCGATCGCGGTTCTCGCTCGCATAGCTGATGAACGCGAGCGGCATCTTCTCCGACGAAGGCTGCGGCTGCACGGACACGGACGCCGGCGCGGCCTGCGCTCGTTTGCGGCCGCTGGTCTCGTACGCGGCGGAGAGCTGCCTCGCAAACGTCTCCCACTCCAGCGGCCGGAACTCGATCAGCCGGTCGCCGGAAAAGAAGCCCACCACCTGTTCGCGCTCGGGATGATCGAAGAAGTGCGTGTCTTCGAACGCGATGGCCTTGCTCTGATGCCCGTACACATGCATCACCTGCAGCAGCACGCGCAGATACCAGTTGTGAAAGCCGAAGCCGATGAACAGAAACGACGCGGCGGGATCGGCCAGAATCGAGCGCACCTGGTCCGGCACGGCGGGAGCTCCTCGCACGACGGCGACGAGAAACTCGATCAGGTCGCCTTCCGTGAGCACCAGCGACTTCGCCTCCTCGTGATGGCCGAAGAGGTGATAGACGATCGGCCGTTCCGCGGTGGGCGTGGCGAGGCGCGGCGTAGCGACGGGGCGGAAGGCGTAGTACCCCTTCTGCGGCGTCTTCCCTTCCGTCGCCGCGAGCGCGTTCAGCATCAGGCTGTCCGGCGACGCGGAGATGCACAGCCGGAACGGCAGCTTCGCGAGGTCGCGATGAAAGTCGGTCGTGGCGCCGGCCTCGCGTTCGTAAAAGTCCTGCACCGCGACGTCGAGCTCCACGCGGTCGTGCAGCGTGCGGTAGTGAAGGTCGGCCGCGCGATGGAGGTTCATCCCGGCAGACGCGCCCTCGGGGCCCGTCACGCCGAGCGACTCGACCAGCTCCCGGGCCAGCAGACTGTCGAGCGGCTCGCGGCCGGGATCATCGGGACGGACCGCGACGCGCGGCCCGAGGACCAGCACGCAGTCGCCGCGGCTGATCCGTTCGACCAATCCACGCAGCTCCCGCTCATTCTGTCGCGACGTCTCCACGTGCACACTCCTCCCACGGCTTCGAAGCACACCGAATCAGGGACCTGCGGACGTCACTGTACAACCAAGGCCGCGCCGGCGTCAGCCTGCGGAGGCAGGCACGGGGAACGATAGGACGAATGGGACGGATAGGACAGATAGGACAAATGGGAACGCTGCGCGTCGGCGGACGGTCACCGACAACTCGGTCCCATTCGTCCCATTCGTCCCATTCGTCCCATAGGTCCTATTCGTCCTATCGTTCCCCTCACTCCGTTACCGATCCGCCCAGAAGAACCGCGGCAACGGCTGCTCCGTCGGCCAGATCCGCGCGAGCGTCTCCGCGTCGTACACCTCGCCGTTCTTGACCACCAGTCGCGCGCGCGTGCTGTTGTGGATGTCCTGCAGCGGATTCGCGTCGAGGACGACGAAGTCGGCGAGCTTGCCCTCTTCGATCGAGCCGAGGTCCGGCGCGAAGCCGATCTTGTCGGCGGCCTGGATCGTCGAGGCCTTCAGCGCCTGATGCGGCGTGAGCGCGTTTCCGGAACCGCCCTCCCCCGCCATCGCCCACATCTCCCAATGCGGTCCGAGGCCCTGCAACTGGCCATGCGCGCCAAGCGAGACGTTGCCGCCCGCTCGGGCGACGTCGGCCACGCCGCGGGCCACGGCCGGGAAGTGATACTCCGAGGGATCGATCCACACATGGCGGCGCGTCCGCTCGTCGAGGAAGAAGTGCGGCACGAAACGGCGCAGCTTCGGATCGTCGTGAGCGCCGGTCTGCGTCTGCCAGAAGTACTGCTCGCCCCACGGTCCGCCGTACGACACGAGCAGCGTCGGGGTGTAGTGCGTGCCCGACTTCGCGATCAACTGCACCGCATCCTGTTTCAGCTCGACCGGCAGCGAATGCTCGAACGCGGTGTAGCCGTCAATGGCCATGGTCAGATCGGTGGACAGCTCACCGGCGCCTTCCGCGGTGAGCAGCATCTTCTCGTCGCGCGCGGCCTCCGCGAACCAGAGACGCTGCGCACGCCGCGGTTGCTGGTACACCTTGATCATGCGCGCGCCATACGACTTCATCCGCCGCACCTGCCGCCGCGCATCCTCCAGATCATTCACCTCGGCAAAGATGTCGGTCTGCTGACCGCCGTACAAGACATCGCCCGATGAGTAGATCCGCGGACCGATCATGAGGCCCGCCTCGACCATCTCCGCCTGGGCGAAGACATCGAGCGACGGCGCGGACGGATCGTAGGTCGTCGTCACGCCGTACGCGAGATTCGCGGCGTACTCCCACTTCGTCTCCGGGAAAATCTCGAGACCGGAGTAGTGCAGATGCGCGTGGCTGTCGATGAGGCCGGGGATAATGGTCTTGCCGCTGCCATCGAGCTCGCGCGCTCCGGCGGGGACACTCACCTTCCCCGCCTCGCCCACCGCGGCGATGCGGTTGTTCGTCACGACGACGTCGCCCCGCTCGATCACTTCATCGCCGCGCATGGTGATGATGCGCGCGTTGCGCACGACGAAGCTGCCGGACGGCATCGCCCGCGGCCGCGTCAACGAGATGGCGATCGCTTCCGAGCGCGGCACCTTCAGCTTCGGCTCGTCGGTCGCCTTGTCGATGGACGCTTTCGTCGCCTTGTCTTTGCTCTTCTTGTCGGCGTCGTCGCCAGCTTTGGCCTTCGCCTCCGCCTTGCGCCGCTCTTCCTCGACGAAGGCGATCGCGCTCTGCAGCGGCAGCCGATGGAAGGTGCCGCCCGCGGTCCAGGTGATCGTCTTCCCGTTGTCGGCCCAGTCGACATAGCCGCCGGCGTTTTCCGAGAGACGCCAGACCGGCACCGAGCCTTCCTTCACTCCGACCTCGGGTGGATCTTTCATGACGAGGTTCGGCAGCGCGGCGACATACACGTTGTCGCGCGAGGTGAACGCGACCCACTGCTCGTCGGGTGACGGCACGAGGTCGCCGATCGCGGGGAAGCGCAGCAGGCGCTTCTTGTCCGTGCCGTCGAGCCGCACCGAGACGAGCTCGTTCTTCGGATCGTCCGTGCGTTTCGCCGGCTCGATGTAGTCGCGATAGTAGACGCGCGATCCGTCGCGGCTCCACCACGCCTGGGGGTGGAAGCGGAACGTCTCCGCGATCTTCACGTTGGCGATGAACTGCGCTTCACCGCCGGCAGCAGGCAGCCAGCGGATGTCGAAGAACTGCTCTTCCTCCGGCTGGCGGCCGCGGAACTCGAGACCGCTGCCCTGAATCAGCACGAGGCGCTGTCCGTCGGGCGACCACTCGGGATTCGCATAGTGACCGGGGATGGTGGTGAGGCGTACCGGAGGCGTCGCGGAGCTCGGCGCGCCATTGTTCAAGCGCGTCTTCCACACGTGACCGCCTTCGGCGTCACTCCACGTGACGTACGCGACCCACTGTCCGTCGGGCGAAACGGACGGCGAGTATTCGCGGCTCGGGCCGCCGTCGCCGGTGATCCGCTGCGGCTCGCCGGCTGCTTTGCCGCCCGAGATGCGCTGCATCCAGATGCGGCCGAACGCATCGAAGACGACAGCGCTGCCGTCGGGAGTCTGGCTCGCCCACCGCAGAATGCGCGCGCGAACGGGTCCGGTCTCCACCTTCTCCTGCCACGCCACTCGCGGAGCGAGGTACTGCTCCACATCCGCGGTGAACGCGATCGGCTGGCTTGCGCCGGAGGCTACATCGAGGCGGGTGATCTTTCCGCGATTGGCAAAATAGATCGTGTTGCCGTCGCGAGAGAGCGCGTACGGCGGCCACAGGTCCTGCTGCGCGAAGCCTTCCTGCTCGTCGCGGGTGACGTCGCGCGCCACGATGCGCTCCGAGCCGCGCGCGAGATCGCGCACGATGAGCACCGACGAGGCATCGCGGCGGCTCACGAAGACCATCGACTTCCCGTCGGGCGAGATCGCCGGCCGCACCGCGCCGCCGTAGCCCGACGTCAGTTGAATGGTGTTCCCGGTCTGGCGGTCGTACCGGTAGACCTGCCACAGACCGCGCGAGACGTCGGGCGCGTAGCTGAAGCCCTGGTTGCGGCCGGAGAAATAGAGGTAGCGGCCATCCGGCGAGAACGCCGGCCCCGACGCGTTGTTCATCTCGTCGGAGCTCGTCAGCTTCACGCCCGAGCCGCCGTGGACGTGGTACATCCACAGCTCCACGGGCGGGATGCCGCCGCGCTTCCCGGTCTCTTTTCGCGCCACGAGGTAGTTGCCGTCGGGCGACCACGTCGCGGAGCGCACGTACTCGTCCTTCTCCGCCGTCAGCGAACGCGGATTCTTCCCGTCGGCGCTCATCAGCCAGAGGTTGTCGATCCCGCTGCGGTCGGTGGTGAACGCGATCGTCTTCCCATCCGGCGAGTAACGCGGATGCCAGTCGAACGCCGGTCCGCGCGTGATGGCCGTCGCCTTTCCGCCCGCCACCGGCATCGTGTAGATGTCGCCGAGGAGGTCGAAAAGGAGGGTCGTGCCATCGGGCGAGAGGTCGACGGACATCCACGTCCCCTCACTCACCGTGAAGTTGACCTTCCTCGCATCGGCTCGCGGCTTGTTGATGTC
Organism: Thermoanaerobaculia bacterium; assembly: GCA_036380735.1. Taxonomy (GTDB): domain Bacteria; phylum Acidobacteriota; class Thermoanaerobaculia; order Gp7-AA8; family Gp7-AA8; genus DASVEE01. Next base: position 81,944 of record DASVEE010000006.1, on the reverse strand, counting down.
CTCAGCCGGATCGAACTTCTTCTTCGCTGCCGTCTGTGCAGAAACCGAAACCGTCAGAAACAGCATGGCGATGAGCAATCGTTTCAAGGGCGGAGTCCTCCGAAGCCGGAGATTATCGGTGTCTCCGCTGTTTCAACGGAAATTGTTCGTGACAGCGGTGGCGCATCGAGCAGCGCATTCGCGGCCGCCCATCGATCCTTTCGGCCCTCGTACGATCCAACCGCGGCCTCTCATCGATCGCCAGATGTACACCTTGCCGTCCTTGTGGCAAGATGAACACGGGTCTATCCACTGCATGAATGATTCGGGGCTGTTCGAGGCACACCTCCCCGACATCGAACGAGCCATTGCCGCGATCTGTGCGCACGCGTCGTTGCGTGGAGCGGATGCGGAAGACTTTGCGTCGACGGTGAAGGTGGCGCTGCTGGAGAACGACTGTGCGATCCTCCGCAAATGGGAGGGCCGCTCGACGTTCGCCACGTGGATCACGGTCGTCGTCAGGCGGATGCTCGTCGATCAGCGCAGAGCCTCCGGCCGCTTCTTCCCATCCGAGACGGCGCGGCAGCGGGGTGAGGCGGCGGTGAGGCTGGAGCAGCTGATGGTGCGCGACCGCCGGGGAGTCGAGGAGGCGATCGAGATCGTCTGCAGGGCGTTCCCCGGGCACTCGCGCCGCGACCTGGCGGAGATCGCGAAAGCGCTGCCGGAGCGTACGCCGCGTCCGCAACTCGTGGCCATCACGGAAGAAGATGCGGTGCGCTTCGAGGCTCCGGATGCGGCGACCGACGGTGCGTCGGCACTCGACCGCGCCCGGCGTTCCCGCGCCGCGAGCCGCGTCGTGCAGCACGCGATGCAGTCACTCACGTCCGAGGATCGCCTGATCCTCCGGCTGCGCTTCGGCCATGGACAGTCGATTGCCGACATCGCGCGCGCCCTTGCCGTGCAGCAACGGCCGCTCTACCGGCGTGTCGAATCAATCCTGGCGGTTCTGCGCCGGGCACTCCGGGCCGAGGGATTGGACGCGGCGCATGTCTCCGACCTGATCGGCGTTGGCGGCGAGTGGCTCGATTTTCAGCTCGACGGGAAATCGGACGAACGCGAACCGTCTATCTTCAGAACGGGTTCGGACGGAGGCTCATGATGGCCGAGCCGAAACTCATGACGTGCCCTGACGCGGAAGCCATCGCAGCCTTCGCCGAGGGGCGTCTGACAGAGGCGGCGCGCGCGGAAATCGTCAGTCATCTCGACGAATGCGAGGAGTGCGTGACCGAGCTGACGCTGGCGATGGCCGCGGTGCGCCGCGACCCCGGCACCGCGGTGGCGTCTCGACGGTGGCGGTGGCTCGCGGTGGCCGCCGTGGTGGCCGTCGTCGCCGGTCTGTCGTGGTGGCTCGCGATGCCGCGCGATCGCGGCGACCTGGAGACGTTGATCGCCGTCGCTCCCCGCTCGGCGCGCAGCGTGGAAGCGCGTCTCTCCGGCTTTCCGTGGGCGACGTATCGCGGCGCGGCGCGGCAGGATGCGCCCGCGGTCGACGCCGAGCGCATGAAGCTCGTCGGCGTGGCGGGCGAGCTGGTCACGCGCGCGAAGAACGAGCCGAACGCCGAGGCGCAACATGCGGCCGGCGTGGCGATGGTGCTGATCGAGAATCCGCTCGCCGCCGCCGCGTTCCTGGAGAACGCGGCGCGCGCCGCGAACGATGCTCGCTCGTGGAGCGACCTTGCCGCCGCACGTTATGCCGCGGCCGAGGATCTGCAGCGTCCGTCGCTGTACCCGGAGGCGCTGGCCGCGGCCGATCGGGCATTGCAGATCGAGCCGGCCCTGCCCGAGGCATTGTTCAACCGCGCCCTGATCCTCGAGCGGCTGCGGCTCACCGGCGAAGCCCGCCGGATGTGGACGCACTATCTGGAGATCGATGGCACGTCGCCGTGGGCGACCGAGGCTCGGGCGAGGCTGCAGGCCTTACCTGCAACGACGACGACGTTGGAGTTCGAGAAAGAGCGTCCGAGGCTGGAGCGCGCTGCAGCCGCCGGCGACCGTGAGGTCGTGCGCAGCGTGGTGTCGCGCTATCCGGAGCGAGCACGCGCGCTCGCGGAGACGGAATGGCTGGGGATGTGGGGCGAAGCAGTGCAGCGCGGCGACTCGGCGGCGGCGGACGCGATCCTGACGCTGGCGCGCATGGTCGGCGAAGCGTTGACCGCCAGGACCGGTGAGGCGCTGCTCCACGAGAGCGTGGCGGCGATCGATGCGGCGGCGGAGCCGCGCCGGACAGAGATCGCCGGAGGGCTCGCACGCTATCTCCAGGCGCGGATGCGGTATGCGCGGCACGAGCCGGCGGTCGCCCGAACGGAGTTGCTCCGCGCGGCCGAGGCACTCGACGCCGCCCGCCATCCGATGGCGCTCTCCGCGCGGTTCTACGCCGCGAGTGCGCGGCTCGCGTCCGCCGAGGTCCGCGGCGCGCGCGCGGAGCTCGAACAGGTCCGCGACCGGCTTGCGGCGCATCCCGGCTTTCTCTCGCTCGCCGGCCAGACGCGGTGGGAGCTCGGGCGCGCGCATCTGCTCGACGCGAAGCCGACGACGGCGATTCCGATCCTGGCCGAAGGCGCATCGCTGCTGCGTCGTGCTGGTGAGCGCACGCGCGAGGCTTTCGTCGAATCGATCCTCGCTTCGGCCCTCGCCTCAGCGGGACGCGGCGACGAGAGCTGGGGCGCGCAGATCCGAGCCTTCGAGGCGCTGAGTGCCGAGGGAATCGCCGAGCGGCTGGAGGCGAGCATCGCCGGAGCGGTGCGCACCGAGCTGATTGCGGGCCGGCGTGATTCCGCGCTCGCGTTGGCGCGGCTCAACCGTTCGGTGGAACGTCCGGATGCGCGGGTGCTGGACGTTCTCGACGCATTGCTGCAGCGCGCGTTGCTCGAGACCGCGGACGGCAACCCCGCCGAGGCATTGCGCGCCGCGCGAGAGGCGGAGAAGCTCGCGGCGCGCGCCACGGATCCTGCGCAGCGCGCGCGTCTCGCCGCCGACGCCGCCTTCGCCCTCGGCGCCGCGCAATCGCTGCGCGAGCCGCGCTCCGCCACGGCGTCGCTCACCACCGCGATCGACTATTACCGCGAGCATGGTCTGACGTTGGCGCTCCCCGAGCCTCTCCTGTTGCGCGCCCGTTGCGCACTGGCCCGCGGCGACCCCGGATCCGCGGCGGGCGATCTCGAGGCCGGCATCGTCGCCATCGAGGCAGCGCGCGGATCGGACGACGCAACGGCAGCCGAGAAAGGACCGCTGCAGGCTGGCCGGACGTTGTTCGAAGAGGCCGTCCGGCTCGCACTCACTCGCGGCGATCCGGCCGGTGCGTTTGCGCTCGCCGAGCGGTTGCAGGGCGGAACGATTTCGGTCGAGGCGCTCCAGGAGCGGCTCGCGGGAAGCGGCGTGGTGGTGCTGGAGGTCGTCGTGCTGCCCGGCGAGCTCGTGACGTTCGCGGTCAGCGATGAAGACTTCGCCGTGCATCGCCGCGCATGGCTAGGCGGCGAGGTGACCTATGAAGACGTCATTCGCCCCGCCGAAGCGATCGTCGGCGCGGCCCGGTCCGTGATCGTCGTCCCCGATCCTCTGCTCGAGACCACACCGTTCGCCGCGCTCTTCGACCGCGAGCGCCAAAAGTATCTGGTCGAGCGCGTGCCGGTCGCGATCGCCCCGAGCGCGGCGGTTCTCGAGCGCACGCCGGTGCGTCACCGGCCGCGGTCGCTCGCCGCGATCGGACTTGCGTCCGGCGGCGCGGCCGGCACGCGCGGTCTGCCCGCGGTCGACGGCGAGCTCGCGGACATCGTCCCGCTGTATGTGCGCCGCAGCCGGGCGCTGGCGGCCACCGCGCGCTACGCCGATCTGCGCGCGGCCGGCGCGGACGTCATCCACATCGCCGGGCACACGCGACGGCAGCCGGGGGCCGGAGAACAGGCGCTGCTCTTCGGCGCCGGCGAATGGATCACGTGGAGAGACATCGCGGCCGGCACCGTCGACGCAGAGGTCGTCGTGCTCGCGGCGTGTGAGACGCTGCGTTCGCCGGCCTCGCAGAGCACACGTGCACCGAGCCTGGGGGCGGCATTCGTGGGAGCCGGTGCCCGGGACGTCGTCGGCACGCTCGCGGAAATCGCGGACCGCGATGCGCGTGCACTTTTCTTCGCGTTGCATCGCGAGCTCGCCGCGGGTGGTGACGCGGCCACCGCGCTCCGCCACGTGCAGATCGACGCGATCCGGCGCGGCGGCGATGCGCCGTGGCGCAATACGGCCGTGCTCACCCGGCGCATCCCCGTAGCCGCAGGCGATGGGACCAGGGGGAATGACGCTTCGCGCGCGCGATGATGCACGCCCCCGTTGGGTGCAAGCGCTGCGCGTGCGCGGAGCCGTACTATCCCAACAGCAGCCAGATCCGCCAAGTCCATAGGTCCTGTTCGTTCCATGACCCATTCCGCCGCACACCCGCCTCCCGGACTCGCTGGAAAACGTGCGTACGCCATCCGTCTCTTCGCGCCGAGGAGGTAGCCGATGTACAGCCGAGACGCGCCGTTGCCCGGCAACGATCACGCCACCGTCACCTACACCTTGTCGAAGAGCTGACGAGACGATCGGAGGCGGGGCCGGCGCCGGACCGCGGCGCTTCGCCATCTCCGCTCCCGAGAGCGAACCGGAGGACATCGGGATGGGCAAGCTGACAGTTCACTTTCACGGCATCTGTACTCATTTCATCGGCATTGTTCCGGGCATACCGCACCGCGTGGTGCTGCCGGATGCCACGGCGCTCCAGTTGGGAATCGTGAACGTCGCGGACAGCGGCGGCACATACTTTTTGATGCCTCACTTCTCGATCCTGCGCATGACGAACACGGTGATCCAGCAAACGATCGGCATCCCCGGGGCCATCGACGGAGGCAACATCATCGATGGCGTACGCCTGCAGGTCGCGAACCCCTCGCGCGTCGGAAACCACTACGACGATTCCTTCATCGCAGGGGTCCCGCGGCTGAAGGATTTCGTCGATCAGTACGCCTACTCCGAGGAAGTGGTCATCGGGGGACGCGCGGCGGTCTACTTCGATCTATTCAGCGCCGTGTTCGTGGTGCCGTTCCCGGAGCCACAAACCCAGGCGACCGACGTCATCGCCACGATCGACACCATCGGAGCACCGGAACTGCTCGTGACGACGTTCCGTGGCGGGCCCGCGGCCCGGTTCAACCTGGCCGCCCATCCGGAGGACGACGACGCGGAAGTCGAGCTGTTGGTGGCGAACCAGGGGATGGACTGCTTCGCGCCGACCAACCAGCTCGACTTTCTGTTGCACTACCTCACAGCGAGAACCGGAATTCCGAGGCAACTGAGGTCGCCCACGCCGGGGTTGGTCCCGCCGCTGGAGCCGGTGTCGAGGGCCGCCTTCGATGCGGGTGCGGACGCGTTGAAAACGCTCGACTACCCACGCCGCTTCGACGCGCCGTGCTTTCGTCTCGAGAAAATTCTCGATCCGTCATACATCACATCGCCGGCCTGCTCGAACTCGCAATTTCCGTGAGCGATCGCGCGAGGCACCGCGGTGCCTCGCGGAAAACGTTCGCGCGCCATCCGTCTCTGCTCGCCGAGGAGGCAGCAGATGCACAGCCGAGACGCGCCGGAACCGTGAGCCGCTCATCACTCATCCACACAGACACGACAAAAGGAGATTTCATCATGGCATCGAGAAGCGTGAACATCAGTGTCGTCAACACCACCGGGCAGCTTCTGACGCTCCAGTCGACGCCGCCGCTCGAGCACGGGGTATACACCACTACCCCGCCGCCCACCATCAATCAGACGGGCTCGTTCGCAGCGGAGAGCAACGGCACAGCGACGGGCGTCCAGGGGCTGGTCGTCTACCAGATCGGCGATCTGCAGAGTCAGACCGTCACGCTGCTGTTCGACAACCCATTCATCGGAAATGACGCGTTCAGCGCACCGTGCAATCCGCCAAACGCGTTCAACTGCGCCGCCACGTCGAATCGCGGGAACAACGCCAACGTGACGTACACACTGTCCGCGGGCTGATTCGAGGAGGACCGTCATGGCCATCAAAGAGGTTGCCGCGAACACGCTCGCTCACATCAAGGACGGTCAGCTCGACGCGAAGGCGCTACAGCAGTTCTGCAACTCCTTCTCGGTCGGACCGCTCACCATCAACTACTGCGTCGACCTCAGCGTCCCTCAGGTCACGTTTTCGGTCACGCTGGCCGGCGTGACGATCGGCAGCGGCACGCTCGACGCGCAGACTCCGTCGGTGACCCTCGGCGGCTCCGTCGCCGGATTCACCGCCCAGGTCACGCTCACCGCCGACTTCGGACAGACCCAGGTGACGTACGACATCACCCTCTGCGCACCGTTCGTCGGCTGCACGCAGCACACGGGCATCCTCTTCTCCTGGTGACTCGCAACGGAAGAGGCCCCCGAAAGGGGGCCTCTTGTTCACGACGGCAAGGAACGATGGGATTTCAATACGCCAAATACGACTCATAGGTCGGGGACTCGTCCACAGTGCTGACGTCGTAGTGGCGCAACTTACAGTAGCTGTTTCTGCGGAGTGGGAGCCGAAGTACGAGGCGCATTTCGGGCGGATCAACCGATTTCAGCCATAGGGCGACACCCGGTGGTGTTCATCCGCTTACCCGTCGGACGCCGTTTCTCCGCGAACCTGCTACCCTTAAGGCACAAAACCAACCCCGGAGGTATTCATGCTTCTTCGTCGAGCAGTCACCATCCTCGTCCTGGCTGTGACCTGCGCGCTGGCTACGCCGACCCGGCAATCCGAGGCGGAGGCGGCGTGCTTCTATCCGTTCGTGCGCATCAAGCAGCATTACTGGCACAACTCGTGTGGCCCCTCGGCGCCCGCCGGCTCCATCTGCAGCGACGTCATCACGCTCGTCGGCGAAACCGGCGTCGACTGCGACGGCAACGACGTCTCGTGGGGCTACGCCACCAACTACATGGTGACGTACCGCAGGATCAACTGCCCACCGATCTGCGATTGATCCGCTGAGCACGCACAATTGGACGATAGGACCTGTAGGACGAACAGGACTCATAAGGACCAAGGACGGCAGCGGCCAATCCTTCGGCCTATGAGTCCTATTCGTCCCATAGGAAGAGGGACCTGCCGATGAGACGAGAAGGGTTCAACAGTGTTTTCTGGGGGCTCCTGTTCGTGGTCGTGGATATACGTCTCGGCGCCTTTGATTTGATCCTGCCGGACTTCATCGGCTATGGGCTCATCTTCCAGGGTCTCGGCCTGCTGGCTGCGGAGCATCGCGGCTTTCGCACGGCCAGAGTCCTGGCCGCCGTGATGATCTTTGTTTCCCTTACGAGTCTTGGAGAGAACAGGAGTGCGCCCCTGGATCCGGCTTTCATCAGGCGACAGGTGATCTCGGCGTTCACCGGCGACCTCAGTGCGCTGCTCCCTGAAGAGGTGCATTCCGCCAGGCTGGTGGGCACCACCCGTTCACGAAGTGCCATCGACGCCAATCGAACGCAGAACCCGCAGGGGGACGAGGATGCGCTATTGGGAAAATACTCCGACGGCACGACGGTCCTGATTCTGCGGTATGCGTCGCCCGAAGAAGCTGTTCGCGCACTGGATCGCAAGACGGAAACCGATTATTCGTTCGAGGCGATCCGGAAACGAGCAAAGACGGATGAATCTTTCCGGGCGGAACAGATGTCGGGGTCAAAAGGCGAAGGCGGGTCCAGTGGAAGCACAGATTCGGCAGACTGGCGCATTACAGCAGCAGACCGGATGATCCAACAGTGGTGGAACAAGGGATGGAGTTGGTGGTGGCCCTCGAACAGCCTGCATCGCGGAGGCTGGAACAGGAACATCGTGTACATCGTCGAAGGCTACGAGTCCTCGGCCGGCTCCTTCAGATCGGCCTTGGAAGGTAAACGCCAGGAGCAGGGCGGAGTCACGATCAACCCGCTGTTTCTGTATTCAATCCTCGGCGAGATCCTGACTGCTCTGATGATCTGGCAAATCTGCTCCGGAATCGTGGCCTTGTCGCTGTCCTCGAGCCAGGACGCCCTATCCCTGATCGCGAATCAGCGACGCGTGCTGTATATGGCCTTCACCGTGACGGGATGGGCTTTTTCGGCGACCTGGTTTTTTGCGCCGGAGCTCAGCCTGAGTGATGCGCCGATTGCGGGCGCGATCGCCGTTTATGCCCTGGCCGGCCTGGTAGCCATGGTTTTGATCATGGCCCTGATGAGAAGAGCGGCGAATTCGTTGGAAGTGCCCGCCCACGTTTAGGACCGATAGGACGGATGGGACGAATAGGACGGATAGGACGGATAGGACACAGCGTGGTCAGTCTTCCGTCCTATCAGGCCTATAGGTCCGATCTGTCCTATCCGCCCTACCCCACATACTTCGCCAGGTGCTCTCCGGTCAGCGTTGACCGCGTTTTGACCAGGTCCGCCGGTGTTCCTTCGAAGACGATGCGACCGCCGTCGTGGCCGGCGCCGGGGCCGAGGTCGATGAGCCAGTCGGCGTGGGCCATCACGGCTTGGTGGTGCTCGATCACGATCACTGACTTGCCGGAATCGACGAGGCGGTCGAGCAAGCCGAGGAGCTGCGCGACGTCGGCGAGGTGCAGGCCGGTTGTCGGCTCGTCGAGGATGTAGACGCCGCCTTTGTCGCCCATGTGCGTGGCGAGCTTGAGCCGCTGCCGCTCGCCGCCGGACAGCGTCGTGAGCGGCTGGCCGAGGCTGAGGTAGCCGAGGCCGACGTCGGCCATGCGGGAGAGGATGGCGTGCGCCGCCGGCGTCTTCGCCTTGCCGTCGCCGAAGAACTCGGTCGCCTCCGTCACGGACATCGCGAGCACCTCGCTGATGTCCCTCCCCGCCAGCTTGTACTCGAGCACCTCGGCCTGGAAACGCTTGCCCCCGCACTCCTCGCACGGCGTCGCGACGCCGGCCATCATCGCCAGGTCGGTGTAGATCACCCCTGCCCCGTTGCACGTGGGGCACGCGCCCTCGGAGTTCGCGCTGAACAGCGCCGGCTTCACGCCGTTGGCTTTGGCGAACGCGGTGCGGATGGGGTCGAGCAGCCCGGTGTACGTCGCCGGGTTGCTGCGACGCGAGCCACGGATCGGCGTCTGGTCGACCGACATGACTCCGTCGCGCTTGCCGAGCGAACCATGAATCAGTGAGCTCTTGCCGGAGCCGGCGACTCCGGTGACGACGCACAGGACGCCGAGGGGGACATCGACGTTCACCTTCTTGAGGTTGTGGGAGGTGGCGCCGCGGATCTCCAGCTTGCCCGTCGGGTTGCGTACCTCGCGCTTCAGCGACACGCGGTCGTCGAGGTGGCGGCCGGTGAGCGTGCCGCTCTTGCGCAGCCCTTCGACGGTCCCCTCGAACACCACCTCGCCACCCGCCGTCCCGGCGCGAGGACCGAGGTCGATGATGTGGTCGGCGATGGCGATCGTCTCCGGCTCGTGCTCGACGACGAGCACCGTGTTGCCCTTGTCGCGCAGCCGCAGCAGCAGGTCGTTCATCCGCTGCACGTCGTGCGGATGCAGCCCGGTGGTGGGCTCGTCGAAGACGTAGCTGATGTCGGTGAGCGACGAGCCGAGGTGACGAATCATTTTCGTGCGCTGCGCTTCGCCGCCGGACAGCGTGCCGGAGGAGCGATCGAGCGAGAGGTAGCCGAGGCCGATCTCGACGAAGGAGTCGAGGAGGTGTTGTAGCCCGGCGACCAGCGGCGCCACCGATGCGTTGTCGATGCCTCGGACCCAGTCGGCCAGGTCGCTGATCTGCAGAGCGCAGACGTCGGCGATGCTCTTCCCCTTGATCTTCGACGACCGCGCCTCTTTGCTCAAACGCGTGCCGTCGCACTCGGGGCAGACGGTGAACGTGATGGCGCGATCGACGAACGCGCGGATGTGCGGCTGCAGCGAGTCGACGTCTTTCGACAGCATCGACTTCTGGATCTGCGGGATCAGCCCTGAGTACGTGAGGTTGATCCCTTCGACCTTGATCTTCGTCGGCTCCTTGTAAAGCAGGTCGTGCAGCTCGCGCTTGTTGTACTTGCGGATCGGCTTGTCCGGATCGAAGAAACCGGCGCCGCGGAAGATGCGGCCGTACCACCCCTCCATGCTGTAGCCGGGGATCGTCAGCGCGCCCTCGTTGAGCGACTTGCTCTCGTCATACAGCGCCGTCAGATCGAAGTCGCTCACGTTGCCCATGCCTTCGCAGCGCGGGCACATGCCGCCGAGGCGATTGAACGTCGCCTTCTTCGTCTGCGTCTTCCCTTCGCCGCGGTCGACGGTGATGGCGCCGCTCGCCGTGACCGACGGCACGTTGAAGGAGTACGCGTTCGGCGGGCCGATGTGCGGCTTGCCGAGGCGGCTGAAGAGGATGCGCAGCATCGCGTTGGCGTCGGTGACGGTGCCGACGGTGGAGCGTGGGTTCGAGCCGATCCGCTCCTGGTCGATGATGATCGCGGTGGTCAGCCCGTCGAGCAGGTCGACCTCGGGCCGCGCGAGCGCCGGCATGAAGCCCTGCAGGAACGCGCTGTAGGTTTCGTTGATCAGCCGCTGCGACTCCGCGGCGATCGTGTCGAATACCAGCGACGACTTCCCGGAGCCGGAGACGCCGGTGAACACGGTCAGCCGGCGCTTCGGAATTTCGACGGTGACGTCCTTGAGGTTGTTCTCACGCGCGCCCTGCACGCGGATCAGATCGTGGCGGTCGGCCACGTGCAGGGCGGCGTTCTTTGAAGCCTTGGGCATTGTGACTCCATCAGATGACGATAGGACGGATAGGACCTATAGGACGAATGGGACGAATGGGACAACAGGACGGTAAGTAGCGGACAGGTTCACTTGCGCGACAGCATCGGTCCCACTGGTCCTATTGGTTCTATCGGCGCAGCCGCGCGAGGTCACGCAGGTGCTGGGCGGGGTCGGTGGTGCTCACGCGAAGGATCGTGCCATGGGGGTGCGGCCGTCGTCCAGAGGGACCGCGGAGTAGGGATTTGCCTGTCTCGCGGCTCTCCTACGTTGAGACCAACTCGAGGAGAGCGATGCCTTCAACGAATCCGCTGCCCCCTCCGCGCGAGCGGAGTGTTCTGATCGTCGCGCAGGACCCGAGCGTTCGCGTCGACGGCGAGATCCTGCTCGCGCGCATCAACATCCCCGCCGAGAAGCTGGAACCGGGACCGGTGGGCTATCGCGTGGAGGTGATCGACTTCGACGCGACCACCGACACGCTCTACACGCCGGCCAGGAAGGCCGATCTGGATCAGTGGGCGAAAGGACCGGACCGCGGGCGCGGCGACCGGCTCGTACGCAACCCGGAGTTCCACCGGCACAATGTCTACGCGCTGGTGATGAAGACCCTCGGCCGCTTCGAGCTTGCCCTGGGCCGGCGCATCGGATGGGGCTTCGACGGGCACCAGCTCAAGGTCGCTCCGCATGCGTTCTCCGAGGCGAACGCGTTCTATTCGGACCAGCTCACGGGATTGCTGTTCGGCTACTTCCCGGGCGCGAACGGCGACACGGTCTTCACCTGTCTGTCGCACGACGTGATCGTGCACGAGACGACGCACGCGCTGGTCGACGGTCTGCGCGAGCGCTACCGCGAGCCGTCGTCGGCCGATCAGGCGGCATTCCACGAGGGCTTCGCGGACGTGGTCGCGTTGCTCTCCGTCTTCTCGCTGCCCGCGGTGATCGAGCAGACGATCGACCGCAGCCGCGGCGACGCGCCGCTCGAAACGAAGCTGCTCTCGCGCGAGGCACTACGCGAGTCGATGATCCTCGGCCTCGCCGAACAGATCGGCGCGGAGCTCGACATCGCGGACGGCAAGCCGCTGCCGTCGCTCGACGTCGTTCGCGGCGCGGCGCTGCGCCACTCCCTGCGCGAGCTTCCGCCCGACCGCCGCTACTACCTCGAGGAAGCAGAGTTCCGCGAGGAGCATCGCCGCGGCGAGATCCTCGTGGCGGCGATGCTCACGGCGTTCGTCGAGATGTGGAGCCGCCGCCTCGTCGCGCTGGTCCAGGACCGGCAGCGCGTCGACCGCTCGCGTGCGATCGAGGAAGGCGCCGACATCGCCGATTGCCTCCTCACCTCCGCCATTCGCGCGCTCGACTACGCACCGCCGGTCGACGTCACGTTCGGCGACTACCTCTCCGCGCTCGTGACGGCGGATCGCGAGATCCGCCCGGCCGACACGCGCTACAACCTGCGCGAGAGCGTCCTCGCGGCGTTTCGCGAGTACGGCATCGAGCCGGCGTCGGGGACGAAAGATGGCTACTGGAAGAAGCCGGAAGACGACCTCAAAGCCGGCCAGGAGCTCGACTACTCGCGCACGCACTTCGACGCCATGCGGCGCGACCGCGACGAGGTCTTCCACTTCGTTTGGGAAAACCGCCTCCTCCTCGGCCTGAACGAGGAAGCGTTCACGCGCGTGGAGAGCCTCCGTCCTTGCATGCGCGTCGGCTCCGACGGCTTCGTGCTCCACGAAACCGTGTGCGAATACGTGCAGATCCTGGAGCCGCTCGCTTCCGAGCTCGCAGCATTCGGGCTGAAGAAACCACTCGGGATGCCGGACGACCGCAAGCTGCGGCTCTTCGGCGGCGGCGCGTTGATCTTCGACGAGTACGGCCGGCTCAAGTACCACATCTACAACCCGCTGCGCGGCGACCAGCGGCAGCAGAACCGGCTCGACTCCCTCTGGGAATCGGGCGCTCTGCAGCGCGACACGACGGCGCGGCTGACGATCTCCGGGATGCATCTGCGCCGCGCCACGCGCGCGGTCCGGCGCCGCAGGGAGCAATGGTGATGGCGAGTCCGATCGATGTCCGCATCCGCATGTACAACGTCGGCTTCGGCGATTGTTTTCTGCTGACGTTCCGCTACCGCAACGACCGCGAGCGCAACGTCCTGATCGACTTCGGCTCCTCGGCGGCACCGGCACGACGCAAGTCGCAGATGACCGAGACCGCCGAAGACATCCGCGAGGTGGCGAAGCAACTCGACGCCGTCATCGTCACCCACCGGCACTCCGATCACATCAGCGGCTTCGGCACCGCGCCGGGCGCGATCATCGAGGAGATCAGCCAGGAGGCCCTGATCGTCCAGCCGTGGACGGAGGACCCGGACTTGCCGCGCAACGCGGTGAAGGGCCGCGGCCGTGCGGTGACGGGAGCGCGTGCGTTCTCGGCGATGCACGTCCGCTCGCTCGACGCGATGCACACCGTCGCCGATTCGGTGCTCGCCCGCATCGCACGGCACGAATTCGACGAGATCGAGGACGACGACGAGCCGGCCGAGAGGGAGGCCGCGCCTGCGACGCCGCCAGTGCCGGAGCGGCGCTCGCGCGCACTGGTGGCAAAGCTCGGTGCCGGCTCCCGCTCGCTCGAGAAGCTCCGCTTCCTCGGCGAGACCAACGTCAAGAACCGCGCGGCCGTCCTGCGCCTGCAACGGATGGGGAACGCGCACGAGTGGCTTTCGCACGGCATGAAGACCGCGCTCTCCGGCCAGATTCTCCCCGGCGTCAAAGTCCACGTCCTTGGGCCGCCAACGATCGAGCAGCATGCGGACGTCAAGGCGTATGCGAAGGAGTCGGAGCAGTACTGGAGCATGCAGGCCGCGGCAACGCGCGTGAGCCGGAAGATGACGGTCGGCAAGCTCTTTCCCGAAGCGGCGTCCGTGCAGTTGGAGGAGCTGCCGAAGTCGGTGCGCTGGTTCGTGCGCAAAGTTCGCACCGTGCAGGCACAGCAACTGATGGAGCTGGTCCGCATCATCGACGCCACGCTCAACAACACCAGCCTGATTCTTCTCTTCGAGGTCGGCGGCAAGCTGCTTCTCTTCCCCGGCGACGCGCAGGTCGAGAACTGGGACTACGCGCTCAACCACGCGAAGAACCGCGCGGCGGTGCGCAAGCTCCTCCGCAAGACCGACGTGTACAAGGTCGGCCACCACGGCAGTCTCAACGCGACGCCGAAGGAGCTGTGGGAGCTGTTCCGCAAAGGCCGCGGCTTCAAGACGCTGCTCTCGACACGCACCGGCAAGCATGGCCACGCGGCGTCGAACACGGAGGTGCCGCGCGAAACGCTGGTGGATGCGCTGGAAGCGCACAGCGAGCTGCACTCGACCGTGGAGTGCAAAGGGGATTCGGCGCTTTTCGACGAGGTGACGATTCGGTTTGGGCGGCGGTGAGCGGCGGTGAGCGGCGGCGGCGGGGAACGATAGGACGGATAGGACGAATGGGACGGATAGGACGAATGGGACGAATGGCTCCGCTGTGAATCCCATTCGTCTATCGTGTGCGCCTCATGAGTTCCTCCGCCCTGCAACTCCTCGGTTATGCCGCCTCGGTTCTGATCGCCACTTCCCTGCTGATGCGCTCCATCGTGCGGCTGCGCGTCATCAATCTGGCCGGTGCGGCGACATTTTCGCTCTACGGGTTTCTCATCGGGGCGTATCCGGTGGCGGTGCTCAATCTGATGACGTCGCTGATCAACATCGTGCAGCTCGTGCGGCTCCGCAGCCGGCGGGAGATCTTTCGCATCCTCGAGGTCACGCCCGGCTCGCAGTACCTGCAGTACTTCCTCGAGTTTCAGGATGCCGACATCCGCCGCTTCTTTCCCGCATTCGAGGCGAACCTGCAGCCGGGGGACGGTGAACGCCTCGCGCTCTTCGTCCTGCGCGACCTCATCCCCGCGGGCGTGCTTCTCGGGCGCATCCAGGACGACCGGCTGGAGGTCGATCTCGACTACGTCGTGCCGCAGTTCCGCGACCTGAAAGTCGGACGCTTCCTCTTCCGCGACGAAGCGGCTTTCTTCGTTGCGCATGGCTTGCGCGAGATCGTCAGCCGCGCCGACACCGAGGTACACGCCGACTATTTGCGGCGCATGAGCTTCACTCCGCGAAGCGACGGTACGTACCGGCTGCAACTCGGCGACGCCTGATCAGCGATGCGCGCTCACTTCCCCAGCTCGTACAGGTACTCGACGAACGACATCACCGCACCGTCGAAGCCCTGCACCTTCGGGTTCGCGGACTCGATGAGGTAGTACTCGTCGGGTGCGTGCGCGCCGCCGCCGTGACCGAGACCGAAGTGGCCGGCGGCGAGGTTGAGCGGAGCGCCGGTGAAGACGTAGCCGGGGTACGAGCCCGCATTGCGCGGCCACAGCACGGGCGCGATCCCCGCGCGCTTGAGCACCGCGATCTGCGCCTGGATCAGCGGCGCGCTGGCGACGGTGGCCGTCGGATCGTAGCCGCCGGTGACGTTGACCTCGATGTCGCCGTAGCCGCGCTTCGCGAGATGCGCCTTCAGCGCCGCGACCGCGTCCGCCATCTTCATGTCCGGCACGAGGCGCATGTCGATCTTCGCCACGGCACGATGCGGAAGGATCGTCTTGCCGCCCGGGCCGGTGTAGCCGCCGACCAGCCCCTCGATGTTGACCGTCGGCTGCGACACGAGGCGCTCGTTCGCCTGCAGCCACGGCAGGTCGTCGATCCAGTGCTGCACGCCCAACTGCTTCTTCGCTCCCGCCTCGTTCCGCTGCTTCGCCGCCCGGCGATCATCGCCTTCTCCTCGGCATTCAGCGGCCGCGGCTTCGGGTAGCCGTCGATCGTGATCGTGTTGCCATCATCCGAGACGAGCGTGTCGAGCGCCTTCACCAGCCGCCACGCCGGGCTGTCCACCATCGCCTTGAGCGACGAGTGCACGTCCTTCGACGGACCGCGTCCCCACTTCTCGCCGCTGGCCACGAGCTCGAGCTCGACGATGCCTTTCGCGCCGAGGCTGACGGTGACGATGCCGCCGAGATCCTGGGAGGCGGCCGGCATGAAGACGCCGAGCGTCTTCCGCAGCGCCGCTTCGACCTCGGGGCGGTGCACCAGCTCCCCGATGTTCGGCGAGCCGATCTCCTCCTCCCCTTCCGCGATGAGCACGAGGTTCACCGGCATCTTCTTGCCGGCGCCGCGAATCGCGTGCAGCGCCGCGAGCAGCGCGATCTGCGGTCCCTTCTGGTTGACCGCACCGCGGCCGACCATCACCTTGCCGACGCCAGGGCGATCGATGATGCGCGCTTCGAGCGGCGGCGCGGTCCACTCGGCCGGGTCGTACTGCTTCACGTCGTACATGAAGTAGAGGCCGACGGTCTTCGCCGCGCCCGCGTCGAGCGTCGCGAACACGCCGGGCTTGCCACTCGTGTTGATGATCGCGACCTGCTGAAAGCCGGCGTCGCGCGCGAGCTTCGCCATGTGTTCCGCGCCCGCGGGAAACGCGAGGTTCTCCGCGGCGATCGACGGCAGCGCAATCCACTCCTTCAACCGCTGGACCGATTCGTCGTGACGTTTGGTGACCTCGGCACGGATGTCGGACAGGTCATCGGCGTACGAAGGAGCGGCCAGCGTGAGCAGCGCGGCAAGGGCAATCCCGTTCCACATCTTCATGAGGCGACATTCTGCCGCAAGGGCGCGGGCCGGGTGTAGCAATCCGGAGGACGATGGGACGAATGGGACGAAGGGAAAAATGGGACGGACGAACGGTCGATACGTCCTATCGCGCCCCTGATCTTTCGCTGGTGCACACTTCCCGCACGCATTCGCGCAGCCAGCGGTGCACGGCATCGGCGTGCAGCCGCGGGTGCCACAGCATCGACACGGTGATCTCCGGGATCTCCACGGGCAGCGGAAAGCTGTGCATGCCGCTGCGCAGGTTGCCGGTGTGCCGCTCCGGAACCGTGGCGATCAGGTCGGAGGCGCGCGCGAGCGCCAGCGCCGTCGCGAAGCCGCCGACGATCGTGACGATCTCCCGTTGCAGGCCGAGCGTCTGCAGCGCTTCGTCGACCGGTCCGCGTTCGACGCCGCGCCGGGAGAAGAGGACGTGCCGGCCGGCCGCGTAACGTGCGGGTGTGATCTCCCCTTCACTGAGCGGATGGCCCATGCGCACGACTCCGATGAAGCGGTCTCGGAACAGCGCCTGCGCGCGCACCTCCGGGCCGATCGTGCTGCCGACCACGCCGGTCTCCAGATCGACCATCCCGTCGCGCAGCAGCGCGCTGTCCTTGTCCACCTTCGGCACGAAGTGCAGGCGGACGCCGGGTGCCTCCGCGCCGATGCGCGCGATGAGCGCGGGGCCGAAGTTCTCGACAAAGCCGTCGCTGGTCCGCAGCGTGAACGTGCGGACGAGCTGCGCGAGGTTCGGCTTCTCCGCGGGACTGAGCGCGGCCTCGGTCTCCTGCAGAAGCTGTCCGACCTTCTCTCGCAGCTCGAGCGCGCGCGGCGTGGGAACGAGCACGCGGCCGGCTCTGACGAGCAGCGGATCGCCGGTCGTCTCGCGCAGTCGCGCGAGCGTGCGGCTCATGGCCGAGGGGCTGAGGCGAAGGCGTTGTGCGGCGCGGGTGACGTTGCCTTCAGCGAGCAACACGTCCAGCGCGACGAGCAGGTTGAGATCGGGCCTCGACACCGCTCGACCATAGCACCGCGCGAGGTATGGCGCCACGTGCACAAATGCAGTGCACGCGGCGCGTCTTCCGCCTGGTGACGCGGCGGCCTACATTCGATTGCATGACCACCGCAGCGATTGTCAAACGTTTGGAAACCGGAGCCGCGGAAACGAGCCGCGCCACCCGAGGAGCGCTGGCGACTCTCTCGATCTCGATGCTGCTGGCGTCGCTCGGCACCAGCATAGCCAACGTCGCGCTGCCGACGCTGGCTATGGCGTTCGGCGCCTCGTTACCGCAGGTGCAGTGGGTGGTTCTCGCCTATCTGCTCGCCATCACCACACTCATCGTCAGCGTCGGACGGC
This sequence comes from Thermoanaerobaculia bacterium, assembly GCA_036380735.1. GTDB lineage: Bacteria > Acidobacteriota > Thermoanaerobaculia > Gp7-AA8 > Gp7-AA8 > DASVEE01. Next base: position 64,129 of record DASVEE010000006.1, on the reverse strand, counting down.
TCGGCGATGTCCTCGGGCGCCGGCGGCTGCTCCTCGGCGGGACGTTCTTGTTCACGGTGGCTTCGCTGCTGTGCGGTGTCGCGCCGACGCTATGGATGCTGATTGCGGCGCGGGCGGCGCAGGGACTCGGTGCGGCAATCATGATGGCGCTGACGATGGCCTTCGTCGGCGACAGCGTTCCGAAGGCAAAGACGGGAAGCGCCATGGGGTTGCTGGGGACGATGTCGGCCATCGGCACGGCGCTGGGGCCGTCGCTGGGCGGGGTGCTGATCGTTGGCTTCGGGTGGCGCGGCATCTTTCTGGTCATGGTGCCGGTGGGCGTGGGGACGTTGCTGCTGATGCGGCGGTATCTGGCACCAGCCCGAGGGAACGATGGGACGAATAGGACCGATAGGACGAAGGGGACGGAGAGGACGCAGAGCTTCGACCTTGCCGGCACGCTGCTGCTGGCGTTGACGCTGGCGGCGTACGCGCTGGCCATGACGTTGGGGCGGGGCAGTTTCGGTTTGCTCAATGGCGGGCTGCTGGTTCTTGCGGCTGTCGGCGCGGGGCTCTTCGTGCACGTGGAGAGAACCGCCGCCTCGCCGCTGGTGCGGCTGGCGCTGTTCCGCGATCCAGTTCTGAGCGCGGGCTTCGTCATGAGCACGCTCGTCACGACCGTGGTCATGGCCACGCTGGTGGTGGGGCCGTTCTATCTCGCCAGAGCGCTGGCGCTCGACGCGGCGCTCGTCGGTCTCACGATGTCGTGCGGTCCGCTCGTGGCCGCGCTGACCGGCGTGCCGGCCGGCCGTCTGGTCGATCGCTTCGGCGCGCATCGCATGACGCTCGCGGGACTGATCGGCATGCTCGCCGGCGCCGCGACTCTTCCGATGATGCCGGCGACGTTCGGCATCGCCGGCTACGTCATACCGCTGGCGATCCTGACTGCCGGCTATGCGCTCTTCCAGGCCGCCAACAACACCGCGGTGATGGCGGACCTGCGCCCCGACCAGCGCGGCGTCATCTCCGGCCTCCTCAACCTCTCCCGCAACCTCGGTCTCATCACCGGCGCCTCCGTCATGGGCGCCGTCTTCGCGCTCGGCGCACGCACGACGAACCTCATGGCCGCGCGGCCTGAAGCGGTGGCGGCGGGAATGCGCACGACATTCACCGTCACGGCGCTGCTCATCGTCGCGGCGCTGGCGATTGCGGCGGCCGGGAATGTACTGCGGAAGAGAGAGGAAGAGACGCGTGGCCGCGTCTCTTCCTGACAGAGGCGGTTACGCGGCGTCGCGCCGCGCCAGCAGCGGCATGCACTTGCGCTGCACCTTGTGCGCTTTCGTGTACTGCAGCCGCAGCGCGGAGCCTTCTGTGATGAGCGGCAGATCGGTCGTGAAGTACGCCTTCGGCACCAGCCACGACGGCTGCGTCGCGAAGGTCGGGCACCAGAACGTCCGCTCGTTCAGCGGGCAGGGCGCTCCCGGTCCTTCGATGCAGCAGGTACGGCTGCAGCGGTCGCCGGACCATTCCTGGCACGTGCCGCCGATACACGTCGCGCACTGAGCGTTCGCGACCGATGCCACCGCGAGTAAAGCAATGAATGCCAGAGCCAGACGAAATGCCATACGCAATCCTCCTCGTGCGAGTTGATGTTCCGCGCGCCATTGCTGGCCGCACCGGGATGGAATGCAATCCGTGGTCCGGCTTTACGGCAGTCCGGCATCAAGTCGACGACGCGACTCAACGGGTGCAGGGCGTGAGGAATGATGCCGTCACGATGGCTCCTCGCAGCCGCTCTCTGGATTCACCACGTCCGTGTACGAGGCACCGCTTCACGCACCAAGGCAATTCCCTGGCTGCTACGGAGCAGCGGGTTGCTGCCGCAAGCCGAAGTAGATGTCGTAGTAGCTGCGCACGCTCCCACCGATGTGTGCCTGCGCCTGATAGCGGAAGAAATTCCCCGATGTGTCGCGACGGCCGGTCCAGTGGTGCACAAGCTCGAACATGGTGACAGGCGACTCGGCAACGCTTGTCAGCTCATCGGGCTGCGAAAGGCCGTCATGGTTACTGTCGATCCAAAACAGGAGCGCGGTCCAGATGGTATCTCTCCTGTCGATGACTGCGTCCAGATTCATGTCATACCGGACGAGCGCGGCAAATCCGTTCGCCGCACGGCTTCCATCAGCAAGCGGCGTTGCGTCGCCGAAAAGTTCCGAACCGTCGTCGATCCTTCCGTTGCCGTTGCGGTCCAGTGAAAGGAAAGCGATGCCTGAGTCGCGGGCAGTCCAGCCCACGATCTCCCTGCGGCCGGTCGCACGAAGATCAAACTCAACCGGATCCTCGAAGCCGGTGAGCCGCCACGGCCCCGCTGAGAGCTTGACCGCGAGTGGCGACGCGGCGATCTCGCACCCAAACTGGTCGCAGACACAGCCGATATCGTAAGTGGGATCACAACAAGCAACAGCATTCCGGGCGGCCAGCATCACCAGCATGATGACCACCACTGTTGGGCATTTAAGAGCTCGCATGACCGAGGACTCCTCTCCAGCGGAAATGGTCGCGGGCGATCTGCACACAGGTGGAGCAAATCCGCGCATCGTCTGCACGACTGACCAGCACCATGGGACGACGCCAGAAGCGAAACATCGAGAGCCGTTCCGGCCGGCCACAGAACAGACAAATCGCATCACCGCTCTTCACGGGTGGCACGTCGCCACCGGCGACGTTGACGCACGAGGGGCAAATGCAAACATACGGCGGCCCGCCTTTAAAGACGTGTTCCCGCTCAACCTTGCAGAAGCTGCAACGCATCGTTTTTCCAGCGCTACGACCGCAGCGCTTCTCCTGACTATCACCCATTTCTGATCTTGCATATGCCCGTACAGGCATATCGCCAGAAGGTGCCGCATCCGTCGGATGTGCTCCAGCAGCCGCCTTGTACACAGGAATAGAAGCCAAGTCCGGAGCCGTCGCAATAGTCTGATTCGGGACTGCAGGAGCATGGCGGGACGTTGATCACATTGCTCTGGCTGACGGGCGTGAGTCTCGCTTTCCCGGCCCCGACCGTCCGATCTTGCACGATTGGCACCGGAGGAGGCGGCGGCCCCAGTTCAGCGAACAGTTCGCGCGCGACCGCCGGACCGAACGCAGCATTCGCTCGTGCCGTCAGCCTGCGAAGCGGCAGTTCCACGAGGGTTGTCCACGTGGGACGCGAACGCTCGATTGCAAAAAATTCGGGCGTGAGTATAGACAACGCATCCTGGATGACTGCTCGCTGCACTGACGTGAACTCGGGATGCTCAACGAGCGCGTTCAGAAGGCGGTGAGCCCATACGGCGGATTTCGTGGAGCTCGGTAATGCGGCAAAGTCTCGAATTCGATCCGCTCTGCTCTTCGACAGCAGGAGGTCATAGGTATGAGCGGCGGCGTCCGGAGACCCAGGAACAGTGCGCTGACTACGGGAAGCGATCGATGGAGTAACAGCGGATACGGTCGTCGAACAAGCCAGCAGCACGACCGAACACACGATCATCACGCGTAGCATGGACGAGCCTCCTTTATGGATGATTACCTACAAGCTAGGTTCGGGATGGGAGCGCGTCAAGGTCGTTCGACGTGGCGAGACACCTCCTGTCTGTCCCGCGAGGAATGACGCAGGACCGCACTCCTCGCTTCGTTTGACGAAGCACCGCGCTCCGTCGGAGACTTCTGCGCGGCAAAGACTGTTCGTCTAAGCCGGCGCCACAGGGTGTGCCGCCGGCGCAAGCCGCCGGCTCCGATGGGGATGCCTAACAACCCCGGGCTTACGCGCAGGGCTCCCCGTTCCGCTCCGCGGCGCCTCAATTCGGCGCCAGCTTGCGCTCGACAGCGGCCGGCTCCAGCGCCCACATCGCGCCCGTCATGGCGTCGACGGCGATTCCGAGTCCGCCGAAGAGGACGCCGACGAGGAAATCGACGAAGGCCTGGTCGGAGCCGCGCGTCGAGCCGACCACGCCGCCGGCGATCGGTGCGGCGAAGTTGGCCCAGAGCCAACCGCTGGGGACGGAGTCGAACACCACCGTCTCGGACTGATAGCCGGCGTGCGCCAGCGTCAGCGAGCAGTCCTCGACGCGGCGCGGTAGGCGCACCGTCGCCGGCGTCACCACCGTCGTCTGCACTTTGCCGCAGCGAATTTCGACGTTGGCGCCGGCGGGATCGCTGACGACGCTGATCTCCTGATGCCGGCCGTGGTGCACCGTCGCACACGCCTGCGTGAACATCACCACCGCGATGAGAGCCTTGAGGTGCATGCGATTCGCTCCTTCACTCGCCTGCTGCGATGTGACTCGTGCGTGCGGCATCCGGCTGCAGATGCCGCACGCACGGTGAGCATTATGGCCCTGCCCGCTCGAGCGAAGCGCAAAAGCTACATGGCCACGATGGCCCAAACCACGAAGAGCGGAATGCCGCTCATGAGCAGCAGCCGATTGCGCACGCCGGGATGGGCCATGTTCATGGTGTAGCCGATGCCCACCAGCTTCTCCACGACCAGCGCCGGATCGTCCGGGTTCGAGTACGTCAGGCCGCCGTGCCGCCAGTGCCGCTCGTCGACGGGCCGTTGCGCGTAGTCGTTGCCGGTCTTCTGCTGCAGCCGGTCATTGATGCCGAGCATGCGCACGAGAAAGAAGACGATGCCGCCGAGGAGGGCGACGATGCCGAGGAAGACGGTGGCGCGCGCGAACGGCTCGGCGGCTTTCAGGCGCGCGACGGCCGTGAACGTCTGCATCAGCGAGATGCCGCAGAACGTCACCGCGATCATCGCGCGCGCCCAGTCGAGCGTGTCGACGTTCGCCCGCAGGTACTGCTCTTTCGCCGCGAGATACTCCTCGGTCGCATCCGCCGGAAGCGTCATCTTCGCTCCGCCGAAATCACGGCGCAGCACGTGGAGGAAGAGCTCGAGGTACGCCGCGAGCGCGGGGATGAACAGCACGACGGAAAGGTTGCGCTCGACCCAGCCGTCCACCTTCCCCGCCGCGTTCCAGTGGATCGGCACGCGGAGCGGCATCTCGTTGTACGAGAGCAGCGGCACGGCGAACGCCAGCGCGGTGAGCGTGGCCACGATCGCGTCGAGCCACAGACGGTTCCTCGTGCCGCGCTCGCGCATCGACGAGGCGAAGCGTGTGGCATCGCCGGCAACGGCGTGCGGCCGTACGACCGACGCGAAGCGCATATAGATGAAGAACGCGGCCACCGGCAGCAGCAGCTCCGCGGCAACGATCGCGATGGGCTCAGCCACGAGCGGCCGTAGTGCAGCAGCAGCCACGATCAGACCGAGGAACAGCGCCGCCAGCGCGAGCCGGTAGCGCAGCAGGACGCGCTTCCCCGCTCCGCTGAAGTACTCGGGCTCCACGCGCACGCCGAAGAAGGCGCGTGCGCCGCGCGTCACCGGCATCCAGGCGAAGACGCCGAGCAGCACGAAAGCACTCGAAAAGAAGACTGCCTGCACGATGCCCGATTCCGTCATGACCCTTGCCTCCTTCAGCGTTCATTTGGAGCTTTTCTTCATGGCGCGAAGCTCGCGCCGGACGAGACTCACGATCTCCTCGCGCGGAACTCCGGCCAACACCAGCGCGGTCAGCGCCGATTGCAGCGGCTTGCGCAGGTCGCCCGCGTCCTTCGTTTTCCTCTTGCGCGACGCCACGACGGCGCCGGAGCCGTGGCGGATCGTCACCAGCCCCTCGGCCTGCAGCTCGCGATAGGCGCCGGCGATGGTGTTGAGATTGACGCCGAGGTCGATCGCCACCTGCCGCACCGACGGCAAGGCCTCTCCCTCGGCCAGCACTCCCCCGGCAATCAGGCGCCGGATCTCATCGGCTACCTGCCGGTAGATCGGTCTCGGGTCGGCTTCGTCGATGAGGATGTGCATGCGCGCTTCAACTGTATGGTGTAAGTATACAGTATACAGTCGCGGTGTCAACAGCAGGTCCGAAATGGCGACGGACAACGCCGTTGAATATGGCCAGCAACGCGCAAAATATATTTTTTGCGAGCGTCGCATTCCCCCCTTGACGAGTGCAAAGCACGGTACCTATTTTCATGGTCGAGAGTTCGCAAACCGCAAGAGAATCGAGGGAGGATTCATGAGTCCAGGACGCTTCGTGTTGCTTGTCGTGAGTGCCGTAGCACTGTGGTGGGCGCCCTCCGCTTACGCCTGCTACAAGTGCAACGTGCAAAACGCGACGACGACGATCAATGGTGTCACGTATTACTACCAGACCGGCGGGTGCGGCCGGCCGATGAGCAATTCGTGGGGCAACTCGGATTGCCACGCGCAGTATCAGGTCATCGCCGGCGGCCGGCTGCAGACGCTCGTTGCGTGTTCTGAGTACGGCTACGGGTGCTACTACACCGAAGTCAGCGGCGGTGGCGGTGGCGGTGGTGGCACCGGCTACCCCGGTGGCGGCGGGTATCGCAACGATACCGGCGCCTGCTCGGCCGAATACGCCTACTGTTACTGATCCACTGAACCGATTCCCGCTCGGGCCGGGCAGGCGACCGCGAACTCCGCCTGCCCGGCACTTTTCTACGCCTATGCGAAATCAACTGTTGTGTCGTGCGGCCCTGCTGGCCGCGTTTGCACTGGAAGCTCGCGCGGCGGTCGAGCTGCGGCCGGACGTGCGTAACGGCTCGGCGGCGCCGCTTCAAGGTACGTTCATCCTGCGCGCCGTGAACGCCGATCCGTCGAAGGAAGCGCAAGAGCTGCGGGTCGAGATCGCCGGCGCGGCCGTCACGGTCGAGGAAGCGCCCGGCACGCGCTGGGCCGTGTCGCTGGACGCGCCCGGCTTCTGGTCGCCGCCAGGCATGGTCACGATGCCGCCTGCGGGCGAGACGAAGACCGTCAACGTGCCGGTATGGCGGACGACGACGCTGCGCGGCCGCTTGCTCGTTCCGGAGAAGCAAGAGGTCCCGAAGTCGGTGACGGTCGAGCTGGAGTCGCCTCCGCAGCCGGCCAAGCGGCCCGAGATCGCGCGCGGCACGCGGCGCGACTGCGACGTCGCCGCCGACGGCCGCTGGTCGTGCGCGGTCCCGGCGACGACGCTCGACGTCTCCGTTCGCGTCAAAGGCTATGCGCCCGCATACCGCTGGGGCTTCGCGCTCACTCCCGAAAAGCCGGCCGACCTCGGCGAGATCCGCCTGAAGCAAGGAGCCTCGCTCCTCGCGTTTCTCGACGGCGAAACGGCCAAGCTGCTCGAGACGCCGGCGCGCGCGACCGTGAAGCGGATGACGGCGACCGAGGCGTCGCAGACCGGCGACCGGTTGTCGGCCCCGCTCGCGGAAGTGACGTTCAACGAGCGCGGCGTCGCGCAGCTCGTGTCGCTCCCGGCGGGCACGTTCGTGCTGACCGTCGCGGCGAAGGGCTTCGCGCCGTCGCGTGTCTTCCCGATCGACGTCACTGAAGGAAACGAGACGGTGCTGCGCAGGCCGGTGGCGCTCGAGCCGCCGGTGACGCTGCACCTCACCGTGCGACCGGTGAAAGATCCGAACGGACAACCGTGGCGCGTCGAGGTGCGCCGCGTCGCCACGTTCAGCGTCGGACACGAACCGGAGCCGGCGTTCCGCGGACCGGTGGACGAGCACGGGCACGTCCACGTCGACGAGCAGGCACCCGGCTCGTTCCAACTCGCCGTGACGGACGGCCGCGGCAGCGTCTTCGCCCGGCGTGACTTCGCCGTCGCGGACGCGATGACGTCCGAGGTCACGATCGACGTTCCGGTGGTGCCGGTCCGCGGCAAGGTGCTCCTCGGCGACGCTCCCCTGCCGGCCGATCTCTGGTTCGGCGAGCGCACGGGGCAGGTGAGCGTGCGGCTGAACACGAACGACGAGGGCATCTTCGAAGGCTCGCTGCCGAATGGCGGCGAGTGGACGGTGCAGGTGGCCGGGCGTATGCCGAAGCTGGAGACGGTCACACACGTCGCCGTCGGCGACGACGACATCGTGCTGCGCATCCCCGACAGCGTCGTGCGCGGCATCGTCGTCGATCCCGATCGGCTGCCGCGCGATGCGGTGGAAGTGACGGCGAATGCAGCCGGTCGCTCCGTGGTCACGCGCGTTTATCCGGACGGCACGTTCACGTTCCGCGGGCTGCCGGAAACCGCGGTCGATTTCCAGGCCGCCGATCTGCGCACCGGCCGCCGCAGCGCCAGCCGGCAGGTGGCGGTGAAAGCCGGCGCGCTGGAGCCGCCGATCGAGTTGCGGCTGGAGCCCGACCGCGCGCTCAAAGGGCGTGTCGTCTCGCGGGGCGGTGCGGTGATCGGCGCGCGTGTCTCGGCGCAGGCGTTCGTCGGCCCGTCGAGTCACCCGCAGGTGCGCGACGTCTCGCGAGAAGACGGCGGCTTCGAGCTGCACGTTCCGGAAGCGACGCAGCACGCCTGGATCGTCGTCGGCGCGGCCGGCAAGACGCTGCAGAACTACGACGTGCCGATGAGCGGCGCGCCACTGACCCTGGAGCTCGAGCCGGCGGGCGGCACGCTGCTGCTGTCGTGGCCGGAAGACAATCTGCCGAACGTCGCACGCGCCGGCATCCCGTTCATGTTCGCCGATCTGGCCTCGTGGGCGCGGTCGCAGGGCAACATCCTGACGGGGCGGCAACTGAGCGTGCCGAACGTAGCACCCGGCGCGTATCGCGCTTGCACCATCGCGCCGGTGCAAGCGTCGCCCGACGCGCGGCCGGAACCGCGCTGTCGTGAGGGGGTTCTTGCGCCGGGGGGGACGCTGACGCTGGATTTGAGCTCCTGAGGGACGAATGGGACGAAGCGGCTGGACGTGGGTGTCGAGGTAGGATGAAATGCATTGATGCGGGTGCTCATTACCGGCGCGGCCGGGCTGGTCGGATCCAGTTTGGCCGCGGCGTATGAGGGACACGCCGTCGTGGCGCTGCGGCACCGCGATCTCGACATCACGGACGCGCGCGCCGTCGATGACGCCGTCGGCCGCATCCGGCCCGACGTCATCTTCAACTGCGCGGTGATCGGCGTGGATGACTGCGAGAGCGATCCGGCGCTCGCGGAGCGCGTGAACGTCGCGGGGCCGGAGCAGCTCGCGCGCGCGGCGGAGTCGCTCGGCGCGGCGATCGTGCACTTCAGCACGAACTACGTGTTCGACGGGCGCCGCACCGACGGCATCGCGTACACGGCCGAGGACGAGCCGAGCGCGATCAACGTCTACGGCGTGACGAAAGCGCGCGGCGAGCAGGCGGTGCGGAACGCTGCGGCGCGCGCCATCATCGTGCGCACGTCGTGGGTCTTCGGCCCGGCGAAGGACAGCTTCCTCAGCACGGTCGCCGCGCGTCTCGGGCACGGCGACCGCGTGCAGGCCATCACCGATACTTTCGCCAGCACGACGTTCGTCGGCGACCTGACGGCGCGAGTGCTGGAGCTCGTGGAGCGCGGCGCGTACGGCACGCACCACGTGGCGAACGACGGCGTCTGTTCGTACGAGACGTTCGCGCGCGAAGCGGCGCGGCTCACCGGAGCGCCGGAGGCGCTGATCGACTGCAGGACGGAGGAATCGCTGCGGCGGCTGGCGCCGCGTCCGCGCTGGACGCCGATGCGATGCACGCCGCCGCTGCGCCCGTGGCAGGAAGCGTTGCGGGCATCGCTGGAAGGTGAACCGGGGGAACGATAGGACGGATAGGACGGATAGGACGGATAGGACCTATAGGACGAATAGGACAACGGAGGGGGGGTCAGTCCGATCAGTCCGATTGGTCCTATTGGTTCTATAGGTCCTATCGTTCCCCTTACTTCACCTGCAACACCAGCGGCATCGGCTTATCCGGCGGCGCGGTAGCGATTTCGCGGCTGAAGCGCAGCGTGGTGCCGTCGAAGGCCCAGGTGCCGTCGGTGCAGCGTGACGTCGTCTCTATTGCCTTCCCTTCGCGCGCGCGCAGCGCGTTCGCGGTGGCCTCGCGCTCTGCGCGGTAGCGGAAGGCGCGGCGCCAGACGGAGGTGAGGTCGGTGCCCAGCTCGTTCATCGGCACGGTCACGTCGCAGCGCGTTTCTTTCGCCAGCGCCTCGGCGATCGCGCGATCGTGCTCGACCGAGTTGGCGAGAGCCTTCGTCGGAAACAGTTGCATGCCGGAGTCTGCGTACGAGTCGGCCGTGTAGTGAAAGGACGCGAGGAGCTGCGGCACGCTGTCGCGCTGCTGCAGCTCGGCGAGCCACGCCGGCGCGGGCAGCGGCATCTTCCAGGCGACGCCGTTGATCATCCGCTCCATCGTCAGCGCGGCGGTCTGCAGCATCATCTGCGGCTGCGGGTCGAGCGTGCGGGCGAGCTTCCAGACGGCGTGCAGGTCTTCCCATGCCGCGGGATCGTTCGCGCGCGCTTTTGCCAGCGCGCTGGCGACGAGCGCCCTGGCCACGGTCAGTTGCATGGCACGCATGGCATTCATCGGATCGCCGCCGCCGACGCCTTCCTCGCTCTTCCACGAGATCGGCTCGCGCAGCAGCAGCTCGCGGATCGGGGCGACATCGGGAAGCGCGGGTGCGTCGCCGATCGCGAGCTCCCCCTTCGCGAGCTCGCGCGCCACGAAGGCGTCGACGGCCTCGTTCTTCGGCAGCGCGCTCGCCAGCGCGGTCAGCTTCGCCGCCCCGCCGTTCGTCTGCTGCGGCGGCCACCGCTTCGCCGCGTCGTCCAGCGTCCCCAATTCCGCGGGCCACGGTTTCGCCACCGACGTGGAGACGGCTTCCGGCGCGCGGAACCAGGAGATGACCCAGACGACCAGCGCGATCACGATCACGACCACCAGCAGTTTCTTCATCGTGGCGTCAGGATAGAGTGCTCCGCGCGGTAAAGCCAAGCGGGAACTGGGGCGACGAGGCCGAATGGAAGCGAGGCATTTCTGTCACATGCATGCTCACAGATCCTGCCCTCCACGGCTCCGGCGTTGCATAGGTGCGTCCTTAAGGCTGCCCTGAAGTCGGCAGCCGATCAGCGTCGTCGTTCGGTGTCGCGTTTCCTAATTCGCAGCTACCTAAAGAGGAATGACTCCATGCTGAGGAAAGCTCTGTCCCGGATTGTACTTACCACCACCCTTCTTTTCGCCGTCGCCGCGGCGGCGCAGGCGCAGACTCTCGACCAGACGTTGAGCGGCTGTAACGGCGCCGCCCCTCTCCGCACCATCAATGCAACACCCTCCAACTACCGGTCGCTGATCGCGGGACTGATCCCGGGCGACCGGCTCCTGTTCGCCGCCGGCACGTACACGCAGGGGCTTCCCATCCATGGCAAGAATGGCCAGCCGGGCAAGTGCATCGTCTTCGAGGGTCCGGCCAGCGGCTCCCCTGCCCTCTTCACCGGGAGCGACAGTTGGAACGTCATCAGCCTCAAGGACTCGAGCTACATCGCCGTGCGCAACCTCTCGCTCGACGGTCTGGACAAGGCGGGCGACGGCGTCAAGGCCGAGGCGACCTCCGTGTCCGTGCATCACATCCTGATCGAGCGGCTGAAGATCACGAACTTCAACCCGAACTATCTCCGCGTGGGCATCAGCACCAAGTGCCCGGCCTGGAACTGGGTCATCCGCCACACCACGATCAATGCGACGGGCACGGGGATGTACCTGGGCGACTCCTCCGGCAACTACGAGATCTCCAACTCCCTCGTCGAGTACAACCTCATCTACGACACCCTCGACTACAACGCGCAGTTCAAGCACCAGCTCGCCCGCAGCACCGGGGTCGGGGCGCCGTCGAGCGGCACGACGATCATCCGCTACAACACGTTCGCCAACGAGGCGGGCGGCAGCGCGCCGAACCTGCTGGTGGGCCACTGGCCGCTCTCGGGCGCGGGCTCCACGGACATCTACCAGATCTACGGGAACCTCTTCTATCAGAACCCCACCGAGTCGCTATTCCAGGGGGAAGGCAACATCGCTTTCCACGACAACCTGCTGGTGAACCGCAACAGTGATGCGATCCGGATCCAGGCGCACAACAGCGTGCCGCGGCGGATCGACATCTTCAACAACACGATCGTGGCGGGCCTCAACGGCATCCGCATCTCGGGCGCCGATCCCAACTATCCGCAGCGCGTCGTCGGCAATGCCGTCTTCGCCGGCACCCCGCTGACGGGCGGGACGCAGACCAACAACGTGACCGGGACCTACTCCCAGGCCTCGACCTACCTCAACAACCCGATGGCGGCGTTGGGAGCGGGGCTCGACCTCTACCCGAAGACCGGGCAGCTCCAGGGCACCGCCATCGACTACACCCCGTTCACGTCGCTGCTGGACTACAACCGCGATTTCAACGGCACGACGCGGAACACGACCTTCCGCGGCGCCTACTCGGGAAGCGGCACGAACCCCGGCTGGACGCCGGCGCTGGCCATCCGGCCGGCAGTCTCGGGGCCGCCGCCCCCGGCCTGCAATTCCATTTCCGACGTGGAGCCGAACGACACCGGGACGACCGCGCAGGTGATTTCGGGGACTTGCAACCAGATCTCGGGGACCTTCGCCAACGACCCGACCCCGCTGCAGGAGGAGTACGACTACTTCCGCCTGAACCTGCCGGCCGGCCACGCGGTGACGGCATTGCTCGACGGTCTCACGGCCGACTACGACCTGGAGATCTACGACGCCTTCGGCAACTGGGTCGGTTCCTCCTACAACGGCGGCACCACCCCCGACCAGGCGTCGTGGACCAACAACGGTGCCTCGGCGATCGACGTCTACATCCTCGTCTTCCGTGAGGTCCAGCATGCTCGCACGACGTATCAATTGAAGATCACCTACGCGGCGGCAAGCTGCAATGCGATCTCGGACGTGGAGCCGAACAACAGCATGACCGCGCCGCAGGTCATCTCGGGGAACTGCAACCAGATCTCCGGAACGTTCCTCAACGACTCCACCTCGCAGCAGAACGACTTCTTCCGTCTGAGCCTGCCGGCGGGGAGCACGGTGACGGCGCTGCTCAACGGCCTGTCGGTGGACTACGACCTCTATCTGTACGACGCGGCAGGACTCGAGGTGGCGAGCTCCGAGAACGGCGGGACCACCGCGGATCAGGCGTCGTGGACGAACACCGGTAGCACGGCGGTGAACGTGTACGTGCTGGTGTGGCGGTATGCGTCTACGCGGACGACTTATCAGTTGAAGGTCAGTTACTGAGGTGAGGCCCGGGGAACGATAGGACCTATAGGACGAATGGGACGGATGGGACAGATGAAGTATCTGTCCCATTCGTCTCGCTGTTGCACGAGACGCGTAGCTGCCAAGAGAGGAATGATTCCATGCTGAGGAAAGCTGTGTCCCGGATTGCACTGACCACGCTTCTTTTCTGCGCCGCCGCGGCGACGCAGGCCCAGACACTCGCCGACACGCTGAGCGGCTGCAATGGTGCAGCGCCGCTGAGAACCATCAACGCAACACCTTCCAACTACCGGTCGCTGATCGCGGGACTGATCCCGGGCGACCGGCTCCTGCTCGCCGCCGGCACGTACACGCAGGGCCTGCCCATCCATGGCAAGAACGGGCAGGCCGGTAAATGCATCGTCTTCGAGGGGCCGGCGAGCGGCTCGCCTGCTCTCTTCACCGGCAGTGACAGCTGGAACGTGATCAGCCTCAAGGACTCGAGCTACATCGCCATCCGCAACCTCTCGCTCGACGGCCTGGACAAGGCGGGGGACGGCGTGAAGGCGGAGGCGAGCGCGGTGTCCGTGCATCACATCCTGATCGAGCGGCTGAACATCACGAACTTCAACCCGAATCAGCAGCGCGTCGGCATCAGCACCAAGGCCCCGGCCTGGAACTGGGTCGTCCGCCATACGACGATCTCCGCCGCCGGCACGGGGATGTACTTCGGCGACTCGACCGGCGGCTACGATTTCTCGAACTCGCTGGTCGAGCACAACCTCGTCTACAACACGATCGGCTACAACGCCCAGTTCAAGCACCAGCTCAGCCGCAGCACCGGGGTGGGCGCGCCGTCGACGGGCACGACGATCATCCGCCACAACGTGTTCAGCAAGGAGACGGGCTCGGTCTCCGGCCTCGACGTGCGGCCGAACGTCCTGGTCGGCCACTGGCCGCTCTCCGGCGCCGGCTCCACGGACATCTACCAGGTCTACGGGAACCTCTTCTACCTCAACCCCTATGAGTCGCTCTTCCAGGGTGAAGGCAACGTCGCCCTCCACGACAACCTCTTCGTGAATCGCACCGGCACGGCCGTGCGGTTCCAGGCGCAGAACAGCGTGCCGCGGCGGCTCGACATCTTCAACAACACGGTGCTGGCGAACAACACCGGCATCTCCATCACGAGCGCCGACACGACCTATACGCAGCGCGTCGTCGGCAACGCCGTCTTCGCCTCCACGCCGCTGACCGGCGGGACGCAGAGCAACAACGTGACGGGAAGCTACAGCGCGGCCTCGACGTATCTCAACAATCCGACGGCGGCGTTGGGAGCAGGCCTCGACCTCTATCCGAAGACGGGGCAGCTTCAGGGCACCGCGATCGACTACACCAACTTCTCCGGCCTGCTGGACTACAACCGTGATTTCAACGGCACGTCGCGGGTCACCACGTTTCGCGGTGCCTACTCCGGCAGTGGCGTGAACCCGGGATGGACACTGGCGCAGGCGATCAAGCCGGAGCCGGCCGCGCCCCCGGCGTGCAATCCCGTCGCGGAGGCGGAGCCGAACGACAGCGGGTCCACGGCGCAGGTGATCTCGGGGACGTGCAACCAGATCTCCGGGACCTTCGCTAACGACGCGACCCCGCTGCAGGAGGAGTACGACTACTTCCGCCTCAACCTGCCGGCCGGCCACGCGGTGACGGCACTGCTCGACGGCCTCACGGTGGACTACGACCTGGAGATCTACGACGCCGTAGGCAACTGGGTGGGCTCCTCCTACAACGGCGGCACGACCCCCGACCAGGCCTCCTGGACCAACACGACCTCCTCGGCCATGGACGTCTACATCCTCGTCTTCCGCAGTCCTTCGTTCGCGCGCACGACGTATCAACTGAAGGTCACCCACGCGGCGGCAAGCTGCAATGCGATCTCGGACGTGGAGCCGAACAACAGCATGACCGCGCCACAGGTGATCTCGGGCAACTGCAACCAGATCTCCGGGACGTTCCTCAACGACTCCACATCTCAGCAGAACGACTTCTTCCGTCTGAGCCTGCCAGCGGGGAGCACGGTGACGGCGCTGCTCAACGGCCTCTCGGTGGACTACGACCTCTATCTGTACGACGCGGCGGGAATCGAGGTGGCGAGCTCCGAGAACGGCGGGACCACCGCGGACCAGGCGTCGTGGACCAACACCGGCAGCACGGCGGTGAATGTGTCCGTGCTGGTGTGGCGGTACGCGTCTACGCGGACGACGTATCAGTTGAAGGTCAGCTACTGAGGTAGGGACCGGGGAACGATAGGACGGATAGGACGGATAGGACCTATAGGACAGAGAGGACGGCGGCACTGCCCGCCGCGCCATAGGTTCGATCGGGCCCCAGGAACAACAAAGGCCTGACCCCAATTGGGGTCAGGCCTTTGCACTTTGGTGCTGCGCGGCTAAGACGCTGGCGCAGCGTGGTTTAGGTCAACCCGAAAGGCACTGCGCAAACAACGAAGGTCTGACCCCGTCCGGCGGATGACCCTGATTGGGACCCTGATTGGGGTCAGGCCTTTGCGTTTTGGTGGCGGACTGCTAAGAGGCTGACGCCGTGTGACTTACGCCAATCGGAAGGCACCCACAGGAAAATGCGGAGGTCTGACCCCATCCAAGCGGAGGCGGTTCCCCGTCCTATCGGTCCTATCCGTCCCATCTGTCTCATTCGTCGTATCGTTCCCCGGCTGTAGGATCATTCTTCCCATGAACGATCTGCGCGAAAGCTTTGTCTGGCGCGTGCTGGTCTTCGTGACCGCGATCTTCGTGATGCTCTACATCATGCTGCCGGATACGGTGCAGTCGGTGAACACGCGCGGCAGCGGCGGAGTCTTTCGGTCGTCGCCCGAACGTCCCCTCGGGCCGCCGGTTTCGCAGAAGCCGCTGCTCATCGGGGTGTACTTCGTGATTGCGCTACCGCTCGCCGGTGTGGCGCTCTGGATGCGGCGGCATGATGGCGGCGGCAGCATCTGGCTGTTCCTCGATGAGCCCGCGCGCGCCGGCGGACCGCTGCGCGGCCGCATCGCCACCAGCTACGAAGGAGCGCCGGCCGACGCCACCTTGAGCGTCGCCGCACCGTCGTTCGATGCGGTCGACTTCACCGTTCCAGCGGCGGAGCTCGTGCGGCAGGGCGACGGCACGCTCACGATTCCGGTGGACCTCGCGATGCTGCCTCCCACCTCCCCTCACGATTCGCGCCTCGTGATGCGCGTGCGTATCGGGAAGAAGCGGATCGGGCGCGTGAACGTGCCGCTCGTGTAAGGCACTCAGAACAGCGATCGCTGCACGCGCAACGTTTCGGGCTCCACGGGCTGCTGCCCTAAAAGGCGTTGCATCTGGCGGGCGTTGGCCGGGCTGTGGCCGGCGTAGTGGTTGTTGAAGAAGCCGTAGATCTCCTTCGTGTGCGCCGCCAGCTTCAAAGCCTCGGCCCAGGCCGCGATCTCCGCCGAACGGTCGAACTGGAGCTGCGAGTAGTCGACGATCGCGCGGTCGGGTCCGAGCCACCGCACATAGTGGAAAGCGGCGGTCGGACGCTCGAGCAGCGACAGCATCGTTTCACGCGCGATCCAGCGGGCGTCCGTCAGCGCGAGCGCAACGCCGTGAGCCGTCAGCGCCTCCAGCAGAATCGGCACGACGGTGGGCTTCGTCCAGCGGCTGTCGCGGAGCTCGATCGCGAATTGGAGATCGCGCGGCAGTTGCGGCAGGAACTGCTCGACCGCCGGCAATTCATCCGCACCAAAGTCGGGCCCCATCTGCAGCAGGATCGGTCCGAGCTTCGGGCCGAGCTCCCGCGCGCGATCGAGAAAGTCGGCCACCGCGTCGTGCGCATTGCGCAGCCGCAGCTCGTGGGTGATGGCCTTCGGCATCTTCAGGGCGAACGTGAAGTCCGGCGGCGTGCGCGAGGCCCAGGAACGTACGGCACGCACGTCCGGCACCGCATAGAACGTGGAGTCGACTTCCACGCCGCGGAACATGCGGGCGTACGTCGCGAGAAACTCCGCCGCACGCGTCCCCGGCGGATAGAACGGCCCCACCCACGCGGGGTAGTTCCACCCCTGGGTGCCGATGAGAATCCCCATGCGTGCGCAATGCTACGCGGAATGGCACGCGGAGGGGGCGCCAGCGACCACGCTGGTACCATCTGCCGCCGATGACCTTCGAGGATCATTTCTCGCCGCAGGCGGACGCGTATGCGCGCTATCGGCCGCGTTATCCGCAGGCGCTGTTCGCGTGGCTGGGATCGGTCATTCCAGCCGGGGAGCTCGCCTGGGATGCCGGCACGGGCAACGGGCAGGTGGCGGTGGCGCTGACGGAGCACGTCGCCCACGTCGTGGCGACCGACGCCAGCGCCGATCAGATCGCGCACGCCGTCCCTCACGAGCGGGTCTCGTATCGCGCCGAGCCGGCCCACGCGGTGTCGTTGCCCGCCTCCTCCGTCGACCTGATCACGGCCGGCGCGGCGGCGCACTGGTTCGACCTCGAGCCGTTCTATCGCGAGGTGCGTCGCGTGGCTAAGCCGGGCGCGGCGATCGCGCTCTTCTCCTACGGACCGCGGGACCTGGCCGAGGTCCTCGGGCCGGCCGTTCACCGCTTTCAGGAAGAAGTGCTCGGTCCCTTCTGGCCCGAGCGCATTGCGCTCGTCCACGACCGCTACGCCACGCTTCCCTTTCCCTTCGAAGAGCTCGCGGTGCCGCCTTTCATGATGGAGGTGCAGTGGAACTTAGACGAAGTGCTGCAGTTCATGGAGACGTGGTCGGCTTCACAGCGCTACTTCGAGCAGACGGGCACGCGCGCTACGGCGACGATCGTCGCCGAGTTGCAACGGGAATGGGGTGACCCCACCGCGCGACGGCGCATCGAGTGCCCGATCTTTGCGCGCGTGGGACGGGTGTAAAGCACGATAGGACGGATAGGACGAATACGACGGATAGGACCAATGGGACACACCATGGACAGCAAATGCCCAGAGATCGCCAGATCTCATACGGTCCTATAGGTCCTATTCGTCCTGTTCGTCCTATTGGTCCTATTCGTCCTATCGATCCTCCCCGTAACTTCCCTCCACGAAGCCCGTAAACTTCTCCCATGGCGGTCGTGCGTAAACGGGGCGAATTTTTCGGGCGGGCAGTCGCGGCGGGTGAGTGGGCGGATCTGCTGCTGTCGGAGACGGCGTACGCGCGCGGCACGTTTCTGCCGAATCACCGTCATGAAGAGCCGTACCTGACGTTCGTGCTCGACGGCGCGTACCGGGAGCACGTGCCGGGCGAGACGCGCACGTGCACCGCGCGCACGCTGATCGTGCACGCGCCCGGCGAGATGCACGAGGACGACTTCGCCGAGCGGCGCGCACGCTGCCTCAACATCGTCCTCGGCACTGCCTTCACGCGCCGGCTCGGTGAGGCGTCGCACGTCCTCGCTCGCGGCGGCGTCTTCACGGACACGCTCGTGGCGAGCATCGGGCGCCGTGCGGCCGCGGAGCTGCGTCATGGCGATGCGGCCGCGCCGCTGATCGTCGAGGGGCTCATGCTCGAGCTCTTCGGACTGCTGTCGCGCCGCGAGGTCGTGGAGCGCCGCGTGCCGTCGTGGGTGGCGGAGGCCCGCGCGATCGTGGAGCGCGACTTCCGCGGAACGATTGCGCTGGCGGAGGTTGCGCGGATGGTGAACGTGCACCCGGTGTCGCTGGCGCGCGGATTCCGGCAGCACGCCGGCACGACCGTCGGCGAGTACGTGCGGCAACTGCGAATCGCTTACGCCCGGGAGCGGATCGCCGCGGGCGTGCCGCTGTCAACGGTCGCGGCCGAGGCGGGGTTCGCCGATCAGAGCCACTTCACGCGGACGTTCACGCGCGCCGTCGGCGTGACTCCCACCGCCTATCGGCGCGGCGCCTGTTAATCACGTTCCAGACGGCTCATCGCGTTCCACACCCTGCGCCGGCGCGCGTCGTATTCGGGACCATGCGAACGTTTCTTCCCGCTCTTCTCCTGATCCTTGCCTGCGGCAGCGACGCGCGCCCGCCGTTCGAGCGCGCCAACGAAGCCGCCGCCAACGCGCGCTTCCGCGACGCGGCGAAGCTGTACGCGCAAGCGAAGACGCCCGCCGCGGAGCTACGGCTGGCGAACATCGAGTGGCGCGTGTTCGCCGACGAAGCGGCGGCGCGCAAGCGGCTCGAGCGTCTACTGCAGACCGAGAAGGCGTTCGACGCGAAGCTCGAGCTTGCACGCATCGCCCTGCGGCGCGGCGAGCATGCGGCGGCGGAGAGCGCCGCGCGCGAGGCGGAGAAGCTCGCAAAGACCAACGCCGAGCGGCGGCGCGCGGTGCTGGCGCAGGCGCGCGCCATCGTCGCAGAAGCGGCCGGCGCGCGCCCGGTGAATGCGGAGCGGCTTCGGGCGGCGATGGCCGCCCTGCGGAGCATCATCGCCGCCGAGGGTCCGCGACTCGAGCCGGCGCGGCTGCTCGCGCGAGCCGGCCTGCTCGCCGGCGACCGCGCCGTGATGATGGAAGGGATCGACGGCTACTACCACGTCTCCCCTTTCAGCGGCCCGCCGCAACTGATCGCGAGCGCTTACGCACAACTGGCGACTGCGCCCGACGCCGGCGCGCTCGCACGTGCGCTGGCGGGCATCCGCTTCTTCGAGGAAGCAGCGCTCGTGGCTCCGAGGGACTCGGAGGTCGCACGTTACGCCGCGATGCTGCAGCGCATGGAGTCCATCGCCAACGAGCATTATCGTCAGATCGCCCTCGGCAACGAGGATGGCCGCGCGCTGAAGAAGTCGCTCGCGGCGGAGTTGAAGACGATGTGGCCCGCGCTGGACTTTGACGCAGCGCTGGTGGAGATGGGCAAGCGCTTCGGCGGCTATCTCATCCTCGGCGAAACCGGCGGCTTCGCGGACACGCACATCGCGCACAAGGTCGCGGACAGCGCGCTCGCCGTCGAACAGTACGGCCACAGGGCCACCGTGCGTTTCATCGCGTTGGACGGCATCGTGTCGAACGGTTTCCAGACGTGGCGCACCGACGGCCGGAGCGGCGACGGCGGCTGGGGCACGAAGACGGAGATCTACCAGGTGCGCCCGTTGTACGCCGACGACGCGCTGGAAGAGTGGATCCGCGTCACCGATGCGGAGGAGCGCGCGAAGTACCGGACCGAGGGCGAGGCGGCGACGTTCGAAGGGCTGTCGAAGCGGCTGCGCCTACAGTATCTCGACCGCGTGCTGGCGGAGACGAAGACACGCGAAGCGTTCCTCGCCCGCATTGAAGCGGATACGTTTCACTACTCGATCCTGCTGCACGAGGGGCGTCACGCCATCGACGATGCGTCGGGCGAAAGCTATCGAACGTGGGAGCTGGAGTACCGCGCGAAGATCGCGCAGGTCGCCCTGGCGAACGCGCCGCGCCCCTCGCTGGCGAGCATCGTCGGCGACACCATCGGCGGCGACTCGCCGCACGGCAAGGCCAATGAGAAGGTCGTGGCGGAGCTGACCGCGTGGATCGAGACACACGCGCCGCACGTGCAGAGCGTGATGCAGGCGGATCAACTGACCGATGAGCAGATCCGCGCGGCGTTCGCGTCATTGGAGTCGCTGGCGCGGAAATGATTCAAGGCAACGATGGGACAGATGGGACGAATGGGACAAACATAAGTCCTATTCATCCCGTAGGTCCCATTCGTCCTATCGACCCCCTCGGTCACGCAACGCCGCCACCCGTGCGACGGCGCGGTGGTCACGGACCGCCTCGACGGCCGGCGACCACACGATCATCGCGCCGGCGGCGCCAGGGCCGGCCAGCGTGTGCCGTCCACGGCGGAGAAAACGGGGACCGTCGTACGGCCTGCCGTCGAGCAGCAGCATCGACGGCCGCGCACTGCTGATCGCGTAGACCTGCGGCACCGCGATCTCGAACGTGCCGTCGCGTGCCGTCGTACCGCAGACGCGCAGGTGGCCGGTGTCGAGGAAGTGGCGCGCCAGAAAGGCTCGCGACCGCGGCGGCAGGAACGACGTGTCGCGCATCGCCACGCAACAGCCGCGCGCCACCATCGCCTCCGGGCCGCGGTCCTTCAAGTCGCCCTTCGCGGTGAGCGCGCGGCCGACGACGTCGTATATCGGATACACGGCCCGGCGGCGGAAGACCGAGTCGCCCTTGAGGTCGTAAACGAAATCACGGGACGTCGTGATGGCGAGAACGGCATCGACGTACTGATGCCGCGAGAGATCCGGCGGTCGCCACAGACGCGCGTACCAGATGCTGCCGGCGATCGTGAGCACCAGGAGCGTGACCGGCGCCGCGCGCCAGGTGCGTGCGCGCCACGCGAGTGCGAATGCCCCGACGGCGGCGAGCGGCAGAAAATCGCGCGGCGTCACGATCGGCCAGAAGCAGAGGATGACCAGCACGTACCCGCCGGCAAAGAGCGTCACCGGTCCACCGGGCGGCCGATACCGCAGCGCCACCGCGGCGATGACCGCGAAGGCGATGGCGCCGCCGATGCGCCGCGCGGCAGCCACGGGCACCGCGGCGTTGTAGAGCAGCGTTGCGTAAACGAGCTCGCCGAGGGCGCCGACCGAGGCGAAGGCGACGGCACACACCAGCAGCGGCACCGCCAGTCCGGCGGCGAACCGCAGCACCTCGGCCCGCGCGGGGAGGCGCCGTGCGACGACCAGCGCGATCGCATGTGCGAGCAACAAAGGCACGGCTTTGATCGACGCGAGGATGCAGAGTCCGGACAGCAGCCCGGCCGCACCCCAGCGCGGCCGCTTCGGCGCGGCGACGCAGGCGATGCTCGCCAGCCAGAGAAACACCCACAGCGTGTCGTTGCGGAACTCGACGCTCTTCGGCAGCCACGGTGGGATGACGTTGAACACCGTCGCCGCCATCAATCCGATGTAGGGTCCGGTCAGGCGCCGAGTGATGAGGTAGACGAGCCAGGCGCTCGCGAGGGCGACCGGCAGCATGACCAGCCTCGCGATGACGAAGACCGACGACTCTTCGTCCATGACTCGGAAGAGCGGCGCGAAGAGCACGTGCAGCAGCGGCAGGTGGTTGTCGAAGACGTCGCGGTACTGCACGAGGCCACGCGACCAGGCCCACGCGACGTGGAGATGCTGCGGCTCATCCGAGTTGAGGCCGTGAGAAAAGACGAAGCCGATGCGCACCACGACGCTGACGGCAAACGCGACCCATGCGTAACGCATGGGCCAGGACAACGCAACGTCGGGGCCGTCCTTCGATCGGTGCGAGTGCACGTAACCCGCAGCATAACCTGTTGCGGCTGCATTCTTTGCAGCCGTGCGAAGGCAACCGCCCCCCGCGGCGGCCGTCCGGTAAACCAGACGAAGGAGTGTCGGCGGAAGCAGACAGACCGGGGAACGATGGGACGGATAGGACTTGGCGCCCGCCCCACTCGGGGGCGGGCGCAGACTTGGGTTACTGGCAGGTCCCGGCGCTGGTGAGCGCGGTGTAATCGATCACGCGTTGCGTGTCGCTCCAGAAGTTCTTGTAGGTCACGTAGGCGTTGGGCATGACCTTCGGTGAGCCGCACACCGCGTACTCCGTGCTGGCGAAAGAGCCCGACGTACCGAAGGTGAAGTCGAACGGGGCGTCGCGCGCCACGTGGCAGGTTCGGCAGCTCTGCGCGTAGACGTTGTGATAGCCGGCGACCTGACCGCTCCACCCGGCGGGCGGCGTGGGGAGGACCGGCTTCTTCGCTCCGACGTACCCGGTCGTGTACCAGGCGTCGATGAGGGCCTGGATCGGCGTCCCCGGCGAGATGTCGCGCACCATCTTGTTCAGCAGCGTGAAGTTCGTCAGCTCGGGATTGGTCAGCGTGAAGTTGTTCGGGCCGCTGAAGTCCCACGAGCGGGCGCTCGAGTACTTGAACGACGGCAGGTCGAACTCACGGAAGCGCGCGTTGACGACGTTCTGCGCGGTGGAGTCGTACGAGCCGCCGTGGCAGACGACGCAGAGGTGCGGCACCGGCTTCGGGCCGAGGCCGTCGAGATCGGCAAACTCGAGCTTCCCGGCGGTGGCGGGGTTGCCCGGCGCGTAGACGTAGAAGCGCACGCGGCGATCGGCAGGCTCCGAGGCGATGTACTCCATCGCGACGGTCGCTCCGCGCTGCGCCGGGTCCTGCAACTCCGCGGCGTCCGCGTTCGCGAGGTTCTGATCGGGCAGGCCGTAGTTGGTGACGAAGCACGCGAGGTCCGCGCCGGTCACCTTGCAGTTCATGTTGCGGCCGAAGCCGAGATCGTTGAAGTTGAGGTAGGCCGCGGAGGCGTCGCCGCCGCTGCCGTCGACGCCGCTGAAGCCGTGGTTGGTCCACCACTGGCTGAGCGTGGGATTCGTGAGATTGCCGGGATCGATCGTGTTGTAGTAGTCGATCGCGTCCTGCGCGCCCGTGGAGGGATTGAACTGGCCGTTCGGTCCGGTGAGGAAGGACGGCAGACCGGTGGCGTTGATGTCGCCGTAGTACGGCAGATTGACGGGATCCGCCTCCAGCAGGATCGGAACGCCGCACTCCGTGTACGGATACGGCGGGAAGAGATTGGTGCCGGTCATCTGCGGGCGCGCATCGGTATTGATGATGTTGTTCAGCAGCACGACCGTCGTGCCGTTGTACGTGCCGCGCAGCTCGAGGCGCAGCGTGTTCGGCCCCGCCGCCGGCGGCGAGTACGGGATGCGGTAGATGGCGTGATACTGCTGGTTGTCGAGCGCCGTCTCCTTCACCTGCAACGACGTACCGGCGTAGCTGACGTACGCCCGCAGCACGAGGTTGGTCCAGCCGGCGAGGGAGGAGCCGAGCTCCAGCCGCACGCAGGTGCTCTGCGCCACGTCGTTGCCGGAGATGTCCATGTTCAGCGTCGAGAAGTGCGGCGTCTTTCCCACATACATCCAGCCCTCGGCGGTGTTCTGCAGCGTGGCCTGTCCTTCCTCGATCCACAGACCGCGGTCCTCGTCGTAAGACCAGAGCGGGATGATCGCCGGCGCCGAGGGGCGCTGCAGATCGGAGACCGGAACGCGCAGCTCGGCGTTGACCCCGGGCCGGAGGTTCAGCGGCTGTCCGGTTGCGCTGCGCAGATCGACGTTCGCGGCGCCGAAGCTGAGGAGCTCCGTCGTCTCACCGTTCCGGTCGACGGCGCGATAGTCGCCGGGCAGAGCGCGACGGGCGGGGTTGAGCGTCGTCAGCGCCACGCGCACCGGTGCGACGGCCGTCTTCCCTTCGGCGTCGACCAGCGCGCCCGGCGGAATGATTACGCGTGCTCCGCGATGGCGGCATTGCGTCTGCTCGCCGCTCTGCGTCCGGACGCCGCACGGCCCGGCGGAGTTGGAATCGAGCAGGTTGATGGGGAGCGAGGGATCGACGTTGGTGACCTGCGCCTGCGTGAGCTCGTACGTCTGCCCGACGCTCTCTTTGTCATGGATGCGCGAGAGCAGCGAGTACTGCCCGTGGCGGACGTTCAGCACGTAGCGCTCGGGACGCGGCATCGGCGGCACGGCGAGCCGGAACCATCCGCGGCTGTTCGTCGTGGTGGTGACGGTGCCGATCGAGACCGAAGCACCGGCGACGGCCAACTGCGTCGTCTCGTCGATGACGGTGCCGGAGAAGTTGAGCTTCGTCGCACCGGAGGGGATGTCGAAGCGCTTGTACGCGTAGCCCCCCTTGCCGTCACGCGCCATGAGGTAGAGCGTGTGCAGGCCGGCCGCGGAGGCGAGCGTCCACTGCTGCTGCGGGCTGTTGCCGCCGGTGACGACGGTGCCGTCAGCGGTCCGCCACAAATACTCGATCGCGTCGTTCTCCGGATCCCGAGCCTCGGCGTTGACCCGGATCGTGGCACCAACCGGCGCGCGCGTGAGGCCGAAGCTCGCCGCGTCGAACGCGGCGACGCCACCGATCCGTGGCGCACGATTCGGCAGCGTGAGGTTCACCTGCGCGAGACTCGTGGTCGGCACGGCGAGCTGGATCGCCGACTTTTCGCATTCGGCGCGGACGAAATGCTGGATGGAGCCGAGGCCGCCGAACGCGTACTCGCCCTGCCAGTTCGCGCGGATCGCCGGCTGGACGTTGTTGCCGGCGCCGTCGAGCAGGCTCACCTTCGTGTAGACGTCGAGCTGGAAGAAGGCGTCCGTGATCCAGCACGGCCGTCCGTCGCGCGTCAGAGCTTTCCCGTACACGACCCCCGCCTTGCCCCGGATTGGGACCTGACCGAGGAGGTGAGTGCCGCTGCCGGTCTGGAACGTGGCGCCGCAGCCGCTGCCGATCCCGCCGGCGCTCCAGCAGACACGGAAGGTACCGGAGCTGCCGGAGCGAAGACGGAACTTGCCGTCGAGCTCCGTCTTCGCGGTGGCGACGGTCGTGCCGTTCGACGCATCCTGCAGCGTGACGTCGATGTCGGGCAGCTCGATGTTGTCCGCGCCGCGCTCCGCGGTCGGCTGGAGCGCGAGGCGCCCGTAAACCTGCACGCCGGTCGTCGACAGAGTCTGCGCGGCGAAGCGGCCGCTCTTCGTATCCGCGCGCCCCGCTCCCCGCTCCTCGGACGCGTTGTTCTTCATCGAAAGGTGGAGCGGCACACCGCCACAGGCGCAGATCAGAAGGACGAACAACCAGCGGGCGTGAGCCCGGTCGAACAGACGGATGGACATTGCTTTCTCCTGTCCGGGCCTGACGTCAGGTTGTTTAGCTCCGGCATTGAAGACTTATGTCCGGCAACGGAGAAAGGCAAGGAAACGGAAGAAATGAGACAACGCTGGGGGGCAAGGGACGGATAGGACAGATAGGACGGATAGGACGGATGGGACTAAAAGATCAATTGCACACCGGTGGAGCCCGTTCGTCCTATCCGTCCTATTCGTCCTCAGGTCCTATCGCGCCCCGTTGCCCGTCGCCGGCGCCGGGCAATAGCACGTACTGAACGCGTTGCCCGTCATCTTCGTCAGGCCGCACCAGTACGCCTGCCACATCGACAGCGCCCCGGCCGTGCTCTTGGGAGCACCTGAAGACATGAAGCCAAAGTACTGCTCTCGTGTGGCCGGCGTGCTGTGGATCGCCGCGGCGATCTGCGTCAGCGTCGTGGTGTCGTACCTGGTCTTCTTGTACGCTTCGCGGAATTCATATTCGCGCGCCCACGGCAGTGTCACGTTCGGCAGGTGCCAGGCGGTGTAGCCGGTGACGTCGCCGTTGCGTTCGACGTCGACGACCTCGAACGCGGGGTTGTTGCCGAAGATCGGCGTGATCGACGGCGTGATGTGGATGAAGTCGCCCGTGGCGATGCGGAACTCGTCCTGGTGCGTGTGACCGGCGAACGAGCCGGCGATCGTCTGCCGGTGCGCCGCGGTGATGCGCAGGTACTGCTGCAGGTACTCGTCCTTCCAGAACGTCTGCGCCTTCAGGTCGGGACAGGAGCCGCCGTAGGTCACGGAGTCATACACGTCCATCCCCGGCGGGATGTGGAACAGCAGCCAGACGCGCTTGCCGAGCTTCCGCGCGAGGCGCAGCTCGGCGTCGAGCCACTCCAACTCCTGCAGCCCTGCGTCGGGGCCGGGTGTACCGCAGGGGTTCTGGTACTTCGTGGAGAAGAGATTCGTATTGAGCGCGATGATGCGCACGTTGCGGAGGCGGGGCACGTCGGCGTGGTAGTAGCCGCCCGTCGGGAAGCGGCGATCGAATGACGGCGACGCGACGGCCGGGCTCCAGATGTCGCGAAAATCAGCCAGGAACGGCCCGTTCGGCTGCACGGCGTAGTCGCCGCAGTTCGAATCGTTGTTGCCGAGCGTGGGATAGATGCGCACGTCGGGGTACGCGCCGCGGAGGACCGAGGCGATGTAGGCGTTGGTCTTGGCGACGAACGCCGTGTACGCGTCCCTGCTCTTGTCGGTCGCGTACTGCTGGTAGTTCTGCTCGAAGTCGTGCGCGAGGAAGTCGCCGGAGATGAGCACGAACGCCGGCGACGGCAGCCGCTGCTGCATCGCGGCGACCGCCGACCGGAACAGCGGGTCGTTGATGTCGCTCCCGTAGGTGACGAACGCCTTGGAGGTGGAGGTGGCGAAGATGGCCTGCCACTGCGAGACGTCAGCCGCTTCGAGCTTCGTCACGAGCGCCGGGTCGGCGAACGGGTTGAAGTGGATGTCGGAGATCGACAGGAACTTTTCCGCAAACGCGGAGGACGCGACCGCGCACAGCGACAGCACGATCGCCGCGATTCTCTGCATGCTCATATCAGCTAGACGTTTGGAACGGGTGAATTGGGAACAAGGATCTCTCCCATCGGTCCTATTTGTCCCATCGGTCCTATCCGTCCTGTCACCTGGATTCCGCGATCAACAGCTTCCAGTTCTCCAGTGGCGGCTTTGCCAGGCCATACGTCTGCGTGGTGTCGAAGTGCGTCACGATGTGGAAGAGGCGTTGCGTGGCGGGCTGGTTGCCGGCCTGTTCGAAGCGCTGGTTGAGGTAATACGGCGGGATGCTCTGGTAATAGAGCTTCGCCGCGATCTGCAGAGAGCTGGTGTCGGTGCCCGCGGGGAGTGCGACCTGGTAGCGGACGACGGCTTGCCCTTTGGCGCCGAGGGGATCGGCGTAGTGGGCGTCGGTGCCGACGCCGTCGGGGCGCGTCTCCTCCAGCGCGCGGCCGAAGAGCAGCTTCGGATCGGGACCGGCGTGCGTCCAGCCGCGCGGCAGGATGCGGTTGTCCTTGAAGTGCACGTCCTGCCGGAGGAAGCTCGTCGTGAACTTGCCGTCGGCATCCTTGAGCAGCTCTTCGTAGATCTGCACCTGATCGGGCCGTGAGATGGGATTGCCGGGCGCCCAGTAGTGCGGCTGGTACGTCTGCCCGTTCGGGCCGCGCGAGCCGACGTACTCCGACGGCAGCGGCTTGTCGTTCATGTCGACGATCACGCCCGCGGCGTTCGTGCGTCCGGACGCGAACAGCAGCTTCCCGTCGCGGTCGCGCACCGTGAACTCGATGAACGCGCGCCGGAAACTGACGCCACTGGGAAAGCGATGGCCGGTGAGATTCGTCACGGCGACGTCGGACGTCAGCGTCACCGTGCCGTCGGCATTCTTCGCGAACGAAGGCTTCGTCGCGGCGATCGTCGCGGTCTCGTTCCGCGCCTGCTGCTCGAAGTTCGCCATCGCCGTCGGGATGTTGGAGAACCACGTCTTCTCGGAGCAGCCGCTCGCCATGTAGCTGCACGTGCGCACGCCGAGGAGGTTGCTGAACTGGGAGAAGAAGCCGAGGAGGAAGGCGTTGAGTCCCTGGAACTGATGGCGCACGTAGCCGGACGTGCGCACCGGCACGTTCAGCTCCGCGTTCGGCGCGCGGTGCTCGGCCGCGGGGTAGTTGTTGTCTTCGACCGCCGCGATCTTCGTCTGGATGACCTTCCCTTCGAAGGTTCCCTTCATGTGGCAGTCCTGACACGTCTGCGCCTGCGGCCCGCCTTTGCCGATCTCGTTCTGGAACGAGCTGTTGAGCCATTCGAGATACGTCCCCTGCTCGAACGAGCAGTGCCCGTCGCCGAGCGGACAGTTGTCGAACGGATCCGGCCCTTTGCCGGAGCGCTCGTCGACCGAGGCATCCGACTTGGCGTCGAGCACCGGCAGGTTGATGGCGTGGCAGGTGCCGCAGATCCGCGAGTCCTTCATGTAGTCGTCGTGGACCGGGGTGATGCCGAGGCCATTCTTCATCGGCGGGATCGATGGCTTTTCGAACGGGCCGCCCAATTCCTCCGGCTTCGTGTAGAGGAACCCGCCGTTGATGGTGTTCTTGAGGAATTCGGGGAGCGGCGAGTCGTCGCGCTTGATGTGGTGGCACACGGTGCAACTGACGCCGTCGCGCGCGAGCGCACCTGGCTCGAACGACGCCTTGTGCTTGTCGGTCTCATAGACCCATTCGCGGTTGAAGAGCTGCTTGCCGCCGGTGTCGAGCTTGAGCTGCCGCTGCCCCATCGCCCCGTGGCAACTGAAACAGAGATCGACGACCTGCGCGGTCTTTTTCGGATCGCCGAGGGTGTCGAGGAAGGCGATCTCGCTGTCGAGCTGCGCGTAGAAGACGGGATCGCGTCCGGCCAGTCCCATCGGCGACCAGCGCCACTCGCCGTACGGGGAGATGTCCGCCGTGACTTTGCCGTTCGCGTCGGTCACGAGCATCACGTTGCCGTACGTGTTGCCGGCGTGGCAGCCCATGCATTGATCGGACGTGAGGAAGAGCTGCGGGTTGCCGTGCGGCGAGACGATGTGGTCGTAGTTCTCCCCCGGCAGCGGGCGAGGCTTGAAGTCGGGACCGGTCGGCAGCGTGGTGAGAAAGTCGAGCAGCGCCTTGCTCGGTCCCGACGGCGCGACGGAGCGCTCGGCCATCTCCGCGGTCTCGGCGCGAGGGTGATTCGCTTCGCCGGGATCGTCGGCATCGTGTGCGGCCGTCGTCTTCCGCTGGTGCACCACCGGCGCGTGCGCGGCGGCTGTCGGCGTCGCGGTCTGCGCCGTCACTGCCGGAGGCCACGCGGGACGCCACGACTGATCGTCGCGGAACGTCAGCGGCTCGCCCGGCAGTCCTTTGATGTTCGACTGGGCGGTGAAGGTGAGCTCTTTCTCGGCCGAGGCGTGGCAACGGAGGCAGTAGAGACCGAAGCCGGAGTTGAAGACGGGGAACGGCGCGTCGTACGTATCGAACTTGTAGTCGGTCTGCCAGATCTCCGCCCAGTACCAGCCATCGGCGGAGCCTTTCGTATCGCGCACCATGACGGTCCAGTCGGCGTTGCCGTTGAAGAACCAGGCGTCGATCTCCTCGTCGGTCTTCCCTTCGAACTGCGACGCCGGCGTGTTGGCGAATTGCTCCTTGACGATCATGGCCCGATCGTCGATCGCGCCTTTGCGGCCGTTGCGCAGCCAGCGAATCGCGGCAGGCGAGTACCAGATGCGCACGACGGGATGCGTCCCGTAATAGCGGCCGTTGATGTATGGGCCGGTATCGCGCAGCCCCTTGTCGACGCACCACCCGAGCTCGCGGTAGCGCCGGCTGTTGAGGAAGTCGGAGAGGAGGCGCTGGTACGCCGCCGGATCTTTGTCTTTCGCCAGCGTGTGCGGCAGCGGCAGGTCGGCCTCTTTGCCGCCGGAGCAGGGAAACGACGGAGCCGGCTTCGCGGCCTTCTTCGCCGGCGCGGCATCCGCGGATACGGCGAAAAGCGACAGACAGACCAGGATCAGGACCACCACACGCTGCATCAAACCTCCGGGAACCTGGATCGTGAAGGAGTGTTGCGTGATCTTACCTGCTGGCGGCAGCAGGAGGAATGGGACCGTATGGGACAAATAGGACGGATAGGACCTATGGGACGAATGGCTGCGCTCCGCGAAGCGGCAGTCCCATTCGTCCCATTCGGCCTATCGGTCACTTTCATGTGACCCGCGACACACCAAAACTCCCGCTGTCCACTCACTCGTCTGAGTCTCCCGCCTCCCCCACTAAATCCCCATATTTCCTCCAAGACCGCATCGCGATGCGCAC
Organism: Thermoanaerobaculia bacterium; assembly: GCA_036380735.1. Lineage (GTDB taxonomy): Bacteria > Acidobacteriota > Thermoanaerobaculia > Gp7-AA8 > Gp7-AA8 > DASVEE01. The sequence goes on along the minus strand of DASVEE010000006.1, from coordinate 33,515 downwards.
CTACCTTGAGCGCATTCCCAAAGCATCCAGCCGTTTTGAAGGAGAACAACGAATGTCCCGAAGCATCAGGGCCAAGCGCCTGACCCATTCACCATGGAGATCATGGCCCTTACGGATGAACGCAGCATTCGCGCTCATCGCGCTCATCGTCAGTCTCACCTGTTTCCCTGTCGCGGTCGCGCACGCGCAGACGCCGCCCGTCCCATCGGGCTTCCAACTCGTCGACCTCGTCTCGCCGCACGGCTTCGAGCTCGGGTTCGAGCCGGTTAGCCCGAGCGACGGCTCCGTCGCGCACACCACCGTCAATCCGATCGCGGGCACCGGCAGCCTGAAGATCACCGTCAACAGCTATGGACGCGTGGCCGGCTGGTACCCGTACGGCTACGGCTCGGGACCGTTCGCGCGCTCCGTCACGTTCGTGGCGAAGCTGCGCGTCGACAGCGCGACGCCCGCGGGGCGCGAGCTCACCGCCTGCTCGATCGCCTACTTCTTCGACAGCCCCGACCCGTCGCAGCTCTGCCAGAACTTCCCCGTCGATGCGAACAACATCGTCAACGTCTACCTCGCCCTCGACACCCAGGACCGCCAGCTTCAGTACGTCTTCCCGCAGTTTGCTCTCAATGACGGCGGCACGATCGAAGCGACGGTCGACGACGTCCACTTCTACGTCGTGCAGCCCGGAGCGCCCTCCTCGTGCACCGCGGACACGTTCGACTGTGGCGACTGGAGCGCGTGCGACAACGGCACGCAGACGCGCACCTGCAGCATGACCTTCGATTGCCCCAGCGTCGTCACGCCGCCTCCGGCCACGACGCAGGCGTGCGACCCCGGACCGGGCTGCACCGCCGATACCTGGAGCTGCAGCGAGTGGAGCGCCTGCGCCGCCGACGGCACGCAGACGCGCACCTGCACGCTCAACTTCGACTGCCCCACCGCCTCCAACACCGAGCCGCTCACGCGGACGTGTACGCCCACGCCTCCGGGCGGCGGACCGATCCACCCCGCGAGCCAGGGCGGCCGCCACGTGAAGATGATGTCGCCGACGAACGGTGAATCGTTCTGGGCTTCGTCCTCGTCCGCTCCCGCCGCGCTCCGCCTCGTCGCGCAGGGCTTCGATGCGAGCGTCTCCACCAACGACCCGGGCCCCGGCCACGGCCAGAACGCCTCGAAGGTCGAGTTCTTCGTCGACGGCGACTCCGTACTCACCGTCAGCGGTGCCAACGCCGAGTACAGCGTCTTCAAGGGCTACCTCGCCGACGTCGCGCTCACGCCCGGCACGCACATCGTCTGGGCCCGCGCGACCTACGTGAATCCGGCGCTCGTGCTCGACACCGTCCCCGTCACCATCACGGTGCAGGAGCCGCCCGTCTACGCACAGACGGTCAACCTCCCGGGCGACATCGTCCTCTCCGCGGGCAACCCGTCGTACACGCTCGAAGGGACGCCGGCGGCGCGCGTGCGGCTGAACGGCAACGGTTTCTCCATCAGCGGCACCGGCAATCTCACGCTCCGTAACGTCGACGTCTACGACCTCGGCAGCCGCACCAACGGCCTCGCCGCGGCGATCGACGTCGCGTCGACCGGCGCGGTGGTCATCGAGAACGCCACCTTCGATTCCTCCAACCAGGTCTCGCTGCAGCTCAACGGGACCGCAACCGCGTCGATCCGCGGCAACACCTTCCGTTCGAACAGTCGCATCCCCATCGGGCAGCAGCCGTACGAGCCCGACACCGCGTACATCGTCGAGATCAGCGGCAACTCCACCGGCGCGAAAATCTTCTCCGGCAACAACGTCGCCGCCGGCGCGGTGAACCTCACCAACGCCAGCCACTGGATGCTCGGCGGCACCACGAGCGCGGACAGCAACGTCATGATCGGCGTGCGCGCCGCGTTCGAGCTGCAGAACGCCTCGAACGTCACCGTCCAGGGCAACTTCGTCCGCAACATCTACTACGGTGGCTGGAGCCAGGGACAGCTCATGGAGCTCGGCGGCAGCAGCCCGATCAAGGTGCTGCACAACGTCCTGATCGGCAGTTCGTGGCCGATCCGCGGCATCGCCGGCGAGCTCGCGTACAACCTCGTCACCAACGGCGGCCACACGTCGCTCGTCCCCGGCAACAACGCCTCCGTCCACCACAACATCTTCCTCGGGTGCGGTGGCGGCGACGGCGGCGACTGCAACTGGGGCATCATCGGCGGCCTGTACGACGTGCAGAACGTGCAGGTGGTCAACAACACGTTCGATGCACTGAACCAGGGCTCCATCGTCGCCGCGGTGTTCCAGCAGGACGGCGAGGCCGTCGTCCGCTCCAACACCTTCGCGCGCATTCCGCTGCTGCAGAACGTCCCGAACGCCGCGGTCATCGACCTCACGGCCAACGGCACGCTCGACACCGACTACAACGCTTTCTATGGTCCGCGTACCGTCCGCTACGGCGACGGCCGCACGCCGGCGCATGACGTCGTCGGCACGAATCCGAACTTCACCGGTCCGCTGCCCACGACGCCGATGGACATGGACCAGGTGGCGGTGTGGAAGCGGCAGCTCTCCGTCAGCGAGCTGCTCGCCGACTACCGCAACCGCTACACGCCCGCTTCCAACAACCCGGTGATCGACGCCGGCGATCCGGCCGGCGGCTCGGGCAACGACATCGGCGCGATCGGCGCCGGCAGCCCGAACGCGCTCGATCTCTTCGGCACGTTCGGCACGAACTTCGTCGCGGTGCATCCGACGGCGCCGCAGAATCTCTACGCGGCGGGCATCTCCCCGAGCCGGATCTATCTGAAGTGGTCGCCCTCGGCCAGCCCCGTCATTCCGGGCGAGCCGCAGCGCACCATCACCGGCTATCGCATCATTCGCGACGGCGTCCACATCGCGACGGTCAACGGCGCGCTGCGCTACGAAGACAGCGGCTTGTCGCCCGACTCGTCGCACAGCTACTCCGTCGTCGCGGTCGACAGCGCGGCGAAGCTCTCCGCGCAGGCCACCGTCACGGCCACGACGCTGCCGGCGATGCCGGTCGCGTCATCCGTCTCGCACCCGGTGCTCCTCCCCGCCGGCTATCTCGCCTCGCTCGCCGCCGGCGGCCCCGCGTGGACCGCGTTGAAGGCCGATTGCGACGCGAGCCTCAACACGCTCATCCGCGACAGCTGGGCGGGCTGGGACTGGCACGACGCCGCTGTCGACTACAGCACCTGCTACCAGGTCGCGAAGCTGCAGAACGACACGGTCAACGCCGCCAAGTACGAGAAGAAAGCACTCGCCCTCGCCGTCGTCCTCGCGCGCCATCACAACCTCGGCACGCCCGATGACGGCCATCCCGACAACGTCCTCCAGCCGATCGGCCTCGGCGACGGCGCGACCACGACGTTCACCCTCCCCTTCACGCCGATGGACCCGGCGCAGGTGCGCGTCGTCCTCGTCGGCACGACGGAGCTCACGCGCACGCGCGCCGCGACCGGCAACGACGTTCTCGGCGACTTCGCCCCGATCCTGAAGATCAGCAACACGGCGGGCGGAGCAGCCTCGTATGCGCCGTCCGATTACGAGCTGCGCTTCCGCGACGGCAGCGAGATCCATCGCCTCGCCTGGACCGGCCCCAACCAGCCGGCGGCGAACGCCACGTACTACGTGACGATGGCGAACGGCGCGGCGACCAACGTCGCGTCGAGCGCCATCACCATCGACGCGCAGAACCTCACGCTGACCTTCGCCACCGCGCCCGCCGCCAACCAGGCCGTCACGGTGGCGTACCTCGGCACCAACTACGAGCAGACCGGCAACGGTCTCGGAGGCGTCAATAGCGTGCAGCCCGATGGCCCCGGCTATCAGATGCGCACGTTCAATCCCGGCCTCGCGACCGCGTACGACGCACTGCGCGACTCGCCGCTGCTGACGACCGCGCTGAAGAGCGAGTTCACCGGCGTGCTCAATCGCCAGGTCGAGTGGTGCGCGGCGTACTGCTTCGAGAACAACGGCACCGGCGGCAACGTCGGCAACTACTTCATCCGCGGCCTGCTCGCCGGCACGTTCGCCACGGCGTACGCAACCGAGGGGGAGAACCCGCAGGCGGCGCAGTTCAAGGCCGACGCGAACACGCGCCTCGTGCAGATGATCGAAGGCGTCGCCAAGATCCTGCCGGGCGGCTATGGCGCGCAGGGACAGTACGCGAACGGCACGACCGAGGACATCCTCGAGTTCCTGTCGCTGTATCAGGACGTGACGGGGCTCGATCTCGCGCCGCGGCTCGACTGGACGCACAACGTCGTCGCGGCGACGGTCCACGGCACGAAGCCGAACCTCACGATGTTCTACGACGGCGGCGACTGGAGCAACCTTCCGGCGTACCCGCTCAGCGCGGCGATGGAAGGCTTCGTGACGTACCAGCCGGCCCACGCCACCGCGCCGTTCGCGCGCAAGCTGCTCGAGGAGCTCGGCGAGACGCCGAGCGGCACCGTCACCGACTACCGCACCACGTTCCCGCTGTCGTACTTCGGTCAGGGCAGCCCGTTCTACGCCCGCTCCGACTGGAGCGCGAACGCGATCTGGATGTCGCTCGCCGCGAACGACACGGGCGCGGTCGCGCATCAGCACAAGGATGCGGGCCACTTCACGATCCAGCGCGGCGCCGACTATCTCCTCAAGACCGCCGGCGGCTACGACAAGATCGAGACGCTGTACCACAACACCTATCTCATCGATGACCGCAACATCACCGGCTACAACCCCGTGTCCGTCTATCCGCCGGATCAGGGGTGGTGGGGACGCGAGTCGCAACTCACGAAGCACGCCGACGCCGGCGCGTACACGTACTCGCAGGCCGATTTCGCCGACTCGTACCTGAACAACGACGGCGTGCGCAATTCCGTGAAGCGCGCCCTGCGCTCGATCGTCTACTTCCGCCCCGGCACGTTCGTCGTGTTCGATCAGATGCAGGTCGCGCATCCCGCGATCCGCAAGACGTTCAATGTCAACTTCGGCGGCACGCTGACGAATCAGGGCGGTATCTGGACGGCGGCGCTGGGCCAGAGCAAGCTGTTCATGCAGCCGCTGCTCAACAGCGTCACGCCGGTGACCGCGCCGCTCAGCGGCGCGAACATCTCGCCGTCGATCAATTTCCAGGAGACGCTCTCCGGCAACCTGAAAGACGTCTTCCTGCACGTCTTCCAGGCAACCGACGCGAGCACCAGCACGATGACGGCGGGCAACGCGATGCGCTCCGTCGACCGCAACGTGCAGGGCGTCGAGATTGCGGCCAGCGGCACGACGTGGGCGGTGCTGTTCGCCGCGTACGACCGCGCCTTCGCCGGCGCGGTGCAGTACCTCCTCCCGAGCGGTGGTGCACACAGCCACCTGCTGCACGACCTGCTGCCGTCGAACGCGTACGTGGTGTCCGTCACCAACGCGAACGGCGGCGTGCAGCGGACCATCAACGCCACGTCCGATGCGAACGGCACCCTGACCTTCGACACCGCCAACGGCGAGAGCTACTTCTACGTCACCCCAGGCAGCAACCCACCGGCCGTCATCCCGCCGGTGACCACCGACCCCAACGCGTAACGTTCCTACACTTCATCCGCAGTAAGAACGCCCGCCGCAAGGCGGGCGTTCGTTTTGGGTGCGTTGTCCGTTGTCCGTTTTCCGTTGTCCGTGCTGCACGCAATCCTGGCCAAGCGCAGCACGGAAAACGGACAACGGAAAACGGACAACGGACAACGCACCCGTGTTCACGGACTCACGTCGCCTTCCACGCCCGCGGGCTCCACAGCGCCCACCTGCGACGACACCTGCTGCGACAGCAGGCGGTAGCTCTTCGAGTAGCGCGCCAGCGTCGTTACCAGCAGCCCCACCAGCCCGGCGGAGATGAACACCAGCGCCAGGCCGCGGCCGGAGCCGGTGCCGAACCAGCCGCCGATCAGTTCCACGCCGCGGCCGGTCGTCATGAAGGGGATGAACACGAACTGCGCGATCGGGCCGATGACGAAGGCGGTGACCGGCGACGCAGACTGCTCGACGCTGTGCGCGAAGCCGAAGACGCGGCCGAGGCGCTCCGGCGGGACCACCTTCTGCACGATGGTCTGCTCGATGGCTTCGACGAACGGGAAGAGGAACAGCCAGATGAACACGCCGATCGCCAGCAGCACGATCGAGGGCTGGATCGCGAAGAAGATGCACACCAGCCAGATGATCGTGTTGACGCGGAACAGCGCGCGGAGCGGCTGCGGTCCCAGGCCCCGCCGGTGGATGAAGAGCCCTCCGAGGATCATCCCGAGGCTGAGGAGGCCCCAGAGCAGGCCCCACACCTCCACCCGCACCATCGACAGTCCGTACGCGTCCATGAGGGCGAAGAAGACGCCGCCGAGGAAGTTGTTGAACGTCGTGAAGAAGATGAGGGCGAAGAGGCCGGGGATGTTGCGCACGGCGCGGATGGTGCCGCGCAGATCGATCTCTTTCTTCCCTGTCTCGGCCGACGGCGCCGGCGTCTCCTCCTCCACCCGGATCAGCGACAGCAGGACGATGGCGACGGTGATGGCCACGATGGCGATGATCAGCACGAGCCTCATCCCGCCGAAGGCCAGCGTGATGCCGCTGGCGACCGAGGTGATGCCGAACGCGATGCCGATGACGGTCCCGAACAGCCCGTTCGCGCGATCGCGCCGGTCCTCCGGCACGATGAAGGCGACGAGCGTCGGCACGGCGATGTTGTAGATGGTGCCGGCGATGGTGCCGGCCAGGAGCACGATCGCGAACAGCCACAGCCGCGCGCTGGTGACGGAGGTGAAGGCGCTGGCGGGCGTCAGTTGCAGTAGCACCAGCCCGAGGATGAACAGGGCCAGCGTCGCCACGGACGACCCGAGCATCGCGTGTTTCTTCTTATGGTGGTCCACCAGCGAGCCGAACCACAGCCCGGACAGCATGGTCATGACCAGAAACACCCCACCGAGCGTGGAGGTCGAGATCACGGACCGTGTCGTGAGATACGCCCAGAACGTGAGCGCGAACCAGACGAAGTTCGTCGTACTGATGACGAGCAGCGTCACCCCGAGCAACCGATAAAACGTACGCATCGGGCGGATCATGACGTGAGAGGGGGTGAGGGCTCAACTGTGGAAACAGGGGGAGACCAGATGGGACGAATAGGACCGATAGGACGGATGGGACGAATGGGACCGCAGGCGGCACCGGTCGGGGTCACACCTTCGTTATCCCGTCCGCGGACAGATCTTTCTGTCCGGCGAGGGCACCGATCTCCTCGTCGAGGGCAGCGATCCCCTCAGTCGACGGGACCTTTCTCCTCGCCGAGGGCGTCGATCCCCTCGTTGAGGGCAGCGATCGCCTGATTTGATGCGACATTTCTCCTCGTTGAGGGCAGCGATCCCCTCGTCGAGGGCAGCGATCCCCTGGGTCGACGTGACTTTTCTCCTCGTCGAGGGCGTCGATCTCCTCGCCGAGGGCAGCGACCCCCTGGGTCGAGGGGACGTTTCTGTCCGCCGAGGGGAAATGTCCCTTCGATCGAAGGGAAAGATCCCCTCGACGAGGAGAAACGTCCCCGCAGCGAGGAGAAAGGTCACGTCGAGCCAGGGGATCGACGCCCTCAACGAGGGGAAACGTCCCCTCGACGAGGAGAAAGGTCACGTCGAGCCAGGGGATCGACGCCCTCGACGAGGGGAAACGTCCCCTCAACGAGGGGAAAGGTCACGTCGAGCCAGGGGATCGACGCCCTCGACCACGAGAAACGTCCCTTCACTGGGGGCAAACGTCCGTCTGCCCGCGGGAACGGTGGCTTTGCCGGACAGATCGATGCCGCCGCCATCGGGAACCGATAGGACCGATAGGACCAATAGGACGAATGGGACTGATAGGACAGCGCGGCATCGCGCAGTTCATCGGTCCTATACGTCCTATTTGTCCTATAGGTCCTATTCGTCCTATCGGTCCTGCACCCTGGCCAGATACCGGTCCAGCACGAACGGGCCGCCCGGAACCACCGCCGCAACCATTCCCGCGAACGCCAGGCCGGGCGAGATCGGCACCTTGCGGATCGCCACCAGCAGCATCAGCACCAGTGCGACGAACAACGCTCCGTGCAGCGACCCCACGATCCTCACGGCCAGCGGCATGCCGGCGAAGTACTTCAGCGGCATGGCGATGCCGAAGAGCACCAGCGTCGAGATGCCCTCGATGATGGCCAGGTGGCGCAACGCTCTGACGAAAGTCACGGCGTCATCCTACACGTGCCTCCCGCAGCGCCTGACGGTCCCAGCCGCACATCGGGGCATTTTGCCCCCGCCTGCACGTTGGAGACTGCAATGGGAGATTCCTTCGACTACCAGCAGCTCTTCGAGGCGGCCCCGGGCGCTTATCTGGTGCTCGACCGCGATTTCCGGATCGTGGCTGCCACCGACAGATATCTTTCGGCCACGAAGACGCGGCGGGACGGCATTCTCGGACGGGACATCTTCGCCGTGTTTCCCGACAATCCGGACGATCCGCACGCCACCGGCACGCGCAACCTGCGCGCCTCGCTGGAGACGGTGCTCCGCACCAATGCGGCGCACACGATGGCGGTGCAGCAGTACGACATCCCTCGCCCGGAGAGCGAAGGCGGCGGGTTCGAAGAGCGCTACTGGCGGCCGGTGAACACCCCCGTGCTGACCGACGGCCGCGCGGCGTACATCATCCACGACGTCGAAGACGTCACCCCCGCCGTGCGCATGAAGGCGCTGCAGGGGGAGAACGATGCGGCCGCCGGCGAGCTGCGCACGATGCGCGCGGCCGATCGCGCGAAGGACGAGTTCATCGCCATCATCTCCCACGAGCTCCGCACGCCCATGACCTCCATCCTCGGCTGGACGCGCATGCTCGCCCTCGGCGCGCTCGACGACGACACGCGGCGCGAAGCACTCGAAGCGCTCGAGCGCAGCACGCTGGCGCAGGCCAAGCTGATCGAGGACCTGCTCGACGAGTCGCGCATCGCCTCCGACAAGCTGCGGCTGGAGCTGCGGGGACTCGACCTGCGCACCGTCGTGGCGAACGCGATCTCCGCCGCGCGTCCGGCGGCCGAAGCGAAAGGCATCGCACTGTCGGTCGAGTGCGGCGAGGAGTCGTACGACATCTTCGGCGACCCGTCGCGGCTGCAGCAGACCATCGGCAACCTCCTGGCGAACGGCATCAAGTTCACGCCGGAAGGAGGCGAGGTCCGGGTGCGCCTGCATAGCGACGGCACCACCGTCGACACGGACGTGACGGACAGCGGCCGCGGGATCCCGGCGCGCCTGCTCCCCTACGTCTTCGATCGCTTCCGCCAGGGCGACCAGAACGCCGACCGGAAGAGCGGACTGGGTCTCGGGCTCTCGATCGCGCGCCATCTCGTCGAGATGCACGGCGGCACGCTGTCCGCCGAGAGCCCCGGCGAGGGGCGCGGCTCCACCTTCACGATCCGTCTGCCGCTGCACACCGCCGCTCCCTCCACCGTCATCGCCCGGCGGGATGCCTCCGTACGCGGACGAACGCTGCCGCGCCTCGAAGGCGTGCGTGTGCTGCTCGTCGAGGACGAGGTGGACAACCGCAAGGTGCTGGCGACGGCGCTGCGGCATTCCGGCGCCGCGGTGGAGTGTGTCGGCACCGCCGCGGACGCGTTCGCGAAAGTCCCGGAGTGGAAGCCGAACGTGATCGTCTGCGACATCTCCCTCCCCGACCTCGACGGCTGCACGTTCCTCACGCAATTGCGCGAGGAAAGAGACATCGCCGTGAGCTCGATCCCCGCGCTCGCGCTGACGGTCCTCGGCCGCCCGGGCGAGCAGGCGCGCATCACCGCCGCCGGCTTCGACGTCTTCCGCCAGAAACCGATCGACCCGGTCGATCTGGCGCATGAAGTGGCGCGCCTCGCGCAGCGGGTGACGGCAGGACGATGACGATGCGATCGATTGCCGTGTCGCTGCTGGTGCTGGCGAGTTGCACGAAGCCCCAGGCAACGCCACCGCCGCCGCCGCAAGTCCGCACCGAGACGGCGCCGCAGCAGGTACCGCCAGGCCCGCCGGGGCCGGTGCGCACGGACCGCGCGCGCTACGCGCTGGAAGAGGGACCGTTCGGGCCGGAAGTGAAGATCGTGAGCACGTTCCACGCGCCGGCCGATCGCCCCGTCTACCTGCTCAACTGCAACGGCGCGATCGCCGTCGGACTGCAGCAGCTCGTCGCCGGCAAGTGGGTCAGCAACTGGGTCATCGAGATGAACGCTTGCGCCTCGGCGCCGGTCGTCGTCCCCGCGGGCGGCACGCACGTCTACCCGATCACCGCCGCCTCCGGTGTCGATGCCGTCGTCTCCTCGCGCAGGACCGAGCGGAAGATCGAGCCCGGCACGTACCGGGTCGTCTGGTACGGCGTGATCGACAAGTACGACACGGTCCGCAACGCGTACTCCGGCGACGACGAGATCCCGCTGGAGCAGCGCGTCTCCGCCCCCTTCCCCATCGACGCCGCACCGCCGCGCGATCCCTCGCGTCCCAGCCCGCGAGTCCGGCCGGCGGAGTTCACGTCGGTCGAGCCGGCCCACGGCGCGCGGGTGTCGCCCACCGCACGCGTGCGCGCCACGCTTGCCTGGTCGAAGCCCGCGGCGCGCTACGCGCGCGGAACGCCGCGCATCTACATCGACGGCGAAGACGTGACCGATACCCCCGCCACGCGTTTCACCCACGACGAAGCGTCGCGCGACGCGGAGATCGTCTACACACCGCCACGCCCCTGGATGCCCGGCCGCCACGAAGCGCGCATCGTCTACCTGGATCAGCACCGCAAGATGGTCTGGTACGCGTGGTCGTTCGAACGGATGCCGTAGGAACGATGGGACCAATAGGACCCATAGGACAAATGGGACCTATGGGACGTCGGCGCGCGGCGGTCCGATCTGTCCTATAGGTCGGTCCTATCCGTCCCATAGGTCCTATCGTTTCTAGTCGGTCACATCCAGGTGCCACGTGGCCGCCCCTCCCGAAACCGCCATTCATCCACCGTGGGACGCCTTCGTCACCGCCCACGGCCCATTCGTCCCAAAGTCCCTTCGGTCTACCCCCCCGCGAGACGCGAAAAACCGCCCGATGTTCTGATGGCGCACGCGGAAAAAAGGGCCTACAACGGAAGACATGTCGCCGGTGTTGTTGCTCGCGCTGCTGTCGGTTGCCGCCGTGGATTTCACCAGCACGTTCGAGCGCCGCGACCTCGGGCAGCTCATGGCGCTGTGGCATTCGGAGTCGCCGTCGCGCGTCGCGGATCGCAAGCGTCTGACGTTTCTCGCGCTCGATGACGTGCGCGTCGCGCTCAATGCCGGCGGAACGGTGATGCAGGTGCGCGATCCGGCGGGGACGCTGCTCGAGCAGTACACGCTCACGATGAAGGACGGGCGCGTCTGGTCGCTCGTGCGCGCGGAGCCCGCGACGCCGCTGGCCGAGGCGCGCGCGCGGCTTGCGGATGGCTCCGAGGCGTTCGACGCCGGTGCGCTCGAGGCGGCGCAGGCCGCGTTCGTGCGCGCCGTGGAGCTCGCGGATGCCAGCGGCCACGCTCCCACACGCGCCGCCGCGCAGCGCGGCCTCGGCGCGGTCGCCGCGACCCGCGGCGACTCCCCCACCGCCGTCACGCATTACGAACGAGCGCTCGCGCTCTCGCGCGCCGCCGGCGACCGCTTCGGCGAAGCTTGTACGCTGACGCGGCTCGGGTTCGTCGACCGCACCTCCGGCGAACTGGCGCAGGCCGAAGCGCGCTTCCGGGAGGCGCTGCAGATCTTCCAGAGCCTCGGCCACCGCCTCCCCGCCGCGCACGTCCAGCTCGGGCTGGCGATCGTCCACTCGAACCGTGCCGCGTACGACGAGGCGCAGCCGCTGCTCGCCGAGGCGACGCGCACGTTCGAGGAGCTGGGCGAGCTCGAGGGGCTGGCCGATGCTCTGAACGTCACCGGCGTCAACGCACGCGCCCGCGGCTCGTTCGACACCGCGTCGGCGGTACTGCGCCGTGCGCTCGCGCTCTATCGCGCCAACGGCAGTATCGCCGGCGAAGGCAACGCGCTGGGCAACCTCGCGGTCGCCCTGTCGCGGCAGGGGCAGTACCGCGAAGCGGTGATCGCGTTCCGCGAGTCGCTCGCCGTGCAGGAACGGCTCGGCCGCTTCCACAACGTGATGGTCTCCCTCATCAACCTCGGCGAAATGTATTTCGTCCTCGGCGATCACGAGCAGGCGCGCGAGCACCTCGAGCGCGCGCTCGGCATGGCCGAACAGGCCGGCTTCAAGCATGGCGTCGCGCTCACGCTGCACAACATGGCGCAACTTCGCCTCGCGGAGGATGACACGGCCGGTGCGATCGCCCTGTTCGAGAAGGCGCTGGCGATCGACGAGGGCACCGGCAATCGCCGCTCCCTCGGCGGGACGCTGCACAACCTCGGGCGTGCGCACCTGGTCGGCGGCGACACCGCTGCCGCACGCTCGTTCTTCCAGCGTAGCTTCGCCCTCGCCGAAGAGTTCGGGCTCCGCGGCGAGATGGTCGTCTCGCTCGGCATGCTGTCGGTGGTCGCACCGACGCCGGACGAAGGCATCGCGCTGGCGCAACGGATGAGGGAGCTCGCCGGAACGACCGGTGCACTCGAGCTGACCACGTTCGCGCACTTCGCGCTCGGGCTCAGCTACCGCCGCGCCGGCCGATACGACGAGGCGAGGAAGGAGCTCGAAGGCGCCGTGGCCATCGTCGAGGAGCTGCGGCGCAGCGTGCCGGGCGAGGAGATCGACTGGCAGCAGGCGTTCACGAATCTCATCATGCCGTATTACGAGATCGTCCGCGTGCTGGTCGAGCAGGGCGACGTCTCGGGCGCGCTCGCGTATGCCGAGCGTGCGAAGGCGCGGGTGCTCTTCGACGTGCTGCGCAACGGCCGGCCGGAGCTCGGCAGCGCGCTGAGCGAAGCGGAGCGCGCCAGCGAGAGCGCGCTCGCGGCGCGGCTCGTCGACGTCAATCGCGAGCACCGCGCCTCGCTCGTCAGCGGCCGCGTCGACGGCGAGCTGCTGGCGCGCGTGCGGAAGGCGCGACTCGAATACGAAGGGTTCCTCGACACGCTCTTCGCCGCGCGGCCGCAACTGCGGAGAGAGCAGGGCGAGCTCTGGCCGGCGCGCACCACCGATGCTTCGGCGCTGCTCGCGGCCGGCGCCGCAGACGCCTTCCTCGAGTTCGTCGTCACCGACGAAATGACCTACCTCTTCGTCCTCACCACCGCGGGCGGCGTGCGCGTGCACACGATCCCGGTGGGGCGCGTGAAGCTCAAAGCGGAGGTGATGCGCTTCCGCGAATTGCTGGCGAACCACGACCTCGCGTACGGCGTCGCGGCGCGCGCACTGTACGACCGCCTCCTCGCTCCCGCGGCCGCGCAGCTCCGCGGCAAACGCACGCTCTGCATCATCCCCGACGGGCCGCTGTGGGAGCTGCCGTTCCAGGCGCTGCAACCATCGTCGACGGAGTTCCTCCTCGACCGCCACGCCATTTACTTCGTGCCGTCGCTGGCCGTGCTGCGCGAGATGAGCCGCGAGCCGGCGCGGCCGCCGGCGGAACAGCGGCTGCTCGCGCTGGGCAATCCCGTCATGCCGCGAGAGACGGCGGCGCGGACGTCGCGCGTCGCCCGCCGCGATGCCTCGCTCGCCCCGCTGCCGCACACCGAGACCGAGATCCGCCAGATCGCGGCGCTCTACGGCACGGGCAACAGCCGCGTCTACCTGCGCGGCGCCGCGCGTGAGGAGGTGGTGAAGGCGGAAGCCGGCAGCTACGACGTGCTGCACTTCGCCACGCATGGTGTCCTCGACAACCAGAACGCGCTCTACTCGCGGCTCGTCTTCTCCCCTTCCGAGGCCGGCGGCGAGGATGGGCTGCTCGAAGCGCGCGAGATCATGCGCCTCGACCTCAACGCGCGCCTGGCGGTGCTCTCAGCTTGCGAGACCGCGCGCGGACGCGTCGGTGCGGGCGAAGGCGTGATCGGGCTGTCGTGGGCGCTCTTCGTCGCCGGCGTGCCGACGACCGTCGTCAGCCAGTGGAGCGTCGACTCCTCGAGCACCGCCGCGCTGATGATCGCGTTTCACCGGCACCGCGTCGCCGGCCGGAGCACGGCCGAGGCGTTGCGGAGCGCGGCGCTGGCGACGAGGGCGAATCCCGCGTATCGTCACCCGTTCTACTGGGCGCCGTTCGTCGTCGTCGGCAGCGCGCGCTGAGCGCGCCAGCCGCGGACCTGCGCGAGCAGCTCGAGCGCACCGGCGCGCTGCAGCTCGCGCTCCGCGTCATCGAGCGCGCCGAGTCGCGCCAGCGCGATGCCGCGCTCGAGCGCCGACGAACCGCCGGCTTCCGCCTGCGCCGCCACGTGGAAACGCGCCTCGGGTGCGCCGCGTCCCGGCGCGACCACGCGGCCCGCTGCGGTCTGCGCGGCCACCTGCCACGCATAGGTCCGGCCACGCGGCAGCGGACGGTCGGGCTGCCACGAAGGCGTGGTGGTCGTGCCGCTCGCCACGACGTCCCCGCCCTCGGACGCGACCACCGTCACCTCGTACGTCGCCGCCCCCGCCACTGCTGCCCAGCGAAACCGTGGACGCTCTTGCAGCACCACCGTGGCCACGGGCGCGTGCAGCGCGAACGCACCGCTCGCGTCCGGGCCGCGCAGCACGCTGCGATCGGTCAGCAGCGTGTCGAGAATCGCCGGTCGCTCCAGCGTGACCGCCTGCTGCGGCAGCGGCGGCGCCGCCTTCGGTTCGGGCACGGTCTGCCGCACGACGGGCGGCTTCGAACCGGCCGGTACGGCTTCGCGGCGGAACAGCAGCCAGGCGGCGGCAATGACGAGCGCCAGCACCGCCGCGGCGGCGAGCGGCCAGCGCCAGCGCGGCGTCTCGTGTGCCTTCAGCGCGTCGCGCATGCTCCGCAGGTCGGCCACTTCGCCGCGGCAGATGGCGCAGAGCGCGAGATGCGGGTGCGTCTCGCGACCATCCACGACGGCTTCGAGCTGCTCCACCGTCAGATGCGGCGTGTCCACGCGCACCGCGTCGAAGCAGCGATCGCACGCCGCGAGGTGCGCGTCGACGGCGATCGTCTCCTCGGCCGAAGCCGCACGGCGACGGAACCGGTCGAGTTGTTCGCGGGTCGGATGCGTACCGTTCATCGCTTCGTGCGGCCTCTCGCCACGGCGAGGTCCGAAAGTGAAGAGTCCAATTCCGGACCGATGTTCTGACTTCTGTGACGCGTCTCCATCCGCCGCAGCCGTTCGCGCGCGAGCCGGCGCAGCTTGATCACCTGACGCGGCGTGACACCCAGCAGTTCCGCAATGCGCAGATCGCTGAGCGGCAGATCATTCCACAGCGCCGCCAGCGCCGCGAGCGGCATCTTCAACACCGCCGCGATCTCCGCGATGGTCGCCGTGCGCGTCAGCGGCAGCAGGCTGAGACACTCGTGACCCTGCGCGTCGCGCAGGTTGAGCAGCAGCGCCACGCGTTGTTGCGGAACGAGCAGCCGCACGTCGTCCCACAGCGCGCGGAGCGACGTCCGCAGCGCGAGCGTCTCGTCCACGCGGAGCTCCGTCGTCAGCTCGACCGACTCCAGATCCGTCTCCACGCGCTGCGACTCCAGGCCGATGAGACGCGCCACCGTTTCGACGAGCACGTCGAGCTCGAGCGGGCCGCCGCTTTCGCGCAGCACCGCCGGCACGAGCTTCACGAGCTGCGCGCGGTCCTCGGCCGTTGGATCGCTGCGCGCCCCGAGGCGCACGCGCTCCGCGGCAGCGCCGGAGGCGGCGTCGCGTCCCTCCCACTCCTTCAGTCCGCAGACGATCGTGCCGCGCGCCGAGCGCCAGAGCGCGAGCCGCTCGTGATGGCCACAGAGGTAGTGCAGTTGATTGCGCAGCCGGTTGCGCGCCGGGTTGCGCTCGCGCAGCCGCTCGTGGCAGCGGTTGTAGGCGCAGGTGGCGGTGTAACCGCGCAGATCGGCGATCGGCGCCGCGCTTCCCTCGCGCAGGTCGCGCAACCGCCGCAGCAGGTCGGCGAGCGTGTCGGCGACGACGTCCTCCGCGTCCAAATCGCCTCCCGCATCGCGCGCCAGGGCCGAAGCCACGATGCGCCGGACGACGGGCCGCGCCACCTCCTCGACGATGGCCGTCAGCAACCGCTCGACCTCGTCCACGGCGACGGCGTCGACATACTGCCGCAGCAGCACATCCGCCTCGTTATGCATGAACGGAAGAACGCTAACACGGCGGAAAGAAGCCGGCCGTCACGAAACGAACAATCGCGGGCGACATCGAAGTCGAGCAATGAAATCCGATGTCGCGATCGGAACCTCCCTTCCGTTTTCACATCGTTCCGATTGACGGCAGCGAAACGCGCTGCCGAATCGAACCGCTGTTCGGGAGGAAACACATCATGTGGAAGTTCAGGCTGTTGTTCCCGCTGCTCATCGTCGCGGCCATGAAGCTCCAGGCATCGTCGGTCATCCCCATCGACGTCGCCACACAGGTCGACGAGGCCGACCTCATCTTCATCGGCACCGTCACCGGCACCGAGTCCGTCGCCGTTAGAGACGGCTCGTTCGCCTACACCTATGTCACCTTCGCCGTCGAGGAGACGCTGAAAGGCGCCGCGAGCGGCCGCACGCTCACGCTGCGCGTCGCCGGCGGTGAAGCTGGCGGCTACGTCTACAGCATCGGCGGAGGACCGGTGTTCACCAAGGGTGGACGGCATCTGCTGTTCGTCCTCGGCAACGACCGCTACGGCATTCCGCTGTCGGGCGGACCGCAGGGGAAGCTCGACCTCGTGCGTCATCCGCGGACGAATGCGCTGATCGTCGTCGATGCCCTCGGGCGCGCCATCGACGGCCTGCACGACCACCAGTGGGTGCGCGGCGGCCTGGCGCTCGACGAGCACGGGCAAGTGCGCCGGCCGCAACCCGTCGCCGCCGTGCTGTCGCAGGACCGTGTGACGATCGAGCTCGATGGTCGTGATGCGGCGCCGGAGGCCGTCGAGCACGCCGCGCCCGCCGCGAGCGTCCTCGCCGAGCTGCGCACGCTGATCCAGCAGCGCGCGTTCACGCCGCGCTTCAAGCGTGGGCCCGCCGTCGAATCCGCCTCTCCCGCCAACGTGCCGCTCACGGACAGCTATCCGGCCTATGCACCGGACGCGTCCACCAGACTCGATTAAGGAGCCCGTCATGATTCGCAGAAAACTCGCACTTCTCTTCGCCGTCGCGATGAGCGTGCTCGCCACGCTTCCGGCGGCCGCCTTCACCTACAAGGAGACGTGTAACGGCAGCGCCATCCGCTGGCAGAGCAGTACCGTCACCTTCTCACCATCACTGGCGTCGTTCCCCTCGGGGAGTGCCTTGCGCGCGGCGGTCGAAGCCGCGCGGGACGGCTGGAACCTTCACGCGCCCGGCACCAACTACCGCATTCAGTACTCGTGGATCTCCGGCAGCTTCGGCATCCTCGGCGACGGCATCAACAGCATTCAGATCGCGACGCCGGAAAACTGGCAGTCCGGATGGTCCAACTACGCCGCCATCACGCGCCACAAGCGGTCGATGTGCTACCTCTTCCCCGGAGCCGGCTCGCACTGGGAGGAGGCGGACATCCTCCTCGCGCCGAACAGCGCCACGCAGCTCGATCCGTCGACGAATCCGACGCCGAGCGACACCATGAAGAACGCGACGCTGGTGCTGCTGCACGAGCACGGGCACGCCATGGGCCTCGGCGACGAAGACAACGTCCTGGCTACGATGAACAGCGGCTGGCCGAGCCCCGTCGGCGGTCCGATCGGCACCCGCAACGACGTGCATCCTCACGGCGACGACGCACGCGGCGCGCGCAACCTCTACGGTACCGCGGTCGACGTGCGCGACGTCGCCGCGTCCACGTTCCGCCTCGGCTCCCCCGGCTTCGCCCGCACCATCACCGCGCCCGCAACGGCAAGCCGCAACTCGTCCGTGTCGTTCCAGTTCACCGTCCTCAATCGCGGCACGACCGACGAAACGATTCCCGTGTACTTCTACCTCTCGCCGACGCGCACCGTCGATCCGGCGACGCGCTTCTACCTCGGCGCCACGACGATCTCCCTGCAGTACGCGCGTTCGATCACTGCCCATGCGACGGTGACGATCCCCTCCACCGCGCCGACCGGCTATCAGTACCTGAGCTGGGTCACCGATCCGACCAACGCGATCGCCGAAGGCGATGAGGGCAACAACGCCGTGGCGCTCGTGAACCCCACGTTCATCGGCTCGAACAGCGCGCCGAGCGCCTGCTTCAGCGCAAGCCCTGTCTCCGGCAACGCGCCGCTGAACGTGTCGTTCAACGCCAGTTGCTCGACCGACCCCGAAGGCAGCGCACTGTCCTACAGCTGGGACTTCGGCGACGGCTCCCCGCTCGGGAGCGGCGTATCCGTCTCGCACTCGTACTACAGCGCCGGCTACTTCGACGCCACGCTGACGGTGACCGACTCCGGTGGCGCGACGTCCATTTCCCGCCGCCGCATCTCCGTGACCTGCCCCGCCGGCAGCCGCTGGTGCGAACCGGAATAGTTCTTCGTGGACGCGGAGGCCGTGCCTCCGCGTCCACAGGGGACCGATGGGACGAATAGGACCGATAGGACGGATGGGACTGACGCCATTCGCCCTGCTCGTTCTGGAGGTCCTATTCGTGCCATCGGTTCCCTTCTGCTATCGTCCGCTTCGATGAAGGATCTGGTGCGGGGACTGGTACTCGGGGCGTGTGCGCTGCCGGTGGTGGGGACTCTGCTGAGCCTCAGCCGCGGATCGCACTGGATTTTCCGGATGTGGGACTTTCCGCGCGTGCAGATCGCCACGATCGCGGCAGCGGGCGCGGTGGCGTTGCGGACGCGCTTCTCGCGCGGCACCGCCGCGGAGCGTGCGCTGCTCGCCGCCGATGCGGCGGTGGTCGCGTGGCAGTTGTACAAGATCCATCGCTATACGCCGCTCATGCGGCCGACGGTGAAACGCGCCACGACCAACGACGCGGACAACCGCATCGTGCTGATGATGACGAACGTGCTGCAGACCAACCGTGAGTACGACCGGCTGCTGGCGCTCGTCGACGAGGTGAACCCCGACATCATCCTGGCCGTCGAGATCGACCGCCCCTGGATGGCCGCGCTGGAGCCGCTTTCCGAGCGCTATCCGTACGCGGTGCCGGTGCCGCTGGACAACCTTTACGGCATGCTGCTCCTCTCGCGCCTGGAGCTGATC
The DNA here is from genome assembly GCA_036380735.1 of Thermoanaerobaculia bacterium. Taxonomy (GTDB): domain Bacteria; phylum Acidobacteriota; class Thermoanaerobaculia; order Gp7-AA8; family Gp7-AA8; genus DASVEE01. The sequence continues at coordinate 14,266 of DASVEE010000006.1, read as the reverse complement.
GATCCGGAAGTCTCCTTCCTCATCGAGGACGACATCCCATCGATCCGCACGCGCGTCCGGCTCCGCAGCGGCGTGGAGCTCATCCTCCACGGCGTCCATCCCCGGCCGCCGGAGCCGATCCACGATCAATCCTCCGCGCCGCGCGACGCGGAGCTGGTCGTCGTCGGCCGTGCCGTCGACGCGGAGAAAGAGAATCTGCCGACGATCGTCGCCGGCGACCTCAATGACGTCGCGTGGTCGGCGACGAGCGAGCTGTTCGTGCGCATCAGCGGCCTGCTCGATCCGCGCGTCGGCCGCGGCTTCTACAACAGCTTCAATGCGAAGAACGCCCTCTTCCGCTACCCGCTCGACCACGTGTTCCACTCCACGCACTTCAAGCTGGTGCGCCTCGAACGCCTGCGCCGCATCGGCTCCGACCACTTCCCCATCCTCGTGGAGCTGCAGTACGAACCGTTAGCCATCGCAGAACAGGAAGAACCGGAACAGCACGCCGGCGATCAGGAAGTGGCGCAGGAAAAGGTGGAGAAGGTCGAGCGCTGAGGTGCGATGAACCGAACGCAGAACGCAGAATTCAAAAGCCGCTTCGCGGGCAGCTCACAATTCATCGTTCTGCAGTCTGCGTTCTGCGTTCGGTTCTAAAATCCCTTAAATCCCGCCCAGCGCCGGGAACTTCGTCGGCGCGAATGCCGCCGGATCAAAGTGCGTCCGGATCGCCCGCTCCGCCATGGCGTAGCCATAGTTGATGATGCGGTTCTGCAGCTCCGGCTTCATCTCCGACAGCCGCGTCGGCGTCTTCGCCAGGTCGCGGCCCCGCTTCTCATCGAACTGCAGCGAACTGGTCGTGAACTTCGACGCCGGCGTCCACATCGCGAAGAAGACGCCGCTGTGCGGATCGTTCTTGCCGAGCTCCTTCGTCTTGTCGAAGGCGGCGAGGATCTGGCGGCGCCGCAGGCTGCGCACCTGATTGTCGATCAGCGAGTTCACGCGGATGCTGTGGCGCGCGAAGTCGTGCGGCTGATCCGCCTCGGGCTGGAACTCCGCGCCGGCATCGCTCACGATCAGCCGCTTGCACTTCTTCCACGGATTCTCCAGCCCCATGTTGTCGTACACGCCGCCGTCGGTGAGCACGATCCGCTCCGTGAACGGCTTGCGGCCCGCTTCCTCCACGTTCAGCTCCGACCACTCCTCATGACGGAAGTCGAGCGTCGACGGCGACAGGATCGGCGGGAACGCCGATGACGCCGCCACCGCCTCGGCCAGGCTCCGCCTCGGATTGTTGATCACGCCGATGCGGTAGTCGGCAATGTACTTCTTCGTGAAGCGGAAGAGTGAGCCCGTCTGCACGTTGCTCGCGTTGATGACGAAGACCGGGTGGTCGGGTAGTTGCGCGAGCTGCGCGTCGCCGAAAGCCACGTCGCGATAACGCTTGATGACCCGTTCCCCGATCGATGTGCCGGGCGTGAACATGCCGCGGATCACGGAGCCCGCATCGATCGTCGTCGAGGCGATCTTCCGCACGCCGTTCACCACGAGGTCGGGGAAGTTGCTCGCGATGCCGTCCGCGAACCGAAGCGCGTTCCAATGCATCCCCAGCACACCCGCGGCGAGCGAGCCACCCGAGACGCTCGAGATGCGGTCGAGCTTCTGGAGATAGCGCGCGTCATTGAGGTACCACAGCACCCCGAGGTGAAAGAGCATCGCGCGATAGCCACCGCCGGAGAGGCAGAGCGCAAGCTTGTCTTCCAGTTGCTCCTTCGTGCCGCGATCGGTGGTAAACGGGAGCGGATCAGCCATGAGTTCCTCCTGAGTGCGGGACGATTCTCCCATTGATGATGGGACGAATGGGACCTATGGGACCAATAAGACAGATGATCCCATCCGTCCTAAAGGTCCCATTCGTCCCATCGCCGCTAGACCGCGATCCCGCTCTTCCGGAACGGGATCTCCCGGATCCGCGGCCCACCCGCGGCGACGATGGCGTTGGCCAGCGCTGGGGCGACCACCGGCGTCGGTGGTTCGCCGACGCCGGTCGGCGGGTCCTGGCTGTCGATGATGTGGATGTTGATCTTCGGGGTCTGGTGAATGCGGAGCACCGGATAGTCGTCGAAGTTGTTTTCGACGACGGCTCCCTTCTTGACCGTGATCTCGCCGAGGAGGGCGTAGCTCAGGCCGTAGAGGATGCCGCCCTCCATCTGGGCCTCGACGCGGTCGCGGTTGACGGCCAGGCCGCAGTGAATCGTGCTCCAGATCTCGTTGACGGTCAGCTCGTTTTGTTCGTTGAGCGATACGTCGGCCACGATGGCCACGTAGCTGAGGAAGCTGCGGTGGGCCGCGATGCCCAGGCCGCGTCCCTTCACGTTCTTGTACTGCCGCACCTTCTGATCCCAGCCCGATTCCCGCGCCACCGCCTCGACGACGGCGCGGAGGCGTGAGGTGTCCGGCGGGTAGCCGGCGACGACCTGGTTGACTTTCCCACCGGAAATCACCGGTACATCGATCCCTGCCAGGGGAAGCTCGTTGTTGCGGTAACGCTCGACGAGCTGGCTCGTCATCGTTTTCTCGTCGAGGATGCGATCTTTCCCGATCAAGTCGAGCAGGTAGTCCTTGGCATCGCGTCCGGCGGCGATCGCCATCTCATCGGCGAAGGAGTTGATGGCGAACGCGTGGTAGATGTTGGCCACCGAGCGCATCCAGCCGACGCGGATGTGGTTCTTCGCCTCGCAGTTCTCGAGGAGGATGTTCGGCACCTCGTACGGCATGTCCTCCAGCCCCTGCGCGCGCTCGATGCCCGAGGCATAGGGGTAGACGCCGCCTCCAAGGAAATCCTTGCGCGCCTTCGCGTTTGCCGCGATCTCGGGGGCGGACGCGCCGGGCGTCGAAGTGCTCGGGAAGAGCGTCCCGAAGAAGGAGGTCAAGGCGCTGCGCTGCAGAATCGCAGTGGGAAGTTTGTCCGCGCCGAGCGTCGCTTTCAGATATTGGTTGCTGGCCGCGTTGTAGTAGCTGAATTTGATGTCGTCCTCGCGCGTCCACTGCACGCGGATCGGCACGCCGGGCATCTGCTTCGCCAGCATGGCCGCCTCCACGACGTAGTCGGGTTTGGACTTGCGTCCGAAGCCGCCGCCCAGCATCGTCACGTGCACCGTCGCGGCCTTCCGCGCCCGCTCCTGGCATTCCAGGTCGTACAGGGCGCAGTCGACGCCGAGGGCCACCGCCCCTACCGAAAACTGCGTGACATCCGGACTCTGCGTCGGCGCCCACACCTCCATCCGTCCGTCCCGGAAAAGAGCCACGGCCACGGGAGTCTCCATCGGAGCCTGCGCCAGGTGCGGCACGTAGTAGCTGGCTTCGACGGTGTCGCCGCCACCGGCCTGAGCGAAGGGGCCGTCGACATCCTGCAGTTTGCGCACGGTCATCCCCGGCTTCGAGGTCGCCTCTTCGAGCTCCTTGCGATACGCCTCGGAGTCGTAGGTGACGTGCGGACCGAAGTCCCACTGGATGGTCGAGCGCAGGGCCCGGCGACCCTGCAACGCGGCCCAGGTGTTGTCGGCGATGACGGCGACGCCCGCATGCGGTGCGAAGGCTCTGCCCACGCCACCGCCGCGGACTCCCGGCGGATAGACCGGCACGACCCGGCGCACGCCGCGGATGGCGAGCGCCGGGGCGTCGTCATAGGAGACCAGCGCGCCGTTGGCGACCGGGCAGCGCTCGATCATCGCCGTCAGCATGCCGGGGAGCTGGACGTCGGCGCCGTAGACCGTCTTTCCGCGGACCATGTCGGCGGCGTCGTAGAACGGCATCTTTTCTTTGCCTTTGCCGATGTACCGCCAGTCCTCAGGCTTCTTCAGTGCGTTGCTGATCTCTTCATACGTCGGCTTTTCTTTCTTCGCGCCCAGCAGCAGCCAGCGGTAGTCGGTGGATTGGCCGTTGGGGCCGTAGACGCGGTGCTGCTCCGCGCGGCATTCCTCCGGCTTCACTCCCCACTTCTTCGCCGCCGCGCGCGTCATCGCCAGCCGGATGCCGGCGCCGTAGAGCCGCATCACCGCAAAGTACGCGGTCATGCTTCGCGAGCTGTCGGTGAACTGCGATCCCTCGGGGGGGACGAGGTACTGCACCTTCGGCTTTCTGGTCCGGGGGATCTCCTCGTAGGGAAATGGGAGCTGGTGCTCCTCCGTCACCTCCTGGGGGAAAGCAACGGCATACTTTTCACCGTCGGCATCCGCCTGTTTGAGCGTGACGCGCTTCCAGTCGGCTTCCATCTCGTCGGCCAAGACCGCGGCGAGGCTGGAGCGGATGCCCTGCCCCATCTCCGCCCGGTGGGCGATGATCACGACGTCGCCGTCGAACATGAGCTTGACGACCGGGACGCCCTCCACCGGGAAGCCGTGGATCAGATTCCCGATGAGACCCTGAGCCTGGAGCGACGGAGTGAGATACGAGCCGAACACCAGCGCGCCGGCGCCGACGCCGGCGGTGCGGAGGAAGTCCCTGCGCGAGACCTTGAACCGGGCGCTCATGACGTCACTCCCGCGGCCTTCTTGATCGCTTCGCGGATGCGGGGATAGGTGCCGCAGCGGCAGATGTTGCCGCGCATCGCGTCGTCGATCTGCTCGTCGGTCGGCGCCACCCGCTGCTGGCGGCACATCTCGACCAGCGGCACCGCGGCCATGATCTGGCCGGGCTGGCAGAATCCGCATTGCGGTACCGCGCCTTCGATCCACATCAACTGACAGGGATGGCTGCCGCCCAGCCCTTCGATCGTGGTGATCTCCGCGAGCGCGGCGACGCCGACGTCCGTGACGCAGGAGCGGATCGGCTTCCCGTTGAGATGCACCGTGCAGGCGCCGCATTGCGCGACGCCGCAGCCGAATTTCGTGCCCGTGAGGCCGAGCTCATCGCGCAGGACCCACAGCAGCGGCATGTTGCCGTCGACGTTCACCGTCCGCACGCTGCCGTTCACATGGAGCTGAAATACAGGCATCGGGAACCTCCTCCTTGGGGACACTGGGATGACCACGTCAGAACTTGCGGCGGAGCTCCACACGGACGCCGAACACGTCGTTCTGCCCCTGCCGCCAGCCGTGCATCGCGTCGGCGCGGAAAATCCAGGCGTTGTTGAGCGGCTGCTGGTAGCGGATGCCGAGGGCGTATTGGTCGCCGAAGGGGCTGGAGCTGGCGCGCTGGACCACCGCGCCCTCGACGACCACCTGGCGCGAGAGGCCCCACAGCTTCTCCAGTCCGACCGCCGCGCCGTACGAATCGCTAGCGGTGGCGTCGAGCGTCGGATAGCCGGTGAGCCCGTCGGACTCGAAGTTGATGCCGGTGTTATTGAGCACGCCGCCCGTGCCCGCGGCGCGCGCCAGCGCCTGCGGGTTGTTGAAGCCCGCGAAGAAGTTGACGTACGGCACGAGGAAGATCGGATCGCTGCGGAAGAACGAGTTCTCGAGCAGCAGGAGGAAGCCGTCGGCAGTTTTCACCGCGCCCTGCTGGCCGAAGTTGCCGATGACGCGGACGCTGTTCGCCAGGCCGATCGTCGCCGTCGGCCGGTAGCGCCTCGTGAACGCGGCGGTGACGTTGTGGTAGCTGCGGTCGTTCTCATTCGCCAGGACATAGCCGTAGCCGTACTCCACGTACCCCTTCCACGCATCGGCGAAGCCGGCGAGGCCGAAGACCTTCGAGTCGTCGTCCGGGGCTGCGGCGGTCGTCACCTTGTCGAAGCCGGCAAAGAACGTGAGGTCGGTGTTGCTGATGTCGAGCCGCGGAATGTTCCGCGCCGTGATGCCGATGGCGAGACCGTCGAACGCGTCGTTGAGCCAGATGCCGTTCTGCGTGAAGAGCGGCACGCGCCCGAACGCGATCGGCAGGTCGAACGACGTCTTCCTGTTGGTGAACCCTTCGCGGATGGCGTTGACGTCGCCCTCGAAGAAGAGCGTCTCCAGCTCGAAGTCCAGCTCGTCGATGAACTCGTTCTCGCCGCCGCTGATCTGATAGCGCGTGAAGGACGCACCGCTGTCCAGCGGCCGCACGAACGCGTGAATGCGCTCCGTGGCCGTGAGCGCGAAATCCATGTCGAGGTTCAGCCGCACTGCGAGCACCGACTGGTCGGTGTCGCCGTTCGACGCCGCAATCCCGTTGTCGTAATACGCGCCGCCGAAGCGGATGTCGCCGTACGCCATGAAGTGCTCGTTGATCGGGTTCCGCGTCCCGAGCCATGTCGGCCGCGGCGTATACGCCCCGCGGTCGTACAAACGAATGCCTTGCTGGACCGGCGGCTGCGCCGTCGGGTTCATATGCTTGGCGTCGTAGATGGCGAGCTGCGCGTCGGCGTCGTACTCCTCCTGCGGATCGGGGTCGGGCTTGAACCACCCCTTCACCTCTTTCAGCTCGCCCAGCATCTTCACCTCGGGAGACATCTTCGGGGCGTCCGTTTCATCGGCGGCGCAAGGCAATGCCACACCGCACAGGAGCAGTGCGGAGAGAGAGACGGTTGCGATCGAAGCTTTAGCGTTCATGTTCGCCCTCTCCTCTCAACGCACTTCGAACTCGACGGCGTACGGATGGAGGTCGTCGGCCCATTCGTTCTCCGCGCGGATCATGTCGGCCGTCGCCTCGACGAACTCCATGAAGTAGATCGGCTCCGTGCGGCCGCGCAGGCGCACGGCGAGCCTGTACGTCCCCGGCTTCTTCAGCTTCTCCGCCGGCACCTTGTACGTGGCGACGCGCGTCCCCAGCGGCGGGATGCTGCGCTTCTCCATGCGCGCGAACGGCGGGTGATTGAGCAGCGACGTCGGCGTGCCGCCGGGGCGGATGAACGGCAGTTGATCGACGTCGATGTTGATCGGCAGATACATCTCGCGATCCGTGCCCTTGACGTTCGTGGTGATGAACTTCGCCTGCATGCTCACGAGCTGGTCGTCGTGCGCGATCGTCCCCTGGCGCACTTCCTTCGACTGCAGGTCGGCCACGTCGCCGTACTTGTCGACGTAGCCCGACTCCCACACGATGGTGCCGTCGGGATCGAGCAGGGAGACGTTCAGCCACAGCTCCGGCTGCGCGCCGAGAGAGCCGGACGGCAGGTTGTGCCCCTTGTTGCGATTGCTGATGCGGTACTCGAAGGTGAACGCTTTGCCGGCACGCGGTGGCGCCTTGAAGAACGGGCCGTCGAGGTGCGACGCGTTCTCCAGCATCTTCTTGCGCATCTCCTTGCGGTCGTTCCAGCGTCCGTAGTTCTCCTGCACGATGCGCCATGCCGTACGCCGGTCGGCAACGTTCTGCCACTCCGGCGCTTTGGGAGGCGAGACCGTGCCGGCGGTGAGGGCGTTCTCGTACTCGTCACTCCCCCACTTCGCGCGGTAATCGAACTTCAGCCACTGCTGCGGCGTGAACGGCGACTTCTCCATGCGGAACGGGAAGAGGCCGGGATGGCTGATCGGATAGCCCGGACCGACGAACGTGTGATCGGTCGCAGGCCGGTCGGCATTGACGACGAGGCCATTGACGATCGCCGCGGCGTCGCGTGCGTAGCCGGTGTTGAGCCCCGGGTTCGTGCTCATGTGGCACTGCTGGCAGGTGATGCCTTCGCGCGCGGCGGGAGACGCGCGGTACTCCTCCCACACCGTCTCGAGCTTGATGCCCGGATGCACCTGCACCTGGTGGCACGACACGCAGAACTCGGAGGCTTTGATCAGGTCCGATTGGATCGCGGCCTGATGGATGCGGAGGTAGCCCTCTTTATCCGGCTGGTCGGGGCTGACCAGAATGCCGTACTTCATCGCGTTGCTGATGGCCTTGATGCCGCCGCTGCTGTCGAAGGGACCGAACACCGGCTCGTGAATGTTGCCGGGCGTGATCCTGCGCGCCGCGTTCGTCTTGCCGTAACCTTCGCCGACGCGGTGGCACGTCACGCACGTGATCCCTTCCTGCGAGGCCGGACTGCGGTCCCACCACGCGATGTCGCGCCGCTCCCCTAATGCCGTGCCGACGCTGGCGTGGCAGCGGACGCAGAAGTGGCCGATGGTGCCCGACGCGAGGTCGTTGATCTTCTGCTCGAATTTGTTGAACATCGGCGAAAGGTTGGCGTACGCGTGCGAGGAGATGCTCCACTGCTCGAACTGCCGCGGATGGCATTCGCCGCAGACTCTGGCGGAGGGATATTGCTGATCGGCGCTGTCCCACCACGCGCGGTGCGGCTGGTCCTCCGGCAGCGCTTTGGGCAGCACCTGACCGAGCGCGAGGCCCGCCTGCGCAAGCAGCAGAATGAAGACAAGTCCGGCTTTACCCATGAGGCTCCTCCTGTCGACTGCGTCTACGGCGCTTGCTTCGCGTCGGCGAGAATCACGTCGGCGGCTTTCTCCGCAATCATGTAAATCGGCGTCACGATGAAAAAGCCGGGAATGCGCGGGAACACCGACGCGTCGACGACGCGCAGCTTGTTCACCCCGATGACGCGAAAGCTGCTGTCGACGACGGCATTCGGATCGCTCGCTTTGCCCATCGCGTTGGTGCACGAGGCGTGGTGCCCCCAGGCGTTCGCCTCGATGTACTCGCGCAGGGCGTCGCCGGTCGTGGCCGGCCCGGGCATCAGCTCCGCCGCGAGCGTCGCGTTGTGCTTCGCCATCTTCCGCACGAACGCCACGCCGCTCACGAGCGCGTCGAGATCGCCCTTCGCCGTCGCCGGATCGTCGAAATAGCGGAAGTTGATCTCCGGCTTGTCGCGCGGATCGGCGGTCCTGAGGCGCACGTACCCCGCGCTGTTCTTGGTGTGCGCTTTCAACACCATCCACGTGAGGAAGTTCTTCGTCCGCGACACTTCCTTCGAGTAGCCGGGGAAGTAGCCGTGGAACTTGCCGGCGATGGCGAACATGAAGAGGTCGGGATCGGGCACGTCCTTCGACGACTTCTGGATCACCGCGACGAGCGACCCGTTCGTGGTGTAGACGCCTTTGCCGTTCTGCCAGTCGACGTAGCACGGATCGCCGGTCACGTTCGTGGTCGGCGGCGGCTCGAAGGTGGCGTTCTTCAGGATCTTCCAGTCGCGCGTCATCTCGCTGACGACGCTGATCTCGTAGCGGTCCTGCAGGTTCTTCCCGACGCCCTGGCGGTCCACGAGCACCGGGATCTGCAGCTTCCGGAGCTCCGCCGCCGGTCCGATGCCGGAGAGCATGAGGAGCTGCGGCGAGTTGAACGCGCCGCCGGCGAGGATGACCTCGCGCCGGCAGTAGTACTCGTTCTTCACCGGCGTTGCGTTCGACGCATTCGGATCGGCGCGGTAGAGGTGCTGTCCCTCCCAGCACTCGACGCCGATCGCGTTGCGGTTCGCGTCGAACAGAATCTTCGCGGCGAGGTTGCTCTGCTTGAGGATCAGGTTCTGCGGGAAGGTGCTTTGCGTGCTCTGGATCAACTGCCGCGTGCCGGCGCGGCGTCCTTCGAGCGTGGCCAGCGGTGCGAAGCAGACGCCTTGGAACTCCGGGTTGCGCCACGCGTTCGGGTCCTGCGGCAGATCGGGCAGCGAGCCGCTGAAGCCTTCCTTCCACGCCGCGATGCTCGCTTTCAGCACGATCCGCAGCATGTCGGGATCGCCGAGGCCGAGCGCCAGATCGATGCCGGTCGTAGTGAGCCAGCCGCTGGTGCCGTGCCGCGCCGCCGGATCGTTCGAGTACGTGCAGCGCTCGAGCTTCTGGAAGTACCCGCGCATCTTGTCCGGCGCCCACGACGCGTCGCCCGTCAGGTCGACGATGTGCTGCCAGTCGCTGGCGTGCGGATAAACCGTGATCATGGCGTGGTGCTGCGTGCAGCCGCCGAGGGTGCCGGCGCGGGGATAGAAGACACCGCCTTTGGCGGGATCGTACTTGTCGTCGCGTTTCGAGCGCGCCTCGTCGTCGTAGTGCTTGACGAAGTACTCCCACGAGATGTCCGGGTGCTCGCTCGCCTGCGCGTGCAGGACCGGGACCTCGTACCACGGCGTCTGCGGCGCCTGCCCCGCTTCGATCAAACCCACGACATACCCGGCCTGGGCGAGGCGAGCCGCGACCGGCCCGCCGCCTGCACCGGACCCGATGACGATGTAGTCGAAATCAGGATTCTGAGGAGTGCCCATGCGGCCTGTCGCTCAGAACGTCTTGAGGTACTCGATCAGCGCGCGTTTGTCGGCGTCCGGCAGATCCGTACCGAACAGGTGCCCCCGGTCCTCGATGAAATCGGGACAGGAGTTGAGCGCGTAGAGCTCCTTCACCACGTTCGAGTCCAGCCAGCGTTTCGTGGCCGCATCGCCCGTCAAGCCTTCGTTCTTGATCGCCTTCATCACCTTGACCGAGTCGAGCAGCAGCCTCGCCAGATCGCCGGCTTTGCGCACGCCGCCCAGTTCGAGGTTCGTGTTGGCGAGGAGGTTCACCGGCGTTCCCTTAGGAATCGGCCCGAACTCGAACGACCGCTCGCCGGTCGCCTGATCGACGACCATGTTCTTCCGCAGCAGGCGCCGCAGCGTCCGCGAGTGAATGTACGACTCCGGCACCGACAGCACGCTCTCCTCGGTCGTCAGCCAGAGTGACGTCGACTGGCCGTCCGCGCCGTCCTTGTTCCCCTTCGCGCCGCCGCGTTTCTCGGGCCACAGCAGCTTGGTGATGCCGTCGTTGAACGCTTCCATCCGCTCGTCGACGGAGACGCCGTGTACATGCTTGCCGAGGACGTTGTGATGCAGCAGCGGAGCGCCGCTCCAGACGCTGACGAGCGACGGCGGGCGGTAATAGCCGCGGCCGGGACTCGGCACCGTCCACTTGCTCGTCGTGCGCGAGATCGGATCCCACACGTCGATCGCACCGACGGCCGGCAGGTTCTTGTACGTCTGCGACGAGAAGTTGTCCCAGATCTGTCCCTGCAAACCATTCGTCGCCGACGCGCGCGCCGCATTCGTCCCCACCTCGGTCACCGGCACGCGCTCTTCGCTGCCGAGGAAGTTGCCGTCGAGGAAGTCGGGCTTCATCACTGCCTCGACGAACCACGCCCGTCCCTCGGGCGAGTTCGGCGCGATGCCGGCAGGCGGACGCTTGCTCGAATGGCAGCGCGCGCAGCTCTGCGCGAATACCCGCTTGCCGCGGTCGAGCTCCTCCTGACTCGCGTTGAGGTACTTGCGGCCGCCCGGCGCATCGGCCAGCTTGTGCGGCTGCGCGAACTTGATCAGGTACTGCGCCAGATCGGGTGCGGCTTGTTCGCTCCAGTTCCATGCGGGCGATAGGCGCTGCGCGTCTTTGACCTTGATGGGGCGCTGCTTCTTGATGCCCACCAGCGGCTTGAAGTTTCTCGTCCACTGCTCCCAGTACTCACCGATGTTCAGGTAGACGCGCGAGAGCGCGCCGTGGAAGCCGACCGAGTCGGCGCCTTCTTTGAGCACGCGTGGGGCGAGCACATGGCCGGGACGTCCGTCGACCCACTCCAGGTTCTTCAGGTCGTTCGCGCCGCCCACGAGCTGCTCCGGCACGCCGACCGAGACGCGGCCCGGGAGGTTGTAGACCGCGTTCATCGTGCCGGGGTTGTTGATGTAGTCGGTGGCGATGAACGCCGTGTCGAGGGAGCCGGCCGGGTTCGACAGCAGGAGCTGTTTGACGAAGTTGCGCGCGGGGAGCTCGTGCGCGAACACTTCCCAGATCTTCAGGTAGTGCTGGCCGACGTAGTCGGAGAGGTTCGCGTAATCCGCCTCGTTCGGATCGGCCGGCGGGTTCACCGGATCGGCGCCGACGTGACAGAACGAGCAGGCCATGCCGACGCGGTAAGGGCGCTCCAGATCCTGCCGCTTGTAGTAGTTCGGATCGTTCCAGTAGGCGACCGGATCCCACTTCGGTCCGCGCTTGCCGAAGTCCGGGTTCGGGAAGAGGCGCAGCCCCATGATGCCGCTGGAGATCCCGTACGTCGGGATGTCGAGGCGCTTGTCGATGTCGTAGGGAGAGCCGGGCTCGCGCGGCACGTCGATGAAGAGACCGTACTGGTCCGGCTGAGCCGGCCGCATGTAGCCGGGCTGGTTGAAGATGCCGTAGGTCTGGAAGCGCTGATTGCGAGGCGACGCGACCATCTTCAGCAGGTCCGCGGTGCCGAAGCCTTCCTTCGCCAGCCAGTTCCAGAACCCCGCGTTGTCGCCCGACCACAGGTTCCAGATCACGCGGCCATTGATGTCCTGCTGTGTGAGAGCGACGTTCCGCCCCTGCACGTTCATGCCGGGGAACGGATCGAAAGTGACGTACTTGTAGTCCTCGACCCAGGTCTGCCTCACGGGCCGCGTCGCGCAGCCGGTGATGGAGGCAATGAGAAGCGGGACGAGGCATGCGACGAGAGCACGATTCCGGAATCTCCGCATTGAGAAACCTCCCATTGACCAGATTTTTCGGAGCTTGGACCTACTGTAGGTGAGCCACAGAGACGGAAATCCCTACCCGAACGAAAGAAATGACCCCATGGACGCCCCGTTGGCTGATGTTCGCCGACAACACGGTGCTGTCGATCGACTCGCCGGCCGACGTCGTCAGCGTGCTGGTGGTGGACCGTTTCGGCAACCGTCTCGCGTACGGCACCGGACCGATCCGGACCGGCGACATCAGCATCACGCCTTTCTGACGAGATCCATCACCGCGCACGATCGCACGCAGGTCGCGTCCTGACGGAATCGGTGGTGGCACGCTCCGCCGGCTTGCGCTGTCGAGTATCGAAACTTAGCGGGGAGTTACGCGCCTGTTGGCAAAAGGCGGTACGGGCATTAATATGGATGGACTTATTGGGTGATCCGCAGATCCGGTAGGCACAGTCGACTGAAGGAGTAGCACGGACATCCGTGTGCGGACCTGAAGGAGAGTGTCATGAGGAAGATTTTTGCCGTTTCACTCGTGTTGTTGTTGGTGGCCAGCATCGCCGCTGCCGCCTGTCTCGAGATCCTCGACGAGTTCATCCCCCCGGGCACGGTGAACGTCCCGTACAGCCACCAGATGTCGGCTTACGGCGGAAGCGGGACCTACACCTGGTCGATCTGGGCGGGGTCGCTGCCGTCCGGCCTGTCGATGAGCAGCAGTGGGCTGATTTCCGGAACGCCGACCACGGTCGAGTACACGCTGGTCTACGTCCGCGTCACCGATAGCGCGAATCCGAGCTGCACAGACACCCGCGCGTATTTCGTCTACGTAGACTGAGCCCCACTCCGTTGCGCGGCGCCATTCCGTCGCGCAACGGAGATCAAGCCCGCTCGGGGCGAACGACGCGAACGCTCCCATCCGACGCCGGCTCGAACTCCGTCCTCACCACAGCAGGGGTCAGAGCTTTGCTATGCGCTTGATATCCGCACAGCGGGGGTCAGAGCTTTGCTATGCGCTTGATATCCGAAATTGTCTACGTTATGTAGAGCGGTCGGCGCTAAAGCGAAAAAAGAAGCTCTGGCCCCTCAGCCAAAACCGCTGGCGGATCACGGTCTCAGGGGTCACACCTTTCCTCCTCCCCCGTCGCACACGCGCTCTACGAATCGTGGAGCGTCGGCGAGCAAATCTTCCATTCCGAGGAGTTTTGAGACCCCCATTTCTACGAGCAGAAGGACTCCTCGGCACGCGCCGCGGTGCCGAGGGACCATCTCCGTGTTATGGCACGACCGTTACGATTGGAATTCGCCGGAGCCCACTACCACATCACTTCGCGCGGCAACGAGCGGCGCGACATCTTCCGCGATGACGCCGACCGGCTCCTCTTTCTGAGTCTCCTCGCGAAAGCCGTCCAGCGCTTCAAATGGTCGCTCTTCACCTTCACGCTGATGACGAACCACTACCACCTCGTCCTGCAGACGCCTTTGCCCAACCTCTCGCGCGGCATGCAATGGCTCAACGGCGCCTACGCGACGGCGTTCAACCGGCGTCACAAGCGATGCGGCCATCTCTTCCAGGGCCGCTTCCATGCGCTGCTGATCGAGAAGGAGGCCTATCTCGCGCAGGTGCTTCGTTACGTTGCGCTCAACGCCGTCCGCGCCGGCATGGTCGAGCGGCCGGAGGACTACGCGTGGTCGAGCTATCGGGCCATTGCCGGACTCGAGGCAGCGCCCGAATGGCTCGACCTCTCCGCGGCTCTCGCTGCGTTCGGCGCCGGCGAGTCCGAGGCGCAGGCGGAGTATCGCGCCTTCGTCCTAGCGGGCGTGGGAGCTGAGGATCGGCTGTGGACGAACCTCCGCAACTCGATTTATCTCGGGACGGAGGCGTGGCGGCGAGAAATGCGGGAGATCGTGGAGTCGCGGCCGCGGTCGACCGATCATCCT
>DASVEE010000005.1:0-102652 GCA_036380735.1 Thermoanaerobaculia bacterium | reverse complement strand
GTGCCGCGTCCCCTCACCCGATTTTTCGCTTCAGGCGAAAAATCACCCTCTCCCCGCAAAAGCCGGGGAGAGGGGCGACAAAGCAGGCCCCCGCCCCATCCCGGTGACCGTAAGTTAGTGCATATAGAGCTCAGGGCTCAGGCAAAAACCTCCGCGTGGCGCAGCCCCTGAGCCCTGGGCCCTGACCCCTGAGCCCTCCGCCTTGTGCCACCTCACGACCCAATTCGTTCGCAACCGTGACACCTTTCGCGGCGCGCGGCGACCTACCTTGCTCCCCAAGGAGACATCACGATGAAACGTATTCTCATGGTCCTGGTCGTTCTGCTCGTCGCCACTTCCCTCTTCGCCGGTGGCAAGGAGTGCAACCTCAACAAGAGCGCGAAGAACGTGGAGCTCACCGGCACGCTCGTGCAGGCCGAGGGGCAGAAGGCAGTGTTCCGGGTGGCGGACAGCAACAAGAGCTACACCGTCTGCGAGCAGACGAAGAGCGACGTCCTCGAGCTCAGCAACACGGCCATTCGCGTCAAGGCGAAGCTCGTGAGCTGCGGCGAGGGCGAAGAGCTCGTGATCTCCGAAGCGCGGAAGATCTGACGCCGGACGGACGGGCGCCGTCGTCCGCATCGGCCGGCGCCCGTCCACGGATGTACGGGAATTGCAAAAGCGGACGCCGTGACGAACACTACGAATGAAGACGGACGCTTCTACCGGCTGCTCGAGACGCTTTTCAAGGAGATCGATCAGGACTCCATCCACGCCGAAGTGGCGAAGCTGCGCGCCTCGAAACCGAATGCCTCGCGCGAACAGCTCGCCGAGGAGTTGACGAAGAAGGCGGCGCGCAAGGCGGCGACAGTCGGTGCGGCGGCAGGACTGCCCGGCGGCGCGCTGGCCATTCTGGCCATGGCGCCGGACATCTTCAACCTCGTCCTCCAGCAAAGCCGCCTGATTCTCTCGATCGCCTTCCTCTACGACCAGAAGCCGAACGTGAAGCAGCGGTTCAAGGAGGTGCTGGCGACGCTCGCCGTCGGCACCGGCGCGGCGGCCGGCCGCTTCGGCGTGCGCTACCTCATCGCCAAAGGGCTGGAGCAGGCCGCCGCGGCGAAGCTGGCCCGCAAGATCTTCGGCCGCTTCCTCGTCAAGCGCATCCCCATGATCGCCCCCATCCTCGGCACCGTCGCCGGCGGCACGGTCAACTACATGTCGATGAACGCGGTGGGCAAAGCAGCGGTGGCGTTCTACAGCGGGGAAGCGCAGGGGCAATAGAGCGCGTCCGGCCAAGGGGGACCGTCGAGGAACCTCCGGGGCCGCCATCGGGCGAAGCTTCGATGGAGACGGAAAATCCATCGCTGGAGATGGAAAATCTGTATCTGGTTGTGGAGCTCTCTGCCTCGCGAGACGGATTTTTGGCGTCGAGAGACGGACTTTCCGTATCTGGAGATGGACGTTCCGTATCCGGACAGGGAAATTTTCCGCTTCTGGATACGGAAAATCCGTCTCTCGAGGCGGATTTCCCGTCTCTCGAGGCGGAACCTTCCACCGCTCGATGCGGATTTTCCTTCTCTGTAGGTAGATTTTCCGTCTCGTGAGGTGGAGCGGTCCATCTCTCGCGATGGACTTCGCGTTTCTCGAGATGGATTTTCCGTCTCTTGATCCGAACCCTTCCACCTCTCGATACGGATTTTCCACCTCTCGATGCGGAATCGTGGCCGGGTGGTATTCTCGCCATGACCACTCCCGCGCCGCCGTCATGACCACTTACCTCCCCTTCGACCGCCGCTCGGCGACGCCGTTCTACCGCCAGATTTACGACGGAGTCCGCGCGTCCATCGTCGCCGGACGCCTCCGTCCGGGACAGAAGCTGCCGTCGACGCGGGCGCTGGCCGAGGACTTGGAGATCTCGCGCCTGCCCGTCGTCCTCGCGTTCGAGCAGTTGCTGCACGAGGGCTACCTCGAAGGACGCGCCGGCTCCGGCACCTACGTCGCCGCCTCCATCCCCGACGAGCTGACGACGCCCGCGCGCAAAGCCACCATCCCGAAGAGTAAACCGCCGCGCGAGACGGAGCCGCCGCAGCTCGGCGCCTTCCGCGTCAGCCTCCCCGCGCTCGATCAGTTCCCCCGCGCCCTCTGGTCGCGCATCGTCGCCCGCCACGCGAAGACGATGTCGATCGAGCAGATGGCGTACGGCGACCCCGCCGGCCACCATCCGCTGCGCGCCGCCATCGCCGATTACCTCCGCACCGCGCGCGCCGTCCGTTGCGAAGCCGACGACGTCCTCATCGTGTCGGGATCGCAGATGGCGCTGCAGATCTGCGCGCAGGCCCTGCTCCCCCGCGGCACCACCGTCGGCGTCGAAGACCCCGGCTACCCCGGCGCCGGCGAGGCCCTCATTCGCGCCGGAGCCACACGCGTGGCCATCCCGGTCGACGACGAGGGGCTCACCGTCGACGCGCTCGACGGGCGCAAACGGATCCACGCCGTCCACGTCACGCCGTCGCACCAGTACCCGCTGGGCATGTCGATGACGGCCTCGCGCCGCATCGCCCTCCTCGACTGGGCCCGCCGCACCAACGGCTGGATCATCGAAGACGACTACGACAGCGAATACCGCTACGCCAGCCGCCCCCTCGGCGCCCTCCAGGGGATGGACGCGGCCTCGCGCGTGATCTACATCGGCTCCTTCAGCAAGGTCCTGTTCCCGTCGCTGCGCGTCGGCTACATCGTGGTGCCGCCGGAGCTGATGGCGGCCTTCCTCCGCGAGCGCGAAGCCATCGACCTCTTCTCCCCGATCCTCGAGCAACTCGTGCTGACGGAGTTCCTCCGCGACGGCCACCTCACCCGCCACGTCCGCCGCATGCGCGTCCTCTACGAGAAGCGCCGCGACGCCCTCGTCCGCGGTCTCCGCGAGCACGCCCACCTGGAGCCGTACAACGCCGACGCCGGCCTGCACGTGACGTCGTTCCTCCCCGAGGGGACGAACGACCGCGAAGTGGTGCGCGAAGCCGCACGCCGCGGCGTCTACGCCACCGCCCTCTCGACGTGCTACCTGCGCCGCCCGCGGCCGGGCCTGATCCTGGGGTTTGGCGGCGCCACGGAAAGGCGCATCGCGGCGGCGTGCCGCACGTTGGGCGAAGTGCTGCGCGCGTAGCGACAGGGAACGACCGGGGGCCTCCGGCGGGCGGGTACGACCCGCGGCGCTTGTTGCCTCAGGCTCGGCGCACGGCGTCGCGGTCAACACGTTAGTACGCAGGGTCGGCCGAGGCTTGGCCAACCAGCGCCGCGGGCCGTGCCCGCCCGCCGGAGGCCTCTCGTCGTCCCCCTGTCCCCACAGCGCGCAGATGTAACGTTTCAGCGCGGTGCGTCACTATGCCCGCATGCAAGCAATGAAGGCGTTCCCGCTCGTTCTCTGTCTGCTCGCAATGCCGGTGGCCGCGCAGCAGGTCAAGGTCTGGAATCCGGCGCCGGCGCAGGATGGGTCGACTCCGAAGGATTCCGTCAATGCCGATGACAAGGATCAGCGCATCCTGTTCATCCCGGTGGTCACGCAGGACACCGCGTGGGATCCCAACAACAACGCGGTGCCGCCGGCGCTGCTGACCGATCTCACGAACAAGGCCGCGGACGTCAATGCGTTCTGGAGTGAGAACTCCTATGGCCGCGTGTCGTTTCAGGTGGAGGTGGCGCCGCGGGTTTACCAGATGCCGCGCGGCAAGGATTTTTACTTCAATCCCGGATATGTCGCGCCGTGGATCGTCGGGACGGAGATCCGCGGTCCGAGCGTGACGGTGCCGGCGGGTGATCTGCGGTTGACGCTGAACGTCAATGCGGCGGATGTGACGCCGATCAAGGTGACGTTCAACGCGGGGGATCCGGCGCTGACGTATGCCACGCTACAGACGAAGGTGTGCGGTGCGATCACGGCGAGCGTCGGCGACAAGGTCGACTGCCAGCTCATCGATCAGGGGAGCGACAAGTGGCACTGGCAGATGATCGTCGACAAGTCGTTCGTCACGGCGGGGACGTTCCTCCACGTGGACGTCGCGAGCAGCAGCAGTGCCGTGCTCGACGCGCTCGGACTCGATCGTCCGATCGAAGACCTCACCGCACCGGATGTCGGGCTCGAGTCGCGCGGCGCCGAGTTCCCGCTGACGTCGAAGGCGTCGCTGTTCCGCATCATCGTGACGAACGACGCCGGGACGACCGAGTTCTTCGACTGGAACTTTCCGGCGCAGACCTTCAATACCGCGGATGACCTCATCGCCGTGATGGGCGCGGCGGCGCCGAACGCCACGATCACGAAGGTCGGCAACGAGCTGCGGTTCACCGTCACGCCGACGATTCCCGGCCCGTACGTCAGCCTCGTCGCCGGCGGGCCGGATGATCTGGTCGACTGGCTCGGCGTGCCGAAGGTCCAGGAAGCGGACGGCGTGATCGAGGAGCCGGCGGCGAACACCGTCAAAGGCGATCGCAACGGCATCGCCGGGCAGGCCATCGCCGCGATGGTGCTCAACGAGCTGACGCGGACGCACACCGATCCCGGCGCCGATCCATGGCCGAACATGGACATCATCGCGGCGAACGATGCCGACATCGACAAGCTCGTGAAAGACAAGGTCGACCCGAACCGCGCCATCGTCGTGATCTTCCTCGACGAGCCGGTGAACCAGCGCGCGGGCGCGGCCGGCGGCTACATCGATCCCGCCATCGAGAATGGTGCGTACACCTGGCACTATCAGCTCGTCGCGAACGTCCAGATCTTCTACGACTCCACCGTCACGGCGACGATCGCGCACGAGCTCGGACACAACATCGGCTTCATCGATCTCTACGACAACAGCACCGAGGTGCTGCCGGAGTACGAGTTCCCGAACGACTGGGATGTCATGTCCGCGCATTGGCTGCTGCCGCACACCGGCTTCTGGCACAAGGAGCTGATCGGCAAATGGCTGACGAACAGCGGGAGCGTGACGGACACGTTCCCCGAGCCCGTCGGCCCGCCGGAGACGCGCCGCTACGTGCTGACGCCGCTCGAATTCGGGCCGGCGCAGTACGACGACACGCTCGCCGGCGTCCCTGCCGACCGCACCAAGGTCAAGGCCATCACCCTCCTCCTCGGCGTCGGCCCTCTCAGCGTTCATCACTTTCTCGCCATCGAGAACCGCCAGCAGGGCGCCACGTTCAGCCAGAGCCTCCCGATCAAGCTCGGTGCGCCGTCGGGCGGCGGCATCTACGTAGGCGATTCGATCTCGCACCAGAACTGGGTCGGCAACCTCTTCAACCCGACGACGCGCAACATCGTGCATCCGCTGACCGACGTGGCGCTCCTCGCCGGCGACAACGTCAGCCCGGTACGCGACAGTGCGCCGGCCGCGGACATCAACCTGCTCAGCACCTTCCCCGCCTACGACGGCATCAAGATCGACATCGTCGGGGAGTTGCCCGGGCCGGGCGGCTTCAACACGCGTCCCAGCTACCTCCTCGACATCACGCGCGAGCAGAAGAACTTCCTCGACCTCGCCATCACGCCGTGGGGCGCACCGCCGTACGAGAGCCCCGACATCTGGATCGAGCACGCCGACGGCTCGCTCTCCGCGACGCCGCTCGCAGGGAACGGTGAGCCGACGCGCTGGTCGGCCACGTACGATCCCGCCGCGAACGGCGGCAACCCGCTCAACTGGATCCGCGTGAAGGTCTCGAACATCGGCACCGTCGACGCCACCGCCGTGCAGGTGCGCGTCAAGGTCAATCAGCCCGGAGGAATGGGCGACACCGGCACGTGGGTCGCTGCCGCTGTCGGCCGCGCAGGACATCGCCGCCGGACAGTCGAAGATCTTCAATCTGCCCTGGACGCCGAAAGTCGCCGAGCACACCTGCGTCCTGGCGGAGGTCGTCGCGTGGGACAGCATCCTCGGCGACCGCGATCACCTCAACCAGCGGACGCAGGAGAACGTCAACGACTTCCATCCCACGTCGTCGAGCCCCTGGTCGCCGGTGCCGATCCACTTCGACATCGGCAACAACCGCAACACGCCGATCGACGTCGCCGTCACCACGCAGGACCTGCCGCCCGGCTACCTCGTCGCGTTCGAGCAGTCGTTCCTCACGATTCCGGCGAAGACGAAGGTGCGCGTCAATGGAACGCTCATGCTCGACGACGCCGTGATTCCGACGCCGACCGCGGAGAGGCCGCGGCCGCCGAAGCCCGGCATGTTCCACATCACCGCGAACCTCATCAACGGTGAGTACCAGTTGCCGATGGGCGGCATCACGTATCGCGTGTTCCCCGACCGCCGCATCAACGCCACCGTGACGGTGTGGGTCGACGGCAACGGCAACGTCATCGTCGACGGCACCACGAACCCGGCGGCGCCGGGCGACAAAATCGAGATCCTCGTCTGCTACGAGTCGGGCAAGTGCGAGTGGGTGGAGACGACCACCGACGGCTCCGGCAACATCCACGTCGTCATCCCGCCGAAGGAGCGCGGCTCCGTGAACGTGGGCGTCTATCTGCCGCCGAACTACGGCCCCTCCGGTCCGCAGGAGACGGTCGTGAACACCGAAGAGCCGGGAGGCGGACCTTCCGGCGGCGGGAAGAGTGGCGCGCACGAGTTCGGCCTCTTCATCGGCGGCTTCTTCCCCGCGGATGCGACGTCGCTCGACAGCGGCTTCAATACCGGCTTCCGCTACGGCCGCTACGTGCAGCCGCAATGGTCGGTGGAAGGCGAAGCCGGCATCGTCTTCACCCGCCGCTTCCAGCAACGCGGCCTCCTCGGGCACGCCCAGGCCCACGTCCTCTGGCACACCCCGATGCAGCCCGTGCGGCCGTTCCTCCTCGCCGGAGCCGGCTTCGTCACCTTCGACCACGACAACGCGCCCGCGCTCCTCTTCGGCGCCGGAGCCGACTTCCACTGGAAGCCGAAAGTCGGCTTCCGCTTCGACGTCCGCGACGTCGTCATGTTCGACCTCCTGGGCAGCGGCACCACGCACAACCTGCAGTTGCTCTGGGGGGTGACGTTCCGGTTCTGACCACCCGCACGAATCAACAGGACCTGGGGGATTAGAATCGTCCCCCAGGTCCTATTCGTCCCATTCGTCCCATAGGTCCCATTCGTCCTATCGTTCCCCGTCCCATGAACACACTTCGACCACCATCGAAGCATCCGTTCCCCCACACGTGCACCATCGCCGCATGCACGACCTCACCATCCACCTCCCCAACCACCCCGGCACCCTGGCAGCGATGGGCGAAGCCCTCGGCGCGGCGGGCGTCAGCATCGAAGGTGGCGGGGTCTTCTCCGGCGTGGCGCACTTTCTCTTTCATGATGGCCATGCGGCGGCGGACGCGCTGACAGCCACGCGGATTGACGTCGCCGCCATCAACGAAGTCGTCACCGTCAGGCTGCGGCAAGGAGAACCGGGCCAGCTGGGCAAGCTCGCCCGGCGGATGGCCGATGCCGGCGTGAACATCGAGGTGCAGTACAGCGATCACGACCACCAGTTGATCCTCGTCGTCGATGACCTCGCCCGCGGACGTGCGGTTGCCGCCGAATGGATGGCAGACTGTCGCTGATGGACATCGCCGCGCTCGCGTCGCTCATCGCCGACCCGGCCCGCGCGCGGATGCTCTCCGCGCTGATGGGCGGCACCGCGCTCACCGCCACCGAGCTCGCGCTCGCAGCGGGCGTCGCGCCGTCGACGGCCAGTTCGCATCTCGCAAAGCTGACGGACGCGCGGCTCCTCGCGATCGAGAAACAGGGGCGCCACCGATACTTCCGCCTCTTCGATGCCGATGTGGCTTCGATGCTCGAAGGCTTGATGGAGATCGCCACGCGGCACGTGCGCACCGGCCCCTCCGATTCCGCGCTGCGCGAGGCGCGCGTCTGCTACGACCACCTCGCCGGCGCGCGCGGCGTCTGGCTGTTCGAGAACCTGCGCAGCCGCGACTTTCTCTCCGAGACCCTCACCATCACGCCGCTCGGCCACGCGTTCTTCACCCGCCTCGGCGTCGACGTCGACGCGCTGTCGCGCACGCGGCGCCCCCTCGCGCGCACCTGCCTCGACTGGAGCGAACGGCGCCCGCACCTCGCCGGAGCCCTCGGTGCCGCGATCCTCCAGCGGATGTTCGCGCTGCGCTGGGCCCAGCGGGACATGACGTCGAGGGCGGTGATCGTGGAAGCGCCGTTCGCGCAGCTATTCACCACGTTGTGCGCGTAATTGGCCCCCGGCGGAGCCCGAACCAGCGCCGCGGGCTCCTCCAGCGCCTCGCGACTCACGACGCGCCGCGCCGCGCCTGCTGCTCGCGCGCGAGCTGACGCTCACGCCTCGTACGTCGCTTCTTCCGCCGCGCGTGCTTTGCGCGAGCCTTCGTCGACGTTGACGAAGAGCAGGATGATGCCGCCGAGGAGGAAGAAGATCGTGACGGAGAGGATGGCGTTGCGGCTCGAGCCGGTCGCGGCGATCATCCCCGCGAAGAGCAGCGGGCCGAAGATCCCGGCGAACTTGCTGAAGACGCTGTAGAAGCCGAAGAACTCCCCCGACTTGTGCCGCGGGATCAGCGTGGCGAACAGCGAGCGGCTCAGCGCCTGCGTCCCTCCCTGCACCAGTCCCACGACGCCGGCGAGGATGTAGAAGTCGCCCGCCGTCTGCATCGTGTACGCGAAGACGCTGACGCCGAAGTAGACCACGAGCCCCACGAGAATCGCGCGCTTCGCACCGATCCACGCCGCGAGGCTGCCGAAGAGGAACGTCGCCGGGATGCCGACGAACTGCACGATCAGGATCGCCGCGATGAGCGAGCCGCGCCCGATCCCCAGCTCCGTGCCGTACGCCGTGGCCATCTTCTGCACGGTCGAGATGCCGTCGTTGTAGATGAGGAAGGCGACGAGCATCAGGAACGCGTTGCGGTAGCCGCGCAGCTCGCGCAGCGTCTCGAACAGCCGCCCCATCGCCACGCGGATCGCGCTTTCGCCGACGTGTTCGTCTTCCTCCAGGCGGCGCGGCGGCTCCGGCACGCGGCGGAAGAGCGGGATCGAGAAGACGAACCACCACAGCGCCACCGTCACCATCGCCAGCCGCACCGGCAGCGTCCCTTCGACGCCGCCGAGCCCGAACCACGCCGGCTTCTGGATCATCGCCAGATTGAGCGCCAGCAGCAGCCCGCCGCCGAGGTAACCGATCGCGTACGCCGCGGACGAGACACGATCCACTTCGGCCGGCGACGCGATGTGCGGCAACAGCGCGTCGTAGAACACCAGCGCCGCAGCCGCACCGATCATCGAGAGGATGAACAGCCCCGAGGCGAGCGTCAGGTCGCCCGGCCCGATGAAGAACATCCCCGCGCACGCCAGCGCACCGATCGCCGTGACCAGCGCGAGCAGCTTCTTCTTCGCCGCCGCGAAATCGGCGACGGCGCCGAGGATGGGAGAGAGGACCGCGACGATGGCGATGGAGATCCCGTTCGAGATCGCCCACCATTGCGACGCCACTGTTCCGCCGACTTCCGCGCCGGCCACCTGAATGTAGAAGATCGGAAAGACCGCCACCATCACCGTCGTCTGCACGGCGGAGATGGCCCAGTCGTACATCGCCCACGCACGCAGCTCGCGCCGGTGGAGCGCCAGTTTTTCAAGGATGCCGGCCATTCAGGGTGGCGATTGTACGGCGCGGGAATGACGATGGGACGTCCCATTCGTCCTATCAGTCCTATTCGTCCTATTCGTCCCATCACTCCCTGTAGCATTACGGGATGCATCTTCCTTTCACTCCGCCCCTTGCACCGATGCTCTCCAAAGCCGCCACTGGCCTGCCCAAAGGCGATGGCTGGCAGTTCGAACCCAAGTGGGATGGCTTCCGCGCCCTCGTCTTCCGCGACGGCAAGGAGATCGTCCTGCAGAGCCGCGATGAGAAACCGCTGAACCGCTACTTCCCCGAGCTCGTCGAGCCGCTCGCCGCGGCATTGCCGGAGCGGTGTGTGCTCGATGGCGAGATCGTCATCGTCGGTGCGAGTGGTCTCGACTTCGAAGCCCTGCTGCTGCGCATCCACCCGGCCGCGTCGCGCGTGAAGCTGCTCGCCGAGCAAACGCCCGCCTCCTTCGTCGCCTGGGATCTCCTCGCCCTCGGGGATGAAGACCTGCGCGAGGTGCCGCTCGAAGAACGGCGCGCGCGGCTCGAAAAGCTGCTCGCGAAAGCGAAGCCGCCGGTGCACCTCTCCCCCGCCACCACCGACGTCGCGCTGGCGCAGGACTGGTTCAGCCGCTTCGAAGGCGCGGGTCTCGACGGCGTCATGGCCAAGCGGCTCGACTCCCCGTACCGCGCCGGCGAGCGCACCATGATCAAGGTCAAGCACGCGCGCACCGCCGACTGCGTCGTGGCCGGCTTCCGCTGGCACAAGACCGGTCCCGGCACCATGGTCGGCTCCCTCCTCCTCGGGCTCTACGACGACGAAGGGCAACTGCATCACGTCGGCGTCACCGCCGCATTCACCAACGTCGTACGCAAACAGCTCGTCGAAGAGCTGGCGCCGCTGCGTGAGGGTGCCCTCGAAAACCATCCGTGGCGCGACTGGGCCGACGCGCAGAACGAGGCCGCGGCCGAGGGGCAGCGGATGCCCGGCGCGACGAGCCGCTGGAACCGCGGCAAAGACCTGAGCTGGGAACCGCTGCGCCCGGAGCGCGTCTGCGAAGTCGCGTTCGACCACATGCAGGGCACGCGCTTCCGCCACGCCGCCAAGTTCGTCCGCTGGCGCGACGACAAACCGCCGCAGGAATGCCGGTATGACCAACTCGAGGTGACGCCCGCCTACGAGTTGGAAAAGGTGTTCAAGGGATAAAACCGATGGGACGGATAGGACGAATAGGACCTAGAGGACAGATGGGACTTCCGCGCGATGCGCGCCGCATAGAAGTCCCATCGGTCCCATAGGTCCCATCTGTCCTATTCGTCCTATCGTTCCCTTGGATCCTTGGCGCCGCGCCACGGATCGTAATCAGGATCGGGCGTTTCTTCGGCCGGCCGTTGTGCCTCGGGCACATGGCGCAGGTTCACGCGGATGCGGTACCAGAGGCTCGACCGGCCGCGCATGCCGTCGACCAGCACGTCATCCTCGGCAAGTAACGCCGCGGCCTCCGGAAACCGCGCTTTCCAGCGTTCCAGCCCGGCGAGCGCCTCGTCCTTGTGCTCCGCCTTGGCGATGGTGATGAGCGGCTGCGTCGACTGGCGTCGTCCCGTGCCCGTCTTCGCGGCGGGCTTCGCCTTTGGCTCCTTCGGAGCCTTCGGCTCTTTTGGCGCCTTCGGTTCTTTCGCCTTCGCTGCCTTCGCTTTCGATGGCTGCACGCGCGGCGGCTCACCCGCCTGCTTCTTGTAGTTCGGCGGCCACGGCGCATCGCCCAGTCCCGCCGCTTCCTGTGCCGCCGACAGCTCCAGCAGTTTCTCCAGCGACCCTGCCGCGTCGTCGATGCCGGCCGACGCGTCACCGCGCTCGGCGAAGCGCGTCGGCGCGGTCACGAGCGTGTACGCGGCAGGATCGACGTCGGCCACCTCGTCCCACTCCAGCGGCATCGAGACGCGCGCGTCGGGCGTCGGGCGGACGGACCAGGCCGAGGCGACGGTCCGGTCCTTCGCGTTCTGGTTGTAGTCGAGGAAGACGCCGTGGCGCTCCTCCTTCCACCATTTGCTGGTGGCGATGTCAGGGACGCGCCGCTCCACCTCGCGCGCGATGGCCAGCGCCGCGCGCCGCACCTGATCGAAAGTCCAGCGCCGCTCGATGCGCACGTTCACGTGAATCCCGCGCGATCCCGATGTCTTCGGCCAGCCGCGCAGCTCATGCTCTTCGAGGACGTCGCGCACGACGAGCGCCACGCGCCGCACATCCTCGAAGCTGACGCCCGGGCCGGGATCGAGATCGACGCGCAGCTCGTCCGGATGCTCCAGGTCGATGGCGCGCACGGGATGCGGATTGAGATCGATGCAGCCGAGGTTCACGATCCACAGCAACTGCGCGGCGTCGTTGATGACGATCTCGCGCGCCGTGCGCCCCGAGGGGAAGAACAACTCCACCGTCTCCACCCACTCCGGATGCTTGTCCGGCGCACGCTTCTGAAAGAACGGCTCCTGGTCAGCGCCATTCACATACCGCTTGAGCACGATCGGACGCCCCGCGATCCCCCGCAGCGCCCCCTCGGCCACGGCCGCGTAGTAACGCGCCAGATCGAGCTTCGTGTACCCGGTCTGCGGAAAGAACACCTTGTCCGGATTCGTGATGGTGACTTCACGCCCGGCAATCTCAATGACGGTCTCCGGCGACTTCGGCATGGCGGAAGTGTAGCGGTGACTCGTGGTGGGACCAATGGGACCTATAGGACGGATGGGACCTATGGGACAGATCGCGCAGGCTTCGTCCTATTCGTCCTATTCGTCCTATTCGTCCTATCGGTCCTATTCGTCCTATCGTCGTTCGCCCCACGCCTACACCAGCGCGTTCTCCCTGGCGTACACGCTGAGCTTCACGCGGCTGTCGATGCCCAGCTTTCCGAAGATCGTGCGCAGGTGCGCTTTCACCGTGCCCTCGGTGATCGCCAGCGTCTCCGCGATCTCCTTGTTGCGCAGGCCTCCGGCGACCATGCGCACCACCTCGACCTCGCGCGCGGTCAGGACGCTCGCGGCGGCCTGGCGGCGCAGCATGCCGTCGAGGGTGCGGCTGCCGATGATCTGGTCGATCCACTGGTGACCGGCGGCAACGCGGCGAACGCAATCGAGAATCTGCAGCGGAGCGCTTTCCTTGAGCACGATCCCCGCGACGCCGAGCTGCATGGCCTGAAGCACCTGTTCCTGCTCGATGCGCGCGGTGAGCAGGACGACGCGCACCGGCAAACCGAGGGACGGCACGGCGCGCAGCAGCTCGAGGCCGTTGCGTCCCGGCATCGACAGATCCGCCACGACGACGTCCGGACGCTCGCGGCGGATCGCGTCGAACGTTTCGTTGCCGTCCGTGCAGCGGGCGACGACGGCGATGTCGTCTTCCGAGGAGAGCAGTTGCTCGAGGCCACCGAGGACGATGGGATGATCGTCGGCCACCACCACGCGGATCGTCATGACGCACCTTCCGTGACGTGCGGCACGCGCAGCGCCACGCGCGAACCGTGCGCTGACGACTCGATCGTCAGCGCACCGCCGAGCGCGCGAATGCGCTCCTTGAGGCTCCACGGTCCTTCGCCTGCCTCCACCAGCTCCGCTAACTCGCGCCGTCCGTGGAAAGGGAACCCGCGCCCGTCGTCGCGTACGTCAATGCACACCGCACCCTCAGCCAGCGTCACACATCCCTCGATCCGCCGCGCCTCCGCGTGCTTCGCCGCATTCGTCAGCGCCTCGGCCACCAGCGCCACGACGTCTTCCGCCGCGCGGCCTTCGATGGCGTCGACCGCACGCTCCGCGTCGAGCTGAATGGCGACGTCCCACTGCAGGGCGATGCTCTGCGCGAGCCGCCCGAGGCGTGCGTGGAGCGCTTCGCGGCGGAGGGTGAGCTCCGGGCGGAGGTCGTCGACGAAGTCGCGCAGGCTGCGCTGCCCTTCGGTGAGCTGCGTGACGATCAGCTCCAGCCGCTCCTCCGCGACGCGCGGGTCGCGCGTGACGACACGCCGCGCCGTCTGCGCGTGCAGCGCGATACCACCGAGCGTCTGCAGCAGCCCGTCGTGCAGATCGCGCGAGAGGCGCAATCGCTCGCCGGCCGTGGCGCGCTCGCGCAGCACATCCATGAGGTGCAGTTGGTCGAGCCCGGAACTGACCAGCCGCGCCACGATCTGCGCGAGCCGCGCATCATCTTCGTCTGCCGCCGCAGCGCCCAGCGCCGACAGCGTGCCGTTCACCGTCCGTGATTCGAAGTCGGCCCGCAAGACATTCCCCTGCGTCCCATGCGTCGCATCGGTCCCATTCCTCCCATCGTGCTCCTCTTCATCGAAGCCGAACGTCCCATCGCGTGTGTCGTAGTGCGCGGCGTAGCACGTGCCGCCGGCTTCCCGCCACGTCAGCGTCACGCGCGGCGAGCGCAACGCGGCGGCGGCGTGCTCCAGCAGCTCGCGCACGCCGCGCTCGCGGTCGTCGGTGGCCAGCCGCGGCCAGCCGGCGAGTTGCTCCAGATCGGCGGTCGTGCGCTCCTCGTGATCGGCGCGGCGCACCACGATGAACCACAGCACGATCAGCAATCCGAGCCGCACCACGAACGGCTCCACCTGGAGCTCGCTCGGCACGAGCAGCGACAGCGCGATGTACACCGCGGTCATGCCCGCCGCGCTCCACATCAGCGCACGCCGCCCGTACAGCACGCTCGCCGCGAACGCCGGGACGAACAGGAACGGGAAGAACGGGCTCACGCCGCCGCCGGTCATGACGATGAGGCAACCGGCCACGACGAGATCGCCGGCGAGCAGCAACGGCACCGCGGGCAACTTACCGGAGCGCCGCATCCGCCACACCGCCATTGCCGACAACAGCGTCCACGATCCGGCGAGCACCACTGGCGCGACGTTGCCGGAGCGCGCCGCGCCGATTCCCGCCGCTACGCTGACGGCGACATGCGCCACCAGCCGTGCATGCGCCACCAGCCGCTCCGCGCGGGAGCGCGACACGTGCCGCGCAAGGTTCGTGGACATGAGTGGACATGGTAAATCGTGCACGGCGGCTCATGGGACCTCGAGCATCACTCCTCTACGGCGCCTCCGATGGCAAAGATCGAAGCGCAGCCGTAGCCGACCATCGTCACCAGCACCGCCCCGGTCTTCGTACTCGCCACCGGCGCGAACAACGGCAGGTTCCCCATGACATTGCCGGCCAGCACGACGCCGTCGTCGCCCCAGTAGTCATCGGGCCAGATCGCGGCCCAGATCACCGACATCACCTCGAAAGCCGCGCCCAGCACGAAGTAGCCTTTCTTGAGCCACTTCTCCGCCGCCTCCGTCGCCGGCAGGTCATCACGGATGACCCACTGGTAGCCGGCGAGCGCCGCGGGAAAGAGCTGCACGGCCCAGAACACCCAGTCCTGCACGGTGCCCTCCCCGCTGAAGCCCATCGAGCTCGCCTGACCGATGATCGCCAGGAAATAGAGAACGCAGATCCAGAAGTCGGCAAGGCTCGGCAGCGTGAACGCCGCCTGCACGCTCCAGGCGAGTCCGAGAATGCCGTAGACGACCGCGATGAAGATGTCCGCCTGCTTCGCCGGCAGGCGCGCGCCCATCACCGTCTTCGAGAGGTTGTCAATGAGCTCCAGCGTCGCGCTGATGATGTGCGTGGGCACCGCCAGAACGAGTGTCGCCAGGCCCAGCCCCGTCAGCTTCTCGCCCGTGAGCAGCTCGTACAGCTCGGAGACCGGCCCTGCCGCGAGCTCCTGTTTGAACATCCGGTCGAGAACAGCGAGCAGCTTACCGACATAGGTGAACGCCGGCTCGGCCAGCGCAATCGCCAGGTCGATCCCCGCGTCGACGATCGCGGTGAAGATGTCGAGCACCGTCGGCAGAAGCTGCGCGAGGAAGCCGCCCGGCTTGCTGAAGAGCTGCGTGAAATCGTGAGCGACCGTTTCCATCAGCGCGACGAGATCGGTGGTCGCCGCCGCACGGACCGCATCGAGGAACGTTTCCGTCGCCGCGATCAGCTCCTTCTCCGCCGGGCTGGCCGCCCCGAAGAGAGGCTCGACATCCTTCCGGATCTTCTTCACCAGCCAATTCGTCTGCGGGACGATGTCCTTCCCCTTCGGCCGGAAGACTTCCTGTGGCGAGCCGGCGCTCTGGCTCTGCGATCCCACCGAATCGGTGAGCGAATTCGCCTGCTTCACGAACGTCTCCGTCGAATTGTTGAGCGAGGAGAGGAACGTCGTGATCTGCGCCGCATTCGACGGATCGGCGAAGTACGCCTTGAAGCGGCCGAGCATGTCTTCGTAGGTGCCGAGGATGGCCTTCTGCGTTTCGAGGTAGGCCTTCCAGTCGAGCAGTTCGCTCAGCCACTCCATGAAGCGCTTCACGTCGGTGACGATCTCCTTGATCAGCGCGCGGACCACCTGCACCGCCTTCTCGATCTCCTTGATGACGAACTTGTATTCGTACTCCACGCCTTTCGCGGCGTCGTCGATCGCGCGCACCAGTACATTTGCTTCGCTGTCGAAGTGCCACTCCGCGTGCCGCAGCTTCTGCACGCCGTTCGCGACCTTCTTCTTGAACTCGTCGAAGCCGCCGCCGCTGAGGATCTTCGTGGCGCCGGCGGTGACCGGCACGCCCGTCTGCGCCGTCGTCGTGGGATTGCCGTTGAAGACGTAGTGCGCCTCGTCGACGTCGACGGCGAAGTGAGTGATGGCGCCCGCGTCGAGGCTCCGCGTCGGCAGGTCCGGCTGCGCTTTCGCGCGCGACGTGGAGGTGTTCTGTTGCCGTCCGACCGTGTTGGCGATCGCCTGGCTGATGCTCTGCAGCTTCTCCGTGGTCCGGTACGTCTCCTTGATGACGGGCGTGCCGCTGTAGTCGGTCGCGGCGCCGAGCGCCTCCGGCTGCACGGTGCACAGCTTGTCGAGCATGGCCTGGTCGGGGAAGAACTGCACGTACGTGCCCGGCGGGAAGAACGCGGCGTGGAACAGCAGCGACGGCATGTTCACGTCGCTCGCGTCGGCGTCGATCTCGATCTGCCCGTAGTCGTTCGTGCGCGTGGTGTACGTGCGCGTCGTGCTGACCGCGTGCTTCCCGCCGTCGATGAGCAGCGTGACGTCCTCCGACGCGGAGATCGTCACCTCCATCCCCGCGAGAGGCGCGCGGTTGTCGTCGACGACGCTCACGACCATCTGGAACATCGCGTCCTTGGGCGACGTCTGGCCCGTGTACTCCGACGGAAGGATCTGAGAGGAGAAGCTGAGGCGGTCGATGACCGTCTGCAACAGCCGCTCGACGGCGTACAGCGTGCCGGCGCCCGTCCCGGCATCGGTGAAGACGATGTACGTGTCGTCCGCGTACGGCGTGTCGCCGACGCGTCCCTGCAACTGGTCGAGCGTGACGCTGGCGCTCTGCGCGTCGGCGGCGGCGAGGTCGAGCGTGAACATCGCCGTCGTCTTCGACGAGGCCATGCCGCCGAAGTACGCCAGCCCGCCGTACAGCGTGATCCCGGTGATGATCGCTTCCGTCACCGGCAACTGCCACGGCGGCAGCGACGGGTCGTCGCGCAGCGGCGTCGCATAGAACGCGCCGTTCGTGCTGCCGACATAGACGTAGTCCGTGTCGCATGCCGCGGCGCCGGCGATGGGGCTGTTCGTCTTCAACAGCGTCGTGATCTCCGCGCTGGTCACGTCGAACGCCAGAAAGTCGCCACTCTGGCAGCCAAAGAAGACGGTGCTCCCGGAGGACACGCCGCCGCTGAGGATGGCGTCGGCCGCGACCGTCACGTCGTGCACGATGGCGCCGTTCGTCACGTCGAGCGCGTAGATGTGCGCGGTCGATTTGCCGCTCTCCGTCATCGACACGGAGAACACGAGCAGCGAGCCGACGAGCACCGCCTTCGTGAACGCCGCCTCCTTGCCCGCCGGCACGAAGGAGCGGAAGCTGTACAGCACTCGAGACTGCCCGATCTCGACGACGAAGAATGTGCCCGCCGTGTTGCCGAACGCGAGGTGCGACCCCGGGAGCGCGTCATGGCTGACGATCAGCGGCTGCACCGCGATCGCCGCGCCGCTGGCGAAGGTGCCGACCACCTTCCCCGTGCCCGCGTCGACCATGTACAGCGTGCCGTCGTTGTTACCGGCGTAGAGCACACTCCCGTTGTAGGCAGGAGTCGCGTGAAAGCCCTTCCCCAGCTTCGTCGACCAGGCGAGCTTCCGCGTCGCGAAGTCGACCGCGTTGATCGTTCCCTTCCCGTCGGCCGTGGCCGTGTAGATCAGCGTGGTCGCATGCCGCAGAGGCGACGCGGCTTCGGTATCCCCGGTGTAGCGGTACGCCCACGCGCCGTTGTTTGGTGTGGTCCACGGCGGGGCGGTGACTGTCGATGACATAGGACCTTCCTCCTGCGCACAAGATGCGCAGCAGGAAGGACGGCGGCATCGGCCGCAGGACAGGTCTTTCTATGTCGAAAGAGGGATGGACGCGCCCATCCCCTTCACACCCACGGCACGTTACTCCGCCACGCTGTACCTGAACTCGTAAAAGTGCTTCCCCTCGGTGATCGTGATCTTCATCGATCCCGTCAGCCCCTTCAGCTCGTCCGTGCCCGAATCCGGCACCACGTCCACCGCGTGTTCCTGCACGCCGCGCGTCATCACGCCGCGGTGGTGCAGGACGAACGTGCCCTTCTTTCCGTTGAGCGTGCCGGTGACGCGCTCGATCGCCACGTACACTCCGGAGCCTTCGCCGCTCCCCATCGCGCTGAGCATCTCTCCCTTGCTCGTGCCCGAGAGCTCACCGCTGAACGTCTTGTCGATGGCCATCCGCCCGAACTCTGCTCCGGCGGGATCGGGAGTGATCTTGACCTCGAACGTGCCTGTTGCCTGGGACATCCTGGACGCCTCCTTCGTGTCTGCTGCGAGAATGGGCTTCGCCGTGGCGCCGCTGAGAAGCGCGACGGCGATCGCCGTGAGTACGATGCTTTTCATGACCGCGGAATCTAGCAACGCCGCCTGCCGTCTCGATAGGAAAAACGCGACATGGTGAAGTCCGATGTCGCCCGTCCCCGCGGCGTCCTGCAGGGAGCGCCGCAAGGCACGATGCGGCATGTGCGCCACGAGCCGTCGCCGGACCTCGCCTTCTGGGTCGAGCACTACTGGATCGTCGAGTGGGACCTGCGCGAGCCCTACCTCGCCGAGACGTTGCCGCACCCGTCGGTGCACCTCGTCGTCGACGCCGAACGCGCGCGCATCGCCGGCGTCCACACCGGCCGCTTCACGCGCCGCCTCGAAGGTGCCAGCCGCGTCTTCGGCATCAAGTTCCGTCCCGGCGCCTTCCGCCCCATCCTCGGGCGCCCCCTCTCCACCATCACCAACCGCGAGCTCGATCCCCGCGACTTCTTCGGCGACCTCGGAACAGCGATTCAGGCGACGCCTGACGACCAGTCCCGCATCGAGATCGCTGGATCGTTCCTCCGTCAGCACGTCCCGCCGCGCGACGAGAAGGTCGGAGAGGTGAACCGCATCATGGACCTCGTTCTCGACGACCCTGAGATCACCCGAGTCGAGCACCTCGCCGCCCGCGGCGGAGCCGGCACGCGAACGCTGCAACGCCTCTTCAACGACTACGTCGGCGTCAGTCCAAAGTGGGTGATCAACCGCTACCGCCTCCACGAAGTGCTGGAACGCATCGCCAGGGGCGCAGCGGTGGATTGGGCAGCGGTCGCGCTGGACCTGGGCTACTTCGACCAGGCGCATTTCATCAGGGATTTCAAGAAGCTGGTGGGGAAGACGCCGGCGCAATATGCCAGACAATGGGACTTATAGGACGAATAGGACTGATAGGACCTATAGGACCGTACGCCATACATAGATCCCATAGGTCTCATTCGTCCTATCCGTCCTATAGGCCCGATTCGTCCTATCGTGCCTCGGCCGGCACCAGCCGTATCGCCTCCTCGGGCGGCAGCGGGCGCGCAAAGTAGTAGCCCTGCGCGTACGTGATGTCGAGGCCCCGCATGCGTTCCGCGTGCTCGGCGGTCTCGATGCCCTCCACCGTCACGTCCATGCCCAGCGCTCGCGCCAGGCTGGCCACGGTGCGCACGATCTCGTCGGCGCGGGCGGCATCCGCGTCCAGCAGGAACGAGCGGTCGATCTTCAGCATGTCGAACGGGAACTGTCGCAGGGAGCTCAGCGACGAATACCCCGTGCCGAAGTCGTCGAGGCTCAGGCGCACGCGGATGTCGCGCAGCGCGCGCAGCAACTCCGCCGCGGCGTCCGCGTTGTCGATGAGGAGGCTCTCCGTCACCTCGAGGTGCAGCCGCTCCGGCGCCACGCCGCTCTCCGCCACTGCCGCGGCGATGCGCTCCACAAAGTCCGGCTGCAGCAACTGCCGCGGGGAGAGGTTCACGTGCATGTCCAGCCCCTCCCACTCGCGCGCCTGGCGAAGCGATTCGCGCAGCACCCACTCGCCGATCTGCACGATCAGTCCCGTCTCCTCCGCCGTCGAAATGATCGACTCGGCGGAGATCAGCGTCTCGCCGCGCTGCCAGCGCAGCAGCGCTTCCATGCCGGCGACGCGGCCGCTGCGCAGGTCGATCAGCGGCTGGTAATGCACGCGCAGTTCGCCCCGGTCGATGGCGCGCCGCAGGTCCGTCTCGAAGCGCAGCAGCTCGACCGTGCGCTCGTGCATCGCCGTATCGAACACCTCGTGCCGCGCCTTGCCGCGTGCCTTGGCGCGATACATGGCGATGTCGGCGTCGCGCAAAACGTCCTGCGGATCGCTGTAGCCGGTGGTGCTGAGCGCGATGCCGATGCTGACCGTGGTGAAGATCTCGTGACCGCCGATGCGGAAGGGGACGAGCAGCTCGTCCTGGATGCGCCGCGCGGCGCGCACGGCGTCCGCCTCGCGATCGATGCCGTCGAGGAGCATCGCGAACTCGTCGCCGCCGAGGCGGGCGACGGTGTCGCTCGACCGGACCATCGCGGAGAGCCGCTGCGCCACCGCGATGAGCAGCTCGTCGCCGAGGAGGTGCCCGAGGCTGTCGTTGACGATCTTGAAGCGGTCGAGATCGAGGAACAGCACGGCGAACAGTGCTTCCGGATGGCGGCGCCCCAGTTCCACGGCTCGCGCGAGGCGGTCGAGGAACAGCGCGCGGTTCGGGAGCTGCGTCAGAGCGTCGTGAAACGCGTCGTGCATCAGCCGCTGCACCGCGACCTTGCGCTCCGTCACGTCGGTCTGCGAGCCGGCGATGCGCGTGACCACGTCGTTCGCGTCGCGCACGGCGAGGCCGCGGCTCAGCATCCAGCGGTACGAGCCGTCGCGGCACAACATGCGGTGCTCGCTCTCGAAATGCGGCGTCTCGCCGCGCAGGTGAAGGTCGAGCGCGCTGCGGAAGATCTCCTTGTCGTCCGGATGCACGCGGGAGAACCACTCCTCCGGCGTTGTTGCGATCTCATCTTCCCCATAGCCGAGCATCGACTTCCACCGCGGCGAGTAATAGACGTCGTTGTCGCTGACGTCCCACACCCACAGCCCGTCGTTCGCGCCCCGCGCCGACAGCGCGTAACGCTCTTCCGACTCGCGCAGCGCGTGCAGCGTGCGGCTCTGCTCCAGCGAGTAGCGGATGGAGCGCTCGAGCAGCGGCGCGTCGATCTGGCCTTTGACCAGATAGTCCGCCGCGCCGGCACGCATCGCGTCGAGATCGATGTCGCCGATTCCCTGGCCGGTGAGGAGGATCAGCGGCGCGGTAACGCCAATGGCGGCGGCGTAACGCAGCAGCTCCAGCCCGTCATGCTCGCCCAGCCGGTAGTCGACGAGGCAGACGTCATACGTGCTGTTCACGAGCGCCTCGACCGCCTCCTCGAACGAGGCGATCCACTCCAGCTCGAACCTCGTGCGCCGCGCGTCCGCCAGCAGCTCCCGCGTGAGGACGTAGTCGTCCTCATCGTCTTCGACGAGCAGCAGGCGCACCGAACGGGTTTCGTATTCAGTCAATGGAGTCAGGCGGCAGCTCGACGATCTCGATCCAGTAGCGGCCGATGTCGCGCATCACGGCGACGAGGCCGTCGAAGCTCACCGGCTTGGTGATGAAGGAGTTCGCGCCGAGGTCGTAGGTGCGGTAAATGTCCTCTTCGGCCTTGGACGTGGTCAGCACCACGACCGGGATGCGGCGCAGCTCCGGATCGGCCTTGATCTCGCGCAGCGCTTCGCGGCCGTCTTTACGCGGCATGTTCAGGTCGAGGAGGATCAGCCCCGGCGTCGGCGCGGCGCCCGGCTCGGCGAATCGTCCGCGGCGGTAGAGGTAGTCGAGCAGCTCCTCGCCGTCTTCCACGAAACGGAAGTCGTTGACGACGCGGCTCTCTTCGAGCGCGCCGGCGGCGAGCATGCGGTCTTCCTCGTCGTCGTCGGCGAGGAGAATGACGATGGGGCGCGCGTGATCAGACATGACGGTTCTCCACCTCCGAATGACTCACCGGGAGCGTCACGATGAAGGTCGCCCCCTCTCCCGGGCGGCCATGGGCGCGGATCTCGCCCCCGTGACGTTCCGCTATCTTCTTACAGATAGCCAGTCCGATGCCCGTTCCTTCGTACTGCGCCCGCGCATGGAGGCGCTCGAACATCGTGAAGATGCGCTCCGCGTACTTTTCCTCGAAGCCGATGCCGTTGTCCGACACGGTCAACCTGCAGCGGTAGCCGTCGCTCTCGCCGCGCACCGTGACCACCGGCGGCACGCCCTCGCGATGGAACTTCAGCGCGTTGCCGGCGAGGTTCTGCAGCAGTTGCCGCATCTGCAGCGGATCGGCCGCGATCACCGGCAGCGGGCCGACGTCGATGTGCCCGCCGCTGTCGTGGATGCGGGTCTCCAGGTCGCGCACGACCTCGCGCGCGATCTGCCCCAGGTCGACGCGCGCGAACGGCTGCGCCTTGGTCGTGACGCGTGAGAACGAGAGCAGGTCGTTGATCAGCACCTGCATGCGCCGCGCGGCCGACTGCATCCGCTCGATGTAGTCGCGCGCCTGATCCGGCAGCGCCGCCGCGTGCCGCGAGCGCAGCAGATCGCCGAACGCCTGGATCTTGCGCAGCGGCTCCTGCAGGTCGTGCGACGCCACGTACGCGAAGTCTTCGAGCTCGCGGTTGCTCTGCTCCAGCCGCGTCAGCGCCTCCTTCAGCTCTTCCTCCGCGCGTTTGCGCGCGCGGATGTCGCGAGCGATGACGACGGCGCCTTCCTGCGCTTCCCCTTCCCCGACTGGCGAGATCGACACGCTGACGCTGATGGAATGGCCGTCGGCGTGGCGGAAGACGCGCTCCTGATCGCGGATCGCACCGCGCCGCGCGAGGTCCCGCAGCGTCCGCGAGATCGTCGCGTCGTCGCGCACTTCCTCCATGCGGTCCATCGAGCGTCCGATCAGATCCGAGTCGCGGTAGCCGAAGACCTCGTGCACCGAATGGTTGACCACGCGGATGCAGCCGCCGGCGTCGATCACGAACAGCGCGTCGGCCATCGTGTCGAGGATCTGCCGCGACGCGCGGGCCGCGGTGATCGGCTGGAAGCGATGCCGCCGGATCGTGCCGCCGGCGACGATCAGAAACGCGACGACCGGCAGGTACGCCATCGGCCGCAGCGGGAAGCCGAACATCGGCAGCCAGTCGAGCGCGCCGAAGTAGACGACGAGGAAGCTGAGCATCAGCTTCGCCACGCGCTTCCGCCGCAGCCGCTCGCGCGTCCGCCGCCACTCGATCGCCCCCTCGGCGAGCTGCGTCCCGAGTGCCCCCGCGAAGTAGAGCAGGAACGGCACCGTCGCCACGCCGGCCACCGGGTAGAAGCCCCACGGATGCCGCTCGATGGCTCCGACCATGCCACGCGTGAACAGCGTCACCGCCGCAAACGCCACCGCCACGATCCACGCCGCGTTGATCAGCCACCGCCGCGAGGAGCGCAGCCGCAGCGCCGTGGCCGTGAAGTCATAGATCGCAGGTGGCAGAAAACAGATCGCCCCCAGCGCGATCCGCGCAGCAACGGTTGCGGTGCCCTCGTTGCGCGTCCAGAACATGACCGCGAAGCCGGTGAACCAGACCGCCACCAGCGCGATCATCCCGCAGAACAACACCGCCACCCGCGACGCCCGCTGCCGCCGGTAGACCGCCCCCGCCAACCCGAACAGCGCCAGCGCAACCAGCGCCCACGGAAGGCCATAGTAGAAATGCGGCATGTGCGGTGGATTGTAAGGGCCATCCCACAGCAATAGGGCTGGGCGGGCCGGTCGCATCCGTCCTATAGGTCCTATACGGTCCTATTCGTCCCATCGGCCCCCATTCGTCCACCCATGTGGGATTTGCCTTGCCGTTATCCCCTGTTAACCATCATTTCCTTACCATCCGCGCCGGGTCACGCCGTAAGTAACTGACATAAAGATACATATCGGCGACAGCCCCCTTCACTCTTGAGCACACGAAACTTCGATCTCTTCGATCCCGACGCCTCCGAATCGGCGGAAAACGGGTTCACCCGGCTGGTGAACAACGTGGAGCCGCTGCGTCGCCCGGAGGGGTTCTCAGGCGCCATCTCCCTTCCCCTTCTCCCCGACCTCATCCAGATCTACACGGTGTCCATGGCCGACGGCGCGCTGACCATCCGCCGCGGCGCGGAGCACGGCACGATCTGGTTCGAGCGCGGCGACATGGTCCACGCCATCTGCGGCAAGGAGACCGGCGAGGCGGCCGTCTATCGCCTCCTCGAATGGCAGAACGGCCACTTCTCCCTCGATCCGAAGGGGCGCGCCTCCGTCCGCACCATCACCGCCTCCTGGCAGAACGTCCTGATGGAGGGCTGCCGTCGCCTCGATGAAGCGCAAAGCCCGGCAAGGAACGAAGGCCTGACCCCGCAGAAGCAAAGCGAAGGTCTGTCCCCCTCCGCGATCGACGCGGCCCTCGCCGAGCTGGAAAGCTCGCTCGAAGATGTCCGCGCCCTCGCCGTTTTCGACAGCGACGGCAGAGCAGTTGCGCAGCGGGGCCAGAGTCTCGCCGCCGCGGGGCCGGAGCTCACCGAGATGCTCCGCCGCCACGCGCGGATGATGCACGCGCTCTCACTGCCGCCGGCGTTCCTCGACTGCTTCTGGACCTTCGGCGATCAGGTACATCTGATCCAGCCGCTGCGCGGAGGGCGGATCCTCCATCTCGCCGTCGACGGCACCGCCGCCAACTTCGCGCGGATCCGCCGCGCCGTCGAGCGCGTCGCCGACCACCTCTCCGCCGTGCCCTCAATCCCATAGGTCCGGCCGGACCTATCCGATCAACGCGTCAACACGAAAGGATTAACCATGAGCACCGAAAAGCAGCTCGAAGAAATGATCAACAAGATCGAGGCCGACATGAGCGGCTTCATCGCCGCCTCCGTCGTCGATCTCGACTCCGGCATGACCCTGGCCGCGCGCTCCGCGCGCTCCGACTTCGACCTCGCCGTCGCCAGCGCCTACAACAGTGAGCTCGTGAAGCAGAAGCTGAAGATCGTGAAGGCCCTCAACCTCCGCACGAATCTCGAGGACATGCTCCTCACGCTCGGCGACCAGCTCCACCTCATCAAGATCTTCCCCGGCGGCCAGACGTTCCTCTACCTCGCGGCGGATCGCGGCAGCACGAACCTCGCGATCGTGCGCAACTCCGTGACGAAGCACGTCGCGGCGCTGCAGCACTAGCGGAAACCGAAGGCTTGGCCGTCCTCGACGTCGAACAGAATGCGGTGGTGATCCGCATCGTCTATGACGGCCCGCCCGAGGCCGGCAAGACGACGAGTCTGCGGGCGCTGTCAGCGAGTCTGGCGCGCCCCATGACCACGCCCGCCGAACTGGACGGCCGCACGTTGTACTTCGACTGGCTCGAGTACACCGGCGGTCTCTTCGAAGGGCACCAGATCCGCTGCCAGATCGTGACGGTGCCGGGGCAGACCGTGCTCGCGCAGCGGCGCCGCGCGCTGCTCGAGAGCGCGGACGTCGTCGTCTTCGTCAGCGACAGCACGGCGGAGGCGGTGGAGACCACGCGCGCGTACATGACGGAGCTGCGCGCGATCCTGAAGACCCTCCCCGGCCCGCCGGTCGGGGTGATCGTCCAGGCGAACCAGCGCGACCGCGTCGGCGCCGTGGAGCTGGCCACGCTGCGCGCCGCGCTCCCCGGCAGCGGCATCGCCGTGCTGGAGTCGGTGGCCACCGAGGGCCGCGGCGTCCGCGAAGCGTTCGTCTTCGCGGTGCGACTGGCCCTGGACCGCGTGCGCGAATTCCTGCGCAACCGCAGCCTGCCGATCAGCACCCCGGACGTGCAAACCAGCGAAGACCTGCTGCAGCACCTACAGCACCGCGAAGGCGCAACACCCAAGGAAGCACCAGGGATCGATGGGACCAATAGGACCTCTAGGACAGATAGGACCAATAGGACAGAACCACCGCTGACCTATCGTTCCTCCGCCGCATCCGCTTTCCAGGCCACGATCGCCCAGGAAAGCCAGCAACCCAAAACCGCCAGCCTCACGCCCCTTCCCCCCGACCACCACGTCCCCTCGGGCATGATCTGGCCTCCGGTGGAAGGACGCGTCCTGCTGCTGGAAGCCTGCGCCGAACCGTTCATGCCGCAACAGACGCCGCACGGCGACTGGACCGGCGCCACGTCGGGCTGGCGCTTCCACTCTCCGAAGCAGGCCAGCTACGCCGACCCGGAGCTCGGCCGCAAGGCGCTCATCCAGTGGGCGCGCCTCCACGCGAACGGCCAGCGCTGGTTCTCCGCGCCGCGCGCGATCGCGCTCGCCGCGACCGGCGACGGCACCTGGCGCCTCTGGCAGATCGTCCGCGCCGCAACCTCGGTCCGCGACGCCGTCGTTCGCGGCGAAGCCTCACCGCGAGCCCTCCTGCGCAGCCTCCTCGACGCGGGCCGTCTCCTCCTCGCCGCGGCCGAAGCGCTGCCACTCGCCCCGTGCCGCCTCCCCATCACCGTCGATACCGTGGGCAGCGCCGATGGCGTCCCCCTCTACGTCGGCTTCCTCCCCGACCCGTTCCTCGCGCGCCGTGGCCACGCAATTTCCGCGGACGACCGCCTGACGCTCCTGCGCAGAGAGCTCAGCGCCCTCGCGTCGAACGCACTCCATCCCCACGACCCCTCAGCATTCCCGCCGCTGCGCACCGTCGCCCGCGCCACCGACACCCCCGCGGTCATCGAAGCCGTAGAAGACGTGCTGGCCGATGCGGGCGTCGTGGCGGTGCGGTAGAACCGATAGGACGGATAGGACAAATAGGACCTATAGGACAGATGGGACGAATGGGTCCAACCTGAGTCCCATTCGTCCTATAGGTCCCATCCGTCCTATTCGTCCTATCGTTCCCCGTGGGCGCACACGCATCCGTCAGCTTTCCGGCATCTCGTAGGCAGCCGTCGCCTTCGGCGCCGCCCCACCCGTCACCGCCGCCACGATCCTCTCCACATGGACGTGGCTGGTCTCGATGAACTCCTTCACGCCGCTGGCCTGCGTGCCGGCGACGGCGGTTCCGGCAATGAACAGGCCGGGGACGTTCGTCGCCATCGTCCGCTCATCGAAACGCGGCTTGCGGTTCGGCCCTTCGAGCGCCACGCCGGCCTGCTCGAATAGCGAGGCGTCCTGTTCGTAGCCGGTCAGCAGCAGCACGAAGTCCGCCTCGACGCGCAGGTTGCCCGGCTCGAGCAGCACCGCTTCGCGCGTGATCTCCCGCACCGAGGTGCGCGGCAGAAGCGCGAGCCGCCCGTCGCGCACCATGCCGCGGATCTCCGGCAGCAGCCAGAACTTGATGTGCGCCTCATCGAACGCCTCGCCGCGATAGACCAGGGTCACATCGGCGCCGACACGCACGCAACGGATCGCCGCCTCGACCGCCGAGTTGCGCCCGCCGACGATCACCACGCGCCGCCGAAAGTACGTGTGCGGATCGGCAAAGTAATGGCTGACGTGCGGCAGCTCCTCGCCCGGCACCCCGATGAGCCGCGGCCGGTGCATGTCCCCGATCGCCAGCACGACACGACGCGCCAGCCACTCGCGCGGCTCGCGCCCCTCCGTCGCGACCACGAACATCCCATCATTCCGCCGCACGATCGAAGTCACCCGCGTATACGTTTCGATGGCCAGATCGAACTGCAGCACGACCGCGCGCAGATAGTTGAGGTACTCCTCCCGAGTGGCTTTCGTCTGATCGAGCGTCAGCAACGGCACGCCGGCGATGGCAATCCGCTCCGGCGAAGAAAAGAAATGCGTCTGCGGCGCATACCACGAGATCGTGGAGCCAATCTGCGCCGCATCGACGTGGGCGTAGGCCACGCCGGCCTGCTTCAACCGCACCGCCAATTCAATCCCGATTGGCCCGGCGCCGACGATCAACACGTCCGTGGTCTGCACAGGCGCACTGTATCGCCGGGGGACACAATGGGACCAGATACCCCGCCCGCCCAACCCGCACAGTCCACGGGGCGGGGGGCGATGGCGTCCCACGAACGCCCCTTCGCTTTGCGCCCGCACGGTAGAACCCACTAGCCCCGGGCTTCGCCCGGGGTGGCGCGGCGTTACGGATGCGCGTCCCCCGGGCATGTGTCATCCCGAATCCGCCCGTATGGGGGCTCGGGTGGGGGAGGGCGGTGAGGGATCTGTGTGGGGGAAGGTACCCGCATGCCGTGCCGGTGCTTCCCCCGCACGGATCCCTCACCCGCCTCCCCCACCCGAGCCCCCATACGGCGGGATTCGGGATGACACATTCACCGGGGTGGCGGGAAGCCACGTCACCGGCGCCGCGTCCCGGGCAAAGCCCGGGGCTAGCCAGTCTGCCCGGCGCCGGCGCTGCGCTCAGCAGCATCGCGGCGCCGCAAGCGAACGCGCAGGCTGTAGGGGCGTTCGGGCGTCGCCCTCGCGCTGGCGCGCTCGTTCAACCCTACGTCCCCTTCTTCTTCCTGGGCGCCTTGTTCCCCTTGCGCCCCAGATCGCGGCGCATGTAGTGAACGTAGGACTCCAACTCGACATGCTTTCGCGCGAGGCCGCGGGCCACGTGATAGGTGGTCAGCGCTTCGCTCACGACCTGCGCCTTTCCCGCCTCGATCGTGAAGTTCAGCCCTTTGAGGAACGTCGCCACCCGCTGAGCCACCGGGCGGAAGGCCTGGTTGAACTCCAGGATGGCCTGCGCGCGGTCCGGATCCATGGTTTTGACGTCGCCGAGGCGGGGAGCGTGGCGCGCGGCGAAGATCATGGTGTTGAGGAACTCGCGCGAGACCGTCCGCGCGCCGCGTACGTGTTTCGCCGTTTTGGGATGAGGAAGCTTGAAGCCTTCGATGGCCGTCGAGAGCTCGTCGATCGCCTTGATGAACCCCCACGCGAGCTTCTGCGCGTCGGTCAAATAAAACGGTGGCGCGTGCGAGGGGTCCACGACAGCCACCCCGCCGTCCCGGAGCACGAGCGCCACCGGCTCCGGCTCGCTCTCCGGCTCCACGATCGTCAGCGCCAACTCCACAGCCTCGGACGCGCCCTCCTCCGGTTCGATCCCGCCGTCCGCGGCCTGGATCGCCTCGTCGGCGGACGCATTCGTGACAACAGGGCTCCCTTTCCCGCTTTCGGCGAGGTCGTGCATGGTCTCTCTCTCCCTGGACGAACAATTTAGGCTCCGACGCTCGCGTTCGCCAGACTTGACATCCTCTGCGAGTCAGAGGTCATGCTCTGAGCCGCAGATCTCGAGCTCTGAACGCCAGACCCCATGCTCTGAGCGTCAGAGCATGCTCTCTGAGCCGCAGACCACGTCCTCTGCCCGTCAGACCTCGTGCTCTGCCCCGCAGACCTGATGCTCTGAGCCGCAGAGCGCATGCTCTGGCCGGCAGACCCCATGCTCTGAGCGCCAGAGCATGGGGCACTCAACGAGTGCCAACGACGGCTCGCGGATTGCCAAAAACCACTCCGCGAGTGCCAACGACGGCTCGCGGAGTGCCATCAACCACTCGGCGAGTGCCATCGACGGCTCGCGGAATGCCAAAAATCACTCAACGCGTGCCATCAACGGCTCGCGGAGTGCGATCAACCACTCGACGAGTGCCAACGACGGCTCGCGGAGTGCGAAAAGCCACGCAACCAGTGCCAACAACGGCTCGCGGAGTGCGAACGAACACTGAACGAGTGCCGGAGCGCGCTCAGAGACGCCCCGCGGACACTCCTCGGCGTCACGTCACAGCTCCGGGCAGTCCCCGCGCTCGCTCTCCGACGCCCGAGGCACCCTCGGCGACGCCGCCGCAAGCTCACCGGCTCCCGCACGAAGCCCAATGCCAGCCGCGCGCAGCCATCCTCAATCCTTCATCCTCAATCCTCAATCCGCGCGTCCAGCGCGAGAGGGCCACGCCAGCGCCCCCGCCACCTCGGGCAGCACGCGCGCAACCTCGTCCGCGTGCGCGCAGACCACATCCTCCAGCTCGCGACGCAGCACCGCGTCGACGGAGGTGCCGTCGCGCTGCGCGAGGAAGCGGAGCACGTCGCGCTGATAGCGCGGGACGCGAGCGCGCAGCTCCACGAGCCGCATCGCCTCCGGCAACACCCCCGCCGCCTCCTCCCCGAGCGCCTCCTCGACCACGTCGAGCCCAAACCGCTCCAACGCCAGCGCCATCAACTCCTCGCGAGCCACCCGCTGCCCCATGCCCGTCGAAACCGCTACAATCGTCCCCACCCCAATCTCCCGCTTCAGCTCCACAAACGGCATGCGCAACAACCCGGCCGCCGTGAGGAGAGCGAAGTTGGGACGAGGGGAAAGGAAGATGTGGCGGATGTTGGAACGGGTGGTGGTGTCCATCTGATCGGCTCCTGTCGATATCACAATATGGTTAGCGCGCAGCCGATTGTCAAGAGGTTGAGCCCTTGACCGACGCTCCCCGAGCGGAAGGCGAGATCTTC
This sequence comes from Thermoanaerobaculia bacterium, assembly GCA_036380735.1. Lineage (GTDB taxonomy): Bacteria > Acidobacteriota > Thermoanaerobaculia > Gp7-AA8 > Gp7-AA8 > DASVEE01. The sequence goes on along the minus strand of DASVEE010000005.1, from coordinate 72,124 downwards.
GGCCCCCACCTCCGCCAGCTCCGCCTCGCCCGCGGCCTGACGCAAGCCGAACTGGCCGACCGAGCCGACACCAACACCATGTTCATCAGCAAACTCGAACGCGGCGTCACCACCCCCACGATCGGCACGCTGCTCCGCCTGGCCAACGCCCTGGAATGCGGGGTGGTGGAGTTGGTGGAGGTGTTTGATCGAGGGAGGAGGGGGGAGGCGAAGTCGAGGAGGGATTGAAGCGCGTCCACACACCCAATTCAATAGGCGCGCGGACCAGCGCAAGCTGCATGGGCCATTCTCGAGCAGTCAGCAACAGTGGCGGCGGGCTGTCCCACCGCCACGGAACTGATTAACTACAGTTTCCGGCTTTCTGCTTCGATTGGCACTCGTTACACAACTCGCCCGAGCTGGGTTTGGTCGGACTGGAGTCGTAGTCCGATGTCGGATAGTTCGTGCAGTTGCTGCACCAGTGCCATGTGTCTTTCCCACGCCGCTTTCGATATTGCGCCATCGCTGTTCACCTCCTTCAGGCCGAAGTGGCGACGGTCTGCCGCCGATCTTGAGACACCAATCGCGGCGTCTTGTGGCGAGAGCGTGGTGGCGGCCACGGTTCTTAAGCCGTTCACATCCTAGGCACCAAACAGTTCATAGAGCGCGGAGGGCGAACGTTTCGCTGGCGTAGTACTCGAAGAGAGGGCGTGCTGCCACCTCCTTTTGGACCGACAGCAGGAAGCGGCGTCATACCTTGCTGCTTCTATCCCATGCGCGCGACTCCACGCGCGGTAGACGGACGGCGATTAAATCCTCATCGCGAGGAGTGCTGCGCCTCGTTTCGTCTACAAGGTGGAGTGATGCTTCCGAGCGAACCATCCCGAGGGATGATCATCGCTAAATGATTGGCGAAGACAATGCGGATGCGCACAATTGCCTCGCCGTTGCGGCCAGCGCGCTTCGCGACTCCGCGGCGATCGCGGCCGGCCACTCTTCTTCCCAGCAGTGAGGACGCTCTCACCGTGAACGAACAGGGGTTTGACATCGTCGGTGAGATCACGGACGTGGGGGTGATCGCCGCAGGCAGCAGCATCCGTGAACTGCGGCGCCTGACCGAGAGCTACGGTCACGGCAGATGGCGTAAACTGAAAGGGATCGCAGTCGTTCGCCTCCGGAACGGCCACGTACGCCGGGCAGAGCTGCACTGGTACGAGGCACACGGCATCGGCAAGAAGGACTTCAAGATCAAGCGGTTCATCCAATGAGCGCACGGCATCCACACTTCGTCATCTGCATCCGGAACAGCGGCTACCTCGCGTCGCTGGAGCTGCGGAAGCTCTACGAAGTCGTTGATGACGCTGACGCGGAGAAAGACGGCATGATCCGGGTTATTGATGAATCGGGCGAAGACTACCTTTACCCGACGGACCTCTTCATCACCGCCCCGCTCCCGACGGCGGTCGAAGAGGCGGTGCTTCGAGCTACGGACGACTCGGCGGCCTGAGGCGCCAACGGGCGAGCCCTACCCCGCCGCCACCCTCGCCGCCTTGAACACGTCCATCGGCATCGCCCTGTGCAGACGCCAGAGAATCGCCATCGGCCGTTCGCCGCTGTGGCTGATGTAGGTGGCGGGGCCGAGGAAGGTGAAGGGGTACGTACGGCCCCAGGGGTCTTTGTTGGCGGGGCGCACGAGGAGCATAACGTGGCTGCCTCGCTTCGCGTGGTGAATGTAGCGCTGGCCGACTGGCGAACCGGCCGGCGTGCGCCCCTGGGACTCCCAATGGAAGACGTCCGGAGCGATGGCGTAGTCGCGATAGCGGGTGCTCGGCGAGTAGTGCTTCTCGCTCTTCTCCAGGGTGATGAAGAAGTAGTCGGTGTTGGTTGCGGGATCCCAGAACGGTCCCTCGCGATGGGAGAACGGTTTCGCCAGCGAGGAGCGACCGACGGCGGCGAGGACCTCGTCGCGCGTGTAGCGGGCGTGAAGGGCCAGCGGTACGTCGGCGAAGGCGGCACCCGTCACGGCTTCATGCAATGGGTAAGTGCGATGCTCGGCTCGGTCCTCCAGAACGTCGAGGAGTTGGAGGAGTTCCTCGCGAACCGCGGTCGATTGAGCGAGGGCGCGGAGGACCGCGGAGGCATCACGTTCCTCGGGAGTAATCGTCAGGAGAAATCCTTCCAGCATCCGGCGCTGGCGCGTGGACAAGCGCGACACGGTCATCGCGTCGCTCGTCAGCAGTTCCCTCAGGAAGGCAATGCGCTCCGGCTCGTCAAGATGGAGGAGGCGGGATGCGCCAATCAGCAGGCGTTCTTCTTCTGGACTGAGAGTCGTCGACACGAGCCCCGCGTCGTGTTGGAGGCGCGTCCACGACCATGCACGTTGCCGGTACACGTCTTCCACGTCGATGGCCGCGTCCGTGACGAACTGCTGCAGCGTCACGCGGCGACCGATCGACTGGAGTTCGCGAACGAGCGTGGCGAAGCGGGAGCCGATCGCTTGTTTCAGGTTGTCGAGAACCAACTGCCGGGCGACGCGGTCGAGCTGGATCGAGCAGCCGGCCGGCAGTAGCGGGAAGCCCTCACCAACCTGCGTCAAAACCTCCGCGCGCGTCGCACCAGTGATGGCGCGGTAGCGGAGGTCGAAGCGGAAGTTGCGGTTCGCGTTGCCGATGAAGTCGAGGACGGTCAGACAGTCTTTGTCGTTGGTGCGGCGCAGTCCGCGGCCGAGCTGTTGGAGGAAAACGGTCGCGCTCTCGGTGGGGCGCAGAAACAGGACGGTGTCGATCTCCGGAACGTCCACGCCTTCGTTGTAGATGTCGACAGCGAAGAGGCAGTTGACCTCGCGCTGCTTCAGCTTGCGGAGCGCCACGTCGCGCTCCTCACTCGAGCTGTCGGACGTTACGGCAAGCGATGGAATGCCCGCTTCGCTGAAGCGGCGGGCCATATAGCGAGCGTGCTCGACACCGACGCAGAAGCCGAGCGCACGCATGGCCCCAGTGCTGGTGACCTTCCGGTGCAACTCCGTGAGGATCTGAGCGATGCGCGCGTCGTCCGCGATGTAGACGTTCTCGAGCTGGGCGCGGTCGTACGCACCGCGCGTCCAGCGGATCTGCGAAAGGTCCGTGTTGTCGTTGAGCCCGAAGTAGTGGAAGGGAGCAAGCAGTTGCCGTTCGAGCGCATCCCACAGACGCAGCTCGACGGCGATGCGTCCGCCAAACCAATGGAGGATGGACTCGCCGTCGGCACGTTCCGGCGTCGCGGTGAGGCCGAGGAGGACGCGTGGTTGAAAGTGGTTGAGGAGCTTCGTGTAGGTCGGGGCGGCGGCGTGGTGAAACTCGTCGACGATCACAACGTCGAACGCGTCGGGTGGAACTTCATCCCACTTGATGCTCTGCAGCGACTGGATCGACGCGAAGACGTGCTGCCATTCATCCGGACGGTGCCCATCGACGTATAGCTCGCCGTAGTCGCCGTCGCGAAGAACGTGGCGGAATGTCATCAGTGATTGCTGGAGGATCTCTTTACGGTGCGCCACAAAGAGGAGCTTGAGCGGCCTTCCTTTTGCCAGCTCTTCGTTCAGTCGCTTGTAGTCCAGCGCCGCGACGACCGTTTTGCCCGTACCGGTCGCGGCGACAACCAGGTTCCGCCAGCGGTTGTGGCGGTACCGCTCCACGGTCAGCTTATCGAGCATTTCACGCTGATGCGGCCACGGCTCGATGGCAAACGGGACGAGCACTGTCGTCTCGATCTTGCCGCTCGCCTGGCCGATTGCGGTGTCGAAGCGGAGTGCGTCCGCTTGTGTGTAGGTCTCGAACGCCGGATCCGCCCAGTAGTTGTCGAAAGTCGCGGCGAACTTCGCGAGGATCGAGGGTGCGTCGGCTTGCGACAGGCGCACGTTCCACTCGACGCCGTCGAGGAGCGCTGATTTGGACAGATTGGACGAGCCGATGAAGGCCGTCGAGAAGCCGCTCTCGCGATGAAAGAGCCATGCTTTCGCATGCAAGCGGGTGTGATCGTTCTGATACGACGCTTTCACCTCAGCGCCCATCTGCACCAGGCGATCGATGGCTTTGCGCTCGGTGGCGCCCATGTAAGTTGTGGTGATGACGCGCAACTTGCGGCCGCTGTCGAGATACGCCTGAAGTGGCTCTTCGAGGAGCCGCAGCCCGTGCCATTTGATGAACGCGCAAAGGAGGTCGATGCGATCGGCGGAGGCAATCTCGCGCTGGATGGCGTTCCCGACGGACGGCTCGCCGCGGCCATTGACGAGGAGGTCACTCTGCGCGAGCGGGATCAGCGGATCGATGAGGCGCGTCTCCCCCTTCAGCGCATCGATGCGATGAACGGAGGCGAGCCGTCGCGGCGGAAGCGCGAGTTGGTCATCGTGATCCACCTTGTCGCTACGCTGTGCCAAGGCGGAGAGCAGCTCGTTGACGATTTCGGCCTGCCGTTCGACACCATCCTTCTGGGTGTGGACCGTTAGCGCTTGTCGCACCACGGCCGCCAGATGACGCGCGAAGGCAAGGTCGGAGTCCGCCGGTTCAAGCTCGCGCCGGTCGGCGGCAAAACGCTTCACATCGAGCTTCTGCAGCTCGCGTTCGATCTCGTTAGTGATCGGCAGGTCATAGAGGCCGGGCGGGAGATTCGGCACCGGAAGTCATGATACGTGGTGTGCTCCCACCGATGAGAAACGGGTGGGCGGAAGGTAACCGCCACGGCTCTGCCCTGCTCCCCCGCACAGATCCCTCACTCCCCTCCTCCACCCACACCCCATACGGGGAGATTCGGGATGACACCTTGGGAGCGGTTCCGTGAGGACCGCGTCACCCCCACCCCTCCCCTCGCGACGTGTCTTGTGCCGAGGTAGCCTCGGGGATGGCGGGGGGCTTCGAGCAGAGCCGGTGGGGGGAGTTGCCTATCGAGTGTCCGGAGTGTGGGAACCATGGGGAGCCCGACGGCGCGTGGGAGGCGAATGCGTGGGTGCCGTTCAAGCTCATCGAGGAAGTGGTCCGGTCGTGGGAGTTCCGGGCCGTGCGGGATGAGGCGGGGCTGCGGCTGACCGCGGATGCGGCGGATGAGTCGGTGGATTGGGAGAGCGGGACGAATCTGCGCATCGAGTGCATGCAGTGCTTCGCTTCCTTTCCGATTCCCGAGGGGGCGGAGGTCGTGTTCGAATGAGCGGCGACGCTCGTGCTCTGCCTGGGGAGTTTGACCATGGCCGCTGACCACCACCGCGTCCTCGCGACAATCGGCGATCACGCGATCCGCTATGCGGACGTCGGGGTCAATCGCGCGCTGGTGGCGGTCCATCCGGAGTGGTGTCAGGGGACGACACTCGAGGAGGGGTGCCGGGAGGAGGAGGGGCGGCGGTTTCGGGGTCGGACATTCTGCGGTGAGGGGGACGATGGGACCTGTGGGACGGATGGGACGTATGGGACGAATGGGACGGCGGTTGCGGACGATACCGACTACTGCGACCATCAAGAAAGTCCGGCTGTCCTATTAGTCTCATTTGTCCTATTCGTCCCATTTGTCCTATTGGTCCTATTTGTCCTATCGCCTTCCGGCGCGGCGTGCGTTCACGCCTCCTGCGACTGCGTCCGCAGAAACGCCGCAATCGCGGCGTTGACTTGCGCGGCGTGGGTGATGGGGCCCATGTGGCCGACGCCGTCGAACGTCACGGCCTTGGCGTTGGGTAGCGCCGCGGCGAGGTTGTGCACCACGCGGCGCTCGGTCAGCGGGGAGTGGGCTCCGGTGAGGAGAAGTGTGGGGGCGGTGATGGCGGCGTAGCCGGTGGCGTCGGTGCGGTCGGCGGCGAGCGTCACCACTTCCTGGTAGAGCTTCCAGCCGACGCTGCGGAACGCGGCTCGCGTTTCTTCGGGGAGATGGCGCCACGCGCCGCGGCCGTTCCACCAGTCGACGAAACCCTCCAGCCACTCGTCATCGGTGCCGCTCGCGTCGGGATCCCACGTGCGCTTGACGCCGTCCAGCGCGGCGCGCGCGTCGGCGTCCTTTTCCTCATCGAGGATGCCGAAGGCGACCGGCTCGTACACCGCGATCGAGCGCACAAGGTCCGGCCGCGCCAGCGCGAGCTGCAGCGCGAGGAAGCCTCCGTACGAATGGCCGATCAGGTGCGCCGGCTCGTCGAGCAGCGAAATAAGCAGGTCGAGATCCTGGCGGAAGTGGAACGGCTTGCCGTCCGGCCACGCACCCGCGGTGCCGTAGCCGAGAAGGTCCGGCGTCAGGACCCGGTAATCCGCGGACAGCGCCTCGGCGAGCTTGCGCCACTGGCGCGAGGTGAAGCCGCCGCTGTGGATGAGGAGGGCTTTGGGCTGCATGGGGGAAGGCTAGCTGAAATTGAGAATGGCGGAATTGAGAATTGAGAATGGCGGGCGCGCGCACTCATGCGCGTCCTTTTTTCCCATGGGTCCTATTCGTCCTATAGGTTCTATGCGTCCTATGCGGGTTGCGTGCGGGGGTGGCGCTTCGCGCACACGTAGAGGTACGTGCTGGACGCCAATCTTCCGGCCAGCATGGCGAGCGCGCCGCCGATGGCTCCGGTGAGGGTGAAGGCGCTCAGGACGATCATCAGGGCGGCGGCCAGTGTCGCGGCTTCGATGGCGGTGGCCATGCTGACGATCCTCGTGCGGTGGTCGAGAATCCAGCGCGCTCGCTGGAACGAGATGATGTAGTCGAGCACCGGGAAGATGACCAGGATGCGCACGGGCCAGATGGCGAAATCGGCGAGCTCGCGGGTGAGACCGGAGAGGCGCTCGAACCAGACGATCTCCAGCGGCGTGAAGGCGACGAGCGCCAGCAGCAGCGACGCGAGCGACCCGAGGAGGATCGACGTGCGTCCGACTTCCCGTCTGGCTTCGAGGGCGATACCGACTTCCTGGAACGCGACGCCGCCGCTGCGGAAGAGGAAGAGCATCGAGCTGACCACCGGCCAGACCGCCAGCGACTCGATGGGGAACTGGCCGCGGCCGAGACCGAAGGTGACGAGCGGACCCAAAGCCATCGACAGCATCGACGTCAGCGCGAGCGGGAAGTAGAAGCGCGCGATCTGGCGCTGCCCGAGGAGGGTGCCTTCGGCGACGGTGTCGCTGGAGACGATGGCGTGGACGATGTGCCGCGCCATCCAGCGGCTCGCCACTGCTTCGCAGAGGACGCCGGAGAGAAGCGCCAGCGCTCCGGCCAGCGCGCCTGGAACGTGGAAGACGAACGCGAGCAGCGCGGCGACCACGGACATGGAAACGAGGCGCACGATCGTGCCGTACGCAACGAGCCTCGTGAGGTGATGCCGCACGAGGATGCCCTGGTAGAAGCGGCGGTAGCCGATCGCCGGCGGCCAGAAGATCATCGCGGCGCTGGCGATGTGCGCATCCCTCGCGATGTCATGCGGCAGCCCGATCAGCCCCTCGGCCACGAACGTGAACACCGGCGGGATCACGAGGATCACCATGTTGAGCGTGACGACGGCGTTGAGGATGTTGGCGAAGCGGCGCAGCGCAAAGTACGAAGCGCGGTCGCGCACGAGCGCGGCCGATGCGGAGAGCAGCATGATGATCGGCGACTCGATCAGCCACGCCATCGAGAGCGCGACGCCGAACGCCGCCAGCCCCCGCGCGGCCTCCGGCATGCGGGCGACGATCGCGGCGATGTACGGCCCCTCGAGCGCCATCATGAACCACGTCGCCGCCAGCGGCAGCCAGAAGAGGATGACGGTTCGGGTGGAGAGCGGCGAACGGCTGGGGGTCATGCGCGGCGCGCATGTTCTCACGGGGTGGCGTAGCGCGGGGATCGATGGGACCTATGGGTCGATGGGACCTATGGGACGAATGGGACCTATGGGACAGGAGTCGACCGATGGAGTTTTCTGGTGAGCGTGGGACCGATGGGACTTGCTGCTGTCCATCGGTCCCATTTGTCCTCTAGGTCCTATTGGTCCTATCGTCATCTACCGTGCCACGGGGAGTTCCACGTAGCTGCTGTCGTACACGCGTTGCGTGGCTTTGCGGAAGTCGGTGGCCTTCGCCCAGAAGATGTTCGGCACGAACGTCTGCGGGTTGCGGTCGTAGAGGGGGAACCACGACGAATGGACCTGCACCATCAGGCGGTGACCGGGCAGGAAGACGTGGTTCGCCGTCGGTAGCGCGAAGCGGTACTGGAGCGGCTCGTTCGGCGTGAGCGGTTTGGGATGCTCGAGGCTCTCGCGGTAGCGGCCGCGGAAGATGTCGGCGCTGATCATGAGCTGATAGCCGCCCATGGCGGTGTCGTGCGGCACCTGGTCGGGGTAGACGTCGATCAGCTTCACGACCCAGTCGGAGTCGGTGCCGCTCGTGGAGGCGACGAGGTTGGCGATCGGCTGGCCGGTGATCTTCACCGGCTCGGTGAGCACGTCCGAGACGAACGTGAGCACGTCGGGGCGGCCGGAGGTCTCACGCTGGTCGTCGACGAGCCAGCGTCCCCAGCTCGCGTTGTCGATGGGACGCGGACGGAACGGGACGGGCTTGGCCGGATCGGAGAGGTATTCGGCGAACGCCGGCGCGGCAGCATGGGGACGGCTGAACGACACGCGCGCACCGGCGTGGAGGTAGAGCGGCGTCTTCGTCACGTTCGCCGGCGGCCACGTGGCCGGCTTGCGCCACGTATTGGTGCCGGTCTCGAACGCGGTGACGCTGGCGACACCGTGCGGCGTCGTATCGTCCTTCAGGTAGTAGCGGAGGAACGGCGCGAGGACCTCGCGGCGGAACTGCATCGCGGTATCGGCGTTGAACTTGATCGCACCGAGCGAGCTGCCGTCGCGGATCATCTGTCCGTGGCGCCACGGCCCCATGACGAGGTAGACCTTGTCGTCGCCGGTGTCCTTCGGTTCGAGCGCATCGTAGACCGCGATGGCGCCGTAGATGTCTTCCTGATCCCAGAGGCTGTGCACGATCATCACCGGCACCTTCAGCGGGCGCGCGCCGAGGATCTTGTCCATGGCCTGGTCGCGCCAGAAGGCGTCGTAGGCGGGATGCTCGAGCAGCTTGCGCCAGAAGCCGATCTGCTCCATGCCGCGGCGGCGTCCGAGCTCGCCGGCGGAGACGGCTTCCATGTACATGTCGTAGTCGTCGTGATGGCTGGTCCACCACTTGAGCTCATTCTTGCGCGTGGCGACCTGGTTGTAGATGAACGGCATCCCCTGCTGGCGGAACGCACCGTTGTGGAACCAGTCGTCGCCGATCCAGCCGTCGACCATGGGGTTCATCGGCACCGACACCTTCAGCGCGGGATGGGGATCGATGAGCGCCATCAGCGGCAGGAAGCCGTTGTAGGAGATGCCGAGGATGCCGACCTTGCCGTTGGTCTCGGGGATGTGCTTCACGAGCCAGTCGATGGTGTCGTACGTGTCGGTGGCGTGATCGACCTTCGTCGGGTTGAGCGGCCCGCGCAGCGGCCGGTTCATGACGTACTCCCCCTCGGAGCCGTACTTGCCGCGCACGTCCTGCACGACGCGGATGTAGCCGCCTTCGAGGATGACGTCGGTGGCATGGTCGTAGCCGGCGAGGTTCGGCCCGAGCATGCTGCTGTCGACGTTCGACGTGAGCGCGTCGGCGTTGTACGGCGTGCGAGTGAGAAGGATGGGCGCGTTCTTCGCGCCGTTCGGCACGAGGATGACGGTGTGCAGCTTCACGCCATCACGCATTGGAATCTTCACCTCGCGGCGGACATGGTCGAAGCCGTGGTTGGTGGGCTTGAAGGTGTCCGGGATCTCGCTTTGCGCGGCGAGGGGCGTGATGGTGAACAGGACCAGCAGGGTGAAGAGGGTGCGCATGGGAAACAGTATGGCAGCGGGTGTCGGGGGACGATGGGACGAATAGGACGAATGGGACCTATAGGACGAATAGGACCCCGCCCGCCCGGCAGAGCTGTTGGTTTACCCTGCTGCGCGTGCGGAAGCTTTTTTATGCGGTTGCCGTGGTGGTTTCGGTTGCGCTGATTGCGGCTTCGTGGCTGAAGTGGCTGCCGTTTTCTCTGACGGAGACGTTCGGCTTCGTCACCGGCGCGTGGTGCGTTTACTTCGTGACGGCGCAGAACATCTGGAACTTTCCGCTGGGGATTGCGAACAACGTCCTCTTCTTCTTCCTGTTCTATCGCTCCGCGATTTACGGTGATGCGTGGCTGCAGGTGATCTACCTGATCCTCAACGCACACGGGTGGTACTGGTGGCTGCGCGGCGGTGAGGAGCACACGGAGCGGCGCGTGAGCAAGGCGCCGCTCGTGGTGCTCGTCGCCACGGCCGTCGGCGTCATCGCGGGGACGTGGGTGCTCGAGGCGATCCTGCGCGCGGTCTCCGGCGCGGCGCCGCTGATCGATGCGTTCACGACCACGCTGAGCCTCGCCGCGCAGGTACTGATGAACTACAAGTACCTGGAGAACTGGTACGTCTGGATCGCCGCCGACATCATCTACATCTATCTCTACATCACGCGCGGCCTGCAACTGACGGCGGTGCTCTACTTCATCTTCATGGGGCTGTGCGTGATCGGGCTGGTGCGGTGGCGGAAGGCGCTGACGATCTGATGGAGCGGGCCTGATGCGGCGCGGCCTGATCGTCGGCAGGTTCCTGCCGCCGCATCGCGGTCACGGGTATCTGATCGAGCAGGCGCGCTCTCTCTGCGACGCGCTTACCGTCGTCATCGCGGCGAAGGAGCACGACACGCCATCAGGCGAGCTGCGCGCGAGCTGGCTCCGCGAGCTGCATCCCGGCGTGACGGTGCTGGTGCTCGACGATCCGCACGATGAGCAGGATCCCCGCGTCTGGGCTCCCAACCTCCGCGCCTTCCTCGGCTATGCACCCGAGGTGGTGTTCTCCTCCGAAGACTACGGCGACGTCTTCGCGCTGCACCTCGGCGCGCAGCACGTCTGCATCGACAGGCCGCGCGCGGCGGTGCCGATCTCCGCGACGGCCGTGCGCGCACATCCGCTGCGCTGCTGGGAATTCCTCGAGCCGCCGGTGCGCGCGTACTACGCGAAGCGCGTCTACCTCATCGGCGCGGAGTCGACCGGCAAGACGACGCTGGCGATGAAGCTCGCGGAGCACTTCGCCACCGTTTGGGTGCCGGAGTACGGGCGCGAATACGCGGCGAGCGTGCTCGCGCATCTGCACGATTACGCTTGGGCGGCGGAGGATTTCGCGCGCGTCGCGCGGCGCCAGTGCGAGCTCGAAGACGCGGCGGCGCGGCAGGCGAACCGGGTGCTGATCTGCGATACGGATGCGCTGGCGACGTCGATCTGGCACCGGCGCTATCTGCACGAGCGCTCAATGGACGTGGAGGCGCTGATCGCATCGCGTCGTGCGCCGAATCTGTACCTGCTGACCGATGTGGCGACGCCGTTCGTGCAGGATGGGACGCGCGATGGGGAGGCGATCCGCGAGTGGATGCACGCGACGATCGTGGAGGAGCTGACCGCGCGGGGACTGCCGTTCGTGACGCTGCGGGGGAGTTTCGCAGAGCGCGAGGCGCAGGCGGTGGGGGCGGTGGAGGGGTTGCTTCGATAGCCGCGTTTGGGGTGCGCCGCGGCCCCTCACCCGATTCTTCGCTGGCGCGAGTTCACCCTCTCCCCGCAAAGGCCGGGGAGAGGGGCGACGGGGGCGCTACGCGCCGCCCGTCAAAGCAAAGACCTCGGTCTTATAGGTCCTATTCGTCCTATAGGTCCTATTTCATCGCCCTATTTCGGCGGTTTGCTGAGATCGTCTTCGGTGAGGTCGCTCTTGAGGTTGCCGTAGGCTTCGCGGACGGCGCCTTTGGCGCGTCCGGCCTTGCCTTCGATCTCCGTCTTGCGGTCGCCAGTGAGGGCGCCGACGCCTTCCTTCACCGCGCCTTTGACCTGTTCGAGGATGCCTTTACCGCGATGTTCCATTCCGCTTGCCATCGTGTGTCTCCTTATGGGTACCGCACAGTTATCTAGAGCAAGCGACGTACCGGATTGGGCGGTAAATGGGACGTATAGGGCAAATGAGACCTAGGGGACAAAAGCAGCGAGGTATTTCGCCGTGCGGCTCTTTTTCGAGTGCACTACGTCTGTCGGCGGACCCGCGACGACGATGCGGCCGCCCTCCTCCCCCGCTCCCGGGCCGATGTCGATGACCCAGTCGCTGTGGGCGATGACGCTCATGTCATGCTCGACGACGATCACGGTGTTGCCCGCGTCGACGAGGCCCTGCAGTTGCGTCATCAGCTTCTCGACGTCCGCGGGATGCAGCCCCGTAGTCGGCTCGTCGAGGATGTAGAGCGTGTTGCCGCGGCCGACGCGCTGGAGCTCCGTCGCCAGCTTGATGCGCTGGGCTTCGCCGCCGGAGAGCTCCGTCGCCGGCTGGCCGAGGCGGATGTAGCCGAGGCCGACCTGGCGCAGGACGTCGAGCGCGCGGTGGATGTGCGGCTCGTCTTCGAAGAACTGCCACGCCGCATCGACGGTCATGCCGAGGACCTGCGCGATGTTGCGGCCGTTGTATTCGATCTCCAGCGTCTTCTCGTTGTAGCGCGCGCCGTGACACGTCGGGCATGGCGCGTAGACGCTCGGGAGGAAGAGTAGCTCGACCATCACGAAGCCTTCGCCTTCGCATGTTTCGCAGCGTCCTTTCGCCACGTTGAAGGAGAAGCGCCCCGCGTCGTACTTGCGCGCGCGTGCGGCCTTCGTCGACGCGAACAGCTTGCGCACGTGATCGAAGAGGCCCGTGTAGGTCGCGAGGTTGGAGCGCGGCGTGCGGCCGATCGGTTTCTGGTCGACGCGCACGAGGCGCTTGATCGCCTCCATGCCCGCCGTGATCTCGCCGCCCTCGGTGATGACAGTCGTGCGCTCGAGCTCCTCCCCTTCCGGGTCGTCCGGCTCGACGGTCTGGCCGAGGTGGTCGGCGACGAGCTCCACCAGGACCTGGCTGATGAGGCTCGATTTGCCGGAGCCGGAGACGCCGGTCACGCTGGTGAAGACGCCGAGGGGGAACTCGACGTCGAGGTTGCGGAGGTTGTTGCGCGTGACGCCTTCCAGGCGCAGCCAGCCGCGCGGCTCGCGCGGTGTGCGCGCGGCGATGGTGTCGTCGCCGAAGAGATACAGCCGCGTCTGCGACGCCTTGACGCGCTCCAGTCCCGCCGGCGGTCCGCTGTAGAGGATCTCGCCACCATGCTCGCCCGCCGCCGGACCGACGTCGACGATCCAGTCGGCGTGGCGGATGACGTCGAGCTCGTGCTCGACGACGAACAGCGAATTGCCCGCGGCCTTGAGCTTGTCGAGCGCCGCGAGCAGCGCCTCGGTATCGGCGGGATGCAAGCCGGCCGACGGTTCATCGAGCACGTAGACGACACCGAAGAGGTTGGAGCGCACCTGCGTCGCGAGCCGCAACCGCTGCAGCTCACCCGGCGAGAGCGTCGGTGTGCTGCGCTCGAGCGAGAGGTAGCCGAGGCCGAGCTCGAGGAGGACGTCGAGACGCGCCGCGAGGTCGTAGGCGATGCGCTGCGTGACGAGCGCCTTCTCCGGATGCTCGTCGTTCGCTTTGAGCTTCGCGTACGGCCGCACCACTTCGGCGAGGCGCTTCAGCGGAAGCGCGGAGATCTCCGCGATGTCGAGGCCGGCGAACTTGACCGACAGCGATTCGCGCCGCAGCCGCTTGCCGTGGCATACCGGACAGTCGGCGCTGAGCATGTACTTCGACACGCGCTTCTTCATCAGCGGGCTTTGGGTGTTGGCGAAGGTGTGGAGCACGTAACGGCGCGCGCCGCTGAACGTGCCCATGTAGCTCGGCTCCTCCTTGCGCTTGAGCGCGCGGCGCGTCTCCTCCGGCGTCAGCCCCGCGTACACCGGCACCGTCGGCGTCTCCTCGGTGAACAGAATCCAGTCGCGCTGTTTCTTCGGCAGGTCGCGCCACGGCTTATCGACGTCGTAGCCGAGCGTCACGAGGATGTCGCGCTGGTTTTGCCCATGCCACGCCGGCGGCCATGCGGCGATGGCGCGCTCGCGGATCGTCAGCGACGGATCGGGCACCATCGACTCCTCGGTCACTGTGTACACGCGCCCGAGACCATGACACTCGGGACACGCACCCTCCGGTGTGTTCGGCGAGAACGACTCGGCGTAGAGCAGCGGCTGATGCTTCGGATACTCGCCGGCGCGCGAATAGAGCATGCGCAGCAGGTTGGAGAGCGTGGTGACGCTGCCGACCGAGGAGCGGGTGGAGGCGCCGCCGCGCTGCTGCTGGAGCGCGACCGCCGGCGGCAGGCCGTCGATCTCGTCCACCTCGGGCACGGCCATCTGATGGAACAGGCGCCGCGCGTAGGGCGACACGGACTCGAGGTAGCGCCGCTGCGCCTCGGCGTACAGCGTCCCGAACGCCAGCGACGACTTCCCCGACCCGGAGACGCCGGTGAAGACGACGAGCGCGTCGCGGGGAATGTCGACGTCGATGTTCTTGAGGTTGTGCTCGCGGGCTCCGCGGACGCGGACGAATGAATGGTCGGTCACGGTGGAGCACGGTAACGAGATCTGTGCCAGAGGGGAACGAATGGGACGAATAGACCTAGGACGAATGGGACAGCGGAGCGGTCCGCATTTGTCTTCATTTCAGACCAGCGAGTACAGATCTCAGACATGGCGCCTCCCCGGCCACGAGATTTCAACGACTTACGAATGGCATTTCGGTTGCGGTGGAGACCAGCGGTCTGGCATTTCAGGCAGGAGAAAAAATGAAACGGAATCTATCGATCGGCGCTCGCCTCGGTCTCGCGTTCAGCGTCGTTCTGATCCTCATGCTGGGCGTCGCGGCGGCCGGTTACTGGGGACTGCACCGTGCCGTCCGCACCAGTCTCGAAACGTTGAACGGCGACGCGAAGCTCGCCGAGCACTCGGCGCGTGCGCGTGCGAACACCATCGGCATGCGCCGCTACGAAAAAGACATCTTCATCAACCTCGCTTCCGCGGAACAGCGGAAGGAGTACGCGGCCCAGTGGAACGAGGAACGCGAGCGCCTGACGGCGCGCCTCGACGACCTGCAGAAGCTCGCGGTGCGCGAACAGGACAAGAAGCAGATCGCGAGCATGCACGGCGACCTGCAGGCGTACTCGGCGGGGATGAACGCCGTCCTGAAGGAAATCGAGGCGGGCGGGATCACGACGACGGCGCAGGCCAACGACGCCGTCGCGCCGTTCAAGGAGCGCGTCCGCAACCTGGAGGAGGAGGCGAAGAACTTCGCCACGACCAATCAGGAGCGGATGGCGACGAAGGTTCCGCTGATGCAGGCGACGGAGTCGCAGACGCTGCGCGTCGTGGCGGCGATCGTCCTCGCGGCGGTGGTGCTCAGCTTCCTCGTGGCGTGGGCCATCACTCGCGCGATCTCGCAGCGCATCTACAGCGTCGTCGAAGCAGCAGAAAGTCTGGCCTCGGCCTCGGCCCAGATCTCGGCCACGGCGCAGAACCTTTCGCAGGGAACGAGCGAGCAGGCGGCGAGCGTCGAAGAGACCTCTGCGAGTCTGGAGCAGATGTCGGCGTCGATCGCGCAGAACGCGGCGAACAGCCGCCAGGCGGAGACGATGGCGCTGAGCGGCGCGCGCGACACGGATGCCTCCGGCACTGCCGTCCGCGAGACCGTCGAGGCGATGAACCAGATCACGGAGAAGATCACGATCGTGCAGGAGATCGCGTTCCAGACGAACCTCCTCGCGCTGAACGCGGCGATCGAAGCGGCACGCGCCGGCGACCAGGGCCGCGGCTTCGCGGTGGTAGCCAACGAGGTGCGCAAGCTAGCCGAGCGCAGCCAGTTCGCGGCGAAAGAGATCAGCACCGTCGCCGCGTCGAGCGTGGCGGTGGCGGAGCGCTCGGGCGCGATGCTCGCCGAGCTGCTGCCGTCGATCCGCAGAACCTCGGAGCTCGTGCAGGAAGTGACGGCGGCGTCGACCGAACAGGCCGGCGGGGTCGGACAGATGAACCGCGCGATGGCGCTGGTCGATGAAGTGACGCAGCGCAACTCGGCGGCGGCCGAGGAGCTGGCGAGCACCGCGGAAGAGATGGCGACGCAGGCGGATTCGCTGAAGCAGTTGATGACCTACTTCCTGTCGCACACCGCAACGGAGCAAGCCACGGCGTCCCGAGCCATCGCGCCGGCGGCCTCGCCGCGCCTGCCGATCCGCACCGGCAGCGAGTTCAAGCCGAAGGCGACCGTGCCGCACGCGCCGCTGCCGTCCAAGGATGATCCGGGCTCCTACGAGCACTTCTGATGAAGAACACCATCTCCGCGGTTGTGGACGCCATCGAGAGCGGGATGACGGACGGCGAGTTCGCCCGCTTCCAGCGGCTGCTCCTCGACCAGGCAGGGATCCGGCTGGGCGACGCGAAGAAAGCATTGCTGATCGGGCGCCTGTCGAAGCGCGTGCGGCAGCTCGGGCTGCCGTCGTTCGAGTACTACTATCACTACGTGACCGAGGCGTCGCACCGCGAGGAGCTCGTGCACATGCTCGACCTCGTGTCGACGAACGAGACGCACTTCTTCCGTGAACCGCGGCAGTTCGAGTTCATCGAGGACGAGCTGATCCCGAAGTGGCGGGCGGAAGGGCGGACGTCGCTGTCGATCTGGAGCGCCGGGTGCTCGACCGGCGAGGAGCCGTATTCACTGGCGATGCTGCTCGATGCGCATCTGCCGGATTGCAACGTCGAGATCCTGGCGACGGACCTGTCGACGCGCGTGCTGCAGCGGGCGATGAGCGGCGTCTGGTCCGTCGACAAGGCGCACGAGATCCCGCCGGCGTTCCTGCGCCGCTACATGCTGCGCGGCGTCGGCGCGCAACAGGGGACGATGAAGGTGCACGAGGAGCTGCGCTCGCGCGTGCGCTTCCGCCGCGTCAACCTCAACGACGCGGTGTACGGCGTCGGCGGCCCGTTCGACCTGGTGCTCTGCCGCAATGTGCTGATCTACTTCGAGAGCGAGGTACGCCTGCGCGTCATCGACCGGCTGACCGATTCGCTGGTGCCGGGCGGCCACCTGTTTCTGGGGCACTCGGAAACGCTGAGTGGTGTGTCGACACGGATGGCTTCCGTGCGGCCGACCATCTGGACGAAACGATGAGATCCATGGGACGACTCGGACCCCGCCCTCGCGGCATCTGGCTCAGGGTCGCGCGGGGACATAAACCCGCTTTCCTGATTCAAGCGACACCACGTAGGCGCCGGCGGTGCCGATGTGGCGGTTGCGGTTGAAGGTCACGGGCGGCGTGTAGCCGGTGGGGAACTCGTAGAGCTGTTCCATCGCGGCGATGAACTTCTCGCGCGTGAGGTCGCGGCCGGTTCTTTTGAGGGCTTCAACGAAGACCTTCATCGTGGCGAACGTCGCCGTCAGCACGGGTGATCGCGCCAACTGATGCCGCGCGGCGAACGCGTCCAGCTCCTCCTGCGCCTCGGGGTGCACATCGCCGGGGAGCGTCGGCACGGCGACGGTGATGTTGCGCTTCGACGCCAGCAGCTCCGGCGTGAGCGTCGCTCCGGCGATGAAAATGCGCGCCTTCGAGTCGAGGTGCGCGGGATCGACGCGCCCGAGGAGGAAGAGAAGATCGGGCGGCTTCGTGCCGTCGAACGTCCACTGCTGCGATTCACCGTACGCCTTCAGCGCCTCGGCCGCCGCCTGAGCGTCGGTGTGGACGATGGCGACGTTGTGCGCGCCGGGCTCGATGCTGCGCGCCAGGGAGAGCGCCTGCGTCTCGATGTCGGGATAGAGGAAGTACGACGTCGCGGGCGGCGCGGTGGTGGGGAACGGCGTGAGGATCGGAATGCGTTCGTGCGGATCGATCGTGGTGGCGGCGGCGCAGACGATAGCAAAGGCTTTGTCGACGTCGGACGTCAGCGCGAGCGTGCGCCCGTAGATGCCACCCGAGGTGTTGAGGTCTTTGACGAAGGCCGCGACGATCGTGCGCGTCAACTCGTGCGGGATCGTGGTGGTGATCGTCAGCTCCGCAGGCGTGACGCCGGGCGAGGGATCGTTGAGGCGGTTGAGATAGGCGATGAGGTCCGTGAGGTCGGCAGCCGCCAGGCGGTAGCGCGGCATGACCGTGGAAAGCTCGATGCCCGCGGGATCGACGCCGTGGGTGATGGCTTTGCGCAGCGCCGCATCGTCGTAGCGCGGACGCAGTTTGCGGATGTCCTTGGGAACGATGGTGCCTTCGGGGACGCCGCGGCCGTCGGGACCGTGGCAACTGCCGCAGGCAAGGCTGGTGGCCGGAAGGTCCGCGCCGGCTACGACGGCGGTGCCGGTGGGCGCGCCGCTGAGGTAGATGGCGCGGCCGCGTTTTTCAGTGGCGGTCAGTTGGGCCGTGGCGGGAAAGGCCGATAGGACCAAGAGGACGAATAGGACCGAAAGGACAGACCTTGGAGGCCTTTGTCCTATCAGTCCTATCCGTCCCATTTGTCCTATAGGTCCTATCGTTCCCTGCTTCATTGCGCGGCCACAACCTCCTGCACAAGGCGCAGCACTGCCTCGGAGGGCGCCAAACCAAACGCCTTCTTCCACACGCCTTTCGGTTCGTTACCGATGATCACCACGGCGGTGTGGTTTTCCTTCACGTTGGTGCTCAGACCGAGCTTGTGCAGCGCGGCATCCACGTTCTTCTTGCTGCCGGTGATGAGGTGCCAGCCGGGTTTCGCACCGGCCTCTTTGGCGAAGCGTTGCAGTTGCGCGGGGGTGTCGGTCTCGGGATCGACGGTGATGGAAATGAGGTGGACGTCTTTGCCGAGGCGGTCGCCGAGGGTTGTCTGGATCTTGCGGAAGGTGCCGGTCATGACCGGGCAACTGCCGTTGCACGTGGCGAAGAACGAATTGACGACGATGATCTTGCCGGCGATGAGGTCGGAGTAGAGGCGCACCTCTTTGCCGTTCTGGTCCGTCAGCGGCACGTCGCCGAAGTACTTGAGGCCTGCTTCCTTGAAGGAGGCCGTCGCGAGGAGCAGCGAGAGCAGCAGCACTTTCATCGCGCACCTCCGCGCGCCGATACCTGGTCGACGATCTTGCCGAGCTTCTCCGAGCCGGGGAAGCCGTACATGCGCGACCAGTTGCGCGTGAGGTCGTTGCCGACGATCGTCAGCGGCAGGTGATCCGTAGGCCGGCCGGTCGGGCCGCCGAGCGCCTTGACGATGCGGTCGATCGTCTCCTGGCTGCCGGTGACGAGCGTCCAGCCGGGCTGCGTGCGGAACTGCTTGCTCCACGCCTTCAACCGCTGCGGCGTGTCGACGGTGGGCTCGATGCTGACCGAGATGAAGTGCACGCGGCCGTGCTGTTTCTGCAGCGCCGCGAAGAGCGCGCCCGAGGCGGGGCAGATCGTGCTGCAGTTCGTGAAGACGAAGTTCACCGCCACCACGCGTCCCTTCACGAGATCGGAGTAGAAGCGCACCTTCTTCCCCTCGTGCGTCACCACCTCGAGATCGGGAATCGTCGGCGAGAACGTGTCGCCCGCCGAAACAGTGGTGGCGGCACACAGCAGGAGAACGGCTACAGCGAACATCCGGCGCATCTGTCCCATAGGTCCCATCCGTTTCATCGTTGTCTGGTCAAGGTCAGGGTTTCGCCACCGCTTCGAAGATCAGCGGCCGTCCCTGATTGATTTTCAGATTCAACGAAGGTGATTCCAGAAAGACATAGTAAACGCCGGATTGAGGGACCGGTACCTTGAAGCTGACGATGCCGTTCTCATCCGCGGTGCCGCTGATGCGCTGCTGCCACGTGCCGGGCGTGAGGAACGCCAGCGCGCGGAGGTCGCGCACGTTGCGGTGCGGCGTCTCGCCGTCGGTGAGGCGGAACTTGAGCTCGAGCGTTTCGCCCGCGTGGATCGGCTTCTTCTCGAGCAACGGCTCGATCTCGACCTTGCGCACGATGTTGCGCGGCGCATTGGGATTCGCCGCGACCTCGAGCTCGAAGCAGTGCACGACGCGCGGCGCGTTGAGGAAGAAGGCGACGTCGTACTTGCCCGCGGCCGGCACTTTCGTCTTGATGGAGAAGACGCTCGGCGCCTCTTCGCGCAGGCTGCGGTCGAGGACGAGCACCGCTTTGGGCGAGCGCTTCTGCGCGCTGAAGTTGCCCATCGGCGCGGCCATCCCTTCGCTGTAGAAGTAGACGAGGCGGTCGGCGGGATTCGCGACGAGCACCGCCTTCGGCTCCGGCGCCGGCACGATGGCCGCGGCGAAGCTCTCCGCGCGCGCGGCGCCCGGCGCATTCTGGCCGCTGGGGAACGTGGCGTAGTTCGGCCGCGCGTCGGTGCCGAGATCGGCGAGGCGGATCATCTTGGTGAGGTCGGAGCCGGCGGCGCGCACGTACGCGAATTCGTCGGAGAACGCGACCTGATCGGGGCGCGCGCCGACGTCGTCCGCCGTCGTAATCACCGCCGCGGTCGAGGCGTCGACGATGTGCACCGCGTTCGCGCCGGTGTTCGTGATGAAGCCCCAGCGGCCGCCGGGCGCGAACTGGATCGACGTGAGCCCCGGCTTCGCCGCGATGCGCTTCGTCACCTTGCGCTGCGCTGCATCGATGACGCTGATGCTGCCGTCCTTGCCGTCGATGGCGTAGAGCGCATTGCCCAGCGTGGAGAACGCGAGCCCGTCGACGGATGTACCAGTGCGGATGTCGCCGAGCTTTGCGAAGGTCGCCGTATCGACGACCGTCACGCTGCCGTCGCGGCCGTTCGCGATGAAGGCGTGCTCGCCCTGCAACACGAACTGATGCGGCCCTTTGCCGCTGGCGATCGTCTTCGCCACGGTCAGCGTCTTCGGATCGATCACGGTGACGACGTCTTCCGACGCGACCCAGAGGTGACGGTCGAGCGCGAGGCGCGACGGCTTGAAGCCGGTGTCGATGTTCTTCACCACCGTCCACGCTTCGGTGTCGATCACCGCCACGCGGTTGACCAGCGGCATGGCGACGTACAGCCGCTTCTGATCGGGTGAGAGCACCCAGTCGGAGCCGGGGCTCTGCAGGTTCACCGCGGTCAGCAGCTTGCTGCCGCCGAAGCCGATCAGCGGATCGATCACCGCCACCGACGGCTCGGCATTCAACGTCACGACGTAGTAGGTGTTGAGATCCACCTGCGGCCGCGCGCGCAAGGTGCCGCCGAGGAAGGCCTGGATCTTGTCCTTGCAGGTGACGCCCGCGGCACGCGCGTCGATCCACGCCGCCGGACGCACGCCCGTCAGCGGAGTGCCGTCGGTCGCACGAAGGTCGAAGGAGAGGGTGACATCCTCCCCTTCGACCACGTTCGCCGACGGCCGGAACTCGACCGCGACGCCTTCACGCTCGATCTTCTGCGGCTCGACCGCGGCGCTGAGTGGCAGCGCCGCGGCGAACACGAAGGCTACGAGGAACCGGAAACCGGAAACCGAAAACTGGTCATTGAGATACACGCAGGAGCCCCCAGATACCACCATCGACCATGAACGATTGTTGTGTGCGCCAGAGATAGTCGCCGACGATGCGGAACCTGCCGCCGGCGCCATGTTGGAGAACTGCATCGAAGTGACTGGACGGCCCGATGCCCATGAACGTGCCGGTCCATTCGGAGAGCGGGTTGTTGCCGATGTACGTCGATTCCTTGAAGTACGGCAGCTCCTGCCAGACGTGGCCGTGCAGCGCGAAGACGTTGTTGCGCGCGTGGCCGCCGGCGTTCACGAGACGGAAGCGGACGAACTGTCCGGCCGTCGCCGTGAAGACGGGCGTCTGCGGATCGAGACCGCCAATCTGCGAGTTGGAGAAGGCGTTCCTGAAGTCGAAGTTGCGCGTGATCTCCAACGGCGTCTCCGCCGGATAGTTGAAGCGCTTCCACATCGGCTCCGTGCGGTAGTTCACCGCCTTCTGCCCGGAGTCTTCCGGATCTTCGAAGTTGGCGAGATTCTTCACCGCGGTGCCGGCGCCTTCACCCATGCGCATGTTGATGTCCGTCTGCATGTGGACGACGAACTCGCGGAAGACCTGCGTCCCCACCGTCACCGTCGCCGCCGCCCGCATCTTCGGATCCTCGGTCCACGTCGCTTTCGGCGGCTCGATGATGAGCGCACCGATGGCGCCCTTGTGGGCCTGCTTGATGGGATCGGCGGGCATGAGATTGACGGCGCCGAACTCGATCGGACGCGGCGTGGCGTACGCGGTGACGGGGTCGACGTCGAGCTGGCCGGCGTACCACTGGTACGACACCTTGTTGCCCGGGACGGCCGTCTGGATCGGGTTGAAGCCGACGTTCTGGCCGTCGCCCCGCGTGACGTCGTAGAAGAGAAGCTGCGTGTGCAGACCGGCCTGGCTCGAGGGGCGGATCTGGTTGTTGTTGAAGTACGGCACGAGCATCGGCAGGGTGTTGAAGCCGTCGAGATCGATCGGCTCCGTGGGGAGGTGGTTGTAGAGCGTGAGGTAGATGCAGTCGCCGGCGTTCGCGCGAAGGATCAGCGGCTCGATCGGCACGCCGGGCTTCCACTTGCCGGTGAGCGGATCGAAGTCTTCGTCACGGGCGTAGATCAGCGCCGTCGGATCGTGCAGCTTGCCGCCCTGGTTCGTACGGGAGTTGTAGATGAGCGTCTGTGACGGCAGCACGTCCTGGGCGCGGACGAGCCGCACCTTGAAGTTGCGCGGAGGCGCGCTCTTCGGACAGACGCCCGTGAAGTCGCCGATGTTGGAGATCGTCGGCGCCATGCCGTCGGGATTGCTCGGCAGCGGCAGCAGGTCGGTCTGGTGCGCGGTGTACGCGCGCATGATTCCCCACAGCCCGTTCCACAGGTCGTCCGTGGCACGGCCGGCGGTGTAGAGGTAATCGGAGAACGGGCCGCCGTTGTCGTTCTTCGGCAGCGGCGGGATCAGGAACTCGTAGTGCTCGGAGATGCCCATCATCTGCGAGTTGCGCCAGCCGGAGTCGCTGTACGACGGCTCGAAGAGCCACTTCACGCCGTTGATGGCGAAGTTGTGCCCCTCCTCATGCGCACCGACGAGGATGCGCACCTGCACGCGGTCGTCTTCGTACGCACGGAGCAGCGGCGTGAACGGATCGCCCGGCTGCACGCCGCCGGTCAGCGGCGGATAGAACGACGGCTGCGAGTTGAAGCGCGTATCGGCGCGGTTGACGTTGGAGAGGAACGCCTTGGCGAGGTCGCCGGCCGCGCCCGGAGCCTGCGTGTTGGAGTACGGATCGCGCACGCGCAGCGCGAGCGGCTCGTTGCGGTAGTTGATGACCATCGTGCCGACGTCGTCCGCGGAGATGGCTTCGGGGCACGGCGGCCGCACGCCACCGGGGCACTCCTGCGGCGGGCCGAGGAGGAACGGCAGGCCGAGCTCTTCGCGGCCCGGCGGATTGATCGGCGTCGTCCCCTCGTAGGCGAGCTGGAAGTCGGCGAACTCGAGGAGGAACTCGCGGTAACTCTCGGCGCGGTTCATCGTGATGATGTCGGCGCGCCAGCTCGTCGGGCCGCCGTCGTCGCGGCCGCCGAAGAACGTGCCGGTCTCCGGATGACGCCATTGCGAGCCGGTCGGCTCGATGACGAGCCCCGCGTACAGCCCGACCTGCTGATGCGTGGATGGGCCGAAGTGATCGTGCGTGAAGACGGTGCGCAGCGTGCGGTCGACACCCGCGTTGTTCAGCACATCGTCGGCGTACCAGCGGGAGACCGTGGTCTGCGCGCCGAGCACGCCGAAGTAAGGATGCGGCTTCAGCGTGAGCAGTTGGCGCGTGGCTCCGATGAGGAGGCCGCCGAGCTGGTTGATCGCGTGAATGCGCTCCTCCACCTCACCCGGGGAGAAGCTGCCGTCCTCGTAGTTGTAGCCGTTCGCCGCGCCGTCGGACGCCGTCACGTCGAACTTGACGAGGTGGATGTGCTGGCCGGTGATGTCGGTCGGCGTGCGCACTTGGAAATCGTCCTGCAGGTACTCGAACGGGACGAGGTTCACGAGCTGGTAGGTGATGCAATCGCGGCTGTTCGCGCGGAAGAAGAGCGGCTCCGGCGGACGCGTGCCGTTCTTCGTCGCCGCGGCGTCGGCCCACAGCGTGGTGATGCGCTGCTGCGGGAAGTGCCACGCGGCCTTGTTGAACTTCACGTCGAGCTGGATGTTGACCCCTTTGTAGAGACGCGGATTGCCCGTGGCCTGCCCTTCGTCGCTGACGCAGGGATCGGCGTACGGCGCGCCGGGCTGCGGCGGCAGGCCGTTGGTGATGAACTTCGCGGAGTGGCCTTCCGGCGTGTACGTGGGGTGCGAGCGTAACGCATGGAAGTTCATCGCGGCGCGCTCGACGGCGGTACCGGTCTCCGGCAGCGCGCGACCGTCGGCGGTCTTCAGCGCCTTGTGGAAGTCGAGGCGCGTGTGCGACTCGACCGCCGTGCCGCCGACGATGACGTGCCGTGGCAAGCCGCCGTCGTCGATCGTATCGAGCGGCGGGTGCGGCGGACGGTGGCCGGCGACGCCGGGGATGAAGAACGGATAGCCGGGGTTGCCGCGGCTGTTGATCTGAATCTGACCGTTGACGATGGAGACCGACGCCTCCGGCAGCGGGGCCATGGCGATCGTCGGCAGCGGCACGACGGCGGGGATCGGCGTCCCCCTCAGGATCTCGGCGTCCGGCAGCGCGCGCGAGCCCACCTGCGGACGCCCTTTCTCATCGAGCGGCGTACCGGTTTCGAGCACATCGTGCACGCGCCACATTGCCCACATGCCCTGCGCGAAGTGCGGATAGAAGTGGCAGTGGAAGATGGAGTCGCCCACGGCGAGGTTCCGGTTGCCGCTTCCGTGGTGGGCGATCTCCAGTGTGAACGCACTGCCCGGCCCGATCGCCTGGCTGTCGAGGTACTGCGAGTCGTCCTCGTCCGGCGTGTGCAGCCACTGGTGCGTGTGCTGGTGATGGATGTGATGCTCTTTCGAGCCGGCGTGCACGACCCGGAACTTGAGATGATCGCGCAGGTAGCTGTGGTAGACGTTCGACGGATCGTCGGGATAGAAGGCGATGCTCGCCTTGTGTCCCAGCGTGAAGCAGTTCTGCACGTTGTTCTGGATCTGCTGTTTCGTGCACGGCGCGTTCGCCGGGACGTCGACGACCATCGCCGGATCGCCCACGGCCCACGCGGAGAGGAAGAAGTCCTCGTACTTGCACTCGACGCAGTCCTTCATCGGCCCGACGCCGAAGCGGTTGGCCAGGATCTCCGCGCCGATGCCGCCCGTGCCGTAGTTGATGGCGAAGGCATCGCGCACGCTGTGCAGCGTGTGCTCCAGCACCGGATCGTGGAAGTGCGGGAACGCCTGTACCGCGCCGATCTCGTCGTGATAGATGGTGACGACCTCACGGAACGGCTGGTCGCGATCGGGCTCCACCCGCACCGCGGGGTACGTCCCGGTGGGGAAGCGTCCGGCGCCCGGACCGGTGATGATCGCGGTGAGGTCGGAGTAGACGATCCGGTTGCCCGACAGCATCTGCAGGACGGGATAGCCGGCGTACTTGTGGCCGAGCGGAAACACGGCCGCGTAGTCGATCAGCGGGAACCCCTCGAGCGTGTACCCCTTGGTCGCATACTGCAGATCGTCGTTGGTGATCTGGCTGCGGTACCACTCGGCCTGGCGCGGCTGCACCGTGACGGCGCCGAACAGGCCGGCGTTGAGCGTGCCGCCGTCGCCTTCGCTGCTCGTGACCGCGCCGGCGCTGTACATCAGGTACGCCCCTTCGCGCTCCGCGTAGACCGTGTAGACGCGGCTGTCGCCCGGGTTCGCCAGGCTGCTCGCGTTCACACCGACGTTCGAGCCGTCGGAGGCGATGCTGTTGACGAGCTGCATGCCGACGATGTGCACTGAGGCGGCACGGGTGGCGGGCTGCTGATCGTCGACGGGGAGCGGCGCGAGCAGGTTCTGGAAATTGATCTGCAGGCAGTCGCCGACGTTCATGCGCAGCACGAGCGGCCGCGGACGCTTGTCCTCGCGCAGCCGGACGTTGCCCGGTCCGAGCGGCCTGGTGTAGTCGATCGGGACGACGTCGCGGCGGAGGGCGTAGATCATCCCCTGCGGCTGCACCGCGCCGAGGCGGTTCCAGAAGAACACCTGGTCGAAGGCGACGACGTCCGCGACGAGCTGACGCGCGCAGCCGATCGCCGGCTCAGGCACGGGTCCGGGCACGGGAGTCTCCTGCGCGAAGAGTGAGATGGTGAGTGAGAGCAGTAGTGCGAGAAGAATGTTGGTCCTGAGCATCGACGGGCTCCTCCTGTGAACTGCCACAGTTGGAGAATGGAACCGCTACCTGTCGCTGCGCATCGGAGGAAAAGACAGTTCTGTGTCGCGCTCGGGCGGCACAAATGTGCCGTGCAATTCGAGACCGCCGCTGTACGCGAGGCGCATCAGCTCCAGCCGGCTCTTCACGTCGAGCTTGGTGAAGATCGAGGTGAGGTGATGCCGCACGGTCGTCTCGCTGATGTAGAGACGTCCGGCGATGGTCTTGTTGCTGAGGCCGAGACTGACGAGCTCCGCGATCTCGCGCTCGCGCGTCGTCAGCTTCCCGTCGTGCGTGCGGCGCTTCGGCGGGGAGGTTCCGAAAACGTTGGCCAGCGTCGAAGGCTCGAGCCACACCTCGCCTGCCAGCACGGCTTTGACCGCCTTCACCAGCACCACGGCCGGCCTGCTCTTGAGCACCACGCCGCGCAGACCGTCCGAGAAGGCATTGGCCAGCGAGCGGCAATGATCGTCCGCCGTCACCAGCAGCACCGGACAGCGTCCCGTGACGGCTAAGAGCTGCGCGATGGTCTCGCTGCGCTCGCTGCTGACGTCGAGATCCATCACCACCAGGTCGGGCGTCGCGCTCATCGCGGCCGCGATGGCATCCGAGCGATTCACACACTCGGCGATGACGGAGAGCCCCTGCTCGGCCGCGATCAGTTGCGCGATGGCCGTGCGCATCAGCGCTTGATCGCCCGTCATCAGAATACGGGCGGTTTCGGAAACCCCGGACGTCATGTGTGCCCGACGCCCCTGCAGGCCGCGTTCCTATTTCATGTGGACCTGTGGAAAGTGAAAAGAATCGCACTACCTGAAGAAATTGACCGGATGGAACCGCCCCCGGCAACGGGACCCATGGGGCCAGCGGGACGAAGGGCCCGCACACGGCCGCTGCGCGATCGGCGGATCCGACCTGCAACGGCTGCGCATGCACCGTTCCCATGGGTCCCATCGGTCCCATAGGTCCCATACCCATTCGTTCCCGCTGTCCCATCGGTCCCATCCGTCGCCTTACGGCGCCGTCACCCGCAGCAGCCCCCAGATGCCGCCGTCCACCATGAACGACTGCTGCGTGCGCCAGAGGTAATCGCCGACGATGCGGAAGCCGCCGCCGGCGCCGTTGCGCAGCAGCACGTCGAAGTGGCTCGACGGTCCGATGCCCATGAACGTGCCGGTGAACTCCGACTTCACGTTCTCGCCGATGGTGCGCGAGTCATTGATGTACGGCAGCTCGCGCCAGACGTGGCCGTGCAGCGCGAAGACGTTGTTGCGCGCGTGGCCGCCCGGGTTGAGCAGGCGGAAGCGCACCGGCTGTCCGGCCGTGGCGGTGAAGACCGGCGTCTGCGGATCGCCCCCGATCTTCTCGTTGGCGAACGCGTTGGCGAAGTTGAACGTGCGCGTCACCTCCAGCGGCGTCTCCGGCGCGTAGTTGAAGCGCTTCCACATCGGCTCGGTGCGGTAGTTCACCGCCTTCTGCCCCGAGTCCTCCGGGTCCTCGAAGCCGGCGAGATTCGGGATCGGCGAGTTGTCCGAGCCGAAGCGCAGGTTGAGGTCCGTCTGGAACTGCACGACGAAGTCGCGGAAGATCGTGCTCCCCGCCGTCACCGTGGCCGAAGCACGCATGTTCGTGTCTTCGGTCCACGTCGCGCCTTGCGGCTCGACGATCAGCGCACCGATCGCACCTTTGTGCGCGTGCTTGATCGGATCGGACGGCATGAGGTTGATGGCGCCGAACTCGATCGGCACCGGTGTGGCCACGCCCGTCGTCGGATGAATGCTGAGATCGCCCGCGTACCAGCGATACGTGCGCTGCCCGTTGGGCGCGACCGTCTGCGTCGGGTTGAAGCCGACGTTCTGGCCGTCGTCGCGCGTGACGTCGACGAGCAGCAGTTGCGAGTGCAGCCCGACGTGGCTCGACGGGATGATCTGGTTGTTGTTGAACTCCCGCACGATCATCGGCAGCGTGTTGAAGCCGGGGAGATCGGGCACGGTCGCCGGGAGACGGTTGTGCAGCGTGACGTTGATGCAGTCGCCGGCCGCCGCACGCAACACGAGCGGCTCGACCGGCACGCCGGACTTGAGCTTCCCGGTGAGCGGATCGAGATCGCTCAGGCGCACGTACATGATGGCGGTCGGGTCGTGGATGATGCCGCCGCGGATCGTGCGCGAGTTGTAGACGAGCGTGCTGTTCGGCAGCACGTCGGCCGCGCGCACCGCCACGACGTCGAAGTTGCGCTCGAACGCGTTCTTCGGGCAAACGCCGTTGAACTCGTTCTGGTTGGAGATCACCGGCGCGTTGCCGTCGGGGTTGTTCGGAAGCTCCAGGAGATTCGTCTGGTGGCTGCGGTAGGCGCGCATGATCCCCCACAGACCGTTCCAGAGATCGTCCGTGGCGCGGCCGGTGGTGTAGAGGAAGTCCGCCTTGTCGCCGATCGTGTTCCGCGGCAGCGTCGGGATGATGAACTCGTAGTGCTCGGAGATGCCCATCATCTGCGAGTTGCGCCAGCCGGAGTCGGTGTACGACGGCTCGAACAGCCACTTCACACCGTTGATGGCGAAGTTGTGTCCCTCTTCATGCGCGCCGACGAGGATGCGCACTTGCACTCGATCGTCCTCGTACGCACGCAGGAGCGGCGTGAACGGATCGCCCGGCTGCACGCCGCCGGTCAGCGGCGGATAGAACGTGGGCTGCACGTCGAGGGCGTTGTCGGCACGGTCGACGTCGGAGCGGAAGGCGAACGACAGATCGCCGGCCTGCCCCGCCGCCTGCGTGTTGGTGTTCGGGTCGCGCACGCGCAGCGCGAGCGGCTCGTTGCGGTAGTTCACGACCATCGTGCCGACGTCGTCCGCCGACAACGCTTCGGGACACGGAGGAGCGACGCCGCCGGGGCAGACGTCGGGAGGCTGCAGCAGGAACGGCAGTCCGTCTTCCTTGCGGCCCGGAGGATTGATGGCCTTGTCGGGGTCGTCCCAGAGCTGCGAGCCCGCCTCGTACGCGAGCTGGAAGTCGGCGAACTCGAGGAGGAACTCGCGATAGCTGTCCTGCGCGTTCGCCGTGAGGATGTCGGCGCGCCAGCTCGTCGGACCGCCGTCGTCGCGGCCGCCGAAGAACGTGCCGTTCTCCGGATGGCGCCACTGCGAGCCGGTCGGCTCGATGACGAGCCCCGCGTACAACCCCACCTGCTGGTGCGTGGAGGGGCCGAAGTGGTCGTGCGTGAAGACCGTGCGCAGCGTGCGATCGACGCCGGCGTTGTTGAGCACATCGTCGGCGTACCAGCGCGAGACGGTCGTCTGCGCGCCCAGCGTGCCGAAGAACGGATGCAGCTTGACGCTCAGCGTGCGCCGCGTGCCGTTCTCCAGGATACCGCCGAAGCGGTTGATCGCGCGGATGCGCTCCTGCACGTCTTCCGGCGCGAAGCTGCCGTCCTCGTAATTGAAGCCGTTCGCCGCGCCGTCCGAGGCGGTGACGTCGAACTTCACCAGGTGGATGTGCTGGCCGACGATGTCCGTGGGCGTGCGCACCTGGAAGTCGTCCTGCTCGTAGTGGCCGGGGATCAGGTTGACGAGGTGGTACTCGATGCAGTCGCGGCTGTTCGCGCGGAAGAAGAGCGGCTCCGGCGCGCGCGTGCCGTTGCGCGTATTGGCCACGTCGCGCCACAAGGCCGTGATGCGCTGCTGCGGAAAGTGCCAGCCCACCTTGTTGAACTTGACGTCGAGCTGGATCGTGGCCGCTTTGTACAGGCGTGCGTTGCCCGTGGCCGCACCTTCATCGGACACGCACGGATCGGCGTACGGCGCGCCGGGCTTCGGCGGACGACCGTTCGTGACGAAGCTGGCCGGCGTCCCCTCGGGCGTGAACGAAGCATGGTTCCGCTGCGCGTGGAAGTTCATGGCGGCCACTTCCACGGGCGTGCCGCTCTCCGGCAGCGCGCGCGCATCGGCCGTCTCCAGCGTCTTGGCGAAGCTGAGGCGGTTCTGCGTCTGGCTGAACAGCGTGCCGCCGACGATGACGTGGCGCGGGAGCCCGCCGTCGTCGATCGTGTCGAGCGGCGGATGCGGCGGCCGGTGGCCGGCCACGCCGGGGATGAAGAACGGATAGCCCGGGTTGCCCGTGCCGCTGATCTGCACTTGCCCGTTCGCAATCGAGACCGTCGCCGCGGGTAGCGGCGCCATGGCGATCGTCGGCAACGGCACGATGGCGGGGATGGGCGTGCCCGCGGCGATCTCGCCGTCCGGCAGCGCGCGCGAGCCGGCCTGTGGACGGCCGTTCTCGTCGAGCGGCGTCCCCTTCTCGAACACGTCGTGTACGCGCCACATCCCCCACATCCCCTGTGCAAAGTGCGGATAGAAGTGGCAGTGGAAGATCGAGTCGCCGACCGCGAGGTTCCGGTTGCCGGCGCCGTGGTACGCCATCTCCAGCGTGAACGCGCTGCCCGGTCCGACGGCCTGGCTGTCGAGATACTGCGAGTCGTCTTCGTCGGGCGTGTGCAGCCACTGGTGCGTGTGCTGGTGGTGGATGTGATGCTCTTTCGACCCCGCGTGCACGATGCGGAACTTCGTGTGGTCGCGCAGGTAGCCGTGAACGACGTTCGACGGATCGTCCGGATAGAACGCCTTCGTCGCCTTGCCGCCGGTCGTGAAGCAGTTCTGCACGTTGTCCTGGATCTGCTGCTTCGTGCATGGCGCATTCGCCGGGACGTCGACGACCATCGCCGGATCGCCCACCGTCCAGGCGGAGAGGAAGAACTCCTCGTACTTGCACTCCGTGCAGTCCTTCATCGGACCGACGCCGAAGCGGTTGGCCAGGATCTCCGCGCCGATGCCGCCCGTGCCGTAGTTGATGGCGAAGGCATCGCGCGCGCTGTGCAGCGTGTGGCTCAGCACCGGATCGTTGAAGTGCGGGAACGCCTGCACCGCGCCGATCTCGTCGTGATAGATCGTGACGAACTCGCGGAATGGCTGGTCGCGGTCGGGCTCCACGCGCACCGCGGGGTACGTCCCCGCGGGAAAGCGGCCGGCGCCCGGACCGGTGATGATCGCCGTGAGGTCGGAGTGCACGATCGCACCGTTGTGCAGCATCTTCAGGATCGGCAGCCCGGCGTACTTGTGGCCGACGGGATAGACGGCGTTGTAGTTGATCTTCGGCTGGCCGCCGGCGGTCGTGCCGTTCGTGGCCAGCTCGAGATCGCGCGCCGTGACCTGGCTGCGGTACCACTCAGCGCCGGCCGGCTGCACCGTCACCGCGCCGAAGAGCCCCGCGTTGAGCGTCCCGCCGTCGCCTTCACCGCTCGTGTTCGCGCCGGCGCTGTACATCATGTACGCGCCTTCACGCTCCGCGTAAACCGTGTACGTGCGGCTGTTGCCAGGATTGGCCAGGCTGTTGGGATTCCTCCCGACGAACGAGCCGTCGGAGGAGATGCTGTTGACGAGTTGCATCCCGACGATGTGCACGGAGGCCGCGCGCGTCGCCGGCTGCTGGTCGTCGACGGGCGCCGACGCGAGCAGGTTCTGAAAGCTGATCTGCAGGCAGTCGCCGACGTTCATCCGCAGCACGATCGGCCGCGGACGTTTGTCGGCGCGCAGCCGCACGTTGCCGGCCACGAGGCCGAGTGACGAGTTGACCGGCTCCACGTCGCGGCGGAGCGCATACATCATCCCCTGCGGCTGCACGGCGCCGAGCCGGTTCCAGAAGAAGACCTGATCGAACGCGACGACGTCCGCCTGAATCGTGCGTGCGCACGTAGCGATCGTCTGCGCGGAGAGCGGGATCGTCGAGGCGAGGAGAAGTGCAAACAACAATCTGCGGACGTGATGGTGCATGACGGCTCCTTCGTGGTGTGCCGATCGGGCGCGGCAGGGAACGCTGCTTTCCCGCCGATCGCCTGATTCATGTACTTACATTGGGCCGTCACTTCTGATCGCGCATCGGAGGAACCGACCGTTTTTCGCCTGTCGTTTCCGGCACAGATGTGCCGGTTCCGTCGTCGCTGGCGGCCGTCACGAGGCCCGCGCTGTACGCGTAGCGCATCAGCTCCAGGCGGCTCTTCACCCCGACTTTGCTGTACACGGACGTCAGGTGATGGCGCACCGTCACCTCGCTGATGAACAGCCGCAGGGCGATGGTCTTGTTGTTCAATCCAAGACTGACGAGCTCCACGATCTGCCGCTCGCGCTTCGTGAATTTCACCTGCTGTTCCGTGCGGCGCTTCGCTGGTCCGAAGGCTTTGGCGAGCGTCGACGGCTCCAGCCACGCCTCCCCCTTCATCACCGCCCGGATCGCCCTCACCAGCACCTCGGCCGGCCTGCTCTTCAGCACGATCCCGAGGACGCCGTGCGAGAGCGCCGCTGCGAGCGACTCCCCGTCGTCGGTGCGCGTAACGAGGATGACGCTGTGCACTTTCGCCAGCAGCCGCTCGACGTCATCCGCGTCGCACGCGTCGAGATCGAGATCCATGACGACGACGTCGTGCGCGATGTTCATCGCCTCGCCGGCGACGCCGTTCGCACACTCCGCCACCACGCGCAGGCCGCTCTCTGATTCGATCAGCCGGGCGATCGCGCTACGCATCAAAGGCTGATCGCCAGTCACGACCACACGCACGCTGCCCGGGACCTCGTAACCCATGAGTCCCCGCCACGCGTGCACTCCACGTTCCGAAGCGCGGTGAAGTTGCGTTCACACCACAGCCGTTACGGAGACGATCAAGTTACGGATGTGTGTACGCGCACAATTTATGCGCATGACCGCGGATGAGACCAATGGGAATGGGACGAATGGGACCTATGGGACCAATGGGCCTGGCGGACCTTGCTGCAGGGTGGCCTGTGGCGGCCCGGAGGCGCGAATGCCGCAAGGTCCGCAGGCCCATTTGTCCCATAGGTCCCATTCGTCCCATTTCCCATAGGTCCCATCGCCGCTACCGGCATCACCCCCGCGCCGTCCTCACTCTTTCCTGCAGCGCCCCAATCACCACGCCCGCGGCCAGGTCCGCCACTTCCACCAGCTCTTTCGTGGCGTCCTCGACGCGGGCGTCGAGGGCGTCGTCGTGCATCGGGTGGAAGACCGGGGCGCGGCCCTGCGCGATGAGGTCGCGCAGCGCGAACAGGCGCCGCAGCGACTTCGTGCGTCCCACCAGCGCCTCGGCGGCCGTGGCCAGGCGGAGGATCGTCTGCTCCTCGTCTTCTTCGCCGCGCGCGAGGTGCAGCAATTGGAACAGCGCCGCGTCGACGCCGTTCGACGCCACCTGCTGTGTGCCCAGGCGCAAACCGTCGTACCACGCCTCCACGTCCTCGAGCGCCAGCCGCTGCAGCCCCGAGGCGTATTCGAAGAGGCGGGCGCTGAAGGTGAGCTCGCGGACGCGCAGCTCGCTACCCGCAATGGAGATCGTCCCGCCGAACGAGCCCGGCGAGGCGAGGTTCAGCAGCAGAAACGCATCGTGGAAAAACAGCTCGGCGTAGCCTGGTGCATCGCGGCGGTCTACGTCGCCGTCGACCGCAACGGAGACACGAATCTCCGGCGTCGCCAGCTCGTCCGGCCACTCCGCGCCGACGCGCACTCCGCCATACACCCGCTCCCGCACCACCGCCGCCGGCACCGCCTCGGCGCGGATGATCTCCGCCTCGAATCGCATGTTGTTCATCGCTCCATCCTCCGCGGCAAGCATCTCCCGCCGCCGTCATCTCCCAGCGAATGTCTACCCAGAGTGCTAACCGCGCACACCTCTCCCCTCGGGCGCGCTCTCAGCCGCGCGCTGCGTGTCTACCGGGAGTGGACGACGCCGATTCAGTGGCTAAGGGGAATCGGACCTATCGCGCATCGTGCGACCACCCCACCACGATCCCCACCAGTCCCCACTCCACGCTTTCCTCATCGAACACCATCGGCGGGAAGCGGTCGTTGGCGCTGACCAGGCGGATCTTGCGCGCCGTCAGTTCCAGTCTCTTCACGTACGGCGAACCGCTCACCACGCACACCACGATGCGACCGCGCGCGTGCCGCGGATCCGCTTCTTCCCGCACGTAGAGCAGGTCTCCGTGGAGGATGTGGTCGCCCAGCATCGACTCTCCCTCGGCGCGAAAGACCAGCGTGGCGCCGAGGGCGGCGAACTGCTGGGGGATGTCGACTTCGCGCTCCTCGCGGCGGTCGCCGAACGATTCGCGCCAGTCGGTGGCGGAGACCGGCGTCGCGCGTCCCCGCTTCGGCGCGCGCACCGGCGGCTTGCGCCCGAGCGTCACCGCGGAGACATTCGGCGACTGCAGGTCCTTGTTCTCCCCCTGCGTCGCCTTGAGGATGCCTTCGCCCCACTCCACGAACCGCCGCAGCTCCGCGCGATCCTCGGACGAGAACTCGAAGCCTTTCTCGCCGAGGAGCCAGCCGACCGTGACTCCGAGCGCGTCCGCGATCTTGCCGAGCGTGTCGACGCCGGGGTTCGTCGTCGTCCCCTTCACGATCCGGTTCACCGTCTCGTTGGGCAGCCCGGCCAGCTCCGCCACGCGGGCCTGCGTCAGCCGCCGCTGATCGAGCAATTCTCTGAGCCGGGACGCGATATCCATCGAGCCCCGAGGCTACGGAAACCCCGAAAGCGAGTCATTGACACCCATGGCCGACTTAAGACACACGAATTGACATCCAAGGCAAAAAGTAACCTAAAGGAGTCTTAATTGTCGATGGAGCGTCGCTTTTCTTGGCGTGCCGCGCTTCCTCTGGTCACAGGCGTCGCGCGTCCCGGCGGCCGCCCCTCTCCCCACCGGCAAGAGGAGTATCGTGACGGAAAGGGAGTGTGGCTATGGCCGTATCAGATGAATCGCAGAGCGATCCAGGGGTTCGACAAAAGAAGCTGCTGGCGCTCGACGGCGGAGGCATCCGCGGCATGATCGCCGTCGAGGTCCTCGCCGCGATCGAGACGTCGCTGCAGCGCCGTCTCGGTCGAGGAAACGATTTCGTCCTTGCAGACTACTTCGACTACATCGCGGGCACGAGCACCGGCGCGATCATCGCGGCCTGCCTTTCGATCGGCATGCGCGTTGACGACATCCGCAAGTTCTACATCGAAAGCGGACCGGCGATGTTCAACCGCGCAGGACTGCTCCGCAAGCTGCATTTCAAATTCGAGGACGAGCCTCTCGCCGTGAAGCTGAAGGAGGTTTTTGGAGCGGAGACCACACTCGGCAGCGACAAGCTGCGCACGCTGCTGATGATGGTGCTGCGGAACGCGAGCACCGACTCCCCATGGCCCCTCTCGAACAACCCGCGCGCAAAGTACTGCGCCGCAGAGCGGCCGGATTGCAACCTCAACCTGCCATTGTGGCAGTTGGTCCGTGCCAGCATCGCTGCACGACGTACTTTCCGCCGGAGACGATCGACGTCGGATCGAAACGCTTCGTCTTCGTCGACGGCGGCATGACCATGTACAACAATCCGGCCTTCCAGCTTTTCCTCATGGCCACGGTCGAGCCGTACAACCTTTGCTGGCCTACGAGCGTCGACAAGATGCTGCTCGTGTCGATTGGGACCGGGACCGCACCGGCGGCCAACGAGGACCTTCGGCCGGGACAGATGAACCTCCTCTACAACGCCTCCTCGATCCCCTCGGCGCTGATGTTCGCTGCGCTGAACGAGCAGGACTTCCTCTGCCGGACATTCGGTGACACGCTGGCCGGAGACGAGCTGGATCGCGAGATCGGCACGATGATCGGCAAGAAAGGTCCCGTGGCCGAGAAGCTGTTCACGTATGTCCGTTATAACGCGGAGCTCACTCGGAGAGGTCTCGACGGTCTCGGATTGCGCGGCATCGAGCCGGCGGACGTCCAGAAGCTCGACGCCATCGAAGGGATCCCTCAACTGCAGCGCGTCGGCAGAGCGATCGGAGAACAGAAGGTGAAGGACGAACACTTCGCCCGCTTCCAATGAGCGCCACGAAAGCTGAATCGACCCCGAGCGCGGTGCCGCAGGCAACGGCGGATACCCGCGGCCGGCGTGCCTTCATCGTTCGCCCGTTCGGCGAGAAGAAGGGCATCGACTTCGACCGCGTGGAGAGCGAGTTGATCTCACCAGCTCTCGCTCGCCTCGAGATCGCCGGCCGCACGACCGCGGACATCCTGCGCGCAGGGAACATCCGCACCGACATGTTCCACCTGCTGCTCGTCGCGGACATCGTCATCGCGGACCTTTCGATTCACAATGCGAACGTCTTTTACGAGCTCGGCATCCGCCACGCCCTGCGCCGAAACGCCACGGTGCTCATCAGAGGCCGCAACGGCGGCGACGAGATCCCCTTCGATCTCTTTACCGACCGCTATTTCACCTATGACGAAAACGACCCGGCCAGTTCCGTCGACACGCTGGTGCGAGTGCTGTACGACACGATCCAGTCGACTCTGACGGACAGCCCGGTGTTCCTCCTTCTTCCAGAACTCGTCGAGCAAAGACCGGAGTCATTTCTCGCGGCGCCGGCGGGCTTCATCGCCGAGGTGGAGCGGGCGACGGCGGAAACGACGGCCGGCGACCTCGCATTGTTCGCAGAAGAGATCCAGCATGCCACCTGGGCGCGCGTGGGGCTTCGCGCCATCGGCCGCGCCCAGTTCGCCTTGCGAGCGATGGAAGCCGCCAGGGACACGTGGGAAGCCGTTCGCATTCATGATGAGAACGACATTGAAGCGAACACGCTGCTCGCCACGATCTACCAGAAGCTCGGCGATCTCGCGCAATCCGATTCCGCGATCGAGCGTGTGCTCGCACATCCCGCGCTCACGCGGCAGGCGAGCGGCGAAGCCTGGTCTTTGAAGGCACGCAATGCGAAGGCACGCTGGTTCGAGGAATGGGAGCACATCGCGGACAGCGACAAAGCACGTGAATGCGCACTCGGCTCCGGCTGGCTCCGCCGCGCGTTCGAGGATTACGCAAACGGCTTCCGCGTCGATCTGACGAACTACTACCCGGGCGTCAATGCGCTGGCGATGCTCGTCATCATGATCGAGCTGGCGGATCATCATCTCCAGACGTGGAGGAGCGGCTTCAGGGAGGACGAGGAGGCGGATCATCAGCTCGCCGTCTACAAAAAACGGCGGCCGGAGCTGACCGCCACCGTGCAGGCATCCATCAACGCCGAGCAGGAGCTGGCGAAAGCCGCCGGCAAACGCGATCTGTGGGCGGACATCAGCGAAGCGGACCTCTCTTTGTACCGAGGCGACTCGGCCGCTCGCGTCGCCGGACGCTATAACCTGGTCCGCGGCATCTCGCCGTTCCAGGTCGGCGCGGTCCGCAATCAATTGGAGATGTTCGCCCGGCTCGGCATCCATGCCGAAGCTGCAAACGCGGCGCTGGAGACGCTGCCTCAGGCACAGACGACCCCCGTGGCGCCGCACGTCCTCCTCTTCACCGGCCATCGCGTCGACGATCCTGGCCGCAAGGTGCCGCGTTTCCCGGCAGACAAGGTGAACGTCGCCCGGCAGGAAATCGGCGCCGCCATCGAGGCGGCCATTGCGCGGCACGGAAAGCACCTCGCCGGCATTTCCGGCGCGGCGAGCGGTGGCGACATCCTGTTCCATCAGGAGTGTCACGCGCGTGGAATCCCTACGACGATTTATCTCGCGCTGCCGAAGAAAGAGTACGCCGCCAGTTCCGTCACTTCGGCCGGCGCCAGGTGGATACGCGACTATTACGACCTCCTGAACGAAACTCCTTCGCGTGTGCTGCAGCAATCGATCGATCTGCCGAAGTGGCTTGCGCACCGCGACAGCTATACCGTCTGGCAGCGCAGCAATCTCTGGATGCTGCACAACGCGCTCGCCAACGGCAGCAGCCGCGTGACGCTGATCGCGCTCTGGAACGGCCAGGAGGGCGACGGCCCCGGCGGTACCGCGGACATGTTCAATGAGGTTGAACGCCGCGGCGGCGAAGCTCTTCGCATCGGCGGCGGCAGCGTGTTTCCGGCTGATTAGTCCCTGCTCTCGATCATCCTTCTCGTTCCGATCCGTGGCCTGCCGTACGCGACCGGCGTCCAACGAGACGCTCACGTCCGTAGCTTCTTCACCAGATCACGCAGTGTCTTTTCCACCTTTTTGCGCGACTTGTCGCCGGCGAGCATGTCCGCCAGGAACTCCAGATGCTCGAACGTCGACTGGAGCTCCCCCTGTGGGGCATTTCTGGCGGCGGCGCTGTACGCGTTCGCAATCGCGCCCACGTCGAAGGTACCGGTCAACAATGCCTTCGTGAGCGCGTGGTTGGCGATGCCGACACGCTCGAAATAGTCGTCCGACTTTGTTTTCGCCTGCACGACCGGCTCGGCCCGATCCAACTGTGCGGCGAGCGAAGCCGCTCCCGGGTCGAGGAGCCACGCAAGATCGACGGCATTCAGGATCGGGTACGGATCGATCGTGTTTGCCTTCTGATCGATTGCGACCGCTTCTTCATAGGCTTTCGCCGCCTCGACCAGCAACTGCCGGCGGTCTGGGCCTGCAGGCGTCATCGCCGCTCGCTTCTTGTAAAGACTGCCGAGCAGGGAAAGGCGCTCGGACGACCGGCCGAGAATCAGGAGTGCATCGAGCAACGTCTTCGCGCGGCCGAGGTGCTGCTCGGCCTTCGCCGGATCCTTTTCCTGTCGTCCCAGGCGGACGAGCATGTTCGCGAGCATCCCCACCGCTTCGATCGGCATCGCCGCTCGCGGCTGCATCAGCGCCTTGTCGAGCGCATCGACGGCCTTACCGTAATCCCCTATGTCGCGCCATGCGCGACCGACGAGCGTGAGCAACTCCGCGTCATTCCACTGCGCCGGCACACCGGCGGCCGTCTCGGCCAGACGTTTTCTCAATGCCGCGACGGCCTGTTCATTCGGTGGCTGCCCCAGGTCGCGTGCCTCGGCATTGATGCTGCGGAACAGGT
This sequence comes from Thermoanaerobaculia bacterium, assembly GCA_036380735.1. GTDB lineage: Bacteria > Acidobacteriota > Thermoanaerobaculia > Gp7-AA8 > Gp7-AA8 > DASVEE01. The sequence goes on along the minus strand of DASVEE010000005.1, from coordinate 33,041 downwards.
CGATGTACTCACGTTGCGAGCACGGCGCGAATGCCTCGTCGGCGCGCGCATCACCGTCCATCGAGCCGAGCATGAAGCCTGGATTGCCGTAGCATTGGTAGGCGCCCCAGGTATTCGTCGCGCCGTGTTTGCGGAACACCTCCGCGCGCGCCTGCCGCACGGCGTCACCAAACGGCCGGCGGCGTACGAGCATCTCCTCGTAGAACGTCGCCGCGAAGGTGACCGCCGCGGCGTCATCGACGGCCCATCCGGCCGCCACGATCGCTTTCACTCCCATCGAGATCAGCTCGTTGGCGATACTCGCTGCGAGCAGATGCGGCTTGCCGTCGACCGGAAGGCGGCTGAAGTCCGGCAGACGGTCGTCGAGCCGTCCGAGGAAGCAGCAGTTCAGAAAGACGAGATCGGGAACGGTGCGCAACTGCCGCAGCTGGCAGGCGGTGAGAAAGTTCTTCATCCCAAGCACCATGCCGCTCTCTTCCGGCCGGTCTTTGTCATACCTGCCGTGGCCGGCGAGATGAAGAATGCGATACGGGCGCGTGAAGAGGTTCGTCTGCACCTCGCTCGCGGTGCCGCGGATGAGGAGCTTGGTCTCGAAGTTCGCGGCGCCGAGGATCGTCGCTACCGCGCGTGCCTCCGCCTGCGCGCCCGGCAGCTCCTTGTAGTTCTCCTGGGCCGTGCCGACCGGTCCGGCGATATGCGTATCGCCAACGACGAGCGCGCGATTCTCCAGCGCGTATCGCGGGGCCTCGCGGAAGTGGACGCTGACGAACTGCCGCACCATTCCGGTGCGGACGGAGTACGGTTTCGCGTCGCGAGTGAACGGATCGGAGAGGAGCTCCCACGGATACGAGGCGGTGTCGGGATCGAGGATCAGCACGACGCTCGGAGCCTGGTCCGAAGCGGTCTTGATGTCATTCGGCACGAGCAGCTCGAAGAGCGCGCCCGAGAGGTTCGGATCGAAGGAGCGCGTGGCGATCGCCGACTCGATCAGGCTGTCGGTCGCGTTTCGCTCGCGGCACTGCAATTGCGCTTCGACGCGTGCGCGCTCGCCGAGGACGACGAAACGCATCGGGATGTTCGCGCGCCTGGCAGGGTCGCGCTCGTCGCTGTCGATGGTGATGACGAGCCGCTGCCACCATGCCGTGTTCTCATCATCGAGAGGCACGCGGTACTGCCCGGAGCGCGTGGGCCGCAGAATCGGAATGACTTCGATGCGCTCCTCGCGCTCGAGCTCTGTCCGCACATGAGCGGCGGCGCGGCGTGAGGCGTAGGCGGTCGCGATCGCGCGCTGTTCATACAGCTCGATCAGCTCGATGGCGTCGATGCGCACCTCGTCCCACATCCCTTGCGCACGGAGCATCCGGTTCGCGTCGACAGCGCCGCGGAGGATGGCCACGATCGACGACTCGACCGTCATGGCGTTGCCGCCCTTGGTGCCGATGATCACCGCACTGAAGGCCGCCGAACGCCACGCGCCGCCCTCCTGCTTCCGGCCACGCTCCTCGGCCAGCGACAGGGCGTAGCGCACGGCCGCGGCCATGATGCCGCGGCGGACGACTTCGGGCGTGACGGTTCCGACCTGGCCGAGACCGATGATGAGCGCGCCGGGCGGCACGGTGTCGGGCACACGGATCACTTCGACCGTGCCCGCGGCGCCGGGGTAGAGACCGAGCTGGAAGCGGCGCGAGAGACGGCGATCGAGCTGGCAGTCGAGCTTCGCTTCGGCGCTCACGATCATGTCGCCGAGGTAGTGACCGACGGCGAGCGGATAGCGCGCGACACTGAGATCACCGTGCGTCACCGACAGCGTGAGCGGATAGTCCGCCGTCTGCAGCGTGCGATCGCGGCTCGTCCCCATGGCCTCCGTCAGCAGGTCATCCGTTTGCGGAAAGAGCAGCGTGTCGTCGTTCGGCCTCTGCCGGCGGCTGACGGGGGAGACCACGTTCTGCGGCCGCGAGAGGGTCGCCGTCTCCTTCTTCTCGAGGAGGTCGCGGTACGCGCCGAATGCACCGGCGTACGACGGGAGCTCGCCGTGGCTCGCTTCCACGCGCCAGCGCGGAATCTCGGGATGCAACTGCTCGACGGTGACCCGTCCGTCGCCGCTCGGTGAGTACGCCACCATGCCCGTGACGTCGGCGTCGACGAGCGTCTCGTTGGCGCGGCCGGCGATGGCGACGAGCTTGTCGTCTTTCGGTGCGGTGGCCAGCCGCGCACGCAGCGCGGCTGCCTTCTGCAGCAGCTCGGCAGCCGGCTTGATGGCGCCCGCTGCTTCCCACAACTCGGGCTGCTGCAGGTAAGCATCCGGCGCGGTCTCGACGACCGCGGCGCAGTCGGCGAACTGTCTCGCGATCGCATCGGGCCTCAGCACGCCGTCGGCGAGCGAGAGCATCAGTGCCAGACGTGATTGCGGCGAGCACCAGTCGACCGCCGCGAACATCCCGAAGTGCGGCGTGCCCAGAAGCAGCGCGCGCCGGAGCGCGGCCCACGCCTTCTTCGAATCGTCGTCGGCCCCGAGCTGCAACTGGTGGACGAGCAATCCGCCGGCTCCGTGCGCGATCACCGAAACGTCCCTGCCCTGCACTGCGTGCTTCAGGATCTCGCGCGCCAAAAGCGGCGCGGCGGCGGCCGTCGGCTTGCGCCAGTCCCACGGGAACTCGACGATGCGGTGCGTCCCACCCCATCCCGTCACCAGCGGCTCATAACCGTTGACGAGCCCCTGCGGCTGATACGCCGCGTTGTGGAGTGTGAAACCGGTGCGCGCGATGGCCGTGACGTCGGGCCAGAACGGTGTACTCTTGTCGGGGCCGAGGATGGAGCCGAGAACGTCCGGGACGACGATGAGCACCGGCAGCAGATCGTCGACTGCCGCACGCGAAGGTGGAATGTTGATGCCCGGCTTCGTCGGATCGAATCTGGTGAACTCGGAATCCGGCGCCTTCGACGTCAGCCACGAGTACAGCCGCGCACGCGTGCGGGCGTTGCGAAAGTAGCTGAAGTGATTGACCGTGCCGCCGCGGTGGTAGAACCCGTACGCGGGGTCGCTGCGCCCCATGCCGCCGAACATCGCGTCGGTGTTGACGACGAGGTCGTGCTCCTGAAGATAGAACACGTCCGTCCCGAGGAGCTTGAGCCGCTGCCAGAAGGTGTCGCCTTCGGCATCGCCGGCGATGACCGCCAGATTTCCCTTGCTCTGCAGCCCCTGGTTCAGGAAATGAATCAGCGCCGACGCCGGCATCTGTGCCTGCAGACCGGGAAGCTTCGTCGCATCGGTGCGCAGCCGCACCAGGTCGATCGTCGTCCCCTTCAGCAACGCATACAACGGACTGACGCGCAGCGCCGGAATCGCGCCGAAGAGGTTGAGCAGGATCGACAGATAGAGGTCGAGGCGATCGGAAGCGAGGATCGTCCCCCGCGCGGGACATGCGACGCGCACGAACTTTTCGACGGTGAAATTCTTCCGCTGCAGAGTCTCGACGAGCCCGCGGAGCTGCTTGCCGCGCTCCACTCCATAGGCCGTCTCGTAGACGCGGAAACGCTTCGCATCGACGGTGCCGAGCGACAGCAGCTCTCCCACCAGGCCGCCGCGCGAGTGCGTGACGAGGTGCAGCTTCGCGCCCTGCGGCAGCAGCGCGGCCACTTCGACGGCGTTGTCGACCGGACTGACGCTGAGCGTCTTGTGCTGCAGGGCCAGCAGGCGGCCGCCGTAGAACTGGTAGAGCTGCTTCCATTCCTGCGTCAACGCCCGCTTCGGCAGGATGGCTCCGGAGCCGGCGAGGTCCTTCTCGCCGAACAACCCGCCGAAGCTTCCCTCGGTCGAGGAGACGGTCCCGTGGATGAAGAGCAGCCACGGCCGGGCGACGTCGAGTTGCTCGGATGCCGTGACGGTCTCGAGCAGCTCCCCTTCCGCGTTCACACGGTAGAGCGCCGGCGCGGGGCTCTGCTGATTGTCGAAGCGATTGATCACCTTCTGGGCGGCGGCATCGGCGAGCGCTCCGGTGACAACGCCGGTGAGGCCGTCGCTCACACGGAAAACACGCACGCGGCGCGCTGCCCAGTCGAACAGACCGCGGTCCGTCGTGGAGCCGCGATGGAACTCCACCGGCACTTCCACGACGTCACCGTCGCGTGCAGCACGCGTCTTGACGCTCTCCGCGACGAGATCCTCGACGCGCATGTATTGCACGACTCCGGCGTCGAACTGCAGCTCGATGACGTCGTGCTCGTCGTCGGCGTCGAACGTTTCGCGCGTGAGCGGCTCGCCGCGCACGATGCCGACGACTTCCTGATGCCGCTCGATGGTGATGCCGAAGTCGGCGAGCGCCTTTGCCTCCGCCGCATCCTCGGGTTCAGCCGGCACGATCGTGCCTGGAAGACTGAGTTTCGTCATCGTCTCTCTCTCCACAACTGGGAGGCGCCGGGAGCGTCGCGCGTCATCCCGCCATCCGCGCCCGCAGGCCGCTGGACAGCATCAGTTGCGATTCGATCGCGTCTCGCGTCACCGCCACGCCACCGCCGCGATCGACGGCTTCAGCAGGTGCTCCGGAACGCCGCGCGCGCATCTGAGGATTGATCGCCGCGTGCAGCTTGAGCTCCTCCCCCAGCCGCGCGAGCTCCGCATCGAGCGCCGCGTCCGTCGTACCGAGGAGGTCGACGAGATTCGCACGGACACGCTCGCGCGGCACGTCGGGGAAGTAATGCGCGATGTCGTCGAAGTCGGTCTGCACCGGCGGCGCCGTAGCGGTACGTACCGACGTCACGCCGCGCGCCGGCACGGTAGCGGGCAGCGGCGCTTCGAGCACCTTTTTCGCGTTGATGATCCCGGCGCCCATGCGCTTCGTATCCCACCCGGGCGGTTTGTCCACGCCGTGCTTCATGACGATTTCCTTGAAGACGGCGGCAATGTTCGGCGCGCCGTAACGTTCGATGAGACGCTGCCGTTCGTGGCGCGCGAGCCACAGTGCGGCGATGCCGGCGACGATCGCGGTCGCGTAGGAGGTGCCGCTGCTCGGCAGGACGGTGTTGACGCCGTTCTCCACGGTTGCGCGCCAGACGAACTCTCCCGGCGCCGTAACGTCGACGTCCTCGCCGCGCGCGGAGTCGCCCCACTTCTGCCGCCGCTCGTTGCTTGCAGCCACACAAAGGACTTCCTGATAGCGGCCGGGATACGCCACGAAGGGCCAGATGTTGCCCGCGGCGGCTACGACGATGGTGCCGCGCTCCACGGCTCGCTGGATCGACTCGCGGAGCGACGGGCCGGTGATCGGTCCGCCGAGGCTCATCGAGATGACATGACAGTCGCGGCGGACGGCCCAGTCGACGGCCTTGCGCACGCGCCCCCAGCTGAAGTGCAGGACGTCATTGTCGACGCGGATCGGGATGAGGCGCGCTCGCGGCGCGACGCCGCTGACGTGAATCTTCCCATCCGTCGCATCGCCGTCGCTCATGATGACGCTGGCCGTGGCGGTGCCGTGCGTCGATCGTGGCGAGAGCGCGTCGCGCCCTTCCGGTTCGACGAAGTTGAAGCCGAAATCGGAGAGCACGCGGTTCACGGGCCCGTCCTTCCAGATCTCGCTGTGCTGGAGGTATCCGGTGTCGGGATGTCCGATCACGACGCCGTCGCCTCGCGAAAGCGCCCACGCAGCGTCGATGCCGCAATGGGCGATGTGCCAGTTGGCGTCTGGCTCCGTTGCGGTGGCGCCGCCGCTGCCACGCTCTGTCGCCGCACGAGCAGCCGCCTCGGCGGGCGTATCGGGCGAGAGTCCAGGCGTCTCCAGCAACGGCTCGGCGTAGACGACGTCGCGGTCCGCGGCCATCGCTCGGGCCAGGTCCCACGAATCCGCGACCGTCGGCGGAGGGCCCACCGGTCGCACTTCGAACAGGCGGTCATCGAGCAGACTGACCTCCAGCCGCCACTCGCCCGGCAAATGCCGCCGCACCACATCCGCCGCCAGCGCGTGTGCCGCCGCACCGCTCAATCCCGGAACTCCGACCTTCAGCTCGAACCCAGCCGCAGTGACATCCATATGATTTGTCCCTTTGACTAGGAGGGACGGGTGGCGCAGTTTCCCTACCCGCGGGAAACAATCGGGCTTACAGGTCGCAATCGTCCTATCGGTCCCGTCTAAAACTTGCCGCGGATCGCGAAAGAGAAGATCGGACCGATCCTCCGGTCGCGTTCTTCCACGTACTCCACGGGATCGGTGCGGCGGCCGGTGTGGACCGTGCGGTTCCACATGCTGTCGGCGCCGAAGAGGTTGTAGATGCCGCCGCGGATCGTCAGGCCGTAGACGTTCTTGTGCTCGAGGTACAGGTCGCCCCACACGGGGCCTTCCCACACCCGTCCCACCTCGGTCAGGCGGTAGCTCTTGGCGTTGAGCTGGTACTCCGCCGCCGCGCCCCATGCCCAGTCGGAGCCCGGGATGTCGTGGCGCAGCGCGAGGCTGCCGTAGCGCAGGAGGCTGTCGCTGATCGGGCGCGTCTCGCCGGTGAGTGGGTCTTCGACTTCGCTCTCCTGCAACTGCACGTGCGCGTCCAGGCGCGCGCCGCGCCAGCCGGCGGGGTCGAGGTTGAACGTGCTGCGCGATTCGATCCCGTACACCGTCGCGCGATCGAGGTTGCCGGGCGCTTCGCCCGTCGCACCGATGGGGATGTAGTCGATGATGTCGTCGATCAGGCGCGAGTACAGCCGCAGCGTCGTGCGGCCATGCGCGCCGAGGTTGCGGACACCTTCGAGGTCGAGCTCCCAGCTCTGCTGCGGCACGAGGTCCGGATTCGCGTCGGTCTGCTGGTCGTCGCCGAGGTCGACGGAGGCGAGGAAGTCGTAGAAGTTGAGCTGGCCGACGCGGCGCGCGAGCTTCACGTTCACGTCCGTCGACGGCGACACCTTCCACGCCGTCGAGAGCTCCCCCTTCGGCCGCTGGAAGCTGCGCGTGCCGCCGGCATTCCCCGCCTGCGCGATCTCCGAGTACTCGCCGCCGACGGAGAGCTTCATCGTCACTTTCGAGGAGAGCGCGCGGCCGTAGCTGCCCATCACCTCGTAGCGGTCCTCTTCCACGCGCGCGGTGGCGCCGGGCAGCGGCACCTCTTCGTAGAAGCCGTCCGGACGCAGCTCGAACAGGTGCGTCGTGTTATCGAGGCTGTTGAACGCCCCCTCGGCCGACACCTGCCACTCCGCGCCGCGGCTGGTCCAGCGGTACTCGCCGCGGCCGATCAACTCCCCTTCGTCTCCGACGCCGCTGTAGCGGCTCGCGTCCGTCGGCGTGCCGTCGTTGTAGCGGGTGATGAGGTTCGTTTCGCTCGGCGTGTGGCTGAAGCGGTTCACGCCGATGAGCTTCAGGCGGCCGCGCCAGAACGGCAGCTCGTAGTCGCCGCCGATCTCGTAATTGTGGCCGCTTTCATCGATACGCACCTCGCGGTTGCGCGGCATGGCGCCGCGGCTCGTGCGCGTGCCCTGCTCGAGGTAATCGAAGTACGCGCGCCCGTACGAGAGATTGAGGTTGCCGATCGCGGTGCCCGGACCGTCGTAGACGAACTTGCCGCTGAGTCGCGGATTCTCCGAGTTGCCGCGCCACTCCTCATCCCGCTCCTCGGACAGCGCCCCCTGCGGATCGTAGATCCACGTCGGCCCGCCGGCGCCGCTGCGGCCGCCGCGGTTGTCGAGACCGAGCGTGTACTCCACCGGTCCCTTCGTGCCGCTGACCGAGACCTCGAAGCGCGTCAGCAGCGGGTCCGTGTAGTACGAGCGGAACTCCGGCCGGTACGCGTACTGGCCGCGGATGCCGGTCGAGCGGACGATCACGTTCGCCACCTGGCCGGAGAGTCCCGGCACGTCGAGCGTGGCGCCGTCGACGATCTCGATCCGCTCCACGTTCTGCGCCGGGATGCGGCTCAGCTCCGTCTCCACGTCATTGGACTTGCCCGAAACGCGCTGCCCATTGACGAGCACGTTCCCGGTCGCCTGCCCGAGCCCACGCTCCTGCGACTCCTCCTTGATGGAGAAGCCCGGCACGCGGGCCAGCATGTCGAGCGCCGTCTGCGGCGCGAACTGGGCAAAGTCCGCCGGGACATACGTCTTGGAGCTGCCGGAAGCGGGAGCGGCGGTCTGCGCCAGGAGCGGCGCGGCCGAAGCCAGGAGACCGACGGAGAGCAGCAAAACAGCCACGGCGCGCAAGTGCATACGAATTCGTTCCTCGATGAGATGGAAGTACTCAGCCGGCCGCACGTCATGGTCCGGATGGATGGTTTGTCTTTTTGTGTGAGACGAAGTCACCCCTGAAACGTTAGCTACGGCCATAGGTTTCACCCCGCTGCGGCTCCGGAATCTCAGATTCGTCGTGTGACCCGACGTTAAACGAAGCCTTTCGTAGTTGTCAACGAAGATCTTCGTAGATTGTTTCACGCGTAGCTGTTGGCTCTTAGGTCTTAGCTCTTAGGCGCCACGCCGCCGCGGTCTCTGTCCTATTCGTCCGTCCCATTTGTCCTATCCGTCCTATTCGTCCTATTCGTCCCATCGTCCCCCCGCCACTCCACCCTGCGTAGACGCCTCCCACCCCCGAGGTACGATCCTCCCCATGACGTACACCGCCGTTGCCGATCCTGTTCTGGAGGTCATCCAACGCACCTGGGGGTTCTCCTCCCTGCGGCCGCTGCAGCGGCAGGCGATCGATGCCGTGCTCGCCGGGCGTGATTCGCTGCTCGTGGTGCCGACGGGCGCCGGCAAGTCGCTTTGTTTTCAGGCTCCCGCGCTGCTCCTCGAGGGGCTGACGGTCGTCGTCTCGCCGCTCATCGCGTTGATGAAGGATCAGGTGGACGCGCTGGTTTCGACCGGTGTCGCCGCGGCGGCGCTCAACAGCACTACCGCGCCGGAGGAGCAGCGTGCGATCGAGCGCGCTGCCGTCGACGGCTCGCTGCGGCTGCTGTTCGTCTCGCCGGAGCGGCTGGCGACCGCGCAGCTCCGCACGCTGCTGCGCGGTGCTCGCGTGCGCGCGTTCGCCATCGACGAAGCGCACTGCATCAGCCACTGGGGCCACGACTTCCGCCCTGAGTACCGGCAGCTTCGCGAGCTCGCCACGCTGTTCCCCGACGCTTCGCTGCATGCGTTCACGGCGACGGCGACGGAACAGGTGCGCGCCGACATCTGCAGCGAGCTGCGGCTGCGCGAGCCGCTCGTTCTAGTCGGCGATCTCGACCGCCCGAACCTCCGTTACCGCGTGCTGCCACGCACCGATGAGGTTCTACAGGTCGAAGAGGTGATCCGCCGTCATCCGGGCGAGGCCGGCATCGTCTACTGCATCCGCCGCAAGGACGTCGATGCCGTCGCGGCGGCGCTCGCGTTGCGGGGCCATCGCGCCATCGGCTACCACGCCGGCATGACCCCGGAGGAGCGGCGCGAGGCGCAGGAAGCGTTCGCCTCCGAGCGCGCGGACGTCGTCGTCGCCACCGTCGCCTTCGGGATGGGCATCGATCGCTCGAACGTCCGCTTCGTCGTGCACGCCGGGATGCCCAAGTCGATCGAGCACTACCAGCAGGAAGCGGGGCGAGCCGGCCGCGATGGGCTGGTGTCGGAGTGCGTCCTCCTCTACGACGGCAGCGACGCCATGACGTGGACGCGCATCCTCGAACAAAGCACCGCCGACGAGAAGCAGCTGGCCGTCGCCGTGGGGCAGATCGAGGCGATGAACCGCTTCTGCATGGCCGGCGTCTGCCGCCACCGCGCCCTCGTCGAGCACTTCGGCGGCGCCTGGGAGCTCGAGCGCTGCGACGCCTGCGACCTCTGTCTCGGCGAGCTCGAGACCGTCGCCGATTCGCTCCTCATCGCGCAGAAGATCCTCTCCTGCGTCGTCCGCGTCGGCCAGTCCTTCGGCGCGGCGCACGTAGCCGGCGTACTGCGCGGCGAGCGCTCCGCGCGCATCCTCGAACGGCAACACGACGCGCTGTCGACGTTCGGCCTGCTGAAGGAGCACGGCAGCCAGGAGCTGCGCGCGTGGATGGCGCAACTCGTGGCCTGCGGCGCCCTCGTGCAGGACGGCGGCACGCGACCCTTCCTCCGTCTCGGTCCCGCCGCGCGTGCAATCCTTCGCGGCGAGTCGGAGGTGCGCCTGCTGCAGACGACCCGCACGGCGATCGTCGACGGCGAGGACGAGTGGAACGGCGTCGACCGCGAGCTGTTCGAAGCGCTGCGCGAATGGCGCCGCGCCACCGCCGCCGCGCGCGACGTCGCCCCCTTCACCATCCTCGGCGACACGACACTCCGCGACCTCGCCGCGGCGCGGCCATCGTCGCTCGAACGGCTCCGCGGCATCGGCGGCATCGGCGAGATCCGCCTCCGCGATTTCGGCGCCGACCTGCTGCGGATCCTCGACGAGCACTGCACCGCACGCACGCTCGGTCGCGACGTGCCGCTCCTCACGCGTGCGCCGCGCGCCCGAACGCGCACCCCGAAAACCACGGCCGCCAAAACCGAATCGCTCCGCCTCCTCCAGCAAGGGACGAGCATCGACGAGGTCATGGAGCGCACCGGCCGCGCCCGATCCACGGTGTTCAACGACCTCTCCGAGCTGATCGAAGAGCATCGCTACCAACCATCGCTGCGCCTCTGGATGAGCGAAGAAACCGAGACCACCATCCGCCACGCCATCGCCCAGGCCGGCCTGGAACGCCTCCGCCCGATCCGAGAACTGACCGGGGAAGACGTTTCGTACGAGGACATCCGCATCGTGGTGGCCACCATGCGCGCGCAAGGGGGCTGAGGGAACGATAGGACGGAGGGGACGGAGGGGACGGATAGGACCAATAGGACAGATAGGTCCTCAGGTTGGTCCCATTTGTCCTATAGGTCCTATCCGTCCTATTCGTCCCATCGTTCCCTCAGCCGCGTGTTAGCCTGCGTAAATGCGCCCTCTGGTTGTCCTTGCTGCACTCTTGTCCATCGTTGCGTGCAGTGATGCCGAACGTACTACCGCCGCTGCGCCCGAACCACCGGCAACCGCGACGCAGGCTACGGCCACCATCGCGCAGACACCGTCACCGGCGCCTGCACCTGCAGACACCGCGGCCGCCGCGGCCGCCCACGACGTCACCGGCAGCTACTTCGCCATGACGCCGTTGCCGAAGGATTTCGCGGAGCTCGATCACCTCATGCTGGCGACGATCGACGAGAACGGCGAGCCCGCTCCGCTCAACGGGTTCCTGCGTCCGAAGGGCGCCAGCGCGCAGGACTACGCTCTGGTGAGCCCGTCGATTCAGGGCAATGCACTGCAGTTCACCACCGTCGCCGTCAAGGACGTGCACTACACCTTCACCGGCACCTTCGCCCGCCTCGACCACTTCCCCCAGAACCCGCCCGACTACGAAACGCCCATCCTCACCGGCACGCTGACCAAGCTGCGCGGCAATCAGCAGATCGCGCAAACGCCGGTGCAGTTCCGGTACGAGGCGGGGGGCTAGACCTGGCGGACGAACAGGACCTCTAGGTCTGATGGGGCTCTCCTTTCTCCCATTCGTCCTATTCGTCCCATAGGTCCTATTCGTCCATCGTTCTCCGTGCCTCCGCCTCCACCCCTCCGTACTTCCGGTCGCCTCTCGGCCCTTCCTCCGCTACCGTGGTCGATCCACCAGTATTGGAGGTAGTACGAACGTGCTGTTTCGAGAAGCGGCGACCGCTTTCATCCGCCACTGCCAGTCGATCCGGAAACTCTCCCCGCACACCATCCGCGCCTACCAGCTCGACCTCGACCGCTTCTCCCAATTCCTCGGCAAACGCGGCACCGCCGCCGCGTGCGACAAGGGCGTCATCCACAACTACGTGCGCCACCTCTTCGACGTGCGCGAGCTGAAGGAGTCGAGCGTCAAGCGTCACCTGGCGACGCTCCGCTCCCTCTTCCGCTGGCTCGAGGAAGAGGGCGAGGTCGCCGAGGATCCGTTCCGCGGGGCGCGCATCCGCATCCGCATGCCGAAGCGGCTCCCCCGCGTCATTGCCAGGGGCGACCTGCGCAAACTTCTGCTCCACGAGCAGCCGCACACCTTCGCCGACCTCACCGCCTACGTGGCCACGGAGCTCCTCTTCGCCACCGGCATGCGCGTCAGCGAGCTCGCCAGCCTCGTCGACGCCGCGGTCGACGTCGACGACGGCACCATCACCATCATCGGCAAGGGCAACCGCCAGCGCCGCGTCTTCGTCCCCGACGATCTCAAGTCGCTCCTGAGCGATTACCGCGTGGCCCGCGACCGCACCCCGACGTCCGCCGCCACGTTCCTCATCAACACCCGTGGCGACGCCGCGAGCCCCCAGATGATCCGCCGCCTCATCCGCCTCCACGGCGAGCGCAGCGCCGTCCGCGACCGCGTCACCCCCCACATGTTCCGCCACTCCGTCGCCACGTACCTCCTGGAGGAAGGCGTCGACATCCGCTACGTCCAACGCCTGCTTGGCCACAGAAGCATCTCCACCACGGAGATCTACACGCACGTAGCCGATGCCGCGCTGAAGGTCAGGATCACGGAGAAGCATCCGCGGAGGGGGATTGTGGGGTAGAGGGTTCTTCGCGACACCGATCAGCGCACAGTGGAAGGCGTGGATACGCCGGAACGGAAGGCACGGAACGCAGGGAAACGTCCGCCTTTAAACCGGAGCAGACTGATCGCAGAACGCAACGTTCGCGCGATCAGCAGCCGATAGTGGACGATCACCGTGAGCGCGACGAGGACGATTGCAGGCAGAGGCAACTCGAGGGCTGCTCGGTGCTGCGCACCAATCATCGAGCCGGAGACAAGCAGGGCGGTCCATGCCGTCACTCCTGCAGCGCGCGTTCGCGGCGATAGCAGCGCCGCGCTTTGTAACCAGCCCGCCGGGAGTAGAATCACAACGCTGGCCAGTAGCGCGATCGTCACACACAGAATCTCCCAACCATCGCCGAATCGCCTTGAAGCGAAATAAGCGCTCCCCGGAAGGGAAAAGTGCGTGAATGACAACGCTGTCAGGAGGGCCCAGAGTTGCAGCGTAGTGCCGATGCGCCGGAAAGGGTTAGCCTGAGCGCCAGATGCCAGATAAGTCAGCAGCATGACCGGCAGTGCGATAAACCCAGTGAAGAAGCCATCGCTTGCGAGAACGTTGCCTGCCACTGTGGCGAACATGCCAAGGACAACTCCACCGACCCACGCAACGAGAGCGAGAGCCGCGAGTGCGCCGAAGCGGACTGACTTGGGCGCCAACGCGTTTGATTGCACATCCGCCCGGGACAGATCGAGATACACCGTAACAATGAGAAGGACACCTCCCACGCCGGCCAGGACAGGCGGGATCGTCTTGAGCACCGTTTCATATGAAGAGGCAACGAGAAGCGAAGCAATGCATGTCACTGCCAACGCGCTGAGCGCAGGTGCCGGATTCCGATCCTTTCGCTGAGCCGCATCGCGACATGCAAGAATGAGCGTCGGCAACACTAGGCCCACACCCGCCACGAAGATCCAGCTCGAGGCCGTATCCGGCAGCAGACTCGGTTGACCGGTCAGCACGGCAGCAATCGTGAGCAGCAGCCCGATAACGAGCGCGTTTCCAGGTCCAACGATCGACGAGACAATGGCCGCGAGAAGCACCGTCAGCGCCACCAGCCATGGTTCGGAGCGAAGGACGTAAAACAGATAGCCTCGGCCTTCGGTACTCAGCAGAATCACGCATGTCATCACGTAAGCGGCGATTGCCAGCAACGGATACACATCGAACGGAATGCGAAGATTCGGATCGCGCGGCAAAACCTGGACCGGAAAAACACCTGTGAGCCAACGAGGCAGCAGAGGTATCGGCCCCTGCCGCATACCGACATAGGTTCCAACCAGGACAAGCGCCACTAGCAGGAACCGGCAAATCATCGCAGCAGTTTCGCCGGTCCAGCTTTCCATGACGATCGGTATCCAGAACAAAAGAGAGAGACCTGCGGCCGCACGCGCGTGCCAACGAAGATCGGGGATGCGGATCCCGGCGGCCATCACCGCGATTACTGGATTCCAGTAAGCATTGATCAGGATCATCAGGCGCAACGCTCGATTCAGTGCCGCACCTTGTTCCGCCGCAGCCATGTGATCGGCCATTCGACTCATGAGAGGCACCCGCAGCCGCCCACCACGCAACGCCACTCCTCCAGCCAATGCACTCGTCAGAACGAAAGACACCAGGACACTGCCGTCATAAACATTGGTGAGCGGGCCGGCAGTGTCCACGGAATTTATCAGCAGCAAGAACGAACCCAGGAACAGCGCAAGCGCGTTCCATGCATGCCAGCGCAGCTCGTTCGACGCCGACTTTCCCATCGTCGCGAAGAAACCTAAAAACGGCACGCATGCCGCGGCCAGCACTCTCCAGGTGGAGTCGCGCCGGCTGCGCACACTGCGCATCGCGCCGCGTACGCCTTCGAACATTTCCCGCACGCGGACTGTGAGTGCCTTCGGCGATCGCCCCGACATGAACCGAACGAGCACGTATTCGCGCAGGGGGCTGTCATCCGGCGCGGCGTTCTTGAGATCGTTGAACGTCACCAGATGAATCGGGGAACGACCGCGCTGCTCGCTGACCGCGAGCGCGAAGAGCTCGTCGATATGGCGGCGGATCGCCCTCTCGTCAGGCCGCGCAAGCGTGAGAATGAGCTCCGTGCGCAGCCAGTCCGGCATGAGACCGCGGCGGAACCACGGTAGCCGGACCAGTTCCACGAGCTTCCGTTCCATGTCCTCCACTTTGAGTTTCGCGCCGAGGTAGAGCGTCAGATACCAGTGCATCGCAGGATAGACCGCACATGCGGCCAGCCATCGCATTCCGTCTTCGCCGAGTCTCGATTCGAGCCCCACGAGCAAGCTCGCGATGTGCTGGGGCTCGGCCGGGAAGTTCGACAGCCAGACGTCTTCATCGATTGCACAGGAGCTCGCACCGGCCGCAGGCATCTCGGCCGATAGCGGATTCTCAGGGCGTTCCTGCGCATCGACGAAGGCCGTCAGCCCCGCGGTGGTGGACGGCAGCACGAGGAGGCCAGCACGCGCAAGCCGCCACTCAGCGTCGTCCCATTCGGCTACCGGCCGTGACGTCAACAGTGCTGCCGCGCGAAACGACGTCCCCAAAGTCTCCGTCCAGCGGTGAGGTGCCCGCGTCAGGGGGTGCAGGAGTGCGTCGCCATCCCCGAACAGCAGGAGCGTCCGATCGAAGTGCCGGGAGATCAGATCGTCGAGCGTCCAGCGGTCGTCCTCCCGCCCTTCGCGCCAGCAGATACGCGGGTCGCCGTGGAACTCGTAGACCTCGACGAGAACGTCGTCGCCTCGAATCCGGTCGAGAACAGCGCGGTAGAGCAGCGCCTGCTGGTCATCGACGCTCGCGCGGTCGACGAGCGCGAGGTACTCCGGACTCATGCCCCGCATCGCGTAGACCGGCATGAAGAAGCCACCCGAGCGGGCCGTGACCTCGACGGTGCGGTCGACGTTCAGTGTCGAAGCCGCCATCTGCCGGCGCCGGCGCAGCCGCTGCGTCATCCGCCTGAAGTCAGTAGGAAGGAAAATCGACGTACCGATCTGCGGAAAGTGGTGAATGAGATCGGTTTCACGCGCGAGAATCTTGCTGAGATCGTGCTGACGACGGCGCTTGAAAAAGGCGATCCCGGCTCCGATCACCAACAACACGATCGCGGCGTCGTCGAGGGGACCGAAATCGCGAGCGAGAGAAAAGGCCTGATTCTGGGGACGCACTTCCGGGGCGTCCACGACGACGGGCAACTCCTCCGTGGCGTCGCCTGGCGGGATGAGATAAAGCGCTACGCTGCCGAGGACACAAACGATCGCGACAGCGGCCAACAGACCCCGTGAACGGCGCGCCGCCTTCAGCTTCGCCGATGTTCGCGACTGCCCCTCGGAATGCTCGCCGGCCAACGCGGTGCCCTGCTCCATCGAGCGAAACCGCTCGCGAAATGCCTTCTGATCGGCACGCGAACGGCAGATCACCGGCGCGAGCCAGTCGACGACGTTTCCTGGGCCGAGCAGTTCGGGACTCGTGGTGAGCGTGAGCATCACGCGGCTGGCCGCAATGTATTGATCGGCACCGATCTTCCACCCCTCCGCGTTGAGCTGGTCCAGGAATCGCTCGATCGCCTCGGCGTTGATGAAGGGGTGCGAGCTCACGAGCTGACCCATTGCTCAACCACTTTGAGCGCCGACGGCCGGTCGCCGCTGAGCTTCACCACCGCGCCCATGGTGCCGCGCACCTTGTCCTCCTGCGTCTTCAGCGTCAGCTTCAGATTCGCACCGGCACCGCGCAGTGCGTTGATCCATCCGATGAGCTCAGCGGTTGCGGGCTTCTTACTCAGACGGTAGGGCGTGTCTTCAGCCCGCAGGCGGACGAACAGGTCGATCGCGTCTCGGATCCCCGGGTCCTCAACACCTGCGAGGTCGTCGATGCGGAGCGTCACGATCTCGCGCAACCGGTCAGGGCTGGGAAACGCGATGTGATAGTAGACGCAGCGGCGGAGAAATGCGTCGGGCAGGTTCTTCTCTGAGTTACTCGTGATGATCACGATCGGGCGGTAGTCCGGCAGAGCACGCACCGCCGCGTTCTCCAGTTCCGGCACACGGAAGAACATGTCCTCGATCTCATTAAGTAGGTCGTTCGGGAAGTCGCGTGGAGCTTTGTCGATCTCGTCGATGAGGACGACCGACCGCGATGGCGACCCCGAATGATCGAAGTCCAGCGGCAGCAGATGGGCTGTCCCTGCCATTGGCGCGGATGATTGCTTCGCCGAGAGCGTTGTACTTGATGTAGGAGAGCTCATTCACTTCCCGACGCGTGTCGTAGGCATCGCGGAAACGGCGCAGCGAATCGTAGGTATAGAACAAGTCACGTGCGGAGCTGGTGGACTTCGTCTCGAACGAGATCGCGCGCGCTCCGAGGCCGAGCTCCCACGCGACAGCGTGGGCGAGTTGCGTCTTGCCCGTACCCGGGTCCCCCGTGACGAGCAACGGCTGGCCCAGGAGCAGCGCCACGTTCACGGCGCTCACTAGCTCGGCATCGGCTCGATAGTACGCAGGGTCGGTTTGTTTCGCGCGCGAAACCGTCTTGATGGACGCGGTTGCGGTCACCTGCTTCCCTTCACCTCGATAGACGTTCATCGCTGAGTTTCCTTTCGCGGCTTCAGTAGCTCGACGAGCTTGGGGGCAAGCTCGCCCATCGGAATGGCAGTAACGCGGTCATCGTCGTAAACGCGGAGAATGTCTTCAGCTGTGAGCAGCCTGTACTGCTGAACTTCCGCAAGCTCGATCCACCCATCGACTTCGCCCCGTTCCACGGGCGCGAGCACCGGCAGTACATGACAATTCACGACGCCCGGCGTGTCGTCCCGCAGGAGATCGCGCATTGCGTCGCTCGCAGAGTGAGAGTTCATCAAGCGCTTGAAGATCGACATGCCGCGCTCTGCCGGATACCGGACCATCAGGCAAACGAGCAGACGAGAGGTCACCGGAACATCGACCTTCTGCCAGAAGTCGACGTACGCTTGCACCAGCTCCTTTTCGCGGCGTGCACAGTCACGCGACACCAGCAGGTTCGTTCGGACAACTGCGGTCGCATCCTGGAGCTTCTGCGACAGCATTTGCCGCGTCGCTGACATGCGCAGATCCGTTTGGAACGCGGAGATCGAAGTCTTCGCCGTCACCTTCGGCCATTCGATCGCGATCGGACGAATCGGGCGGTCATCCTTTACGTATTTCGGAACTGAATACGTGTGCAGCCGTTGGGCGAAGCGATCCACACGTTCGATCTCATCGCCGTGTGCGATGCAGATGACCGTTCGAGGACAGCATTCACTCGTCAGAATCGACCCGAGGTGATTCTCCTGCGGTAGACGGTCGCAGAGATAAGCAATGTTCTCCAGAACGTCAGCCGGAACTTTTGCGACCGGTGGTTGCACCGGAAGAGGAGTCGCTGACAGATGAACGACCGCCGAGGTTGCGATCGCCGGAGACGCAGGCGTGATCTGGATCCGTGCGCCGGGGAAATCCGCCGCGGGGATATCACCGTCATACGGGTGCTTCGACGGTCCGTATGCCTGCCGCACTTCCTCTATCAGAATTTTCCGCGCCGTCTCCTCGTCGAGATCGAAGAGGTCCGAGAACTTGAAGGGCGTGAGCTCAGGCCGCAGCGTCACGTCTGCCACGCGGAACAGCAGTAGCTTCTTATCCGGAATCCGAACGGTGTACTCGACTTCGGTAAATCCCGACGAAAAGTATGCACCGCTCAGGATGAGGAGCGTGCGTTCCGAATTGGCGGTGGCGTTGCCAATCTCGACAACGACGTTGTCGCCGTTGTCGAAGTCGCGCTCCTGATAGAGAACACTGTAGCGCTCGATCTGCAACTGTCGCGCGACCCAGAGCGCCCACTTCCTGCTCTCGCCGGCGCGACTGATGAAAAAATCACATCTCCGCACGTCCGCGGAGCTCCGACCGCTGGACGACATGACCGCTCCTCATTGTGTGTGTGCAGAAATATTACGTCACATTTGAGACGGTTGTGTGCTGGAAGTTCCCCTCGTCACTGTTTTTTTCCCAAGTAGGTGTGTCGCGCATTCGCATTGGCCATTTCTGACCGATTGGGCCAGCCGACCATCGAAAAACATCCTCGATGCGTATTTCCCAGGCTTCCCGGTTGGACCGATAGACCCATAGGACCCACGGGACACGCCGCCGTCCTATTCGTGCTATCGGTCCTATTCGTCCTCGTTCACGCCCCCGCCTCCGCCCCATACCACCACACAATCCCGTAAACCAACGCGCTGCACACCACCACGCCCACGGCGTACCGGATCATGCGGCTGCGCAGTTGCGCGGCCACCTTCGACGGGTCGCCGCGCATCAGGCGAGTGTGCTTTGCCCAGTTGGGGTGGGGAATCAGACCGCCGCGGTCGCGGGAGTAGAGACCGAACGCGCAGACCTGTTCGTTTTGCTTGATGTGCTTTTCTTCGAGGCGGAAGTTGTCGGTGAGGTCGATCTGCGCTGTGTTGTACTGCCAGTCCGCGCGGAAGTTGCCGTCGGCGTCCGTCCACTCCTCGTCGAGGCGCGTACGGCGCTTCTCGGAGGTTTCGTAGTGCGCGAACTCCGTGGCGGCGAGGTACGCCTGCGCGCGTTTCACGGCGTGCGAGGAGTCGAGTGACTCCGCGGTAACGTCGGTGAACGCCGGGACGCAGAGGATGCGCACGCTTCCGTGCCTCGTGGTGATGCTGCTCGGCACCAGGGCTTTGCCGTCGAAGTAGACGACCTGGGAGCTGGTCCGCCCGTGGCGTTCGTGCCGGTCGACCTTGTACTCGTACGCCACTACTTTCTGGCCGCTGAACGGCGCGGTCAGGGGCGTAGTCGCATGGATCGCCCCGCTGACGGCAGCCCACTCCCCATCCACGGGAGGCGTGCCGGCCATCGCGTCGAGCAGCAGCCTGCGCTCGCGATACGCAGTGCCGATGCCGAGGGCGTAGCCGATGGCGGCGACGACGAGCAGCCCGGCGACCGCGGAAGCCCAGTACATCGGTGGGCCGAAGTCGCGAAGGCTGACGAAGTAGTAATAGAACGAGCCGGCGGCGGCGCCCCACCCGAGGACCCACAGAATGCAGCCGCGCGCACAACCTTTCATGGATGGCGGCAGTTTACGCCGCGGAGAGGTGCGGACACCGCCCCATCAGTCCATTCGTCCTGGCCGTCCTGGTCGTCCCGTCCGTCCGTCCTATCGGTCCTCTCGGGCCCTTTCCTACTCACCCGCCGGCAGCGCCGTCACCAGCAGCTTGTCCACCCGCCGGCCGTCCATGTCGACGATCTCGAAGCGGAAGCCGGAGGCGTCGAGGCGGTCGGCCACTCGGGGGAGGCGCCCGAGGCGGGAGAGGACGAAACCGGCGACGGTGTCGTGCTCCTGGTCGCCGTGGATGCGCAGACCGACCTCCTTCGCGAAGTCGTCGAAGTTCATCATCGCGTCGACGAGCCACGAGCCGTCTTCGCGCTGGACGAGCTCCCCCTCTTCCTCCAGCCCAAGCACGCGCATGGCCAGATCGGCGACGGTGACGACGCCTTCGAAGCCGCCGTATTCGTCCACCACGATCGCGATCTCCATCTGACGGATCTGGAACTGGTGCAGGATCTGGAGAGCCGACGCCGTCTCCGGGACGACGAGCGGCTCGCGCATGGCGGCGCGCAGATCGATCGGTGCGCCGGAGAAGCAGGCGTCGATCAGGTCCTTGACGTCGATGATGCCCGCCACGTGATCGATGCTCCCCTCGGCGGCCGGAAACCGGGAGACGCCGCTCTCGACGATCGTCCGCTGGAGCTCGGCCGTGGGACGGGTGAGGTCGAGCCAGACGACTTCGTGGCGCGGCGTCATGATCGCGCTGGCGGGGCGGTCGCCGAGGGCGAAGATGCTCTTGATCATCTCCTCCTCGGCCGGGTGAAACTCGCCGGTCTCACGGCCCATCTCCAGCATCGACGTCAGCTCCTCCTCGGTCACCGCGGGCTCCTTCGACCGCGGGATGCGCAGCGCCTTCACGACGGCGGCGGTGGAGACGCTGAGGAACCAGACGGCGGGGCGTGCCACGCGCGAGAGGCGGCGCATGAATGGCGACATCGCGGCGGCGAAGCGTTCCGGATTCGTGAGGGCAATGCGCTTCGGTACGAGCTCGCCGACGACCAGCGAGAGGTACGTGATGGCGATGACGATCAGCGTGAGGGCGACGTTTTCGCCGTGCGGCGCAATCCAGCCGACGCCGTTCAGCCGCGCGCCGAGCACCTCGGCCAGCGTTGCGCCGCCGAAGACGCCGGCGAGGATCCCGACCAGCGTGATTCCGATCTGCACGGTGGAGAGAAAGTCGTTCGGCTGCTCCGCCAGCTCGAGAGCGACGGCGGCACCGCGATCGCCCGCTTCGCTACGCGCGCGGAGCCTTGCCTTGCGCGAGGAAACGACGGCGATCTCCGCCAGGGCAAAGATGCCATTGGCAAGGACGAGGAGAACGATGAGGACGGCTTCCAGTGCGATGCGGCTGGGCATGGGCAACATGCTGCATGGCGAAATCGGCGCCAGCACGGCAGGGGCCGGATTACATGCGGTGCAAAATGTGGCAACCGCAGGGGAACGACAGGACCTATAGGACGGATAGGACGGATGGGACCTACAGAACCCGCCCACTCGAAAGGTGGCAAACACCACCAGCCAACCGCGCAACCTCCGCAGGCTGCATCACCGCTATCAACGAAAAGGCCGCAAGGTCCGCAGGCCTATAGGTCCTATCCGTCCAATAGGTCCTATGTCCTATCTGTCCTGTTCGTCCTATCGGTGCAACAACGCAACGACCGCCACGCCCCGCGGCCGGTGATTCGTGGCGCCGCCGTTGACAGCGCGCGCGGCCCACCCCGTATCATGGATCCGGTACCCAACGTCCTCGTGCGCCCCTTCGTCCTTCTCTCCCTCGCCACTGTGCTCGTGACCGCCGCGGCCGTGGCGCAGCCGGTCGCGGTCACGCCGACCACCTGCGGCACCGTCGACGTGCCGGTGAACGAAACGATCGTCGAGCGCCGCCTGCTCGGCTGCGGAGAGGGCTTCGCGGAGAACGTGCTGTGGCACCTCGACCGCTCCGACTCGATCAGCGGAGCGCCGAACGGCAAAGCGCTGCGCCGGACCACCGGCCGAGGGGCCGTCATCTATGTGATGGACACGGGTGTGATGCGCGCGCACGCCGAGTTTCAGCGGCCGGCCGGCAGCAATGTGCTCGACGGCATCAATGCCGGAGGGTACGCCGGCTGCGAAGCGCCGGACGTGGCGCCGTGCTACCTCCGCGACTTTCCGCTGCAGGCGCTGTTCTACGGCCACGGGACCTCGGTCGCCTCCGTCGCCGCGGGCGCGCACGTCGGGGTCGCGCCAGACGCGTCCATCGTCCCCGTGTTGTTCCGCGATCCGGAGACTCTCGACCGCGCGCTCTACGCCATCATCCGGCACGCGTTCGAGCCGACCACGCCGCCGTTCCGCACGGCGGTGATCAACCTCAGCCTCAGCCTCACGCAGCGGGAGCAGTCGCCGGAGCGCGACGCCCTCTTCGCCCGCATGACACGCGGCGTCGACGCCGACGGCAATGCTGACCCGAACGGCAAACGCTTCCTCTTCACCGCGGCCGCCGGCAACCGCTACGCCGGCCGTTCCAGTCAATGCGCCCCCGACGGCAGCGTGCTCCTCTACCCCGCCATCCTCGGCCCGTCGATCGACGGCGTCGTGACGGTCGGAGGCCTCGACCGCAGCAACGAGCTCTGGTCCGGCAGTTGTGCCGGCGCGCAGGTCGAGCTCCTCGCCCCCGCCGCCGAGCTCCTCACCGCCTCGATCATCCAGCCCGACACCTACCGCTACAAACCCGACGAAACTTCCTCCGGGACCTCCTGGGCTGCTCCCTTCGCCGCGGGCATCGCCGCCCGCATGCTCGAAGAGAACCCCAACCTCACGCCCGCCGAGCTCGAAGCAGCACTGAAAGCGTCCCCATCACGAGTAGGCGGCCTCCCGGTCGCGGTGCGGGTGGAGTCCGCGCCGCCGAAGCCACGCCGGCGGGCGGTGGGATGGTGAGGGGGGCGTGCGGCACGCGACCAACTCGTCTCAGTATTGCCTAACCGCCACTGAATGCGCGGCGTGACCTGCTCCCGGCGTGCGGCCGCAGTTCCGGCGACGCGGCATGGAGGGGTCGGGGATCGACGGCGCACTCTGCGCGGCTCGCGCGGCGTACCGTGAGCGTGCCACCGAGCTCGGAAAGGTTCGCCTGCAGCGCGTTGACTGCGCGATGGAACTCGCCGCGTGTGTTCCAGGGCTCGTGGAGCGCGACGGGCGCTCGGCGCGTGCGCAACGGCGCTCCGGCAGTGCGCGACGGCGCTCCGCGAGTCCGCGACGGCGCTCCGGGAGTGCGCACGGCACTCCGGCAACCGGTGACCATGGTCGGACACTCCTGCACGGCGATGGGTCGGATGGGACCGATGGGACAGATAGGACGGATAGGACGAATAGGATAGATAGGACAAAGCCGCAGGCTTCAGCGGAGCGTCGGCGCAGGCCCCCTTCGTCCTATCAGTCCTATTCGTCCTATCCGTCCTATCTGTCCTATCTGTCCCACCCGTCCCATCGCGCGCACAAAAAAAAACGGCCACCGTCACCGGTGGCCGCTTCGAGGGACTTGAAAACTGGAGCCGTTGACCGGACTTGAACCGGTGACCTGCTGATTACGAATCAGCTGCTCTACCAACTGAGCTACAACGGCCGGCTGAGCTACAACGGCCTGAACGCGCGGGGTAACAGCGCGGGCGCGGATTCTATTCACGGGTGAGAAATCTGTCGAGTCCTTTTTCGTTACACTCGGACATATGCCGCTCGTCCCACGGATTCTGCTCCCGTTCCTCCTCATTCTCTCTGCCGCGACGGTCATGGCCCAGGAGCCGTGGGATGCCGAGGCGTTTTCCGTCGAGCCGAAGGCTCTGATCGAAGCGGCCGAAAAGGTTCCTGCCGGTGACAGCGAGCTCGTCATCCTCCTCGACGAGCGCACCTACGCCGTCGAAGCCGACGGCCGCTCCCGGACGACGACGCGCATCATGTACCGCATCGCCGGCGAATCCGCCGTCAGCGGCATGGGCCAGGTGCAGGCGCCGTGGGCCCCCTGGATCCACGAGCGCCCGACCATCGAAGCGCGCGTGGTGACGAAGGACGGCACCATGCACTCCCTCGACCGCAACGCCGTGACCGAGGCGCCGATGCGCGACGAATCGCTCGACATCTTCAGCGACAACCGCGTGCTCCGCGCGCCGCTCCCGGCCGTCGCCGTCGGGTCCGTGGTCGAATATGTGATCCGCTACAACGGCACGACGCCGATCGCCGGCGCCGGCGTCTCCGACACCTTCTACTTCGGCATGCCCGTCCCCGTGCACCGCGCGCGGCTCGTCATCGACGGACCGGCCACGCTCGAGCCGCGCATCGTCAACACCACGAAGCTCGAAGCGAAAGTGACGGTGACGGGCGACCGCCGCCGCACGCTGTTCGAGAGCCCCCGCATCGAAGCAGTGCGCGACTTCGAGGGCTACCTCCCCTACGACGTCGCCCCCGTCCCCTACGTCGCCTTCTCCACCGGCAAGTCGTGGCAGGAGATCGCCACGCGCTACGAGGAGATCGTCGAGAAACAGATGGCCGGCTCGGAGCTGAAGCAGCGCGTCGTCGACGCCGTCGGCAAGACGAAGGACCGCCGCGAGATCGTGGCGCGCCTCCTCGCCAACATTCAGAAAGACATCCGCTACGCCGGTGTCGAAGTCGGTGAAGCGTCCATCGTGCCGCGCACGCCGCAGACCGTGCTGACGAACAAGTACGGCGACTGCAAGGACAAGGCAACGCTGCTCGTGGCCATGCTGCGCGAAGCCGGCGTCACCGCGCACGTCGCGCTGCTGCGCGCCGGCAGCGACTTCGACGTGCAGCCGGAGCTGCCGGGCATCGGCCGCTTCAATCACGCCATCGTCGTCGTGGAAGGGAATCCGCGCATCTGGGTCGATCCGACCGACGAGTTCGCGCGCGCCGGCGAGCTGCCGATCCAGGATCAGGGACGCCTCGCCCTCATCGCCACGAAGTCGACCACCGCGCTGACCAAGGTGCCGGAAGCGGAGGCGAGCGCGAACCTCAGCCAGGAGATCCGTTCCTTCGAGCTGCCGGAAGACGGCAAGTCGCGCGTCGTCGAGACGACGGAGTCGCACGGCGTGAACGATTCGTGGCAGCGCCGCATGTACGCCACCGCCGATCGCACCCGCTACCGCGAAGCCGCCGACGAATACGCGAAGAAGTACTACTTCGCCAAGTCCGTGGCCAAAGTCGACGCCACCGACCCACACGACCTGACCAAGCCGTTCCGCATCACCATGGAAGTCCTCGAATCAGGCAGCGGCATCGTCGACAACGGTGAAGGCGAAGTCGCCTTCCACCCCGCCGGGCTCGTCAGCGGCATCCCGCCGCAGCTCCGCAAGGTGGGTAAGGACGCAGAGGACCGCAAGAAACGCACGCACGACTTTCTGATGCCGGCGCCGTCGGTGAAGGAGTGGATCTATCGCATCGATCCGCCCGCCGGCTTCGTCGCGCGCACGCTGCCGCCGAGCGAGACGAAAAAGTACGGCACGACGACGCTGACGACCGAGTACACGACCCAGTCCGACGGCCTCGTCGTGGCGAAAGTGCGCTTCGACAGCGGCAAGCGGCGCCTGACCGCGGCGGAATTCGAGGAGACGCGCGACGCGCTCGCGCAGCTCTTCGAGTCCAACCGCGTGGTGATCGGCTTCGAGTCGGTCGGCCAGACGAAGCTCAACGCCGGCGACGTCGCCGGCGCTCTCTCCGAATTCCGCCGCCTCGGCGAGCTGCATCCGACACACGCCCAGCATCACCTCGAGCTCGCCCGCACGCTCCTCGCCGGTGGCCTCGGCGACGCCGCGCGCGAAGCAGTGCGCAAAGCGATCGAGATCGAGCCGGACAACTGGCGCGTCTACGAAATGCAGTCGCGCGTGCTGCAGCATGACCTCCTCGCGCGGCCCTTCCGCCGCGGCTTCGACCTCCCCGGCGCCATCGCCGCGATGCGGAAGGCCAAGGAGCTCGACCCGAAGAACAGCGGCGTGCGTGCTGGACTCGCGCGGCTGCTGACGTTCGGCGAGGACGGCGCGCAGTTCGGCCGCAACGCCAAGCTCACCGAAGCGATCGACGAGTACCGCGCGCTGCTGAAGGACCTTCCCGACGAAGGAAAGAAGACGGAGGCGGAGCTGATGCTCGTCCTCGCACACACCGGCCGCTTCCTGGAGCTGCGCGAGTTGACGAAGACGATGGACGCGCCGGCGCAGCGCGACATGGGACGCATCCTCGCGGTCGCCGCCGACGCCGGTGCGGAACCGGCGCTGCGCGAGCTCGGCGCGTTCGACGCGAACACCCGCCGCCAGTACGCCATCGCCATCGGCCAGACGCTCGTGCAGTTGCGCAAGTACGCGCCGGCCGCGGCGCTGCTCGACTCCGCGCTGCAGGGCGCGCCGAACGCGGCGGAGATGCGCCCGTACGTCGAGACGCTGAAGAAGGCGAAGCGCATCGAAGACGTGCCGCTCGACGAGAACGATCCCACGGTGATCGTGCGCAAGGTGTTCGCCGCGATCATGAGCGGCAACCGCGACACCGCGGTCAAACTCCTGGCAACGGACGTCGCGCAGTTCGTGAACGGGCTGAAGGAAGAGCACGATCCGTTCGCGCCGCCACACCAGAAGCCCGACGACATGCCGCCGGCCGTCACCGCGGACTTCGTCACGTCGGTGCTGCAAGTGCAGAAGGACGGCGACGACGAGCGCGGCTGGCGCCTGCGCACGCGCATGGGCGGCACCGGTGAGCGCACGAACGAGATGACGTTCTTCGTGGCCAAGGAAGACGGCCGCTACGTGCTGCGCGCGGTGAGCCACGCGCCCGACCTCGTCGGCCTGTCCGTGCTCCGCTTCGCCGACGCGCAGCAGCTCGAGCGCGCCCGCACGTGGCTCAACTGGATGCGCGAGGAGATCACCGCCGGCGGCGGCGACGATCCGCTGCGCGGCGCCGCGTTCCCGATCCTCTGGCCGAAAGGCAAGATGACGGCGACGGAAGACGAAGTACGCACCGCCGCCGCGTCGCTGATGATGCGCTCCGCGAACAAGACGTCGGAGCCGATCCTCCTCGCCATGCGCGAGAAGAGCACGAACGACGACACGAAGCTGCGCATCGACAGCACGCTCGCCGCGATCTACCTGGAGCGCCGCGACTGGAAGTCGCTGGAGACGGTCGCCGCGCGGCTTTACGAGCGGCACCCCGAGTCGACGTCGGCGTTCATGACGTACACCACGGCGCTGACGAACAACGGCAAGCACGCGAAAGCGGACGAGCTGGCGAAGAAGCGCCTCGAAGCGACGCCGAACGACCCGGACGCGCTGCGCGCGATGTCGCAGAACGCCGCGAAGCACGGCGACTGGAAAGCGGCGCACGACCTGGCGCAGCAGCTCGTCGACCAGCTCTCCCAGAGCCGCAGCGACTACAACAACGCGGCGTGGTTCGCCCTGTTCACCGGCAAGGACTTCACCAAGGCCTTGGAGCAGGCGCGCTACGCGTCGGAGAACCAGGACTCCTCATCGCTGCACACCCTGGCCGCGCTGTACGCGGAAACCGGCAACAGCATCGAAGCCCGCGACGCCCTCCTCCGCAGCATGGACACGCGCGGCAACGAAGACCCCACCGGCATCGACTGGTACGTCCTCGGCCGCATCGCCGAAAACTACAACCTCCGCGACGCCGCCCTCGCCGCCTACCAGAAGGCCCAGGCCGACCGCGAAGACGACGACGATTCCGTGCTGGAGTTGACGACGCGCCGGTTGAAAACGCTGCAGAGAAAGTAGGCCCGGCGGGGACCGATAAGACGGATGGGACAAATAGGACCGATGGGACGAATGGGACTTCATCTGTCCCATCCGTCCCATCGGTCCCATCTATCATTCCCCTGAATGACCACCTTCGACTATGACGTCGTCGTCATTGGCAGCGGGTTTGGCGGCAGTGTGGCCGCGCTGCGGCTGACGGAGAAGGGGTACGGCGTCGGCGTGCTCGAGGCCGGGCGGCGCTTCGCGAAGCGCGACATTCCGAAGACTTCGTGGGACCTGAAGAACTTTCTGTGGGCGCCGAAGCTCGGGCTGTTCGGGGTGCAGCGCATTACGTGGCTGAAGGACGTCGTGATCCTCTCCGGCGCGGGTGTCGGCGGTGGGTCGCTCGTTTACGCGAACACTCTTTACGAACCGCCGCAGGCGTTCTATGACGACGCGCAGTGGCGCGGCATCACCGACTGGCGGCGTGAGCTCGCACCGCATTACGACCAGGCGCGGCGGATGTTCGGTGTGGTGGAGAATCCGCGCGAGACGGCCGCCGATAAGGCGATGCGTGAGGTCGCGAGGCAGATGGGTGTGGCCGACACGTTCCACCGCACGCCCGTCGGCGTCTACTTCGGCGAGCCCGGCGTCGAAGCCGACGACCCGTACTTTGGCGGCGCCGGGCCGCGGCGCACCGGCTGCACGTTCTGCGGCAATTGCATGGTTGGCTGCCGCGTCGGCGCGAAGAACCGGCTCGACGTGAACTACCTCCATCTCGCCGAGCAAGGCGGCGCCACGATTCATCCGTTGACGACCGTCGAGCGCGTGCGTCCGCTCGATGGCGGCGGCTACGCGGTCGAGACGCATCGCACCGGACGCGCGCGCAAGCGGCGCACGTTCACCGCGCGGCAGGTCGTCTTCGCCGCCGGCGCCCTCGGCACGCAACGGCTGCTGCACGAGCTGCGCGACACCGGCGTCCTCCCCAATCTCTCGCCCCGCCTCGGTACGCTCACGCGCACCAACTCCGAGTCGATCCTCGGCGCCCGCGCCCGCTCACGCAAAGTCGATTACTCGCACGGCGTCGCCATCACCTCGTCGTTCCATCCCGACGAGCGGACGCACATCGAGCCGGTGCGCTACGGCCGCGGCTCGAACATGATGGGGCTGCTCAGCACGATCATGACCGAGGGGGGGCCGGGCGGGCCGCGGTGGTGGAAGTGGCTGAAGACGGCGGTGCGGCATCCGGGGCAGTTCGTGCGCTCGCTGTCGGTGCGCCACTGGTCGGAGCGCACCGTGATCGTGCTGGTGATGCAGACGCTCGACAACAGCCTCACGCTGTTCGGGCGCCGCCGCTTCGGCCGCTACGAGCTGACTTCGAAGCAGGGGCACGGCGAGCCGAACCCGTCATGGATCCCGAAGGGCACCGAGGCGACGAAGCGGCTGGCGGAGGTGATCGGCGGCGATCCCGGCGGCACGTGGGGAGAGCTGGCCGACATCCCGATGACCGCGCACATCATCGGCGGCTGCACGATCGGCGCGACGCCCGCCGAAGGGGTGATCGACGCCTACCACCGCGTGTTCGGCCACGAGGGGCTGCACATCGTGGACGGCTCAGCGATCTCCGCGAACCTGGGGGTGAACCCCGCGCTGACGATCACCGCGCAGGCGGAACGCGCCTTCGCGCTGTGGTCGAACCACGGTGAGGCGGATGCGCGGCCGCCGCTGGGCGACGCGTACCGGCCGGTGCACCCCATTGCGCCGCGGAAGCCGCTGGTGCCGGCACATGCGCCCGCGGCGTTGCGCGCGTAAGCGCTGACGCGCCGTTGTCCGTTGTCCGTTGTCCGTTGACCGTTTTCCGTGCTGCGCTGTGCGACGCCGCTCGTCGAGCGCAGCACGGACAACGGAAAACGGACAACGGACAACGGCGCTCCTGCGCTAATCCACTTCCAACTGCCGGCACGGGCGCACTTCCACCCAGCCGTGCGGCAGGCTGGGCAGCCGCCTGGCGATCTCCACGGCTTCGTCCTGGTCTTTCGCTTCCACGAGGTAGAAGCCGGCGACCAGCTCCTTGGTCTCCGTGAACGGGCCGTCCATCACCGTCACCTTGCCGTTCTGCACGCGCAGCGTCGACGTCTGCGCGCCCGGCTGCAGCGCTTCAGCCTCGATGAAGTGGCCGCTCTGGCGGAGGTCGTCGTTCAGGGTCAGATGGCGGACGTTGAGGTCGTTCATCTGTTCGTGCGGCAGGGCCGCCATTTCGTCTTCGTTGAGATGGATCAGCAGGAGGTACTTCATCGTGGCGCGGTCTCCTTCGTGGTGGTTGCGCGCGAAAGTGTAGGCGAAACGCTCTACGTTTCCACGACGGCCTTGAGCTGCGCCAGTCCGGTCTCGAAGTCGCGGCCGACGATGCGGTCCATCGGGAAGACGACACTCATCAGCTTCACGATGAACGGGCTGCGTCCCTGCATCGACCACGTCACGGCCGTGGCGCCGTTCGCCGGCTGCAGCGTGAACTCGGCCACGTTGTGGATTGCGAACGGCTTCACGAAGTCGAGCTGGATCGTGACCTTGGCGGGCGAGGCGTCCTTGATCTCCATCCGGCCGACCCCGGCGCGCCCCTCACTCTCCCAGGCGTAGACCGCGCCCCGTCCTCGGGCGGGCTCGCTGAAGCTGCGGCGCATCACGGGGTCGAGCCTTTCGTACGGCGACCAGACGCCCCAGTAGTGGAAGTCGTTGATCAGCGGCAGGATCTCCTCCGGCGGCGCGGCGATCGTCGTCGCGCGCTGCACCCGGAACGTGTCGGGTTTCGTGGCTGCGCGGAGGAGCACGAGCAGGACGAGGGCGATGGCGATCGTGAGCAGCATGGCGGCTCTCCCTTGTACGGATGAAGTGGTCAGGCAGTCACAGGAAACAGGGCGCGGACGCGGCGGTCGCGCAGGTAGAGCCCACCCCAGAGGAGCAGAGCGACGTAAACCGGGAACAGGACGTGGCTGAACAGCGGATTTCCGATGCGGACGTGCGTGGCGATGGCGCCGCCGAGGTAGCCGGTGAGGAGGATGGCGCCGAAGACGGCCGTGCGCGGGATCATGTAGAAGAGGGTGCAGGCGAGCAGGACGATCCCGAGCGGCACTGCCAGCTCCACCGGCCAGCCGAGCTGCGGCATCCCCTCACGCACCGGCAGCGGCAGCACGAGCTTCATGATGCCGTCGAGGAGCAGGAAGAGGATGGGGATGAAGCTGAGGATGCGTCCGGTCCAGATGAGCTTTTTGCTTTCCATGTCGTTCTCCTTTGACTAGACGTCGAAGGGAGAACGCGCAAATCGACACGTCTTACAGATTTTTTTCGTTGTCCGTTTTCCGTTTTCCGTTTTCCGTGCTGCTGCGCTCAGCGAACATCCGCGCTGGCGCGGCACGGACAACGGAGAACGGACAACGGACAACGAGCGCGCCGGCGCGGCGAGCGACCCGGTCACTCCATCCGCACCAGTCCCCGCCTCGCGGCGATCTTGATCGCCTCGGTGCGGGTCGTGACCCCCAGTTTGTCAAACAGGTGCCCGAGATGGGTTTTCACGGTGCGCTCGCTGATGCCGAGGTTGTTGGCGATCTCTTTGTTGGTCTTGCCGTCGGCCATGAGGCGCAGGGTCGACAGCTCGCGCGGGGTGAGCTGCACGTGCGCCAGCCCTTCCGCCAGTTTCGCCGCGGCGGCCGGTGCCAGGTACGTCTTCCCGGCCAGCACGTCGTGGATGCACTCGATCAGCCCGTCGGCGGAGATGTCCTTGAGGATGTACGCCTTGGCCCCCGCCTTCAGCGCGCGGGAGATGTCGTCGTCTGTGTCGTACGTGGTGAGGACGACGACCTTCGCCAGCGGATCACGCTCGCGGATGCGGCGCACGGCCTCGACCCCTTCCATCACCGGCATGCGGAGGTCGAGCAGCGTGATGTCGGGGCGGTAGCTCTCGAACGCCGCCACCGCCTCGACGCCGTTCGACGCCTCGGCCACGACCTCCAGGCCTGGCTCGTGGTTGATGATCTCGGCGACGCCTCTGCGGACGAGCAGATGGTCGTCGACGACGAGAACGGATGCGCGGTCAGTGCTGACTGTGGCCATGGCTGGGGATCACGAATTGCGGCGGTTCCCACGCGAGCACGATCTCGGTGCCGGAGCGGGGTGCGGTGACGATGGTGAGCGACGCGCCGATGCGCTCGGCGCGCTCCTGCATCGACGTCAGGCCGAAGCCGGTGCCGAGGCGCTCTTTGGCGATGCCGCGACCATCGTCGGCGATGGAGAGGCGGAAGCCGAGCGCACGCACGCCCGTCGCATGGACGGTGATGCGCTTCGCTCTCGCGTGACGGATGGCGTTGGTCAGTGCTTCCTGGGCGATGCCGGCGAGCTCACGCTCGACGCCCGCGCCGAAGAGCGGCAGTTCCTCGATGGCCAGCTCGATCGGCACGTCGGTGGCCATCCGCGCGATCTCGACGGTGCGCTCCAGCACCGCGGCAAAGTCGCCGTTCTCCATCGTCTGCGGACGCAGCGCGCAGACGGAGCGCCGCGCTTCGATCATGTTCGTGCGCGCGATGTCGACGGCGTTCTCGATGCTCTTCGCCACGGTCGACGGCGCGGAAGACCACGCACGCTGCGCCGACTGCAACTGCATGAGGATGGCGGCGAAGCCCTGCGCGAGCGTGTCGTGGATGTCGCGCGCGATGCGGTTCCGCTCTTCCAGCACCGCCTGATGCCGCACCTCGGCCCTGCTCTGTTCCGCGAGCCGGTTCTGGTGCAGCGCGAGCGTGGCCTGACGGGCGACCGCTTCGAGCAGCGCGCGGCGCCACGGCGCGTATTCGGGCGGCGCGTCGCCGGTGGAGAGCGCGATCCACCCGAGGTTGCGGTTGGGGAGCTTCAGCGGAGCGACGGCGACGGATTGCAGGCCGATCGAGCGGTTGAACTCGCGCACCGGCTCCGGGAGGCGAGGATCGTCGCCGGCGTATTCGACGGTCTCGGTCCAGCCGGCACGATAGGAGAAGAGATGCGCGGCCATGCTGGCGCGCGGCAGGCGCAGCTCACCCCAGTCGGCCTGCGTCGGCGCGAAGTGCTGTTCGCCGACCTGCGCCATCCACAGCTCGCATTGCGAAGCGTCGTCGTCGAGGAGGAACACGCCGCACGCGTGGCTGTCGCACTCGTCGATCAGCGTCTTGATGAAGACCCGGAAGAAGCCCTCGATGTCGGGC
The DNA here is from genome assembly GCA_036380735.1 of Thermoanaerobaculia bacterium. GTDB lineage: Bacteria > Acidobacteriota > Thermoanaerobaculia > Gp7-AA8 > Gp7-AA8 > DASVEE01. The sequence continues at coordinate 423 of DASVEE010000005.1, read as the reverse complement.
TCACTCACCAGCAGGTCGAGCGCGAGCTGCACGGTGCTGCTCTGGATCGACGCCATGCACTGCGCGCGGCGGCGATGTCCGATCTCCTCCGTGAGCGCGTCGCGCAACGCGTCCATCGTCACCGGCAGCGGCGGAACGGGCGACTGCGGGCACTCGGTGCTGCCGAACGCGCTGGTGGTGGGTTCTTCTTCGTGGTGGTCGACGGTTTCGTTCAAGGGGCCTCCGATGGGACGAATGGGACGAATAGGACCTATAGGACGAATAGGACGCGCAGGACCGGCCTTGTTGCCCCTCTCCCCGGCCTTTGCGGGGAGAGGGTGAACTCGCGGGGACATTCCTGACACTTCGACGGGGACATCCTTGACAGTCGCCTACAGGCAAGACGAAAGCAACCTCCCGGGTGGGCGGGCAGCCCCGTGGAGG
>DASVEE010000004.1:0-156407 GCA_036380735.1 Thermoanaerobaculia bacterium | reverse complement strand
CGGCCCGCACCTGTAGGCACGCCGTCGCTGAGCGTGTACAAAAGCGGCAGCTCGTCCGCTGCCGCAGTCCAAACTCTCGCCAGGGGCCAAGCCTGTAGGGACGGTATCGCTGCGGCGACGGGAAGGCCCGCAGCTGTACTCCACGAGAACGAAGACCACCTAAACCCAAAGTTCTCGCGATCCCCTCACCGCACCACGTTGATCCCAAACAGCCGCACACCCGTTTCCGTGCGCGGCTGGTGCTGGCTGCCGGGCTCGAAGTGGACGTAGGTGCCGGGGCCGAAGCGGCGCTCGCCTTCGATCACTTCGCCGCTGAGGACGAGGAACTCCTCGCCGGTGGGATGGTGGTCGACGTGGGGCCATTGGCTGCCCGGCTCCATCTCCACGATCCAGACGCGCACGCCGGGCGTGCTGGGGAGGTCGCGGCGCGAGCAGCCGGGGCCCACTACGAGGGGAGTGACGTCGTCGATGTGCAGGTCGTTCATGCGAGTCATCGTAGGGCGGCGACGCACGTGAAAAAAGCGAAATGATTTCGCTGCTATAGTGAATGGTGCTCATGGATCTGGAGCTGCGTCATTTCCGTCTCGTGACCGCCATCGCCGACGCCGGCAGTCTCGCCGCGGCCTCTCTGCAGCTGCATCTGACGCCGTCCGCGTTGAGTCACCAGTTGCGCGACGCCGAGGAGCGGCTGGGCATTCCGCTGTTCCAGCGGCGGAACCGGAAGCTCCTCCTCACCGGTGCGGGAGAGAAGCTGCTGGAGTCCGCGCGGCGCGTGCTTGCGCAGGTGGACGAGGCGGCCGCGCAGCTTCGCGGTGAGGCGCCGCACGATCTGCTCCGCATCAGCACCGGCTGCTACACGGTCTACGGCTGGCTGCCGCCCGTGCTGGCGAAGTGGCAGCGCGAGCATCCGCGCGTCGAGCTGCGCATCGTGCTCGAAGCGACGCGCCAGCCGATCCCCGCGCTCCTGGCGGGGCAGCTCGATCTCGCGCTGACCACCGACGCGCCGTCGCAGCCGCGGCTCGCGCGCACACCGCTCATGACCGACGAGCTGGTGCTCCTCGTGCCGGCCGCTCATCCCTTCGCGAAGCGGCGCCACGTGCTGGCCGACGATCTGGCGCCGGAGCATCTGCTCACGTACGACGCGCCGCGCGAGCAGCTCGACATCTTCACGCGGCTGCTCTGGCCCGCGGGCGTCGAGCCGCGCCGGCATACGCGGGTGCCGCTGACCGAGGCGCTGATCGAGCTGGTGCGCGGCGGGATGGGAGTGGCGCCGCTGACCGACTGGGTCCTGCCGCGATCGATGGCCGGTCTCTGCTCGGTGAAGCTGACGCCGAAAGGCACCCGCCGGCGCTGGGCAGCAGTCCGGCTCGCGGCGCGCCGCCCGCCGGCACCGCTCCTCCGGTTCATCGACCTGCTCCGCCAACACCTCGGCGAACGCCCGGCGTAGGGGTGGCGCGCCGGGATACGACCAGCGGCAACGCCACCATTGCGTAGCGCCCGTGTCTCTTCTCTGCAGCGAAACGAGAAGGAGACCCCAATGGCAGGATCATTCGTCCTGGAGAAGGGCAGCACCGGCAAGTATCGCTTCAACCTGCGCGCGGGCAACCACGAGAAGATCCTCACGAGCGAGGCGTACGAGACGAAACCCGGCGCGGAGGGCGGCATCGAGTCGGTGCGCCGGAATGCGACGGATGACGCACGCTATGTACGGAAGACGGCGAAGGACGGGAGCCCCTATTTCACGCTCACCGCAATCAACGGGCAGGTGCTCGGGACCAGCGAGATGTACTCCTCGACCGCTGCCATGGAGAACGGGATTGCCTCTGTGAGGACGAACGCGCCTGGCGCGACGGTGATCGACCGTACCTGACCACCATGGCGGTCGCGCGGAGCAGTGGGGGCCAGCCCTAGGTTCTTTTGCAACCATCGAACCGCCTTCGCTTTGTCACGGAATGCTCGCGGAAACGCATCCGGGGATGTGACCGTGGTCAACCTCTGCTGCGCGAGCGGGGGGAACCATGCCGCGGTATGAAACGTTCGCTGTTCTGGGCCGCAGGCGCGGTCGCCGCTGCTCTCTCTCTTTCCGCCGCTCCTGACGTGCTGTCCGACATCGGCGTGTCGCCCGAACGCGCCAGGCAGAATCTCGTCGCGTGGCTGTCGCACGATGCCGTCTCCGTTCCGGAAGTCCGCACGAAATTGAAGGCGGCCACGCCGGCAGTGCGTGCGCAGCTCGTCGACGCCGGCCTCCGCTGGGCCAAGGCGTACACCGCCACGCCGGAGTTCGCGAAGGCGTACGCCGCGGCGCGCGAAAAGACGAAGCCGGCCAAACCGGACACGATCAATCTCGATGCCCAGGCGAAGGAGGAGCTGGCGGAGCTGAAGGACTACCTCCGCACGCTCGACCAGGACCTGAAGGATGCGGACGCTGCCGACAAAGCCTCAATCCGCGAGGTAATCCAGGAGACGAAGGATCGCATCGCGGAGCTGCAGGGGTCGGAGTATCGCGAGGAAGTGAAGTCCGCCACCGCGAGCGGAACCGCCGCGTACGCGGAGGAGCTGCGCAAGTGGAACGAGCGGTATCCCGCCGATCCGAAGGCGGTCATTCGCCAGCGCCTCGCAGCTTTTATGAAGGTGAGCGCGGATGTCGACTTCGACGCCAAACTGGTGGCGAGCGGACGCAAGATGCGCTTCGCCAACGCCGCGTATGAGAGCAAGCCGCCCGACTGGAAGCTTTGCTACCGCGCCGGCAAGGAAGCGACCACCGCGGCGCGCACCGTGGCGGCGGCGTGGCTGAAGGAGCTGGGAGGCTAGCGCGCCAGGGAGTGCCGCCGGCGGAGCCGGCTCCGAGGGGGCGATGGAGAACCCCGGGCTCACGCCCGGGGCTAAACGGCGCTGCCGCCCGCCGAAGGCGGGCTGACGCGTCGCGGAGGGCATCGTCGTCAGCGAATAGCGTGTCTGTGGGGCCGCGTGGGCGCCGTCACACCAATCCGTGCACACCAGTGTCACCGTGAACTGCGGGCCCGAACATGAGAACGGCCTTTGACTCCATGCGAACTATCAGACCGCTTCTCCTCGGCATCAGCGCTCTCGGCGTACTCCTTTTCGGTGTCGCGTTCGTGACGTCGTACGTCCGGCCGCTGCTCGTCGAATCGGTGGCCAGGGAGCTCGTACGGCGCGAGATCGAAGCGCGCGTCCGGGAGCGGATCGCAGCCGTCACCGGCAGCCCGCTCGTGCGACTGGCGCAGCGAGCGATCGCTCGTAACTCGCGTGAGATCGCGGATGCGGAGCGCAAGCTCGCCGCAGGGCTTCCGGAGAAGGTCGCGGCGGTCGTCGCGCAGATGCAGGATCCGGACTGTGAGTGCCGGAAGTTCGTCGCCGCCGCCACGCGCTCTCTCCTGACGGAGCACATCCTCGCGCGTTCGGCAGCGAATGAGCAGCTGCAGCGCCTGATTCGAAGCAAATATGCCGAGGTCGTGCAGGCGCTCCTCCGCGAGCTTCGCATCTTTACGGGTGCCAACGCGCTCGTCTTCCTGCTCCTGGGTGCCACCACGTATTTCAGACGCGCCGCGGGTCTGCAACTGCTGCTTCCGGCTTTCGTGCTCGTCGGCGCCGCAATCGTGGTCGGTGCTCTCTACCTCTTCGCGCAGAACTGGCTCCACACGATCCTGTTCGCCGACTACGTCGGCCTCGGCTATTTCGCCTACCTCGGCGCAGCCATGCTGTTTCTGGCGGATGTCGCGTTCAACCGCGCTCGCGTGACGACGCAAATCGTGAATGCCGGCTTGAACGTCGTGGGAGCGGCCGTTCAAGCGGTGCCGTGCTGATGACGGAGCATGATCCGTCGGAGGTAGAGCGAGGTACTGTGCGCGTGCTACCGGCTCGCGCGACGAGTCGCCGCCTAGCTTCACCGTGCAACCCCGTTCCTCAGTTCCCCATCCAGCGCCACAGGCGCGTTGCGAGCGGAATGCAGTCGTACGTGCCCTCGGACAACGATCCGAGGCAGAAGGGCAGGAAGAGGAAGAGCGCGGTTTATGTGGTTCGACGCCGCTGGTGTAAGACCGTCGCCGGTGGTGCGTTTGCTCTGGTGAAAGGAGCAACACATGAACCACCACACGAACACGAACGCAACGGTCATCGATCCGGTCTGCGGAATGAACATCGACCCCGCGACGGCCGCCGGCTCATCGCGCTACGAGGGCGAAACCTACTTCTTCTGCTCCCGCGGCTGCGCGACGAAGTTCGATGCTGCGCCCGCGAGAGATTCGGGCGCGGCTGTTGCGACGACGGCAACCGCCTCCTGCTGCTCGGCCGGGGACTCCTGCTGCTGAACCACGACCCCGACGAAGATCCTGAGAAAGGAGAAGAACATGAAACGACACTCAGGCATCGCCCTGCTGCTCCTGCTGAGCTTCGCGTGCAGGAACGGGGAGCACGCCAACCACGAGACCACGGCACCGCCGCAGACTTCCACCACCACCACCACAGGAGCGACGATGACGGCGACGAACGCGGCCGCTCCTTACGACCTGCAGTTCCTCGACACGATGACGCACCATCATCAGGGAGCAATCGACATGGTGAAGGCGGCCCAGGGCCGCTTTGGCCACAAAGAGCTGGCGGATACGGGGGAGAAGATCGTCGCCGATCAGCAGCAGGAGATCGCGCAGATGAAAACCTGGCGCGACCAGTGGTACCCGGGCGCGCCGCCCGCCGTGAACATGGACATGCCCGGCATGGCGGAGGGGATGAACATGGACATGAGCCACATGACGCACTTGTCGGGGAACGCGCTCGACGTGATGTTCCTCGACATGATGAAGCCGCATCATCAGGGCGCGCTGGCCATGGCTGAGGACGCGCTGGCGAAAGCGGAACACCCGGAGATCAAGCAACTCGCGCGAGCCATCATCGACGCGCAGGCGCGCGAGATCGAGCAGTTCAACGCCTGGCGGAAAGCGTGGGCGGCGGGGAAGTAGAGACCGACGGTCTGACCCCCGGAGGACGATAGGACGAATGGGACCTAGGACGAATAGGACGAATAGGACGAATGGAACAACAGCCCGGGAGCGCCAGGTGACAACAGACGGGCGTCGCTTCCGTGGCAGCGCGTTGATCGCTGTAGTGCCCGTCCCATTGGTCCTATAGGTCCCATTCGTCCTATAGGTCCTATCGTTCCCCGTTCCTGCCGCACCGCCGCCAGAAAACCAAAGGTATGGCCCGGAATCACCGAGGTGATTCGCCGGTCCCGGCGAGCCGTCAGCGCCAGACGCTCCACCGCGACGCGGTGCTACGCTTCGCGTGCATGTACGTCTGGGATATCCGCGAGCTCAAGCAGCATCTGATCGCCCGGCCGCTGACCGAGCGGGAGCAGTTGCCGTATCTGGTCGCCTTTGTCGCGCTTACGTCCGTCGCCGAGCACCTGCCGGTCGAGCTGACGAACGTCTGGGACTACCTCTCCGCTGTCTGTGCCGTGATCGTCGCTGTCGGAGGAACGATCTACCTGTACAAGCAGAATGGCGGGCGGTCCGGGCAACACTTCCTGCAGCGGTTTTTCGCCGTCGGGTTCGTCGTTTCGGTTCGCTGGTTCGTAGCCCTGATCGTGACGGTGATTCCCCTTGTGGGAGCGTTGGAATTTGCCGGTCTGTTGCAAGACACCATGACGTGGTACGAGTTCGTCTTCCTCACGGGAGCTGAACTGCTGCTCTACCAGCGTGTCGGCCACCACATTCGCGATGTGGCACTTCGGACCTCGGTCGACGGGGGCGGATCGTTAGCGCTGAACCAAGGCCTGACCCTCGGAGGACGATAGGACGATTAGGACCTATAGGACCTATAGGACGTATGGGACGAAGCGCGTGCGACGCCTACCGTCCTATAGGTCCTATCCTTCCTATCAGTCCCATCGTTCCCCGTTCCTACCTCACGCCCAGCACCTCGTAGATCGCAGCGGCTTCGTAGATGCGGCCGTCCTTCACTACCGTCACCACCTTGCGCAGGTCGCTGATGTTGATGGTGGGGTCGCCATCGACCAGGATGAAGTCGGCCAGCTTGCCGGGGTCGATGGTGCCGAGGTCGTTTTCGCGTTTGGTGATCTGGGCGGGGAGGAGGGTGGCGATGCGCAGCACCTCCGTCACCGGGATGCCGGCGGCGGCGTAGAGCTCGAGCTCTCGCTGCAGCGTGAAGCCGGGGGTGTCGTCGGTGCCGGCGACGATGCGGACGCCGGCGTCGTGCAGCGTCTTGACCAGCTCCTTCATCCGCTCGAACGACGCCTTGTACGTCGCGTCCTTCCCCTCCGGCACCGGCAGGCCGCCGGTCAGGCGGTAGCGGCGCACCTGCGGCGGGAGGCGGTCGAAGACGGCGGCGTAGCCGGGTGCGACCTCGCCCTGCCGCGCCACGAGCATCGACTCGAACACGGCGAGCGTCGGGTCGACCACGATGTTGCGTGCACGGAGGTCGTTGATGAACGCGCGCACCTCGGGTGACGTCAGCGACAGCGCTGCGCCGCGCTCGGCGACGGCGGTGAAGCGCACCGGCGTGCGCGTGTCCGTCACGTCCGGCATGAAGTTCAGCATGAGCATGTTCGCGTGCTGGATCTCGTCGTAGCCGGCCGCGATCGCCTGCGAGGCGAGCATCCCGGCGGGGATGTGGCCGCTCACGCGCAGCCCCTTCTCGTGCGCGTACTTCGCCATGGGCGCGACGAGCTCCGGCTTCACGGAGCTGTAGATCTTGATCTGCTCGTAGCCGAGCGACGCGTAGCGATCGATCGCGGCGCGCGCCTCCTCCTCCGTGGCCACGAGCACGTTCGTCGGCGCCTTGAACGGGCCGGGGCCATCGATGAAGCCGGCCAGCACGACGCGCGGTCCGATGAGGGAGCCATCGTCGAAGCGCTTCTTCAGCGCGCCGATCGTGTCGATGTCGTTGCCGAGGTCGCGCGCGGAGGTGATGCCGGCGGCGATGTTGAGGAGGCCGTCGCTGTCGGAGAGGTGGGCGTGCATGTCCCACAGGCCGGGCAGCACGACGCGGTTCTGCGCATCGATGACTTCCGCCTCGTCGGGGATGTTCACCACGCGGCCGACGGCTTCGATGCGGTTGCCGCGCACGACGATCGTGGTGTTGGGCAGCAGCTCGCCGGTCGCGGGATTGAAGAGGCGCGCGTTCGTCACGACGAGCGCCGCCGGCTTGCGCGAGAGTGTGGCGCCGAGCTCGGCGAGGCGCTCGCTGGCGCGCTGCTCCTGCGCTTCGATCAGCTTGCGCGCGTGTTGCTCGTGCCCTTCGCGGATGACGGAGAAGTAGGAGGAGACGCTGGCGAAGAGGTCGTGCTGCGCGTCGAGCCAGATGTCGGCGGGCGTGAAGCCGAGACCGCCGATGGAGTACTGCGTGACGACGAGACCGTTGCCGAGGTCCATGGAGCCGGCGCGATGGAGCGAGGCTTCGCCGCCGGGGAGGAGCGGCAGCTTGCCGCCGTGCGCGAGCAGCGCTTTCGCGAGCAGTCCGAGCTCTTCCGGCGCGCCGTAGACGGAGAGATAGAAGCGCGGCGTGGAGACGGTGGTCTCGCCATCCTCCGCGTTGTTCTTCCACTTCGCGATGCCGTTCGCCGACGTGAAGCGCTCCGTGACCGGCACCTTGAAGTAGTCGACGCCGGTGGTCTCGATGGAGGAGGGGACGCCGTCGGCGCCGTGGCGGATGACGCTGGACGTTTTCGGGCCGCGGCCGCGATCGTTGAACTCGAAGTCGACGCTGACGCCGCCGTCGACGGGTGTGACGACCTGCGCTCCCGCGGGGTTGTCGCTGGTGAGGACGACGTAGCGGCGGGCGGAGCCGGCTTTCGGCGGCGCGGACGCGCAGGCGAAGGCCAGGACGGTGACGGCAGCGGTCAGCATGCGGCGCATGGCGACGATTCTAAGGGGCTCGTTGACCGTTGTCCGTTTTCCGTTGTCCGTGCTTCGCTTTGCGAGGTGCGCGTGGCGTCGCGGAGCACGGAAAACGGACAACGGAAAACGGACAACGGATGGCCAACGACAACGCATCGCCACCTCCCGGGCCGCTGCACTAGAATCACCGCGATGTCGCGCCCACCCGTCACCGCAATCGTCACGACGTTCAACGAGATCGATTTCATCGAGGAGTGTCTCCGCTCGATCGAATGGGCGGACGAGGTCTACCTCATCGACTCGTTCTCGACGGACGGTACGGTGGAGCTGGTCCGCTCGAAGTTTCCCAACGTCCGCTTCGAGCAGCGCGAATACCTCGGCGCCGCCTCACAGAAGAACTACGCCATCGACCGCGCGCAGCACGACTGGATCTTCTACATCGATGCCGACGAGCGGGTGACGCCGAAGCTGCGCGACGAGATCTTCCGCACGCTCGAGGGGCCGCTCGATCGCTGGGCATACTCGATCGGGCGGCGCAACTTCATGCTCGGACGCGAGGTGCGCTTCTCCGGCCTGCAGCGCGACCGCGTCACGCGCCTCTTCCACCGCGGCCACGCGCGCTACCCGAACCGCCGGGTGCACGCGGACCTGCTGGTCGACGGCGAAGCGGCGCCGCTGCGGCAGAAGATGCTGCACTTCTACATCCGCTCGTTCGACCACATGATCGCGAAGATGACGCGCTACGCGACGTGGGGCGCGGCGCAGATGTACATCGACGGCAAGACCGCGCGCCCGTGGGACATCTTCGGCCACGCGTTCGCCAAGTTCGTCCGCGACTACATCTTCAACTTCGGCTTCCTCGACGGCGCCCCCGGCCTGATCTCGGTGGGGATGCACGTGTACTACACGTTCTGGAAGTACGCGAAGCTGTGGGAGTTCACCCGCCTCAAGCAGCTGGGGAGACCGGTGCCGATTCCGAAGCTGGATCAGGAAGAGGAACGGTGGGAACTGCCGTGGGAGAAGAAGGCGTAGGGACGATAGGACGAATGGGACCTATAGGACAGATAGGACTCATAGGTTTTTCATTCGTCCTATAGGTCCTATTCGTCCCATTTGTCCCATCGTTCCCTGGTCATTCCGCCCTTTCCACGATCACGCGCAGCCCATCCACCGCGGCGACGCGGACGCGGGCGCCCAGCTCGATGGTGTCGCGGGCGCGTGCGTTCCATAGCTCTCCGTGGACGAACACCTTTCCTTCGCCGTCGATGGGGGTGCGGGCGACGCCGATCTCGCCGATCATCCCTTCCGTGCCGGTGGAGACGCGGTGCTTGGTTGCGCGCAGCACCAGCATCATGAGGAACACGGCGATGGCGCCGAGGGGGAGGCTCACGGCGAGCGCGGTCGTGAGGCTGACGCGGAGCTCGGGGATCGGGCCGTCGACGAGGAGCACGCCGCCGAGGATCATGCAGATGACGCCTCCGGTGCCGAGGATGCCGTAAGAGGTGAACTTGGCCTCGAGGGCGAAGAGGGCGAATGCGGCCAGCAGGAGCGCCACCGCGGCGAACCGCGTCGGCAGCAGGTTGAGTGCGAACACCGCCAGGAGGATCGCGATGAGGCCGACGACGCCGGGGAGGATCGTGCCGGGGTGATTGAACTCGGCCCACAGGCCGAGCATCCCCAGCGAGAGGAGAATGAAGGCGACGTTGGGGTTCATGATCCACGACAGGAGCTTCTGCCGCGGCGTCATGGTGTACTTGGTGACGGTCTCGCCGGTGAGGACGAGCTTCACCTGCGTGCCGTTGAAGCGGCGGATGGTCTTGCCGTCGGCCCAGCGGAGGAGCGAGCCGAGGTCCGGCGCGACGACATCGATCAGCTTCTGCTGCAGCGCTTCGTCCTCGGAGAAGGAGCGCGCGTCGCGCACGCCGCTCTCCGCCATGGCCACGTTGCGCCCGCGACGCTGCGCGATGCTGCGGATGAAGGCGGCGGAATCGTTCTGCGCCTTCTTCATCAGCATGTCGTCCGCTTTGCCGTCGAGAAAGACGGGATGCGCCGCGCCGGTGTTCGTCCCCGGCGCCATCGCGGCGATGTCCGCGGAGAGCAGGATGAAGAACCCCGCCGACGCGGCCCGCGAGCCGCCCGGCGCGACGTAGACGACGACCGGCACCTTCGAGCGCAGGATCTTCTCGATGATGGCGCGCATGGATGTTTCCAGGCCGCCGGGGGTGCGCAGCTCCAGCACGACCAGCTTCGCGTTGCGCTTGGCCGCCTCGTCGAGAGCGCGGCCGATGAACTCATCGCTGAGGGGATGAATGACGTCGTCCACGGTGACGTGGAGGATGTCGGCGTGGGCGACCGTAGCCAGAAGGAGCAGCGCGATCAGAAGAATCGGGCGGTGCATGGCGACTATTGTGCGCCTTGCGACAGGGTGACGATGGGACGAATAGGACGGATAGGACGAATAGGACGGGGACGCTGTCCTGTCCGTCCTATCGTTCCTACCCGCCCGCCGGCATGTAGTCCGGCGCCGGCTCGTAGTTGAAGAACTTGGTGATGTCGTTGCGGAAGACGAGTTTGAAGTCGCCGATGGGGCCGTTGCGCTGTTTGGCGATGATGATCTCGGCGATGCCTTTTTCCTCGGTGTCGCGGTTGTAGACCTCGTCGCGGTAGATGAACAGCACCAGGTCGGCGTCCTGCTCGATGGCGCCGGACTCGCGGAGGTCGGACATCTGGGGGCGGTGGTCGCCGGTGCGCTGTTCCGATCGACGGGAGAGCTGCGAGAGCGAGAGCACGGGGACGTTCAGCTCTTTGGCGATGCCTTTCAGCGAGCGCGAGATCTGCGAGACTTCCTGCTGGCGCGACTCGATCTTGCCCTTGATCGCCATGAGCTGGAGATAGTCGACCATGATCATGTCGAGGCCGACCTCCTGCTTGAGGCGACGGGCCTTGGCGCGCATTTCCATGGGGTCGATGCCGGGCGTATCGTCGACGTAGATCTTGCCCTTCGACAACCGCGCCGCGGCTTCGGCCAGCTCGCGCCAGTTGCGCTCCGAGAGCATGCCGCTGCGGATGAGATGGTTCGAGACGCCGGACTCGGAGGAGAGGATGCGGAGGCCGATCTGCTCCTTCGACATTTCGAGCGAGAAGACGCCGACGGAATGGAGGCGCGAGCCGCCGCCGCGCGGCAGGCCGTCCTTGCCCGGCAGCGCCAGCGACTCGGCGATGTTCATCATGAACGACGTCTTGCCCATCGACGGACGGGCGGCGAGGATGATGAGGTCCTGCGGCTGGAAGCCGGAGGTCATTTCGTTGAAGCGGTCGTAGCCGGTGGGGATGCCGGTGATGAGCTTTCCCGCGTTGTGGATCTGCTCGATCGCGGTCATGTTCGCCCGCGTGATGCGATCCAGCCCGACGAACCCCTTGTCCGAGCTCCCCTCGGCGATCTCGTAGAGCGACTTCTCGGCGATGGTCAGCACCTCGCCCGGCTCGCTCGGTGCGTCGAGGGCGGCACGCATCACGGTGTTGCCCATGATGATGAGCCGCCGCAGCATCGACTTCTCCTTGACGATGGCGGCGTAGCGCTCGACGTTGGCGATGTCTGGGATGCCGTCGACGAGCGAGGTGATGTAGGCGGAGCCGCCGACGGAATCGAGCACGGCGTGCTTGGCCAGCTCTTCCTTCAGCGTGAGGAGGTCGATCTCACGGCTCTGCTCGGCGAGGCCTCGCATCGTGGCGAACAGCGTGCGGTGTGAATCGCGGAAGAAATCATCGGTGTCGATCGTGCCGATGACGCGGTAGAGGGCGTTGTTGTTGAGGATGATCGAGCCGAGAACCGCGCGCTCCGCTTCCGGGCTCTGCGGCATGGGCCGATCGAGAGATACGTCGAGTTGTGCTACGGACATTGGACGGGGGCGATATTGGGGAAAAGGGTTTCAACATTCAACCGCAGGTTGATCCGCAGCTTTTCCGTACATGCCCACCTCCCCGGAGACCATCGTAGCGCGGGCGAAGGGCGGTTTTCCACAGTGCCACAGGGTGTGGGCGCTACGCCCTGTGGAAAGGGTGTTTTGCATGCCACACGGGGTAGACAGTCTACGGTGCGTAGAACGGCGTGGGACGATAGGACCTATAGGACGAATGGGACGAATAGGAGCTATGGGACGCAGGTTGGTGCTGTGAAGCGGGTGGCAGCCTTGGTGTGCCATCCGGAGCCCGGCCGCGCCCGCCACCGAGCCCTCCCGGGATGACGCGGGGCAAAACCTCTGTTCTGGTCGCGCGTCGTAGCACTCGAACCGGAGGATTGATGAAGCGTACTTTAATTGTCGTTCTTGCCCTGGCGCTGCCGCTCGCGGCGCAGACGCCGTCCGCCACTCCCGTGGCCCCGCAGAACGATCCCTCGAAGATCATCGTGGCGACCGTCAACGGTGAGGTCATCACGCAGCAGCAGCTCGACAGCCTGTGGGAAAACGCCGGCGCCAAGATGCGCATGCAGTACGAGAAAGCCGGCGGCAAGGCCGCGTTCCTCGACAACTACATCGGCAAGCGGCTCATCGTTCAGGAAGCGCTGAAGCAGAGCTTCGAGTCGCGTCCGGAAGTGCAGGCGCAGATCGAGGCTGCCCGGGAATCCGCCCTCTTCGACCGCTACGTCCGTGACGTCCTCTCCGCGGCCATCGTGTCCGAGGGTGAGGTGAAGAAGTTCTATGAGGAGAACAAGGCGCAGTTCTCGACGCCGGAGCGGGTCAAGGTGCGCCACATCGTGATCACGCCGCGCGGCAAGGCGAAAGAGGAAGCGCGTGCGCGCCTGCAGGCCGCCGCGACGGAGCTGCATCAGTACCGCGTCCAGGCGCAGGCGAATCCGCAGGCGGGCGACCAGTACTTCCTGATGAAGTTCGCCGACGTGGCCTCGCGCACCTCGGAAGACGGCTCCCGCGAACAGGGCGGCGACCTCGGCTGGGTGGCCAAGGGCGCGCTCGACCCGGTGTTCGAAGAAGCGGCCTTCAGCATGAAGAAGGGGACGATGAGCGGCATCGTCGAAACGCAGTTCGGCTATCACCTGATCTACGTCGAAGACCGGCAGCCCGCCGGCACGGAGACGTACGAGCAGGCGCGCTCCTCGATCCGCGAGTTCCTCATGAGCCAGAACGCCGCGGCGGTCGTGGCTTCGGTGAATCGCCTGACGTCGGAGCTGCGCCAGACGAGCAAGGTCTCGGTCTTCCCCGACCGCATCAAGTAGCTTCCAGCACGCGTGGGCGGCCTCCCCGGCCGCCCACGAAGTACTTGCGCAACATCAGCAGAAACGCGAAGTAGCCCACCCACGTCGCGATCGTAACGCCCCACACCACCGGATCGCGGCTCCCGCCCCTCGCCATCGACACCGCCCACATCGTGCAGCCGATGACCTGCAGCAGGACGACCGTCCACCACGCCGACTCCTTGAGGCGGTAGGACTGCACGGCGAGGATGCCGCAGAGGACCGCGAGCGCGAGCAGTGTCAGCGCGGCCGGTCCGCCGGTCATCACCATGCCGAACAGCGGGACGACGGGCTCGCTCATGCGCACGAGCAGCCAGAGTGAGGCGAAGGCCATGACCAGCGCCAGCGCGAGCACGGGCAGCGGGACGGCGTCCGTCCAGCGCGGCTTGTCGCGGCGCTCGCACGTGGCGCGCACGTCGTCGCGCCGGTAGAAGAAGAAGAGGATGGCCGGCAGCACGATCGCGGCGAGCGCGATCCCGGCGGCGATCAGACCGATGCGCGCGCCGGGGTAGACGCGCGGCACGATGAGCAAGGTCGAGAGCAGCGCGATGACGCCGCCGGCGAGCCACAGCGCGCTGACGACGGTGCTGAGCGCGCGCGCCCAGCGCCGCGCCTTGATCGACCCGACACCCGCCGCGACGAAGAAGAAGGCGGCGATGCCGGTGAGAAAGATCATCGAAGTCGTCGTCACCGTGGCCGCGACGGCGGCGAGCAACGCGATGCCGCAGACGATGCCGACCAGGATCTGTACGGCACCAAACACGACCAGACCGGTCGAGCGGTCGTTCTCCATAGTGGTCCTCCGGCCGAAACCAGTCCAAGAACGGTGCCTTCGGTGCGGCTCTTTCCCTTTTAAGCCGTTGACCCCGCTCGAGGGCAGTCCTACAGTGGATTCTCCAAGTTCCCGAATCAAAGCCAGGACAGCCGTACCCACCTTTCGCGCGCCACGTGCGCGTGCGGATGCTTTTTGGGTGGCCGTGGTGTCCAACGAGAGAGAGGAGGTGGCCCGATGAAGCTGCAGACCCGCGTCAAAGCCGGTCCGGAAATCGACGTCCAACCGTAAAGGAGAGCCCATGAAGATTCGTACGAACGTGGTCTCCGGACCCGAAATCGTCGTCAAGCCGTAAGAGAGGAGCCACGCATGAAGATCCAGACGAATGTCGTCTCGGGCCCGACGCTCGAGATCAAGCCGTAAAGGAGCGCTCATGAAGATCAGCACCCGCATCAAAGCCGGTCCCGAAGTCGACGTCCGGCCGTAAGGAGAGAGCATGAAGATTCGCACGCACGTGGTCTCGGGCCCCGAGATCCAGATCAAGCCGTAAGGAGCCTCGCATGAAGATCAGCACCCGCATCAAAGCCGGTCCTGAAGTCGACGTCAAACCGTAAGGAGCTCGCCATGAAGCTGCGCACGAATGTGGTCTGCGGACCCGAAATCGTCATCGACCCGTAAAGGAGCAACGCCCATGAGAGTACAGACACGCCTCGTCGTCGGACCGGACATCGAAATCAGACCGTAAGGAGCGCGCGAATGAAAGTGCAGACGCACGTCGTCACCGGCCCCGATCTCGAAGTCAAACCGTAAGGAGTCATCGATGAAAATACAGACGCACGTGATCTCGGGCCCCGAGATCGATGTGAAACCGTAAGGAGCCTCGCATGAAAGTAGAGACGAACGTCAAGGCCGGTCCGATTCTGGACGTCAAACCGTAGGAGTCAACGATGAAAGTACAGACGAATGTGACCGCCGGGCCGATTCTCGACATCAAGCCATAGGAGGCTCCATGAAGATCCAGACGCGTTTGAAGGCAGGGCCGATCGTTCATAACGACCCGCCGACATAGCCGTAATCAATCCCGCTCGTGAGGGGCCGGCGAAAGCCGGCCCTTCCTGCGTTTGAGGGGGAACGATAGGACGAATAGGACGGATAGGACACTATAGGACGAATAGGACCTGTCGCCGCCTTACACGTGTGCGATCAGCACCAGGGCGATCGGCCGGCGCAACACGCACTCCAGCGCGCGTTCGAAGTTGTCGGGGTCGAGGGCGGCGAAGCTTTCATCGAGGACCAGCACGTCCGGTTGCTGCAGCAGGGCCCGGGCGATGAAGACGCGGCTGCGTTCGCCGTGGGAGAGTTGCCAGCCGGTGTCGCCCACCATCTGGAAGATGCCGCCCGGCATCTTCTGGATCAGCTCACTCAGACCGAGCTCCTCGCACACCTGCTGCGCGGCATCCATGTCCTCGGTCCATGGCGGCCAGCGCTTGCCCATCAGCAGATTGAAGGCGAAGCTCTCGGAGAAGATGTGATTCTCGTGGAACTGCGGGGCGATGACGACGGATTTGCGCCAGCGCAGCTCGCCGAGGGTCTGCAGATCGAGGCCGCGCAGCAGCATCATGCCGCTCTCGGCGCGGCGCAGGCCGCCTACGACCGAGGCGAGCGTCGACTTGCCGGAGCCGGAGGAGCCCTCGAGCAGGATGCGGTCCGCCGCGGCGATGGAGAGCGACCAGCGGCGCACGATCGGCTCGTAGCCCGGTGCGTAGCGGAAGAGGACATCGCGCGCTTCGAGCAGCGTCTCGCCGCTCGTGGCCGGCGCATCGGCGATGCCGGGCAGCTCGCGCTTCGCGGCGAAGCGGAGGATCGGCCACACCTGCTTCGCGGCGATGGCTCCGTCGACGATCTGCCACACGGCGCTGGCGAGCTTCTGCATCGCGCGCTCGACGAGGATGATGCCGCCGACGGCGATCGCGAGCGAGACCGGATCGTTCGTACCGACGACGATGAACGGCGCGAGGATCAGCAGCGCGAACAGCGTCCACGCGTGCGAGCTCATGACCTCCACGGCTGTCGACCAGCGGTCGGTACGCCGCGCCAGGGTGTAGTAGCCGGCGAAGTGGCGATCCGCTTCGTCGGCCGCGCGATGGAGCCCGTCCTGCGCGATCTGCGTGCGGTGCCCGATCATCTTCTCGACGAGGTCGTGCGTCATCTCGATGCGCGATTCGGTCGCGGCGCGGCGCCGGCGGTACCAGAGGTAGTTGATGACGACGTACGCCGCCATCCACACGGCGAGTGCGGCCGCGAGCCAGCCGCCGCTCGCGCCGCGTGCGAGCACCCACGCGGCGAAGCCGAGCTCGATGAAGCCGATGACGATGACGAACGCGCCGTTGACGATGGCCTGCTCGACCACGTTCGCTTCGAGCACGCGTCCGAGGAGGCGGCTTTCGCCGTCGGAACGAATGACCTGCTCGTCGACGCGCAATGCACCCGCGAGCAGGCGTTGCTTGAGCACGACGCCGAGCCGGATGGCGATGAGTCCCTGCCACCAGGAGCAGGTGACCTGGAGGAAGATCGCCGACGCGAGCAGCAGGATCCACGCGACGGTGACGGGGCCGCTGGGCAGCCCGCCGAGCGCGAAGCTCGCCACGACGACCCACGCGAGCAGCTGCAGCGCGAACTGCGCGACGTACGCGAGCGCGAAGCCTCCGGCGTCGCGCAGCAACCCGGCGTTGCGCACGTCTTTCACGTACGACTCGCTGAAATCGGGCTCGAGGCGCCAGCCGATGCAAACGGTGCGGTGGCTCGCGCGCTGTTCGAGCAGCGTGCGGCGCACGCGCTCGCGCCGCTTCGGCGGCACGTTCGCATCGGTCAGAGCCTGCTCGATGGCGGGTGAGACGGGCGACTCGAATGCTGACGTCAGCAGCTCGATCGTCTCTTCCATCGACAGCGTGACGATGCGCTGGTCGGGCGTCAGCAGCCGCACTTCTTTCCGCGTTCCTTCCACGACGCCGACGAAGCGCGAGGAGTCGCGGATCCAAACGACCATGCGTCCGGCGACGGACAGCGTGGGCTCCAGCGCGTAGTGGCGCATGTTCTCGCGGAACGTGACGGCGCCGAGGACCTGGGCGTGCTGGGTGATCCAGTGATCGAGCGGCTCGTCGACGGCTTCCGGCACCTGCATCGGCGGCGCGTCCGACGGCGTGGGGGCGAGCGCCGCGAGCAGCTCGCCGAGGCGCTCGAGCGGCCAAGTCAGGGCGTCATTGCTCATGAAGCTGCCCCTCCTCGATGCGCACGCGCCGCCAGCCGCGCGTCCACAGCGCGGTCTCGACGCGCTTGTGGTCGGCGAGCAGCGCGGCGTACGCGGAATCCGCGTTCGCCAGCAGTGTGGCCGGCGCGCCCTGCTCGATGATGGCCCCGTGCTTCATGACGATGACGCGATCGAGCACCGTGGTGTCGTCGATGTCGTGCGTGACGCAGAGCAGCGTGGCGTGCGCCCAGTGCTTGCGTGCTTCTTCGAGCAGTTGCCGCCGCTTGCGCCGGTCGAGTCCGCGGAACGCTTCATCGAGGAGCACGAGGCGCGCGTTCGGCCGCGCCAATGCGCGCGCGATGCGCACGCGCTGCCCTTCGCCGCCGGAGAGGAGGCGCCCCGATTCGCCGACGTGTTGCTGCAGTCCGTCGCGCATGCGCCCGAGGACGTCGAGGAGGTCGGAGCGGCGCAGCAGCGTGTCGAGCGGCGGACGCGCCGCAGGCGCGGAGCCGTAGGTGATGTTGTCGAGCAGCGGCCGGTTCCAGAGCTGGATCGCGGGATCGACCCATGCGGTTACGCGCCGCAGCCGCTCCAGCGCGATGTCGTCGAGTGGGCTGCCGCCGACGAGGATTTCGCCGCTGGTGGCGGTCTGCCAGCCGAGGAGCAGGCCGATGAGCGTCGACTTGCCGGCGCCGGAGGAGCCGACGATGCCGACGTGCTCCCCCGGCGCGATCGTGAGATCGAGGTTGCGCAGGATGGAGTGCCCCGCGGGCGTGACGGTGACGTTGCGCAGGGCGATGGCGACGCCGGTGGCTTTCGGCGGAACGATAGGACGAATGGGACCATCGGAATCAACCTGCGCTGCATCAGTCCCATCCGTCCCACCTGTCCCATCAAAATCATCCGCGCCATCGCTGCTTTCCGGGATTTCGGGCGCGCCCAGCGGTTCCAGGATGCGGCGCAGAATGTTGCGCGTCATGGGATAGCTGCGCAGCGATGAGGCGAAGAAAGAGCCGAGGAACGGCAGCGTCAGGGCCCAGTAGGTCAGCAGGAGGGAGCCGGAGTAGTCGGTGCGGCCGTCGATGTGGCGGAACAGCATCCACGCCGCGAGCGCCGTCACGCTCGCGAGCTGCGCCGCGTCCGTCAGCACGCTCGTGCGGAGGAAGGCGATGGCCGCGCGCGACCATTCGACGAGGAGGCGTTCCTGCTCGCCGCGGATCGGGCGCTCCGCCGAATGTGCGCGGATCGCGGTGAGGCCGAGCATCGAATCGAGGTAGTGCCTTGCGAGCGCGCCGAAGTGCGTGCGCGCGCGGAGGTCGCGCTCGATCAGCGCCGGTTGCGCGAGCAGCGGGATGCCGATGGAGAGCAATCCCGCGGTGATGGCCAGCGGCGCCTGCCGCGGATCGAGCCAGATGATCCCCGCCACCATCAGCACGAGCTCGAGGAGCGACGTGATGATGCGCGAGACGGTGCTCGACAGGAGGCGCAGGAGGTAGATGCTGTGCGCGCGCTCCGCCATGTCGCCGATCAGGCGGCTCTGGAAATAGCGGTCCTCGAGGCGGAGGACCTTGTCGCCGAAGAGGACGCGCACGCGGTTTTCGACGATGCGTCCATAGCGGATGATTGCCAGCGCGGAGCCGGCGCGTTGCACCGCCAGTGCGAGGGCGACGGTGATCAGCGCAACGCCGCCGGCCAGGAGCTGCCGCCGGCTGCCGATCTCTCCCGCCAGCGTGATGAGGCCGCGCAGCATCACGGCCTGGATCAGCAGCACGAACGCGGTGATGACCCAGACGGAGAGCAGCGCGCTGATGCCGAGCATGCCGTCCTCGCGCAGCATGCGGAACACGCCGCTGAGCGGCCGCGGTTGCGGCTCCTCGAGCGCGGCGCGGAGGTCGTGCGGCAGGTCGTCGGTCTTTGGCGACGCTTTCACGCCGCGGCCGCGCACGAGCACCACGCCTTTGAACGCGAGCTGTCCCTCGCCCTTCGGGCGCACGCTCCAGAACAGCTCCGCGACGGCGTCCTCGTCTTCGCGCGCGGCGGTCGCCAGCGCGCGGAAGATGTGCTCCGCTTCGTTCCCCTTCTTCAGCGCGCCGGAATCGAGCATCGACTGTACGAGGCGGCACGCCGCATCCGCCGCGGCGATGCTGTGCCACGTCGCGTCGCAATGCGCTTCCTCGACGATGCTCTGCGCGGCCGCGGTGCCGATGCCGAGGTTCGCCAGTCGGCGCAGGAACGCGCGCACGAACTCCTCGGACGCCGTCCACTCGCGCCACGCGTCCGCCGGTACGACCGCGGTGTGGATGTACATCTCCTTCGCAATCTGCGCCGTCGTGCGCCACTGCCGGCCGCCGCCCGGATCCATGACCTGCACGAAGCGGCCGTGGCGGCTCCAGAGAATGAGGAAGTGCGTGGCGCCGTTCGGCAGGCGCACGACGGCAATGGCCGGCAGCGCGGCGGCTTCGTCGATGAAGAGATGGTCGGCCGGCAGCATGATCTGCTCGGCGTCGAGCCCGAGAAGCTGCGCGGCTTCTTCGACGGTATCGATGGAGGTGCCGTCGATGTCGGTGTGACACGCTTCGCGCAGGCGGCCGTAGTTCGCGTCGATGCCGAAGCCGCCGAGGAAGGCGGTGAGGCACGCCGGGCCGCAGTCCATCGAGGACGTCTGGACGACTTCCGGAACGATGCGGCGCCGCGTCACAGCCGCTTACCGATGCTCCGCAGGATCAGCGTGGCGGGAGAACAGCGCTCGGTCTCGATCTCGACGATGACGGGAGAGCCGTGCGCGAGCTGCTTTTCCTTCCCCGCGTCGATGCGCACTTCGACGCGCACGAAGCCGTCGCGTGGCTCCGACGCCACGGCGCTGACGGCGCCGGTGACGCGCAGGAAGCCGGTGGAGATCATGTGCGGCAGCCGGACCGACGCGTGCTGGCCGACGTGAATGCGGCCGGAGGCGTCGATCGGCGCGTATTGCCCGACGGCGATCAGCTGTCCGTCGGGGACGATCGAGGAGAGCCGCGTCCCCGCTTCGACGTACGCACCGGGACGCACGCGAAAGTCCTCGGCGATGACGCCGCGAATCGGCGCACGGATGACGCGCTGTTCGATGTCGTGCTCCAGGCGGCTCGAGCTGATCGCGGAGACGGCAATCGTGCCTTCGAGCGCCGCGATCTGGGAGCGGAGCTGCTCGATCTCGGCGAGGCGCGTCGCTTCCGTCGCCTTCAATTCATCGCGCAGGCTGGCCGCGCCCGCGAGCTGTGCGACGGCCGCGGCCCGCTGCCGCCGCGCCTCCGTCCGCGCCCGCTCCACCTCCGCCTCGGCCACCAGACCGTTGCGGTACAGCTTCTCGATGCGCGTGGCGTCGCCTTCGGCGAGCTGCGCGACCTCCTCCGCTTCGTTTGCTTTGGCGGTGCGCTCCGCGTGTGCGGCCGCACCGGCGGCGCGTGTTTCTTCGAGCGAGGAGCGGCGCGATGCGAGCTGCGCGTGCAGCGACTGCAGCGTGGCCGTGGCGCTGCCGCGGCGCGTACGCTCCTCCGATTCGAGGAGCGTCTCCGCCCGCACGTTCAGCTCCACGAGCGGCTCCCCTTCACGCACTTCCTTGCCGACGGTGGCGAGGACGTTCGTGACGGTTCCGTCGACGGGGGCGTCGATGGCGTGAACGGCGCGTTTCGTTTCGATGCGCCCGACGTTCGTCACCGCCAGCACCGGCACCTCGGCCAGCGCAAACCAGAGAAGCCAGGCGGTGATCAGGACGAATGTGATGCCGAGGAGGATGCGCGGAGCGCGGCCGCGGTCCGCGTCGATGACGCGCAGGGTTCGATGGAACCGCGCGGCCATCAGCCTCGCTCCTCCTCCCCGGCAATCACGATCACGGGAGGACCTGAATGTACGGATCGAGACGCGTGCTGCCGGAAACGATGTCGTACTTCATGGTCGTGCCGGATTTGTCGAACGGACCGGCCTCCGCGACCCAGTTGTTGGTGCCCTGCTGCTTAGCGACGACGTTGGGATACGTCCCGCCTTCGAATTCGATCGTGTAGGCGTCATTGCCCTTCCACGTCACCTTGTCGCGATCGACCCACACCTCGACCTTGTCCTTGTCGATGGTGATGGCGCCGTTCTCGATGGAGATCTTGACGTCTGCCATGCGAAGCTCCTCTTCAGTTGTATGGTTTTTTAGACCGTTTGGACCCGGGCGAATTATATGCGCATCCGGGGAAGGGAGGGCCCCGATGGGGCGAATGAGTTGGCTTACAGGCGCATGCGCTGGAACTCCGGCGACTGCCGCACTTCGCGGAGCTCCGGGTCCAACTGAATGTCGGAACGGTTGTAGCCCTGTTTCACGGCTTCGCTGAGCCACTGGACGCACGCGGCGGTCTGTTTCTGCACGGCGGCCACAATGGCCGCGCAGTACAGAACGCGGACGTCGTTGCGGTCGATGGCGATGGCGGCGGCGATTTCCTTGTTGGCTTCGCGCAGCCGTCCGCGCTTGGCGAGCGACTCGGCCATGCGGGCACGGACGTAGCCGTCCTTCGGGTTGTGGCTCAGCTCCGTCGCGGCGAGCTCGATGGCTTTGTCGAGCGCGGACGCCGCTTTGGCTTCGCTGCCCGGCACCCAGCGGTAGGCATCGCCGAGGTTACCCCAGTACCAGTAGCTGTTCGGCGCGAGCTTCACCGACTCTTCCATCGCCACGGCCGCATCGCGGTAGCGGCCGAGCATGTAGTAGCAGGTGCCGAGGTTCGAGTAGCCCTGCGCCGTCGGCTTGCGCTCGATCGTGCGCTGGAAGACGCCGATGGCGTCGTCGTAGCGCCCCATCTGCTGGTACGCGGCGCCGAGGTTGTTGTAGCCGAACAGATTGTCGGGGACGAGCTGGATGACCTTCTCGAACGAGGCGGCACTGTCGCCGTAGCGCGCGGTGACGAAGTAGAAGACGCCGAGCTCGTTGTGCGTGGTCCAGTTCTGCGGCTGCAGAGCGACGGCGCGCTTGAACGACTGCTCCGCCTCTTTGAGGCGCGTGGCGGCCTGCTGCGCTTTGGCGAGGCCGATCGTGGCGTCGACGCTGTTCGGCTGTTGCTGCAGCGCGTTGTTGAATTCGGCGATGGCGTCCTGCGTGCGGCCGGTGCTGAGGCGGAGGTTGCCGAGGGCGATGCGCACCTCGACGTTCTGCGGATCGCTGGCGAGCGCGCGCTCGCAGAACTCGGTCGCTTTCCGGGTGAGCGACTGGTCGCGTGTGAGCGTGAACTTCGCGAGATAGGCGCGTCCGAGCGCCGCCTGGATCGATGCGGAGCTGCCGATCTGGCCGAGCTCCTCGAGGATGCCGATGGCGGCATCGACGGAATCGGCTTTGTCGTAGCGGCGGAGGTGGCCGAGCGCTTCGAGGAAGCGTTGCTGCGACACGCGTGGATCGAGCGGTGCGCTCTTGGCGACGACGGCGCGCGGATCGAGCGCGGCGGCGACGCTCGTCGCGAGCTTGTCCTGCAGGTCGAAGAGGTTCGTCGCGTTGCCGTCGAGCGTATCGCCCGTCACCTCGGCGCGCGTGCGCACATCGTAGATGGAGTACGTGACGCGGACGCGATCGCCGTCGCGCTGCATGGAGCCGCGCAACAGCAGGTTGGCGCCGAGGTCGCGGCCGATCTTCTCGACGTCGTTCGATTCGAGGACCGCGCTGTTCGCACGCGCGATCTGGAGCGACGAGAGGCGCGCGAGACGCGCGGTGAGCGTGTCCGCCATACCGTCGGCGACGAGCTGGCCGCGCGCGTCGCCACTCAGATCGTTGAAGCGGAGCACGGCGACGTACTTCTTCTGCGCCGACACACTCTGCGCGACCGGTGGCGGCGTGGCGCCGGGCCGCTCGCGCAGCATCCAGACGGCGCCTGCGATCGCCGCGGCGATGACGACGAGGATGGCGATCGCGGCGTACGTGCGCCGCGGCGAGTGCAGCATCGGCACGAGCGGCGGCCGTGGGATGTCGAAGCCGCTCTGCTCCGCGATGACGCGATCGCGCAGCGCCTTCAGCTCGCGGGCGAGGTCGCGCGTCGACGTGTAGCGGTCGTCCGGCTCCTTCTCCAGCAGGCGGCGGACGATCTCGCAGAACTGCGCCGGTGCGCGCACGTTGTAGCGCGTGATCGGCTCCGGCTCGTTGTGCAGGATCGCGGCGAGCGTGTCGATGGCGGTGTCGCCCTCGAACGCGGAGCGGCCCGTGGCGAGCTCGTAGAGGATGGCGCCGAGGGCGAACTGGTCGCTGCGGTAATCGAGCTTCCTGCCGGTGGCCTGCTCGGGCGACATGTAGCCGACGGTGCCGAGGATGGTGCCGGGATTGGTGCCCGGCACTTCCAGCGCCAGCGTGTCGTCCACCTCGGCCGACCCGGGCCCGAGGACTTTGGCCAGGCCGAAGTCGAGGACCTTTGCGTAGCCGTCGCGCGTCAGCATGATGTTCTCGGGCTTGAGGTCGCGATGGACGATGCCGCGCTCGTGCGCGGCGGCGAGGCCGTCCGCGATCTGCGTCGCCAGATCGAGCAGTTTGCGCATCGGCAGCGGACCTTCCGTGACGATGCTGCGGAGGTCGCGTCCCTCGATGTACTCCATGACGATGTAAGGCGTGCCGTCGTCGGTGCCGACTTCGTGGATCGTGACGATGTTGGGGTGGTTGAGGGCGGAGGCGGAGCGCGCCTCCTGCGTGAAGCGCGTGAGCGTGTCGCGGTCCGCTGCCAGCCGGTGCGGCAGCATCTTCAGCGCGACCTTCCGCCCGAGGATCGGATCGCGCGCGACGTAGACCTCCCCCATCCCGCCGGCACCGAGCGGCGCGAGGAGTTGGTAGTGACCGAGGGTGTCGCGCAAGGTGGGGCGATTGTAGTCCGCCCGCCCTGCCTGCCGGTTTTCGGTTTTCGGTTTTTGGTTGTCGGTGCTGCGCTGCATGGCGCTCCCCGCATGGCGCAGCACCGAAAACCGACAACCAACAACCGAAAACCGGCAGACAGGCGCCGGCGCTATACTTCTCCCGGTTCCCCCGAGAGGTTACGCACGATGTGGCACTGGTCCGTGCCCGCTTTTCTGCTGTTCCTTGCCGGGTCGCACGCGACGTTCGTCCCGTGGAAACCGCTGCGTCCAGGCGACGAGCCGGCGAAAGGGCCGCTCGTGCTGTTCTGGATCCCGGCCTCGCACGACGATTTCCGCCGCTCGGAGCTGCTCTCCTCGGACGAACTGGCCCGCTACGCCACGCACTGTGTCGGGCTGCTGGTCGTGCGTCCCGAGGATGAGGAGATGCTGGAGCGGCTGGAGGTGGAGGGCGTGCCGGCCGCGGTGCTGCTCGATGGCGAGGGGAACGAGGTGGACCGCGTCGACGCCGTCGAAGGGGCGCTGAAGACCTCCTCGGTCGAAGAGATGGTGCGCGAGGCGCTGGACGACCGCGCCGCCGCCGCCGAGGCGATGCTCGACGACGCGCGCACCAAAGCGGGCGCGGGCGAGATGGAAGCGGCCGTCGATCTCTACCGCACGGTGAAGGAACAGCGCTGCATGTGTCCGCGCCAGGCGAAGGAAGCGCAGCGCGCGCTGAAGAAGCTGGGGCGACGGTAAATACGCACCAAAGAAAAAGGACCTATGAGACGTCAGTCCCATAGGTCCGGTGAGGTCCTGTTCGTTGGCGTCAGGCGGTTTCCAGCAGCCGCACCGCGCGTTGCCAGTGCAGGCGGGAACGCTTGACGTGCCGCTTGGAGAGGCGGCGGGCCCTGCGCCAACTCACACCCTGCGCGCGCAGCTCGTTGTGCTCGCGCCAGAGGGCGTAGGCCTTCTCGAGGTGCTTGGAGGCGACGTTGAGGCGGTGGCGGATCTCGACGGCCATCTTGCCGGTGAGCGTCGCCATTTTCGACTCGATTGGATCGATGGCCGCGCGCATGCGGGCCTGTTCGATCTGCGGCTCGGGTGTCGCGCGGAGGTCGCTCGCCAGGCCGACGGCCTTGAGGCCGCGGATCCACCACTTGGCCGGATCCCACTGGTACCAGCGGATGCCGTTGCGGTAGTCGGCGGGGAAGCGGTGGTGGAACGAGTGGTAGCCCTCGCCGAGCGTGAGGAGGGCGACGGCCCAGTTGTCGCGCGCGGAGACTTCGGCGTTGAACTTCGGCTCGCCGAGCGTGTGGGCGAGGGAGTTCACGAAGAAGGTGGTGTGGTGGATGACGGCGATGCGGAGGAAGCCGCCCCACAGCAGGCCGGCGATCGGATTGCCGAAGGCCCAGCCGATCAGCGTCGGGATGCCGAAGCCGGCGATCATCAGAATGTGCTTGTGCCAGCGGTGCTGCCACATGACCACTTTGTTGGCGAGGAGGTCGGGCGAGTTGGAGAACGTCTCATCGCGCTGGTCGTTCTTGTAGAAGATCCAGAGGATGTGCGCCCACCAGAAGCCGCGGCTGATGTTGTACGGATCCCAGTCCTTGTCGACGTGCTTGTGGTGCACGCGATGGCTGGACGACCACCACAGAATGGAGTTCTGTGCGGCCATCGCCCCGAAAATGGCGTAAAACACCTGCACGGGAGCGGAGGCTTCGTAGCTCTTGTGGGAGAAGAAGCGGTGGTAGCCGGCGCAGATCGAGATCCCGACGAGCGCGTACATACCGAGCATGAGGAGCGGCATCCAGAGCGCGAACCCGGTCTTCCAGGTCCACAGCGCGGTTCCGACAATGCCGATGATGGGGGTGAAGGTAAGGAAGAGAATGTTCACCCAGTCTTTTTTCTGCTCGTTGATGATGTCACCTCCAAAGCGACTGAACCGCCTAGTATGCCTCTGCGGGATCATCTTCCTAACGTTACTCTCGTGCAACGTATTCGCCGGGGCTGCTTTTGCCGCAAGCGAAGACAAGCAAGCCGAGGACCACTACCGCAAAGCGAAGGCGGCCATGGCCGAGGCGGAAACGGCGACGAACCCGTTGCGGCTGGTCGCGCTCGCCTTCACGATCAAGGCAGAGCTGACGAAGGCGCTCGAGGTAGCCCCCGGTCACCTCGACGCGCGCCTCGACCTGGTGCGCTTCCTCATAAGGACTCCGTCGCTGGTGGGTGGGGACGCCGACGAGGCGCGGGAGGAGGCGAAGGAGCTCGCCGCACGCGACGCCGGTCTGGGCCACTTCGCGAGCGGCTACATCCTCTACCGCGAGAAGTCGTACGGACCGGCCCGCCGCGAGCTGACCGAAGCCGTGCGCCTGGCGTCCACCCCCGAGCGCAAGGCGCTGGCGATGCGCTGGCTCGGCTGGCTGTCACAGGAGACGCAGCAGTACCCGACCGCCTTCGCCATGTTTACGGCGCTGGGCGACCCCTACGAGGTGGGGAGGACGGCGGTGTTCTGCTCCTGCGAGCTGGCCAAGGGGGAGGCGGCGCTGCGCACGGTGAAGAGCGCGCTGGGGCGCTACTACCTGGGCCTGCTGTACGAAAAGCGCGGCGACCTGCCGGCGGCACGCCGCGAAGTGGAAGCGGCGTACCGCATGGACCCCAAGATTGCCGGGATCAAGGAAGCGCGGAAGAGGCTGAAGCGCTGAATCGACAGGGAACGATGGGACGAACAGGACCTATGGGACAGATAGGACGAATGGGACAAACCCGAAGACCTGGCGCGCAGGTCCCATTCGTCCTATAGGTCCTATCTGTCCTATTCGTCCTATCGTTCCTTGTCGATCACGCACTACTTCACCATCGGCAAATCTACCCCACGCTGCTTCGCCACATCGATCGCTTCCTGGTAGCCGGCATCCGCGTGGCGCATGACGCCCGTGCCCGGATCGGCGGTCAGCACGCGCTTCAGGCGCGCGGCGGCGTCGTCGGTGCCGTCGGCGACGATCACCATCCCCGCGTGCAGGGAGTAGCCGATGCCGACGCCGCCGCCGTGGTGCACGGAGACCCACGTGGCACCGGCGGAGGTGTTGAGCAGCGCGTTGAGGATCGGCCAGTCGGCGATGGCGTCGCTGCCGTCCTTCATCCCCTCGGTCTCCCGGTTCGGTGAGGCGACGGAGCCGGAGTCGAGGTGATCGCGGCCGATGACGATTGGCGCTTTCACTTTGCCTTCCGCGACGAGACGGTTGAACAGCAGCCCTGCCTTATCGCGCTCGCCGTAGCCGAGCCAGCAGATGCGCGCGGGAAGTCCCTGGAACTCGACGCGCTCCTGCGCCATGCGCACCCAGCGGTGCAGCGGCTTGTCGTCGGGGAAGAGCTCGAGGATCGCTTCGTCGGTGACGCGGAGGTCGTCCGGATCGCCGGAGAGCACCGCCCAGCGGAACGGTCCCTTCCCTTCGCAGAAGAGCGGCCGGATGAAGAGCGGCACGAAGCCGTGGACGTCGAAGGCGTCCGTCACACCGGCCTTCAACGCCTGGCCGCGGAGGTTGTTGCCGTAGTCGAACGTGACGGCGCCACGGCGCTGCAGCTCGAGCATGCCGCGCATGTGAGCAGCCATTGTCTCATACGATAAACGTATATATTTTTCCTGATCCGATTTGCGCAGCGATAACGCTTCGTCATAACTCATCCCGGTGGGGACGTAGCCGGTCAGCTCGTCGTGCGCCGACGTCTGGTCGGTGAGGACGTCGGGGACGATGCCGCGCGCGATCAGCGCATCGAGCAGCTCCACCGCATTCGCCACGACACCGATGGAGATCGCCTCGCCTCGGTCGCGTGCTTCGAGCGCGCGATCGATGGCCGCGTCGAGCGTCGGCGCCTCCTCGTCGAGGTAACGCTTCTCGATGCGGCGCTGGATACGCGTGCGGTCGACTTCCGCGACGAGCGCCGTTCCTTCGTTCATCGTCGCGGCGAGCGGCTGCGCGCCACCCATGCCGCCGAGGCCCGCCGTCACGACGAGCCGTCCGCTGAGCGAGCCGCCGAAATGCTGCTGTGCCAGCGACGCGAAGCACTCGTACGTCCCCTGCAGGATCCCCTGCGTCCCGATGTAGATCCACGAGCCCGCGGTCATCTGACCGTACATCGTCAGGCCGAGGGCGTCGAGGCGGCGGAACTCGTCCCAGGTGCCCCAGTGCGGCACGAGGTTCGAGTTCGCGATGAGCACGCGCGGTGCGTTCTCGTGCGTGCGGAAGACACCCACCGGTTTCCCTGACTGCACGAGCAGCGTCTCGTCGTCCTTCAGCCGCTTCAGCGTCGCGACGATCGCGTCGTAGCACTCCCAGTTGCGCGCCGCCTTCCCGATCCCGCCATAGACGATCAGCTCTTCCGGCCGCTCCGCGACCTCCGGATCGAGGTTGTTCATCAGCATGCGCAGAGCCGCTTCCTGCTGCCAGCCGCGGCACGACAGTTCCGTCCCGCGCGGCGAGCGGATCACACGAGGGCTTGTGATGAGAGTGGTCATAGGCGGATTGTATTGCGCCCGCCGACATCCCGGGGAACCCTATAGTCCTATCGGTCCTATTCGTCTTCCAGCCGATTGATCAATCGGTCGATTTCCCCCGCCAGACGTTCTGTGTCATCGCCGATCGCCTGCAGCCATTCCGCGTAGACGGGGCGCAGCCGCTCCACCAGGCCGCGGCCGCGGCGGGTCAGTTGCACGCGCGAAGACCGCAAATCGTTCGGGTCTTCGTTGCGCTCCGCGAGGCCCTGCTGCTCGAGGCGGGAGATCATCCCGGTCATGTTCTGCTTCGTCACGTTGAGGCGGCGGGCGAGGCTGACGAGGGTGCTGCCGCCTTCGGAATCGGCGAGCGCGGCGAGCACGCTCCACTGCTGCGGCGTGATCTTCGCCTTGTCGAAAATCGGGGCGAGCCGGCGGGTCAGCACGTTCGCGAGCTGGATCACGCCTGTGAAGAGATCGCGCTCGCTGGACGGCATGTGGTCAATCTATTGACCAAACGCCCCGATGTCAAACGGCGGCGGCCGCTATCTTCTGCGGACCGACCACGCGGTTCCGCCCCAGCTCCTTCGCCTGGTACAGCCGTCCGTCCGCCGCGTGGAACAGCGCCTCGCGGTCGCGGCCGTCCTCCGGGTACATCGCCGCGCCGATCGAGACCGTCACGGTGCTGCCGTCCTTCGGCGCCGGCAGCGCTTCGATGTTCGCGCGCACGCGCTCGGCGATCAGCGTCAGCGTCTTCTCGTCGATCTGCGGCACGATCACGGCGAACTCCTCGCCGCCGTAACGCGCCGGGAAGTCCACCGCGCGAACCGTTTCGCGAATCGTCTTCGAGACGCGCTGCAACGCTTCGTTGCCGGCGAGATGCCCGAACGTGTCGTTGTACTTCTTGAAGCGATCGAGATCGAGGACGAGGACGCCGAAGCGTTGCGGATATCGGTCGGCGCGCTCGATCTCCGCGTCGATGCGCTCGCGGAAGGCGCGGAAGTTCGGCAGCGCCGTGAGGTCGTCGGTGCGCGCGCGCGCTTTCAGCTCGTCCGCCATGCGGTTGAACGCGGTGCCGAGACGCGCGATCTCCAGATCGCCGGCGACGGGAGCGCGCGCGGTGACGTCGCCGCTCGCCACTTTGTCGGCGGCGGCGGAGAGCTCTTCGAGCGGACGGACCACCTTGCGCAGCGTGGTGGTCACGGCGGCGAAGCTGAGGAGGACGACGATCCAGGCGACGGCCAGCCCGGTCGACATCATCTCGCCCGACTCGCGCTCCAGCCGCGGAAGCTGGCGGTCGATCTCGCGCTTGCGCGCCGCGATGGTCTGCTGCGCATCGGCAACGATGGCCAGCGTCATCGCCTCGAGGTCCTCCGGCCGCGCCGTCGGGTCGCCGAGAAGCTGGCGGAATTCGCGGGTGCGGGCGCGGAGGGTGCCGATGTCGATGGTGGCGAATGATTCGTCCGCGAGCAGCTGCGCCACGACGCGGTAGCGCGCCGGCGACTGCTCGCCGCTGCGCCAGCGCATGTGGAAGGCGTTCTGCGCGCGGATCAGCTCTTCGAGCGCGGCGACCGCTTTCGTTTCCACCGAGATCAGGCGCGTCCACCGCTCCTGCGCCACCTTCGCCCGCCAGCTCAGACCGAACGTGATGCCGAAGAGGGCGATCGCGAAGGCGGCCGTCAGCAGCAGCACGCGGGTGCGCAGATGGATGCGGGACATCGTCCTCGCAGGATAATCGCCGGGTGGTGGACCTCAAAGCGATCTATCTCACAGCGCTGGAGCGTTGTGCGCCCGCGGAGGTGGTGGGCCGCTTTCCGGTGAGTGAGTACCCCTTCCCGGTCGTGGCCATCGGCAAGTGCGCCGTGGCGATGGCCGCGGCGGTGGGCCCGCGGGAGGCGTTTGTTGCGGTGCCGGAAGGGTACGGTGATGGTGCGCTGGATGGGAACGACAGGACCTATCGGACAGATAGGACGAATAGGACAGATAGGACCGCCGCTGGCCAGATCATTCGTGGCGGTCATCCCCAGATGACCGCTGCCTCCTTTGCCGCCGGCAAAGCGCTGCTGGATTTTGTCGATCGCCACGATGACCTGCTCTTCCTGATCTCGGGCGGCGGTTCCGCCTGCGTGGAAGTTGCGCTGGCGCCTTTCACCGAGGGCGAAGTTGCGGACGTCAACCGGCGCCTGCTCGACGCCGGTCTCCCTATCCGGGAGATCAACACCGTGCGCAAGCGCCTCTCCGCGATCAAAGGCGGCAAGCTCGCAGCGCGCGTCAGAGGGCGCGCCGTCACGCTGCTGTATTCGGACGTTTCGGACGGTGCCCTCGGCGACGTCGCTTCCGGCCCCACGCTGCCCGACGACACCACGGTCGACGAAGCCATCGCCATCCTGCGCCGGATCGAGTGTGACCACATCGTCACGAAGCTGCGCGATGGAACGCCGCCGCCCGTTGTTCCGCCAGCCGAAGTGCATCTGCTCGCGGACAACGGCACGCTCACGGCGGCCGCCGCGAAGCTCGTGGAAGAGGCGGGAGGCGTCGCGGTGCGTTGGGAAGGGCAGCTCGAAGGAGACGTCGGCGAAGCGGCGGCACGGCTGGCCGAGCGCGTGCGCACGCTCCGGCGCGGCGAGGTGCTCATCGCCGGCGGCGAGCCGACCGTCGTCAAGCGCGGCGACGGCAGGGGCGGCCGCTGCAGCGAGCTGGCCCTCCGCTTCGCCCTGAAGCTCCAGGACGAAACGGACAACGGACCACGGAACACGGACAACGTGTCGGCCCTTTTCGGAAGCTCCGACGGCGTCGACGGCAACAGCGGCGCGGCCGGCATCCTCTTCCCCACGCTTCCGGCGGTGAACAAAGCGGAAATCGAGGGCGCCCTGGCTGCCTCCAATTCGTTCCCCATCGCCGCGCAAGTCGGTGAGCCGATTATGATTGCGCCGACAGGCAACAACCTGCGCGACCTCTTCCTCATGGCTCGCGGTTAGCAAGCGCCACCATACGACGTTCCCCTGATGGACGAAGCGAAGGAGAAAGAACCGGGACACCACCATCTCACGGCCCGCCAGCGACAGCGGCGCGGCCCGATGTGGGGCTGCCTTCGTGTGCTCTTCTGGCTCGGCGGCGGCGGCACGCTGGTCCTCTTTCTTGCGCTCGGGTTTTTCTGGTGGTACGTCGGCACCGAATCGTTCGCGGAGATCGTCCGCGCCAGAGTTGAAGCCACCCTCGAATCGAAGCTCGAGCGCGAGGTCACGATCGGCTCCGTCCGGATCATTCAGGGAAAGCCGCTGCGCGTCGTGCTCGCGGACATCCGCATCGCCAACGCGCGTGGCGGCAAGGCACGCTACTTCGCCACCGTGCGCGAGGTGGAGATCGCCGGCGGTGTCGAGTCGTTCCTCCGCCGCGAGATCGACGTCGGCCGCGTCGACATTCGCGATCCGCACGTCTGGTTCGAGATCCTGCCCGACGGCAACCACAACTTCCCGAAGTGGAAGACGGAGCAGCGGAAGCGCTCCTTCCAGTACGCGAAGGTCGAGCTGGACAAGCTGTACATCACGAACGGTCAGTTCTCCTTCTTCGACCGCAAGCACGACATCGAAGCCGTCGCCACGAAGATCTCCTCCGAAGTCACCGTCACGCAGAAGGAAGGGCTCTACGCGGGCCTGATGAACAGCCCCCTCGTGCGCGTGCGGCTGCAGGAGTACGTACCGTTCGACGTCGACCTGCGCGGCGGCTTCCGCTACACGCCGGGGGTCCTCGCGCTGCAGTCGATTGCGCTCAAGGGCCGCGGCGTCGAGGCGTTCGTCTCCGGCAAGCTCGATCCGCTCACCGAGGCCGTGTACGACCTCCGCGTCACGTCGAAGATCGCGCTGCCGCGCATCCAGGAGATCTTCAAGGTCGAGCTGCCGCTCGAAGGCGACTTCGCCCTCGACAGCCGCCTGCGCGGCAAGGCGGGTGACTTCACGCTCGCCGGCGGTTGGGTCTCCTCGCGCCTCAGCGCCGACACCTACGACCTCACGAACGCGCGCGGCAAGCTGACGGTCACGAGCAATCGCGCGGTCGTCGACGTCGACGAGGCCCGCTACGGCGGCGGCACCATCACCGCCAACTACGTCCTCAGCCAGTTCGCCGAGCCGTACCCGATGACGGTCAACCTCGGCTACAACGGCATCTCCATCGAGCAGCTCTTCACCGACTGGGGCGTCGAGAAGACCGGCCTGCGCGCCGCGGCCACGGGGCAGCTCACGTACCGCTGGAACAAGGAGAAGATCCTCGAAGGCTCCGGCGAAGGCACCGCACGCCTCGCGCGCAACGCCGTCGCGTTCTCCGACGCGCTCTATCCCGTCGGCATCGCCGGCAACACCAACTTCGCGCTGAACAACGGCGTCGTCACATTCCGCAGCCTCGAGCTGGATACGGAGCACTCACACGTCAGCGCGACCGGCACGTTGAAGATCGAGGACATCGTCACGAACCTGAAGCTGACGATCGACAGCCGCGACTTCTCCGAGCTCGATCGCATCGCCGTCAACTTCGCCCGCTCCGCCGACAAGAACGACTTCACGCTCCTCGGCTTCGGCGGCAGCGGCCGCATCACCGGCACGGTCAGCGGGCCGATCGAAGCGCCGCGCGTCGTGGCGCACGTCGACGGCAAAGAGGTGATGTACAGCAACGTCCTCCTCGGCGACGCGAACATCGACCTCAATTACGACGGACCGCGCAGCACGCTCACGTTCGAGCGCGCGCTCTTCACGCTCGGCGAAGGCACGCTCTCGCTCGCCGGCACGCTCACATTCCCGGAGAGCGGACCCGGACCGCGCTTCGACATCGCCGTGTCCGCCGCCGGCTATCCGGCGCAGCGGGCGATGGAAGCCGTTGGTCTCGAGCTCGAGATCGGCCCGGGCCTCGCGACCGGCAATCTCGTCGTCACCGGCACGCCCGAAGCCGGGCGCGTCACGTTCGCCGGGCTGACGATCAACCGCGGCGATGCCTCGCTGCGGCTTGCCGGCGACGTCGACTGGCGTCCGGGCGACGGCAACTTCTCACTCGATCTCGACATCGACGCGCGCAACTTCCCCGTCGAGGACATCGCCAAGTTCCTCGACTTCGGCGAGCTCCCGGTCACGGGTCAACTCACCGGCCGCATCAAGCTCGCCGGACCGAAGGACGCGCTGGAAGGCGAGGGGAGCATCGTCATCCGGCAAGGGACCGCGTTCGGCGAGCCGATCGACCTCGCCTCCGCCGACATCCGCTTCACCCAGGGCCGCGTGCGCGCGACGAATCTCGTCGTGCAGGCCCCGGCCGGCGAGATCCGCGGCGAAGCCGAGATCGACCTCACGAACGAGCGCTTCGACTACACGATTCAGTCGTCGTCGATCGACCTCTCCCGCATCGGGCTGCTGAGCACCCTGCGCGATCTCCTCGGCGGCACGATCACCATCAACTCCACCGGCGCCGGCACGTTCGACAATCCCGAGCTCGTCGTCGAGGCGACGCTCACCGGCGCCACGATCCGCGGCCTCGCGCTCCCCGAAGGGACGCCGCCGCCGTCGCTTTACGTCGCCATCCGCGGCGGCCGCCTCATCGTGCGCGGTGGCATCGCCGACATCGCCACCATCGAAGGCGAAGGCACCGTCGGCGAGAACCTGGCCGTCGATGGTCTCGTGCGCATCACCGTCACCGACGTCGCGCGCCTCCTCGCGCTCGCGCCGCAGACCGCGAAGATTCCGGCGACCGGGAACCTCGTCGTCGACCTTCGTCTCGGCGGCCGCCTCAACGACATCAGCGCGCTCGTGATCGAAGGCACCGCGCCGACGTTCAACCTCGCCGTGGCCGGGCATCCGCTCGTGGCGGCGCAGCCGCTGCGCTTCGCATTGCGCAACGGACGCGTGGTGCTCGAATCGGTCTCGCTGCAGAGCACCGACTCCACGTTCGGCGTTACCGGCGACGTGAACCTCGTCGGCGACAAGGCGCTCAACCTCGAGGTACGCGGTGCGATGGAAGCCGCGCTGCTGCAGCTCTTCGTGCCCGACCTCAAAGCCGAGGGGCGTTTCGAGGTCAGCGCCAGCGCGCGCGGCACGCTCACGGAGCCGAACGTCACCGGCCACGCCGACATCCAAGACGCCGAGTTCCGTTTCGCCGGCTTCCCGCAGACGATCGCCGACGTCAACGGCCGCGTCGTCTTCACCGGCAACCGCATCAACATCGAAGGCGTGCAGGCGACGCTCGGCGGCGGGCGCATTGCTCTGGGCGGCTTCATCACGATGGAAGGGCTGAAGCCCGATCGCGTGCGCATCACGGTGCAGGGGACCGAGGTGGCGGTGCGCTACTTCGAAGGGCTGACGGTCGAAGGTAACTTCAACCTCCTCGTCAGTGGCGGGCTCGATCGCATCGCGATCACGGGCGACGTCGACGTCAACCGCGCGCTCTACTTCCGCGACTTCGATTTCCGCCAGTCGCTGCTCAACGTCCTCCTCTCCCGCCGCGGCATCACGCCGATCACGAGCGCCGGGTGGCAGGAGCGCGTCGACCTCCGACTACGCGTGAACGCGCCGGGGACGCTCGCCGTGCGCAACAACATCGCCGAGGTGACGGGCAGCGCGGCGCTCGACGTGACGGGGACGCTCGCTAACCCCATCCTCCTCGGCGAGGTCACCCTCAACGAGGGCGGCACGGTGCGCTTCCAGAACGTCGACTACACCGTCACGCGCGGCACCATCGAGTTCCAGAATCCCTTCCGCATCGATCCTTACTTCGACATCTCCCTCGAAGGGCGTGTCTCCGGCGGAATCTCCGAGGTGGAAGCCGGTCCGATCGACCTGACGATCAACATCACCGGCACGATCGACCGCCTCGTCCCCACGATCACGAGCGATCCTCCCGCCAGCGACATCACCCTCTTCTCCATCCTCGGCCTCGGCGGCCTGACGGGACGCAACGGCGCCGCCGGCGCGAGCGCCTCGCTCCTCGGCCAGTCGCTCCTTTACCAGAGCCTCGGCTCGATCCTTGGACAACAGCTTCTCCCGTTCGCCGAATCGTTCTCGTACGATCCGGGGCTCCTCGAGACCAGCTCCGGCGCCGGGCCGAAAGTTTCGTTCGCCCAGCGCATCTCCGACGACGTGCGCGGCGTCTTCGTCTACTACCTCGACAGCCACGAGAGCAGCCAGGCCGTCGAGTGGATCGTCAACCGCGACTGGACGCTGCAGCTCACGCGCGAGGCGAACGATGAGTACCGCCTCGATGCGCGCTTCCGCCGCCGCTACAACGGCCGCTGGACGTGGGGGCGCGACGACGACGTCCTCTCCTCTTTCGCCACCCTCGGGCGCAACGACGCGGCGGAGACGACCACGCCGCTCGCGCCGGCGCCGCCGACGACGAGCGTGACGCCGGGCGCCGCGGCCGGACGTCCGATCGCCACCATCCAGTTCCGCGCCGACGCGCGCTTCGACATCTCCACGCTCGGCCAGTACGTGACCTTGCAGCCGGGAGAGACGATCTCCGTCCGCGAGGTGCAGGAGTCGATCAAGAACCTCTTCGCCACCGGCAACTTCCGCGACGTGCGCGTCGACGCCACCGACACGCCGGCCGGTGTCAATCTCACGTTCTCGCTCTTCCTCGTGTATCGCGTCGGCGACGTCAACTTCGACGGATTGCCGGGCGGCACGCGCGTCGATCGCGGCATCCAGGTGCGCGTCGGCGAGGTGCTCTCCCTCAACGCGGTCGACGACAGCGCCACCGCGATCCAGGAGCGCCTGCGGCAGGACGGCTATCTCGAAGCCACGGTCGATCCCGAGACCAACTTCGATCGCGACCGCAGCCTCGCCACCGTCACGTTCCGCATCGTGCCCGGTCCGCAGGCAAAGATCGCGAACGTCATCCTCGAAGGCGACCCGGCGCCGTTCACGCGCGAAGAGCTGATCGACCGCATGGGCCGCGAGCCGGGCGAGAACTTCAACCTCGACCAGGCGCGGCGCGACGCCGACCGCATGCGCGAGCACATGCTGCGCAAGGATCATCGCCGCGCCGACGTCGACTACCTCGACTACACGTACGACGCTGAAGCGAACAGCGTGACGCTGCGCTACAACGTCGAGGCCGGACCGAAGGTGCGCGTCGGAGTCGTCGGCGTCGAGCGTCGCGACGTGCGCCGCCTCCTGCCGTTCCGCCGCGCTAACGCCGAGTACAGCGAAGACGCCATCGACCGCGCGGCGGAGGACATCACGCGCTCGTACCAGCAGCGCGGCCACTACAACGCCACCGTCGATACCGAGAGCGCGATGGCGGGCGACACATGGGTGACGACGTTCACCGTCACTCCCGGTCCGCGCTACCGCCTGGCGGACGTCGAGTTCAGCGGCAACCTCAAAGTGCCGGACAAAGAGCTGAAGCGTGTCGTCGCCACCTCGCCGAGCGGCGGGTTCCGCCGGCTGCTGTCGTCGCTCTTCCGCCGTCCGACCGGCATTACGCGCGAACAGCTCAGCGGCGACCGCGACTCGCTCGAGTCGTACTACCGCCTGCAGGGCTTCGCCGAAGCCACGGTCGACGATGCCGTCGTGGCCACGAACGACGCCACCGGCACGATGACCGTCACGTTCCCGGTGAACGAAGGAACGCAGACGCTCGTCGCCGACGTGCGCATCGAAGGAACGAAACAGGTTGACGTCGATGACCTGCCGGAGCTCCTCATCAAGACCGGCGGGCCGCTGAACCCGCAGCTCGTGCGTGAGGATCAGGTGCGCCTCCAGACCTACTACGCCGACCGCGGCAACGCCGAAGTGCAGGTCACGCCCGTCGTGCGCGCCACGAACGGCGATCCGCATTCCGTGGCCGTCGTGTACACGATCGCCGAAGGGCCGCGCGTCGAGGTCGGGGAGATCATCGTGCGCGGCAACACGTACACCGACGACGACGTCATCCTTCGCCAGGCGGAGCTCGACTCCGGCGACCCGTTCAGCTACACCTCGATCCTCGAGGCGCAGCGCAACCTCTACCGCCTCGGCATCTTCAACCGCGTCGACATCCAGCCGGAGCAGGCCGGGACGAGCGTCGCCGACCGCAACGTCGTGATCAGCGTGGAAGAAGGGCGCAACCTGACCGTGTCGGGCTCCGTCGGTGTGGTGCTGAACCGCGATGAAGGCGACGACGAGTTCGCGCCGCGCATCACCGCGGCCATCGCCCACCGCAACCTCTTCGGCACCGGCCGCTTCCTCGGGCTCGAGGTCATCGAGAGCGGTCCCGAGGACGAGTTCTTCCTCACCTACCGCGAGCCGTTCGTCGGCCCGTGGAACGTGCCGGTGCAGGTCACGGTCTACCAGAGCGACGACCAGACGCGCGCGCAGACGCGCATCCGCCAGCGCGGTACGTCGATCGAAGCCACGAAGGTCGCGCGGCTGCGCACGCGGTGGTCGCTGCGGTACGACTACAAGATCTCCGACTGCATCGAGGGCACCGTCTGCGATTCGCTCGAGTCGCCGACCGATCCCATCCCTGGGCTCGACCGCTCGCTGGCGAACATCCAGATCTCCTCGATCACGCCGACGTTCTTCTGGGACAGCCGCGACGACGTGCTCAATCCGCGGCGCGGCGTCTTCACCAGCGCCTCCATCGAGTACGCGTTCCCTCTGTTCGCCTCCGAGACGTCGTTCCTCAAGGGTTTCCTGCAGGGCTCGTGGTACCTGCCGGTGACGGAGCGCTCGGTCTTCGCCGTCTCCGCACGCGCCGGTCTGATCCAGCCGCTGGCGAAGGACAAGGACGGCATCTACCGGGCGGTCCCGCTGTCGGAGCGCTTCGTCGCCGGCGGCGACACCTCGCACCGCGGCTTCGAGCTCGACCTCCTCGGCACGCTCTGCCTCGACCCGCGCGACTTCGAGGGCAGCGAGGGCGGTTTCGACATCTGCAAGCAGACGCTCTTCCGCGATCAGGATGACGACGGCAACTACATCGGCGAGGTCATCCCCCTGGGCGGCAACGGTCTCTTCCTGTTCAACGCCGAGTACCGTTTCCCCATCGCCGGAGCGTTCGGCGGCACCGTCTTCGCCGACATCGGCAACGTGTACGCGGATACCAAGATCGACTTCAGCAAGCTCCGCTACGGCGTCGGCGCCGGCTTCCGCTACGACTCCCCGGTCGGCCCGCTGCGCTTCGACATCGGCTGGCCGCTGCAGCGCCGCGTGACCGCGGTCGATCCCATCACCGGCGCGCCGACGGACTACGAAGACGCGTTCACCTACTTTTTGACGCTGGGCTATTCGTTCTAGCGGGGCGTCCGATAGGACGGATGGGACGGATGGGACGAATAGGACGGACGGGACGCCCCAAACGACGTCACGGAAGCCATTCACCAGCTTCGGGCAGCCATTCACGGCATCGCGCAAGCCATCCACGGCATCGCGGAGGTTGTTCATGGCATCGCGAAGGTCGTTCATGGCAACGCGGAGGTCGTTCATGGCAGCGCGGAGCGCGTTCACGGCAGCGCGGAGCGCGTTCACGGCATCGCGGAGGTCGTTCATGGCAGCGCGGAGGCCCGCTCATCGCCTCGCGGAGGCCATTGACGGCCTTGGGGAGGCTTTTCACGGTCTCGAGGTCGCCATTCACGGCGACGCGGAAGCCATTCATGACAGCACGGATGCCATTCACGGCAGCGCGGAAGCCATTACGGGCATCGCGCTAGCCATTCACGGCAGCGCGGACCCAATCGAGGCACCGCGATCGGCGACGGAGGTGTCCGAGGGCACGCCACTTGCTGCCCTTCCTTCCGCTATGGCTCAGGATTTTGAAGGATTGCTCAAGGACATCTTCGGAGACTCGTTCGCGAAAGTGACGAGCTTCCAGCAGGAACAGCTCGGTAAGCTCACGTCGCGGTTGCAGGATGTGGCGCGCGACGCCGTGAAGGACGAGTTGACGAAACTGCACACCGAGGTGGCGGACCTGCGGTCGCGCCTGGCGAGACTGGAAGAGGAGCGCGCGCAGGCCGCTGCTGATTCGCTCGAAACCTCGTTCTAGAATTGCGGCTCATGCCGCAACTGAACAGCTTCGCCGAGTTCTGGCCGTACTACGTGCGGGCGCATTCCCGGACGCCGACGCGCATCCTGCATGCCGTCGGCTCCATCGCCGCGCTCGTCTGCATCGCGCTGGGGATCACCCAGAGCGCGTGGTGGTTCCTGGCCGCCCCGCTGATCGGCTACTCCTTCGCCTGGTTCTCCCACTTCTTCGTCGAGCACAACAAACCGGCCACCTTCGGCCACCCCTTCTGGTCGCTGGCCGCGGACTACGTGATGCTCTTCAAGACGCTGACCGGGCAGATGGGAAGTGAAGTGCGGAAGCACGTGCAGGCGTAGGCCGATAGAACGAATAGGACCAGGACAGATGGGACGAATAGGACGGGCGGTGTTGGCCTATCCGTCCTATTGGTCCCATTCGTCCTATCGGTCCTATTGAAAAGCCGCCCCCTACACCCCCGGCTTCACGTCGGGTTTGCCCTGTTTGTTCTCCGGGGCGGCTGGTTCCGCCTCTCTCCGCTGGCCGGTGCCGGGGTCGTAGACTTCGCCGCGGAGGAAGGCTTCGCTGGTCCACGGTGGGGCGCCGCCGCCGAGGTATTTGTGGAACCATTCGAGGTGGGCGGTGTAGTAGAGGGCCATCTCGTACCAGCTCGGCCAGTGGCCGGCCTTCTCGTAAACCAGGATGCGCGACGGCACGTTCATCTTCTGCAGGGCCGTGAACATCTGCAGCCCCTGCGTGTACGGGACCCGGAAGTCCTTCTCGCCGGCGATCACGAGGCAGGGCGTCTTGAAGTTCTTCACGTAGTTGGAGGGTGACCACTTCTCGTACAGCTCGGGGTTGTCGTGCGGCGTGCCGCGCAGGTCCCACTCGGGGAACCAGAGCTCCTCCGTGGCGTAGTAGAACGACCGCAGGTCGAAGATGCCCATCATGGAGACGATGGCCTCGTAACGGTCGGTGTGCCCTTCGATCCAGTTCATCATGTAGCCGCCGTACGACCACCCCATCGCGCCGATGCGATTCTTATCGACGTACGGAAGCTGCTCGAGCGCGTCCGTGATCTTCATGACGTCCTCGTACGGCTTGCCGCCCCAGTCGCCGGAAATGGCGGCCGTGAACTCCTGGCCGAAGCCGGTCGAGCCGTGCGGGTTCGGGAACGCCACCACGTAGCCGGCGCCGGGATAGACCTGCCAGTCGCCGCGGAACGCGTCCGCCCACTGCTGCTGCGGCCCGCCGTGCACGTTGAGGATCAGCGGGTACTTTTTCTTCGGATCGAAGTTGTGCGGCTTGACGATGAACACCTGGATGCGCGCGTTGTTCGCGCCCGTCACCCACATCACTTCGGCGGGGCGGATGTCGACTTCCTTCTCCACCGCCGCGTTGAACGTGGTGAGGCGGCGCGGCGTCTGGCCGAACGTCGTGGAGTAGATCTCGCTCGGCTCGCCCGTCGAGCGGTGGATGTAGACGAGCGAGCTGCCGCCGCGGGCGATCTCGAAGTCGTCGATCGTGCGGTGCTCGTACACCTTCTCGGCAGCGCCGCCGCCGACGTTCACGCGGAAGATCGGGTTGCGCCCTTCGACCGGCGCGGAGAAGTAGAGCGTCTTCGAGTCCGCCGCCCACGCGTAATCCTCGACCCAGTTGTTGAACGAGGCAGTGAGCACACGATGCGTGCGCGCCTGGCGGTCGTACAGCGCGAGGCTGAAGAGCCCCGCTTCATAGCCGGGCTCCTTCTGCATGCGATAGGCGATGTAGCGGCCGTCGGGGGAGTACTTCGGCGAGCCGTCGTACGCGGGATTGTCGGTGATCTTGCGCGGCGTGGCCGACGCGTTGCGGAGGTCGAGCAGGTAAATGTCGTTGTTCGTCGACGAGGCCTGCGCCTTGTCCGGCTTGGAGACGATGGCCAGCTCGTTCGAGTCAGGGGAGAAGGCGTACTGCGACGGCCCGCCGAGCTGGAACGGCGGCCAGTCCTGATCGCCCGGCGTGAGGTCGCGCACCTTGCCGTCCTCGACGCCGACGACGAACGTGTGCGTGCGCATCCCGCCGCGATACGCATTCCAGTGGCGGAAGAGGAGCTCGTCGCTCATGTGCGCGTTGAGCTTCCCTTCCTCGACGCGCGTGGCGATGCGCTTGTTGCACGCTTCATCGGCGCCGCACTTCGGATAGACGTCGGAGGAGAACGCGATCCACTTGCTGTCGGGCGACCAGACGGGGTCGGAGACGCCGGTGGAGATCGTGGTCAACTGGCGCGCCTCGCCGCCGCGCAGCGGCAGCAGGAAGATGTTGCCGTCGCGGAGGAAGAGCAGCGTGCGGCCGTCGGGAGAAAAGCGCCCGTTCCCATCATGCTCGCCGGAGGTGAGCTGCCGCTGCTCGCTGCCGTCCGCGTTCATCACCCACAGCGTCGTGGTGCGCTTCGCCCGCGGAAAATCGCTCGAGGTGACGCTGAACGAAAGCATCCGCCCGTCGGGCGAGACCTCGAGGTCGCTCACGGACTTGAGCCGGTAGAGATCCTCGAGCGTGAAGGCGCGTTTCTGCGCGGCGACGGGGAAGGAGATGAGAACGGCGAAGAGCACTGCCAGCGAGCGCGTTTTCATGCGCGGGAGTCTATTGCAAGAATTGAGTATCATGCGC
The DNA here is from genome assembly GCA_036380735.1 of Thermoanaerobaculia bacterium. Classification (GTDB taxonomy): domain Bacteria; phylum Acidobacteriota; class Thermoanaerobaculia; order Gp7-AA8; family Gp7-AA8; genus DASVEE01. Next base: position 114,353 of record DASVEE010000004.1, on the reverse strand, counting down.
GGCCATGGGCATGCTCGAAGGACAGCACGGCATCATCTTCGGCGTCGCGAACAAGCGCTCGATCGCCTGGGCGATCGCGCAGGCGCTTTCGCGCGAAGGGATGCGTCTCGCGTTCACGTATCAGGGCGACCGGCTGCAGGCGAACGTGGAGGCGCTGGCGAACACGCTTCCCGGCTCCGTCATCCTGCCGTGTGACGTCACCATCGACGCCGACATCGACGCGGTCTTCGGACGCGTCGGGGAAGAGTTCGGCAAGCTCGACGCGCTCATCCACTCGGTGGCCTTCGCCCCGAAAGAAGATCTGGAAGGGGACTTCATCAACACCTCGCGCGAAGGCTTCCGCCTGGCGCACGACATCTCCGCCTACTCACTGATCGGCCTGACGCGCGCGGCGCTGCCGCTCTTCGACAAAGCGGGCAACGCCTCGGTCCTCGCCCTCTCCTACCTCGGCGCCGTGAAAGCGGTGCAGGGCTACAACGTGATGGGCGTGGCCAAAGCGTCGCTCGAAGCGAGCGTCCGCTACCTCGCCGCCGACCTCGGCAAGCGGAAGATCCGCGTCAATGCGATCTCCGCCGGCCCGGTCAACACCCTCGCCGCCCGCGGCATCCGCGGCTTCACCGACATGCTCAAGCACCACGCGGAAAAAGCCCCCCTCGGGCGCAACGTGGAGCTCGAAGAGGTGGGCAACGCGGCTCTGTTCCTGACGTCCAGCATGGCCGCCGGCATCACCGGCGAGATCATGTACGTGGACTGCGGCTACAACGTGGTGGGGCTGTAGCGGCCGGGGACCGGGACAAAATCCGAATGGCTGCGCCATGCCGAGAGCGTGCGCCGGCGCAGCCGTCCTGTCTGTCCTGCAGGTCCTTTGCGTCCTACCGCTTCTGTTGGCGGCGCTAGCGCGCTTCCGCCACCGTCATGTCCGCGACGCGTCCTTCGACGCGGTCGTGGAACTCCTGCTCGTAGTTGCGCACCTTCGAAACGTACTTGCGCGTCTCCTTGAAGGGCGGCACCCCACCGAAACGCTTCACGTTACCCTCGCCGGCGTTGTACGCCGCGATGACCTTCGTCTCGTTCCCGTCGAAGCGCTCGTTCAGGTACTTCAGGTACTTCGTCCCGGCCTGGATGTTCTGCACGGGGTTGGTCAGATCGCGGGCTCCCATCCAGCGGCCGGTACGCGGCACAAGCTGCATGAGACCGACCGCGCCGGCGCCCGAGCGGGCCGTCGGCTTGAAGCGCGACTCCGCCTGCACCACGGCCGCCACCAGCTCCGGCCTGAGGTTGTTCTTCTTCGCCTCGGCATAAATGATCGAGCCGAACGGCACTTCCTTGTGGAAGAAGTCCTTGCGCACGCTCTCCGTGACGACCGTCAGCTTTCTCGGTGCCTCGGCGATCGTCTTCAACGGCGACTTCACCGCGGACTCGACACCACCGACCGCCGCATCCGCCGCATTCAGAACACCGCCGGCGACCTGGCTGGCAATGCTCTCCGCGCGCTTCACGTCACCGGCGAGCGCCCGGTCGATCGACATCGTGTTCGACGGATTCATCGTCGCCTCCGCCGCCGCCGGGTCGTACTTCGGCGACTGATCCTGCGCATCCTGGATCATCTTCAGCGGGCCGCCGATCCCACCCAAAGCCAGCGAGGCGCCGAGAGCCCACGTGGCGTACTTACGCTTCAGCCCCTTCAATCCGCGCGGCTTCGTGGCCTGCACTTCCTGACGCAGGCGCGTGCGATCGAACCCGTCGAGAAAGCGCTCCTGGTACGGTCGTTTCGTCTTCAGCTCGGCCATCGGTGGTCCTCCATGGTTCTCTTGTCACCCTTGTTATTTGCAACCGATGCGCCACATGGAAATGGCTGAGCTGTCGAGACTTAACTGCAGAGCTTCGGCCCCGGGTGGCACGCGTTATGACCAGGGCATAGAATTGCGAGGTACTGACATGAAGAAGGTTTTCGTGCTTGCCGTCGCGTTGGTGCTGTTCCCGGCCGTTGCGCCGGCGCAGACGTACTTCTGCGAAGAAGCGACACGCGTCGACGGCGAAATCGTCATGAGCTACTGCGATGGGCTCGCTCCCATCGCGCCGAAGTTCCCCGATCCGCTCCGCGACCGGCTCTTCCGTTACACGACCCTGCAACTGAAGCATCGCGTGGACGGGCTCGCCAGCTACTACTCCGGCTTCTTCGACGGCCGGAAGACAGCCAATGGCGAGATCTTCCGCAACAAGCGCTACTCCGCGGCACACCTGACGCTCCCGCTCGGCTGCTGGATCGAGGTGACGTCGCGCGCCACCGGCAAGAAGCTGCGCATGCGCGTCAACGACCGCGGCCCTTACGCGAAGAAGTTCATGCTCGACCTGTCGCAGGCCGCCGCCCGTTTCCTCGGCGTGGACAAGCACCCGGACCGCTACGTGTCGGTCAGGGTCATCGCCCTCCCCGGAGAGGAGCCGCTGCCGGAGATGGATGAGCGGTTGGCGCTGACCTCGGTCGCGGTGCGGTGAACCGTTGTCGGTTGTCGGTTGTCGGTTTTCGGTGCTGCGCTCCGTCTACCGGCTTCTAAAAACCGACAACCGACAACCGACAACCAACCCCGTCACTGCGGGATCGTGAAGCAGAAGGTGGTGCCTTCCCCCAGCGTCGACTCCACGCTGAGCTCTCCGCCGTGGCTCTCGATGACGCGTTTGGCCATGTAGAGGCCGTAGCCGGGCCCGCCGCCGCGCTGTTTGTCCAGCTTGCTGACGCCGCCGAGCTCGAACACCTGGTTGGCGTAACGGTTGTCGATGCCGACGCCGTTGTCGCGGACGCAGAAGCGGTAGCCGCTGCCGTCGTTCGTGCAGTCGATGGCCACCTGGCGCTCCCCTTTCGGGCGGTCGGTGAAGAAGAGGGCGTTCGAGATGATTGCGCCGATCGCCTCGCGCATCTTCTCCGGATCGACGTTCACCACCGGCAGATCGGTGGGCAGTGCGACGTGCACGCCCCCTTCCTCGATCAGGTAGTTGTACTTGAGGATGACCTCCTCCACGATCTCGCGGAGGGGCGTCGGCTTCCGCGCGTTGGCGCGGGAGAGGAGCTTGACCATGTGCGACATCTCATCCAGCACCTTTTTCATGTAGCCGGCGCTGGAACGGACGCGGCGCAGAAAGTCCTGGCCGTCTTCGTCGAGCTTGTCCGCGTAGTCGCTGAGCAGCAGCTCGCTGAAACCATCCACCGCGAAGATGGGCGACTTGAGGTCGTGCGACAGGATGCTGAAAAAACGGATCAGCTCTTCCTGAGTTACGGGCTTCTCAGCGGCTGATTCGATAGTGGCGATGGTGCACCTCCCAAACGCGAGGCGGCCGGTGCAATGCCTGAGCCACGGAGGCTACGGTTTCCGAAACGCGGCGATCTGTCCTTCGCCGCTGATCGTCGCCACGCCGTCGGCCCCGATGAACAGCGCCGTTTTCGCCGGAATCCCGACTCCGAGCGTGACGTCGGCCAGCGACATGAGGCGGCGGAGCATCTGGTCGTTGGCGGGCTCGAACGCCGCCTCCACGGCCGTATTCGCGAGCCACCCCAGCCCCGGCAGCACGGAGCCGCCGCGCGTGTCGTGCGCCGCCACCCCGAAGCACGAAGCCGCCGCGCCGATGGCCGCGATCACCGCGCCGTTCGCCGCCGCTTCCCGCAGCGCTGCATCGGTCGGTGACTCCCGGATCGCCGCGAGGAGCTGATTGGTGACGCCGCCGCCGAGGTAGACCAGCCCCGCGGCGGCAATGGCTGCGAGATTCTTTCCCCGCCGGCTGTCGCGCGGCCGGTACACCGGCACGTTGATCGTCTCCACAGTCGGATCGAGATCTTTGAAGTACTTGCCGATGTGCGCCGCGTACTCGGCCGACCCCGAAGCTGTCGGGAGAAACGCGATCGTGCGCCGCTCCGCCGGCATCCGCGCCAGCAGCTCCGCGTCGATCTCCCGGGTATCCCCGAACGAGAACTCCCCACCCCCGATGAGGACGAGCGTCTGCACGGGCGTGGCAAGCGGAATCGACAGCGGCTTCATGGCGGCATCACTATACCTGTGGCACCGGTAGGGTTGCTGGCACCAACAGGACCCTTTCGGTCGAATAGGAAATAGGACGAATAGGACCTATAGGACCTACAGGCCTGCGGACCGACACGACGCCGAAGCCGCAACACCCGCCGGATCGCAGGCCGTGCGCAGCGGCCGCACCACGATCATCACCGCGTATTACTCACTGGACGGCAGCGTGGTGCGGGTGCCGTGAGGAGTGCCTGGCGGCAAGAGGACACTCCCATCCCACCGCCCGTAGAACCCTTGCCTTCCCCCGCAACCCGAGGAAAGCTCTCCGCATGTCGGAGCCAATGAGCATTGCGGATCTGCCTGTCGACGAGCGGCCGCGGGAGCGGATGGCGCGTGGCGGGGCGGCGGCGTTGTCGGATGCGGAGCTGGTCGCGTTGTTGATCGAGCCGGGGACGCGCGCCAAGAGCTCGCTGGCGATTGCGCGCGAGCTGGTCGCGGAGGGTTTGCTGGCGCTGGCGCGTCGGGAGTGGGTGCCGGGTAAGGCGGTGGGGAGTCTCGGCGGCAGCCGCGTGGCGCGCGTGGCGGCGGCGCTGGAGCTGGGGCGGCGTCTTGCGGCGCTGACCCCCACTGCGAGCGAGCCGGTGTGCCATGCGACGGACGTGGCGCCGCGGCTGATTGCGCGGTACGCGCATCACGTCCAGGAGACGTTCGGCGCGCTGTACCTCGATGCGCGGAACCGCATCATCCGCGAGCGGGAGCTTTTCGTCGGGACGCTGAACATGGCCACGGTGTCGCCCCGCGACGTGTTCCGCTTCGCCCTGCAGGATCACGCCGCCGCCGTCATCGTGTTCCACAACCATCCTTCCGGCGACCCGAGCCCTTCGCCACAGGACGTAGACGTCACCCGCAAGCTGCGCGACAGCGGGGAAGTGCTGGGCATCGAAGTGCTGGATCACCTCGTGGTGGCCGCCGCAGGCTACGTGTCGCTGAAAGCGCGCGGGTGGGGGTAAAAAGACGATCGGACCGACAGGAGAAACAGGACCTGGGCACCCATGCGCCGCCGCGCGCCACGAAGGGCAATACTGCCCTTCGCGGTGCACCAAGGGATCAACCCACGCTGCACACACCACCCCACTAGCCCCGGGCTGTGCCCGGGGCTGTGCCCAGGGTGGGCGCACACGAAACCGTGGCGTTGCGCGTCGCCGGGCAAAGCCCGGGGCTAGTGGATTCGTGCGGACCGTGGTTCGCGGCAGCGAATCGTGGCGCTGAAAGCGTGGGGGTGGGGGGGAACTCCTGTTTCTACCGCGTGAACGTCCACGCGCTCCAGTGGGCGGACCTGCGGCGTGGCTTGGTGGCGCGCCAGCCGTCCGCTTCCAGCGCGCGCGCCACCTCGCCGCGGAGCGTGGCGTGGGTGACGGCGACCACGCTGCCGTGTTCCGCGGCGCGGCCGGCCAGCCAGCGGGCGGCTTCGCGGGCGCGTTCGTGCTCCGCGGGCGTGATGTGCGCGTGCTTCCGGACCAGCATGCGTAGGCCGTAGACGAGCGCCCAGCCGAAGAACGGCAGGCGCAGGCGCCCGAGGTTGGGCGGCACCAGGTCGAACTCGCGGAGGAGCGGCGTGGTCTCGATCGACGCGCCGGGGGCAAGCAGGTGCGCCGATTCGATGGCTCGGGGGATGGTGCTGGCCACCAGGATCCCGGCGCTTGCCACCAGCGCCGTCAGCTCAGAGGGGGGAGTCTCACCGGCGATGATCCCCGCCGCCTCGTACGACTCGCGCCAGCGGAGAAAGCCGTCGTAGTCAATCCACCCGGCGTGGTGCACGTGCGCGGAGCGGCCGTGGCGGATCAGCGTGATCTTCTGCTCGGTCGAGGCGGGCGTCATGCAGCCCGGCGTGATAGCACCGATCGAACCAGGGATCAACCGGACGGACTCTCCGTCCACCACGTCCCATTCGTTCGATCGAGCGCACCCTCACGCCGACAGTTGCGCCAGCAGGGCTTCGATCTCCGCGGCGTGCTCGCGGTCGTGCTGCAGCATCATCGCCGTCACCGCGGCCAGCGTCACGTTGCCCACACCCTCCTGCTCCCCGGTGCGGCTCCACTGCTCCTCCGTCACCGTCCGCAGCAGGGCGATGTTCGCGGCGCGCGCCGTGGCGAAACGCGCCAGCGCCGGCTCCAGCTCCTGCTCCGCATACCGCCGCTCCTGCGCCACCACCGCTCCCCGAAAGTCCGGCAGCCTCGGGTTCGTCTCGCCCAACAGGAGCGAGATCCTGGCGCCGTAGCCCTCCTCCTCCAGGTCCGCCAGATGCCACGCATGCTCCAGCAGGGAGAACCCTCCGGCCGCTGGCCGCGTGTTGCGCGCTTCCGCCGGCGCTGCGTCGACGAGGATGCGGAAAAGCTGCGGGAAGGAAGCCAGGACGTCGAGCTGCATCCGGAAAGTATGGACCAGTTCGCCCGGCAAAGAAAAACGCCGGCCTCGCGCCGGCGTTCTTCGTACTCGATGATTGCTGCGGCTCTACGCCAGCTTCCGGATCGCCTCTTCCACCTGCTCCGCCGTGGCGATGCCTTCCACGAGCTGCCCTTCGAGCCACTCGAACTCGCCCTTCATCATCTTCTGCACGACCTTGTACGCCAGCTCGTCGTGGTTATCGAACAGCGTGCGGAAGTTCTGGTCGATGCGCACACGCGCCTCGCTGCAGAACAGGTCCGCCAGCTCCAGCGCATTCTCGTTCCCCTGCTTCGCCAGCATCGTCGCGTAGCTGATCGCCGCCGACATGGCGAACAGGTCCGTCCCGATGTCGACGATGCGGAACAGCACCATCTGCTTCCGCTCCAGCTTCGCCTGGAACCGCATCATGGCGTGGAAGATCGAGCGCGCCACATGGCGCGACTGCCGCTCGATGTACCCCATGTGCCCCGACAGCCGCCCAAAGTCGGCGTGCTTCGGGAACCGCGACCAGCCGACGTACTTCGTCGGATACCACGCGGCGTAGTGCGCGCCCGCCTTCGCGGCGGCGGAGAGCTTCTCCCCGACCGGCGTCTCCGGCAGCAGGATCTTGTAGCCGCGCTTCATGTGCGGGTCGACCGCCTCACGGGCGATGAAGAGATGCTGGATCTCGCTGGTCCCCTCGAAGATGCGGTTGATGCGCATGTCGCGCATGATCCGCTCCACCGGGTAGCCCTTCTCGCCGCGCGCCTTCAGCGACGACGCGGTCTCGTAGCCGCGGCCGCCGCGGATCTGCACGAGATGATCGACGCACTGCCACGCCACCTCGGTATTGAACAGCTTCGCCATCGCCGCTTCGAGGCGCAGGTCGACGTCGCCGCGATCGGCCAGTCCCGACGTCAGCCACACGATCGATTCCATCGCGAAGACGTGCGAAGCCATCCATCCGAGCTTCGCCGCCACGGCTTCGTGCTTGCCGATCGGGACGCCCCACTGCACGCGCTCGTTCACCCAGTCGCGCGCGATCTGCAGCATGCGCCGTCCGCCGGACGCGCACCCCGCCGGGATCGTCAGGCGGCCGGTGTTGAGCGTGATCAGCGCCAGCTTCAGCCCCTGCCCTTCGCCCCACAGGAGGTTCTCGTCAGGGATGTACACGTCCTTGAAGTTGATCAGGACATTGCCGATCCCGCGCAGCCCCATGAACTGGCAGCGGTGGGCAATGTCGACCCCCGGCGTGTTCGTCTCCACGATGAAGGCGGAGATCTGCTTCTTCTCTTTCCCGTTGACGACCTTCGGCGGCGTCTGGGCCATCACGACGATGACCTCCGCCTTCAGGCCGTTCGTGCACCACAGCTTCTGGCCGTTGAGGATCCACCCCTTGCCGTCCGGCGAGCGGACCGCCCGGGTCTCCATCTTGGCGGGATCGGAGCCGACGCCGGGCTCGGTCAGCGCGAACGCGGAGATCGCGCCGTTCGCCAGCCGCGGCAGGTACTTCTTCTTCTGCGCCTCGGTCCCGAACAGCTTCAGCGGCTGCGGCACGCCGATCGACTGGTGCGCCGACAACCAGGCGACCGAGGAGCCGCACCACGTCGCCACCAGGGCGATGGCTCGGTTGTAGTTCGTCGCCGAGAACCCGAGACCGCCGTACTCCTTCGGGATCTTCATCCCCCAGGCGCCGATCTCCTTGAACGCGTCGAAGAGCTCGTAGTCGTATTCGCCCTGCTCGTCGATCTTGTCGGCGTCGACTTTCTCGGCCAGGACGCGCTCGAGCTTCTCCAGGAACGGCTCGGCTTCCGCCTTGTCCGCCGCCGGCTGCTCGGGGAACGGGTGAATCAGATCCATGTTGAGCTTGCCGAGGAAGAGATCGCCGACGAATGAGGGCTTTTCCCACTCGGTCTCACGAGAGGCTTCGGCAACCTCCATCGCTTCGACGGCGCCCTGGGTTTTGACTTCAGGCATAGAAGAGCTCCTTAACGGGGGTCATTTACAACAATCGTTCCGGGGTTCAGCAGGATTGTGAGTGAATGGTCATTCAGCTGTCAACGAAGGGCCCAGAGCTCAGGGCTCAGGGCGCAGGGGGCTGCTGCTTTGCGAGGCCATGGGCGCTCCGCGACGCCTCCCTGGCCGCCCTTCGCCGCCAGGTGCAGTCTCGCGGAGCTACTGAGCCCTGAGCCCTGAGCCCTGAGCCCTGGGCCCTACGCCTTACACTTACGCGCCATGACGGACGTGAACGATCTGGACCTCCTCCTCAACGACCGCACTCTCCTGACCAGTCCCCGCGCGACGGTGGACCGGGAGAAACTGCAGCATCACCTGCGCGAGGCGCTCAAGGTGCTGCACGTCGACATGGATGACGAGAACATCGTCGACACGCCGCGGCGGTGGGCGGAGTCGCTCGTGACCATGACCAGCGGCTACGACTACACGGACGTGAAGAAGCTGACGACGCTCTTCCGCAAGGCGTGCTCGCGCGCGGACGAGGCGTGCCAGAACCTCGTCGTGATCGGCGGGACGTACAAGACGCTCTGCGCGCACCACATCCTGCCGTTCTTCGGCAAGTTCATCGTCGGCTACATCCCGCAGAACTGGATCATCGGCGCCTCGAAGATTCCGCGCATCGTCGAGGTCCACATGCGCCGCCTGCAATCACAGGAGCACCTCGCCCACGACATCGCCGACACGATCGAGCGCATCCTCGAGCCGCGCGGCATCGCCGTCTGGATGGGCGGCGTCCATCTCTGCATGGTCATGCGCGGCGTGGAGCAGGAGTCGTCCTTCATGGAGACCAACGTCCTCCGCGGCGAGTTCCTCCACGACGAAAAGACCCGCCAGGAGTTCATGTCCATCATCAACCGGCGCGGCTCACGGGAGTAGGCACCGGGCAGCAGTAGGGCAGATAGGACGAATAGGACGGATGGGACCTATAGGCCTGCGGACCCTGCGGCCTTTGGGGCGGTGGGGGCCTATCTGTCCTATTCGTCCTATTCGTCCTATCGTTCCCCGGGCCTAAACGAAAAAGGGCCGCTTGCGCGGCCCTTGGGGATCACCAACTGGTCTTGCGCGTTTAGCGCCCCCGCCACACTTCCTCGAGCTTGGCGCCCATGTCGCTGGGTGCTTTCACGACGTGGATGCCGGCTTCGGTGAGGGCGGCCATCTTTTCGGAGGCCGTGCCCTTGCCGCCGCTGATGATGGCGCCGGCGTGGCCCATGCGGCGTCCCGGGGGGGCGGTCTGGCCGGCGATGAAGGCGACGACCGGCTTGGTCACGTTCGCTTTCACGAACGCCGCGGCTTCTTCCTCGGCGCTGCCGCCGATCTCGCCGATCATGATGATCGCTTCGGTGGCCGGGTCGGCCTGGAAGGCGGCGAGGCAGTCGATGAAGTTCGTGCCCGGCAGCGGGTCGCCGCCGATGCCGACCGCCGTCGACTGGCCGATGCCGCGGCTGGAGAGCTGCCCCACCGCTTCGTAGGTCAGCGTTCCGGAGCGCGAGACGATGCCGATCGGCCCCTCGCGGTGGATGTGGCCCGGCATGATGCCGATCTTCGCCTGGCCCGGCGTCATGATGCCGGGGCAGTTCGGTCCGATGAGGCGCGACGGCGCCTGTCCGGCGGCGACGCGGCGCTGGTTCGTCTTCTTCAGAAAATCGTGCGCCGTCATCATGTCGTTCACCGGGATGCCCTCGGTGATGCAGATGACCAGCTCGATGCCGGCGTCGGCCGACTCCATGATCGCGTCGGCCGCGAACGGCGGCGGGACGAAGATCAGCGAGCAGTTCGCCGCCGCCTTCTCACGCGCTTCGAGGACGGTGTTGAACACGGGGAAGCCCTCGTGCGTCGTGCCGCCCTTGCCGGGCGTGACGCCGCCGACGACCTGCGTCCCGTAATCGCGGCACTGGATCGCGTGGAACGTTCCCTCGCGGCCCGTGATGCCCTGAACGATGACTCGTGTATTCCGATCAGCCCAGATTGCCATTGACTATTTCCCCTGCGCAGCAGCGACAACCTTCTGCGCCGCGTCCCACATGCCGTCAGCCGTGATCAGCGGAAGGCCGGAATCGCGGAGGATCTGCTTTCCGAGCTCCACGTTCGTCCCTTCGAGACGCACGACGACCGGCACCGGCAGACCCACTTCCCTCGACGCGCTGACCACGCCCTCGGCGATGCGATCGCCGCGCATGATGCCGCCGAAGATGTTGATGAGGATCGCCTTCACGTTCTTGTCCGAAAGGATGATGCGGAACGCGTTCTTGACCTGCTCCGCGCTCGCGCCGCCGCCGACGTCGAGGAAGTTCGCCGGCTCGCCGCCCGCGAGCTTGACGATGTCCATCGTCGCCATCGCCAGCCCCGCGCCGTTGACCATGCAGCCGACGTTGCCATCGAGCTTGATGTAGTTGAGGCCGAACTTCGACGACTCGACTTCCAGCGGATCCTCTTCATGGAGGTCGCGCATCTCGACGATGTCCTTGTGACGGAACAGCGCGTTGTCGTCGAAGTTCATCTTGCAGTCGAGCGCGAGGACGTTCCCTTCCTTCGTGATGAGGAGAGGATTGACCTCGGCCAGCGACGCATCGGTCTCGACGTACGCACGCATGAACTTCGTCAGGAACGACAGGCAGTTCTTGTACGCGTCGCCGGTGAGCCCGAGGGCGTAGGCGACCTGGCGGGCCTGAAAGGGCTGGATGCCGATGAGCGTGTCGACCGGCTCGCGATGGATCGCGTTCGGATCGTGCTCCGCCACTTCCTCGATGTCCATGCCGCCCTGAGACGACGCCATGATCACGTTCATGCCGGTCGCGCGATCGAGCGTGACGGCGAGGTACAGCTCTTTATCGATATTGAGCGCTTCTTCGATCAGCACCTTGCGGACGAGGCGTCCTTCGGGGCCGGTCTGATGCGTGACGAGGGTCATGCCGAGGATGCTCTTCGTCAGTTCGGCGGCTTCGTCGGCGGTTTTGGCGAGCTTGACGCCGCCGCCCTTGCCGCGGCCGCCCGCATGGATCTGCGCCTTGACGACGACACGCCCGCCCAGCTCGATGGCGGCGCGGCGTGCTTCGTCAGGCGTATCGACGACGATGCCGCGGGGCGTCGGGACGCCGTAGCGGCGAAGGATTTCTTTCGCCTGATACTCGTGGACTTTCATAGCGGCGCGGGTTTTATCACAGAATGCAGGGATGCAGGTCGGCGACACCATCACCATCGAACCCACCGAGCTCGTGAGCGGCGGCGAGGCCATCGCACGCGTCGACGGCTTCCCGATTTTCGCGACGAACGTCTTCCCCGGCGACATCGCGGAGGTGCGGTTATGGGAGGTGAAGAAGGGCTACGCGAAAGGGGAGCTGGTGACGCTGCTGGCCGCCTCGCCGTTCCGCCGCGCGGCACCGTGTCCCATCGCGAATGAATGCGGCGGCTGCGACTGGACGGCGTATCGCCTGGACAAGCAACTGGAAGCGAAGCAGCGAATCCTGACGGAGTCGCTGCGCAGGATCGGCAAGTTCGACGTGGCGACACTGCCGCCGATCGCGGTGCATCCGTCGCCGTTGAACTACCGCCTGCGGTCACGCCTGCACCGGGAAGGAGACGCCGTGGGGTTCTACGCCATGCGCTCCAACCGCGTGGTGCCGCTGGCCCGCGAATGTGAAGTGGTCGGCGTGGAAACCGCGGAGGCCTTCGGCCATGCGCACGATGGGGCCGCCGCGCGCAGCCATTCGTCCCATCAGTCCCATTCGTCCCATCGAACCGCGGACGATGCCGGGATCTGGGAAATCGGCGAAGACCTGATCACCGATGAGCGTGAGCTGACCATCAACGTCAATCAGTACCGCTACAAATTCAGCACCCGCGCCTTCTTCCAGGTGAACCGGCATCTGCTGGGCACCATGCTGAACCTCGTCGCGGGACACGCCAATCGTACGCAGCAGCGGCACAAGGCCATCGACCTCTACGCAGGCGTCGGCTTCTTCACCCTTCCTCTGGCCGATGCGTTCCACAAAGTGGTGGCGGTGGAGGGGTCGCCGGTCTCCGCGCGCTATGCGCGGATGAACGTGCCGAAGAACGTGAAGATCGTGGAGGCTCCGGTCGAGCGGCACCTCGCGCGGCTGCCGGACGCGGACCTCGTCTTCCTCGATCCGCCGCGCGCCGGGGCGACGCGCGAGGTGATCTCCACGGTGGCCGAACGGGCGAAGGAAATGATTGCCTACCTCTCGTGCGATCCGGTAACGTTTGCCCGTGACGCGAGCCGGCTGATCGCGTCCGGGTGGCGTCTGTCCACGCTCGACCTCCTCGACCTCTTTCCGAATACCCATCACGTCGAGACGCTCTCTTCATTCGAGCGTGCACGATGACATTCCTGCTGCCACACCACTGATTGCCACCATCGCCGGCCTCGCCTGTGCCGGCATCCTCCTCCACCCGTCGCTCACCGCCGGCGCGCTGGTGCTCTGCGCCGTGCTCTGGAGACGCGCCCGAGTCGCGCTCCTCTTCGCCGCTCTCGGGCTCTTCCTCGCCGTCCGCATGGCCGACCGGCGCGCGGCCGAGCTGCGCGCGTTCCGCACCTTCCCCGCCGAGCAGTTCGTGACCATCGAAGCGCCGCTGGAGCGCGACTGGACGCCGCGGGGCCTGCTCCGCGCCAGCCGCTTCAGAGCGAACGGCGTCGAGTTCGACGAGCCGCTGCTCGTCTTCGTCCGCTTCGACCCGCCGCCGATCGCCATGCAGACGACGTTGCGCGCCGAAGGCTTCCTCCGCCGCGGGAAGCACCACTACTCGCTGTCGGTCAAATCGCCGCACCTCATGACGTACGAAGGGGAGCTCGCGCGCTGGAAGCCTTCGTCGTGGAACCGCATGCTGGCCAACCGGCTGCGGCCGCACGCGAAGACGCATCCCGTCGAGGTCACGCTCGTCGAGGCGCTGGTGCTCGGCCGCAGCGAGCGGCTCACCAGCGAGATCCGCGACAGCTTCAAGCGTGGCGGGACGTATCACCTGCTCGTCTTCTCCGGAATGCAGATCGCCTTCGCCGCCGGCCTCCTGGCGATGCTGCTCCGCTGGTTCCACCGGCCGCGCATCTCCGACTGGCTGCTGCTCGGCTTCGCCGCGCTGGCTCCGCTCTTCATCGGCCCCACCGCCTCCGTCTCCCGCGCGAGCATCGGCCTCGGGCTCTACGCGCTGTCGCGCCTCCTGAAAAGGCCGACGTCCGTGGAGAACCTCTGGTGCGTCGCCGCGCTGCTGCGGCTCCTCCTCGAGCCGCGCGACCTCACCGACGCCTCGTTCCACCTCACCTATGCCGGCGCGGGAGCGCTGCTCTTCCTGGCGAAGAAGCGCCACTGGCTGGTGCGCCTGCTGTCGACGGAGCTGGCCATCACGCCGCTCACGCTCTTCCACTTCCACCAGTACGCGCTCGGCGGCTCGCTGTTGACGCTGGCGATGTCGCCGCTGATCTTCGCCATGCTCATCGTCTCGATCGTGGCGTGCGTGACGCCGGCGCCGGCGGTGTTCGACGCCGTCGGCGCGCTGCATCGCCTCTGCGCGGCGATGAACGTCGTCGGCGTCTCCGGCTTCTTCCACGCGCCACCGTTGTGGGCCATGGTCGCCGGCGCGGGGTTGAGTCTCGTGGCGCTGAACATGGGACCCATGGGGCGTATCGGACCTATGGAAGGCATGCGCGGCGTCGCGCGGAGACGAAGGCAGTCCGAGGTGTCGGCCGCGCAGCGATGGCGCTCGCTGGTCATCGGCGTCGCGTTGCTGATCCCCACGTGCGTCGCCGTCACGCTGCACCTCACGAAGCGCGACGTCCCTCCGCGCATCACGCTACTCGACGTCGGCCAGGGCGACGCCATCCTGTTGCGCGAGGGACGGCACGCGGTGCTCGTTGACGGCGGCTACGACGAGGACGACGTCCTGCCGTTCCTCGTCGATCGCGGCGTGCAGCGGCTCGACGCCGTCGTGCTCTCCCATCCCCATCCCGATCACTGCAATGGGCTGCCGGCCGTCCTGGAGCACCTCGAAGTACGCGAGCTGTGGCTCTCGCCGCGACGTTTCCGCGGCGACTGCGCGCAGCAACTGCTGCCGAAGAGCCGGCGCACCGTGATCCGGCTGCTGCGCGACGGCGACGTGCGCACCATCGGGGCGATGCGCTTCACCACGCACGTGGCGGACCGCACCTTCCGCCGCGCGCCGGAGAACAACGCGTCCGTCATCCTCCGGGCGGAGCTCGGCGGACGCAGCCTTCTCCTCACCGGCGACATCGAGCGCGACGCCGAAAGCTGGTTCTCCGACCGCGATCTCCGCGCCGACCTGCTGAAAGTGCCGCATCACGGCAGCCGCACCTCGACGACCACGTACCTCCTCGACAACGTCCGGCCGCGCGTGGCGCTCCTCTCCTGCGGCTGGCGCAACCAGTTCGGCCACCCGCATCCCACGGTCATGGAGCGATTGGACGAGCGGCGCATCCGCACCTGGCGAACCGACCGCGGCGGTACGCTCGACGTCGATCTCGCCGGCGGCCGCGTCCTCGTGCGTCAGCAAATTGACACCCCACGGGGGGAGGCTTACCCTTGACCTCCCATGTGGTCAACGGTTCTGCGCCTCGGCCTCTGGATCCTCATTGCGGTTCTCGGGCTGTACGTCTTCAAGGAGAACAGCGGGGATCCGGCGATCACCGAGCTGATCACCGACACGCTGCTGCAGCAAGCGATGCTGTTCGCGCTCGCGCTGATCGCCCTGAGCGTGGTCCTCCGCCTCTTCGACAAGACGTCGGCCGCGGTTGCCAAAAAGAACCGCTGCCAGGTCTGCAAGACGCCGATCCCCCCGGGCGCGATCTACTGCCGCACACACCTGCGCCGCGTGCTGGATGACGAAGACGCGCGCACGCATCTGACGCGCGTGCGGCGGTAGGGGAGCACCGACCGACCGGTTTTGGGTTGTTGGTTTTCGGTTTTCGGTTCGTTCTGCATAGACTCGCGCGCACCTGCACGTGACCGACAAACAAAGACCGAAAACCGAAAACGGGCGCAGCGCTGGCCCCATCGTCGTGGCCGGCCCCACCGGCGTGGGCAAATCGGACCTGGCGCTCCGGCTGGCGCGGGAGCTTTCGGGGGAGATCGTCAACTACGATTCCGTCCAGATCTACCGCGGGTTCGACATCGGCAGCGCCAAACCGGCCGCGGAGACGCGCGCTCTCGTCCCTCACCACCTCTATGACGTCGTCGATGCCGATGAGGAGTTCAACGCCGCCGACTACGCGCGGCTGGCGCGGCCGGTCCTTGATGAGATCGTGCGTAGAGGAAACAGACCGATCCTCGTGGGGGGGACGTTCTTCTATCTGCGTGCGCTCCTTGCAGGGCTCCCGGAGATGCCGGGGCGTGATGAGGCGATCCGTGCGCGAATCAGCGCCGTCGCGGAGCGGCCGCGCGGGCCCGTCTGGCTGCACCGATGGCTGTCGAAAGTGGATCCGCCAAGTGGCAATAAGATCGCGCCGAACGACCGTCATCGTGTCGAGCGGGCGCTGGAAGTCTGGCTCTCGAGCGGCAGGCCGATCTCGAGCTGGCAGCGGCCGCGCGCGGGAAGCGGAGAGCTCCCGGCGGTGATTCTGGGATTGAACATCGAGCGCAAGAAGCTCGTGGAGCTGCTCGACCGGCGCACGGAGCGGATGTTTGCGGAAGGTCTGGTCGAGGAAACGCGGACGCTCCTGCAGCGGTACCCGAAGAAGGCGCGGCCGTTCGGTACCATCGGTTATCGCGAGGCTATCGCCGTGCTCGAAGGGGAAATGGACACCGCCGCGGCCATCACCGAAACAGCGCGGCGCACGCGTGCGTATGCGAAACGGCAGATGACGTGGCTGCGTGCGGAGCCGGATGTGCAATGGCTCGATGCAAGCAACAGAGATGATGTGTTTGCGGCCGCGATGCGGCTGCTCAGAGGGTGAAGCTTGAAACGATTGATGATTCTGATGCTGCTCGCCGCGCTGACGCTGGCGGGCTGTGCGCCGGTGGCGGACGTTGCGCCGCCTGAAGTCGTGCCCGCCGGTGAGGCGACGTTCCTGATCGATCCGCGGACGGGGCAGGCTCCGCCGCCGTCGGTCCAGATCGGTCAGCAGTTCGATGCAGCGTGGCGGTGGTTCCTCGCCGGCGACCTGCAGCAGGCGCGGACGCGCTTCGCCGACATCCGGCTGCGCGCCCCGAACTACGCCCCCGCCGCGCTGGCCGAGGTGGCGCTCGCCATCCGCGAAGGACGTTACGACGACGCACGCAACGCGCTGGCGGCGCTGGAGCCGTCGACCGTGTCGCGTGTCTACGCCGCGGAGATCGCGATTGCCGAGAAGCAGACGCGCCGCGCGTACGAGCTCTATCGCGATATCTCCCAGCTCTCCGACGCGCCGCCGACCGCGCGCGTGCGGCTGAGCGAGCTCGAGTCGCAGCTTTTCCAGGAGCTCTACGCCGCCGCAACGGCTGCCGAGGCCGAAGAGGCCGCGCGCCTGCTGCGCGAGGCGCTCGCGCTGCAGCCCGCCGCCACGGCCGCGCGCCTGCTGCTCGTGCAGAACCTCGTCGTACAGAAACGGTGGGACGAGGCACGCGCCGCGCTCGATCCGCTGATCAACTCCGGCGAAGTCGACCGCAACGAAGTGCAGGAAGCGCTCGCGGAGATCGACGCCGGCCGCGGACGCTACCAGGAAGCGATCGTCCGCTACGAGCGCATCGCCCGCCGCTCCTCCGAGCCACGCTACCAGCGCCGTCTCAACGAGCTGAAAGAGCAGTGGAGCGCCGCGAACATGCCGCCGCAGTACCAGCGGGCGCTGGAGAGCACCGCCGCGACGCGCGCCGATTTCGCCGTGCTGCTCTACTGGAAGGTCAACGCCGTCCGCTTCGCCCAGAACCTCCGCACGCCGCCGATTGCCACCGACATCGGCGACGTCGCCGGCCGCGAAGAGATCATCCGCGCCATCGCCATCGGCCTCTATGACGTCGATCCGGTCACGCGCCGTGTGGGGCCGTACCGCACGCTCACCGCACCGGCGCTGGAGCGCCTGGCGTCACGCGTACTGACCCTGCGCGGCGCCGCCTGCGCCGCCGGAGCCACGGACGTGGCGGTCGCCTGCAAAGTGCCGGACGTGGTGACCGAAACCCCAGAGACGCCGGTCACCGGCCACGACGTGGCCCGCGTGCTGGATGCGGTGAATCGCGCGTTGTCGCAATAGGACGAATAGGACCTATGGGACCTATGGGACAGATAGGACGGCTGCGCGCGTTCACCCGTGCGCCTGGCGCAACGGTCCCATCAGTCCTATAGGTCCTATTCGTCCTATGGGTCCTATCGGTCCGTGTTTCCTCACCGGAACAACGTCATCCTCGGCAACCCAAACCTCTCGCGCACCACCCGCCTTAAATTCGCCTCTTCGGTGCGTTTCCTGGTCGCCTCATCCAGCCGGGACGTGTCGCCCAGCGCGCGCACCACTTCGGCGCGGATCGTCGCCACGTCCGGGGCTGTGGCGATCACGCTTTCGATCAGCTCGTGCTCCAGCTCGATCAGGCGCTCCTCGATCTTCGGGACGCTTCGTTCGCGGGCCAGTTCCCGCACCTGAGCGGCCATGGCTGACGCGGCCGGCAGGCCGACGCCGTCGAGGTCCGCCGCCAGCGCCATGACGAGCGCTTCCGCTCCCTCCTCCGGCTCGGCGGAATCGCCGCCGACGGCGAGCGACTTCCGCTCCTCCCACAGCTCCTTCACCGCGTGCTTGCAGTAGCTCAGGCTGCTGATCGTCTTCTTGCGGCCGCTCGTCTCGTTGCGTTCGAAGACCGTGTCGATCGCCTCGATCACGACGGGCAACGGCACCCCGTCTTCCTGCCACTTCTTCATCAGCACCCAGTCTTTCGCCGAGAGGATGAACGGGGTACCGCGGCGCTCGGCAAAACGGGCTTCGATCTCCAGGAAGTAGTCGGACGTGGACACGCTGGCGAAACCTACCATGGGACGGCGATCCGAAAATGAGGACTCGGAAATCGGAAATCGTGCACACCCCTGTTACAATTCGCGTTTCTCGGAAAACAATTCGGAAGCGATTCGCCATGGAACCCGTCCCCCCGCGCGCAGAAGTTACCGTCTACTCTCCACTCTTCTCGCCGTACCGGCAGTCGCTCGCCGGAGCCGCCGTTTCCATCGGCCGCTCATCCGAGTGCACCATTCCCATCAAGGACCGCTACCTCTCGCGCAAGCATGCGGAGCTCCTTGCCATCGACGGCTCCTGGATCCTGAAGGACCTCGGCAGCGCGAACGGCACCTACATCAACGGCTCGCGCGTCGTGCGCCAGCAGCCGTTGCAGGCGGGCGATCGCATCCGCCTCGGCGACACCGAGATCGTCTTCGAGACCGCGGAGCGCAAGAGCACCGACAAGATGCTCGCCGTCGAGTCGCGGGTCAGCGCCACGATCGCCATCCCGGTGCACGACATCGACCGCCCCGACGCGCAGGACGTCTCGCGTCTCCGCACGCTGAACGCCCTCGCGCGTGAGCTGATCGAAGACCGCCCGATGGAGGAGCTGTTCGGCTACATCGTCGAGCGGGTCATGGAGCACCTCCGCCCCTCGCGCGCCGCCATCGCCCTCCTCGGCAGCGACGGCCGCTCCTTCGCGCAGGTCGAAGTGCGCCGCCAAGACAAGGCGGACGCCGAGGAGCTGACGATCAGCCATACGCTGCTGGCGGAGATCGTCGAAGAGAAGAAAGCGCTCGCGTTCATGGACGTCACCGTCGATGAAAAGCTGAGCCGCGCCCAGTCCATCATCATGCAGGGGATTCACTCCATCCTCTGCGCGCCGATCACCATCGGCAACGCCGTCGTCGGCGTGCTCTACGTCGACTATCTCTTCAACCAGCGCTCGATCTCCGAGGACGACGTGCGGCTCGTGGCGCAGATCGCGCGGTTCGCGGCGACGAAGCTCGAGACCACGCGCCTCCGCGAAGAATCGATCCAGAAGCGGATCATGGACGAGGAGCTCAAGACCGCGTCGAGCATCCAGCGGCGCCTGCTCCGCCCCGCGCCGACCGGCGTCGACGGCTACAGCTTCGTCGGCATCAACCAGCCGTGCCGCACCGTCAGCGGCGACTACTACGACTTCGCCGTGCGTCCCGACGGGAAGGTCTACTTCGTCATCGGCGACGTCAGCGGCAAAGGCGTCACCGCCGGCCTGATGATGGCCGGCCTGCAGGTCGCCTTCAGGATCTTCTCGAAGAATGATCCCGATCCGGCGACCCTCGTGACGCAGCTCAATCACGCGCTGCGCGAGAACCTTCCCCGCTCCAAGTTCGTCACGCTCTTCCTCGGCCGCCTCGACACCGAGACCGGCTACGTCGAGTACGTCAACGCCGGCCACACGCCGCCGCTGCTGCTCAAGAGCGACGGCATCACGGAGCTCGGCGATAGCGACATCCTCCTCGGCGTCGTGCCGACGGCGAACTACGTCCTCCGCTCGATGCAGCTCGACCCGGGCGACTCGCTCGTCCTCTACACCGACGGCGTCACCGAAGCGCAGAACGACGACGACGCCGATCTCGGCTCGTCTCCGATCGCGGAGCGCCTTGCGTCGCTGCACGGCGAAGACGCGCAGACCATCGCCAGCGCGGTCTCCGAGACGGTGCTGTCGCACGTCGGCGGCAACAACGAAGCGCTGGATGATGACGTGACGCTGGTCGTGGTGAGCCGCAACGTGTAATTGAGAATTGAGGAATTGAGAATTGAGAAAGCTGGCCCCGGCGGAGCTTTTCTCAATTTTCAATTCCTAATTCTCAATTCAGAGCGTGCCCAGCCACGCCTCGATCGCCTCGGACGCGCGGTCGTTCTTGAACGAGTACCACGCCTTCTCGATCATGCGGTCGTAGGAGACCGTGCGGCGGAACTCCGTGGGGTCGTCGACGGCGACGGCCAGCGCGTCCTTCACCGGCGACGGCTTCAGCGACTCGACGAAGACGCGGCGATCTTCACCCTCCGACTCATCCGTACGCGACGGGATGCGGCGGTAACGGTCGCCGGCCGGAGTCTCGTCTCCGGGGTAGACGTCGATGACCTCGCCCGTCTCCAGGTCGAGGTAATGCGGCATCAGGTGGGCAAGGTAGGCGACTTGCAAACCTTCGCGGTCGTATGTCGGCACGGTGGCAGTGTAGCGGGAATGGCACCGGGCGAAGCCATTCGTCCAACCCGTCTCATCTGTCCCATTCGTCGTTCCACAGGATAGAGTGCACCTCACCATGAGCCAGGACCGGCTCGACGAGAGCCTAGACATCGATCGCCTTCCCGCTCAGGAGATCGTACGCATCATTCAGGAACAGGACGCGCTGGTCGCCGGCGCGGTGGCCCGTGAAGCCGCGCGGATCGCGCATGCCGTCGACGAGATCGTGGAGCGCATGCGCAACGGCGGCCGTCTCTTCTACGCCGGCGCCGGCACCAGCGGGCGCATCGCCATGCTCGACGCCTCGGAGCTGCCGCCGACGTACGGCGTCGATCCGTCGCTGGTCAAAGTGCTGATGGCCGGCGGCGACCGGGCTTACTTCAGCGCGGCCGAAGGTGCCGAGGATGACGAGGACGCCGCGATCGAGGCCGTGTCGAAGGAAGTCACCGGCGACGACGCCGTCATCGGCATCGCCGCTTCCGGCACCACGCCGTACACCGTCGCCGCGGTCCGCCGCGCGAACATGCTCGGCGCGCTCACCGTCGGCGTCACGAACGTCCCCGGCTCACCGCTCGCGCGCGACGTCGACATCCCCATCGTCCTCGAGACCGGCCCGGAAGTCGTGATGGGCTCGACGCGGATGAAGAGCGGCACCGCGCAGAAGATGGTTCTCAATACAATCTCCACCGCAGTGATGATCCGCCTCGGACACGTCTACTCGAATCTCATGATCGACATGCCCGCCACCAACGAGAAGCTGCGCAGCCGCGCGGTGAAGATGGTGGAGCTCGCGGCGGGCGTGACGCGGCCGATGGCCGTGCAGGCCATCCGCGACGCGGACGGCAACGTGCGTCTCGCCACGGTGATGGCCAAACGCCGCGTGAGCGCCGAGGAGGCGCGGCGGCTGCTCGAAGCGTCGAGCGATCTGCGGGAGGTCCTCGGCACGTGAACCGTCTGAAGCGGCTCATCGACGTCGCGAACAAGAAATCGCGGCGCATCATCGGCCTCATGTCCGGCACCTCGCTCGACGCGATCGACGCGGCGATGGTCAGGATCAAAGGCCACGGCACCGACGCCGAGATCATCCTCGAGCACTTCCGCAGCTACGCGTTCCCGCCGAAGATCCGGCTCGCCGTGCGCGACCTCTTCGATCCCAAGAAAGCGCGCGTCGACCAGATCTGCCGCTACGACTTCGTCATCGGGGAGCTGTTCGCCGCGGCCGTGAACCGCCTCTGCAGCGAGACCAGGACGAAGCGCGAGAGCGTCGACCTCGTCGCTGCCGCGGGGCAGACGATCTGGCACGATCCGGAGCCGGTCGTCGTCAGCCCCGACGTCGACTGGCTGGAGCACCCCATCGAGACGCGCTCCACGTTCGCCATCGGGCAGAGCGCCGTCATCGCGGAGCGCACCGGCATCATCACCGTCGGCGACCTCCGCGTGCGCGACGTCGCCGCCGGCGGCCAGGGCGCGCCGCTCGTCCCCTACTTCGACTGGGTGCTCCTCCGCCACAAGACGCGCGGACGCTGCATCCAGAACATCGGCGGCATCGGCAACGTCACGTACATCCCGCCGCGCGCCGATTGGGCGGACGTCATCGCGTTCGACACCGGTCCCGGCAACATGATCATCGACGAGCTCGCGTGGATCGCCACGAACGGCCGGCAGACGTACGACGTCGACGGCGTGCTCGCCGCCAGCGGCAACGTGCGACACGACCTCCTCGACCGCTGGATGAGCGACCCCTACTACGCGAAGCTGCCGCCGAAGACGACCGGGCGCGAGTACTTCGGCGCGCAATTTGCGCGTGAGCTGCAGCGTGAGTCGCCCGACGTACCGCTCCCGGACCTCATCGCCACGGCCACGGCGCTCACGGCCGAGAGCATCGCGCGCGCCTATCGCGACTTCGTCGAGCCGCGCGGCAAGATCCACGAGGTGCTCCTCGCCGGCGGCGGCGCGAACAATCCGACGCTCGTGCACATGCTCAAGGAGCGTCTCCCCAAACGGAAGCTCCTCGTCTACAAGGCGAGCGACGCGAAGGAAGCGATGGCCATGGCCATGATCGCGAATGACTCGGTGGCGGGGCTGAACACCAACGTCGCCGGCGCCACCGGCGGCCGTCCCACCGTCCTCGGCAAGATCTGCTTATGAGGCAACATCTCTTCGGGCGCGCCTTCGTCGACGGCAAAGTGCAGGACGACATCCTGGTCACGCTCGACGAAGGTGTGATCGCCGACGTCGCACGCGCCATCGACGTCCCCGGCGACACGCTGCACGTGAACGGGCTCATCACGCCCGGCTTCATCGACACGCACATCCACGGCGGCGACGGCGCCGACTTCATGGACGCGGATGACGCCGCGAACGCGCGCATCCTCTCGTTCCACGCGCAGCAGGGCACGACGGCGCTGGCGGCGACGACGCTCTCGTCCTCGCGCGGCGATCTGATGAACGCCGTCGAAGCGATTGCACGCGCGAACGCCACGCACGGCGCGGAAGTCGTCGCCGTGCACCTCGAAGGCCCGTACATCAACAGCGAGCGCGCGGGGGCGCAGAACCGCGCCTCGATCCGCCCGGCCGACATTCAGGAGCTCGCGGCGCTCATCGCCATGGCGCCGCGGCTGCGCTGGATCGTGACCGTGGCGCCGGAAGTCGAAGGGGTGCACTCGCTGATCGAGCACTTCCGCGACCGCGTGCTCTTCTCCATCGGCCACACCGCGGCGACGTATGCCGAGGCGGTGGCGGCGCTGGATTGGGGCGCGGCGCATTTCACGCATCTCTTCAACGCCATGACGTCGTTCGGGCATCGCGAGCCCGGCGTCGTCGGGGCCGCGTTCACCGCGATCGACGCCACGGCGGAGCTCATCGCCGACGGCGTGCACGTGCATCCCGCCGTGCTGCGCTTCGTCGCGCTGACGATGCCGCATCGCGTCACGCTCATCACCGACGCCATGCGCGCCTGCGGGCTGAGTGAAGGGAACTACCACCTCTACGAATACCCCATCACCGTGGCCGACGGCGCGGCGCGGCTCGTCGACGGCACGCTCGCCGGCAGCGTGCTCACGATGTCGCGGGCGGTGCAGAACATGGTGGAGCTGGCCGGCGTGCCGCTCGACTGCGTGCTGCCGCTGGCCACCGAAGTCCCCGCGCGCGTCCTCGGCGTCGCCGACCGCAAAGGGAAGCTCGAAGTCGGCTACGACGCCGACGTCGTCGTGCTCACGGAGCGCTTCGAAGTCGAGCACGTGTGGGTCCGCGGCCGGAAGCTCGCCTCATGATGATCTGGGAATCGTTCGAGTCCAACGACGCCCTCTCCGCGCGTGCCGCGGAGCTGCTGTTCACCGCGATCCGCGAAGAGCCGCGCATCGTGCTCGGCCTCCCCACGGGCAGGACGCCCGAGGGGATGTACGCCGAGGTGGTGCGCGAGTGCTCGCGCGAGTACCACTGCTTCCGCGATGTCACCACGTTCAACCTCGACGAATACGTCGGCCTGCCGCGCGAGCACCCCGGCAGCTACTGGACGTACATGCACCAGCACCTCTTCGCGCACGTCGACATCGACCCGGCGAACACGCACCTCCCGAACGGCATGGCGCCGGACGTGGAGACCGAGTGCGCACGCTACGAGTCCGAGATCGGCGACGCGGGCGGCCTGGCCCTCACCTTCCTCGGCCTCGGCCGCAACGGCCACATCGGCTTCAACGAGCCCGGCACCCCCTTCGACGCCCACACCCGGATCGTGGAGCTGACCGAATCGACGCGCCACGCCAACGCCGACCTCTTCCCGGATCGCGCCGTCCCCACCCACGCCCTGACGATGGGCATCGGCACCATCATGGGATCGCGCCGCATCGTGCTGCTGGTCGCCGGCAGCGGCAAGCGCGAAGCGCTGGACAGGCTGCGGAGTGGGGAAGTCGATGTGGAGTTTCCCGCCAGCGCGTTGCATCTGCACGCGGATGTCAGGGTGTTGACGGCGGTTTAGGACCCAGGGTCAGGGGGCAGGGCCCAGGGCCTCCGCTACACGACGATCCCCGCAAAGCGAAGCCCCCTGAGCCCTGGGCCCTGACCCCTGAGCCCTGAACGGCACGCGTCTCGCTACTGCCGAGCACGTTCATGGCACGGTGGAAACGGATTCTTCTCGTCTTTGGGGCGATCTTTGCGGTCGTCTTCGGGTACCGCTTCTTCGCCGTCTATGAATTCCGCGCCGGGGAGTGCAAGGCGGCGCAGCCGCGCGTGTTTGCCAGCACCTATCCCAAACGGCTGGTGGTGATGTCGTGGAACATCCAGGGGCACGCCAGCCTCCTGCGCGGCGAGCACATCGCGAAGGTGGCGGAGACGATCGCGCAGATCAAGCCGGACATCGTCGGGATCAACGAGGCGCACCGCGGGACGTGGCAGTCGCGCTTCGACGATCACGTGGAGGAGCTGCGCCGCCGCACCGGGCTCAATGCCGCCTTCGGCGAGTCCTACGACCTCCTCGGCGGCGAGTTCGGCAACGCCGTCCTCACGCGCGGCCGCATCGTGAAGGCGGATGTGCATCGCCTCCCCGGTACCGGCGAGCCGCGCACGGTGATGGAGACGATCATCGACATCGACGGCGGGCGCGTCGAGTTCTTCGTCACGCACCTCACCGCGTGGGAGAAGCTCAACCGCGCGACGCGGCGCGTGCAGCTCGCGTGTCTGGCCAATCACGTGCGGGCCAGCGCGCATCCATTCATCCTCACGGGCGATCTCAACGCGCCGCCCGACGCGCCGGAGCTCGTCGAGTTCCGCGGCGACACGGTGCTGCAGATGCCGGCCGGGCTCACGCCGACGCATCGCGTCATGAACCTGCAGCTCGATTACGTATTCGCCGATCGCGGCTGGACGGTCGCCAGCGCGCGCGTGCTCGACATCGGACCGTCCGATCACAGACCCGTGGTGGTGGAACTGGTGCATCAATGAAAGAAGACAAGGATCACCTGCGTATCTGGAAGTCGCGCGGCACGACTATGATTGGCATGCCGCTCATCGTCTTCGTCGCGCTCGTGCTGGCGCTGACCGTCATGACGGTGCTCTTCTGGTCCGTGAAGCGCGACGTCGAGACCGAGTTGCGCGTGCAGGACACCGGCGAGCTGCGCACGCTGCTGCCGTCGATCGTCGGCCTGACGCAGGGCAGCCTCGATCCCGGCAACAAGATCGAGGTGCTGCAGAACGGCGATGGCTTCTTTCCGCGCATGCTCGCCGACGTCGCCGCGGCGCGGCACAGCGTGCACGTCGAGACGTACATCTGGTACGACGGCAAACTCGCGACGCAGCTCCTCACGCTGCTGGCGCAGAAGGCGAGGCAGGGCGTGCACGTGCGCGTTCTCGTCGATGCCAGCGGCGGCAAGCAGCTCGACGGCGAGGAGCAGAAGATGCTGATGGAGGCCGGCGCGCAGGTCGCCCATTTCCATCCCATCACCTTCAGCAACCTCGGGCGGATCAACAAC
Source organism: Thermoanaerobaculia bacterium (assembly GCA_036380735.1). Taxonomy (GTDB): domain Bacteria; phylum Acidobacteriota; class Thermoanaerobaculia; order Gp7-AA8; family Gp7-AA8; genus DASVEE01. The sequence goes on along the minus strand of DASVEE010000004.1, from coordinate 88,295 downwards.
CGCGATCACCGCAAGCTGTGGATCGTCGACGGCCGGATCGGCTACACCGGCGGCCACGGCATCTCCGACGAGTGGCTGGGCAACGCGCAGGACAAGAAGCACTACCGCGATACCGCGGTGCGCATCGAAGGACCGGTGGTCAACCGGCTCCAGGCGGCGTTCTGCGAGAACTGGATCGAGGAGACCGGCGAGGTCCCGGCGGGCGACGAATACTTCCCCCGCCTGACGCCTGTCGGGACGACGGCGGCGCACGTGGCCTACACCTCGCCGCAGCACAGCATCTCGTCCGTGCAGGTCCTCTACTACATGGCCATCAAGGCGGCACGGCACGAGATCATCATCCAGAACCCGTATCTGCTGCCCGACAGGTCGGCCATCAAGGCGCTGGAGGAGGCGGTGGCGCGCGGCGTGGACGTGAAGATCATGGTGCCGTCGGACGACGCCACCGACAACGCGATCGTGCAGCACGCCAGCCATCATCACTTCGGCACGCTGCTCAAGCGCGGCGTGAAGCTGTGGGAGTACGACAAGACGCTGCTGCACCAGAAGGTGATCATCGTCGACGGGTTGTGGTCGTGCGTCGGCTCGACGAATTTCGACGACCGCTCCTTCCAGCTCAACGACGAGCTGAGCATGGGGATCGTCGACGAGGGGATCGCGGCGCAGCTCGAGGCGGCCTTCGAGGCCGACCTGAAACACGCACGCCGCGTGCAGCTCGAGGGGTGGAAGGATCGAGGTGGATGGCACAAGTTCATCGACGGGCTGGCATACTTGGGGCGCTCGCAGTTGTGACTGATGGCCACACTTCCGATCGAAGGCCGCTGGTCGATCCGGCTCTTGTCGGATGACGACGTCAAGGGCGCGCTCGAATTTCTCCAGCGCGATCCGCTGATCAACGTCTATCTGATCTCCCGCCTGCTGGAAGAGAAGACGCTCGCCGCGACGCAGATGGTCGTGGTGCGCTACAACGGAGCGATCGTCCTGGTGGCGTCGCTGGCGACGAACATCGTGCTCTCCGCCGATCCCGCCCTGCCGAAGGACCTCACCGACGCCTCCATCGCCGTCATCGCCGAACGGATCATCATGCGCATGCTGCCGGTGCGCGCGATCATCTCGCCGGCGCCGCTCGTGGAGTCGCTCTGGCTGCAGTTGCGGTCGCGCCTCGATCCGCCGACCGTCGTGCGCATGAATCAGCCGATCTACGCGATCCGCCGTCGCGTCGACTTTCCGGACCTCACGGTGTCACGCTATTCGACCGTGCGCGACCTCGATGCGCTCGTCCCCGCGTGCGCGGCGATGCACAAGGAAGAGGTGGGGATCGACCCGCTGGAGCGCGACGCCGGCGGCTACCGCGAGCGCATCCGCGAGCTGATCGAGCGCAAGCGCTCCGTCATCCGCGTGGTCGACGGCCAGATCGCGTCGAAGTGCGAGTACTCCGCCGTGACGAACGAAGCCGTGCAGCTCATGGGCGTCTGGACGCATCCCCGCTTCCGCCGCCGTGGGCTCTCGCGCGAGACGCTGAGCGAGGTCTGCGGCCACCTCTTCCGCAAGGGGAAGACGGTGACCCTGTTCGTCAACGACTTCAACTCGCCGGCGATCGCCTTGTACGAGTCGCTGGGGTTCGAACGAATCGGAATGAACCGCGCGCTGATCTGGTGACGTCGGGCGCGGTGTCCGTTGCAACGGACACCGTCCAATTTGGGCCCGGCAGTTGCACAAATCAGAGTGAGCGGAATCACCGCTGACGAGGTAGGCAACATGCCCGAAACAGGCACCGTCAAATGGTTCAATAACGATAAGGGCTACGGCTTCATCAAGCGCAGCACGGGTGAAGACGTTTTCGTACACCACTCCGCGATTCAGGCGTCGGGCTACCGCACGCTGAACGAGGGGGAGAAGGTGGACTTCGACGTGAAGCAGGGACCGAAGGGCCTGCAGGCGGAGAACGTCCGTCGCTCGGACGACCAGCAGCAGGCGTCCTGACGCCTACTGCTCTTCGCGCGGATCGATCCGAGCGATGAACCAGGCGCCCAGGGTGCCGCCGACGGCGAGCGCCGGAAGCGCCTGGGCGTCTCCTTTGAGCGCGAGCAACGCGGCGGCGAGGCCTCCCGCGATGAGAATGAGCGTGCGAAGGACGAGGTCCTGAAGTTCGGGTTTCATGGCTGTGGTTGACGCGATTGGACGCGCGTCGGCCGGGCATTGTAGCAGACCGTTTCTGCGCGAACTTGCGACAGATCGGTTGCGCTTCGCGCTGCCGGCGCCGACATGCGTACCAGCCTGCGAGCCCGCGCTGCGCGCCGACACTTTCCGTTTCGGCCCCGTACTTAGCGGCATGATGCGTCGCAGTCTTGCCGTCGTTGCTCTCCTGCTGGCCGCCTGTCAGGGAGAGAGCCCCACTTCGCCTCAGGGCGAGCGCGCCGCGCGTGCCGAGGCCACGTCGGTCCACGGCATCACCGTTCTTCCCGATACGACGGTCCTCCAGGCCGGCAAGAGCACGACCGCCAGCGCCTCGGCCACGCTCAGCCGCCCCTTCGACATCACCTTCCAGTCCAGCGATCCGGCCGTGGCCACCGTCGCGGGGAAGATCGGCCAGGGACAGCTCGGCGGCACGCTGCAGATCCACGGTGTCTCTGCCGGCACCGCGCGCATCACCTACACAATCCCCAATTTCGGACGCCCGCCGGGCTCCGGCGTCGCCGGCAGCGTGGAAGTCACCGTCGCCGAGCCACCCCCGCCGCCACCCTGCGCGGTGCCGTCGCTGACCTCCCCCACCGCGCACGTCATGATCCGCAGCGGCGAAAGCGCGTCCCTGTCCGTCCGTGCCGAGGGCACGGTGCCGATGGTGTACCAGTGGTTCCACGAGGGCGCGCCCATCAACGGCGCGACGTCGCGCATCTACGACACCCCGCCGCTGACCCGGACCACCACCTTCAGCGTCCGCGCCCAGAACCGCTGTGGTTCCCGCACCAGCGAAACCATGACCGTCGCGGTAATGGCCCCCAAACGTCGCGCCGCGGGCAGGTAGGACCCCCCGCGTTTTACCGCGCCACGACGAGCTGCCGCGAACACGATCCGCACGATTCCACTAGCCCCGGGCTTTGCCCGGGGACGCGCGCCGCGGACGTGACTTCCCGCTGCGCCGGTGAAAGGTGTCATCCCGAATCCGCCATACGGGGGGCTGGGTGGGGGAGGCGGATGAGGGATCCGTGAGGGGGAAGCGCGGCACGGCAGGGCGGCTACATTCCCCCACACAGATCCCTCACCGCCCTCCCCCGCCCAGCCCCCATACGTGGATTCGGGATGACACGGGAGGTACCGCCCCGGGCAAAGGGTGTGCGCCCACCCCGGGCGAAGCCCGGGGCTAGTGGGGTGGTGCGTGCAGCCCCTGGGTTGAGCCCTGGTGCACCACGGAAGGCGGAATTGCGGTATTGCTCTTCGTGGCGTGGCGCATGGGGCCCGGTCCCCCGTTACATCCGCTCCGGGACCGGGATGCCCAGCAGGTCCAGCGCGCCGACCATCGTGCGGCGGAAGATCTCGGCGCAGGCGGCGCGGCGCTGGCGTTCGGCTTCGTCCTTCTCCGCCATGATCGGGTAGCGGTTGTAGAAGGAATTGAAGCGCTGCGCCAGGTCCAGCAGGTACTGCGTGGCGATCGACAGTTCCAGCCCGTCGACGGCGCGGCGGATTGCCGCCGGCAGCTCGGCGCTGAGGCGCACGATCTCCCACATGTCGTCGTTCAGCCCCTGCTGCAGCGTCAGCACTTCCAGCGCCTGGTCGCCGATCATCGGGTCGATGCCGTTCTCCGCGAGCTTCTCGAAGATACGGTTCACGCGCACGATGGAGTACTGCAGGTACGGGCCGGAATCGCCCTCGAACGTCAGCGCCTCGGCCAGGTCGAACGCGATGACGCGGTTGCGGCCGAACTTCAGCATGAAGTAGCGCAGCGCGCCGACGGCGACCTGCCGCGCGGTCTCCGCCACCACCTCGTCCGACGCCCCACCGCGCTTCTCGAACTGCTCGCGCACCTTCTCTGCCGCTTTGCGCTCGAGCACGTCGAGCAGATCGTCGGCTTTGACGCCGAGCCCTTTGCGCCCCGACATCTCCACGTACGCGCGCTTGGTGTCGTCCTCGGAGAGCTCCATCCCCAGCTCTTTCGCCGTGGCCGGCTTGAGCGCGACCATCTCGTACGAGTAGTGGATCGAGCGCTCCGCTTCCTTCGTGTGGCCGAGCTGGCGCAGCCCTTCCTTCACGACCTTCTGCAGGTACGCCTGGCGGACATCGATGACGTTCACCACGCGGTTCGCGCCGCCGAACTTCGGCGCGGCGGGATCGGTGTCGCTCTCGTGCGTCGACTCCCACAGGATGTGGCCGTCGGGGTACGTGGAGAACTTGCGGTAGTGGAACGTGCGGTCGAGGAGGCCGAACTTCCAGAGCTGGTACGCGATGTCCTTGCCGGTGTACGTGACGGTGCCGTTGGAGCGCACGAGGATCTTGTCGGCGTTGTCCATGCCGGCGAACTCCTCGCTCTCCGCGAGCTTCATCACCCAGCAGCCTTTGTGCTTCCCCTCGTCTTCGAAGACGACGGCGCCCGACTTCTTGAGCAGCTCGAACGCGCGGTCCCAGAAGTGGAGATGGATGATGTCGCTTTCCTTCGGCAGGAGGTCGTAGACGATGCCGAGGCGCAGCATGGTGGCGACGTGGCGCTGCACGATGGCTCGGGCGACGACGGCCGCCAGCACCGCCGTGTCGCCTTCCTGATGCTCGATGCGGTGCAGCGTCTCGCGCCGCCACTCCTGCGCCTCCGGATGCTCGGCGTAGTAGTTCGCCATCTTGGAGTAGAGGTCCCAGCAGAAGTAGTCGAACGGCGTCGACGGATCGTCGATGCGCTGCTGCACTTCCGCGAGCCCGGCGTTCTGCAGGCGCTCGAAGCCGACGACGACGTCCGCGACCTGCACGCCCGTGTCGTCGATGTAGTTCTGCGTCTCGACGCGATAGCCGAGCCACTCGAGCAGGCGGACGTAGGTGTCGCCGAGGATGGCGTTGCGCAGATGGCCGATGTGGGCGGCCTTGTTCGGATTGATGTTCGTGTGCTCGACGATCACGCGCTCGCCGGCGGCGGCGGGCGGCTGCATCACACGGCGCATGTGCTCGACGGTGAACGCGCCGCGGTCGAGGCGGAAGTTGAGGTAGCCGGCGCCTTCGATCGTCACCGACTCGACGAACGCCGGCAACTGCAGCCCTTCCTTGAGCGCCTCGGCGATCTCGCGCGGCTTGCGCTTGAGCGCTTTCGCGAGCTCCAGCGCGATCGGCGTGGCCAGGTCGCCCATGCTGAGCTTCGGCGGCGCCTGCATCACGACGCGGTCGACCGCGTGGCCGAACTGGATGAGGACCTTGCTGCGGAGCGAGTCCGACAGTTGTTCGATGATTTGCTCGAGGATCACGGCTGTTTCTCCAGACTGCTGCAGTGCGTCGTGTCGTTCCAGAGCTCGAGGATCCAGCGCTCGGCGCGACGGACGAAGATGTTGAGGGCGGCATTGTGCTGCGCGAAGTGGCGCGACGCCATCGCCGGCAGCCCGAGGAGTGTGGTGGCGGCGACACGCAGCGCCGTTCCGTGCGTCACGATGATGGGATGCTTCGCCTCCGACGCGATCTGCTCGAACGCGCTCTGCAGGCGTTGCGACAGGCCCGTGTGCGATTCGCCCTCGGGACACGGACAGTCGGCGTCCGCGATCCAGCGGTGATAGATGTCGGCGTCCTCGCGCCGTACGTCGAGGAACGACTTGTTCTCCCACCGGCCGTAGTTCATCTCGCGGAGGCCGTCGAGCGTACGGATCTCCAGCCCCGTGGCGTCGGCGATGGCTTGCGCCGTGGCGAGCGCGCGCCCGAGGGGGGAGGAGTAGAGCGCGTCGGCGCGGTGCCCGCTGAGGCGCCGCGCGAGCGCGCGCACCTGCTGTTGTCCTTTTTCGGACAACGCGCTGTCGTTCCAGCCCTGGGCGATGCCGGCGACGTTGTGCACGGTCTCACCGTGGCGGACGAGGAGGAAGCGATCGCTCATGCGGGCACCGTGCGGGGGACGCGTTTTCCGTTTTCCGTTTTCCGTTGTCCGTAGCGCGGCCGTGTAACCACGGACAACGGACAACGGACAACGGACAACGCCCCGGTCGTCATCACGACACCACGGCCGCGGGGTCGGGCACCAGCAGCGATTCGGCCGTCATTTCCGCCGGCTTGTCGATGCCGAGGATCGTGAGGATGGTCGGGGCGACGTTCTCGAGGGCACCGCCGCCGCGGAGCGCGCCGAAGCGCTTCTTCGCGTCGACGAGGATCAGCGGCACCGGGTTCGTCGTATGGGCGGTGTGCGGCTGGCCGGTGCGGCGGTCGAACATCAGCTCGCAGTTGCCATGGTCGGCGGTGATGAGGGCGACGCCGTCGACGGCGCTCACCGCGTCGAGGATGCGGCCGATGGCGGTGTCGGTATCGCGCACCGCTTCGATGGCGGCGTCCATCTTCCCGGTGTGGCCGACCATGTCGGGGTTGGCGATGTTCATGATGATGACGTCGAACTTTTTCGACGCGATCGCCTCCGTCACTTTGTCCGTCGCTTCGAAGACGGACATGGACGGCTGGAGGTCGTAAGTCGCCACCTTCGGCGAGGGGACGAGGATGCGCTCTTCGCCTTCGAACACGGTGTCGGAGCCGCCGTTGAAGAAGAAGGTGACGTGCGCGTATTTCTCGGTCTCGGCGATGCGGAGCTGTTTGAGGCCGGCGCGCGAGAGCACCTCGCCGAGGTTGTTCTGGATGGCCTGCGGCGGAAAGACCACGGGGAGGTGAAAGTCCTCGTGATACTGGTTGAGTGTGAGGAGGCGCGCCTTGGGATGGACGGCGCGATGGAAGCCGTCGAACGCCTCGTCCTTGAACGCGGTGACGATCTGGCGCATCCGGTCCGCGCGGAAGTTGAAGAAGAGGAGGGTGTCGCCGTCCTCGACGCGCCCGCGGTGCGAGCCGTCGGAGCCGACGACGGAGATCGGCTCCATGAACTCGTCGGTGACGTTCTGCTCGTAGAAGCGGCGGACGGTCTCGAGCGGGTCCTTGGTCTCGGTGCCGACGCCGAGGGTCATGAGGTCGTAGCCGCGCTGGACACGCTCCCACCGCTTGTCGCGATCCATCGTGAAGTAGCGGCCGATGATCGTGGACAGCCGCGCGCGGCGGCGGGTGTCGAGATGGTCGATGAGGCGGTGCAGGTACTTCTCGGCCGACTTGGGCGGCGTGTCGCGGCCGTCGAGGATGGCGTGGACGTAGACGTTCTCCGCGCCGGCGGCGATGGCAGCGTCGATCAGGCCGTGCAGGTGCTCCTGCAGCGAGTGCACGCCGCCGTCGGAGAGGAGCCCGGCCAGGTGGACGTTCTTCCCGCTCTTCACGGCCTCGGCGAACGTCTCGGTCTTCTCCAGCTCGCGGTGGCGCGTGGCTTTGGAGATGCGGACGATGTCCTGGTCGACGACCCGGCCCGCGCCGATGTTGAGGTGCCCCACCTCGGAGTTGCCCATCTGGCCCTCGGGCAAACCGACGGCGAGGCCGGAGGCATCGAGGGTGGTCCAGGGGGATTCGCGCCAGAGGGTATCGAACCGCGGCGTTTCGGCCGCGGCGATGGCGTTGTACTCCGACTCATTACGGCAGCCGAAGCCGTCGAGAACGATCAGGATGAGGAAAGGGCGTTCCGCCATATGCGGCGGCGAAACATATCACGCTGAGGCGTGCTGCTTCTCCCGCTTGAAGACCATGCCGATGTGGTCGGTCGCACCGGTCTTGAAGTTGATCGAGGTGATGCTGACCAGCTCCCACCCGTCGTCGCCGAGCCGGTTGAGCTCCTCGGCGCGACGCGGATCCATCGAGTAATTCTCCGACCGGACGTTGATGATCTTGTATTCCCAGGTCTTCATGTCCGCTCCCCCTCCCGCGGTGCTGTGTGCTGTGAGCGAAGTAGTCTAGCAGTTGGGGCCGCGAAATCCGAAATGTTGTGCAGGCGAAGGGAGCCGCCGTGCGATTTGCACGGCGCTCCGTGCGATTTGCACGGCGTTCCGTGCGATTTCCACGGAGCGAAGTGGCGACGGCCACGGAGTGCCGTGCGTTTTCCACGGAGCGCCGTGCGTTTTCCACCGAGTGCCGTGCGTTTTCCACGGAGCGCCGTGCGTTTTCCACAGCGTTCCGTGCGTTTTCCACGGAGTGAAGCGGCGACCGCCACGGAGTTCCGTGCGTTTTCCACGGAGTTCCGTGCGTTTTCCACGGAGTGCCGTGCGATTTGCACGGAGTTCCGTGCGTTTTCCACGGAGTTCCGTGCGATTTGCACGGAGTGAGGCGACCGGGGACGAATAGGACCTATAGGACGAATGGGACCTATAGGACAGATGCGTCGTGTCCCATCCGTCCTATTCGTCCCATCCGTCCTATCCGTCCTATCGTTCCCCGCCGCCCGCGCCGTCGCGCCAGGCCACGGCCTCGGCGGGGAGGTCGGTGATGACGCCGTCGCAGCCCAGCTCCCGCAGGCGGTCCCATTCGCGGGGGCGGTTGGAGGTCCAGGGGATCACCTTCATGCCTTCGCCGTGGAACGACCGGATCATCTCTTCGTCGACGAAGTGGTAGTTGGGGAAGGCCCAGGTGGCGCCGAGGCGGGTGGCGTAGGGGCCGGGGTCGACGAGGTAGCCGTGGAAGGTGATGCCGAGGGGGAGGGTGCAGTTGCGCCGGGCGAGCTCGGCGATGGCGGAGTGGTCGAAGGAGGCGATGACGGCGCCGGGCCACAAGCCGACGTGAGTCAGCAGCACCTCCTCCCACTTGCTGCGCTTGACCTCGAGGATCATGCGGGCGCGGCCGGCGAAGGCGGCCAGGTCGTCGAGGCGGTTGGTGAGCTGCTTCCGCTCGTAGAGCTGGGTGAAGGTGAGGGACTCGACGTCCGCGTCGTCGAGCTCGTCGTCATGGTAGAGGACGGCGGTGCGGTCGGAGAGCAGACGAAGGTCGGTTTCGAAGCCGTCGGCCCCCTCCGCGAGGGCTCCTTCGAAGGCCGCCAGCGTGTTCTCCGGATAGCGTCTGGAACTGCCTCGATGGCCGAAGATCAGGAAGCGATCAGTCACGGTAATTCTCTTGTTCGACCATCACTTACGTGTTAGTTTGCCTCGAAACCTGCGGAGCGCAATTCATGCCGAAAAAGATCCTTCTTGCTGACGACAGCATCACCATCCAGAAGGTCGTCGAGCTGACGTTTTCTGATGGCGACTACGAGGTCACGGCCGTCAACAACGGTGCCAAGGCCATCGCCAAACTGGGCGAGCTCCGGCCGGACATCATCCTCTCCGACATCATCATGCCGGAGAAGAACGGATACGAAGTCTGCGAGTACGTGAAGTCGCATCCGGAGTTCCGCAACATCCCGGTCGTCCTCCTGACCGGCACGTTCGAGCCGTTCGACCCCGACCGCGCCGAGAAGGCGGGGTGCGATGCCGTCGTGACGAAGCCGTTCGAATCGCAGAGCCTGATTCATCGCGTCGAGGAGTTGATCTCCGCCTCACAGGCCTCCGCTGCCCCGGCCCCCGAGCCGGAACCGGCTCCTGAGTTTGCTCCGCCGCAGCCGGTGGCTGGTTTTGCGCCCGCCGCCGGTTTCGCACAGCCGCAGCCTCAGCCGGCGGCTTCCCCCTGGATCGAAGAGACTCCCGCACCGCCGGCGGCCGCCGAGCCGTCGCCGTTCGCCTCCGAGCCGTTCTCTCACGGGTCGGACATCTTCGGCGCCGCACCGGCGCCGGAGCGCACCACCGAGATGCCGTTCGATGTGCCGCCGCCCGCATTCGGTGGCGAGACGCAGGCGTTCCAGAAGCTGTCGTTCGACGACTACCAGCAGCCGGCGCCTGAGCCGTCCGCCCCGGCTGCGCCGTTCGCGCCGGCATCACCGGCGCCGGAGCCTTCACCCTGGGATGACGCTCCCGCTTTCGGTGGCGAGACACGCGCGTTCCAGAAGATGTCGTTCGACGATCTGCAGCAGACGCCTCCGCCTCCGCCAGCGGCTGCAGCGCCGTTCGCGCCGGCAGCATCGGCGCCGGAGCCTTCTCCGTGGGACGAGCAGCCCGCCTTCAGCGGCGAAACGCAGGCGTTCCAGAAGCTCTCGTTCGACGACTACCAGCAGCCGGCTCCGCCTCCTCCGCCGATTGCCACCACCCCCGAGCCTTCCCCCTGGGACGAGCAGCCCGCCCTCGGTGGCGAGACCCGCGCGTTCCAGAAGATGTCGTTCGACGATCTGCAGCCGCCGGCCGCGCCGGAGCCGCTGCATACGACTCCGGAGCCGTCGCCCTGGGATCAGCCGGAACAGCCCGCGCCGCTCGCCGATGAGGACTTTGGCGGCGAGACGCGCGCGTTCCCGCGCATGACGTTCGAAGAACTGCAGCGCGGCGCCGCCCCGGCACAGGAGCCGGAACCGGAGCCCTCCGCCTACAGCGCGCCCGAGCCGGACTACACCGCCTCGGAGCCGGATTACGCCGCACCCGCTGCGGACTATGCCGCGCCCGCTGCGGAGCCGAGCCCTTGGGACGAGCCTGCCCCGGCGCCGACCCCGGCGTGGGACGAGCCGTCCGCCACCGCACCTGCCTGGGCGACGCCGGAAGAGCCGACCACGACGTCGTGGGGCGACGAGCCGCCGGCGACGCCGGAGGCCGAGGCACCGGAGTGGAGCCTGCCGGAGTCGCCGGCGCCCGAGCCCGAAGCCGCTGCCTGGGACGAGCCGGCCGCCACCGCGCCGTGGGGCGAGCCGGAGCCGGAAGAGCAGCCGCTCGCATCGGCGCCGCTCGCATCGGCAACCTGGTCGCCGACCGCCGACAGCGGCGGCGTCGACACCCCCACCTCCAACGAAAGCTTCTCCACCGTGGCCGCCTCGCCGTTCAGCGATTCGCTGACCGACGAGACGCCGTTCGACATGCCGGTCTCCGAGCCGGAGCCGGAACAGCCGTCGTACGAGGCCGCCGAGGAGGCGCCGCTGGCGCCGGAACCGGAGCCGCTCTGGTCGCCCGCTGCTTCGGTCAGCGCGCCGGAGCCGGAACCCTCGGTACCGTCGTATGAGGCGCCCTCGTATGAGACGCCGTCGTACGAACCGCAGAGCGAAGCGCCGGCTGCTGCCGGCTCCGACTTCTACACGCCCGCCGCGGCCGCGTCGGCGGCTGGCTCGAGCGATCTTTCGGAAGAACAGATCGACCGCATCGCCCGCCGCGTGGTGCAGCTCCTGTCGGACCAGGTGGTCCGCAACATCGCCTGGGAGGTCATCCCCGACCTCGCGGAGATGGTGGTCAAGGAGCGGATCCGCGAGCTCGAAGCGGAAGCGTGACGCTGAAGATCTACACGCGCACCGGCGACCAGGGGCAGACGAGCCTCTTCGGCGGTGCGCGTGTCCCCAAAAACGACTCCCGGATCGAAGCGTACGGCACCGTCGACGAGCTGAACTCCGTCCTCGGCGTCGTCCGCGCGGCCTGGCGCGCGTCACGGCTCGACGGCCTGCTGCATCAGGCGCAAATGGACCTCTTCGAGATCGGCGCGCACCTCGCGTCGCCCGGCATGAGCCGCTTCCCCGGCGTGGCGCCGGAGCGCGTGGCGGAGCTGGAGGCCTCGATCGACTCCATGGAAGCGTCGCTGGCGCCGCTGAAGACGTTCATCCTCCCGGGCGGGTCGCTGGCCGCCGCCCAGTTGCACGTCGCGCGAACGGTCTGCCGCCGCGCGGAGCGGCTGGTGGTAGGGCTGCAGGACGAAGACCCGGCCACGCTGTCCAGCATTGCGTACCTGAACCGCCTGTCGGACTGGCTGTTCGTGGCCGCGCGGTTTGCCAACCACAGCGCGGGGTTGGACGACGTGCCGTGGACGCGGTAGGGACGATAGGACGAATAGGACCTATAGGACGAATAGGACCTATAGGACGAATAGGACTATCGGCCTGACCGTCGCTGCTGGTTGCCACCCGCGCCGCTGACCGCGTGGACTGCGGCCTGATTGCGGGTTGGGCTGAACCGTTACTACCACGCAGATCGCCCCAGGGTTGGTCCCATAGGTCCTATCTGTCCTATAGGTCCTATTCGTCCTATCGTTCCTGACTTAGGCGCTAGATCCAGTCGTTCATCTTCTTCAGCAGCTGGTCGATGCTCAGCAGCTTTTCGCTGCCGTCGGATTCGCGGCGGAAGACGGCGTGGTACCACCCCTTCATCCCCACGGGCGTGTACAGATCCTTCCCCATCTTCAGGCGGCCGCCGGAGACGAGTTTCAGGAAGACCTGCTCGTAGGCCGACCGGGTGAGGCGGCGGTCGGGGAACGGGATGACGTAGTTGGTCTTGCGGCGGTCGTTGCGGCGGCGGCGCTCTTTGGCGGTCTCGCCGTTGCCGCCGACGAGCGACATGCCACGGCGATCGACGTATTCGGTCGGGCGCGGCGGGACGAGCTTGCCGGGCGTGTCGCCGCGGCGGCGCGATAGCACGGCTTTCTTCCGCCTGGCGCGGATGGCGCGCGGCGCGGGATCGTCGAGCAGCGACGTGGCGCCGGCTTTCGCGTCGAGGCTGCGCAGCCCCTGCTCGCGCGGCGAGGCGACGACTTCCATCTCGTGATCCTGTTCCTGCCGCGCTTTCTGGCGCGTGAGGACGAACTCGTCGATGGAGACGTCGTTCCACGAGGTGCGGCGCGGCTCGAGGAGGCGCATCTCCGCCTCGTAGTTCTTGAGCTCGTGGATGACCATTCCCCACTTGCAGAGGCGGCCGACGTCCTCGTACGCGCTGGGGCGGTCGACCAGCTCCAGCATCGAGGGCGCGCGGCCGTCGAGGATCGCGAAGAGGAGGCGGAAGCTGAACGGATCGGAGAACTGGCGGATCGACTTGCGGTAGTACCAGGCCACTTCCTTGGCCATCTCGCGAAGCGTCTTCTTCTCGCTGAACTGCGTGGTCCAGAGCGGCTCGTTCACGTCGGACGTGTACGGGCTCTGCTCGTAGTGGAAGTCTTTGGTCAGCCACCCCTTGCGGGTGGTGTGCTTGCCCGGGATGACGCCGGCGATGACCGGGATCGGGCGCTTCTCGAGCTCCGACAGGTCGTACGAGTCCCACTTCATGGTGGCGCGGACGATGCCGACGATCAGCGTCGCCGTTGCCACCATCAGTCCCGGATCGGGAGTGAAGTCGACGGTGATCTCGATGCGGTTGCCGCGGGGGCGGACACCGACGCCGGTGGAGCGGCGGTTGCCGCCGACGAGCATGACCGGCACCGGCAGGATGTAGGCGAGGAGCAGCGCCAGCTTCTGGATGTTGCGCCGCTTCGTCTGCTTCGATTTCGGGATCTCGTAGGAGACGTTGTAATGGGTGCTGTACGCCTTGAGGCGGACGGTGTGGCCGTTCTTCTTTTCCCAGCGCGTGAGCTGATCGCGGATGAAGCCGATCTGCTCCCACAGGTTGCGGACCATGCGCGCGGTGGAGTGCGGCGCGAGCTCGATGACGGGCGTCACGACCTCGATCACACCGCGGTCGAAGTAGACCGCGCCGCCGGTCGGCAGTTGCAGCGACGTTTTTTCGCGCGGCAGCAGCGGCTGGTCGATGAAGTTCGCGGGATGCTTCCAGTACGGCTCAGGATTGATCTCGACTTCATCGAGCCACACGTTGAACTCCGACTCCATGCCGATGACCGGATACTGCAACCAGTTACGGCGGCCGCGGAGAACTTCAGATTCGAGCTCGTCTTTCCAATTCAGCGAAGGCATGCGGACAACGTCTCTCCAAAGCAAACGGCAGGCCGACGAATGGACGGGCGCGCTTTGACGTGTTATTGGCAAACCGTTTGCTGGTGTTTGACGGTCAGCAATGGCTGAATTCGACGTCATCGCCGAGACACTGCGCCGCCAGCGCAAAGATCTCGAACGCCAGATGGATGACACGTCCACCTCGCAAGGGCAGACGTCCGATCTGCTGGCCAAGATCGAAGAGCTCCGCCGCAGGGTGGAAGCGAGCCGGCAGGGGTTCACCGCTGGGCCTGCACCGTCGAAGTAGGCGGTAAAAGTTGCCGATGGCGATAGGACCTATGGGACAGACAGGACGATCGTGTCCCTCGGTGTCCTATAAGTCCTATTCGTCCTATAAGTCCTATCTGTCTGCCGCCGCCTACTCTTCGTCGGCCGTCAGCATCGGCGCGCGGCGGTCCTGGCGCCTGCGCTCCTCGAAAGCAAAGCGGGGGCGGTTCTCCTGCGGCTGTTCCATCCGGTCTTCGCTGATCTCGCGCGGCACCAGGGTGACGTAGCCGAGGTCGAAATGGACGTGGTCGTCGGCGGACTTGCCAGTGATGTGGCCGTACGGGAGGACGCTCACCTCGTCGCTCAGCTCCTCCGCGATCGCGTTGAAGCGCTCGATCGCGTCCTTCGTCCGGAGGATCGTCGAGCCGATCCGGTAGATGTCGGCCGCCGTGCCCCACATGTGCGGGGTGGCGTTGATCGACAGCTTGTGCGACGGCGAGCGGTACGCGCCGTTCACGGCGATGTGCACGGAGGCGCCGGCGGCGACGCGGAACTGCTCGAGGTAGAACGCCAGCACGCGCACGGCGCACGGGACGTAGCGCGGAAACTGCTGGAGGCGTGGCGCTTCCTTGAGGTCCGTGAGGGTGAACTCGTTGAGGCCGAAGTGCGCCGTCAGGCGCGTCTTCATGGCCACGTCGTGCGAAGGGATCTCGTAGAAGTAGCGCGGCAGCCGGTGACGGCGCCCCTGGGCATCGCGAACCATCTCACCCGGTTTGAGGACCCCGCGAAGCTCATCATCGAGGTCGAACGCGTCTACGACTTTCAGTCCCGTCAGGACCTCACTCATACACACTTCCGGCGAGGGTGTTGTAGATGTCGCGCGAAACCTCGGCTACCGCGGTCCCGCGCCCCTTTTCGGGCTTGAATTGCGTGAGGATGACGAGCACGTACGGCTTCCTTCCTTCCAGATACACGATGCCGGCGTCGTGGTGGACGGTGGAGATGTTCCCCGTCTTGTGCGCGACGCGCGCGGCTTTCGGCAGTCCGGCGGGGATGCCGCTACGGTACTGCTGGTCGAGCATGATCTTGAGCATCTCGTTCGACGACTGCTCGGAGTAGGCCTTGCCGTCGGCCATGAGGCGGAGCATCTTGAGCAGCCCGTGCGCGGTGACCTCGTTGTTGAGGCCCGCGTCGAAGGCGGCCGAGTCTTCCACGCCGCGCAGCACCTTCACGCCGTCGATCTCGAGCTCGTCGAGAGCGAGCTGGATCGTGGGGATGCCGACGACGTCGACGAGGAGGTTCGTGGCGAGGTTGCTCGACTTGGTGATCATCCAGTAGGCGAGCTCGCGGACGGAGAGCGTCTTGCCGAGGTGTCCGTACACGTCGGGATCGGCGTCGCGGCCGAGGTCGAGCATGAACGGCTCCTGGTTGACGATGCTGGTGAAGCGGTTGCGGACGTGGACCGGCGCTTCGAGCGTGATCTCGCCGCGCTCGACCTGACGGAGCACGCCGAGCAGCACGGCGAGCTTCATCGTGGAGGCAGCGTGGAAGTAGTGGTCGGCGTTGTACGACCACTGGATCGTGGTTTCGGCGTCGTAGAAGGAGATCCCGAGATTATCGAGATCGTGGTCCTGTTTGATCTTCAGGACGTTCCGATACAGCGACACCTCGGACGCCGCAATGGAGTCCTTCGCGGGCGGCTTCGGCATCCGCTCACGTGGTTCTTTTTCCGCTTTCGCTACCATCACTCGAATGTTACTGAAACCGCAGCAGGGTTGACGTTGCAAATTTCAGGTCAGGTGCTCCCCGCCCGTCATTTGCGCTTCCAGTCGTTCAGATCCCAATCGTAGTCGTGGTATTCGAAGTCGACTTCCTTCGCGGCATCGAGCACACGCTGCTTCTCGGGCGAGAGGTACTTGCGGATGAAGGCGCGCTTCCCGCCGCCCCACTTGTCGAAGTCCTCGCCGAACCAGTCCATGATCTTCGTGACGTGGACCTCGACCTCGTCGCCGTCCGGCTCGAGGAGCACGCCGAGCGGACCGTTGAGGAAGCGGCGCGTCTGGTCGTCGAGCTGCACGTCGAGCCGGTCGCCGGTGAACGCCTCGGGGCGGATCGCCGGGCAGCTCTTCGCCGCGCAGTTGATGGCGAAGTGGATGCGCGGATCCTTGAACGCGGGACGGATCTTTTCGTGCTCGACCTGGTCGAGCGACAGCTTCGTCCGTCCGAACGGCACGCGCTCCTTCTTGAAGACGTTGAGGCGCACGATGGGATCGGTGCTGATGTCGCGGATCGACTCGACCGGATAGTGCTCCACGATCGTGGCGACGGTGTTGATGTTGTAGACGTTGATCCAGTACGCGAGCTGCTCGTTGCGGCTGAGCGCCGCGACGTTGACGGTGCCGAGCTGCGCGCGGAGACGCTGCAGCGCCCGCGCGTCGCGCGCTTTCAGCCCCGCGTAATCGAGGCCGCGCGCCGGGTCGTAGTACGTCTTCAGGATCCGGTTCCACTGCGAGTAATCGGGCTCGCCCGAAGCGGCCGGCGACGGCGACAGCGTGGGGATGCGCGCCGGTGCGACCGCGGACGGCGCCTGCGCCGGCGATTCCCCGCAGGCCAGCAGCGCCAGGGCAAAGGTGACGAGGAGGCGTTTCATGGGGCGATTATGAGACCGATCGGTCTCCGGCGGCGCAGCTACGGACGGCTTTGCCGCTGCGCGCCGCCCTCCACCATGCGGAGGTAGCGCCCGATCCGTTCGATGCCGGTGCCGATCTGGTCGATGGGGGCGGCGTAGGAAATGCGGATGAACCCTTCGCCGCGCATGCCGAAGGCGACGCCGGGAATGACCAGCACGGCGGCGTCAGTGGCCAGTGTTTTGGCGAACGTCTCGGTATCGCACGACGGCACCGGAACGAAGGCGTAGAACGCGCCGGCGGGCGGCTCGAGGTCGATCTCCAGCTCGCGGCGGATGGCGTGGAGCGCCGCTTCGCGCTGCGTGCGGAACTGACCGCGGGCGCGGTTCAGCCACGTTTCGTTCCAGGCGCGGTTGCTGAGGATCGCCTCCGCCAGCGCCTGCGAGAACACGGAGGCGCACGTCGCGACGTACTGGTGCGCGGTGACGATCGACGCCATCAACTCCGCGCGGGCGATGATCCACCCGAGGCGCAGGCCGGTCATGCCGTGGCTCTTGGACATGCCGGTGACGACGATGACATCGTCGCTCATGCCGAGCATCGACGGCGGCGGCTCGTCGTACCAGAGCTCGCGATAGACCTCGTCGCTGATGACGAGTGGCCCGAGGTTGGCGATCTCTTTGAGCGTGCGCTCGTCGGCGACGGCGCCGAGGGGGTTGGACGGCGTGTTGACGATGATGAGCTTCGTCTTCGGCGTGACGAGTTTGCGGAGCGCCTCGACGTCGATCTGCCACGACGGCGGCTCCAGCGGATACGGCACGGCCTCGGCCCCGCAGAGCCGCGCGAGCGTGACGTAGGAGAGGAACCCGGGATCGGGGACGAGGACCTCGTCGCCGGGATTGACGAACGCGGTGAAGATGGAGAAGAGCCCTTCCTGCGTGCCGGCGGTGACGCAGATGTCGCTCTTGGGATCGACGTCGAGCGGCGTGGCGATGCGCTTGCGCAGCGTGAGCGTGCCGGCGTTGGGCGAGTACTGCCACGGCAGCGTCGCCGCGCGGCGGGCCATCTCCTTGAAGTCGTCGTCGGGGCTTAGATTCGGTTCACCGATGCCGAGGTTGGCGGACAACGGCGTGGCCAGCGCGTTGATCTGCCGGATCAACGAGAGCTGGATTCCTGCAAGACGGTCCGCTTTCATGGTGCGCCACCGGCGGTGACGCGTTCTCCGTTTTCCGTTTTCCGTTTTCCGTGCTGCGCTACGCGATGGACCACCGAGCGCAGCACGGACAACGGAAAACGAAAAACGGAAAACGTCATCTTCACCGCAACGCGTCCTCCAGCGCGGTGGCGCTGTCGGTTTTTTCATCGCGGTACTTGACGATCATCGGCGTGGCAATCGACAGGGCGTGGCTTTCGGCGAAGGCGCCTTTCAGGGCGCGGGATCCGGGCACCACGACGGCACCGTATGGGATCTCCAGCGGGCGCTCGGGGGTGCGGCGGTAGATCTGGCCGCGCACGATGTCGTAGACCGGGGTGGAGCCGGTGATGACGACGCCGGCGCCGATGACGGCGCGCGTGCGCACGATCGTGCCTTCGTAGAGGCCGGTGTTGCCGCCGACGATGACGTCGTCCTCGATGACGACCGGCAGGTTGCCGATCGGTTCGAGCACGCCGCCGATCTGCGCGCCGGCGGAAAGGTGCACGCGTTTGCCGATCTGCGCGCAGGAGCCGACCAGCGCGTGGGAGTCGATCATCGTCTCTTCATCGACGTACGCACCGACGTTGACGAACGCCGGCGGCATCATCACCACGCCCTTGGCGATGAACGCGCCGCGCCGGATCGACGAGCCGCCCGGGACGATACGCACGCCGTCCGCGACCTTGAAGCGCCGCGCGGGGATGGTGTCTTTGTCCACGAAGGAGAGCGATCCCGACGCGAACTCGGCGAGCACGCCGAAGCGAAACGCGGCGAGGATCCCTTCCTTCACCCACGTCTGCGCCTGCCAGACGCCGTCTTCATCGCGCACGGCGGCGCGGATGGTTCCCTTTTCGAGCTCGGTGAGAAAGAGGCCGACGGTCTTCACCGCTTCGATGCGGTCTGCGTTGGCGAGGGCTTTGACGCGTTCTTCGATGGTGAGCATGTCAGAGTAAACGGCACTCCTGCAGGATCTCCCGCAGGCGCGTGCGATTGGCTTCCGTCATCGGCGCGAGCGGCGGGCGCAACGTATCACTTCCAAGGACGCCCATCATCTTCAGCGCCGCCTTGACGGGGCCGGGGTTCGACTCGAGGAAGTTGCCGGTCAGCAGTGGCAGCAGGCGGTTGTGGATGGCGACGTCGCGCGTATCGACGAGCTGGCGCATGAGGCGCGGCACCTCGTTGCTGGCGACGGAGATGACGCCGTCCGCGCCGCAGCCGAGGAGGGGGAGCGTCCAGGCGTCGTCTCCGCTGAGCACGAGGAACCCCTCGGCCCGCTCGCGGAGGATCGTCAGGATCTGCTCCATGTTCGCCGACGCTTCCTTCACGCCGACGATGCCGGGGATCTCGCGTGCGAGCCGCAGCGTGGTCTCCGCGGTCATGTTCAGCCCCGTGCGCGCGGGCACGTTGTACATGATCATCGGAAAGCCGCTGCGCTTCTTCTCCAGCGCCTCGGCCTGCGCGCTGAAGTGGCGGAGGAGGCCGTCGGGTGTGGGTTTGTTGTAGTACGGCGTGATGGTGAGGATGCCGTCGGCGCCGAGGTCGGCGGCCTGCTGCGCGAGCTCGACGGCGCGCGGGGTCGAGTTGCTGCCGGCTCCGGCCAGCACCGGCACGCGCCCTTTCGCGGCTTTCACCGTGAGCTCGACCACGCGGCGATGCTCGTCCGCGGTGAGAGTGGGGTTCTCCCCCGTCGTGCCGCACGGCACCACGAAGTTGATCCCCTCGGCAATCTGCCAGTCGACGAACTTCGTCAACGCGGCTTCGTCGAGGCTCCCATCTTCGGCAAACGGCGTAATCAGGGCCGTGCCCACACCGCGGAACTGCGTCATGCCATCACCAGCTCATCGAATCGAATCAGGCCCTTGCGGCCTCGCAGCATCTCCGCGGCAAGAACCGCGCCGCGGGCGAAACCGTCGCGGCCGCGCGCGCGGTGCGAGAGCTCGATGAGGTCGTCGGGCGAGTCGAAGAAGAGCGTGTGCAGACCGAACTCGGCGCCGGCGCGCGAGGAGACGACGTGCGGATCGAGGATGCCGAGGCTCCCTTCGCGGACGTCGGCAGCGATCTTGAGGGCGGTGCCGCTCGGCGCGTCCTTCTTCTCGGCGTGATGGCGCTCCTCGATGCCGGCCGCGTATTGCGGGAAGCGCGCGAAGAGCTCCCCGGCGCGGCGGGCGAGGGCGAAGAGCACGTTCGCGCCGGGCGAGAAGTTGGAGGCGTAGACGCAGCCGATGTTGGCCTTCTCTACGCGCTGCCGCACTTCCCCCAGCCTCGCGTTCCAGCCGGTGGTGCCTATGACGAGATCGATGCCGTTGCCGCACGCGAGATCGAGCGTGTCGTTCAGCGCGTCGGCGTGGGAGAAGTCGATCATCACATCGGCCGATGCCGCTTCGATGATCTCGTGGCCGCGCGAGAGCGCGATGGTTTCGACGGCGTGGCCCATTTTGCCGTAGCCGTGTAATGCGATCTTCATTCAGGAACCTCGTGCGATGAGCCAGGTCATCGCGCAGCCACAGGGACTTCGAACAACGCGGCGTGCACCGCATGGACCGCACGGTCGGCGTCCGCGTCGTCGACGACGATGCTGAGATTCAGCCCCGACGTGCCGAGGGCGAACATCGACATGGGGATGCCGCGGACGGCGTCGAAGATGCGCGCGCCGACGGTCGAATCCTTCATCAGGTTGCGTCCGACGACCGCGATGATGCATTGCTTCTCGATCACCTCGACGTCGGCGACCTCGCGCAGCTTCTCGACGAGCCGCGGATGCAGATCGTCGACGGTGACGGAGACGGAGACTTCCGAGGTGGTGATGAGGTCGACCGAGACCTCGAGCTGGGCGAACGTGGCGAAGAGCTGCGCCAGAAAGCCGGACGCGCCGAGCATCTTGCTCGACGTCATGTGCACGACGGTGATCCCCTTCTTGAGGGCGATCGCGCGCGGCCCGTGCTCGTGCCCGGGATCGTCTTCGCTGACGAGCGTGCCGGGTGACGAGACGTTGTGCGTGTTGAGCACGCGCACGGGGATCTTCTCCTCGACCGCGGGGGCGATGGTCTTGGGATGCAGCACTTTCGCGCCGAACCACGCGAGCTCCGCGGCCTCGACGTACGAGATGCGGTCGATAACGCGCGCCTCCGGAATGAGGCGCGGATCGCACGTCATCATGCCGTCCACGTCGGTCCAGATCTGGATCTCGCTGGCGCCGACCGCCGCGCCGACGATGGCCGCGCTGTAGTCGGAGCCGCCGCGCCCGAGCGTCGTCGTGGCGCCGTCGAGCGTGCTGCCGATGAAGCCGCCCATGACCGGGATGAGGTTGCGCTCGAGCAGCGGCAGCAGCACCTCGTGCGCTTTCGCGCGCGTCTCGTCCATCAGCGGCGAGGCCTCGCAGAAGCGGGCGTCGGTCTTCACGACGCTCTCGGAGTCGACGTGCTCCCCCGGCAGGCCGCGCATCATCATTGAGTAGGTGAAGAGCACGGAAGAGAGCTTCTCGCCGATGGCGACGACCTTGTCTTTCGCCCGCGCGGTGATCTCGCCGAGGAGGGTGATGCCGCGGAGGATGGTGTGGATCTGCTCGATCTGCTTGTCGAGCTGCTTGATGAAGGCTTCGTAGAAGTCGAACTTCTGCTGCACGAGCTGCAGTGCGACGTCTTCATGACGCTGCCGCACCTCGGCGATGATCTGATCGACGCGCTGCGCATCGCAGGCACGCGCTGCCTCGGTTGCGGCAACGAGCTGATTCGTCACGCCGGCCAATGCGGAGACGACGACGATCGGCTTCCGCTCGCGCCGCTGCGCGACGATGTCGATGGCGTTCGACACGCGCATCGCATCGCCGACGGAGGTGCCGCCGAACTTGATGACGATCATCGGTGCCCTCCCAGCCGGTTGTCGGTTTTCGGTTTTGGGTTTTCGGTGCTCCGCTTCGCGATGCTCGTCGTGCAGCGCAAGCACCGAAAACCGAAAACCAACAACCGACAACCTCCCCCGCTCACAGCATCCCCCTGGCTTCCAGGAGCTCCGCGTTCAGCAGCGCCGCGCCGGCAGCGCCGCGGATGGTGTTGTGCACCAGCGCGACCATGCGCACGTCGAGGAGGTTGCAGGGGCGGACGCGGCCGACGGTGACGGCCATGCCGTTCTCGCGATCGCGATCGAGGCGGGTCTGCGGCCGGTCCTTCTCTTCCGCGAAGTGGATCGGCTGCTTCGGTGCGGAGGGAAGGCCGAGGCGTTGCGGCTCGCCGGTGAAGGACTCGAAGGCGGGGCGCAGCTCTTCGAACAGCGGCGTCTGCGCCAGCTTCAGCGAGATCGTCATGAGATGGCCGTCGATCGTGCCCACGCGGTTCGTCTGCGCGGAGATGCGGAACTCGGCGTCGGTGAAGCGTCCGTTCTTCCAGTCGCCGAGGATCTTGCGCGGCTCGCTCTCGATCTTCTCCTCTTCGCTGCCGATGTAGGGGATGACGTTGTCGAGGATGGCGTACGACGCGACGCCGTTGTAACCGGCGCCGGAGATGGCCTGCATCGTCGTGACGTGCAGTTGCGTGACGCCCCACTTGCGATGCAGCGGGGCGATGGCCATGGCGAGGCCGACGGTGGAGCAGTTGGGGTTCGTGATGATGTAGCCGCGCGAGCCGCGCCGTTTCTGCTGCAGCTCGACGGCGTCGAGGTGCTCGGCGTTGAGCTCGGGGATGAGCAGCGGTACGTCGGCATCCATCCGGTGATTGCGCGAGTTCGACACGACGACCGCACCGCGATTCGCGTAGTCGTCTTCGGCCTCGCCGGCCACCGAGGAGTCGAGGCCGGAGAAGAGGAGGCGCGACTCGAGCTCGTCGCCGAGCTTCTTCACCATCAGGCCGGCGGCCGACGACGGCATCAGCGATTCGAGCCGCCAGTCGGCGGCGTCGCCGTAGGGCTTCCCGGCGCTGCGCTCCGAGGCGACGGCTTCGTGGAGGCGGAACCAGGGGTGGTGCTCGAGGAGTTGCACGAAACGCTGCCCGACCGAGCCGGTGGCGCCGAGGACGGCGACCGGAATCCTCTCCGTGCGACGCGCGCCGGCGCGTTCCCCGGCGCCGGCTGTTGCAGTTGTGCTCATACGGCTGACTTCCCTTGCAAAAGTGATTCTAGGTTGAAGCTACGACGACCGCAGCCTTGCCGCGCCGTGCGGCGCCCAGGCGTACGGGATCTCCGGCGAGTCCCAGTTCAGGCGCCAGTGGTCGGGGTCGGCGTAGTCGTAGGCGTGCGTCGGGAAGTTCATCATCAGGGCGTCGGTGGAGCCGAGGTTCTGGATGCCGTGCCAGACGCCCGGGGGGATGACCAGGAACGCAGGACGCGCGTCGCCGACATGCATCTCCATGACGAGTTTGTAGGTCGGACTTTCTTCGCGCCCGTCGAAGAGCACCACCTTCAGATGCCCCTGATTGACGAAGAGGCGATCGATGGACTTCATGTGGCAGCTCCACGCGCCGAGGGCGGCGGGGAAGAGGCGCGACTGGTAGATGTGGACGACCGGGAGCCCGGTGGGGTCCCACTCGGTGCGGTACATCTCGGTGATGACGCCGTGATCGCGCGGAACGTGGAGCACTTCGCGCACGACGACGCCTTCGATCGTCTTGTGGATCTTCTGCCACTCGCTGGTGACCAACTGCCCGTCTTTCTGCGCGCCGTGCAGCATCCTAGTCTCTCCCCTGCAAACCCTTGTAGCGACGGACCTCGTCGACGTTGTGGAACTTCGGTGCGTTCAGCTTAGCGCGCATCCGGAACCGTGCGAGCGTCTGTCGCACGACCTGCCGCATGAGCTCGCGGTACGGCACGGCATTGGGTACGGCATCGCCGACAGCGAACTGGACGAGCATCGTCGTCTCGAGCTCGGGCTCGTCGTCGATTCGCGCCAGCCATGCTTTCTGTTCGTGATGCGGCCTCTCGATGTAGACGTTTTTGCGAAAGGCGGCGGGAAATTTGACTCCCGTGAGGCGAGGCGCGAAGGCGAACGAGCAGCCGGCCTTCTGCGCGCGCTGCCACAGCTCGACGTCGGGACCGACGCGTCCGCGGTACTGCCCCCAGCCGCCGAGCGTGTCGGTCACCGCTTTGCGGTGCATCATCGACAGCGGCGACCCGAAATGGCCGACGGCGGGGCGATGGACATTCGGCCAGAGGTAATCGCCGACGACCTGCATGCCGAGTGAGTAAGCGAGGTCGTGTCCCTCGATCGCGCGGACCAGCACTTCGAGGTGATGGGGAAACCAGAGGTCGTCGTGCCCCAGATAGGCGATCAGCTCCCCCTGCGCCTGCCGAAGCCCCTCGTTGTTGGGTCCACTCTGATGGCGCGTGTTCTCCGGGAGGTTGATCCAGCGGACACGCGCGTCGTTCATCCCCTCCACGACCTGCTCGGAGTCGTCGGTGCAGCCATCGCCGACGACGAGCAGCTCGAAGTCGGTGAAGGTCTGCCGGAGCACGCTGCCGATCGAGTACGGCAGCACGGAGCTCCAGTTGTAGGTGGGGATGAGGACCGTGACCCGCGGACGCACGCCAGCATGGTACGGGGGTTTTCCGTTGGGCTAATGGACGAATGGGTCGTGCAGGACAGATGGAACCTGTGGGAAGGACGAGACAAGCCCCATCGAGGAGGGGACCGGCGCCGTGGGGGGGGGTGTCGCCGCCGGTCCCCGTCGCTGATCGGGCGGCAACACCCGAGCGGGAATCAATGCTGTAGCAGCATATCTAGGTCCGTGCGGCGCGAATGTCACGCGAAATCTGCGTCCGTCGCTAAAATCGCCACGTGTCGTCCACAATCGAGCTGTCGCAGGTGCGGGTCGACTCGCCTGCCGGGGACGCCATTCTTCGCGACGTTAGCCTGACCATCGCCGCCGGCGAAGCGGTCGCCCTGATCGGCCGCAGCGGCGCCGGGAAGACGACGATGTTGCGTCTGGTCAATGGGTTGACGCGTCCCTCCGCCGGCGAGGTCCTCGTCGACGGCGTCTCGCTCTCTCGAACAGACCTGATCGCGCTCCGCCGCCGCACGGGTTACATCATTCAGGGAACGGGCCTCTTCCCCCACCGCACCGTCCTCGAGAACATCGCCACCGTCCCCCGCCTCCTCGGCTGGCCTGCCGAACGGATCCGGGCGGCGGCGGAGGAGACGCTGGCGCGCGTGGGACTGCCGTTCGAGCGGTTCGCCTCGCGCTACCCGCGGTCGCTCTCGGGCGGCGAGCAACAGCG
Organism: Thermoanaerobaculia bacterium; assembly: GCA_036380735.1. Classification (GTDB taxonomy): domain Bacteria; phylum Acidobacteriota; class Thermoanaerobaculia; order Gp7-AA8; family Gp7-AA8; genus DASVEE01. The sequence goes on along the minus strand of DASVEE010000004.1, from coordinate 63,280 downwards.
CGTCGGGATCGTACGGGCCATCGTCTCCGGGCCGTCGATCCTCCTGTGCGACGAGCCGTTCGGCGCGCTGGATCCGATCGTGCGCCGCGACCTGCAGGACGTGTTCATGGAGTTCCGGCGCAACGTGACGGTGGTCTTCGTGACGCACGATCTGGCCGAGGCGCTGCGGGTGGCTCAGCGAGTGATCCTGGTGGACGACGGGCGCATCGTGGCCGATGCCCCGGCCGCGCGCTTCGTGCGGGAGCCGCTGCCGCTCGTGCAGCAGTTCGTCGCCAGCGCCACGCTCCCCGCGGGGGCGGCATGACCGCGGAGATCCTGCGGACGACGTGGGAGCACGTGCTGATCGTCCTCGCGGCCGTCAGCGTGGCGGTCCTCGTGGGCGTGCCGGCCGGCGTGTGGTGCACGCGGAACGCGCACCTGTCGCGCGTGCTGCTGAAATCGATCGACGCGATTCAGACGATCCCGTCGCTCGCCCTCTTCGGGTTCCTGATCCCCGTTCCATTCCTCGGCGGCATCGGCATGCGCACGGCAATCGTGGCGCTCATCCTCTATTCATTGCTCCCGATCGTGCGCAACACCTTCCTCGGCATTCGCGGAGTCGACCCGGTCGTGCGGGAAGCGGGGCTCGCGATGGGGCTGACGCGGCGCCAGCTCCTGCGCGAGGTGGAGTTGCCGCTGGCGCTGCCGTCGATCGTGGCCGGCGTGCGCATCGCCACGGTGACGGGCATCGGCGTGGCCACGATCGCCGCGGCCGTCGGCGGCGGCGGGCTGGGCACGTTCATCTTCCGTGGCGTGGCCATGGTGGACACCCGCCTGATCCTGGCGGGCGCGCTACCCGCGGCGGCGCTGGCGCTATTGGCGGATCTGGTGTTTACCGTGGTGGAACGGCGGATTCTGCCGGCCGGCAGCACGCATAGGACAGACAGGCGCCGGCGTGCGTAGCCCATCTGTGCTATAGCTTCGATCTAGTTGGCAGTCTGTGGCCGCGGCCGCGGCTCCGAATTCTTCCACGCCGACCACCAGATGTCGCGCAGCAGGGACGCGCCGGCCGCCAGCCGCGTGGTGGCAAAGTCGAAGCCGGCGGCATCGACCGGGCGCATCGTGTCGAAGGCGCGGGCCTTGTCGAGCTGATAGATGCGCTCCGTCAGCGCGTTCGACGCGCGGATGTGCTCCAGCGCCGTGGCGAAGTAGTCGGTGCGCAGCACCGGTTCGGCGGCGAGCTTCGGCACGACATCGCGCGTCTCGACGGCGTGGGAGACGAAGTCACGCTCGAAGCGGGAGTGCGTCCCGCAGTCGTAGGGATAGTTGTTGGGATTCGGGCCGGCCCAGCCGTTGAAGTGCAGCGTCGCGTGATGCGGATTCGCGCCATCGGCGACGAAATGGCCGAGCGTGCCGGCGATGTGGATGATGTCGTTCTCGATCGCGCGGCGCTCGCTCGAGCCGGGCTGGCTCTGCCGCCACAGGCGGAACTCGACCTGGAGTGCCTGCGAGAGCTCGGCGATCTGCCACGGGAGAAAGCCGGACTCCGCGTTGTGGATGCCGTGCTGCCGCAGCCGGCCGGAGGTGACCATGAGGTCGATGAACTTGTAGCGCTCGGGCGGCAGCTGCAGCCCCTCGACGAACTCGTAGTCGAGGAAGTGGTTGGGAGCGTTGAACGCTTCGAGCGAGTCGCCACCGCCGCGCTGCCGGTCGGGATCGAAGCCGAGCCAGATGAGCTCCGGGAAGCGGGTGTAGAAGAACGGCGGCATGTCGGTGGGGAGGCCGAGCGTCGCCGCTTCGTTGGAGATGTAGTGCCCTTTCTCACCCCAGGCAAAGACGGAGGGGGAGGCAAGTGCGAGCAGAAGAGAGAGAATGAGTGCGCGTCGCATCATGGGAAGCGCGATTCTAGTGCACTCGTAGGAATTGGTGCCGCGGAGGGTGAAATGGTCGGGGCAAGAGGACTTGAACCTCCGACCTCACGGTCCCGAACCGTGCGCTCTACCAGGCTGAGCTATGCCCCGATTCACCCGCACCGCGTTGAGGCCGCGGCGAAGAGTGGCGGATTCTAGTGAATCCGATGTCCCCCGTCAAACTTGCCGTCTCCGAGTTTCATTCCGTGAGAAAAAACAAACCGTGACGTAAGGAATCGCACTGACCGTGCGGTCAGTTGCATCGACACGAAAGGAGCCACCATGCAACGTTTCGCAGCCTTCGTTGCGCTACTCACCCTGGCCCTGCCTACCTTTGCTCAAGATCAGCAACAGCCGTTCGGGGAGCGCGTCGACGTCAACGTCGTCCTGCTCGACGCCATCGTCACCGATGCTGAGGGTAATCAGATTCTTGGACTCGACAAGAGCGACTTCGTCGTGAAGGAAAACGGAGTGGAGCAGCCGGTCGAATCGATCGACTACTTCACCAACCGCAAGCTTCTCGATGCGCGCGAGTCGAACGCACCGTTCAAGGTCGAGCAGGTCCGTGAAGAGCGCTATTTCATCTTCTTCTTCGACCGTCCGGCTTCGCCCGCCGGCCTCTTCGACCGCCTCGTGCTCGCGCGCGATTCGGTGAAGACCTTCATCCGCAACGAGATGAAGGAAGGCGACAAAGTCGCCCTCGCCGGCCATGACGTCCGGCTCAAGATCTACAGCGACTTCACCTCGGACAAGGCCAAACTCGAGAAGTCGCTCGAGCAGGTCGTCAAGCTCGGCAAGGGGCTGACGAAGTCGACTGACGGCGCGGCCGAAGGGGCGTCGATCATGCGCAACATCAACACGCGCGACATGATCAACGACACCGGTACCGTGTACGAGTCGCTCCAGTTGCTCGCCGAAGCGACGCGCTCCATCCGCGCGCGGAAGAACTTCGTGCTCTTCTCGCCGGGCATCATCGAGCCGGGTGACACCCCCGTCGGCGGCATCCTCACCGGCCGCAGCCCGCACCTCGATCCGGCGCTGCGTGCGCTCAACGCCTCGAACGTGACCGTCTACGCCGCGAACCTTCAGGGCGCTCCCGCCCTCGACCCGCTGTTCCACCAGCGCCTGACCGACATTGCGGAAGCGACCGGCGGCGAATACACGCGCTACAACACGACGTACACGAACTTCGTGGACCGCGTGGAGAACACGAACGCCGGCTACTACCTGATCTCGTACCGCGCGAACAAACGCGCCGGCACGACCGGCTTCCAGAAGGTGGACGTCTCCGTGCGCAACCAGCCGCAGTTGAAGGTGACGGCGCGGCCTGGGTATGCCTTCGGGTCGTAAGCGGACTTGCTGTGTTCATTGAAGCGCCGGCGTTGCCGGCGCTTTTTTTATGGGACGAATAGGACGGATAGGACCTATGGGACAGATAGGACAAGTAGGCGTCCTGTTCGTCCTATAGGTCCTGCCTGACCCATTCGTCCTATTGTTCCCCGGTCACCAGCGTCACGCGCTCTCCCGGAGCCAGCTGCGCCAGTTTCCACCGTTCTTCCGTGAGCACGGTCAGCGGCTGCAGGTAGCCGCCTGTGATCGGGTGATCGGGGCCCATCGCCACCAGGCTGCCGTCGGGATGCAGTTGTACGGTGCCGCATTGCATGCCGCAGGAACGGAGATCCGCCGGCGCCTCCGGCAGCGCGCGCAGCGGGCGCAGGCGGATGCCGACGCGGTTGAGTTGCGGCGTCACTTCACATTCGATCTCATCGTCGATGGCGACATCGTGCGGGCCGCGCATCGCGCGGATCGTCGTGTGCGCTTCGCGGCGCACCGCGGGCACGGGCATCAGCGTCTGGCCGATGGCGAGATAGCCGCGCATGCCGTCGGAGATACGGCCGATGGACCATTCTTCTCCGGCGGCGAGCGAGCGCGTTTCAATCGAGAGTGACGGCGACACCCACGCGGCCACGCACGGCTCGTGCGCCACGATGCGCGGCCCCGTCAGCGGACACTCGAGCACCGGCGCGTCTTCCGCATTTCCCACCACGCGATGGGCCAGCGCGGCGGCCAGCTCATCGAACGCCCCACCGGGCGGATCGCCGTACGTCAGCTTCGCGTAATCGGGCTTCGTCACGAGCGTCGCCAGCGGCGCGGTGATGTCGACGTCGAACAGCGGCGCCACGACGATCTCGTCGCCCGCGGCGATGCGCGGCAGCTCGTCCGTGTGACCGAGGAGGTTCCAGCCGCCCGGCGTGTCGAGCGGATAGAAGCCGGCTACGTTGCCGGCGATGGCGAACGTCCCCGCGCGCACCGGTCGCGAGGTGGCCCGCCGCGGCATCGCCCACTCCTCCGGCCAGCCATCGAGGTAGGCGAAGCCTCCGCGGAAGCCGAGATAGCGGGCCGTCAGCCGCAGCGAAGCGACGGCCCTGCGGAACGCGTCGCGCGTCATGCCGATGCGCGCCAGAAACTCGGGGAGATCTTCGCCGTCGAAGCGGACGCGGGTCACGTGGCGGCGCCGTCCGCTCTGCTCGTACAGCACGTACAGCGAGGAATGGCCGACGATGCAGACGTGCCCTTGCGCGGTCTGCTCCGCGGCCGCGGCGTGCAGCTCTGCAGCCGTCACGTCGCCGAGGTCGATCAGGACGGCGCGGTCGCCGGCCGGGACGCTCTTTGCGGTGGCGTTCACGGGGGCGAGGTTACTATGTCGCGCCATGAACCGACAGGATGCGCAGTTCCTACGCGAGATCGCCCACCAGGCGATGATCGACAAAGGCCTTCAGCCCGAACTGCCGCGCGACGCGCGTGCGCAGCTCGACACGATCCAGCGTCCGGCGCGCGAGGAGAACGATGCCTCGATCCGCGACCTGCGCGAGCTGCCGTGGTGCTCGATCGACAACGACGACTCGCGCGATCTCGATCAGCTCACGTACGGTGAGGAGATCGGCAACGGCCACGCGCGCATCTACATCGCGGTCGCCGACGTCGACGCGCTGGTGAAGAAAGACACCCCCATCGATCGCCACGCGCGGCACAACACCACGTCGGTCTACACGGCCGCGCAGGTGTTCTCGATGCTGCCGGAGAAGCTGTCGACCGATTTCACGTCGCTCAACGAAGAAGAGGATCGCATCGCCGTCGTCATCGAGATGGACGTGCGCATGGATGACGGCGAAGTTGGCGAGGGCAACGTCTTCCGCGCGCGCGTCCGCAACAAGGCGAAGCTGGTGTACGACGACGTCGCCGCGTGGCTCGACGGCGAGACGGCGGAGCCCGAGAAGGTGCCGACGGTGCGCGGTCTCGAAGAGACGTTGCGCCTCCAGGACCGCGTCGCCGACCGCATGCGCCTCACTCGCCATCTCCGCGGCGCGCTCGACCTGGAAACGATCGAAGCGCGTCCGGTGATCCGCGACGGCCGCGTCATCGAGCTGCGTCAGGCGAAGCGCAACAACGCGCGCCTGCTCATCGAAGACTTCATGATCGCCGCGAACGGCGCCACCGCGCGCTTCCTCGAGCGCCACAACCTCCCCAGCATCCGTCGCGTCGTCCGCTCGCCGGAGCGGTGGGATCGCATCGAGCGCATCGCCGAGGAACTCGGCGAGCGGTTGCCGCCGGAGCCGGATGCGATCGCGCTCGAGCAGTTCCTCCAGCGCCGCCGCAAGGCCGATCCGACGCGCTTCCCCGATCTGTCGCTCTCCATCGTCAAAGCGATGGGCGCCGGGGAGTACGTCGTCGAGCGCGTCGGCGAAGATTCGATCGGCCACTTCGGCCTGGCGGTGAAGGACTACACGCACTCGACCGCGCCGAACCGCCGCTATCCCGACCTCATCACGCACCGCCTCGTCAAAGCGGCCCTCGCGAAGCAGCCGTGCCCGTACACGGAAGACGAGCTGGCGGAGCTGGCCACGCATTGCACGGAACAGGAAGACGCCGCGAACAAAGTGGAGCGTCAGGTCCGCAAGTCCGCCGCGGCCTGCCTGCTCGACGATCGCGTCGGGGACAAGTTCGACGCCATCGTCACCGGCGCCTCCCGCAAAGGCACCTGGGTCCGCATCTTCCGCCCGCCGATCGAAGGAAAGGTCGTCCGCGGCGCCGAAGGACTGGACATCGGCGATCGCGTGAAGGTGAAGCTGCTCAACGTCGACGTCGAGCGCGGCTTCATCGACTTTGCGCACGCGTGACACAATCGCGCGGGCATGGCCGACGTCTACTCCGTCTCTGATCTCATCCGGCAGGTCAACCTCGATCTGTTTCGCTACAACGACGTGGCGGTCGAGGGGGAGGTCACGAATTACACGCGCAGCACGGCGGGGCATTCGTACTTTTCGCTGAAGGACGCGCGCGCGCAGATCCGGATCGTCCTGTTCGCGCAGCATGCGCGGTTCCTGCGGTTCCGGATCGAGAACGGGTTGCAGGTCATCGTGCGCGGCCGGCTGACGATCTATGAAGCGCGCGGCGAGTTTCAGCTCAGCGCGACGATGATCGAGCCGGCCGGGCTCGGGGCGCTGCAGCTCGCGTTCGAGCAGTTGAAGAAGCGGCTGGCGGAAGAGGGGCTGTTCGATCCGGCGCGGAAGAAGCCGATCCCGATGCTGCCGCAGCGCATCGCGATCGTGACCAGCCCTACCGGCGCCGCCATCCGCGACATCCTCAACGTCCTGGGGCGCCGTTTCGAGACCATGTCGCTGCAGATCTACCCCGTGCGCGTGCAGGGAACGACGGCCGCGCGCGAGATCGCGACGGCGCTCAAGCACATCTCCCGCTGGCAGATGCACGACGTCGTGCTGATCGTGCGCGGCGGAGGGTCGCTCGAGGACCTGTGGGCGTTCAACGAGGAGATCGTGGCGCGCGCGGTGGCGGCGTGCACGATTCCGACGATTTCCGGCGTCGGGCACGAGACCGACTTCACCATCTGCGATTTCGTGGCCGACGTACGCGCCGCGACGCCGTCCGCGGCAGCGGAGATCGTCGTGCGCGCCAAGAGCGAGATCTGCATGCACGTCGACCACATGACGCGGCGCATCCAGCACATCGTGCAGAACCGCGTGCGCAACTACCGCCACGAGCTGCGGCACCTGACGTCATCCGACCGGCTGGGACTCGTGCCGCGCAGGATCGCCATCGCCCGCGACCGGCTGGAGCGCCGGCGGCTGGCGCTGTTCCGCCTCCTCGACGCGCGGGCCAAATCGCTGCGGCGGAGGCTGGAGGCGACGCAGGGACCGCTGGCGCGCTACCCGGTACGCATCCAGCGGGAGCGGCAGCACCTCAAGGCGACGGTGGCCACGCTCAACGCCGTGTCGCCGCTGTCGGTCCTGTCCCGCGGCTACGCCATCGCTTTCACCCGCACGAAGCGCTCGCGCAAACCGATCATGGACTCCGCGCAGGTGGACGTGGGCGAAAGAATCGAAGTGCAGCTCAAGCGCGGCCGCCTCGAAGCCACGGTCGACGCCAAGACGTTCGGCCTGGAAAGCGTGCTGCCGAAAGTCTGACCTGTCCCCTTCGTCCCATTCGTCCCATCCGTCCTATAGGTCCCATCGGTCCGATTGATGTAGATTGCGCGCGATGGCGGCGCGCTCCCGCACGAACGAGTTCGAAAAATCGTTCCAGCAGCTCGAAAAGATCGTGCAGCGGCTCGAAGGCGAAGAGCTGCCGCTCGATGAATCGTTGCAGCTTTTCGAGGAAGGCATCCGCCTCTCCCGCTTCTGCCATCAGCGCCTCGAAGAGGTTGAAAAGAAGATCGAGCTGATCCTCGCCGACGCCAAAGGGGAGCCGCGCACGGAGCCGTTCGAGAGCGAAGAGCTCGACGGCGACGGCGAGGCGGACGAGGTCGACGCGGAGTGACGCTCGAGCAATACCTGAGCGACCGGCGCAAGCTCGTCGAGGCCACGCTCGATCGCTTTCTCCCGCCGGCGGACACGCAGCCTTCCCTCATCCACGAAGGGATGCGCTACGCCCTCCTCGGCGGCGGCAAGCGCATCCGCCCCATCATCGCCATCGCGGCCGCCGAAACCTGCGGCGCCGACGTCGCGCCGATCCTCCAGCACCTCTGCGCGCTGGAGCTGATTCACACCTATTCGCTCGTCCACGACGACCTCCCGGCGCTCGACAACGACGATCTGCGCCGCGGCCGCAAGACCACCCATGTCGTCTACGGCGAGGCGATGGGCATCCTCGTCGGCGACGCTCTCCTGACCGAGGCCTTCTCCTGGCTGGCCATCCCGGTGGCCGGGCTCGACGCCTCGCGCCAGTTGCGCGCCATTGCCGAGGTCGCCCGCGCCGTCGACTCCACCGGCATGATCGGGGGACAGGTCGCCGACATCGTGGCCGAGCGGTCACAGGAGAGATCGGCCGATACCGGCGCGCTCCTGCGGGAGCTCGATTTCATCCACCGGAACAAGACGGGGAAGCTCTTCACCGCCTCCGTCGTCCTCGGCGGCCTCCTCGGAGGGGCTTCGGAGGAGAAGCTCGAGGCGCTGCACCGTTATGCGGACGCGCTCGGTCTGGCCTTCCAGATCGTCGACGATCTGCTCGACGTCGAGGAGACGTCCGCCACCCTCGGGAAGACCGCCGGGAAGGACGTGGCGCAGGGAAAGCTGACCTACCCGGCGCTGCTGGGCGTCGAAGCTGCACGGGGTGAGGTAGGACGCCTGCTGGAGGTGGCTGTGGAAAACGCTGATATCATCGCCGGTCCTGTGAACTATCTAGCTCCCATCGCTCGTTACATTTGCGAACGACGCTCGTAGGGGGCGGACGGACTGTAACTCATGGCCAGACTACTCGATACGATCGATACACCGCTCGATCTCCGCAAGCTCGATCGCCGTCAACTGCCGCAGGTCGCGCAGGAGATCCGCGACATGATCATCGACGTCGTGTCGCGCGTCGGCGGACACTTCGGCGGCAACCTGGGCATCGTCGAGCTCACGCTCGCGCTGCACTACGTCTTCGACACGCCGCGCGATCAGATCGTGTTCGACACCGGCCATCAGAGCTATCCGCACAAGCTCATCACCGGCCGCCGCGACACGTTCCACACGATCCGCCAGCACAACGGCATCTCCGGCTTCTGCAAGCGGGAGGAGTCGGTGTACGACGTCTTCAATGCCGGCCACGCCTCGACCTCCATCAGCGCCGGCCTCGGCATCGCCATCGGCCGCGACTTCCGGAAAGAGAACTACCGCGTCGTCTCCATCATCGGCGACGGTGCGCTCTCCGGCGGCCTTGCCTTTGAAGGGCTCAACCAGGCCGGTCACCTCAAGAGCAAGATGATCATCGTCCTGAACGACAACGACATGTCGATCTCGACGAACGTCGGTGCCATCTCCGGCTACCTGAACCAGATCATCAAGGGCCAGCGCTACAACCAGATGAAGGATTTGGCGCGCGGGGTGATGGACCGCATTCCGCTCGTCGGGGGGAAGCTGCACGGCCTCGCCAGCGACATGGAGCAGGTCTTCAAGCACATGATCGTCCCCGGCACCCTCTTCGAGGAGCTCGGGTTCAAGTACCTCGGGCCGTACGACGCTCACAACCTCGAGCTGCTGCTCGATCTGTTTGAAGAAAACAAGGACTACAACGGACCGCTCCTCATCCACGTCATCAGCAAGAAGGGGAAAGGCTACGTTCCGGCCGAGAACAAGCCGATCTGGTCGCATGGCGTCTCGCCGTTCGACATCCCCTCGGGCGAGGTGAAGAAGTCGGACAAGCCGGCGCCGCCGACGTACACGGCGATCTTCGCCGACGCGCTCATCGAGATGGCCAAGCAGGATCCGAAGATCGTCGCCGTGACGGGCGCGATGCCGGAAGGCACGGGCCTGGACAAGTTCGCCAAGGCCTTCCCGGAGCGCATGTTCGACGTCGGCATCGCCGAAGAGCATGCCGTCACCTTCTGCGGCGGCATGGCCACGCAGGGGATGAAGCCGGTGGCGGCGATCTATTCGACGTTCCTCCAGCGCGCGTTCGACCAGGTGTTCCACGACGTGGCGATCATGGATCTGCCGGTCGTTTTCGCTCTCGACCGTGGCGGCATCGCCGGCGCCGACGGCCCGACGCACCACGGTATCTACGACATGGCCTACCTGCGGATCTTCCCGAACATGATCTGCATGGCGCCGAAGGACGAGAACGAGCTGCGGCACATGGTGAAGACCGCGTTCGAGACCGGCCACCCGACGTCGCTGCGCTACCCGCGCGGCAACGGCTTCGGTGTGAAGCTCGACGCCGAGCTGAAGTCGCTGCCGATCGGCAAAGGCGAAGTGCTCCGCGAAGGGGAGCACGCCACGATCATCGCCATTGGCAACGAGGTCATGCCGTCGTTCGAAGCGGCGGAGATCCTCGCCAAAGAGAACATTAACGTCACGGTTATCAACGCACGATTCATCAAACCTTTGGATGATGAATTGATCAAGAAATACTGTACGTCTCATTCGAAGGTCATTACCGTCGAAGAAGGCTCGCTCGCCGGCGGCTTCGGCTCGGCCGTGATGGAGCGCTGCGAAGAGCTCGGCCTCCACGACGTCGTCTTCCACCGCATCGGCATCCCGGACGAGTACGTGCACCACGGCGCCCAGGACGTGCTGCGCGCGCAGTACGACCTGCATCCGGAAGGCATCGCGAAGCGGGTGCGGGAGTTCGTGGGGACGCCGCGGGGCAACAGCGAGAGCTTCGCCGGACCCATGGAACCGCTTGCAGCGCAGTTCCCTGAACAAACGAGGGCGGAAAACGCGGGAGCGGCCAGCTCCCTGGGCGAGATGATCGCCGAAGTGACCAGCGATCTGAAGCCGGAAGACTGGCGCCATCACCATGGCTCCGACAATGTGGACGAAGTGGTCTACGGGAAGCGCGCGACGGCCAAGTGATGCAGCCGCAGTGCTTCGTCGACACGTGGTTTCTCGTGGCGCTGTTCGATTCCTCTGATGAACATCATCAGCGTGCGAAGCGCATCGATCGCATGGTTCGCAACGCCTATCTCTTCACGCACGACGGAGTGCTGTCGGAGTTTCTGACGCACGTTGCCGACGAGGGACCGCGCGTACGCGCGCGTGCCGTCGAGGTCGTGCGCAGGATGCTGGCCGAGCGCCGAGTCGTCGCTTCCGACCGGTCGCTCTTTCTCCGCGCGCTCGACCTCTACTCGCGGCGAGACGACAAGCAGTACAGTCTCGTCGACTGCATGTCCATGACCGTCATGCGCGAGCGCGGCGTAGACCAGGTCCTCACCAACGACCACCACTTCCGCCAGGAAGGCTTCGCCCTCCTCAACGACGCGCCGTGAAGAAGCAGCGTCTCGACGTCGTCCTCGTCGAGCGTGGCCTGGTGGAGACGCGCTCGAAGGCGCAGTCGCTCATCATGGCCAGGCGCGTGCTGGTCAACGGGCAGTACGTCGACAAGGCCGGCGCCACGGTCGCGGATGACGACGAGGTGCGTGTCGCGGAGCTGGAGCATCCGTGGGTCGGACGCGGCGGCATGAAGCTGGCCGGTGCCCTCGAGCAGTTCGGGCTCAGCGTCGAAGGGAAGATTTGCGCCGACATCGGCGCGTCGACCGGCGGCTTCACCGACGTGATGCTGAAGAACGGCGCCACGAAGGTCTACGCCATCGATGTCGGCTATGGCCAGCTCGACGTCTCCCTGCGCAACGATCCCCGCGTCATCAACCGGGAGAAGGTCAACGCGCGCTACCTCCATCCGGAGAACTTCGACGATCCGATCGAGTTCGTCTCCATCGACGTTTCCTTCATCTCCCTCAAGCTGATCCTCCCCGCCGTCGCCCGTTTCCTGAAGGGGGAGCTGGTCGCGTTGATCAAGCCGCAGTTCGAAGTGGGCAAGCACGACGTCGGCAAGGGCGGCATCGTCCGCGACGAAACGAAGCGCGCCGAAGTCGTCGAATCGGTCACGGCGTTCGCCCGGGAGACCGGTTTCGACGTGCAGGGCGTCATCGAAAGTCCGGTGAAGGGCGCCGAAGGAAACGTGGAGTATTTGATGTACGCAAGAATTGGTGCTGTTTAATTGCTCACTGTTTCGCGTAATCGTTACAGGGAACGATAGCACCTATAGGACAAATGGAACGAATAGGACCCCATGTGCCGCCCAACCCTTGGCAGACCGGCGGCACGGGTGGGTGGGTCCCGGTCACGGTTTCAGGGAAAAGTACTCCGCCAGGCCTTCACGCCAGCTGTCCGGCGCTACGCCCGTGACGCGTTCGTAGCGCTCGGTCGACAGCACTGAGTACGCGGGGCGCTTTGCGGGGCGGGGGAACTCGTCCGTGGTCACGGGGAGGACCTCCGTCGATGCGCCACTCTCCTCGACGATCGCTTTCGCGAAGTCGAACCAGGTGCATTCATCCGAGTCGGCGTAGTGGAAGATGCCGGTGTGGCCGGAGAGGGCGATGCGGATCAGCGCCGCGGCGAGGTGCGGCGTGTACGTGGGGCGGCCGCGCTGATCGTGGACCACGCGCAGCGGGTTGGTGCCTTTGCGGAGCTGGTTGCGGATCGCCTCGACGAAGTTCGGCCCGTGCACCCCGAAGAGCCACGCCGTCCGCACGATCGCGTGCTTGCGCGCGTGCGAGGCGGCGATCTCCCCCAGCAGCTTCGAGCGGCCGTACGCGGAGAGCGGGCCCGTGGGATCGTTCACTTCGTACGGCGCCGTCTTGGAGCCGTCGAAAACAAAGTCCGTGGAGATGTGGAGGAGGAGGGCGTCGGCCTCGTTCGCCGCCGCGGCGAGCAGCTCCACCGCCGAGCCGTTGATGGCGTTGGCGATGCTCTCTTCCTGCTCCGCCTGGTCGACCTTGGTGTACGCGGCGCAGTTGACGATGACCGTCGGCCGGTGCTCGCGAACGGCGCTCTGGATCGGGCGCACGTCGGTGATATCCAGCTCGCTCTTCGTCAGCGCGACGACGCTTTCACCGCGGGACGTGAGCTCGTCGTGGAGGTCGCGGCCGACCATCCCGCCGGCGCCAACGAGGAGCCAGCGCTGGTTCAGGACCGCTTCTCTTCGGACGCGCGCTTCTCGGCGATCTGCTTGTCGTCTTTGCCTTTGATGCCGTCGCGGAAGTTGGAGATGCCTTCGCCGAGGCCACGGCCGAGCTGGGGCAGCTTGCTGGCGCCGAAAATGACGATCACGATCACGAGAATGATGAGCAGCTCAGGCAAACCAAGACCAAACATGATGTCCTCCAGGGACGCAAGACCGAAGCGCCGGGCAGTGTAGACGAATCGGGTAACGGCGCCAACAACAGCGGGTCGCGCGGGGACAATCCTGGGGGCATGGATCGGCCCGCAGGATCGTTCCATCCTCCATTAAACTGCCCCCGCAATCATGATCGATCTCTCCGGACTCAATCCCCAGCAGCGCGACGCGGTGACACACGGCGAAGGGCCTCTGCTCGTCCTCGCCGGCGCCGGCTCGGGGAAGACTCGCGTCATCACCTACCGCATCGCCTATCTCATTGGCCAGCTTAATGTTGCGCCGCCGTCGATCCTTGCCGTCACGTTCACGAACAAAGCCGCGGCCGAGATGCTCGAGCGCGTGAATCACCTGATCCCGGGCGGCGGCTATCGCCCCTGGATCGGCACGTTCCACTCGACCTCCCTCCGCATCCTCCGCCGCCACGCCGACCGCCTCGGATACACCAAGTCGTTCGCGGTCTACGACACGGCCGACCAGCTCACGCTCATCCGCCGCTGCATGCGCGAGCTGAACGTCAACGACGAGGCGTTCCCGCCGCGTTCCGTGCTGACTCGCATCTCCCACGCGAAGAACGAGCTGCAGGGGCCGGTGGAGTACGAGAAGACGAACCTCGACTTCTTCGGCGCGCGCGTCAGCGAGATCTACCGCCTCTACCAGAAGCGTCTGAAGGAATTCGACGCGATGGACTTCGACGATCTCATCGGCAACTTCGTCCTGCTCCTGAGGAAGGAGGAGGACGTGCGCGAGGAGATCCACCGCCGCTTCCAGCACCTGCTGATCGACGAGTACCAGGACACGAACCACGCGCAGTACGCGCTGGTGAAGGCGCTGTCGGGCACCGGCAACATCGTGGCGGTCGGTGACGAGGACCAGTCGATCTACAAGTTCCGCGGCGCCGACATCAACAACATCCTCAACTTCGAGCGCGACTTTGCGGGCGCGCGCATCATCAAGCTGGAACAGAACTACCGCTCGACCGGCAACATCCTGGCCGCGGCGACGGGCGTCGTCTCGAACAACATCGCGCGCAAGGGAAAGACGCTTTTCACGAGCGGCGGCGCCGGCGATCCGGTGCGCGTCGTGACGTGCAGCAACGAGCGCGAGGAAGCGCAGTTCGTCCTCGAGCGCATCTCCTCGATGCGCGGCAAATACTCGCTGGCGGACATCGCCATCCTCTTCCGCACCAACGCGCAGTCGCGACCGTTCGAAGAAGAGCTGCTGCGCGCGAACATGCCGTACAGCGTCGTCGGAGGCGTGAAGTTCTACGAGCGCGCGGAGATCAAGGACATCCTCTCGTTCGTGCGCCTGACCGTGCGGCCGCACGACACGCCGTCGATCGAGCGCGTGATCAACGTGCCGTCGCGCGGCATCGGCGACACGACGATCAACACGCTCAGCGAGCAGGCGGCCGCGCAGAACGTCTCGCTCTGGACGATCATCGAGGGCACGCTCGACTTCCTGCCGGCGCGCGCCGCGAAAGCGGTGAAGGAGTTCCGCGAGATCGTGCACGACCTGCAGCGCGCGGTCGGCAATCCGCTGCCGGAGTTCTTCGACTACCTCCTGCTGCGCACCGGCTACCGCCGCATGCTGCAGGAGTCGCGCGACGTGCAGGACGAGTCGCGCCTGGAGAACCTCGACGAACTGCTCAACTCCGCGGGTGAATACACGCAGAACAACCCCGGCGCCTCGCTCAGCGACTACCTCGATTCGCTGACGCTGATGTCGGACCTCGACCGCTACGAGTCGCAGAAGGGGGTTACGCTGATGACCCTGCACTCGGCGAAGGGGCTGGAGTACAAGGTCGTCTTCCTCGTCGGCATGGAGGAAGGGATCCTGCCGCACGCGCAGTCGCTCGAGCACAGCGAGGACCTGGAGGAGGAGCGCCGCCTCTGCTACGTCGGCATGACCCGCGCGCGCGAGCTGCTGTACTGCATGCACGCGTTCGAGCGGCGCATCCACGGCAAGTTCCGCGAGCAGAACGCCTCCCCGTTCCTCGACGAGATCCCGGACGAGGTGAAGGAGCCGGTGCGTATCGCCAGCGCGCGCTACGTTCCGGAGTCGCCGTCATGGCGCGAGCGCCCGATCCAGCAGCAGCAGCGCTACGGCAACAACAGCTACGGCAACGAGCGTTACGGCGGCGGGTCGTCGCGCGGCGGCAGCGGCTCGTCCCGCGGCAACTATGCCCAGTCGCCACGCCCCTCGCAGCCGCAACAGCGCTCTCCGCAGCCGCCGGCGCGTCCGGCACAGTCGCAACAGCCGCCGAAAGCCGGCTCGGCACAGAGCGTCATGTCGTTCTTCCAGAACGCGCCGGTGCAATTCGATCCGTCAGCCATCCGGGCTGCCAAACAGGCGGAGGCGCCCAAGGCCGACTTCGCCCGCGGAGCCCGGGTGCGTCACGAACAGTTCGGTGTCGGCACGATCCTGACCATGGAAGGCAGCGGACCGGAAGCGAAGCTGACGGTGTACTTCGAAGGTGCCGGCTCGAAGAAGTTCATCGCCAAATTCGCCAAATTGACCAAGGCGTAGAGGCGAGCGAACGCCGGGGGACACTCCAGGACTGTTCCGCGTTCCGTTTTGAACGTGCCGCAGAATCCCTCGACTGCTGAGCGGCGTAGCGAGAACGATCCGCAACACCCATGGTTTCATGATCGTCGTTCATCGAACGCTGCGGAACACCCATGGACTCATGGTCATCGTTCGTTGAACGATGCGCGGCGTTCAACGAACGATGAGCATTAAACCATGGGTGTTGAAAGTTAGCGTGGAGGCTCCGAAGACGAATCCATGGATTGCATTTGTCGTGAGCAGCAGCCTAAACGTGAAACCATGGGTGTTTCGGCTCGTCACGCGACTGCCGCCCAGCACTCCCGCCGTGCTGGTGCAGAGGCGTGGTTCTCGCACAACACCGTTGGTTGCGAAAGGAGCCACCAATGGCCGATTTATCGAAGATTCAGCAGACGGTGCAGAGCATCGCCGCGTCCACGGGCGTCCGCGACTTGAATGCGCGCGCGAACGGCAACATGGTCGAGATTCACGGGACCGTGCAGTCGCTCGCGGAGAAGCAGAACGTCATGCGCGCCATCACGGAGAAGCTGGGAGACACCGCGGGCGTGATGAACATGATCGCGGTCTCACAGGAGATCCCCTCGCCCGGTCAGCCGCGTCCGCAGACCGCCGGCTTCGCCCCGGGGCTGGCGCCGCAGACGTCCACCGGCGCGCGCACCCACACCGTGAATAAGGGCGAAACCCTCACCCACATCGCCCAGCACTACTACGGCAAAGCCAGCGAGTACCAGAAGATCTTCAACGCGAACCGCGACCAGCTCAGCGACGCGGACAAGATCCGCGAAGGGATGACGCTGAAGATTCCGTAGAAGCGCGCTGGGACGAATGGGACAGATAGGACTTATGGGACAAATGGGATTCTCACCAGTCCCATTGGTCCTATTCGTCCTATAGGTCCTATTCGTCCCTATTGGTTCTTCGGAATCTTGCGCCGCCTTGCGTGCAGGCGGTCGATCAGCTTGGTCGCGCTGCGGACCTGTTCGAGGATCTTCTCTTCGAGGCCGGCGCCTTTGATCTTGAACGTCTTGGCCTTGCGGAAGACCTGGCGGGCGCGCTCTTTCTGGCCGCTTTCGAGGAGGGCCATGCCGAGGTGCATGAGGTTCGTGGCGGTCGGCCCGAGGTCGGCGGACTTCGAGAGAAAGTCGACGGCGTTCCGGAAGTCGCGGCGCTTGAAGTAGACCCACCCGAGGGCCGCGAGCGGAAACTGCTTCAGCTCCTTCGGTGAATAGCGGAGCGCGAGCTGCGCCGACTCGAGCGCTTCGTCGAGGTTCTCTTCCATCTCCGCGAGGTTGTACGCCTTCTCGTAGTACGCGATCGACTTGGCGTAGTTGGAGGTGTAGTCGCGCAGCATCTCTTCCAGCGCGCGGTTCGCCTCCTTGAAGTTCCCCTCGGCACGCAGCGCCTCGACCAGCGTCGTGTACGCGGCGGCCGCGACGACTTCTGGCGGCTTCACGTGCAGGATCCGCCGCGCCACGGTGATGGCCTCGGAGTTGAGGTCGACCTGCGAGCAGAGCAGCGCGTACGGCAGGAGGATGTTGACGTTCTCGGGATCGAGCGTCGCCGCGCGGCGATAGCGCTCCAGCGCGTCGGCGTATTGCCCTTCGCTGGCGAAGGTCTCGGCCTCGCGCACGTCGTCGACGGCCGGTCCCTGCACCGGCATGTGGACGTTCAGCCCCTCGTGAATCTTGACGGCCTGCTGGTACTCCATCTTGTTGGGATTGAGCTCCAGCGCTTCCTGGAAGCACTCGATGGCCTTGCGGTTCCAGTTGCGGTCGAGGTAGCAGAGCCCGAGGTGGTAGATGGCTTCTTCGTAATCGGGATCGAGCTTCAGCGCGGCCTGGAACGAGCGGATGGAGCGCTCGAGCTGGCCTTTCTCGTAGAAGATCGTGCCGAGCAGGTAATACGCCTGCGGGATGGCTTCGAGCTGGATGGCTTTCTCGAGGAACTTCTGCGCGCGGAGGAGCTTTCCCTTGCGCGCGTAGATGGCGCCGAGGCTGAAGTACGGGAGGAACGACTCCTGGGAGATCTGGATGGCGCGGCGGAGCCAGCGCTCGGCGCCTTTGAGGTCCTGGCGCTCGTGGAGCAGCACGCCGTAGAAGACGGCGGCGTCGAAATGGTCGGGCTGCACTTCGAGGGTGCGCTCGAGGTACTGCTTGGCGCGGTCGAGATTGCCGTCGTTGAAGAACATCTCGCCGAGGAAGAAGGAGAGCTCGTAGTTGTCGCGGTCGAGCTTGAAGGCTTCCTCCAGGTGCTTCATCCCGCGCTCGGGATCGAAACCGTCGAACGCGGCTTCGGAGTCACCGACGAATTGCAGGAAACGGTCGCGCTTCTCACCGCGGAACAGCGAGACCATGCGGTCCTTGCGCTCGGTGAAGCGCTGCTTCTTTTCGAGAGCGAGCATCTGCTCGCCCATCTTGGATTCCCACAGCTCGACGACTTCGTCGCCGCTGAGGACGTTCTTCTTTTCGAGGATCTCTTTGACGGAAAGGAGACCTGTCTGATTGATGAAGATGGCGCGCTCGTGCTTCTGCACGGCGTCGACGAGCGAGCGCATGGTCTCGGCGGAGCGCTTGATGATCTCTTCGAGGGCGGAGACGCGCTCGAGGAGATGCTCATCGAGAGAAAGGTCGTCATCTTCCTCGTAATCGTCGAGCTCATCTTCTTCGAACGGGTTGACGCCGGAGAGCACGAGAAGTTTGTTCTGGCAACGAAAGCAGAACTCGCGCTCGTCGGCGTTGTAAGCGCTACAGGTCTGGCAGAGCATGATGTGTCGCGTACAACATCACTGGTCGAGGAAGTATGTCAACCAGCAAAGGGCTCAGCGCCCAAGGCGCAGGTCTCAGATGTTCACGCGAAGTTTTTGTTCGATGGCCGCGCTGCAATGCGTGGCCACACGCGTTTGACCGTCGCGTAGCGCAGCCCCTGAGCCCCGGGCCCTGCGCCCTGGGCCCTACTTCGCGTAGTTGTAGAAACCGCGGCCGCTCTTCCGGCCCAGCCATCCGGCGTCGACCATCTTCACGAGCAGCGGACACGGACGGTACTTGGGATCGCCGAAGCCTTCTTCGAGCACGCGGAGGATGGCCAGGCAGACGTCGAGGCCGATGAAGTCGGCCAGCGTGAGCGGGCCCATCGGATGGTTCATGCCGAGCTTCATGACGCCGTCGATCGCTTCCGGCGTGGCCACGCCTTCGTACAGCGTGAAGATGGCCTCGTTGATCATCGGCATCAGCACGCGGTTGGAGATGAAGCCGGGGTAGTCGTTCACCTCGATCGGCGTCTTCCCCATGCGCTTGGAGAGCTCTTCGACGTGGCGGTAGGTCTCGTCCGAGGTGGCGATGCCGCGGATGACTTCGACGAGCGTCATGACCGGCACGGGATTCATGAAGTGCATGCCGATGACTTTGTCGGGCCGCTGCGTCGCCGCGGCGATCTTGGTGATGGAGATGGACGAGGTATTCGAAGCGAGGATGCACTCCGGCTTCGTGATCTTGTCGAGCTGCGCGAAGAGCGAAGTCTTGGCCTCGGTCTTCTCGATGATGGCTTCGATGACGAGATCGGCGTCGCCGATTTTCTCGACGCTCGTCTCGCGCCGGATGCGCCCGACGACGGCATCGCGCTCCTCGGCGGTCATCTTTCCTTTGTCGACGCCGCGCTGCAGATTGGCGGTGATGGTCTTGACCGCGCGGTCGAGGACGGCGTCACTGACGTCGACCAGCGTGACGTCGAAGCCGTGGGCCGCGGCGGTGTGGGCGATGCCGTTGCCCATGGTGCCGGCTCCGATGACGACGATGTTTTTCATTCGTTTTCAGCTCCCTGGATTCGAAATGGGGGGAGACTTTATCGTAAGATCGCAGGTCCGGGAGTCGGAATGGCGCGGAAATGCTTCATGTGCGGCAGCGAAGTTTCGCAGGGCATCCTCTGCGAGAAGTGCGATAAGCCGCGGAAGAAATCGTCTCCGTCGGTGCAGACGACGGCGCCCGCGGAAGCGGTGGCGGAGCCTGACGTCGACTTTGCAGCCGAGCCGCCGATGCCTTCCGCGCCGGCCTCGGCTCCGATGTCCACGCCCGTCTCTTCAGGCCAGGCATCTCCCGCCACCGCCGCCGCCCTCGATCCGTTTCCCAAAGCACCGATCCTCCCGTTCCGCGTCGAATCGGCCACGCCCGCCGTTACCAGCGTCGTCGATCTGCTCGTCGCCGCCGGCGTCCCGTCGATCCTGCTCGGGCCCGACCGCTCGGTGAAGTTCGTCTCGGACGAGGCGAAGCGCATCTTCGATGCGACGCCGACCGACCTGGCCACGCTGGCCACCGTCGAGGCGAAGGCCGGCGTGCGCGTCGGCGATCTGTCGGTGCCGACGTCCGCCGGCGTGCGCATCAACAACCGCAACTTCCTCTACACGCTCGTGCCGATGTCCGGTGGCGCGAGCGGCGCGGTGCTGGTCTTCCGCTACGCCGATCCGATGAACGAGGCGCACGCGTCGTTCGTCACGTATCTGCGCGAGACGGTCTTCGGCCCGCTGCGCGCGCTGCGCGAGTCGCTGCATCACGCCGCAGGGACGCGGAGCGATCATTTCCTCGCCGACTCGGCCGCGGGCGTCGATCAGATCCTTTCGTCGCTCGAGCTGGCGCCGGAAGTCGAGGAGTGGTCGAGCGGCCTGCGTCCCGTGCCGACGGTGACGGACGTCGTCCGCCGCGTCGGCGACCGCTTCCGCGCTTACGCCGATCTGAAGAGCGTGCAGTTGCAGGTCGACGTGCAGGAGCTCGAAGAGCGCTACATCGATCACGAGCAGCTCTCCGACGCGCTGGCCATCCTCATGGACAACGCGCTGCACTACGTGCCGCCCGGCGGCCAGGTGGTCCTCGGCGTCCGCTGGATGGAGCACAAAGGCAAACCGCTGCTGCTGTTCTTCGTCATGGACAACGGCGCGATGGTGCCGGAAGAGCTGCGTCAGTCGATCTTCGAGCCGTCGTTCGTCTGGAACCCGGCGAGTCCGGAACGGACAGGGCGAGGGCTGTTCAAGTGCCGTGAATTTGCGGTGGCGCATGCCGGTTCAGTGTGGGTCGAATCCAAGACCGGCAAAGCCTGCACGTTTTTCCTGCGCGTTCGTCCCGACAACGCGCGCTGACCAACGGCTGTACCAACGGAACGTACCTATGAAGACCCTGCTCGCGGTTGTGCTGTTCGCAGTCGCCCCGTCGCTGATGGCGGCGGAGATCACGCGCGAATCCGTCCTGGCGGAGATGAACAAGTACCGCCTCGCGCACAGGCTGCCGCCCCTGCGCTCCGAGGTCCGCCTCACCAACGCCTCGGACGACCGCATGCGCGACATGGAAGAGCTGGCGTACTGGAGCCACGTCTCCCCCGACGGCCGCGCGCCCTTCGTCTGGATGAAACACCGCGGCTACGAGTTCCAGTTCGCCGGCGAGAACCTGGCGTCGGGTTTCGAAACGGTCGAAGTGCTGGTGCAGTCGTGGATGGAGTCGGAAGGCCACCGCGCCAACATCCTGTCGCCCAGCTACCAGGAAGTCGGCATCTCCATCATCGAAGGCTCCACCCTGGGCCGCGCCACCGGCAAGTCGATCGTGGTGCTGTTCGGCCGCCTGCTGTTCGAAGAAACGCAGACCGCGCGCAAGTAGCGAATAGGACCTATAGGACGAATAGGACAGATGGGACCAACCCTTGTCCCATTCGTCCTATAGGTCCTATTTGTCCTATCGTTTCCCCCTACACCACCTTGATGCTGGGATCGACCTCGCGCGAGTAGCGCGTCATGCCCCCCACCAGGTTGCGCACACGGGCAAAGCCGGCGGCTTTCAGGTGTTGCTGGGCGTGGGCGCTGCGGCCGCCGCTGCGGCAGATCATCACGATCTCTTTGTCGCGCGGCAGCGACGCCACGTGCTGTGGCAACTGCGACAGCGGGATGTGACGCGCGGCGTCGAGGTGGCCGGCGTTCCATTCGTGCGGCTCGCGCACGTCGATGCACACCACGTCTTCGCCCGCGGCGAGCTTTTCGGATAGTTCAGTGGGGGTGATGTCCTGGTCTTGCACGGGATTGCAGAACTCCTCGTAGTCGATGAGCTTCGTGATGGCCGCATGCTCGTCGCAGCGCTTCGGCAGGCGCAGCGTGCGGAATGACATCGCGAGCGCATCGAAGAGTAGCAGACGGCCGAGCAGCGTCTGCCCCGCGTTCGTGATGAGCTTGATCGCTTCGGTCGCCTGGATCGTCCCCACCACGCCGGGCAGCACGCCCAGCACGCCCCCTTCGGCACACGACGGCACGAGGTGCGGCGGCGGCGGCTCCGGCTGGAAACAGCGGTAGCACGGGCCTGTGCGCGCATCGAACACGGCGAGCTGTCCTTCGAAACGGAAGATGGAGCCGTAGATGTTCGGCTTCCCGAGGAGCACGCACGCGTCGGCGACGAGATAGCGCGTGGGGAAGTTGTCCGTGCCGTCGATGATGACGTCGTAGTCGCGCAGGATGTCGAGCGCGTTCGCCGACGTCAGCTTCGCCTCGTGCAGCACGACCTCGACCTCGGGGTTGAGGTCGAGCAGCCGCGCCCGCGCTGCTTCGAGCTTCGGCTTACCGATGTCCGATGTCCCGTAAAGGATCTGCCGCTGCAGGTTCGATTCGTCGACGCGATCGAAGTCGACGATGCCGAGGCGTCCGACGCCGGCGGCGGCGAGGTAGAGCAGCACCGGGCTGCCGAGACCACCGGCGCCGACGACGAGGACCGAGGCCCGGCGGAGCTTTTCCTGCCCCGCCGGACCGATCTCGGGCAGCACGAGATGACGCGCGTACCGGGACATGGACGGGTCAGGGCAGGAGCCGCGAAACGAGCTCCTGGATCTTCTTGCCGTCAACGCGTCCTTTGTACTTTGCGGACGCTTCCTTCATCACCTTGCCGAGGTCCTTCTTCGAGGCGGCGCCGGTGGAGGCGATGATCTCGCGCACGCCGCTCTCCAGCTCTTCGTCCGTCAGCTCCGGCGGCAGGTAGGTTTTGAGGATCTCCAGCTCGCTGCGCTCCTTCTCCGCGAGCTCGGGGCGGCCGCCGTTCGTGAACTGCTCGATCGAATCCTGCCGCTGCTTCACGGCTTTGCGGATGACCGTCATCGCTTCTTCATCGGACAGCTCGTAGCCGGCGCCGTGGTTGATCTGCTCGTTCTTGAGCGAGGTCTGCAGCATGCGCAGCACGGAGAGCTTCTCCTTCTGCTGCGTCTTCATTGCGTCCGTCAGATCGGCGCGGATCTGCTCGGTGAGTTTGGCCATTGTGTTCACCTCTTCCTCTGAGGATGCCACACATGTATTCTCGCCCGCCATGACGCTCGACGTCCGCTCGCTTCTGGCCGATACCGGCGCGCTGCTCTCGGGGCACTTCCGTCTCTCCTCCGGGTTGCACAGCCCGAACTACGTGCAGTGCGCGCTGCTCCTCGAGCATCCGCGCAACGCGAAAGCCCTCGGCGCAGAGCTCGCGCAGCAGGTACGCGGCTGGGGCGCCGCACGCGTCGTGGCGCCGGCGCTCGGCGGCGTGGTCATCGGCTACACCGTGGCCGAGGCGCTCGACCTGCCGTTCGTCTTCACGGAGCGGAAGGACGGCCAGATGACGCTGCGCCGCGGCTTTCGCCTCGCGAAAGACGAACCGGTGGTGATCGTCGAAGACGTCGTGACCACCGGCAAGTCGACGCGCGAAACGGCGGACGTGATCGCGCATCACGGCGGCCGCGTCGTCGGCTTCGCCTCCATCCTCAACCGCAGCGGGAAGGACAATCCGTTCGACGCGCCGTACGCGTCGCTGCTGTCGCTCGGGCTCGAAACGTCCGACGAGGCGGCGTGCGCGCTCTGCCAGTCGGGCATGGCGCTCGACGCACCCGGCTCCCGCTTCTCGCAGAAACCATGATCGAGCTCGTCGCCCTCCGCGAAGATGAAGCCGACATCCGCGTCGACGGGCGGCTGCACGTCGTGCCTTACGTGGTGCAGGGCTCCGTCGTCAGCTTTTCCTTCGACGGCGAGATCTACACGCACGAGGTGGTGGAGAAAGGCGGGCGCGCGAAGCGCCGCGACCGCGAGCACTCCACCGCTGCGCCGATGCCCGGCGTCGTGCTGAAAATACTGGTGGCCGCCGGCGACGTTGTCACGAAAGGCGCCCCGCTCCTGATCCTCGAAGCCATGAAGATGGAGCACCAGATCGTGGCACCGAAGGACGGCACCGTTCGTGCCGTCAACTGCCGGGAAGGGGAGTTGGTGCAGCCCGGCGTGGAATTGGTCACGATCGAATGACGAGAACAGTTTTCGGTTGTCGGTTTTCGGTTGTCGGTAGAACCGAAGCCCAACCGAAAACCGAAAACCAACAACCGAAAACCGGCAACCATGAAGATCCCTGTCGATAGCGTCAAGATCGTCGAAGTCGGCCCCCGCGACGGACTGCAGAACGAAAAGGTCACGATCCCGACCGAGGCGAAGGTCGCGTACATCACGGCCCTCAGCGATGCCGGGCTGCGCGTGATCGAAGCCGGCGCCTTCGTCAGCCCGAAGTGGGTGCCGCAGATGGCCGACACCGCCGCCGTCTACCGCGACATCCCGAAAGATCCGGGCGTCGAGTACCCCGTGCTCGTCCCGAACATGAAGGGGCTGGAGCGCGCCATCGAAGTGGGCGTGCAGTCGATCGCGGTCTTCACCGCCTCCTCCGAGACCTTCAACAAGCGCAACATCAACATGACGATCGACGAGTCGTTCGAGAACTACGCGCCGGTCGTGCTGCGCGCCCGCTCCGAGGGGATGCGCGTGCGCGGCTACGTCTCGACGGCGTTCGGCTGCCCCTACGAGGGCGACGTCCCGCCGGAGAAGGTCCTCGAGGTCTCCGCCCGTCTCCTCGACCTCGGCTGCTACGAGGTCTCCATTGGCGACACGATCGGCGTCGGCACGCCGATGCAGGTGCAGGGCGTCATCGGCGTCCTGCTGCAGGTGATCCCGTGGTCGAAGCTGGCCATGCACTTCCACGACACGCGCGGCACGGCGCTGGCGAATACGCTCGCGGCGCTGGAGATGGGCATCGCCACCTTCGACTCCTCCTCCGGGGGCCTCGGCGGCTGCCCGTATGCGCCGGGTGCGTCGGGCAACATGGCGACCGAGGATCTGGTGTACTTCCTCAACGGCCTGGGGCTGGAGAGCGGCGTCGACCTCGATCGCCTGGTGCAGGCGTCGTCGATCATCGCGCCGTACCTCGATCATCCGCTGCCGGGACGGGTGCTGCAGGCCTGCACGCGCGGCACGCTGCCGTTCGCGACGGCCTCCGAATCCGTACAATAGGAGCGATGTCGCTAGGTACGTGGCGTGATGGCTGGTTCGTCGTTCCGCATCAGGTGATCTTCCGCGACGTCGATTACTTCGGCCACGTCAACAACGCCGTCTACCTGACCTACTTCGAGCTGGCGCGCACGGAGCTGTGGTTCGCCCTCACCGGCGGCCGCGTGCCGCTCGACATCAACTTCATCGTCGCCCACGCACGCGTCGACTTCCGCCTGCAGATCGCAATGGAGCCGATCGAGATCGCCGTGCGCATCAGCGAGATGCGGACGACCTCGTTGGATTTTGTTTACGAAATCAGGAAGAACGGTGGCGTCGAGCTTGCTGCTACCGGCATCGTGACGGTCGTGCTGTTCGACTGGGACACGCGAACGAAACGGCCAATCACCGAGGAGTTACGACGGAAGGTGGAGGAGTTTCAGGTATGCAGTCGGGACGCGTTCTGACTCATCCGGCTCTCGCCCGGAGACGCTTCGAAGAGCTTGCACGGAGGCCGGAGCCGCACCTCGACCTCGTCGAGGCGTCGCTCGTCATCGCCCTCGAGGAGAATCCCCGCATCGACGTCGAGCGCTACCTCGGCGACGTCCACGCCTGGGCGGACGCGGTGCGCGAGCGCCTCGCCGGCTCCCGCGATGTGGGCCGCCTCGTCGAGACGATCAATCACATCCTGTTCGACGAGGAGGGCTTCCACGGTGAGAACGACGACTACTACGATCCGCGCAGCGCGCTGCTGTCCGAGGTGATGGACCGGCACGCGGGGCTGCCGATCACGCTGTCGATCCTCTACCTCGAGCTGACGCGCCGCGTCGGCATCGAAGCAACCGGCGTTTCGCTCCCCGGCCGCTTCCTGGTGAAGTTCAGCGGCAGTTTCGGGCAGGTCGTGGTCGATCCGTTCGACGGAGGGCGGGTGCTGACGACGGTCGAGCTGCAGAAGATCCTCGACGGCGTCTACGGCGGCGGCGTGCGCCTGCGCGAGCATCACCTGCGCTCCTTCACCCCGCGCGAGATCCTGGCGCGCGAGCTGGCCCAGCTCAAGGCCGCCTACCTCTCGCAGCACGAGCTGGCGCGCGCCGCCGCGTCGATCGACCGCCTGCTGATCCTCGACGACCGCGACGCCTACGAAGTCCACGACCGCGCCGCCCTGGCCATGCAGATGCACGCCTACCAGCAGGCCATCGAGCTGTTCGAGCGCTATCTGCTGCTGATGCCCCACGCCGAGGACCGGGGACGGATCCGGGAACAGATTGCGTATCTGAGGGCGTGGCTGGATCAGAACTAGGGGGGATGTTGGTTTTCGGTTTTCGGTTTTTGGTGCTGCGCCTGGGCCGGCCTTTCCGCAAGGCGCAGGACTAAAACCAAAAACCAACAACCAACAACTTACGTTCTGCTAGACTCTTCCGCTCGATTCCCCAGCGCGGAGCCCGCCTTGATTACCGGGTTCAATACAGACATCAAGCACAACGACAAGGTCTATCACGTACAGACCGAGGACAAGGGGACAGCCAACCCCTATATCGAGTCGCTCGTCTACGTGGGTGGCGAGATCCTCGCCTCGAAAAAGACCTCCTACGCCGAGCAGCTCAAGACCGGGATCGACGAAAAGTGGATCGCCGGCCTGATGGAGCAGCAGCATCGGACGATGATCGCCGCGATCAAGCGCGGTCGGTTCGATGCTCCGGCGGAAGTGACGAACTTCGCCGTCACGACCCCTGACCCCATTCCGGCCGTCACCGCCCCTCCGCCGGCGGCGCCCGGTCCGGCGACGCTCTCCGAGGAGAAGACGCTCGATCAGGTCATCATCGACTACCTGGCGTCCGAGGCGGAGAGCGAGCACCTCGAGCTGTCGATCATCAACGCGGCCGATTTCTACTCCGGCACTCCCGTCGAGATGCGCATCGCGACCAGAAAGAGCCTTTCCCAGGCTCCGATCGCCGCGGCGGCCATCGAGGTGAAGGTGATCTCGACCGTCGAGCCGCCCCGCGTCATCTTCCGCGGGAAGACGGCCGCCGACGGCACGGCCACCGTCCGCTGCAACATCCCCCCCTTCCGCGAGGGAACGGCGGCGGTGATCATCTCGGCGCAGAGCGCGATTGGGAACGATGAAGTGAAGCAGCTCGTGAAGCGCCGCAAATAGGACCTATAGGACAAATAGGACCTATGGGACGAGTCATGGTCCTATTCGTCCTATTCGTCCTATTCGTCCCATTCGTCCCATCGTTTCAACCGCTCCCGTCCCCCTCTGGCAAAACATCCGCATAATCGCCGTCGCCGATGTTCCGTCTCCGTGCCGTACGTGTTCTCGCCATCCTCGCCTGTTTGGGCGGGCTGCTCTACGTCATCGCCAGCCTGTACATGCCGTCCTCGCGACGGATGACGTTCGGCGTCGACAAGTCGAACGGCCGCGTACGCCTCGTGCAGAACCGTGTCTCGTTCCTGCCGTGGCACCAGTACTACGTGCTGTCGTTCGAGAAGCGGGAAGGGTCGGCCCAGCGTGACGGCGTGGTGCGCATCCTCTCGAAGGAAGGCGTCCCCGTCACCATCACCTACCGCCTGCGCTTCTCCTTCGCCAGCAACGAGCTGGCCGACGCCCGGACGCTGGTCAACAGCGGCTGGAGCGCCTGGATCCGCACGCGCGTCGGCGAAGCCGTTTCCGCCGTCACGCAGCAGGTGCCGATCGAGGAGCTGCTGTCGCCGACGTCGGAGTTCGCCCAGCGGCGCGAGGCGCTGCGGCAGACCGTCGCCGGCCACCTCAAGCGGAGCGGCCTGAATGTCACGGCGTTCGAGATCGCCCGCCTCGAAGCGGACCGCAAGGCCCTCCTGACCTACAAACGCGCGGAGCTGCGCCGCAGCGCGCGCGGCGTGGCCGGCCGCGTGGCGATCTTCGCCATCGACGGCGCCGACTGGGAGCTGCTGTCCGAGCTCGCCGACGACGGACGCATCCCGAACATCGCCGCCCTCGCGCGCGGCGGCACGACCGCCTCGCTGCAGACCATCCAGCCGACCGTTTCGCCGCTCGTCTGGACGACCGCCGCCACCGGCGTCACCCCCGACCGTCACGGCGTCATCGACTTCATCGACCACTCGCGCAAGGCGCCGGTCGATTCGAACACCCGCCGCGCACCGGCCGTGTGGGACATCGCGGAGGCCTTCGGCCGTCAGGCGCTCGTCGTCAACTGGTGGACGGCGTGGCCGCCGCTGCCGGACCACGCCACCGTCTTCGACACGCCGGTCGTCATGGTCGACGACGCGATCCATCCGCAGCAGCTTTCCTCGCGCGTCGATCGCCTCGCCGTGCCGGTCAACACGATTGGCTACGACCAGGTCCGCCGCTTCCTCAACATCACCGCCACCGAGTACCAGCGCGGCCTGGAGAGCAACAACCCCAACGAGCCGGTCAACGTCATGCGCAACGTGCTGGCGAAGACGTGGACCGACCACCGCGTCGGCATCGACCTCTACCAGGAGCAGCAGCCGCTCCTCTTCATGATGTCGTTCGAAGGGACGGACGTCGTGAACCACATCGGCGCGCCGTTTCACCCGCCGTATCGCGAGGGGATGAGCCAGGAAGGCTACCGCCGCTACTGGCCGACGGTTGCGAACTACTACTCCGAGGTCGATCGCCTGATCGGCGAGTGGATGAAGGTCCGCACGGACGACACGACCGTCATCCTCGTCTCCGCCCACGGCTTCCGCTGGGGCAAGAACCGGCCGCGCACGATGGCCACCGGCCGCGCGGCGCTCTCCGATCACCGCAACCCCGGCGTCTTCATCGCCTACGGCAACCACGTGGCGGCCTCGCGCGGCAACCACACGATATCGCTCTACGATCTCGTCCCCACCGTCCTCGCCATCCTCGGGCTCCCGCAATCGTCGGACATGCCCGGGAAGGTGGCGACGTGGGCGCTGACCGACATCCAGCCGGTCGAATCGGTACGCGTCGTCAGCTACGGCGAGTTCTTCGGCGAGCGTCCCATCAGCGGCGCCGCGGTGAATCCGCAGCGCTACCAGGCGGAGTTGCAGGCGTTCGGGCATCTCACCGATCCCACGCGCGCCGCGCAGCCGGTCTTCGATGACGACGACGAGCCGCAGCTCGCCTCCCAGCCGCTGCCGCCGGAGCAGTGGGGACCGTACGCCTGGTGGAACAACCAGGGCATCGAGCTGCGCAAGCAGAACAAGCTGAAGGAATCGGTCGAGGCGTTCCAGAAAGCCATCGACCTCAATCCCACCCGTCCGGCCGCCTACCTCAACATGGCCATGGTCCTGATCGACCGGCAGCAGTACACCGCCGCCGACGAGGTCTTCATGATGGCCGTGCAGCGCGGCCTGCCGAACGCCGACCGCTGGTTCGTCGATTTCGCGGCGCTCTATCGCAACCGCAACATGACTTCGCGCGCGATCCAGCTGCTGTACAAAGGCAAGTCCGTCTTCCCCCAGTCGGCGCTCATCGCCGCGAACCTCGGCTCCGCGCTGGCGCAGGCTGAGCGCTACACGGAAGGCCTCCCCGAGCTCGAACGAGCGCTGGGACTGCAGCCCTCCTCGACGCTGGCCCTCAACAACCTCGGCACCTTCTACGTGAAGAAAGAGGACTACGGCCGCGCGCTCGACTTCTGGAACCGGTCGCTGGCGATCGATCCGCGGCAGCCGCAGATCCGCGCGGCCAGCGAAGCGGCGCGGACGCATTTGTAGCGTCGGGGAACGATAAGACGAATAGGACCAATAGGACAGATGGGACGCCGGCTGCCGCGGTTTGTCCTATTCGTCCTATAGGTCCTATTCGTCCCATTCGTCCTATCCCTTGACCCCCATCCCCGGCGCTACTACACTCGCTGAGACTGAGTCTCAATGAGCATGGTTTCCGTCGACAAAGAAATTGCGCGCTTCCAGCGCTTCCTCACCGATCAGGGGCAGAAGCTCACGACCGAGCGCGCGGCGCTCGTGCGCGAGATCTTCTCCACCCACTATCACTTCGAGGCCGACGAGCTGCTCTTCAAGATGAAGCAGAAGGACGTCAAGATCTCGCGCGCCACCGTCTACCGGACGCTCGAGCTGCTCGTGAAGTCCGGCATGGTGCGCCGCGTCCATCTCGGCGAGGACCACTACCACTACGAGCACGTCACCGGGAACTCGCACCACGACCATCTCATCTGCACCACGTGCGGCAACGTCATCGAGTTCCACGACGAGCTCCTCGAACAGCGCCAGCGCGAGATCTGCGAAAAGAAGAAGTTCACTCCCACCTTCCACAACCTCCAGATCCTCGGCGTCTGCGACGCCTGCCGCCGCAAGGGGCAGACTCCCGACTCACCCGACCGCGTGCGGATGATCGGCCAGACCGCGCTCCGCAAGTGACGAGAACCCAACCATGCTCAACGCCCTGATCATCGTCTTCCGCGAAGGCTTCGAAGCGTTCCTCACCGTCGCCATCATCTTCGCGTACCTGCGGAAGACGGGGCGTGACTGGCTGCGGCCCGCGGTCTGGAGCGGCATCGCCGTCTCCATCGCCGCCAGCTTCGCCCTCGGCTACCTGCTGCGCGACCTGAATCAAGCTCTGTGGGAGGGCGTCCTCGCCCTCGTCGCCGCGGTCCTCGTCACCACCTTCGTCATCCAGATGTGGCGCACCGCCCCGCGTATGAAGGGCGACATGGAGCGCTCGCTCGAAGCGCACGCCTCGCGCCGCTCGCGCGCCCTCGCCATCGCCGGCACCTTCTTCTTCACGCTGCTGATGATCACGCGTGAGGGGATGGAGACGGCGCTGATGCTGATCCAGGTGCGCACGCCCGGCTTCATCGTAGGCGCCATCCTCGGCGCGGCCGCAGCGGCGGCGCTCGCCTGGACGTGGGCCCACTTCGGCCATCGCATCAACCTGAAGCGCTTCTTCCAGGTCACCGGCATCTTCCTGCTCCTCTTCGCGGCGCACATGGTCTTCTACGCCATTCACGAGTTCAGCGAGGCCGAGCTCTTCCCGAACTTCCAGGCCATCCACGATGCCACCGAGCCCTACACGCCGCTCGGCCGCTACGGTGCCTGGATCTCCGTGGGGATGATCGCGTTCTGCGCCGCGTGGCTGGCGGCGGTGACGCTGCTCGATCGCAGACGAATCCCGGCCGAGGCCCGATGAAGCAACTGCTGGCAGCCGTGCTGGCGTTGACGGCCACCGTCGCGCATGCGGAGGTCTCGCGTGCCCGCTTCCTGATGGGAACGGTCTGCGAGATCACCGCCGCGGATGAAGCGTCGATCGAACAGGCCTTCGCCGAGGCGAAGCGCGTCGAGGCCATGCTGTCGACATGGACCGACGATAGCGAGCTGGCGCGCCTCAACGCCGGCGACTGTCACGCGTCGACGGACCTCGCCGAGGTACTGACCTCGGCGCTCCATTGGTCGAGACGTACGAACGGTGCCTTCAATCCGCTCGTGAAGCCGCTCATCGATGCCTGGAAGACGCGCGACGACGGCGCGCTGCCGGATCCTCGAACGCTCGAACGGGCGCTCGCCCGAACCGCGGTGAAGAACGTCACCGTCTCAGACGATTGCTTCGAGCTGCGCAACGGCGCGGTCTTCGAGGAAGGCGGCTTCGGCAAAGGCTACGCACTCGAGCGCATGCTGGCGTATCTCGGCGGTCCGCGCGCGCTGATCGACTTCGGCGGCCAGCTCGTCGTCCGCGGTGAGCAAATCGTCACCATCGCCGACCCGGCTGACCGTGACCGCCCCGCCGTCGAGCTCCTCCTCACCGACACTTCGCTCTCCACGAGCTCCGGCTCGGAGAAGACGTTCGAGGCCGGCGGCCGCCGCTTCTCCCACATCTTCGATCCCCGCACGGGCGAGGCGTTGCCGCCGCGCGGCTCCGTCTCCGTGATCCACAGCGAGGCGATGACCGCCGACATCCTCTCCACCGCGCTCTACGTGATGGGTTCCGACCAGGCGCTCCGCTGGGCGAACGAGAACGGCGTCGCCGCCATCATCATCGATACCGAAAACCACCTCCGGCTCTCCGCACCAGCGCGCAGGCTCGCGCGCAATCTGAAGGTGCTGGATCCGAGATTCGTACTGAAGGACTGATCCATGTTCCAGCGACTGACACTCGCATTCCTCTCCCTCCTCTTCACCGCCAGCGTGTTCGCGCAGGACGCGACCGATCTCGAGCGCCGCCTGCGCGAGCTCGAACAGACCGTCGCACGCATGCAGCAGACGCCGGAGCTCGCGGAGATCCGCCGCCAGATCGAAGTGCTCGCCGGCGAGATCGAACAGCTCAAGAACCGCCAGAGCGAGAAAGCCGTCGTCGCCGACACGCAGCAGATGGGCCTCGGCGCCGCGGCCTCGAAGGTCTACCGCGCCGATGAAGGCGTCTCCCTGGGTGGCTACGGCGAGTTCCTCTACCAGAACGTCGCGGGCAGCAACGACGCCGGCGGGCGCGTTTCCACGCGCGACAACGTCGACGCGCTTCGCGCCGTCCTCTACTCCGGCTACAAGTTCAACGAGCGCATCCTCTTCAACTCCGAGATCGAGTTCGAGCACGGCTCGACGGGTGCCGGCGGCGAAGTGTCGGTCGAATTCGCCTACCTCGACTTCCTCGCACGCGAGAATCTCGGCGTTCGCGCCGGACTCGTGCTCGTACCGATGGGCTTCGTCAACGAGCAGCACGAGCCGACCGCCTACCTCGGGTCGCGCCGTCCGCTCGTCGAGCGCGTGATCATCCCCGCCACGTGGCGCGAGATGGGCGTCGGCCTCTTCGGCGAGGCCGGCCAGATCAGCTGGCGCGGCTACCTCACGAACGGCATGAACGCCGCGCGCTTCACCTCCGGTGGCATCCGCAGCGGCCGTGGCAATGGCGCGCAGGCGCTGGCCGAAGACTTCGCGCTCACCGGCCGCGTCGACTGGCAACCGCTCGTCGGCACGACCCTCGGCGGCGCCTTCTACAGCGGCAACACCGGCCAGGGCGCCCTCGTCAACAACCAGCAGCTCGAAGCGCGGCTCACCATGTTCGACGTTCATGCCGAGGCGCGCTTCCGTGGCGTGCAGCTCCGCGGCGTGTGGACGCAGGGGACGCTCGACGACGCAGCGCAGGTCAACCGCCTCAACAACCTCACCGGCGCCAACTCCGTCGGCGAAGAATTCGGCGGCTGGTACGCCGAAGCCGGCTACGACCTCGCCTCGCTCGGTGCATTCGGCGAGCGCTCCATCACCCCGTTCGTCCGGTACGAGCGCTTCAACACGCAGGAGAGCGTCCCCACCGGCTTCTCCCTCAACCGCGCCCTCGATCAGGCGGTGACCACGTTCGGCGTGCAGTGGAAGCCGATCGCACAAACCGTCATCAAGGCCGACTACCAGAACGTCGACAACGAAGCCGGAACCGGAACGAACCAGTGGAACCTCGCCATCGGCTACATCTTCTAATCGCGATTGCGCTGTTCGCGAGCGCCGCGCATGCGCGCGTCTTCATGACGCAGCAGCAGGCGCTCGCGAGCGCGTTTCCCGCGGGGACGAAGGTCGCGCGGCAGACGCACTTCCTCACGCCGGCTCAACGCGACGCCGCGCGCAAGGAAGCCGGCTTCGAGTTCGGCGACCAGCTCGTCGTGCGCTACGCCGGCATGAACGGCGACCGCGTCGTCGGCTACGCCTACTTCGACACGCATCGCGTGCGCACGCTGCCGGAGACCGTGATGGTCGTCGTCACGCCCGACGGCAAAGTCGACCGCATCGACATCCTGTCGTTCGACGAGCCGCCCGACTACCTGCCGAAGCAGCGCTGGCTCGAGCAGTTCGACGGACGGAAGCTCGATGATGACCTTTCGCTCAAGCGCGCCATCCGGCCAATCTCCGGCGCGAGCCTCAGCGGCCGCGCCATCGTCAACGCCTCGCGCAAAGTGCTGGCGCTGCATCGCATCATCGGCGTGAAATGAACCGCGTCCAGCTCATCTACCTGCACGCCTGCGTCGCGCTTTCCGCGCTGACCGGCGGCGTGTTCGCGTGGATGAAGTACTTCCTGAAGAGCGAGGACGAGTTCGCGGTGGCGAATCACCCGTGGCAGCCGCACATGCTGTCCGCCCACGTCGTGATCGCCCCGCTCCTCGTCTTCGCCCTCGGCTGGACGTTCTCCAACCACATCTGGCCCAAGTTCCGCTTCGGCAACGGCCGCAAACGCCTCAGCGGCGTCTTCTCCATGCTGCTGATCGTCCCGATGACGTTGTCCGCCTACCTGCTGCAGATCTCCACCGGAGAAACCACGCGCTACGCCATGGAAGTGGCGCACTGGATAACGTCAGCGGCGTTCGTCGTCGGGTACGTGGTGCATCTGCTGGCGTTGCAATGGGACAAATGGGAATGATGGGACCTATAGGACAAATGCGGTCAGCGGCTGTCCTATAGGTCTATCGTTCTACCCCGCCGCCATCAACTCCGGCAGGCGCGCAATCATGTGGCGCAGGCGCGCCAGTGCGCGGTCTTTGCCCAGCACCACGGCCACGTCGAAGATGGGGGGGGACGCTCCGCGGCCGGTCAGCGCCAGGCGCAGCGGGTGAATCAGCTTGGCGGCCGACACGCCGCGTGACTCGGCCAGCGCGCGCAGCGCGGCTTCGCTCGTGGTGACGTCGAACGGCTCCACGGCCGCGAGTACGTCATGCAGCTCCGACAGCTTCGCCGCGAGGTCGTCGCCCTTGAGATGCTTCTTCACCGCGTCGGGGTCGTACTCCAGCGCGTCGTCGGCGATGAAGAACGGCTCCATCAGCTCCGCCAGATCCTTCAGCGTCCGCGCGCGCGTCTTGTTCAACTCGATCATCGCGCGCAGCTCGTCGAGCGGACGTGCACGCTCACCGAGGAACGGCGTGAGGTGCGGATACAGCTCGTCGGCCGACATCCGCATCATGTACTGCCCATTCATCCAGAGCAGCTTCTCCGGGTCGAACACCGCCGGCGCCTTGTTCACGTCCGACAGGTCGAACACCGCCGACGCTTCGTCGCGCGTGAGGATCTCGCGCTCATCACCCGGGTTCCAGCCAAGGAGGACGAGGAAGTTGAACAGCGCATCGGGCAGCACGCCCATGTCGCGGTACTCCTCGGCCGACGTCGCGCCGGTGCGCTTGGACAGCCGCTTCCGGTCGCTGCCGAGGATGAGGGGCAAATGGGCGAAGACCGGCTGCGCGCTGCCGAACGCACGGAACAGCAGGATGTGCTTCGGCGTGTTCGACAGATGGTCGTCGCCGCGCGCCACATGCGTGATTTCCATGTCGATGTCGTCGACGACGACGGAGAGGTGATACGTCGGGTTGTCGTCGGAGCGGAGGAGGACGAAGTCGTCGATCAGCTCCCCCTCGAATTGCACGTCGCCGCGGATCAGGTCGTGGAACTCGATCGGTCCCGGCGAGACCTTCATGCGGATCACATGCGTCGCGGCCGGATCCTGCGGATCGCCCGCCTCGGCCGCCCGGCGGCATCGCCCCGAGTAGCGGTACGGCTGCCCCGCCGCCTCGGCCGCGTTGCGCTCCGCCTCCAGCTCCTCAACGGTGCAGTAGCAGCGATACGCCTTCGCGCTCGCGACCAGCTCCTCGGCGCGCTCACGGTAGCGGTCGAGACGATCGGACTGGTAGACCGGCCCCTCATCCCACTCGATGCCGAGCCACTGCAGGGAGGAGACGATCTGCTCCGCGTGGTGCTGTTTGGAGCGCTCCACGTCGGTGTCCTCGATTCGTAACAACATGGTGCCGCCATGGCGCCGCGCGTGGAGCAGGTTGAAAATGGCTGTTCTCGCGCCGCCGACGTGCAGAAATCCGGTGGGCGAAGGAGCGAAGCGGAGTTTCATACCCCGCGTCTCTACTACAATCGAACCGTGATGCGCCAGCGTGGAATGTCGCTCGTCGAGGTCATGGTCGCCCTGGCGATCCTGGCCCTCGTCATCACGTCGGGGCTGGCGGTGTTCGTCGAGCGCAACAAGAGGACGCAGCAGGCCAAGGAACTGGTGCTCGTGTACCAGGCGATGGCGAACGAGACGGAGCTGTTGCGCCGCGTCCCCTTCGACTTCGTGAAGGACGCCGGGGAGTTCCAGAGCGACACCACGCTCCTCGACCCGCTGAAGCCGTTCACCGCCACCATCAAGGTCGAAGAGAAGGAGATCGGCGTGAAGCACGCCACGCTCGAGGTCAAATGGAAGGGCGGCAAGAAGAGCGCGAAGCTCGAAGTCATCCGGACTGACACCGGAGCGGAGAACCTGTGGTGAAGCGACAGCGCGGCTACACCCTGCTCGAGATCATCATCGCCATGGCGATCTTCGGGACGGTGCTGTACATCCTGGTCCTGCTGATGGGCGAGATGCGGAGCTACGAGAAGCGGCTGCCGGTCAACTTCCTCAAGCACCCGCAGATCTCGGCCATCACGTCGAGGCTGCGGGCGGACGTGCTTGATGCATCGAACCTGGCAGGGGACGCCTTTCCGCAGACGTTCGCCGATTATGAAAAAGGCGACGACGTGTTCATCGTCCAGGTGTGGTCCGACGGATCCATCCAGACCGTCGTGTGGGACTTCCGCAAAAAAGATCAGGTCACGCGAAGCCAGTATCGCGTCGGCATGCTGATGTCGGAGTGGACGGCACGTGGCACGGGCAACCTGGTGAAGAAGTTCAACATCGAAGAGGAAGACGCCAGCGAATGGAACGGCATCCGTTTCAAGGCGTATGACAAGAAGGGAACGCTTGCGATCGATCAGCTCTACATTCCGCGCGTACATGACTAGCCGAACGCGCACGACTCGAGGCCAGCGCGGCTACGCGCTGATCTCGGCCATCGTGCTGTCGGTGCTCTATCTCGCGCTCATCAGCCTGTTGCTGATCGACTCCTCTCGCGAGCTCAACGAGGCGCAGCGCTTCCGCGCGCGCGTCATGGCGCAGACGCTCGCGGAGAATGCGGTGGAACTGGGAGCGGAAGGGTTGCGCACCCGCTTCATGTCGAATGACGAGCAGGACACGACGATGGGAGAGGCCTCGTGGCGGATGTCGCGCGAAGCCGACGGCACCTTCAGCATCGAGGGGACGGGCGTATCGACCGGAGTCATCAAAGTGGAGTCGACGGTGAAAATCGAAGGAAAGATCTCAGGCGACCCACCGACAGACATCGAGATCACGGAAGTCGAACACTCCCGCTGAACGCAAACCAAAAGCGCGGACATCTCTGTCCGCGCCTCAGTGGAGTGTGCTCTACAACGTTCGCATACTGCGTTTGCGCATCAACCCCGCGCCGATCGCGAGCGCGGCGAGACCGCCGAGCACGAGACCGCTGTTGTTGCGCGCCATTCCCTGCATCTTCCCGAGCCCGCCGCGGATATCGACGTTGTTCAGGTTGTTGAGGCCGAACTTGTTCAACATGCCGCCGAGGCTGCCCAGACCGCTCGGGCTTGCATTCTTCATGCTCTCCGTGTGCGGCACTGACGTCTCAGGCTGATACGGGTGGAACTGAGTGGTAGGATTCGTGGTGTCTATCATTCAGCATCCTCCTTCCAATGGTTATCTTGAATTGCGAGATGGGTGCCAAACAGATGATTTTTCAATCAGTTAAATCCGAGGTGAGGCAATGTCCGGGAACCCCCGCGAGCATGTGAAGGACAAAGGATTCTGGGACGGCGGCAACGCCGGTCACGGCACCAACAAAGAGTCGGCCGGACGCACCAGCGGCCTCCCCGGCAAGCGTAAGAACGACCGGGTCGGCGTGCGCACGGACGTCGAGTTTCCGCCCGAGGAAATCACCAAGCCGGCGAAGTAGCGGCGGTAGAAACTGCGGGAACGGCTGCGACGCGTAGCACCGCATTTGGCAGTCAAATGCCTGTCGGTGCGTAGGTTCTTCGTCGGCAAGTCATTCCGCTATCGCGTCCTGTAGCCGCGTTCGTCCGTTACACTGTCGCCCGTGTCGGGCGTCAGGCTCATCATCGGCATCGTGGTCATGGGAGTCGCGCTCCCGCTGACGCTCTTTTTCCTCCTCGGGCTCAGCACCCTCTCCCAGTTCTTCACCATCGCCGCCTCCACCTTCCTCACCTGGGGCCTGGCCGATCTCATTGCCTCCATCCTCGAGAAGCCGCGGCTGAGCGATCGCTCGCCCGGCAAAGCCTTCCGTGAAGACTGGAACCGCCGGTCGAAGGAGTAGTTCGTGCGCAAATTCGTCGTCTTCCTTCTGCTCGCCGCTGCCTGTTCGCGCGAGAGCAACCGCGCGCCCGTCGTGGTCTCCTCCAAGAACTTCACCGAGTCCGTCATCCTCGGCGAGCTCCTCGCCCAGCAGCTCGAACAGGCCGGCTGCACCGTCGACCGCCGCCTCAACATGGGCGGCACGATGCTCGTGCACAACGCGATGACCACCGGCGCCGTCGACGCCTACGTGGAGTACTCCGGCACCGCGCTGACCGCGATCCTGCACAAGCCGACATCGCAGGACCGCGCCGAGGTCGATCGCGTGGTCAAAGGGGAGTACTCCCGCCTCCAGCTCCGCTACGGTCCGCGCCTCGGGTTCAACAACACCTTCGCCATGATCGTGCGCAAACAGGACGCGCAACAGCACGGGCTGACGAAGATCTCCGACCTCTCCCGCGTGGCCTCGACCTTCCGCCCCGGCTTCGGCTACGAGTTCGTCGAACGCCCCGACGGCTGGCCCGGCCTCCTGACCGCCTACCAACTGCAGTTCAAGAACGCCCCCGCCACCATGGACCTCGGGCTGACCTACAAAGCACTGGCCGCCGGCCAGGTCGACCTCATCGCCGGCAACTCGACCGACGGGCTGATCGACTCGCTGGGGCTGGTCGTGCTGGAAGACGACCGCCGCTACTTCCCGCCCTACGACGCGGCCGTGGTCTACCGCCGCGCCATCGACGAAAAGTGCCGCGGCGCCTCACGCTCCCTGGAAGCGCTGGGCGACCGCATCGACGACGCCGCCATGCGCCGCATGAACTACGCCGTCGACGGCGAAAAGAAAGACGTAGCCGCCGTGGTGCGGCAGTTCCTGGGGCGGTAGCCGTGGGGCCGTTGGTTGGGTTTTCGGTTTTCGGTTTTCGGTTTTCGGTGCTGCGCTATGCGAAGGCGTGTCGCAAAGCGCAGCACCGAAAACCAACAACCGAAAACCGAAAACCGCCTATCGTTCCCCCGCGTTCCCCGGATGCACCTGCAGCACGCCGGTACTGCCGTCCATGGTCACGGTATCGCCGGTCTTCACCAGCGATGTCAGCCCACGGATGCCGACGATGGTCGGGATCCCCATCTCGCGCGCCACGATCGCGGAGTGCGACAGGATCGATCCTCTCTCGATGAGCAGCCCCGAGATCGACGGGTACAGCGGCACCCAGCCGGGATCGGTACGCTCGGCGACGAGGATCTCCCCCGCCAGCCTCATGTCGTCCTGCGGCGAGCGCAGCACCTTCACGACGCCGGTGATCGTGCCGGGGGAACAGGCGATGCCGCGGAGCGTCCCGTCCTCTGACGGCGCCGCCTCCACGCTCCGCGAGCGGAACGCGTTGCGGTTGTACGCCATGCCGAACGTCTCGAAGCGCTCGTCGATCACCGGATTCGCGCGATACGCGGCGAACTCCGCCTGCCGCACCGCGACGAGGCCGCGCAGGTCCGTCGTCAGCGCGGTTCCCTTGACGTAGTCCCACAGCTCGTCGAGGCCGAGCATGAAGACGTCGTCCGGCGCGTCGAGCAGCCCTTCCTCGTGCAGCCGGTGCCCCATCGCGCGCACTACCTCGCGCACGAGGCCGAAGATGCGTGTGCGCGCGAAGCGCATGTTCTCGCGGTTCTTCACGCCGAGGCGGGCGCAGCGGAGGACGAAGCGGAAGAGGGGGCGCTGCCAGAATTTCAGCTTCGCGAACGCGCGCTTCTCCGCCTCCAGGCGCAGCGCGCGCTCGCGCTCCTCCTGACGATGCACGTCGAGCGTCTCGTCCGACGCATCGAGATAGTTGCGCACGTAGGTGACGAGGATCTCCGGCCGGTCCCGCAACGAATGCTCCTCGAGCTTCAGCTCGTTCATGCAGCGGAAGCCGTAGAGGTCGAGATAGCGGTCGATCTCCGCCGCGAACGCCGGGAAGTCGCGGATGCGCGTGAGCGCGTCGTCGCCGCGGATCGCCTCGACGAGCGCCGCATCCTTCTTCGCCGACGATGCGAGGCGCAGCAGCATCTTCGCCGGCTCCGCACTCTCGATCCCACCTTCGCCGGTGAGGAGATCGTTCTGCAGCGAGCCCGATTCGTCGCCGCACCACTTCGCGCAGAGCTTCTTCAGCGTGCCGTAGAAGATCATCACGAAGAAGTCGTTGATGATCGGCGGGCGCCACGTCCAGAGCACGCGATCCTCGAACTCGCGGTAGAGGTTCATCAGCTCGTCCGGCCGGAGCGACTTCACGTCGATGGCGGACCAGCGGGTGTAGTGCTCGCGGAAGTTCGTCTCGAACTCGCGCACGAGCTTTTTGATGCGAATGAAGTTGCCGGCGGAGCGGCCGACGAGCTTCAGCAGCGCGGGGAGCTCGACGAAATAGCGCTGCGCGAACGACGCGCGGGCCGGAGCCTCCGTGAACTGCGCCGCCTCGCGCACGCCCATCATCGACTCCATGTAGGCGCGGTTGTATTCGAAGCCGGGAAAGAGGCGCACGAGCGCGTACCAGTTGAGGAGGTTGTAGTACACCTGGCCGCGGAAGAGGCCGAGCATGTTCTCGAACACCGCCTGATTCGCCCGGATCGTCTTCTGCGGAATCCCCATCACCTCGGCGAAGCAGCGATAGACGATCGCGTACGCGCGGCGGATGACGCTGAACGTCAGCGGCGACGTCACGCCGCTGAAGCTCTCGACGATGTTCGAGTTGTCCCACAGCAGCCGGTGCCCTGCCGCGGGGCCATGCTCCTGCAGCGTGGTGATGGGACGTGATTGCAGGATGTAGAGGCGGTGATCGTTCCACGCGAACTCGATGTCCTGCGGCCGGCCGAACGCGCGCTCGATGGCCATCGCCGCACGGGCGAGCTCGCGCACGCCGTGGTCGCCGAGGCTGCGGGCGAGAGGATCTTCGACCTCGACGGCTTTCGTGCCGCTGCCGCGCTCGTGATCGAAAACGATCGCTTCCCCCTTCTCCGCGAGCTGCATGGAGATCGAGAGGTCGCTCTTCTGCACGACGAACGTGTCGGCGTCGAAGCCGGCGCTAACGAGCCCCTCGCCGATGCCGAACAGGGAGCTGATGACGACCTCGTGGACGTCGTTCGTCGTGGGATTCGCGGTGAACACGACGCCGCTCGCTTTCGCGTCGATCATCTGCTGCACGACCACGGCGATGGTGATGCCGTCTGTGGGAAGGTTCTTCTCTTGCCGGTACGCCATCGCGCGCTCGCTGTGCGCGCTGGCCCAGACCTTCTCCACCGCGTCGAGGAGGTTCTCCTCCGTGACGAAGAGATAGCTTTCGTGCAGCCCGGCGAACGAGGCGTCGGCGGCGTCTTCTCCCACCGCGGAGGAGCGCACGGCGACGAACGCACCGCCCGGGATGACGCGCGCGTGCGTCTCACGGATCGCCTGCGCCACCGCCGGCGTCAGCCCCGCCGCATGCGCGGCGGTCGTGATCACGTAGAACGGCGGAACCGGCTGACCGATGCGCGTCAGCTTCCAAAGGCCTGCGGCCTTGCCGCCGATCAGAGATGCGCGTGGTGTGGCGTTGCCTGGGGTGACGGTGTAGGTCATGGGTTCATCCGCGTTTTCCGTTTTCCGTTGTCCGTTGTCCGTGCTGCGCTACGCGTTCGTGCTGCGCCAGCACGGACAACGGACAACGGACAACGTTCCTCACACATCTACTCCGAACTTCCGCCCCAGTTCGATCGCCACCAGCAGATCGAACACGATCATGTACATGCCGGCGTAGACCTCCATCATCTTCGCGTGGCGAGGCGTAGGCCGCATGCGGTATTGCAGAAAACCGACGAAGCAGATCGCATAGAGCACGATCAGCGCGACGTAAAACCAGGTCGAGAAGCCGAGGTGGTGGCCGACGGCGGCAACCATGGCGGTGTCGATGAAGCGGATCAGCAGCACCACGTACGCCGCGCCGAACGTCCCGAAGATCTTCGTGTAGGAGTCGACGCCGTCGATCTCCTGCTCCGGCGCGCGGATCTTGCGCGACACCTCCCAGTTGAAGGTGACGAAGAAGCCGACGAAGGCGTAGACCCAGAACCACGGCGGCCCTTCCCACGGCCAACGCTTCGTGGCGAAGGAGAAGACCAGCAGCGCGAGGAGCGGCATGATCAGCATGTGGCTCGTCGCGTAGAGGAGGAAGTAGCGCTTGAGGAACGTGGGGACGAAGAACTCCTTCAGCATCAGCAGCGCGAAGCCGAAGGCGATGCCCCACGCCACGAGCGTCTCCGGACCACGCAGCGCGCAGATGACGAGCTGCGTCGCGATGGCGAGACCGCCGGCGATCTTCAGGTGGCGCAGCGTGATGCGCCCGCTCTGCAGCACGCGCTGCGGATAGTGGCGGCAGTCTTCCTCGTAGTCCTTGTGCTCGTCGAACACGCGGATGTGGAAGAAGAAGCAGACCATCATCAGCATCCCGAGAAAGGACCAGCGGTCGTAGTGCATCGGGGCGCCGGGGGTCGTCAGCGCGATCGCCAGGAACTGGTTCGACGAAAAGTACGCCAGGATGAGGAGCACGTTCGCCAGCGGCGGAAAGCGCTCGTTGAGGTAGGCGAGGAAGTTACGCGCGAAGCTCACAGCGACTCCTTCAGCTTCGTGTAATCGATCTTGCTGTTGTGGCGGGGATCGACGGGGAGCGGCTCGCGGCGCACGATGACCTCGTCGCAGTCGACGCGCGCGCGGACATCGGCAGCGATGCTGACGGCAGGGGCGTCGCTCTCCACGACGATGACGAGGCGGCCGTCGATGCCGACGGCGGCGACGCGGCGGATGCGCTCGTCGTCGCCGCGCGCGGCCTGCTCCACGAGCTGCGGATGCACGTGCACGCCGCCACGGGTGATCGTGGAGTGGACGCGCCCGGCGATGCGGAAGCGCTGCTGCTCATCGAACCAGCCGGTGTCGCCCATGCGGTGCCACACGGTGCCGTCCGCATCGTGGATCTTGTTCTGGCGCACGCCCTCGGGATCGCCGTCGTAGTCGCGACAGACGTGGTCGCCGGTGACGATCAGTTCGCCGATTTCGCCGGCCGGTAGTTCCTGGATCATGGTGACCGGCCCACGGTCGATGGGGATCACTTTGGCGCGGACGCCTTCCGCGATGTGACCGGCGATGTAGCCGGGCGCGGAAGGGGAATGGGACGGATGGGACAGATGGGACAGATGGGACCTATGGGACTTATGAGACAAACCCGGCCTCTGATTTGGCCCATCTGTCCCATCTGTCCCATCTGTCCCATCGGGTTTTTGCCCGGCGGTCAGACGTTCGCGCGCGGACACTCGCGCCACCGGTTCCGCTTCCGTCGACCCGTACGCCACTTCGATCTCCGCATCGGGCCACGCGGCGACCCAGCGGCGCAGTTGCGCATCCGTCACCGGCGCCCCTCCGGTGAGCACGCGCCGGAAGCGCGGCCGCTCAGCGATCGACGCCAGCAAATCGAACAGCGGCGGCGACGCCGTCGCTGTCGTCACGCCGGCGCGCCGTGCCGCGGCGGCCACTTTGCGCGGATCGGCTCTCGCCACCTGCTTGAAGTCGATCGGCGGAATCAGGGTCGGCACACCGA
The DNA here is from genome assembly GCA_036380735.1 of Thermoanaerobaculia bacterium. Taxonomy (GTDB): domain Bacteria; phylum Acidobacteriota; class Thermoanaerobaculia; order Gp7-AA8; family Gp7-AA8; genus DASVEE01. The sequence goes on along the minus strand of DASVEE010000004.1, from coordinate 19,678 downwards.
GGGCGAGGTTGTTCAGGGCAAAGACCGGAAAGGTGCAGAGATCGACGTCGCCTTCGATGGCCGGCCATTCCGCGGCCAGGCGCTCGTGCTGCGCGCGGAGGATGCGGTGCGTGCGGTTGACCCCTTTCGGGTTGCCGCTCGAGCCGGTCGTGAACGTGATCAGCGCGCGCTCGTCGGTCGCCACCGGATGCACGCCGTCGAGCGCGCGTCCCGGCGTCACGCGCGTGATCGGGATGCGCCGCAGGTCGCTGCTCGCGAGGCGCAACAGATGCCCTTTCCAGCGGGCGAGGAACGCCTTCGGCTGCGAGTAGACGGCGAGGCGCACCATCTGCCGGAAGCCGACCCACGGGTCGAGGAACGCCGCCACGCCGCCGTGCGCGAGCACCGCCAGCAGCGCCACGTAGAGGTCGACGGACATCGGGAGGAGGATCAGTGCACGGTCGCCCGGCGCGAAGCCCTGCTCCGCGAGGCCGCCGCGGAAGCGCGCCACGCGCGCCCACAACTTCCCGAACGTGACCACGGCGGAGCCGTCGTAGAACGCCACGCGCTCGGGCACGCGGTGCGCGGCATCGTGAAACAGGGCAGCAGCGTTCATGAGGGAAGACGGTAGAGAAGATACCGCCGAAACTCCTCCGCGTGCCCCGCATCCATCGACTGCGAGGCGTTCCCCTCGCGCATGAGGCAGTGGTTCGCCACCGGGCGTCCCATGCGCAGCGCCGCCTGATAGACGCGATGCAGCAGCGCCCAGCCGACGTAGCCGCGGCGATGCCGCGGCGTCACGCCGATCGTCTTGTAGTCGATGACACCCGGCGCCGGATCGGGATACGCGAAGACGAACCCCGCCGCCGCGCCCTCCGCGTCGTGGGCGAAGAGCACGAGCTCCGGTACGAGCAGCCGGTCGATGCCAGTGTAGAGCGCGAGGAAGTCGTCCAGCGCGATCGGCGAGTAGAACGCGTTGCCGGCGAAGATCTCGAGCGAGAGCTGCCAGACGAGCGTCAGCTCCTCGTGCAGACGCGCGGGATCGATGGGGCGGAAGCGATAGCCGCGCGCGACGGCGCGTGCGTCCATCGGCGCCAGCTTCGCGATCAGCGGCGCGATGTCGTCCACGCGCTTCGACGAATACGTCTCCAGCACCTCGGCCCCCGCCGCTTCCCACAGCTTCGCGTAGTACGGCGGATTCACCGGCTCGAGCAGAAACGGCGGCGTCTCGAAGGGCCCCGCGTTGACGCGGTAGCGGTGCCACGTATCGCCATCCATCGGCCCGATGACCTCACGCGCGCCATTCGCACGCAGCCAGGCCGCCGCTTCGTGGAGCAGCGCGCGCACGGCGTCCGCGTCGTCGACCGCTTCGAAGTAGCCCAGAAGCCCGGCGTCCTCGCGCAGCAGCGCGGCGACGCGCGCCACGCCGGGGATGACGAACAGTTTGTGCGGATGCCGGTCCACACCGCGGGCCGGGCCCAGTGCCAGAAAGGTGTCGCGATCGGACGAGATCACCGCCGGATTGTACGGGACGCTGACGCCACTGCTGCGCGAAGGTCCCGCCGGGCAAAGCCCGGGGCTAGCAGGACTGTACCTTCCGGCGTAAAGGCACAGACTTGCTAGCCCCGGGCTTTGCCCGGCGGACGGCGCAGTGACAGGCGTGCGCTAAACGTCCTTCGGATCCCGGCGCCCCTGCACCTTTTCCTCGTCGTCCACGGTCTCATGCCCGGCGTACCGCATCAGGCACGATCCGCAAACCAGGGTCGGGGTGTTGGCGCCGGGGCGCGGCACCCATCCGTCTTCGCGGACGGCGGCCAGGAAGCTGGCCGTGTACTCCTCCGGGATTTCGCCGACGATCTCGCGCCGTACATCGCACTCACCGCACTCGAGGAGCACACGACCTTCCATCTGATTCCTCCGTCTTACTGCTCTCCCGCCGCCGCGAACACCGGCGTGATGTCGACCGGGATGTCGGCGAGCGACCTGGTCACCGCCTCGATCTCCGGGTTCGTCACGCCGTACTTGTTCAGCAGGCGCTCGGCGCGGGCGAAGTCGCCCGTTGCCTCGATGGTCAGCAACTCCGTGGCCAGCGTGCGGATCCCCTCGCGGTACTTGGTGAAATCGACCGTGAAGGTGTTGTTCGCCGTCGGCGTGATCGCCCCCCGCTCGCGCAGCCAGTTCCACTGCACCGCCGTGCCGCGGCCGTGCGCTTCATCGAGGCCGAACCGCATCGAGCGGAACATCAGGCCGGTGTAGGTGGCGTAGAGCTGCCGCTCGTCGAAGCCTTTGAGCAGCCCCTTGTCGAAGGCGTAGAGCACGTTCCACAGGCCGACCGCGTCCGCCTTGCACTCCTCGATCGACGAGTAGAGGTTCTTGAGCAGCAGGCGCACGTCGACGCGCTCCTTGCCGCCTTTCGGGTCGGGAATGAGGCCCGGGCCGACGCCGTGCGACAGCTCGTGGAAGAGGACGTGGTTGAAGTAGGCGTCGAAGGAGATCAGGTTGCGCAGCGACGGGTCGAGCACGCGCTGGCCGATGGGGAGGCCGCTCTGCCGGTACTTCGCCTCCATCACGTTCTTCAGCAGCACCTTCTTCGAGCCCTTCTGCTCGCGCACGACCTCGTCGTTCGGGAGGTTGAAGGCCGACGTCTGGACGCCGTTGCGGGCGTCACCGGCGGTGTAGGCTTCCTGCACCACGCGGATCGGCGACTCCGTGCCGCGGTTCGCGTTCTTGTACTCGTCCGGCTCGGGGAGATTCTGCTCCATCGCCGGAAGGTGCTGCGCGTAGACGGTCAGCTTGTCCGACTCCGGCTTGTCGACGACCGTGACGAACGACTCGAACGACGCCTTGAGGTTGAACAGCTCGTCCTCGTAGACCTCGTACGGCCCGATGACCACCTCGATCGGCCCCTCCAGGTCCATCCACGCCATGTCGCTCTCGCGGTAGTTGTTCGTGAAGAAGGCGTCGGCGACCTTCGTCAGGTAGTTCTTCAGCGACGCGTTCTTCGTCAGCGCCGCCGCCTCACGCAGCTTCGCCGCGGCCGGCGTCAGGAACTCCTTGTAGTGCTCGGAGTAGGGAATCGCCACGAGCTGGTCGCCCTGGCGCCGCACCACCGTGAAGAGCCCCTGCAGCGCTTCCTTCTGGTCGGGATGCGCGGCCACGTACTTTTCGAATTCTTCTTTCGTGATGTCCGCCGGATAGAAGGCGGCGCCGTGCGGCTTCTCCCCCTCCTTGCCGAAGGGGGCGATGAACGGCTCGTCGTTCTGCAGCCGGTCCCAGCGTCCCTTGTTCGCCACGAAGTATTCGTAGCCGGCGCGATCAACCTCCGACTGCGATGCCTGCTGCTGGAGCCGCGTGCGGAGCTCGGGGTTCTGCTCCGACACCTGGCGCCACTGGATCTCGTCGATGTATTTCGACGCCTCGATCAGCTTCTGCAGCACCTGCTGCTCGTTCGCGTCGAGCAGCGAGCGGTCGTAGTCGATGACCGTGCGCGGCAGCTTCGCGAGGCGCTGCGGCACGTCCGGCCGGATCTCCAGTTTTCCCGATTGCGCGGCGGGCGCGGTGGCGGTCGTTCCAGTCATCTGAGCATTCTCTTGTTTGCACGCGAGCGGCAGCACGGCGAGGGCAAGCAGCAGCAGTCGTTTCATGGAGCCCGATTCTATGCGCTGGCAAAGGGCGAACCACGCGACGTTTGTGCTAAGTTTCGCCCGTGATCATTGAATGCCCGAGCTGCCGCTCGAAGTACCAGTACGACGAAGAGCGCTTCGAGCGAAAGCCGTCGAAGAAGATCAAGTGCGCCCGCTGCCAGCAAATCTTCGACATCCACAACCCGGCGTTCGCCGCCAAACCGGCCGCCGAGCCGGTGGAGATCGGGGAGTCGACGTCGACCTCGCGTCCGGCGCATGACGAGACCCGCAGCGCCCGCCGCCCCGCGATGCCCGAACAGACCGAGCAGTCGCCGATCCCTGCCCAGCCCGTGACCGAGCTCCGCCTCCCGCAGGGACGCCGCCTCTCGCTGGCGATCCTCGACGGTCCAGACGCCGGCAGCGTCTACCGCATCGAACGGCCGCGGGTCACGATCGGCCGCTCCGGCGCCGACCTGACGCTCAACGACACCGAGGCCTCGCGCCAGCACGCCGCGGTCGAAGTCCGGGACACCGCCTTCTCCCTCCACGACCTCGGCTCCACCAACGGCACCTTGTACGAAGGGCAGAAGATCACCGACCCCGTCGAGCTGCAGGACAAGACGGAGTTCCAGGTCGGCTCGACCACGCTGATGTTCATTGTGACGGAGGAGGGGTGATGAGGCGGTTGTCGGTTGTCGGTTGTCGGTTTTCGGTGCTGCGCTTCGCGACGATCCCCGTGTAGCGCAGCACCGAAAACCAAAAACCGAAAACCAAAAACCGCCTCGTTCCCCTGTGACATGATCCGCACCGTCTGATGGACGATCTCCGCGCTCTCTTCCGCCACCGGCAGCTCATCGCCGCGCTGACCGCGCGCGATCTGAAGGCGCGTTACCGCGGCTCCCTTCTCGGCTACTTCTGGTCACTGGCCAATCCTCTCCTGCTGCTCGGCGTCTACACCGTCGTCTTCACCAAGTTCTTCCCGCAGCAGGTCGTGACGCCGTATCCCCTGTTCCTCTTCTCCGGGATCCTGCCGTGGACGTTCTTCGCCGCGGCCGTCCTCGAATCGACGACGGCCATCTCCGGCAATGCGGGGCTGATCAAGAAGGTGATGTTTCCGGCCGAGGCGTTGCCGCTGGTGGTGGTGTTCTCGCACCTCGTGCACTTCGCGCTGGCCATCCCGGTGTTCCTCGCGGCGGCGCTGCTGTTCGCGCTGTTCGGGACGGCGAAGCTCAGCCTGACGATCCTCCTGGTGCCGGTGCTGATGCTCGTGCAGACCGCGTTCGTGGCGGGGATCGCGCTGACCGTGTCGTCGGCGTCGGTGCTCTTCCGCGACCTGCGCGACATCATCACGAACGTCATGCAGCTCGGCTTCTTCGTCACGCCGATCATCTACCTCATCGACCACATCGGCTCGAAGCCGGTCCGCGCGCTGCTGCGGCTGAACCCGATGACGCCGTTCGTCGTCGCGTACCAGGACGTCATGTTCTTCGGCCAGTTGCCCAGCGCCGCCGACACGCTGCTGATGCTGGCGTACGCCACCCTTTCGCTGCTGATGGGCTTCACCGTGTTCGACCGGCTGCGGGATACTCTGGCGGAAGCGATATGAGCGAATTCGCCATCGCGCTGCGCGACGTATCGAAGGCGTACCGCCTCTTCGGGCGGCGCTCGCAATTCGCCACGCTCAAGAGCGCGCTGCTGCGCCGCGAGCTGAAGCCCGCGGCCGACGACTCGGTGCCGGCGCTGCGCGACATTTCCTTCTCCGTCCATCGCGGCGAAGCGTTCGGCGTGATCGGACGCAACGGCTCCGGCAAGTCGACGCTGCTCAAGATCGTCTCCGGCATCCTCAAGCCGACCACCGGCACCGTGCAGGTGAACGGCCGCGTCGCGGCGCTCATCGAGCTCGGCGCCGGGTTCCATCCCGAGATCACCGGCCGCGAGAACATCTACATCAACGGCATCATGCTCGGCCTGTCGCGCCGCGACATCGACCAGCGCTTCGACAAGATCGTCGACTTCGCGGGCATCGGCGAATTCCTCGACCAGCCGGTCAAGACGTACTCCTCCGGCATGTACGTCCGCCTCGGGTTCGCCGTCGCCGTGCACGTCGATCCCGACGTCCTGCTGATCGACGAGGTCCTGTCGGTCGGCGACGAGGAGTTCTCCTCCCGCTGCATCGCCAAGATTCAGGAGATGAAGTACCGCGGCGTGACGCTGCTGTTCGTCACGCACCAGCTCGAGCAGGTGCGCAATCTCTGCGACCGCGCGCTCTGGCTCGACAAGGGAGAAGCGGAAGCCATCGGCGACCCGGCACGCGTCGTCGACGCCTACCTGCAGCAGATCGCGGCGCCGGTCACCACCGGCGCGCCTGCGACCGTCACCAGCGAAGAGCCGGCGCCTTTGCCGGAAGAGAAGCCGAAAGATCCGCTGGAGGAGGAGCGCTGGGGCAGCGGCGAAGTGCTCATCAAGCGCGTCCGCCTCACCGATCACGAAGGACGGGAGCTCGTCGCCCTCGGCGCCGGCACGCCCGTAACGATGGAGATCGACGTCGAGGTACGCGCCCCGCAGGACGATTTCGTCTTCGGCATCGGCATCTACCACGCCGACGGCACCTGCGTGTACGGCACGAACACGGACCGCGAAGGCTTCGCCGCCGAGAAGCTGGAGGCGAACGGCCGCGTCAAATTCATCATGCCGTCGCTCGATCTGGTGGCCGGCACCTACCGCATCGATGCCGCGATCCATACGCGCAATGGCCGCGCCTTCGACTACCGCCGCGGCGTGCTGCGCTTCGTAGTCGGCTCCCGCATCCACGACATCGGCGTCTATCGCCCGCAGCACACGTGGAAGTTCGAAGGCGGCATCAATCTCCGCAGCGTGGAGATCCCCCGCGACATCCCCGCCCCCATCGCCGAGGCGATGAAAACCACCGAAGAAGAGTAGGACGATAGGACCAATAGGACCTATGGGACGAATAGGACCTATGGGACTGATCCGCCGTGCGCCTTGCCTGCGCGCACCCTTGCGGTTGCGCCGCGACGATGCGCGTGGTGCCTCGGTCCCATTTGTCCTATAGGTCCTATCTGTCCTATTCGTCCCATCGTTCCCCGCAATAACGAAGGGCCGGGCTGCCGCCCGGCCCTCCGGGCGGGAACTACAGCGTGCCCCAGAAGCCGACGTTGTCGATCTGCCAGGTGGCGGTGGCCAGGTAGGAGTTCTCGAACTTCACCGTGACGCTGGCGTTGTCGTAGTCGTTCGCCAGGTTCAGCACCTTCTTGGTGCAGCTCGAGTTGGTGTTGTTGCCGTGGAAGTAGAAGGTCTCGGTCTGGTTCGTCGTGTTGTTCTTCACCGTCACCTTGAGCTGGTCGTACCAGTTCTCGGTGTCGTTCACGATGAAGAGGTTGAACTCGAGGTCCCAGTCGGTGTGCGCGTCGGTCGTGAACGTGCGCGTGATGTACTCCGTGTTCTGCAGCTCGGCGACCGTCGTGTTGCGGGGGGTGCTGACGTGCGCGCACGGATCGCTGATCGTGGCGAACGTCACGCCGTTACCGCCGCCCGACCCCCAGCCATGAGTGCCTTCGAAATGGCCGTCTTCGATGTACTCGCACGAGTAGTGGAAGCAGACCTGCGCCTCGGCGGCGTAGGGGATGGTGAGCAGGACGGCAACGATGAGAAAGAGGATCTTCTTCATATGTGGAACTCTCCTTGATTCAGTTAGTTAGATGTCACGAAATCCGCGGCCGCTGCGATGTCGTGAGGAGAGAATCCCATCGTGCCGGAAGGGCGTCAAAGCTTCTACATTTCGTGGACGGCTCTCTCTCTGGCCGTCTTTTTTAGGACGTCATTCCCTCCACAGGAAGTGGACTGGCTCCGCGCGCGCTACAATCGCCGCGGGTCTGAGGTGGAGGTTTCCGAATGTTCGATCCAGTGATCCTGGTCGTCATCATCGTTGTCGTCGTGTATCTGCTGAGCTCGATCAAGATCCTGCCGGAGTACGAGCGCGGCGTGATCTTCCGGCTCGGCCGCCTGCTTCCGGAGGCAAAAGGGCCGGGCATCTTCTTCGTCTTTCCGCCGATCGACAAGATCGTGCGCGTCTCGCTGCGGCAGGAGGCCTTCGAGGTCCCGCCGCAGGACATCATCACGCGCGACAACGTCACGCTGAAGGTCAACGCCGTCGTCTTCCTCCGCGTCGTCGAGCCGCGCCGCGCGGTGGTGGAGGTCTTCGACTACCGCTACCAGACCTCGCAGTTCGCGCAGACCACCCTCCGCTCCGTCCTCGGCGAGGTGGAGCTCGACGACCTCCTCGCGCACCGCGACCAGCTCAACGCCCGCATCCAGTCGATCCTCGACCAGCACACCGAGCCGTGGGGCGTGAAGGTCGCGAACGTCGAGGTGAAGCAGGTCGACCTCCCCGAATCGATGCTGCGCGCCATGGCCAAACAGGCCGAGGCTGAGCGCGAGAAGAGGGCGAAGCTGATTCACGCCGAGGGTGAGTTCGCCGCGTCCCAGCGCCTCGCCGATGCCGCCAAGGTGCTGGCCACCGAGCCCACCACGCTGCAGCTCCGCTACCTGCAGACGCTGACCGAAATCGGCGTGGAGAAGAACACGACCATCGTGTTCCCGCTGCCGATCGACATCCTCGCCGGCCTGGCCAAGGCGGTGAACCGGGAGCCCAAATAGATGAACGACGACGTCCTGATGCTCGAGGCCGCGCTTTTTCAGCTCCGTTCCGCGCTGGGCGACGATCCGGCGTCGATGCAGATCCGCATCGGCGCGAACGTCCTCGCCAACGCGATCGATGCCGCCAAAGACGGCGTGAACGCCGCGCGCGTGAACGACATCGAGTTCGCCCTCAACGATCTCATCGCCGTGGTCGACGACTGCGGCGCCCCTGACTCCGTCTTCCCCATTCTCGGGATGCTGCAGAACGACATCGCCCGGATGCGCAACCAGACCGCGCTGCCGCAGACGGTCGTCCGCGCGGTGCGCGAGCTGCAGGCGAAGCTGCGCTCACGCGCCGCGGCCATGGAGCGCAACACCTTCCGCGCCGAAGGCACCGCCGGCGCCGAGCTGCCGCACCCGCCGATGGAGCTCCGCGCTGCCGCGGAACCGATTCGCGAAGAGCTGCTGGCCTCCGGCTTCACGACGACCGCGCTGGACGACCTGATCGCCGAACCCGAATCGGTGCGGTTCCACCAGTTGCAGGACGTCATCGATGAACTGGATGTGATTCTGGGCGGGGCGTAGGAACGATAGGACGAATAGGACGAATAGGACAGATAGCTCCGCGCAGCGCAGCCATTCGTCCTATAGGTCCTATCTGTCCTATTTCGTCCTATCGTTTCCCCGTGTGCACCACGCGGCCGTCGAACACCGTCACATCCACACGCGCCGTGGCAATCTCACTGGGCGGCACCTCGAAGAGGTCCTGCGACAGCACCACGATGTCCGCCAGCAGCCCCGGCGCGATGCGCCCCACTTCGTGCTCCGCGAACATGGCCCAGGCGTTGTTCACGGTGTAGCAGCGCAGCGCTTCTTCGACCGTGATCTTCTCCTCAGGGATCCACCCCTCGGGGTTGCGGCCGTCGATCGTCGCGCGCGTCACGGCGGCGTGGATGCCGGCCAGCGGCGACAGCGGGGCCACGGTCCAGTCGGAGCCGAACGTCAGCACCGCCCCGGCGTCGAGCAGTGACCGGAACGCGTACATGGAGCGGGCGCGCTCGCGGCCGACTTTCTGCTCGGCCCAGCGGCCATCGTCGATGGCGTGGTACGGCTGCATCGACGCCACCACGCGCCCTTCGGCGAAGCGCTTCACCAGCGATGGCGACAGATGCTGCGCGTGCTCCACGCGGAAGCGGCGCTCGCGGAAGCGTGGCAGCGACTCGTAGATCTTCAGCACCTCGTCGTTCGCGCGGTCGCCGATCGCGTGCAGCGCGACCTGCAGGTCGTGTGCGTCCGCCTCGCGCGCCCACTTCGCGAGCGACCCCTCGGTCAGCTCCTTCATCGCCAGGCCGCGATTCTCCGGCTCTCCCACGAACGGCTCGTGAAAGCACGCGGTGGACGAGCCGAGGGAGCCGTCGGAGAAGCCTTTGAGCCCGCCGATGCGCAATCGCTCGCTGCCGAATCGCTTCTCCACGCCCGCGTCCACGAGCCGGCGGAACGCAGCGATCGGCGTGAAGAGGTAGACGCGCGAGGTGAGCTTTCCCTCGCGATCCAGCCGCTGGTACGCGCGGAAGTCCTCGTACGCCTGCGCGCCCGACATGTCGCAGAACGATGTCACGCCCACCGTCGCGGCATGCGCGAGGCCCGCCTGCGCCGCGGCGACGCGCTCCTCCATCGACGGCGACGGGATCACGGCGTACACCGCGCTCATGGCCGCGTCTTTCAGCAGGCCGGTCGGCTCGCCGTACGCGTCCTTCACGATCGGGCCGCCCGGCGGATCGGGCGTCTCGCGCGTGATCCCGGCCAGCTTTAGCGCGACCGTGTTCGCCAGCGCCATGTGCTGGTCGAGACGGGCGACGAACACCGGATTGTCCGGCGTCGTGGCGTCGATCAGCTCCTTCGAGGGCAATCGCGCCGGCTGCCACGCCTGTTCGTCCCACTCGCCGCCGGTGATCCACGCGCCTTTGCCGAGCTGCTGCGCGTGCGCCGCAATGCGCTGCGCAAAAACCTCCGCCGACGCGGCGTCGCGCAACTGCACGCGCGAAAGCTGAAAGCCGCCGTCGACGAAGTGGACGTGGTTGTCGATGAAGCCGGGGACGGCGAGGCGTCCCTGGAGGTCGAGCTGCTCGGCGCCGGGCGCGAAGCGGAGCACCTCTTCGGTGGCCCCGGTGAGGACGATGCGGTTCCCCTGGATGGCGACCGCTTCGACGAAGCGCCGCGACGGATCGCCCGTCCAGATCCTGCCGTTCGTGAGGATGAGCGTGGCCGCGGAGGTCACCGCCGCTCCGCTCATTCGCTACTCCTCTTTGTTGATCTGCGCGGCGAGGTAATTCTGGATGCCGACCTGCTCGACGAGGGAGAGCTGCGCTTCGAGCCAGTCGATGTGCGACTCCTCCTCTTCGAGGATCTCCTCGAGGAGGTGGCGGCTGTTGTTGTCGCCCAGCTCGCGGCAAAGCTCGATGCCCTGCTGCAGGCGCGGCAGCGCTTCCATCTCGAGGGCGAGGTCGATGCGGAGCTGTTCGTGGACGCTCTCGCCGATGTTGATCTTGCCGAGGCGCTGGACGTTGGGGATGCCGTCGAGGAAGAGGATGCGCTCGATGACTTCCTCGGCGTGCTTCATCTCGCCGATCGAGTGCTTGCGGATGATGTGGTGGAGGCGGTCGTAGCCCCAGTTCTCACACATCTCGCCGTGGACGAAATACTGATTGATGGCGGTGAGCTCCGCCGTCAGCACGTCATTCAAAACCTCGATGATTCTCTTGTCGCCCTTCACGTTGGCCTCCGGGCGGAAGCCTATCACGCGTGTGCGGCGACGGCAGGTGCGGCTTCGCCGCAGACACAGGCAGGAGCGGCGGCGCGCGCTTCGGCGGCCCGCATCAGCATGTTGCGTAGCGTCGAATTGCACGAGCCGCACTGGTCGCCGATCCCGCAACGCTGCAGGTCGCGGAGCGTGGTGGCACCTTCATCGATTCGGCGGTTGATCTCGCGGTCCGAGACTCCGCGGCAAAGGCAAACGATCACTGGTTTTCTCCCGGGTTGGTTGCTGATGAGACTCAGTCTCAACGAGAGCATGATGCCCGGAATGGGGATGGGCGTCAAGTGAGGGGAGGGGGGGATGAAGGATTAAGGCGGAAGGCGGAAGGGAGAAGGCAGAACGCAGAACGCAGAAGGCAGAACGTAGAACGTAGAATTGGGACCGGCGCAATGTTGGATGATGAATGTTCAATGCCGGCAGCGGCGTTCGCTGGTTCAACATTCAACCTTACAGCATTGCCCGCGGCTGCTTCTCCTTCTACATTCTGCGTTCTGCGTTCTGCGTTCTGCGTTCTGCGTTCCGCTTCTGCCTTCTGCCTCCCTCCTTCCCCCACCGGGTACGCCGATTGAATCTCCCCCTTCCCATGACCGAAGAGATCCTGCCCGAGCTCGTCATGGATGCGTTCCGCCACCATCCGCGGAACACGCTGTCGATGGACACCGTCTTCGCGCATGCGGGCGACTTTGCCCATGCGGACGTCGTCCGGGCGATCCAGCAGCTCGAGGCGGAGCTGCTCGTGCGGCGCCATACCGCTGCCGGCGAGGACCGGCTGACGCTGACGAACGGCGGCGCACTGCATCTGGCGATGACGGATCCGCTGCCGGGGCCGCAGGCGGCGGCCGGTCCCGGGACCGACGTCGAGACGCCGGTGCCCCACGGCCGCGACGGCAATAACTGACCAAATAACAATGGAATCCCGGTTGCAGTAGGGAAGGTCATGACACGGACCCTATCCCTGGTTGCCGGCTCCCTCCTCTGGGCGTCGGTTGCATTCGGTAACTCTTTCTCCCTCGAAGTCGACCTGTCGGAGCGCGAGCTGCACGCCTACGTCGACGGCGAAATCGTGCGCAGCTACCCCGTCTCCATCGGCAAGCCCGAAAAGCCGACGCCGGTGGGCGCTTTCGTCATCAAAAAAGTCATCTTCAACCCCGCCTGGCGTCCGCCCAATGAAAAATGGGCTCGCGGCAAGACGTACAAGGCACCCGGACACCCCGAGAACCCGATGAAGGTCGTGAAGATGTTCTTTCGCGAGCCCGATTACTACATTCACGGCACCGACGATCACGAATCGCTCGGCGACGCCAAGTCACACGGCTGCGTCCGGATGGCCGAGGCGGATGTGAAGGAGTTGTCAAAAATGGTCATGGAGCACGGCGGGAAGCCCAAACCCGAGCCGTGGTATCGCCGCATCTTCCGCCGCAAGACCAGTCAGGTCGTGTATCTCGCCGACGCCGTCCCCATCGCCATCCGCAAATGACTCGCGGCACTCGGCGAGTGCTCCCCGGCACTCGCTGAGTGTTCCGCGGCGTTCACGGAACGATCCGGGACGTTCAACGAACGATGGGCGACGTTCAACGAACGATGCGCGACGTTCAACGAACGATGGGTGACGTTCAACGAACGATGGGCGACGTTCAACGAACGATGAGTGACGTTCAATGAACGATCCGCGACACTCAACGAACGATGGGCAACACTCAACGAACGATGGGCAACACTCAATGAACGACGGGCGACACTCAATGAACGATGGGCGTCGTTCAACGAACGATGGGCGGCGTTCCACGAACGACCGGCAACGTTCAACGAACGATGGGCGTCGTTCAACGAACGAAGCGCGACGTCCAGCGAACGATCGGCGACGTTCAAAGAGTGTTGCGTGACACTCAAACAGTGTTGCCCGGCGTTCAAAGAACGATGCGCCCGTCAAACCCGCTGGGCAAAAGGCCGCTAAGAGGAATGGGACCTGAGGACTGCCGGGACGGTGCAATCCACCATCCCGGTCGTCCCACAGGTCCCATTCGTTCTGTCGGTCCTGTCGTTGTCAGTGCGCCGGCTAGACGCCGGCCTTCTTGAATGCGTCGGCGTACTTTTTGGACGCCGCCGGGTCTTCCGCGACTTTGCGCACGGCCTGCTCGAACGATTCCTCGGTCAGGCCGTGCTGTGCCAGCAGTTGCTGCGCGCGCGCCGGGTCTTTACGGATCTGGCCACCCAGCTCGCCGAGCTGCTCGGGCGCCAGCGCCTCCGCCTGAGCGACGGCGGCGGGCTGGCCCTGTTGCGCGACGGAGGGGGCCGCTGTGCGGTTACAAGCGGCGGTGGTCAGGAGCAGCGCGGTCAGGAGCAGTTTCTTCATCGCCCCTTCTCCTTCTTGCCGCCGCCGTTGCCCTTGCCGTTACCGTTGTCGCGGCCATTGCCCTTGCCGCTGTTGTCGGCGCGGTCGACTTTGGCTTTCAGCTTCTTCCCGCCGCGATCGGCTTTGCGGTCGAGCTTGCGCTCCGCCTTGCGCTCGGCTTTGCGCACCTCATCCACGTCCTGACGGGTGATCCCGTGGACGATCGCGGCGCCGGTCTGCTCGCCGCGCTCCTTCTTCAACTGCCCCGGAGGGCCGCCGTGCGGATGCTCCACCACGGGCGCCGTGCGGCGCACGCCGCGGCGGCGGACGACGAAGTGCTCGTCTTCGCGGATGTCGGTGATCAGCCGGGCCTGCTGCACGTTGAGCTGCACGTCCGGCAGGTCATAGCTGCGCAGGCGGTCTTCTATGACATTGACCAGTGCATCACTGCGCAGCCCCTGGGCCACGCTCGCTTCCACGAAGCCGACGAACGGCGCTTCCGGCGCCTCGGCCACCAGCGCCACGGGGACGTAGCGCACCACTTCGATCATTCTGGCCGGCTCGACACCGGCGTTGTTCAGCGTTGCCACCAGATTCGCCAGCTCGAGCGCCGGTACCCCCTCTTCGTCCGCCACGGCGGCCACGGCCAGCGGCAGCGTCACGAGTGCGAGGAGCTCATCGGTTTCGAGAGCCTGCGCCGGGCGCGGAAGCGCCAAAAGCAACGCAAGCGGAATCATCAGTAATCGGGACATTCGGGTTTCCTCCGTAGGATCTGTCAGTTATTAGTGCAAGAACGCCACCGACAGGCAGTCCGGTCTGTTACGATTCGCCAAGTCCCCTCGAATCAGGCCGGTACATCCATGTTTTTGCGGAAGCATCGCGCGCTCTACGCCGCCTTCGACCGCTTTCCCTCCCGGAAGGGAGCGGCGATTCACATCGACCGCTTCGCGCGCGCTTTGTTCGCCGAGCTGGGCGGTGGCGCTCTCTTCGTCCTGGGGAGCCCGGAGCTGCCGGCGCATCAGCTCGACGGCACCACCGAGATCGTCCGCTTCGCCCGGGAGGTGCCGAACTTCCTCGAGCGCGCCCTCGCGTACGGACAGGCGCTCAGCCGTGCCCTCGACGGCCTGGAGGACACGCTGGAAGTCGCGCACTTCCGCGATCCGTGGAGCGGCGCGCCGATCGCGCTCCGGCCGTGGCGGCGCTACGCCACGATCTACGAGGTCAACGCGCTCCCGTCGATCGAGCTGCCGCATCTCTTCCCCGCCGTCGCCCCGCGCACTCTGGAGAAGATCCGGCAGACGGAGCTCGCCTGCTGCGACGCCGCGGACCTCCTGGTCACGCCGTCCCATACCACCGCCGCGCTGCTCGCCTCCCTCGGCGTCTCGCCGGCGAAGATCGAGGTCATCCCGAACGGAGCCGACCTCGATGCCCCGCGGCCGCGGCCTGCCGGCGCGCCGGACCAGTACATCCTCTACTTCGGCTCCCCGCAGACGTGGCAGGGGATCGACACCCTCCTCCGCGCCTTCGCCCGGCTGGCCGACCATCGCGAGCTCCGCCTCGCCGTCTGCGGCTCGCACGAATCGAAAGGGTGGAAGCGCCACCAGAAGCTCGCGGCGAAGCTCGGTCTCGACATCGTCTGGAACTTCGCGCTCGACGAGCCGGAGCTCGCCGCCTGGCGGCAGCACGCGCTCGTCTCCGTCGCCCCGCTGACCGATTCGCCGCGCAACACGCTGCAGGGCTGCGCGCCGCTGAAGGTGCTGGAGTCGATGGCCTCCGGTGTGGCCGTCGTCGCCTCCGACGTGCCGCCGGTGCGCGAGCTGATTCGCGACCGCGAGAACGGCTGGCTCGTGCACCCCGACCGCCCCGCGGAGCTCGCACGCGCGCTCCGCATCCTCCTCGAAACCCCTTCACTCGCGCGCGGGCTTGGTGCCCGCGCCCGGGAGACCATCGCCGAGTGTTACACGTGGGACCGGTCGGTCGACGCGCTGCGGCGCGAAGTCCGGCGGCTCGCGACGAAAGGAGCGGAGCGCAATGAGCGTCTCGGAAGTCTACAAATCGCTCAATGAAGAGCAACGCCGGCTGCTCGCGGACAAACACGCGAAGCTGAGCCAGCCGGTCGACGACCTGATCGCCTTCCTCAAGCCGATCGCGGCGTGCGACAAGCTGGGCGACAAGACGCGGTCGAAGTTCGGCTGCGGCAGCGCCGTCGCCTTCCTGCTCGTCATCCCGTTCGCCATCATGTGGGGCAACGGCGCCTTCCCGAGCTGGCTGGGCATGATCCTGGTCGCCGCCGCCGTCATCACCGGCATCATGCTGGTCAGGCGCTGGTCGTGGCTGAACAAGATCGACGTCTCGAACAACCTGCGCGGCCTCGTCCTGCCGGTGCTGCAGCTCTTCCGCGAGGACTTCGATCGCACGCAGCCGGTGCAGCTCGACCTCGATCTGCGCCCGCCGACCGATCCTGCGAAGCAGAAGAGCAAGACCGACGCATACGCCAGCGGCGCGTACTACAAGATCATCGACACCTTCTACGTCGATCCGTGGATGACCGGCGAGGCGATGCTGACGGACGGCACGCGCCTCCGCTGGAGCATCTCCGACTCCATCCGCGAGCGGGCCAAGACCAAGAAGAACGCGCGCGGCAAGCACAAGACGAAGACCCGCTACGCCAAGAAGACCTCCATCGACGTCGAAGTGGCGCTCAAGGCGAAGCAATACGAGCTCGGCGAAGTCGCCGACGCCGAAGTCATCCCCGGCGAGAAGAAGAACGTCGTGCGCGTGACGCGGCGCCTCAAGAGCGACACGCTCGACCCCGTGCACCCCGCCGCCTTCATCGACCTGGTGGCCGGCGTCTACCGCGGCGCGCGGCCCGTCAAATAGGAGAACGCAATGAATTGCATGGCGCGACGCGGCTTCCTCACCCTCAATGACTGCGGCAACCCCGGTTCGACCGTCTGCGCGACGTGCGCCCGGCCGATGTGCCCCGAGCACCTCTCTCCCAGCAGCGGCTTCGCCAACTGCCTCGACTGCGGCGCCCGCGCGCAGCAGGAGGAAGGCACCGAAGGGGAGACCGATACCGAACAGGCGATCCCCGAGGATGTCGATGCGGAGTGGGCGTACGGCTATCGGCACCGCTATTACGGCAGCGGCTACGCCCCGATCTACGCGGGTTCCCAGAACGATCGCTATTACGACAACTACGACACCAGGTCCTTCGACAGCAGCGTCAACGATTCATCTTTCGATGAGACCGAGGACGATGCGGGCGGCGGCGCGGACTTTGGGGATAGCTAGGAAGACGTTGTCCGTTTTCCGTTGTCCGTTTTCCGTGCTGGCGCTGCACGGTGGCTGACCATCGGAACACGGACAACGGACACGGACAACGGACACGGACAACGGAAAACGGACAACGGACAACGTTCCACCACATGCACCACGTCCTCCTCATCACCGAAAACCATCCTCCCGATCGCGGCGGGATGGCCGAGTCGTGCGACCGCATCGTGCGCGGTCTGCGCAGGGAAGGTGTTTCCGTCGACGTGGTCCACTTCGACCGCAAAGCCGTGCGGCCGTCCTACCGCGGCAACCATCTGCGCTGGCCGCTCTCCAGCGATGCGGCTCACACGATCAACGGCCTCTGGAACCACATGCGCCAGCTGCTCGACCTCGGGCGCACCACGCATGTCGTCGCCTTCGGCGGGACGCTGCCGGTGATGGCCGCTCCCGCGTTTGCCGCGTGGCTGCGGCGGCCGCTCGTGACGCTGCTCCGCGGCAATGAGCTCGACGCCGGCCTCTTCGATCCCCGCCGCCGGCCGCTGCTCGACGACGCCATCCGTCGCTCCGCGCTCGTCGGCACCGTCACGACCGAGCAGGCCGACAAGGTCCGCGGCCTCTACGACGCCAACGTGCGCGTCATCGCCAACGGTATCGATTTCGACCTCTGGCGCCCCACCCAATCCGACCGCGAGCGCGCCGCCGCCTTCCGCGCCGAGCACGTCCCCACCGACCGCCTCGTCCTCGGCTTTTTCGGTCATCTCAAGGCCAAGAAAGGCGTGCCCTTCTTCCTCGACGTGCTGCGCCGTGGCGGCGATGCCGAGCGGTTTCATGTGCTGATGATCGGGGAGGCGGACGCCGAGCTGCAGGCCTTCCTCGACGAGCATCCCGAGCTTTCGCGCACGCAGCTCCCGAGCGTCGACCGGTACGAGCTGCTGCCCTATCACCTCGCGGCCGACTACGTCGTGCTCCCGTCGCACTACGACGGCTTCCCCAACGTCCTCATCGAGGCCATGGCCCTCGGGCGCCCGCTCCTGGCGTCGAACGTCGGCGGCATGCGCGACGTCCTCATCGACGGCGAGAACGCCTTCCTCTTTCCCCCCGGCGACGAGCACGAGTGCCGCCGGGCGATCCACCGTGCCGCCCAGGCTCCCGCCACCCTCCGCGAGGCCCTCGGCAGGCGAGCCGAAGCGACTGCGCACGAGCAGTGCAATGCACGCGACGAGGCCCGTCACTACCTCGCAGTGCTCGACGCCATCACCAGAGAGGAGATCCCATGCGTCACAAGTTCATCGCCCTCGCCGCAGTGGCCGTGATTCTGGCCGGCTGCCGCGCCGAATCGCCATTCGTCGAGGACGCCAAAAAGACTGAAGCCGGAAAGACCGCGGCTCAGCCCGCCGCCACCGGCACGACCGCCACCACCGGCACCGCCGCTGCCGCGACCACGGCCAACGAGATCGAGGTCACCCGCGACGACGGCAGCAAGGTCGCGGTCTTCCGCGACCTCGGGCAGGGCACCATCGAGATCGCCTTCGCCAACGGCACCAAGGTCCTGCGCGGCGAGCCGCGCGACAGCGGCAAGCGCAAATACAGGGCGGGCGACGACCCCGTGGCGATCGAGGTCAAGCCGGACGACAAAGGCTTCAAGGTGCGCAACGACGACGGCTCGCTGCGCTGGAAAGTGCGCTTCTCCGACGACGGCGAGAAGATCAAGATCTCCGACAACGAAGCCAGCCAGAACGCGTACGAGCTGAAGCTGCGTTACGAGGACCGCGTCAAGGTCGAGAGTCCGGATCAGAAGGAGCTCGGCAACGTCCGTTTCTATCGCGCCGAGTCGCGCGCCAAAGTGAAGAACGCCGCCGATGCCGACGTCTTCAAGATCAAGGGACCGCACTACTCCGCCGGCTGGGGCGTCCTCCTCATGGACCGCATCCCGGAGAACGACCGCTACGTGATCGCGGCGGAGCTGCTCTCGCGGCGGAAATGATCCTCTATTACGCGATCGGCGGCGGCCTCGGGCACGTCACGCGCGCCCGTCGCGTGCTCACCGCCCTCGGCCTCGAGGGCACGATCGCCACCTCCTCCGACGACGCCGCGCGCGTCGCCGGCCCGTTCCCCGTGCTGCGCATTCCGCGGTCGCTGGAAGGCGACCGCAATGCACACCGCGCGTGGCTCGCGTCGCAACCGTGCTCCCGCCTGATCGTCGACACCTTTCCCTGCGGCCTGCAGGGGGAGCTGGCGGATGTCACGGTGCCGGTCGACTACGTGGCGCGGCTGCTCCGCTGGGAGGAGTACCGCCGCGCCGTCCCGTACGACCTGCCGCGCTTCGACACGATGTACGTGGTGGAGCCCATCACGCACACGGTCGAAAGCCAGCACGTGGTGCACCTCGACCTGACCGCCGACGCGCCGGAGCCCGCGTCGCGCGAAGACGCCTACTGGCTGATCGTCCACTCCGGCCCCGCGAACGAGGTCGAAGAACTGATCGCCTACACGCGCGATCTGCAGACCGTGGAGCGCGACCGCACGCCGGTTCTGGTCGCCACCGCTACTGAGCCCGCGCTACCCCCCAACTTCCACCGCGTGGAAGCCTTCCCCGCCACCCCGCTATTCGCCGAGGCCACCCGCATCATCAGCGCCGCCGGCTTCAACGTGATGCTGGAAACCGAACGATGGCGCACGAAACACCACGTGCTGCCGTTCCCCCGCCGGTTCGACGACCAGTTTGCAAGGGCGGCGCGGCGCGGGGAACGATAGGACGAATAGGACGGATAGCATCCTCCCGCCGTGCGCATTTCACTGCACACCGCTGCTGACGCCATCACCTGCAGCACGAACCCACTAGCCCCGGGCTTTGCCCCATATGCACTAACTTATCTTCGGGCGTAAGCTAAGTGTATGAAGGAACGGGCGGATGTGCTGGGGTGGATAGAGCCCCAGTGGGCATATTTGATGGCGTTTCTGGGTGGCAGCGCGCGAGTCAATGAGCTTGCGTAC
>DASVEE010000003.1:0-82771 GCA_036380735.1 Thermoanaerobaculia bacterium | reverse complement strand
GCGTCGCTGTGTCGACGGGAGGCCCAGCGACACCGTTCGCAATCACTTGGCCTGCCGCGTGAGTTTGGACTGCGGCAGCGGACGAGCTGCCGCTTTTGTACACGTGCAGCGACGACGGGACCACAGGCGATTCGCGCTCGTTAGAGGCCATCAAGCGCTGAGGTATGGGACCAGAGCTTCGCAGTTCTGTGGAGGCTCTCAGTCTCTTGTACGGCGCGACCTGATGCTTTGCGCGGCGATTCGCCAGTGCCGGTGGAGGTCACGCGAACGACGTCATCGCTAATCGTGTCCTCCAGTGCGGATCGCTCGCGAAGACGTGCGGCGACAGCGCTTGGCGGCTCGAGGTCCCGTGCGCGCGGTTTCAGGGCCAATGGCGGCCGCTTGAAGTCGGGTCTCGGCGATCTTCGAACCGATCGCGGCGGATCCAGGTCCGGGCACGGCGGATTTGAGTCCGATCGCGGCGGATCCAGGTCCGGGCACGGCGGATTTGAGTCCGAGCGCGGCGGATCCAGGTCCGAGCACGGCGGATTCGAGTCCGAGCACGGCGGATTTGTGTCCGAGCGCGGCGGATTCGAGTCCGAACGCGGCGGATTTGAGTCCGAGCACGGCGGATTCGAGTCCGAGCACGGCGGATTTGTGTCCGAGCACGGCGGATTCGCGTCCGAGCGCGGCGGATTCGCGTCCGAGCACGCCGGATTTGAGTCCGAACGCGGTGGCTCGCGCACCGATCACGCTGGTCTGGCCGCCAGCGACTGGTGATTGGACCGCCGATCATTGTGGCTGGAGCGCCGATGGCGGTGGTGGACGCGCCGACCATCGCGGTTTCAAGTCCGAACACGGCGTTTCAGAGTCGGATCACGGCGGTTTGTGGTCCGATACCGGTGGTTTGAAGTCCGGTCGCGGTGATTCGAGCACCGATCACGGTGGGTGGATCACCAATCACGGGTCGATGGAGCGCGATGCTCGACGAAAGGCCGCCCGAGAACTCCTCGTCGCTGAGCATCCACGCCGGTTGCGCTTTGCGCTCGTCGATGGACCCACGCCGAGTGGTACCTCGTCTCCCCCCTCTCCGTGAAAGCGCGCCCCAGCCTCGAAACCGCCGTCCCCGGCTTCTCCCGGGGCTTCGCAAAGTGGGTCTTCGACTCCAGCTGGCGCCCGGAGGATCACGAGTAGCAGCGGACATCGTCGCGGAGGCTGTCCGACAGCATCTGTCGACGCCCGGCGTCGACCATACATATGTACAATTGATGGATGGCGGAGGATCGTCTCAATGAGCTGGCAGCAGAAAAGCTCCAGGCTGAAGTGGCGAAGCTGCGCGCCGAAGCAGTTCACATTCGACGTTGGTCGGGTCTGTCCGAGTTTCTGAAGGTGTTCGGTGCGATTCTCGCGACGCTCGCCGCGATCTATGCGGCGATTACGACATATCGCATAACTCAGCTCGAGACGCGCCTCGCTCAGTACGAGAAAGACAAGGCGGAACAACAACGAATCGCCGCCGTCGCTGCGCGCGACTCCGCTGTGCGCGCGCTTGCCGAGGCAGTGGCCGCTCGTTCAACCGCTGAGCGGAGGCTGATCGATGCGCGAGATGCCGTTCGCAAGATCCAGGCTGATGAACAGGCCGCGGTTGCGTCGAAAAGTGCCGCCGAGGGGGCAATGTCGCGAGCGGTGATGGCGCGCGCCGCGTCGGAGTCGCAAGCCGCGCAAGCGATTCGAACCTTGAGAGCCGCTGAGGTTCAAAAGGTGGCGGCCGAACGAGAAGTGCGGGTTCTGCAGCAGAAAGTGGAGGAGGCGAGGCGGCAACTTGCGACAGCGGGAGGAGAGGCGACGGATCCCGCCATGGTCCTTGCAGTCGATGAGGTAAGCGAAAAGCTGGGGGTGGCGGCGGAACGGGCCGGCCGTAACCTCCCGATGGCCGTAATTCGATACAAAGATGAGAATCTTGCTGAGGAGGCTGAAGGCGCGGCACTTTTGTTTACAGTCCAAGGCTATCGCGCAATCGCGGCGTTTAGCCCTACTGAACTGAAGAACAATGCAGCAACCAGCGTTCGCTTCTTTCATGCCGAAGACAGTCATGAAGCCCAGAAAATGCGTGACTCGCTTGCGCGGGCAGGCTTGACAATCAATAGCGTTACCCGAGCGCCGGCCCAGGCTGTGGCGCGTCGCTATTACGAAGTATGGCTTCACAGCAGTGCGACTACGCAAAATGACAGCTGGCTTGATCAGACGGGAACGATGGGCCCATAGGCGAATGGAACTGGGTGGCGGAAGTGAGAGGCGTCAGACCTTTTGGGGTTGATCACGAATGAAGACGCGGTGCCAGACGAAGTCCTCACACGCAACGACGTCGAATCCGCCGTCCCCGGCGGCTCCCGCGCCTTCGCCAAGTGGGTCTTCGACTCCACCTGGCGCCCCGGTCTACTTCTTCTTCAGGCAGTAGTCGCAGTCACTGTAACCGTCGTCATGCGCCGCCTTCAGCGTCCCGAAGGGTTTGTCGTTCTTCGCTTCGATGATCTCGTCGATCTGACACTCGTTCTTCCCGGTCTGTTCGTTGTCCAGATCGTGAACCACGCAATTCGACGTGTTCCCGAGGTAGCGCTCTCCGTTCATGTTGCCCTTGTACCGTCTTGCCATTCGATGTCACCTCCTGCCGCGTTTCCACGCTGACTGACGTGCAGTGAGTCACTGCACGGGACTAAGACACGTAATGCGGTGAAGAGTGGCGCTGCTGAGAGACAAACGCGGACGTGTGTTGGCAGTGCGGAAGCCGTGAATGGCAGCGCGGAGGCCGCGAATGGCATCGCGGAGGCCGTGAATGGCAGCGCCGAAGCCGTGGATGGCAGCCCGGAGGCCGTGAATGGCATCACGTAAGCCGTGAATGGCTGCGCGGAGCCATGAACAGCCGGACGCAGCACACCTTCGTCTGGTCGCTCGAGTCGTAACAGGCGTGCGGGCGCGCTCCCTTCGTGTCATCCCGAATCTCCCCATATGGGGGTGTGGGTGGAGGAGGGGAGTGAGGGATCTGTGTGGGGGAATCGCACGCATGGAATCGCGCGCCCTTCCCCCACACAGATCCCTCTCCCTCCTCCTCCGCCCCTCCGCCCATACGGAGGGCTCGGGATGACACGTGGGGTGGTCGCTCGATCGCGAAGGTCATGGGACGTTGAACGAACGATGGGTGACCTTCCCCGAACGCCAGCTGACGTTCATCGAAGGCCGGTCGGCAGTACGGTATGCGAAGGCGCATCGCACCAGCGTCCATTCACGCGGGACAGACAAGAGTGCCTGTCCTCCACTCGGTGCCGCCGGCGCGGCACTGTGCGTGCTCCGCCGGCTGGGCTGAAGCATCAACCCCTAGCACTTCGGTTCCGGCCGCCCGGGCGATCCACTGCCGTTCCCAATCCGCAGGAAGAAGATGTCGTAATAGGGGTGGGCTGCCGGGCCGCGTTGCAGCCGGGCCTGGAACCGGTAGGTATTGCCGGCTGGGTCGGAGCGTCCGGAGGTTACGTAGTCGAGATCGAGTGCTGTGATCTCCGTGGCAGCCACGGCACCCATCTCCTCCCTCTGTGACACACCGTCGTGGTTGACGTCAGCCCACAACACCAGAGCGCTCCAGATCGGATCGCGCTCGTCGATCCGGCGGTCGCCGTTCCGATCGTATTGCGCGAGTGCAACGAAGCCGTTCGCCGCGGTGTCACCGCTAATACGCGTGTAGTTGCCGAACAGCTCGGACCCATCGTCGATCCAGTTGTTTCCATTCAGATCGAGCGCGAGAAACGCCATCCCCTCGCCTCGCGCGGTCCACGTAATCGTGTCGAGCGCTCCATCGGCATCGAGGTCGAATTGCACCGGATCATCGGGTCCTGAGAGCCGGTAGCCGCCACGATCGACATTGATGACGATCGGCGACAACTGGCACTCCTCGGGTGGCGTCTCCGGCAGGCATGCCGAGCCTGTCGGAGGACAGGTGCCATCGGGAGCCGGCTCCTTGCACGTCGCTGGTGGCGGGGGAGGATCGTTGACGCAAACGCGCCAGCCGCTATTGCTTTGCGCGGAGTGGCTCTCGGAGGAGCCGACCAATGGCGAGAACGTGACGACCAGCTTCCCGAGGTAGCAGCCGGTGGCGGGGTCGAAGCGGATGACGCCTGAATAGGTCGAGCCGTATTTGTTGATGCCTTGCCGCCAGTACCACGAGTGCTCATTGTTGACTTCGTGGAAACCTCCGAGGATCCCGAGCGAGCTCGAATTCTGGGCGTAGCTGAAGGATTCGAGCTTCGCGTTCGTCGCCGACAGCGAGACGTCGAAGTTGATCCAGGAAGCCGCCGCGGCATGGGAGACGAGCGTCGCTATCGCCGCGACGACCCACGCTTTCACCGGCAGCCTCCGCTGATCCGCCGGTGCTCCGCGGGCGTCTCGTCGTTCGACACGACCGTCAGCGACCTGGCCGGAGCGGTGTAGAGGAAGCGGTCGAACCATTCGCGGCCGAGCTCCAGCCGCGCGCGTTCGAGTGCACGTGCACGTTCGCTACACGAAGCCTTCTCGATGTCCTGCAGCCGCGCGATGGCCGCGCTGTCGTCGCCACGATCGTCGTTGTTGAGCAGCGCCTCCGCCTCCCATCGGGAGGCGATCAGCGCACGATACGATTCCGTGACGCGATCGAGCCGCTGCCAGAAATCGGCAGGAATCTCGAGCGCGGTGGCGCGTTCCTCATAGATGCGCCGCCAGCCGTCGCGATGATCCTCCTCCGGCAGATTCGTGGTGTTCATCAGATGGTTGAACAGCTCCCACGGCATGAGCAACTCGGGGTTGCGCGCACCGACGATCACGTTCGTCGTGTCGTCCTTCGCTGCATCCGTCTCGCGTTTGAAGCCGAACGGCTCCGTCGCTTCCTTCGCTCGCCGCTCCTTCATCGACTGCGGATCGAAACGCCGCGCGAGACGTTCCTCATCGCTGAGCTTCCACGCCGGTTGCGATTTGCGATCGTCGATTGCCCCCGCGCTCTCGTGTGCGTGGATCGTCAGCATCAACGAAAGGCTGACAGCGATGAGTAGCAGTCGCATCCCTATGCCTCGGTCCCAACCGCATCGTGAAGACGTGGATGCGCACGAACGCTGTCCGTGAATTCGCGTAAGGTAGTCAGCGCCTTCTTCGGCTGGGTGAGCAGGTGCAGCGCGCCGGCGCGTTCGATGACCAACTGGTTCCGAAGATCGATGGGGAACACCAGGCCATCGGTGTCACGCGGATCGAAATAGGCGAAAAAAACGAGACGATCTCCCCGCTGCGGTAGAGGGAGTGTCGAGAACGTCGACGCGCCTTTTTCATCGAACGCCTCGCTCGCGCTCACCCACAACGGCGGGCCGGCGGACCGTGGCGACGCCATCACCGTCGGGATGCGGCTCGTCTGTCCGGTATCCGGACCATCCGCTGACGCATCGGCCGTCAAACAGAGCACGCCGATTGCGATCGGCGCGATGATCGTCGAGATGGATTTCATGACAATATTCTAGCCAACTTCGTTTGCCACCATCGTGGATCTCGACGTCCCGTTTCAGTCGAGTGCGGTGGCTCTGCTGGCAGGGAAGGAGATTGCCGTTGCTCCGCAACCGTAAGAGACTCATCGCCGCCGTCTGGATTTCAATGATGCTTCCAGGAATGACTTCCGCCGAGGACCAGGTGGTCGCGCGGATCGGCGAGCGGCGGATCACTGCTGCCGAGGTGCATTGCTCTCGCGAACTGGCGGCGGAGAATCCAAGGTGGCTGCAGGGCCGCTCGGTCGAGGAGGCGTGTGTCGCGGGAGAGCAGGCGAAGTTTCGCACCATCGCTGCTCGGGAGTTGCTCGAGCGTGTTTGCGCTCTCGAGGAGTGCGACCCGTCTGATGCGGAGATCGAGCCGTTCCGCTCGCGGCTTCTCAAGGATGAGACGCAGTTGCGCGCGTTGGTCGATGCCGGGCTGCACATGCCGCGTGCGGTTGCTCGTGTCTATCGCGGCGAGCCGCTCGAGAAGGTCTATGAGGAGGCGATCCAGCCGCAGGGGCACACTCTTGCGGCGTTCCGTCGCGAGGTGGAGATGTTCGGCTCCCTGGAACGCGTCGAGCGCTTCCTCGCGAAGGATCAGGTGGCGCTGATGCGAGCGCAAGTCGAGGATCGAGCGCGGCAGCAAGCCGTACGGGCGAAGCTCCGCAAGCGGATCGACGCCGCGGCTGAGGCAACGAACCAGAAGCTCGAGGAGGCCGCCAACGACTACCTCGAACGGCGGCTGACGAAAATCGGCGTGCAGATCCTCGATGACCGCTTCCGCCTCCCGAGCGGGAGAGAGGTGTTCCTATGAAAAAGTTCGGCGACTTTCTGCTGATTGCAGTCATGGCAGGCGCTACGCCTCTGCTGGCGCAGACCCCGCCGAAGCGAATCGCCGTCTCGATTGAGAAGAAGGGGTCGGCGTGCGAGCACATCGACCACGCGCGAGCTCTGATGGCTCATCTCTCCGCGACGCGAGGGGAGGCGCGCCACGTTGCCGTCGCCAACGCTGCCGGACACCTCGGCGCCGTGGAGCGGACGTGGCCGAACGACGGCGCCGCGATCGCGGAGGCCAATGTCCTCCTGACGAGGCTCTACCTCGATGCGAATATGCCGCACAACGCTGTCGAGGCGGCGACGCGTGCGCTGCCGCGGAATCCGAACGACTCCCGCTTGCATGCGGCCTCCGCACGCGCGCACGAGCGGCTCGGTAACAAAAGCGAAGCCGCCGCAGCGTACACACGGTTTCTCTCTACATTCGACGCCCGTCGCGCCGAAACGAGCGAGAACGTTGCTGCGCTCAACGCAGCCGCGTTCTTCTTCGAGAAGGAGAAGCAGCCCGCAAGAGCCGCCGACGCACTCCGTCAGGCGGCGTCGCTCGACGATCTCAGTCCGACCATTCGCGTAACGTTGCTGCTGCGCGCGATCGAGCAATCGGCGCTGACGGCGGACCGCCAGGCGACGGGGAGGACCCTCGCCGCTCTTCGCGACGCGCACCGTCGTGCGCTCGGCACGAGTCTGACTCCTGCGCAGATCGAGCTGCTGAAAATCGCCGAAGCGGCCATCCATCGCTTCGAAGCGCAGGACAAGTAGACGGCGACTCCCTCGTACAGCGGTCTGCGAGCCGCGAATGCAGATGACGCGCGTCTGGTTTTGGCTGCCGCGCCTCTGGGTTTTGGTGTCCTGTGGCTAGTCGCGCCTGCGGCTTCGCGGCGTGGATGTGCTCAACCACCGCGGGGAGCCGTTAACCACATCGCGGATGTGCTTAAGCACATCACGGAAGCCGTAAACGGGATCGCCGAGGCCATGAATGGCAGCGCGGAGGCCGCGAATGGCATCGCGGAGGCCGTGAATGGCAGCGCGGAGGCCGTGGATGGCAGCGCCGAAGCCGTGGATGGCAGCCCGGAGGCCGTGAATGGCAGCGCATAAGCCATGGAAATGGCCTGACGCAGCCATGAACGGCATCAAGGGAGCTATGCATGGCACTACGGAGCCATGCGAATGGCATCGCGTAAGCCGTGAATGGCATCGCGCAAGCCGTGAATGGCAGCGCGGAAGCCGTGAATGGCAGCGCGGAAGCCGTGAATGGCATCACGGAAGCCGTGAATGGCATCGCGGAGCCGTGAACGGCCGGACGAAGCAGACCTTCGTCTGGTCGCTCGAGTCGTAACAGGCGTGCGGGAGCCCTCCCTTCGTGTCATCCCGAATCTCCCCGTATGGGGGTGTGGGTGGAGGAGGGGAGTGAGGGATCTGTGTGGGGGAATCGCACGCATGGAATCGCGCGCCCTTCCCCCACACAGATCCCTCTCCCTCCTCCTCCGCCCCTCCTCCCATACGGAGGGCTCGGGATGACACGTGGGGTGGTCCGCCCGACGGCGAAGGTGATGGGACGTTGAACGAACGAGGGTGACCTTCCCCGAACGCCAGCTGACGTTCATCGAAGGCCGGTCGGCACTACGAAATGCGAAGGCGCATCGCACCAGCGTCCATTTACGCGGGACAGATAAGGGTGTCTGTCCTCCACACGGTGCCGCAGGCGCGCCACTGTGCGTGCTCCGCCGCCCGGGGCTGCAGCATCAACCCCTTGCACTTCGGCTACCGCCGCCCGGGCGATCCACTGCCGTTCGCAATCCGCAGGAAGAAGATGTCGTAGTAGGGATGGGCTGCCGGGCCGCGTTGCAGCCGGGCCTGGAACCGGTAGGTATTGCCGGCTGGGTCGGAGCGTCCGGAGGTTACGTAGTCGAGATAAAGTGCTGTAATGTCCGTGGCAGCCAGGGCACCGGTCTCCTCCCTCTGTGACACTCCGTCGTGGTTGACGTCGGCCCACAGCGACAGAGCGCTCCAGATCGGATCGCGCTCGTCGATGCGGCGGTCGCCGTTCCAGTCATATTGCGCGAGTGCAACGAAACCGTTCGCCGCGGTGTCACCGCAAATACGCGTGTAGTTCCCGAACAGCTCGGAGCCGTCGTCGATCCAGCCGTTTCCATTCAGATCGAGCGCGAGAAACGCCATCCCCTCGCCTCGCGCGGTCCACGTAATCGTGTCGAGCGCTCCATCCGCATCGAGATCGAATTGAACAGGATCATCGGGTCCTGAGAGCCGCTAGCCGCCACACGTAAGCCAGTGCGGTCAGTTCACCGACACCAGGGATTTGCATGAGCGTCATCGCCTCCGGGTGGCGTTTGACCATCGCCGAAATTTCACGCTCGTAACCATTGATGGTCTCGGTCATCTTGGCGAGTTGCTCGCGCAGCGGATTGAGTGCTGGCAGCAGCTCGGCCGGCACCTCGCTCGAGCAACGACTCACGGAGCCGAGCACTTCGGCAGTCGTTTGCCGGATGCTTTGCTCGCTCCGCGCACGTGGTTGATCAGTTTCGTACGGGCGCTCACCAGCAGATCGCGTGAACGAAGCACAGCCAGATCCGCCTGGCTGCGTTCATCCCGATGCTTGATCGGGAACAGCAGGGTCTTGTCAGCCCGGGCCAGCCGGGCCAGGAACTCGGCATCGATGCGGTTGTTTTTCCGCTTGTTCTGATGGATCAGCGCGACTTTCCGTGCATTCGCAACCACCACCATATGCCCGAGGGAACTGAGCACCCGGCTGACCCACGCCGAATGCACGTTCCTTTGCAGCGCAATCATGCGACTGCGCTAGGAGGTTGGCCTTCTCATCCCATCTCACCCTCCTCCCCCGCCCGGCCGCCCATACGGAAGGATTCGGGATGACACAAAGGGCGGCACCTGCCCCCTTACTCCGGAAACCCCGCCTTGCGGTAACCCTCCACGAAGTGCTCCAGCGTTGCCGCATCGCGGGAACGCCTCTGTCGCGGCCCACTGGCTGGTCGTGAAATGCGTTCGCGGTCTACGGCGCCGCGCTGGGTAGCGTGGAGGAGCGGATCGCGTCGCTGATCACCTGCTTCGTCGCAGGCAACGCCGTGCTGCAGATCTTCCTCGGGCGCCTGGCCGAGCGCTTTGGCTCGCGGCGGATGATGTTGTTCTGTGTCGTGGCCGCGGTGGCTGGCTGCGTGCTGCTGCCGTGGATGTTTGCCACGTGGGTCATCTGGCCGCTGGTGTTCGTCTGGGGCGGCGTCTCGTTCGGCATCTACACGACGTCACTGATCCAACTAGGGGAGCGCTTCACCGGCCAGACGGTAATCGCCGGCAACGCCGCCTTCGCCTTGGCCTGGGGCGTTGGCGGCATCGTCGGATCGCCGGCGACAGGACTGGCGATGCAGGTGATGGGGCATCAGGGGCTGCCGACGGCGCTGGGGTTGCTGTGCGGTGGGCTGGCGGTGTTGCTGGTGGGGAAGGGGCGGCGGGGGCGAATGGCTGCGGGGTGACGATAGGACGAATAGGACCTATAGGACGAATGGGACGGATGGGACCCTATAGGACGATCCGGCTGTCCACGTACGAAACGGCCGTCCTATCAGTCCTATTCGTCCTATAGGTCCCATTCGTCCTATCGTTCTTCTACGCACCGCGCTCTGTCGCCGCAGACGCTCCACACGGTAAACTCCCCGCGCTTTGCGCGTGCGTGTGCCTGCGGTTCTCTGCGTCCTGCTGCCGGTCTTTACCGGAGTCGCGGTCATGCTGCTCGGAGGTGCGTCGCCGAGCCGCTGGGCGGTGCATGCCGCGGTGGGTGTGCTTGGGCTGGTGCTCTATGGGCTGCTGACACGCAGCGGGCGTTTGCCGGAGGGCGTGCAGCTCGGTGGCGCCGCCGTGGCGGTGGCGTTGATCGCGGCGACGCTCCTGGCCGAAGGGCTGGACGGCGTGCATCGGTGGGTGGGGACCGGTCCGGTGCGCATCCAGCCGTCGGCGCTCTTTGCGCCGGTGCTGCTGATGATGGCGGCGCGGTGGATGGCCGTGCGGCCGGTGGTGACGTACGCGCTGTTGCTGATCGTGGCGGGCGTGCATCTGGTGCAGCCCGATGCGGGGCAGGCGACGGCGTTTGCCGCGGGAGCGGTCGTGCTCCTGCTGGAGCGCGTCTCGTGGTCGCGCGTGCTCGTCGCGGTGGCCGTCGTCGCGGCGGCAGCCGGGGCGTGGCTGCGGCCGGATCCGCTCGCGCCGGGGGCTTTCGTGGAGGACATCGTTGCGCGCGCGTTCCAGCTCTCCGTGGTCGCTGGGATCGTCGCGGTGCTGTCGCTGCTCGTCGCGATTGGCGCGCCGTTCGTTGCGGCGGGTGGCAGGACGCGGCCGGCGATGGCGCTTTCGGTGTACCTGGCCGTTGCTGTCGCGGTGACCCTTGTTGGCGCCTTTCCGGTGCCGCTTTTGGGATTCAGTCCATCCGTCGTGCTGGGCGTGTTTCTCGGGCTGGCGGCGCTGCAGGGGAACCGATAGGACGGATTGGGCGCCGTGCGCGGCACGGCGCAGATGCGCAACCGGCTCCATCGCTGCCCGCGTATGAACTCTGACGACGTAGCCGTTCTCGGACGAGTTAGATCCGGGACGCTGGAAAAGTAGCGGAGCCTGTCCCTCTCACGAACAGGTGATCGGCGGCTCCGTGAAGCAGGCCACGCTGCTGGCGAACCAGCGGCGCTCGTGCAGGAACGCCGAACCACGTGATCGGTCCTGAGGAGGTCCAGCATGAGGTGGAGTCTGCGTGGGGTTTTGGGGATTCTTCTGTACGTCGCACTTCCTGCATCCGCCGCGGATGGCGGCGGAATGGCGACGGCGGCATTTCTGACGGCGGCGGAGGTGGACCAGGCACAGGTGGCCGCACTGAACGCGACGGAGGAAGTGGTCGCCCTGCGCGGCAGGATCGGTGAGGCCGGCTTTCGGTTGGTCGAGAGCGAGGTGCGCTACGTCGCCGACTACAGCGGATTCGTCGCGCCGGTCGAAGCGGCCGATGCGCAAGCAGCCGGTCGTGCGTTTCTTCTCTACCGGCGCGGTGCCGTCGAGGAGGCGCCGTCGCCGATCCTCGTCACCGCATTTGGGAAGAACGAATACGGCGAGCCTTACTTCGAGTATCAGTTCGCCGATGCGTCTCTCCGGTTCATCGCCGCCGGAGAAACGGTGCAGGCCTCGCTGATACCCGCCGCGGAGCAGCCGGCCAATGTCGCCGCGGCTCTGTTTCGCGTCGGAGTAGACGCATGGAGCTGGGATGCGGTGCAGGGCTGCTTCCTCCAATCGTTGGGCATCAGCAATCTGACTCAGTTCTCCGGCATCGTGGCGGCGCTGTGCAGCCTGCCGGCAACGACAAAGTCGCTCGTGATGGCGACGGGACATGGGATCTCCTGCGCGGCCGGCGGTGTCGTATCGTGCGCGATCTTCGCGGTGTACTCGCTCTGTGCAGCGGCGGAAATCGTCAGTTGCGTGAACCAGACGCCGCCACCGCCTCCCGACGTCCGGCTGACCAGCGGTCAGTCCCAGAGCGGACAGCAGGTTCGTCTCCGCGAATGGAGGTACTACTGGATCGACGTCCCGGCGGGTGCGTCCTCGCTGCGCGTCGCGGTTTCCGGCAGCGGCGACGCCGATCTCTATACGCGTCAGGGCACGAAGCCAACGGCGAATACCTACGCCTGCCGGCCGTATCAAACCCACAGCGATGAATCCTGCACGCAGAACAATCCAGCGGCAGGCACCTGGTGGATCGGCATCTATGGCGACAATCCGGCGACGTACTCGATCGTAGCGACGGTAACGGCGGCCACGTTCTCGATCAGTGGCTCGGCAGGAACGCCGGGAGCGGCAATCGCCGCTACGGGCGGAAACGCGAGCCACGCGGCGACAGCAAACGCCTCGGGCACATACACCTTCAGCAATCTCCCCGCGGGCACCTACACGCTGCGTCCGGCGAAGGCGAACTGCACGTTCGCTCCGGTCACGATGACAGTCTCAATCGGGCCCAACGCGACGTCGCGGAACTTCACTGCCTCGTGCGTCGCGCCGCCTCCGCCTTCAACCGACCCAGTCCTGAGCAATGGACAGACGTTGACGGGGCAGACAGTGGCTTCGGGCGCGTGGCGATACTTCCGTATCGACGTGCCCGCGGGACGCAGCCGGCTGGATGTGACCATCAGTGGCACCGGCGACGCGGATCTCTACACGCGCTCCGGGTCGAAGCCGACCTCATCGGCCTACACTTGCCGCCCCTTCAAATCAACGTCCAACGAATCGTGCTCGCACAGCAGTCCGGCAGCAGGCCAGTGGTGGATCGGTGTCCGTGGGTATTCCGCCTCCACGTTCACCATCACCGCGCGCTATCAATGAGCGTCATTTGAAGGGATGGCGTGAACTTGCCGTTCGCCTGCGAAGACGAAATGCACCGAACGGGAGCCGGCGGCCGTGTGAGCACCGCCGCCGGCTCGACTTGCGCTCATTAGTTGCGCGTGTGCGGTTCTACGAGGCGCCGGCCGTCTCGCTCGAGCAGGGTCTCCTGGTAGAAGCAGTTCCACCACTCGCCCTCGTGCTTCACCCACAACGCGGTCACGCGCATCGTGGAGCTGACGTCGCGGCCGTCGACGGTGGCCACGGTCCGCGCCACGTAGGTCAGCAACCGGACGGTGTTCAGTCCGCCGCTCCAAGTGACGTCGGAGATCTCGTGAGACTTCAGATCGGTCGACGCGATGCCCGCCAGATATTGACGCTGGACGAGTGTGGCGCCCGTGACGGTGACAGCGGTGAAGGAGTGGTTGCCGGGGCCCATCATTGCGCCGAGCGATGCTGTGTCTTTTGCCGCGGCGTATGCCCACCGGCTCTTCTCCTTGGCAAGGACCTGATCGTGGCTATTGTCGGCCGGCGGTCGATTCCCCGCCGCCCAGGCGGCGTAGGCGAGGCAGCCGGAGGAATTCAAAAGAAGGAACAACGAAGCAACATAGAGCAACCGTTTCATCTTGATCTCCTGATTGTGAGTTGTGGTGTTGGTCGCGCTGAATGGCTCATTGCCCCGGGGCCGCCGGACAGGTGACAGGCATCGTGGCGGTGAGCGTCACGTCGTCGAGGTAGTAGCCTTCGGCGGTGCCGAGGGCGTTGGAGGCGAAGCGCCAGCGGAACCAGACGGTCTGGCCGGCCATGCCGTTGATGGTGACGAGGACCGGCGTCCAGTTCTGGGTGCCGCTCCAGCCGCGGCGGCGTCCGTCGGAGCTGATCGTGCCGTTGTAACCACCGGAGCTGATGTACGGACGGCCCGTCGCCGGCGCGTCGTTCACCAGCAGGAAAGGGCCGTTAGGTCCCGTCGTGGAGTAGTAGAGCGCAACGCCGTCGACGAGGAGTTCCGTGCGGTAATAGTGCTGGAACGCGAGCGTCGCGCTCAACGCGAGCGGCGGGATGGTGAGGCCGTTGATCGACGACGAGACGGATCCGTCGCCGCCGAGCAGCAGATGGTTGCGCACGTTTGCGTCGTAGCCGCCGGAACAGCTCGAGAGCGTGCTGCCCCACTTGTAGCTGGTGTCGCCCGACGCCGAGGTGCAGTGGCTGAGCGAGAGCTGCTCGGCACCGAGCTCCGTTTGCTCCACCCAATACGCGTCGGGCGTGCTTCCCGGGCGGTTCGGCGCTTCGAAGGCGTCGGCGAAGAGCGTGACAGTTTGCGTCGCGCCGTTGGTGATGGTGTTCACGCGCAGGAGGTTCGTGTCCTCGTTCCCGCCGTGACACGGACCGCTGCCGCCGGTGGTCGCATCCTCCGCGCGCACGATGTAGTAGTAGGTGGTGCCGAGGGTGATGGCGTGGTCTTCGTACGAGTTGGCGATGAGGCAGGAGGCGACGCGATTCGACGCCGAGGGCGTGAAGGTCGGCGTGGTCGAACGGTAGACGTTGTAGACCACCCAACGGGCGAGCGGGCAGCGGCTCGTGGCGGCCGGCCACTGGACCAGGAGGCTGCACCCGTTCGGCGTGGCCATCGTGGCGCCCGTAAAGGACGGCGGCAGCACGCACGTGCCTGACGCCGTTGCGCCGGCGCAGTTGGAGAACGAGGTCTCGCACGACGGGCCGGTGCTGACGGCCGTCACCTTGTAGGAGTACAACTGGCCGCCGGTGACCGTCGTGTCGATGAACGACTCGCCGGTGCTCTCCCCGATCTTCGTGAAGGTGTTGCCGGGGCAGAGACCCGATGAACGATAGATGATGAAGTGATCGACGGCGCCGCTCGACGACCATGTGAGGGTGATCTCGTTGTTCGCGGTGGCGCTCGCGGTCAGCCACCGCGGCGTGGTGATGCTGCTGATCGTGACGGCGATCTCGTCGGTCGTCACCGGTGCGCCGCAATACGGGGTGACAGTGGCCACGAGAAAGTACGTGCCGCTGCCGGGAAAGTCGGAGGCGGTGATGACGTACGAGAGCGCGGTTTTGCCGGCCAACGGCGTGATCGCTCCTCCGGGCGCGGTGCGGTAGCCCCATTGTTGTGCCGTGGTGCCGCCGCCCATCGTGGCGAGAGTGGCCGTGCCTCCGGTCGGGGTGCCGCACAGCACGGCCGATCCGGCCAGCGAGATGGTCGCCGCCGTCAGCGGTTGCACGACGTTGACGTGGCGTGCACCGCGAGCCGTGGCGATGCCGCTCTCGACCTGGACGCCGAAGAGGGTTGGATGGAGCGGGAGCGGGGAGATGGAAGGCGTAGTCTCGCCGTTCGGCAGCCAGCGGTGGCTGGTCCACGGCTCGGGCGCGGACAACGTCGTGGCGCTGCCGCACACCGGGTCGGCCGTGGCGAGTAACGGAAGGATTGGCGAGCCGCTGAAGCCGTCGATGCGAAAATCACGTTCCACCACGTTGAACGCGGCGTCGGTCACGCGAGCGCGGACGGTGAACGGCGCGCCGGCGATCGACGCGGTGCCGGTGATCGCACCGCTCGATGGATGGAGCATCAAGCCGGGAGGCAGGAAGCCGGAGCTGATGCTGAAGTGGTACGGCGGCGTCCCGTTCTTTGCCACGATGCTGCCCTGGTAGGGGAGGCCCGAGTACGCCGGGGCGAGGCGCAGCGTCTCGATTCCGAGCTTCTCGGAGTAGCGGACGAGGAGCACGCGATCGTTGTTGCGACCGAGGATCAGCGGGTCGTTGCCCGGGAGGAGCAGGAGACCCACAGCACTATCGGCGCTGCCGCTGTCGTAGAAGAGCGGCCCCGTCGCGATCGAGCCTTTGGGTGTGTAGCGGATCAGCGCCAGGTCGGTCCACGCCGGCGCTGCGTGTGCGACGGTGCCGAGGACGACGATCTCGTTGGAGGAGGTGATGCGGAGGGCGACGCCGTGGTCGGCGCCGAAGCCGCCGTCGTACGGCACCATCCAGAGCGGGATGCCGTCGGCGCCGGCGAGCTTGACGGTGAAGAGATCGCTGGACGCGCCGAGGTTCGTGGTGCCGAGGAGGACGACGTCGCCGTTGGTGTCGATGGCAATGGCGCGCGGCTCATCTCCGACGCCGGGAGTGGGCACAGCCGTGTTCCATAGAATTGCTCCGGTGGAGGCGTTCAGTTTGACGGCACCGAAGTCGGATGTGGTGCCGCTGCCGAACCGGCCGGTGACGACGGGATTGCCCGCGGGGTCGAGAGCGAGGGCGAAGGCGGCATCGTCGGATACGCCGGAAGGAGCGCCGTTGATCGTGGTGGCCCACAGCGGGCCGCCGTTCACCCCGTCGATCTTGAGGACCACCAGATCGTTCGCGGTGCCGCTGTTGCTCACCGTTCCGGCGACGAAGACGTCACCGGCGGCATTCGTCACCACGGCGACCGGGCGGTCGTTGTTGCCACCGGCCGTGCCGGTGAAGGTGTGCATCCATTGCTGCGTGCCGGCGGCGTTGAACTTCGTCGTGACGATGGCGGAGCCGCCGAAGGAGCCTGCCGACGTGCCGGTGACGATTGGATTCGCCGCGCTGTCGAGCGTCATGGTGATGGCGAGCTCGCTGCTGCTCGAGGTGGCGCCCCACGTCCTCTGCCAGAGCAGCGTGCCGGTGGCGGAGCGTTTGGCCAGCGAGTAGTCGGTGGCTGTGCCGAACTGCGTGGTGAAGTCGTACTGGTTCCCGGCGCCGTCGACGGCGATGCCGCCGGGAAGGTTGGTGGTCGTCATGCTGGAGGCCAGGCCGGCGCCGGTGGCGAGATCGAACTTCTGCCGGCTGTTGCCGCCGGCCACATACAGCTCGTTCGCCGAGCCCGCGGCCATGATCGAAGCGCTGTGCGTTTGCGCGCCATTGCCATCCACGAACGCCGTGGCCAGGCGCGCCCCGCTGGCGCCGGCATGACGGAGGAACGTGATGTCTTCGCGCGTGGTGGTGCCGTACGAGGTGCCGCCGAGCAGCACATCGCCAGAGGGAAGAACGGCCAGTGCGGCGGCGGAGTCGTGCTGCCCGGTGGTGCGGCCGTACGTCTGCGACCACATGGCTGCGCCGGTGCGGCCGTTGATGCGGCCGGCGACCAGATCGGTATCGGAAGGACCGCCGCCGCTCGTGCCGGCGTAGAGGATGTCGCCGAAGCCGTCGACGGCGATCGCGGCGATCGCGTCATCGCGCAGGCCGGATACCGTGGCGTGCATTGCGCGCATGCCGGCGGGCGTGTACTTCAGGAACTGCATGTCGGTGTAGCTGCCGTTCACGTATGTGCCGGCGATGACGAGATTCTGCTCGGCGTCGAACGTCACGGCCACCGGCGTATCAGATGAAGCCAGCGGCCCGGCGGAGGTCGTACGCCATAGCTCCGCACCGCTCGCTCCGCGGTACTTGACGATGGCGATGTCGGTGGAGGGCGTGCCAACGGTGCCGGCGAGGTAGACGTCATCGGCAGCGTCGACCGAGAGAATCAGCGGCCGGTCGTCGTTGCCGCGGTCGTACTTCGTCCACCAGAGCAGGGTGCCATCGCTCGCCTGCAGCTTCATGGTCAGGACATGGGGAGCAACGCCGACGACCGTGGAGGTGAGGAACGCGTTGCCGAAGGAATCGGTGGCCACGCTCCAGGAGGTCACGAGAGAGGCGGTAGCGAGGGTGCTCGTCCAGAGGATGCTGCCATCGACGCCGCTGAGCTTTCGGCCGGCGAGGAGGTTGCCGTCGTGCCACGCCACGATGGCGTTGCCGAAGGGATCGAGGATGAGCTTGAACCTGCCGGAGAGCTCGGGATTGGGGAAGCCGGCAGCGGCGGGCCAGGCGGCGGCGCCGGTCACGCCGTCGTACTTCATCACGGAGTCGTTGCCGAGCACGTAGACCTCGCCGAAGGGAGAGAGCTGGTAGGCGCGGGGAGGCTCAGGCGGCGTGAACGAGGCCTTGGTCAGCACCGTGCCGTTCGCATCGAAGCGCACGACGGTGCAGGCGTTGCCTTCGGTCGCGACGAGCATGAACGAGCCGTCAGCAAGGAGCCGCCCGGCTTTCGTGCTCTGGGACGGGACGTTGGAAGAGGGGTCGTACGTCGATGCCCAGCGCGGCACGTACTCGGCGAAAAGAGGAGAGAAAGAGCAGAGGAATAGCGCACAAAGCGCGGTCAAACGCAGATGTTTCATAGCTGAGATCCGGGAGTTGACCTTCGCAGAGGGACGAGGTTGAACACTGCAGCAAGGCAGAACGCTGAAGGGATGAGGCCCGGGAGCTCCGTCCAGATTGGTCCCTCTGCGTCGCGTTCTGGCTGCGTACTGATGTTGACCGGCAATGTGGTGCCGGGGCTGCACGGAACGTAGTGACGAATGTCAGGGGAGGAGGGTGTGAACTGCAGGGGGAGCGATGGGACGGATAGGACGGATGGACCTATCGCGCCTGCGCGTCGACTCTTCAGGCGAGAGGGATGATCGTGTCTGGTGGTGGCGCGATCACTTCAGCGCCACGATGTCTTTCCTCGAGCGCGGATCGACTTCGTACGCGGTGTCGACTGGTTGCCGAAGCCGGTGACGCGGAGTTTGCGGCCGGGCTTGAAGTGCGGCGCGTGGGGGTCGATGTCGGTGGTGCGGTTGAGGTAGACCTGCGCGATGCCGCTGCCGTCGTCGAGGAAGACTTTGTAGCCGTACGGTTTGTCTTCGACTACGCCTTGATCGGTAACAGTCCCTTCGATGGTGATGACGAAGCCGAGCGTCGCGGCGCCTACCTGGCCGGTGGCGACGCGGAGTTGCGTTCCGGGGAGTGGCTCGACTCCGCTGTTGGATGTGGGGACGAGTTGCAGTTTGCCGGCGCTCGTGCCGAGGGTGCCGGTGACTCGGACGCGCTGGCCGAGGCGGAGGCGGGGGTTCTTCTTCACGCTGATCCAGATGCCGCCCGTCTGGTCCTGAATGGCGAAGCCCTGGTCGTCGCTCGACGAACTGAAGGCGCCGGAAGGGACTGTCACGAGGCCGAGCACGGTCACCATCGTGCCCTGCGGCTGCTGGCGTGCGGCGGCGATGGGGAGGAGTGTTGGCGTCGCTGCTTGAAGCGCAGCGACGGGGAGGACGAAGGAGAGGAGAAGCAGGAGACGGGTCAAGGTTGGCCTCACAGGATCACTCCGACGGATTGATGCAGGTGAGGATAACGTAGCGAACGTCAGCAGCCGACGGACGAGAACACGGCCGTCTGGCCGACGAGCTTTCCGGGCTTGGCGGCGGTGGAGAGGAAGAGGGTCGGGCGCCATTCGTTGACGGTGGTGCGGAGGTCGATGATGAGGTCGAGCTTTCCGTCGCCATCGAGATCGCCGGCGAAGTAGACGTGCGGTTCCGTTTCGGGGAGTGTCAGTTTGGGGGAGCCATTCTCGTACGCTTCACGCACCGCGAGCTCCTGGGTGACTCCGCTGGCTTCGAGCATCAGGCGGCAGTCGGCTCTGCGGCCAGGGCCTCGGATCGCCCCGCAGCGGAAGCGGAGCGTGTATCGGGTGTCGCCGAGGACGAAGGTCTGGTTGGTGTAGATATCGATGTCGGCGCAGTCGGGTTTGGCGCTGGTGACGCGGCCGGGCTGGAGCGCCGTGCCGCGGAGGAGCATGCCTTCGAAGCCTTTGACGTCGACGCGCTTGCCGGTTTGCTCTTGT
Source organism: Thermoanaerobaculia bacterium (assembly GCA_036380735.1). Taxonomy (GTDB): domain Bacteria; phylum Acidobacteriota; class Thermoanaerobaculia; order Gp7-AA8; family Gp7-AA8; genus DASVEE01. The sequence goes on along the minus strand of DASVEE010000003.1, from coordinate 63,379 downwards.
TTGCCGTGGTCGGAGATAGGGTCGTGCTCGCGCGTGACGCGGATGCGCACGGGCTGAAGCGTGATGGGGCCGTCCTCGTGCTCGACCATGGCGAGGAACGACTCGCCGGAGACGTGCGGCACTTCCTCTCCGTGATAGCTGCCGGTGGCGAGAAGGTCGTCGGCGTTCGCGACGATGGGAAGGAAGAAGAGCAACCCGAGAAGGAGAGCGAGCCAGCGCTCGAGGCGGTAGGAGGAGGGGGCGTCCGTGTGCATGGGCAGAGTAAAACGGCGTGCCACGGCAAGGGGGCGGCGGATGCGAGGAAAGGTGAGGGAGGGATTGTGGTGGGAATGTGGCGGCGATAATGGCCGCGTGGACGACGACCAGACGACGACGCTTTATCGCCCGGTTGGACCTCGCGAGCTGGAGCTGCTGGAAGCGAGTGGCTGGCGGCGCTGGCCCCCGCGGCTGCCGGAGCAGCCGATCTTCTATCCGGTGACGAACGAAGAGTACGCGACCGAGATCGCTTCGAAGTGGAACGTGGTGGAGAGCGGAGCAGGCTACGTGACGCGCTTTCGCGTGCGCACGTCCTTCATGTCGCGCTACGCCGTGCAGTGTGTCGGCGCGTCGCATCACACGGAGTGGTGGATCCCGGCCGAGGAGCTCGAGGAGCTGAACGATCAGATCGTGGGCACGATCGAGGTGATTGCAGCGTTTGTCGCGGAGTGATGAGAGGATGCGCGCGTGGTGAAACGTGCTGTTGCTGCGGACGTCGACGCTTTTCTTGCTGAGCTGGACCACCCTCACAAAGAGGCGATCGTGGCGTTGCGGGAAACGATCCTTGCGGCCGACCGGAGAATCGGTGAGGGGATCAAGTGGAACGCGCCGAGCTTTCGGACGTCGGAGGATTTCGCGACCTTCCACCTGCGTGCGCGCGACAAGGTGCAGCTCATTCTGCACTTCGGGGCGAAGAAGCGCGCCGATGTGGCGGGAGTGACGATCGACGACCCGGAGTCGCTGCTCACATGGCTGGCGCCGGATCGGGCAACGGTAACGTTCCGCGATGCGGATGAGGTGCGGCAACGCAGCGCGGCGATGACGGCGATTCTGCGGCAGTGGATCGAGCGCGTTTAGGGCGGCCCCGGTGCTGACGGCAAACGTCGGGTGAACCGGTAGCAGGCTGGGCGACGCCGGCCGGGATTCGTGGGACGAATAGGACCTATAGGACCCGGTAGATCTGTCCTATCGGTCCCATAGGTCCTATTTGTCCTATCGGTCCGCCCGCCGGCGTTCCCGCCGGTTGCTGGTGTTGGCCGGGTGGCTGCCGGCGTAGATCCAATCGATCGGCGGGCCTCCGAAGAGGGAGTTGCCGCAGGTGTCGTCTTCGCAGGCGGGGCAGTCGAGCACTTCTTCCAGGAAGCGCTCGGCGAGGTCTTCGGGGAGGTTTTCGTTGACGTACACGATGCCGCCGCGCCGTTGGATCTCTTGCATCATCCGCTTCATTTTCTTGTTCATGCTGCACCTCGATGGTGAGACTCCCTCGGGTGCGGCAGCGGGGCAAGTTTTCTACGTGTAGTAGCGGATTCCCGGGCGAAGGGGGCTGGTATCGCTACGGCCGGTAGGAAGCACGGGCGATGTCGGCGATGACGCGCTGGGCTTCGTCGCCGTCCTTGAAGCCGCGCGTCAGGACGACGAGCACGTACGCGGAGCCGTCGGGACGATAGACGATGCCGGCGTCGTGGGAGATGGCGGTGATGGAGCCGGTCTTGTGCGCGACGCGCGTGCCGGTTGGCAATCCGGCGGGGATGCCGTCGTTGTGCTCCTGCGCGAGGAGGATCGCGGTCATCGTCGACGATGCTTCGCGCGAGATCGCTTCGCCGACCGCGATCGTGCGGAAGATCAGCATGAGGTCGTGCGCGGTCGTCGTGTTGTTCATCCCGGCGTGGTACGCCTTGTCGTCCTCGACGCCGCGCAGCACCTGGATGTCGTTCGCGCCGATCTGTTTCATCAGCGCCATGACGCGCGGCGCTCCGAGACGCTCGATGACGAGGTTCGTGGCGAGGTTGGAGCTGCGCACGATCATGCGGCGCACGAGCTCCTCGAGCGCGACCTCTCGCCCGATGGAGTCGTACAGCGACTGGTCGGAGTCTTCGCGCGACTCCAGCGAATAGCGCGAGCCGTCGAAGATGCTGGTGAATTCGTTGTGCACCGGCACCGGCTGGTCGAGCCGCAGCTCGCCGCGCGTGATGGCCTCGAACACGCCGAGCATGACCGGCACCTTCATCGTGCTGGCGGCGTGGAAGACCTCGCGCTCGTTGCGTGCGAACGTGCTGCCGTCGCGGAGATCGAGCATGGCCACGGCGATCGTTTGCTGCGGGTGCGCCGCAAGGATGCGGTCGACGCGGATGGCGAGGCCGTCTTGCGAGGAAGCGCAGGCGGTGAGAAGAAGCAGCAGGAGTGCGGCGGAGCGTTTCACGTGGGGGATTCTAAATGGACCCAGGAGACGAATGGGACGAACAGGACCGATGAGCCCCGGCTTCGCGTCAAGCGCATGCGCGAGTCCCATCTGTCCCATTCGTCCCATCTGTCCTATTGGTTCACCGCCCGCATGAGGCATTCGTACTCCACCCCGTGGCTGACCGGAATGAAGTTGTACACCCAGCAGTCGTGCGGGATGTCCGGCCCGCCGTACAGGACGAATTGCACGAAAGCATCGACGTCGTGCATCCCTCGCAGCAGCCGGCGTGGTGGATCGGGTTGCCGGCCGCGTTTGATGTCGGCGTTGAGGCGCCCGAGGAGCGTGGGGTCTTCGCGGAGTGCCCCGCGGAGGGCGCAGCGGGTCTGGTCGAAGCGGCTTTGCAGCTCGCGCCGGCGGCGCTCGTGGTGCTGCGACTTCGACCCGTACCGACGATCGCGGGTACACACCTCTTTCCAATGCTCGTACGCATGCTCGCCGATGAGATTGCGCGGCAGGAGGCTGCGGACGTACGACAACGCGTCGACGGCGGTCATCCCCGCGGTGATGGCTTCGCACCACCGCAGAAAATGATTGAGCTTGTCGCCGCCGCGGCGCCAGTAGACGTTCGGGGACTGAAACGCGTCCTGAAGGAAATCGACAGGGCTCGTTTCATAGTCCTCATGACGGAGATCCGTGCGCACGGCGCGGCGGACGCGACGGCGCTCGGTGACTTTCGCCGCACGTGCGGCTTCACGGTTCTTCGACGGAAGAATGCTGCGGACCATGTCGCGCAGCTTTTCTGGATTGCTGTTTCTACGCATAACCCCTTCGACCGGGCGGCCGAAGGAGTGGAAGCGGAATCAGCGCTGCGCCAGACCTGCGGCCACCGCACATGACTTCATGGCGGTTGGGACGGATGTCGAAGGCGTCAGCAGGAGGCGCATAGCGATTGCGAGAGTAGACGTCGCCGTTCGGCGTGTCAAATGCGCGTGCGGTCAGCGCTGCATGAGGAAGCGGGCAAGTGTGGCGTCGAGGGAGTCGAGACGCTGCTGCATGGAGGCGATGAGGTGCAATGCGGCGTCGAGCTTCTGTTCGAGGCGGACCATCGGGTCGGCGCTGGCCGCGGGCTCCGCGCCCGTCACGTGCAACGCCGGCGACGGCAGCGGGGTAGCCGGCGTCGTGGTGGGGCGAAGCACGACCGTGCCGAACTCCTCGTCAGGGGTGAACTGCTGATTGCGCAACTGCATGATCGTCCGCTCGCCGAACTCGAAGATCTCGTCGCTCATGGAGGCACCGTACGATCACGACGCGTGCCACGCGCGTGACCGCAGTCACCGGGTCACCCCGGCTGAAGCGCGAGCGTAACAGGGAGCCTCCCGGGCTCCCTGTCAATCGCTATGCTGGTGCCGACAGTTGCTGCGCCATCGCCTGATCGCGCGCCGCCTCGTCCAGCCGACCGAGATCCGCCAACGCGACGGCGCGATTGGCGTAGAGGTCGGCAAGCTTGGGCGAGCGCACGATTGCCTGATCGAGATCGGCAACGGAGTCTTCGACACGTCCCCGCTCGTACTGCAGCACGGCGCGATTGGCCCAGATGAGCGCGTCCGACGCATCGAGGGTGAGGGCGCTGCTGTAGTCGGCGAGCGCCGCGTCGGTATTGCCGAGGGCTTCGAATGCCTGCGCGCGTCCGAGCCACGGCAGCAACTGGCGAGGATCGAGATCGAGCGCCTTGGTGTACGCAACGGCGGCGTTCTCAGGGTCGCCGTTCAGGTTGTACGCCTGACCGAGATTCGTGTAGACCTCGTGGTAGGGCTCGGAGAGCTCCGTCGCTTTGCGATAGTCGGCGATTGCCTCGGCAAACCGGCCGATCTTCAGATAGACGCTGCCGCGATCGTTGTAGTACTCGGAGTAGCGCGGATCGATCTCCATCGCCTGAGCGAAGTAGCTGAGGGCTTCGTCGTAGTTGCGCGTCGAGGTGTGCACCTGAGCGATGTTGTACAGCAGCACGGAGCGGTGCAGCTTGTACTCCTCATCGGTGAGATGGAGGCTGAGCCGCTCGAAACCTTCGCGGCAGAGCTGCGCCGCTTCTTCGACACGCCCTTGCAGATGGCGAATGAAGGCCACGCCGTTGAGCGCGAAGACGGCGAGGTAGTGCTTTTCGTTCTCGGAGAGCGTGGTCTTCTCCACGATGGCGAGTGACTTGTCGAGATACTCCTCCGCTTTCGCCAGGTCTTTGACCGGCAGGAAGCGGCAGTGCAGCATGGCCATCGTGTAATAGATGCTGACGAGATCGTTCGGCTCGTCGACCTTGATCAGACCTTCGTCGTGCACGAGGTGATACGCGTCGTCGGCACGCCCAATAGCGACGAGGGCATTGAAGAGGCCGGAGATGATCTGCCAGCGCGTGAAGGTGTTCTCGCCGTGGCACGCGCGGTCGATGTGCGGCACGAGCGGCTCGCCAAAGTGGAGCGCGTCCTCGTAGAAGCCGTAGTGGTTGTAGATGACGAGCGCGATGGCGCGCCAGTGCAGCGCGCGCTCCGCCTGGCCGGTAATCATGCAGGAGTGGATCAGCAGCGGAAGGTGATTGTCCGATTGGCTGATGTCGCCGAGCACGCGGCGTTCGAGGTCTTCGATCGTGGCATTGAGCACGGCGAGATCGAGCGGCTCATCGTTGCCCGATACCGGGAGTGCGGCAACGCGAAGGCCGGCGTCTTCCAGCATCGCGGCAGCGGTGGCGCCACGCCCCTCGTCGACGACGAACACGAGATCGAGCGGCAGGCGCTCGAGACGGCGGCGAACCAGCTCGCGGAAGAAGCGCTGTCCCAGCGCGCCCGCGCCGTCGAAGCCGTCGCAGACGAGGAGGAGACGGCGCGATTGACGGGGCAGCCATGCGTCGAGCAGGTCGATCAGCCCGTGCACGAGCCGGTAGGCGCGATCGACGGGATAGCTGCGCACGCGCTCCTTCACCGGCGTTGAATCCGTGAGACTGGCGTTCTTCATCGGGAAACGCCGGCGCAACTCGGGAATCGTCAGTGCCAGAGCGTACGAATGTTGCCGGAGAAGATCAGGCGCGGCTTCGTCGATGGTGGGGAAGAGGTTGCGGAAGAGGTCGGCCACGCCCGCCCAGGCGCCATGCGTCTCGAGCCTGCAGGTGACGGCAAGCGCATCACGCCCCTGCTCGCGCGCATCGGCGAGCAGTTCCTCGATCCACCGTTGCCGTCCTCGTCCACGGGGTGCTTCTACGATGCGGCTGGTGCCGGTCTGCGTCGCCTCTGCAACGTCCGCTGTCAACTGTGAAGTCATATGCTCGAACCTTTCCTGAGCCATAGCTGTTTGAGCCAGAGTGCCAGCCCCGAGAGAAGAAAAAGGGAGAAGAACGCCGCTGTAATGATCGGTACGATCGAGGTGTCGCTGTTGACGCTGAACGTGCCGTTGCGCACCCGCTCCACGAGGAGCTTGATGTAATAGAAGAGCAACGGCAGTTGGACGAACAGAAGGAGCGCGAACGAGATCGCGCGTCCGGCAACCCAGATGATCGAGTAGGCGCGAATCATTCGCTGCTCGCCCGGCGCCACGTGCTGCTGATCGACGGGCTTGCCGAACCTCAGCCATCGAGCCCGCACATTGCGGAGGTAATCCTCGGTGTCCTGCATGAGGCTGCGGCAGCCGAGGAGATTGGAGAAGGCGTAGTAGAAGTCGGTGCGGAGGAAGAAGTAGCACTGCCACACGATCCTCATCAGGTAGATGAGGAGGAGTGCCTTTCCGAACTGCATGACCGTGGGGCTCGGCGCGATCCAGCCGTTCGCGGTGGCGAAAAAGCCGGCGATGAGCGCGCTCGCGGTGAAAACGTCCACGATCGGGCCGCCGAGGATCGGCAGATAGCGCTGGGTTCGGGGAAGAGCCCAGATGCCGGTCATGTCCGTCTCCCAGGTCAGGAACCACAACTGGTTCCCGATGCCGAAGCGGCAGGAGACGCCACGGGCGCGCGCGGCGATGAGATGTCCCATCTCATGAAGAAACGTCGTGAAAAGCCCCATCACCATGAGGAACAGGAGGCCCGCGGCGGTGTTGGTGGGGAAGTACGCGGCACGCCAGCTCGGAATGATCGAGGGCTGCAGGATCAGCGCGGCGACGGCGAAAAGCGTGAGCAGCGCACCGGTGAGGAGCAATGGCTTCGCCGTCAGCCGTCGTGCCCAGCGTTCCGAGATCCATTCGAAGTGGTACGCCTTGAGTGCCGGCGTCGCCTGCGATTTCGCGGAACCGGCGGGCCGGACGAAACCTGCCTCCTCGACTGCCGTGAGGAGGTCTTCCATGTCGGGCGTTTCACCATGCTGCTGTTGATGGCGGCGCTGCGCTTCCCCCACAGTCATGCCGGTCGCGAGATCGTCGAGGATCTGAACGGCTTCTTCGGGCAGAAGAAGAAACGTGGCGGTGTCTTTGCGCCCGACGAGAATTCCATCAGGCTCCGGCTGGCGAGAGAGAGGCTCGACGATGACGATCGTATCCGCTGAGTAGCGAGGCATGTTTTTAGTGGAGCTCAGAAGATGGAAGGAAAAGGAAGACACGGGACGCCGTGCGCTCGTCCCGTGCCGGCGTCAAACGACTACTCGATGGATCCGATGCACATCCACCACGGGAAACAGGCGCGACATTCATACATCGCGGCCGTCGTCTTGACGGTTTCCACTTTACGGATAGCGAATTTCTTCACAGAGCTCACCTCCTTTGTTCTTCAGTTCAGGAGCCGTGCACTGCGCGCGCAATTCAGGATTGAGCGGAGGCTATCACGACTTCTGTAGGAGAGGAAGTAATTCTGTGACGAAGTAAAGCCAGTCTGTGACGAACACCTTCAGAAAGCGGATGAAGCGGGTGCGATACACCGACTACGTAAGCAGCGGCTCTCGGATGCACTTTCCATAGTCGCGCGCTTACCAGCGTCGATTACACCTGCTTCAAGGCAAGGAAGAGGAAGGCGATGGACAGAAGCCAGGAGATGGTGACGCCGCCGATGGCGAGGCGCAGCTTCAGCGAGTGGGGTGCTTCGACGACCTGGGAAGGGAGCTGGCGGGACATGGCACCGCAAATTATGTCTCCATCGCGTCAGCCATGTACAGCCGGGCGCGTCAGAAGTTCGTGAGACGTACAATCGAGTGGTGACGTGTCCGAAATGCGGGTCGCTCAACGCCGCAGGCGCTCTCGAGTGCCTCTCCTGCGGCGTCATCTTCGCCAAATGGCAGCAGTCACTGGACTTCCCGGCGGTGGTGCGCCCGCCGCGGAGAAGTTCCGCGGCTACCGCGAGAGATGATGACGACGCCGTCACCGACGGTAAGCTCGGCCCGCGCGAGCTGAAGATCCTCGGGTTTGGCCTCGTCGCGGCGCTCGTCGTTTACGCGCTGCCGCCGCTGCGCTTCATCTTCTCGGTGCTCATCACCCTTTTTCACGAGCTCGGTCACGCCATCGTGGGGTGGCTGCTCGGGCATCCCTCGTTGCCGGCGTTCGACTTCGTTTACGGCGGCGGCTTCACGCACCAGGGGATCTTCCGGACGTCGATCGCGCTCGCGGTGGCGGGAGTCTTCGCCTGGACGATGTGGCGCTTTCGCGAGCACCGGCAGTGGCTGGTGCTCTTCGGCACGCTCTTCGTCGTCTGGCTGATCTTCGTCACCGCGGAGTGGCGCCGCGAGCTCGCCATTGCTTCGGCGGGCCACGCCTTCGAGTTCATCCTCGCGGGCATCTTCTTCTATCAGGCGCTGGCCGGCGTCGGCTGGCGTAACCCCGAGGTCGAGCGACCCCTCGGTGCCTTCGTCGCGTTCTTCGTCCAGATCCACAGCACCGGCTTCGCCTGGCGCCTGATGCACGACCCCGACTTTCTCGCCTGGTATCGCGAGGGGAAGGGGGGCGCGCTGATGAACGATCTGGAGGTCGTCGCGCTCGACCTGCACATCCACACACCGCTCAACCCGGGGATCATCGGCGTGGCGAAGTGGCTGCTGATCTTCTCGTTCGTCCCGACGGTGGTGGCGCTGGTCTGGTATTTCGGCCGGGCCCGGTGGCATCGCGCGCTGGCCATCGAATGACGGATTTCCGGAGCCCGTGCCGGGCTGAAATCCGGTGGTACCATCCGCGCCATGTACCGCGACGTCCGCCCTTCGCACGGGAATGCAGAGACGACGAGCACGCCCGAAATGTGGGCCGCGAACTTCCGCCATTCGACGCGCGTCAATGCGCGAAAGATGCTGCGCCTCAGCCGGACGCGCGAGTGGAAGCTGATCAAAAGATACGTGCCCGCCGGATCGTCGATCGTGGACATGGGCTGCGGCTTCGGGGAGTGGGTGCAGTTCCTCAAGTCGCGCGGCTATCGCGCGAACGGGTGCGACTACTCGCCTGAGCTCATCGCGCGGTTGCGCGAGGCCTACCCGAACGACGAATGGGTCCAGGCGGACATCCGCAATTTGCCGCTGGCCGACGCCTCCTACGACGCCCTGATCTCGTGGGGTGTGATCGAGCACGACGAGGCGGGGCCGGGTGCCGCCCTTCGCGAGTTCCGCCGCGTCGTGCGACCAGGCGGCCACATCGTCGTGACGGTGCCGGTCGACACGCCATGGGCGCGGCACGCCACGGACTACGTCGGCTACCGCGAAAGCCAGCACGCGTTCTATCAGTATCTCCTCTCTGTAGACGAAGCTCGCGAAGAGTTGGCGAAAGCGGGGTTCGAAGTGCTCGAGGCCGGGACGCTGCCGATCGCGCACATCGCCTATGCGGCGCCGCGGCTCGCGCGAGCGCTCGAGAACCGCCCGCTGGCGTTCCGCATCGCGAACTTCGCCGCGACGTCGCTGCTTTCGTGGATGGAGCGGTATCGCGTGATGTTGTATGTGGTTGGGCGCGTCCCGCGCTGAGGCGATGGGCGGATCGGGACCTATGGGACAGAGTCCAGCGGGCGGTTGGATTTGGCTGGGTCCGGGGTAGCATAGGTACGTGGCGAACGACGATCTGCTGAACGTTCTGACGCGCTTCCATCGGGAAGTGGTCCTGCCGGACATCGAGAGGGTCGTCGAGGAGCGCATCGAGGGACGAATTGCCTCCTTCGAGCGCAATATGTATGGGCACTTTGACAACGTTTACTCTCGGCTCGACAAGCTCGATACCGAGTCTGTCGCCATCAAAGCGGGCTTGCAGCGGCTCGAAGAGCGGATCGTGAGTGTCGAAGCGCGTGTCGTGAGTCTCGAAGCACGGATCGCGCGAATCGAACAAAAGCTCGACACGCTCGAGACGAAAGTCGTGCTGCGCGCGGAGCTCGAGGAGCTGAAGCAGCACATCCACGAACTGGAGGAGCGGCTGGCGAGCCTGAGCTGAGTCATTTTTTGCATGACAGTCCGGCTCCTCGGCATTCTGCTCCTGCTCGCTTCCTGCACCACCGCCCCCGCTCCTGCACCCGCTCCTCCTTCCACGCCGCCGCCTCCGCCGCCCGTGCGGCCGGCGAATCTCGTGCTGGTTTCAGGGCAGGTGGTGGATGCCCGTGGCGCCGTTGTCGAGGGCGCTTCGGTTGAAGTCACGCCGGCGGACATCGCCTGTGCTCCGATGGGGCCGCCGACCGGCGCGCTCACGGATGCGAACGGGCAGTACAACGTCACGGTCGAATCGAGCGTCGGTCCGGCGCACGAAGGGTGCGTGCTCGTCGAAGCGGCGGCGCTAGGCGCGAGCGGCAGTGGACGGGCCATGGCGCGCTTCCAGATGCCGGGTCTGCCGGCGGTGGTCGACATCGGGCTCGGGACACCGCCGCCGCTCACGGTTACTGACGCCGAAGAGTTGATCGCGGCGCTGCGAGCCGTGATCAATCAGAACGATCAGAAGGCGTTCGCGAAGCTGGTGCCGTACGTGCCGAACGGCTGGAACGGTCTCAGTGTCGCCGTGCGCGACATGCGCGCCGTCCTCGGCGGTGACCTGCGCGGCTACCGGCCGACCGCGAACAGCATGAACGGGCACACACAGTTCGAGTACGAGCTGCACGGCGATGGCGGACGGCTGTCAACGGTGATCGTGCAGGACGTGACGCGCCGCATCTGGAATCCGATCCTCGAATACTCGCCGCGCGCGCAGCAGTTCCTGTCGGGCTTTCACCGTCTGGTGCGCGAAGGGAACGCGCAGATGCTGGCGCGGCTGATGACGGCGGACGACGTCGACTTTCCGGTCGCGCGCGCTCAAAAGCTGATCGAAGAGTACCGGCCGCAGCTCGAAGGTCTGGAGCATGCGCGCGTGCTCTTCGTGGGATTGGATGAGTCTACGTCCACGCTGCGCTACACGATCAGCGGCCAGAAGAACGGTCTCCGCGTGGATCTGCCGTTTGCGCTGGGTTACGGCGACGGTTTGTTGTGGATGCGGCTGGACCCGTAGTTGGCCGGCAGGCCGCCGCTTGCGGTACGATTTCCGGACCCGAACATGACTATCGAAGCACTTCCGCAGCCCGTGCGCGATACGCTGGACGGCCTCGTCGTCGCAGCGCAGCGCGCGTTCGGTGACGATCTGCGCGCGATCGTGCTGTATGGGTCGGCGGCGGAGGGGCGGATGCGCGCCACGTCCGACGTCAACGTGGCCATCGTGCTGCTGCACTTCGTCGAAGAACGTGCGGATCAGTTCCGCGAGCCGTTCCGCTTTGCCGCGGCAGCGATCGCGGTGAAGGCGATGTTCCTGCTCGAGGACGAGATCGACGACGCGGCGAAGGAGTTCGCGCAGAAGTTCGCGGACATCGCGCGGCGGCGGCGCGTCCTCTATGGGGACGATCCGTTCGCGCATCTCGACATTCCGCGCGAGGCGCTGATCACGCGCGTGCAGCAGGTGCTGCTGAACCTGACGCTGCGGCTCCGGCAGAACTATGTGGAGCGAAGCCTGCGCGAAGAGCAGTGCGCGCTGACTGTTGCCGAGGTGGCGGGTCCGTTGCGCACCTCGGCAGCGGCGATCCTGGAACTGGAAGGGCGCGGACGGCTGCCGCCGAAGGAGTCGCTGGAGACGCTCGCCGCGGAGCTGGGCGGCTACCAGAAGCTGTTGCCGCATCTCTCGGAGGCGCGCGAGAGGCGCGCTTTACCGCGCGGCCATGCGGCGGAGATCCTCTTCGCGACGCTCGGCCTCGCGCAGGCGCTTTACGGCCGCGCGAAGAAACTATGAATCCGTTCGACTGGCGCGGTCCTCAGTTTCTCGCGTTCTACTTCATCCTCGCCGTCGCGACGATCGCGCTGATGATGTTCGTGCGGAGGCGCCGCGAGAACGCCGCGCCGCTGCCACCAGCAGAGGAGTTGAAGCGTGGTGCGCTCGCCGAGCCGTATCTCATCGCGTACCTGCGCGGCCAGAAGAACGAATTGATTCGCGTGGCCGTGGTGTCGCTGATCGACCGCGGCCTGCTGGCAATTCGCGGCAAGCTGTTGACGACGACGGTGCTGGGGTGCGAAAGCGAGGCGCGCAAGCCGTTCGAGCGGACGCTGCTGCGCTTCTGCCACGAAGTGCGCGAAGTGAAGGAGCTGTTCAAGAGCAGCGAGCTCGAAGCAGCCGCACGCGAATACGAGGCGACGCTTCAGCGACAGGGGCTGCTCGTCAGCAGCGGTCTGCACACGCTGAACCGCGCCGTGTTCACCATCGCGACTCTGTTCCTCGGCGGTATCGCGCTGGCGAAGATCCTCATCGCGCTCGATCGAGGCCACACCAACGTCGGATTTTTGATCATCGTCGGTGTAGGCACGATCGTGGTCGCGGCGGCGATGGTGCTGGACCCGCGCACGGCGCGTGGCGACCGGTACATCAAAGACGTACGGAATCTCTTCCGCTCGCTGCGAGATCGCGCCGCGCAGATTCAGCCCGGCGGGCAGAACGCGGAAGCGGTGCTGCTGGCGTCGGTGTTCGGTGTGACTGCCCTCACCGGCAGCGCGTTCGAGTGGCGAAAGCAGGTGTTTCCGCAGGCGTCGTCCACCAGCAGTTGCGGCTCGTCCTGCGGCTCGTCAGGTGGCTCGGGCTGCGGTGGGGGCTGTGGCGGAGGGTGCGGAGGGTGTGGCTCGTGATCGGCATCGGCTGGCGGCGCGAGCTTGCCACGTCGATCCTGGCGCACCTCGATGAGATTGACGTCCTCGAGGTGATGGCCGAAGAGTACCTGCACGCGAATGCTTCGGAGCGGAGGGCGTTGCGTTTTCTGGCGACGCAGGTGCCGGTGGTCGTGCACGCGACGTCGCTCGGCCTGGCTTCGACGGAAGCGGTGGACCGCAAGCGGCTCGACGCGCTCGCGCGGCTCCTCGACTGGCTGCAGCCACGCTTCTGGTCGGAGCACCTGGCCTTCGTGCGTGCCGGCGGAATCGAGGTGGGGCACCTCGCCGCGCCGCCACGCAACGACGAAACGTTGCATGGGCTGATGCGCAACGTCGATGAGGCGCGGCGAGTCACCGGCTCGTTGCCGGTGCTGGAGAACGTGGCCACGCTCGTGGAGCCGCCGTTCAGCAGGTACGGCGAAGCGGAGTGGCTGAACGCGGTCACGCGCGCGACAGGGTGCCGGCTATTGCTCGACTTGCACAACCTGTATGCGAACGCGACGAACTTCGGCTTCGACGCGTACGCGACGCTCCGTGCGATCCCGCGTGAGGCGATCGGCGCGGTGCATCTCGCCGGCGGACGCCGCATCGAAGGAGAGCGTGTTCTCGACGATCACCTGCACGCGGTGCCGAACGAGGTCTTCGCGATGCTGACGGAGCTTGCGCCGGAGGTGCCGGTAATCCTGGAGCGCGATGGGCGCTATCCGCAGTTCGACGAGCTGCTGGGTGAACTGCGACGGGCGAGAACGGCATGCATGTCCAGCAGTTCCTAGCGCGGTTGTACACGGACGGTGCGCTGCTGGAGCGCTTCGTGGCGGAGCCGTACGCCACCGCGCGCGAAGAGGGCTTCGATGAAGAGGCCGCGCGTGAGTTTGCGGCGATGGATGCGGAATCGTTGAAGCTGGCCGCGCGAAGTTTTGCCGGGAAACGCGCGGGGCGGGGGGACCACCGGTAGAACGATAGGACGAATAGGACCGATAGGACGAATAGGACGAATAGGACGTATAGGACTTATGGGTAGCGTGGCGCACAGCGGTCACGGCCCCTTGCGCAGGGCCGCCCATTCCCGCATCAGTCTTGCGTGCAATTTGCGGCAGTCCTCATCAGGGTTGGCCACGCACATCCGGTCCAGCGTTGCCTGTGATTTGGCGTCGTCGCCGGCGATGCGGTGGACCAGGGCCAGGCGTACCCAGGCTTCGCGATTGCGGGGGTTGAGGCGCAGCTCACGCCCGAAGGCGGCAATCGCCTCGCGGGTACGCCCGGTAGTAGCCAGGACGTCGGCGGTGACGTACCAGTACGAACGCGGCAGCGGTGTGCCGCGTTCGTACGCGACCTTGTAGACGCGGTCCAGCAGCGCCGCCGCGGCGTCGAGCTCACCCCGCGCGGCGTGGATCTGCGCCGTGACGAAGTCGGAGTTGATCTCGTGGGAGGCGGAGCCGCGCATCGCCTGCGCTTCGAGGAGCGCCGCATCGTAGTCACCACGCGCGAAGGCGATCGTCGCGAGCAGCTCGTGTGCACCGGCGGGGTTCGACGTCAGGGCGATGCGTGCGTGCGCCTCCGCTTCGTCGAGCTTCGCCTGGTCGAGCAGCACCCCCGCGAGCGACAACGCGAAGTCGGACGCGAGCTCCGGCGTCACGCGAATCCCCTCGCGGTACGTCTGCTCGGCGCGCGCCGTGTCGCCGACCTCCAGGTAGGCGTGGCCGAGTTGATCGCGAAGGTCGCTCCATGCTGGGTTGCGAGCGAGCAGCGGCGCGGCGATGGCGATGGCTTCCTTGGGGCGGTTCTGCCCGATGAGTCGCGTGACGTTCTTCAGCGCTTCGAGGTCCGCGAGGTGCTCGCGAGGATTGAGGTTCGAGGCGGCCGGTGGCGCTCCCGCCGTGACGTAGCCGAGCGCGGCGAGCTTGCGCGCCTCCTCCGGGTCGATGCGCGGCGCGTTCAGGGCCGGCCGCGGGATCGCGGCCAGATCGCTCCGCAACTGGGCGTACGCGCGGCGTTGCGTCTCCCGCAGGTCGCGCGTCTCTCCGCGATCGGCCGCGAGGTCGTAGAGCTCCGGCTTCGGGCCGGAGATGAGGTGATGCGGCCAGCGGATGATGGACTGCAGCTCGGACCACCCGAGGTGGATGCGGGGGTACTGCGTCTCGGCGTAGATGGGCGTGGCTGGTGGCTGCTGGCCCGCGGTCAGTGCGCGGCCGCGGAGGTTCTTCGGCGGTGTCGCGCCGGTGATCGCGGCGATCGTCGGGAGCACGTCGATGAGTTGTGCGGGTGCGCTCACGCGCGTGCTCTTTTGCGCGTTCTTCGGCAGCTTCACGATGAGCGGCACCTGCAGCGCTTCGCGGTAGAGGAGGACGCCGTGCTCCTGTTCGCCGTGGTCGCCGAGGCCTTCGCCGTGGTCGGAGAGGACGATGATCAGCGCGTCGTCGTACTTGTCGCCGAGCGACTCGAGCAACTGGCCGATGAGCGCGTCGCTGGTGATGATCTCCGCGTCATAGGTCGGCTCGTACGGCGCGTGCGGCTCGAACAGGTGCACGAAGAGGAAGAACGGCTGCGTTTGTGTGGCGAGCCATTGCCGCGCCGCGTCGATGGTGTGCTGTCCCTTGCGCTGCAGGTTGCCGGTCGGTGCGCTTTCGACGAAGTGAATGCGGTCGTCGTACGTGTCGAAGCCGCTGTGGATGTTCGTGGCAGTGCGCAGCACGTACGCGGAGACGGCGCCGCCCGTGGCGTAGCCGTGCGCCTTCAGCATCGAGGCGATCGTTGGCACCTTCGCGTCGAGGCGAAAGCCGGCGTTGTCGCGGACGCCGTGTTCCGTCGGCAACAGCCCCGTGAAGATGGAGGCGTGCGAGGGAAGCGTCAGCGGCACGTGTGCGAACGCGTGCTCGTAGACGATGCCGTCTTTCGCGAGGCGGTCGAGGTGCGGCGTCTTGATCGCCTGGTAACCGTACGCCGGCAGATGGTCCGAGCGCAGCGTATCGATGGAGATGAGGATGACGGGCGGCTTCGCCACTTCGCGGTTGCACGAGAGCACGAGTAGCGCGGCGAGCGCGACGTTGAGTGGGAATTGACGCATGCCGCCCCGATGTATACCGTGACGACGATGAATCGCCAACAGCCGGGAACCCGACAGCGTCAGCGCGTCTCCTTCTCGCGATAGGCCGATTCTTTTCTGCACGAATTCAGAACGAAAGCGGCCCAACGGGCCGCTTTTTCGCTATTGGAGCGTTTTCATGACCACCACCGAAGCACCCGCCCGCAATCTCGACTTCATCCGCGAGATCGTCGAGGAAGACCTTCGTACCGGGAAGCACAAAACCGTCGTCACCCGCTTTCCGCCGGAGCCGAACGGCTATCTGCACATCGGGCACGCCAAATCGATCTGCCTCAACTTCGGCGTGGCCAACGAGTACGGCGGCCATTGCAACCTCCGCTTCGACGACACGAACCCGACGAAAGAGGAGCTCGAATACGCGCAGGCGATCGAGCGTGACGTCCGCTGGCTCGGCTTCGAGTGGGGCGAGCATCACTACCACGCGTCCGATTACTTCGAGCAGCTCTTCGCCTGGGCCATTCACCTGATCGAGCAGGACAAGGCGTATGTCGACAGCCTGACGGCCGAGGAGATGCGTGCGTACCGCGGCACGCTGACGGAGCCGGGGAAGGAATCGCCGTACCGTAACCGCGGCATCGAGGAGAACCTCGATCTCTTCCGCCGTATGCGCGCCGGTGAGTTCCCCGATGGAGCGCACGTGCTGCGCGCGAAGATCGACATGGCTGCGCCGAACATCAACATGCGCGATCCGGTGCTCTACCGCATCCGCCATGAAGAGCACCACCGCACCGGCGATGCGTGGAACATCTACCCGATGTACGACTACGCGCATCCGCTGTCCGACGCAATCGAGCACATCACGCATTCACTCTGCACGCTGGAGTTCGAGGATCACCGCCCGCTGTACGACTGGCTGGTCGAGAACTGCCCGGTACCGTCGCGCCCGCGTCAGTACGAGTTCGCGCGGCTCAACCTGAACTACACGGTCATGTCGAAGCGGAAGCTGCTGCGGCTCGTGCAGGAGAAGCACGTCAACGGCTGGGACGATCCCCGCATGCCGACGATCAGCGCGCTGCGCCGCCGCGGCTACACGCCTGCCGCGATCCGTAATTTCGCGGAGCGTGTCGGTGTCGCCCGGCGCGAGAACGTCATCGACGTCGGTCTGCTCGAGTTCAGCATCCGTGAGGACCTGAACAAGACCGCCAACCGCGTCATGGGCGTGCTGAAGCCGCTGAAGGTGGTCATCGAGAACTATCCGGAAGAGCAGTCGGAGGAGTTCGAGACGGCGAACAACGCCGACGATCCGGCGTCGGGCACGCGCCGCGTGCCGTTCTCGCGCGAGCTGTACATCGAGCAGGACGACTTCATGGAGGAGCCGCCGAAGAAGTTCTTCCGCCTCGCTCCTGGCCGCGAGGTGCGTCTGCGCAGCGCTTACTTCATCACGTGCACGGACGTCGTCAAAGACGCTGACGGCAACGTCGTGGAGCTGCGTGCGACGTACGATCCAGCCACGCGCGGCGGTGATTCGCCGGACGGCCGCCGCCCGAAGGCGACGCTGCACTGGGTCTCGGCCGCGCATGCGCTCGACTGCGAAGTGCGTCTGTACGACCGCCTTTTCAACGTCGAGGCTCCGGAAGCGGGCGGCGATTTCCTCGCCGTGATGAATCCGAATTCGCTCGAGGTGATCGAGCACGCGAAGCTGGAGCCGTCGGTCAGCGGCGCGCCCGCCGGTACGCGCTATCAGTTCGAGCGCCTCGGCTACTTCTGCATCGACCCCGACTCCACCGAGGAGCGGCTGGTGTTCAACCGCACCGCCACGCTGAAGGATGCGTGGGCACCTGTCTTTGCCTGTATCAACACGTACAGCACTACGCTCGCGGGGAAGCGCGTTTACACCGAGGCGATGCCGGCGCCATTGAAGGTGAAGCTGCTGGTGGTGCCGGCTGCGATGAAGCGGCACTGGCAGGAACTGCGGCAGAAGACCGAGTCAGGCGGCGATCACGAGTCGCGCACCGACTATGCCGCCGCTCTCCTGCACCTCGGAGAGGTGAAGCGCGCGGTACAGATTCTCGAGGCGGTCGAAGCAGAGCGCCCGGGGCTGTACCACACGGCGGCAAACCTCGGTACGGCATACGAGCTCTCCGGCGATGACGCAAAGGCGCGCCACTGGATCGCGGAAGGCGTGCGCCGCAATCCGGAGTCGCACGAGGGGACAGAATGGGTGCACCTCGCCATCCTCGACGCGAAGCTCGCGCAGGCACGCGATTCGCGCTGGCTCGAGACGCACTCCGTGCTGCAGCTCGACTTCGGCGCCGGACGGGTGCCGCAAGCGCCGAATGGCTTCGATGCGAAGCGGATCGACACAGGCCTGACCTACCAGTTGCGCGAGCGTCTGCAGTTCGTGAAAGCACCCGATCCGTACGTGGGCGATCTCTTCTTCGACTGGGGCAATACCGAAATGCTGGCGGGCTCGCTGGAAAACGCGGTGGCCATGTACGAGAAGGCGCTGGAATTCGGCACGCAGCGCGAGGCGCTCGCGCGCAAGCGGATGGCCGAGGCGAAGAAGATCATCCGCCGCGCGAAATGACGACGGCATGCGTCGCAAAGAGCTGGAGATCCTCAACGCGATCGCGGAAGCGCTGAACAGCGCGCCGGACGTGCAGCAGGCGCTCGACCGCACGCTGGGACTGGTCACCGAACTGCTGGACCTCGACACCGGCTGGGTGTGGCTGGTCGATCCCGACACGGGGCATGTCTACAGCGCCGCGGCGCGCAACCTGCCGCCGTACCTGCAGGAGCCGGTGCGCATGACGGGCTCGTCGTGCTGGTGCCTCGAGGAGTTCCGCCACGGCTCGCTCGAGCCGCGCAACATCGACGTCATGGCGTGCAGCCGGCTCCGGCCGGCGGTGAAGAACGTGGAGGAGACGCGCGACATCGCTCACCACGCGTCCGTGCCGCTCTTCTTCCAGGACAAGCCGCTCGGGGTGATGAACGTGACGGCGCCGGCGATGCGCCGCCTGGACGGGCGCGAACTGCGGCTGCTTTCGACCATCGGCTTCCAACTCGGCGTCGCCATCGAGCGCGCGCGGCTGGCGGAGGAGACGGCACGTCTCGCGCGCGCCGACGAACGGACGCGCCTCGCGCGCGAGATCCACGACACGATCGCGCAGAGCCTCACCGGGATCGCCCTGCAGCTCGAAGCGGCGAAGGAAGTGCTCGGCGAGGAGCAGCACCTCAACGCGGCGCTGCGGGCGGCACGCATGAGCCTCGAAGAAGCGCGACGCTCCGTGACGAACCTGCGCGCTGAGCCGCTGGCTGGGCGGCCGCTCGCGCAGGCACTGGCGACGCTCGCGCGCGAGTTCACCTCGCAAAGCGGCATCCGCGTTTCGGTCGATACGGCAGCCGCGTGCCCGCTGCCGCTGGCCGCGGAAGCGGAGCTGTACCGCATCGCGGAGCAGGCGCTGGCGAACGTGCGCCAGCACGCACACGCGCAGACGGTGAGTGTGGTCCTGCGCTGCACGCCGAAGACCGCAACGCTGTCGATCGTGGACGACGGCCGCGGCTTCGACATGCGCCGCGTGCCGGAAGATCGTCACGGGATTCGCGGGATGCGGGAAAGGGCGCGTCTGGCCGGGGGAACCTTGCGCATTGCGGCGGCGCAGGGGACGCACGTGGAAGTGCGGGTGCCACGGTGAAGGATAGGAACGATCGGACGAATAGGACGGATAGGACCTATAGGACCCATAGTACGCGTAGGGGTTACATTGGTCCTGTTGGTCCCATGACATATCCATGAACCTTCTCATCGTTGATGATCACCCCATCGTGCGGGAAGGGCTGGTGGCCGCGCTGGAGCGCCGCGATGGCTTTGTCATTGCCGGGGCGTTCGGCTCCGCCGAAGAGGCGCTGGCGGCGACGGCGCGGCTGCGGCCGGATGTCGTGCTGCTCGACCTGGAACTGCCGGGGATGAGTGGCGTCGAGGCGGTGGCGAAGTTCGGGGTGCCGGTGGTCGTGTTGACCGCGTACGCCAGCGACGAGCAGATCGAGACCGCGCTTCGCAACGGCGCGCGCGGCTATCTCCTCAAGGGCGCCGCGGTGGACGACATCGAGCGTGCCATCCGCAGCGCCGCCCGCGGGGAGACGTGGCTGGATCCGCGTGTGGCGACGCGCGTCGTGGCGCTGTCGCATGCGCCGCGGCTTTCCGCGCGCGAGCGCGAAGTGCTGGCGCTGATCACGCGCGGCCAGTCGAACAAGGAGATCGCCCACGCCCTCGGCATCACCGAGCGCACGGTCAAGTTTCACGTGACGGCGATCCTCAACAAGCTGGGTGCCGAAAACCGCGCGCAGGCGGTGGCGCTGGCGAAGGAACGCGGACTCTGATGGCAGGACGCCGACAGGACCGATAGGACGAATAGGACCGATAGGACGAATAGGACGGATGGGACGAATAGGACGGATGGGACGAATAGGACCACCGGGTCCAACAGGACACCCCCCCCCCGCCGTGTAGAAACCTATTCGTCCTATCCGTCCTATCGTTCCCTGTACCTTCGTACAGGCGCGGTACCGACCCACCGTACGTGTTCGCGCAGCTCCAGGTAAACCGATGCTGTACTCATGAAACGTACAGCACTCGTTACCGGTGCCTCGCAAGGCCTCGGGCTTGCCATCGCGAGGCTTCTCGCACAACACGACTTCAATCTCGTTCTGAACGCGCGCCGTGAGGCGCCGCTGCTCGAAGTGGCGCGCGAGCTCGCGCGTTTCACCAGAGTCACGGCGATCGCCGGTGACATCTCCGACATCGCCGAAGACGTCGCGGCGCGCGCGGGTCACGTCGATGTCCTCATCAACAATGCTTCGGAGCTCGGGCCGCTGCCGATGCCGCGGCTGGCGGAGTATCCGTGGGATGCGCTGCTCCGCGTCTTCCGCGTCAACGCGGTCGCGCCGCTGCATCTCACGCAACTGCTGCTTCCCACGCTGAAAGTCGTGATCAACATCAGCTCCGATGCGGGCGTGAACGCCTATCCGGGCTGGGGCGGCTACGGCGCGAGCAAGGCCGCGCTGGAGCATCTCTCGCGAACGCTGGCCGAGGAGAACGAGGGGCTGCGCGTGGTGGTCGTCGATCCGGGCGACATGAACACGGAGATGCATCGCAACGCGACGCCGGGGGCCGACTTTACGTCGATGCCGACACCGGACCTCGTCGCGCCGGCGATCGTCGAGATCGTCGAAGCCGCGTTCGACGGCGCGCCGCGGTTCGCGCGTGTCGAAGCGCAGCAGATGATGGTGGCGTCATGAGCCCGCTCGACTTCGAGCTCCCCCACGACCTCGAAGCGCGCGTGCCGGCGGAGCTGCGTGGCGACGGGCGTGACGACGTGCGTCTGCTTGTCAGCAACACGGAAGACGATTCGCTAGTGCACGCGCACTTTCGCGAGTTGCCGCGCTTCCTGAATCCCGGCGATCTCGTGGTGCTGAACACCACCGCCACGCTGCCTGCCGCGGTGACGGCGGTGCGCGGCAATGGGGAAACGATTGCGCTGCACTTTTCCACCGCGCTGCCGGATGGGCGCGTCATCGTGGAGCCGCGGTGGAATGGGAGCAGTGAGACGAATGGGGCGCATGGGACAAAGCAGACCTTCGAGACCTTCACCATCCCCGGTGCCGGCGTCACTCTCCTGGAGCCTTACCGCGATTCCTCGCGCCTCTGGTTGGCGCGCTTCGACAGCGATCTGCCGCTGCGCGCGTACCAGCAACGTCACGGTCACCCGATCGCGTACTCCTACGTGGATCAGCGCTTTCCCATCGATGCCTACCAGACGGTCTTTGCGCGCGACCCCGGCTCGGCGGAGATGCCGTCGGCGGGGCGCGCGTTCACGCGGCAACTCCTCGTCTGCCTCAGGCGGCGCGGGGTGCGTCTGGCGAAGCTCGTCCTGCATGCGGGCGTGGCCAGCCTCGAAGCGCACGAGCGGCCGCACGAGGAGTTCTTCGACGTTCAGCAACGGACAGTCGACGAGGTGCGGCGGGCGAAAGCGCGTGGCGGAAAGGTCGTCGCGGTCGGAACGACCGTCGTGCGCGCGCTCGAATCCTCGCTCGACGCGAGCGGCGAGCTCGTCGCCACGCGCGGCTGGACCGACGTGGTCATCACGCCGGAGCGCGGCGTGCGTGTTGTCGACGCGCTCCTGACGGGCTTCCACGAGCCGAAGGCCACGCATCTCGCGATGCTCGAAGCGATCGCCGGGCGTGAGCACATCGCGAAGAGCTACGCCGCGGCGCTGGAGTACGGCTACCTCTGGCACGAATTCGGGGATTTGCACCTCATCGTGTAGTGTTCCGTACGAGCTGTTAGTTCTGAGCTCCTGGCTCTCAGGCCCGCCGCTCTGCCCCGAAGACCTGAGAGCCAAGAGCTGCGAGCTAACAGCTACATCGGAGGAAACTACGTGAAGGCATTCTTCGCGCTGCTGCTCATGGCTGTATCGATCGAAACCCAGGCTGCTGATCCCAAACCACCCGTCGCGAAGAAAGTCCCGAAGGAGTCGACCCTGCATGGCGACACGCGTGTCGACGAGTACGGCTGGCTTCGCGAGAAGACGAGCCCCGAGACCATCGCTCATCTCGAAGCGGAGAATGCGTACACCGCCGCGAAGATGAAGCCGACGGAAGAGCTGCAGAAGAAGCTCTACGATGAGATGCTCGGCCGCATCAAGCAGACCGACCAGAACGTCCCGTTTCGCAAGCGCGGCTACTTCTATTACACGCGCACCGAGGCGGGGAAGCAGTACCCCATCTACGCGCGGAAGAAGGAGAGGCTCGACGCGCCCGAACAGATCCTCCTCGACGTGAACAAGCTCGCCGAAGGCAAGAAGTTCATGTCGGTGAACGACTTCGACGTCACGGATGACGGGAACTACCTGGCGTACTCCGTCGACGACACCGGCTACCGCCAATACCGGCTGCACGTCAAGGATCTGCGCACGGGTGAGCTGCTGCCCGACACGGTCGAGCGCACCGGCTCCGTCTTCTGGGCCGCCGATAACAAGACGCTCTTCTACTCGACCGAAAACGACGCGAAGCGCGACAACCGCATCTACCGTCACGTCATCGGCACGGACGAGCACACGCTGGTCTTCGAGGAGAAGGACGAGCTGTTCGACGTCTACGCGGAGCGCTCCCGCAGCGGCGACTGGATCTTCCTCACCACGGAGAGCAAGACCAGCAGCGAAGTGCGCATGATCCCGGCGGCGAAGCCGGACGCGGAGCCGCGCATCATCGCGCCGCGCAAGGCCGACCACAAGTACTACGCGGATCATCGCGGCGACAAGCTGTACATCATGACGAACGACGCCGGCATCAACTACCGCGTCGTCACGGCCCCGGTGAGCGACCCCGCGCAGAAGAACTGGGTCGAGCTCGTTGCGCACCGCAAGCCGGTGCGCATCGAGCAGATCGATCTCTTCCGCGACCACATGGTGGTACGCCTCCGAGAAGGCGGTCTCAGCGCGTTCGAGGTGTACGACCTCCGTCCGACCGAGCCGTCGGCCGCGACGGCGAAGATGCATCGCATCACGTTCCCCGAGCCGGCCTACGCTGCCGGTCCGAACGCGAACGAAGAATTCGACACGAACGTCTACCGCTACTCGTACCAGTCGATGGTCACGCCGCCTTCGGTGTACGACTACGATCTCGACACGAAGAAGCAGACCCTCCTCAAGCGCAACGAAGTCCTTGGCGGCTACGATCCGGCGAAGTACAAGTCGGAGCGCCTTTTCGTCACGGCGAGCGACGGCGCGAAGATCCCGGTGGCGCTCGTCTATCGCAAGGACATCGATCCGCGGAAGAACAACCCGACGCTGCTCTACGCGTACGGCTCGTACGGCGCGTCGATGCCGGACGGCTTCTCCTCCAACCGCCTCTCGCTGCTCGATCGCGGCGTCGTGTACGCGCTCGCGCACATCCGCGGCGGCGGCGAGATGGGGAAGGAGTGGCACGAGCAGGGGCGGATGATGGCGAAGAAGAACACCTTCACCGACTTCATCGCCGTGGCCGAGCACCTCGTCAAGGAGAAGTACACGTCGAAGGAGAAGCTCGCGATCTCCGGCGGCAGCGCCGGCGGTCTGCTCATGGGCACCGTGGTGAACATGCGCCCCGACCTCTTCAAGGCGGCGCTGGTGTACGTGCCGTTCGTCGACGTGATGAACACGATGCTCGACGCGTCGCTCCCGCTGACCACGCAGGAGTATCTCGAGTGGGGCAACCCGAACGAGAAGGACGCCTACTTCTACATGAAGAGCTACGACCCGTACTCGAACATCGAGAAGAAAAAGTACCCGGCGATGCTCGTGCGGACGTCACTCAACGACAGCCAGGTCGGCTACTGGGAAGCGGCCAAGTGGGTCGCGCGGCTGCGCACGATGAAGACGGACGACAACGACCTGCTGCTGTCCGTGAACATGGGGGCCGGCCACGGCGGCGCGTCGGGCCGCTACGACAAGCTGAAAGAAGACGCACACGACTACGCGTGGCTGCTTTCGCAGATCGTGGGGAAATAGGACGAATAGGACAGATGGGACGTATGGGACAGATGGGATGTCCCATAGGTCCTATTCGTCCCATAGGTCCTATTTGTCCGCAGTATTCTCGCCGGGGTTAGAATTGCGTCATGACACGCGCGGTGGAAGAGCTGTACGAGCAAGCGTCGCGGTTACCCGCGGAAGAACGAGCCGAACTGGCCGGATTGCTCCTCGAGAGCATCGAAGATCCTGCTGATGAAGGTGTCGAGGAAGCGTGGGCAGCGGAGATCGAGCGAAGAATGGCCGACTTCCGCGCGGGTCGCGTCGAGACGATTTCCTGGTCCGACGTGCGCGCGCATTTGCACCGCCCTGACCGCTGATGCGTCTGGCGTTTTTCGCGGATGCAGCCGCCGAGGTCGAGAAAGATCGCGCGTGGTACCGCCGGCGGAGCGAAGCGGCGGAGGCTGGGTTCCTGCGCGAACTGGACCATGCGATACGACAGGTCATCGAGGCTCCGGGACAGTGGCCCATTTATCTCGCAGGTACGCGCCGGTACGTGTTTCCCACGTATCCGTACTCACTCGTGTACTTCTTTGATGACGACATCGTCAGGGTGGTTGCAGTGGCGCACGACAAGCGGCGACCTGGTTACTGGCGAAAGAGGTTAGCCAAGAAGCGCTAGCCGCTGCGAGGAACGGGTTTCAGTCTCCATGACCGGTGTGCCGCGTCGTCCGGCACCACCGTCTCCAACGTCCACTCTCCGGCCAGCGCTTTGCCGCTGAACCAGAGGGCGAAGCGTTGTTGTGCGTAGCTGCCTTCGATCAGCTCGTAGGCGCCGCTGTCTTCGATGGTGACGCGGCCCTCCCACTGCTTCGGGACGCGCCCTTCGAAGTATTCGCGATTGATGGGGAAGTCGCCGGCGGGCATGGCGATGAGTGAGGCCGAACCTTCGCGGTCGGCGCGCAGCAGCCAGCGTTTGAAGCGGCCGTGCATGTCGAGCCACAGCTCGCTGCCGGTCTCCGTCTTCGCGAGCGTGAATAGGCGGCGGCCGGATTGGCTGCGGGCTTTGGGGCGAGGAGCGTTGTCCGATTTCCGCGGTCCGTTTTTCGTGCTGCGCTTCGCCGGGACGGACAACGGAAAACGGGCAACGGACAACGCGCGCCACAGATCGCCGAGCTTGGCCAGCCGCTTCAGCGCCCCCTCCGGGGTGAACTCCAGGTTCTTCGCGCGCTTCACTTCCTGCCACGTCACGGGCATCGAGACGTACGGCTCGTCGCGTTTGGCGCGCAGCGAGTACACCGCCACCGTGGTCTTGTAGTCGGCGTTCTGGCTCCAGTCGATGAACACCTTGCTGCGGCGCAGCGTCTTCGTCATCTTCGCCACGATGAGCTTCGGGTGCTGCGCCTCCAGCTCCTCCGCCATCCGTTTCGCGAACGCCAGCGTCACGTCGTGCGTCACCCCGCCGCCGATGGGGACGTACACCTGCAGCCCCTTCGAGCCCGACACCTTCGCTACCGACTCGACCTTCAGCGCATCGCGCAGGAGCAACGCGACCTCGCAGCACTCCTCCAGTCCCGCCCCTTCGCCGGGATCGAGGTCGAAGACGATGTGCGTCGGCTCGTCGATCTTCGGCACGCGATGGAGGAACGGATGCAGCTCGATGCCGCCGGGGCTCGCCACCCACTTCAGCGTGCGCACGTCATTGACGAGGATGTAGTCGATGTCGCCCTCGCCGCCGCGCCGCGGCACCGGAAAGCGTTTCACCCACGACGGCGTGAACGACGGTGCATCTTTCTCCCAGAACGACTCGCCGCGGATGGTGTCGGGATAGCGCTTGAAGGAGATCGGGCGGTTCTTCAGGTGCGGCAGGAGGTAGCGGCTGACGGCCGCGTAATACGCGATCGCATCGGCTTTCGTGAAGCCGCTGTCGGGAAACAGCACGCGGTCGGGGCGCTGCGTCATGCTATCCTCACACCATCATCTGATCGATGTGGAGGGTGTGATGGGCGAGATCAGACTGTTTCAGATCTGCTATGAGGGTGACCTCACGGTCGAGGTCTCACATGCGATGCGTCGTCTCGGCGCCGAGCCGAATTTCGACCAGAGCTGGCATGTGTGGCTTCCCGAAGGACGGCATGCCGCTCCCCTCGTTCGCTACCTCCGCGGCCACCTCGGCGAGGACGCACGTCTCCTCGTCGCGTGCATGCACTTCTCCGTCGCGCGCGATTTCCTCCTCGTGCGCCACAGCCTGACGCCGGGCGCCGACTACTCCGAGCTGCACGACGCGCTGCAACGTCTCGGCACCGTCGTGGAGCTGCCGTTCGAAGCGACGTTCGTCATCCAGTCCGACGACCGCACCGACGTGCAGACCCTTGGCGCCGCCCTCGGCGAGCTCTGTCCCGACGAATCGCTCATGGTCGCCGGCATCAGCCACGACTGGGCCTACTGCGACGACGGCATCAGCCGCATGTTCGTCGCCGGCGCGGAAGAGTTGGATCAGATGTTTCGGGGCTTCTGATCCCATCTGTCTTATTCGTCCTCTAGGTCGCATTCGTCCCATTACGCACGCGCCATCAGCCGCTTGATCGGCCGCACCAGCACTGCCAGCAGCAGTGCCGCCACCGCCATGCCGAAGAACGCCGCGGTGAAGACGTACGAGAACGTCCGGTCCTCCAGGAAGCCCGCCAGCCACGCCGCCACGTAATTGCCCATCGCCGTGGCGGCCAGCCACACGCCCATCATCAGGCCGGTGATGCGCGCCGGTGAAAGCCTGGCGACGAGACTCAGGCCGACAGGGCTGAGGCAAAGCTCACCCACCATCTGCAGGAAATAGAGGCCGATCAGCCAGAGGGCGCTGACGCGCTGGCCGCTGGTTTCGAACATGCGCGCGGCGGGGATGATGAGCACGAACGAGAGGCTGAGGAACACGAGGCCCAGCGTGAACTTCACGGGGCTCGACGGCTCGTGACGCCCGAGGCGGAGCCAGAGCCAGGCGAAGAGCGGGGCGAAGAGGATGATGAAGAGCGGCTCGACTGCCTGGAACCAGCTCGACGGAAACTCGAAGCCGAGGAGCGTGAGGCGCGTGGCGCGGTCGGCGAACAGAGTGAGGCTCGTGCCGGCCTGACCGAAACCGGCCCAGAAGAGGAGCGCGAAGAACGTGAGCAGCATCAGCGCGCCAATGCGGCTCCAGTCGCCGCGCGACAGCGGCGCCGCGTTGGGCTCGCGCGTGCCGCTGCTGTCACGCGTCTCCTGGGTCATGTCGCGCAGGTGCTTCTTCCCCATGACGTACTGCACGAGACCCGCGAGCATCCCGACGCCGGCGAGGCCGAAGCCGAGGTGCCAGTCGTATTTCTGCGCGAGCCAGCCGCAGAGCAGCGGGGCGATGAACGCGCCGAGGTTGATCCCCATGTAGAAGATCGAATAGCCGGCGTCGCGGCGAGTGTCCTCTGGCGAGTAGAGAGAGCCCACCATGGAGGACACGTTCGGCTTGAGCAGACCGGTGCCGATGACGATCAAACCCAGGCCGAGATAGAAAAAGGGGAGCCCGGGGACGGCCATGCTGAAGTGCCCGAGGGCGATGATGATGCCGCCGTAGAGCACCGCGTGATAGCGGCCGAGGAACCGGTCGGCGAGCCAGCCGCCGGGTATGCCGGAGAGGTACACCAGCATCGTGTACAGGCCGTAGATCGTCGCGGCTCTACGCTCGCCGAAGCCCAGTCCTGGCTGCTGGATAGAGCCGACCATGTAGAGCATGAGCAGCGCGCGCAGGCCGTTGTGGCTGAAGCGCTCCCACATCTCGGTGAAGAAGAGCGTGGCCAGTCCCCGTGGATGGCCGAACCAGTCTTTCGCCATGCCTGATTGTCTGCTCAAAAGGGTGTGCAGGGCGGAGTTCACCCCTGCGTTGCGGATTTCGCCCCACCCGATGGTAAAGATCTTGTATCTTCGCGCCGAAAATAGCCGCGCATAGGGAGAACTGATGGCCCACACGCAGGTGGAGAAGCATCCAAAAGGGTTGTACGTCCTGTTCGGAACGGAGATGTGGGAGCGCTTCAGCTTCTACACGGTCGGCGCGATGCTCTCGCTTTACCTTCGCGACACCACCGAGGGCTTCGGCTTTTCGAACGCGCGTTCCGCGTCGGTGGTCTCGACGTACAACATGTTCATCTACTTCACCCCGTTGATTGGCGGCCTCATCGCCGACCGACTAACAGGGTTCCGAAAAGCGATCATGATCGGCGGCGTCTCGTTCATGATCGGCCACGCGTTGCTGGCGGTCCCGAACAACCTCTTCATCTGCTATCTGGCGCTGACGTTCCTCGTCATCGGCAACGGCTTCTTCAAACCGAACGTCTCCTCCATGGTCGGCAACCTCTATCGTGAGGGCAGCCACCTCAAAGACAAGGCGTACCTGATCTTCTACATGGGCATCAACGTCGGTGCGCTGCTCGCGCCGCTGGTGGCCGACTTCATTCAGCCGCGGTGGGGTTTCCATCCCGCCTTCTTCATGGGCGCGATCGGCATGGTGATCTCGCTCGTCGTCTTCGGCATCAATCAGAAGTGGGTTCGCCAGGCGGATCACAAGAAGCATCAGGGCGGCGGAGACTTTGCGCGTGAGGACGGCTCGCGCGGGCATCAGGAGGCGGTCGCTACGGCGCAGGATCTGCCCCCGACCATGCCGGAGCCGAATGCGGCCGCGACCACCATGGACGCGGTGCCGGAGTGGAAGCGGATCATGGCGCTCATCGTCATCTTCCTCATCGTCATCGTCTTCTGGATGGTCTTCCACCAGAACTCGATCTCGCTGACGTGGTGGGCCGAGGATCACTCGGTTGCACTGCCGGGCATCCTCTCGAACGCGATCAATCCGCTGTTCATCATCATCCTCTCACTGCCGCTCGCGGGCTTCTGGAGCTGGCTCGATCGGCGCGGCATGGAGCCGTCCACGCCCGTGAAGATGATGATCGGCATGCTGCTGACAGGCCTGTCGTTCGTGATCCTCTACTTCTCCGCAACCTCCGGCGGCTTCACGTCGCCTGCTTTCCGCGTGCTCAAGAGCGAAGCCGGACAGACGTACGTGCAGATCGCGAAGGAAGCACGCGATCACCTGAAGATCACCACGCCGTCGACGCAGATTCAGGTTGTCGAAGACGGCAAACCGGTGACGAGAGAAGCGTGGCCCGTGACGGTGGCGGGGAACACTCCGATGAATGCGGGCGACTTCGTGCGCCTGGAGACGCACTCCGCGTCGCAGATCACGGCCGCACCCACGCATCGCGTCTCCGCATGGTGGCTGATCGTCGCGTACTTCGTTCTGTCCCTGGGTGAGCTGATGCTCAGCCCCATGGGTCTGTCGCTCGTCTCCAAGGTCGCTCCCATTCGTATGCGCGGTCTCATGATGGGCGGCTGGTTCGCCGCGACCGCGATCGGCAACAAGCTGACCGGCGTCGCCGGGTACTGGGATCTGTGGAGCCACTCGAACTTCTTCATCCTGCTGGCGTCGATGGCGCTGGGGATGGCGGTGGTGCTGCTGGTTCTCCTGCGCCCGCTGAAGAAGGCGATGCCCGGGGTTTAGTGGACCTTCAACAAAACGTACCTCTCGCGCCGTTGACCACCATCGGTATTGGTGGTCCGGCGCGATTCTTTTTGCGCGCGACCTCGGTCGATGAGCTCCGCGAAGCGCTCGCCTGGGCGCAGGAGCACGGCCACGCCGTCTTCATCCTCGGCGGCGGCAGCAATCTGCTGATCTCCGACGACGGCTTCGACGGCCTGGTCATCCAGCTCGAGCTGCGCGGCATCACCGTGGAGAGCGAGGACGCGGAGTTCGTCATGGTCAAGGCCAACGCCTCGGAACCGTGGGATCCGTTCGTCGCCTTCACCGTGGAGCACGGCTGGGCCGGCGTCGAGTGCCTCTCCGGCATCCCCGGCTCCACCGGCGCGACGCCGATCCAGAACGTCGGCGCGTACGGGCAGGATGTCAGCGAGACCGTCGTGCGCGTCGAAGCACTCGATCGCACGACGGGGCTGGTGAAGTGGTTCACCAACTGGGATTGCCGCTTCGGCTACCGCGCCAGCGTGTTCAAGAATTACGAGCGCGACCGCTACGTCGTGCTCTCCGTGACGTTCCGCCTGCGCCGCGGCGGCGAGGCGACGATTCGCTATCCCGACATCCAGAAGTACCTCGACGAGCATCAGATCGAGAAGCTCGATCTCGTCGGCGTCCGCGAAGCGGTCATCGCCATCCGCAAGCGCAAAGGGATGGTGATCGACGCGAGCGATCCCGACACGCGCAGCGACGGCTCGTTCTTCATGAACCCGATCGTGACGCCGGAGCAGTACGAGGAGTTCGCGAAGCGCCCCGGAACGGAGCGCGCGCCGCACTTCCCGTCGGATGGTGACGTGAAGCTTTCGGCGGCCTGGCTGATCGAGCACGCCGGCTTCCACAAGGGGTACGTGCACGGCAACGTGGGGCTGTCGTCGAAGCACTCACTCGCCGTGATCAACCGCGGCGGCGGCACCGCGCGCGAAGTCGTGGAACTGGTGCAGTTGATCCAGGGGAAAGTGCGCGAAGCATTCGGCGTAGAGATTCACCCGGAACCGAATTTCATCGGGTTTTGACCGGGGAACGATAGGACAGATAGGACCGATGGGCCTGCGGACCCTGCTGCTTCGTGCCTGGGTGGGGGCCTACCTATTCGTCCTATAGGTCCTATAGGTCCTATCGGTCCCTTCGACTCTACCGCCGGCTGAACACCTTCGCGATCGCGGAGATCTCCACCGTCCGTTCGAGGTACTCCCACACGGCGAGCACGTCTTCGCGGTGGTGCAGCAGCTCCGCTTCCTGCAGGACGGCGTAGCGGGCGCGGTTGTACCACTTGTTCGCTTCGTCGGGATTCGCGCGCAGGCGTTCGCGGGCGTGCTGGATCAGCAGGACCTGATCGGGATCGGCGTCCGTGTGGCGGAGCAGCTTCGGCTGGGACGCACGCTGCTGCTGCTTTTCGCGGAGGCGCTGGCGCTTCCGCTCGAGCGAGCCGGCGTCGCGGCGCAATGTGCCGAGGGCGTTGAGCGACTCCAGCGCGTGGCCGACGCCGTTCGCTTCGAGGCGCAGACCGCTCTGGTAGGCGCCGGTCTTCGAGAGCCGGCTCCAGACGACGGTCGCCTGCGTCGCTACCGTCACGTCCGCGCGGCGGAACCACAGACGTGCGCGTGTGCCGAGGCGGATCGGCTGGGCGTGCTCGATCTGGACGCCGTTCGCGCCGATGTCGAGCAGCCGGATCTCTGCCGCGCCGAAACTGCCGGAGAGCGTCTCCGTGATGATGAACCGCTCGGCGACGCGCAGCTCCTGGATATCGTTCATGGGCGTTGATTCTAGAGGCTAAAAACCGCCGGCGGCACAATCAGCAAATAAAGTCTCCATGGAGCGGCTAGCGCCTGGGCGTTTCCACGTACGGCGCGATCTTTTCGCGCACCGCATCGGGCACCGGTACACGCTTGAACTCGCCGCGCTTCACCGCCACCAGCACGTACTTCCCCGCGGCCACGACCGCTCCGGGTTTCTCCTTGCGCATGACCTCGAAGCTCATGTGAATGGAGCTCGTGCCGATATGGGAGAAGAACGCCTCGACCACGAGCAGCTCGTCGAGCGTCACCGGATCGAAGAAGTCGCACTCCACGTGCACGCGCGGCAGCCACAGCCCGAGCTCCTCGAACAGGATCTTGTACGAGAGGCCGCACGTGCGGAACAGCTCCACTTCGGCCAGGCCGAAGAAGCGGAGATACGCCTGATAGTTGATGATGCCCGCCGCATCGATGTCTTCCCAGCGGACGTACTCCGAAACCGCGAATCGCATCGTTACCTCATGAGCCGCCGCACGAGCGGCGGCGCGACCCAACTGTAGATAACGTAGCCGAGCCAGATCCACGTGAACCAGAACGCCGTGGGCCGATGGATGCGCGGCAGCAGGAAGAGCATCGCCACGCCGAAGAGCCAGATCGGCACCGCGCCGAAGCGCTGCACGGGCCAGAGCGGCCAGAGGAGCCAGTGTGTCCGCACGAGCGTCTCGCGCGCGGAGCCGCCGAAGCCTTCCGCGTCGAGGTGTGCGGCATCGACGGCGTGCCGCCTCGCCGCGAACAGGCTGCCGCGATCCTCCGCCAGCCGCGCGGTGAGGTGGTGCCCGTACGGATCCTCCGGATTCAGCGACAGCAGCTCGCGCGTGCGCAGCTCCGCCAGCTTTCCGTTGCCGCGCGCATATTCGAGCAGCGCGCGTGCACGTAGCACGGTTCCGTCGCCCGCATCTTCCTCGGACGCGCGTGCGAGCAGCGCTTCCGCCTTGTCGAGCTGCCCCACGCGTCCGACGAGCAGCGCGTATTGCGAGAGGTGCTGCGCATTCGACGCATCGATGCGAAGCGCGTCGAGGATCGCCGCCTCGGCACCGGCGAGATCGCCCTGCTCCGCGCGGCACGTCGACAGCAGCGAGAGCAACTCGTCTTCCATCGGCGCGATGGCCAGACCGTTGCGCACGAGCCGCTCCGTCTCCTTCCATTGCTCCAGGCTCGCCATCGCCATGGCGCGCAGATACCACGTGCGCCAATCCTCGGGATCGCTGCCCGTGAGCGCCGTGAGCGCCTCCTGCGGCCGCTGGATCTGCAGCAGCGCGATCGCGCGTTCGATGCTCACAGGCGTGTGAGGGCCCAGACGCCGAGGTTCTGGATTGCGCCGAGCAGCAACGACGACGCGAGACCTGGCCCCCACAGTGACGCGTACTCGGCGTCGCCCGCGGCATTGCGCATCAGGTCCGCCGGCCGCTGGATGCGCGACAGCGCGAGCCACCACAACAGCGCACCGGTGAGATGCGCCCAGGTTCGCACCGTGCGGCCAGGGCGTTCGCCGAGCGGGGCAAAGTAAACGAGGAGCGCGAATGCGACGGTTGCCGCCAGTCCCGCCAGCACGATGTTGCGGCGCGCGCCGGCGCCGAGGTGCAACCGCTTCGCATTGAGAAAGGCGATGAGCGTGCCGGGGATCGGACCGCCGAAGAAGCAGACGTAGAACTGCGACTGGATGCGCCACGGTTTCGGCCGCACGCGCCCATCCGTGGCGATCGTCGGTTGCAGGAGGTCGTCATTCGACATCGGCTCGTATACTACCGCTGCATCCATGAAAAAAATCGCGATTGCCCTTCTGCTCGCTCTCGCCATCACGCCGTCCGTTGCCATCGCGCAGGAGACACCCGCCCGGGCTGCCGAGAAGGTCCTCGTGCTGCGCGCCGCGCGCATGATCGACGGCCGCGGCGACACGGTCATCACGCCGGGTGTGGTCGTCGTGCGCGGCAACAAGATCGTGGCCGCCGGCCGCGATGCCGCCGTCCCCGCTGGTGCCGAAGTGATCGACCTCGGCGACATGACGCTGCTGCCCGGCCTCATCGACACGCACACGCACATCCTCCTGCAGGGCGACGTCACGACGGAGGATTACGACGTCCAGATCTTCAAGGAGTCGTTGCCGTATCGCGCGCTGCGCGCGAGCCGCGCGGTGAAGCTTGCGCTCGAGCATGGCTTCACGACGATGCGCGATGTGGAGACCGAGGGGGCGATGTACGTCGACGTGGACGTGAAGCGTGCGATCAACGCGGGCGTGATCCCGGGACCGCGCATGATCGTCGCCGGACGGGCCATGTCCGTCACCGGCGGCTATGGTCCGAGCGGCTACTCGCCCGAGATCCAGTATCCGCGCGGCGTGCAGATCGTCGATGGTGTGGAAGACGCCCGTAAAGCGGTGCGCGAGCAGGTCGGCAACGGTGTCGACTGGATCAAGATCTACGCCGACCGGGCGTACTTTTTCGCGAAGGACGGGACGCTCTCCAGCATCCCGACGTTCACCGCGGAGGAGCTGAAGGCCATCGTCGACGAGGCGCACCGCCTGCGGCGGAAAGTGGCGGCGCACGCGATGGCGCGGCCGGGACTGACGAACGCGCTGGACGCCGGCGTCGACTCGATCGAGCACGGACTGGCGATTCCCGATGACCTCCTCGACCGCATGAAGCGTCAGGGGACGTGGCTCGTGCCGACTCTGACGGCCATGGAGCACGTCGGCCCCGGACGCCCGGGCATCTGGCCGCAGCTCCCGCCGATCCACCGCGACTCGTTCGCGCGCGCCTTCCGCAAGGGAGTGAAGATCGCGTTCGGCACCGACGCCGGCGCCTTCCCGTGGGATGAGACCGCGGCGATCGAGTTCACCTACATGACCCGCGGCGGCATGTCGCCGATGCAGGCCATCCAGGCCGCGACGATGCGCGCCGCCGAGCTGCTGGAAATGGAAACGCAGATCGGCTCCCTCGAAGCCGGCAAGCTGGCGGACGTCGTGGCGGTGCCGGGCAACCCGCTGGACGACGTGAAGCGGCTGGAGAGGGTGGGGTTTGTGATGAAGGATGGGGTGATCGTGAAGAGGTGAAGGCAGAATGCAGAACGCAGAACGCAGAATGAAGAATGGAGAACGTTCCCTTTTCTACGTTCTGCGTTCTGCGTTCAATTCTCACCCCCTGTTAACCGAGTCCCGGCCTCCGTCGTATAAGCCCGCGGAGGCCACATTCACATGCAGGAAATCTTCGGGCTCGTCGGAATGGTGTTGGCGTACCTCGTCGCGTTCGCGCTCATCTGGGCGGTGATGCGCACGCGCCAGCGCCGCAACGAGCTGCAGGCGGAAGTCCAGGCGAAGCTCATCGAGCGGTTCGACTCGGCGGCCGAGCTGACCGCGTTTCTCCAGTCGCAGACGGGCCAGCAGTTCGTCACCGGCGTCCGCCGCACGCCGGCGTTCATCGCCCGCAACAAGATCATCTCGGGCGTCAGCCGCTCGATCATCCTCTGCTCCATCGGCCTGGCGTTCGTGCTGATCGCCATGGTCATGGGCGTCTCCGGTATCGCCGTTCCCGGCCTGATCTTCTTCTGCCTCGGCGCCGGCTACTTCGCCGCGACCTTCGTCTCGATGAAGCTGTCGGAGAAGTACGGCCTGTCGGACGAGCAGCAGCCGTGGCAGCAGCAGTCGTACGTCGCACCGCAGCCCGCTGTTCCGCACACTTACGTCGCACCGCAGTCGTACGCACAGCCGGCAACACCGCCGCCCCCCGAGCCCGTCGCCACTCCCGTCATCACGCGCGAAGAAGAGCTCCCGCAGAGCTGATGTCTCCCCATGACCGCGACAGGAATGATCATGTCGATGCCGTTCGCGATTGAGACGGCCACCTCGCCCGGGCGGAACCGGAAGCCGATGGACGAAGCGCGCTTCGAGTCCTTCTACCGGAAGACCGCGGGAGCGCTCTGGTCGTATCTCTTTCGCCTGACCGGCGACTCCGCCACGGCCGACGATCTCGTGCAGAAGGCGTTCTTCCGTTTCCTGCGCGCGAACCCGCCGCTGGTCTCCGACGAGCACATGCGCCGCTGGATGTTCCGCACCGCCACGAACCTGGCGATGGACCACTTCCGCGAAAACAAACGGTGGAAGCGGGGGGAGATGCCCGACGCGCCGTCGATCGTCCCCGACCGCGGCGAGCTGCGCCACGACATGATGCGTGTCTTCTCCGAGTTGAAGCCGCAGGAGCGCGCGCTGCTGTGGCTCGCGCACGTCGAGGAGACGTCGCACGACGAGATCGCGGAGACGCTGGGTCTCAAGTCGAAGAGCGTGCGCGTGCTGCTGTTCCGCGCACGGAAGAAGCTGGCCGAGCTGTTGTCGAAGAAGGGCCTCGCCCCGGCAGGTGCACGATGAGCGACGCCTGCCGCTTCGAAGCGAACGTCATCCACGCCGCGCGCCACGACGCGTGGAGCGAGTCGCTGCGCGCCCACCTCACCACGTGCGAGGAGTGCGAAGTCACCGCCGCCATCGCCCCCTGGATGACGCGCTTCGAGCGCATGCCCGACCGCGAGCACATCCTCCCCGACCCTCAGGTGGTGTGGCTGAAGGCGCAGATCCTGCGCGGCACCGCCGACGCCCTCCGCGTCACGCGCCCGCTCAACATCATGCAGATCGCCGCCTACCTCGTGGTGGCCGGAGGCTGGGCCGCCCTGCTCACGTGGAAGTGGGACGTCCTGCGCCGCTGGCTGTCATCGCTGGCCCCCGAACAGATCGTGTTCGAAGCCAGCGGCGGCCAGGCCACGCTGTCCGTGTCGTTCTTCGGGATCGTGTTCGTGCTGGCGTCGGTGACGGTGATGCTGGCGTTGCACACGATCCTTGCCGAGGAGTGATGAGGGGGCACGATGGGACGGAGAGGACCTATGGGACGAATAGGACAGATGGGACGGCGGGTGAATGGATCGTTCGCGCGCTGCTGCTATTCGCCAGTGAGCTCAGAGGCGTTGAGCTCCTGTGCGACGTTACGTACCGTCAGGATTGCCACTACCGACCGATCAACGCGGTAGATCACGCGGTAGCTGCGCCGAAAGATAAGCTCCCGGTACTCGGGCCGACCGATTTCCGGCACGATCCGTCCGGACTGGGGGAAACGCTCGAGGCGGTCGGTGCTCGCAAAGAGGCCATCCAGCCATTTCAGCGCAGCGCCGGCCTTGTCTTGCGCAATGTAACCGGCCGCTTCGTACGCTCGTTCGATCGCCAAAGGCGACCACACCAGCTTCATCGTTCAAAACGCTTCCGCAATGTTGCCTTGGCTTCGCGGTTCGAGACGCCCTGGCCCGCCTCGATCTGTTCGGTCGCGGTACGAACGTCGGTGAGAAGTTCAATCTCCTCGATCATTCGTTCGTATTCAACGACGTCCAGAACAACAGCCGCCGAGTGCCCCCGCTGCGTGAGGACGAGCGGACGGCCACTGCTCTTGACGTGTTCGATCAGCTCGGCCGCATTCGCGCGAAACTCCGACACGGGCTTGATGTCTCGATCTAATTTCAATCGTGGTCGCATGGTACTCCCGACTGTACGTCTGCTTGTACGTAACCACGGCTTCCTCGAACTGATTTCTGCATGCAGGACGGCAGCCGCTTTTATGTCCCATTCGTCCTATCGGCCCCTCTAAAACCCTCCCCACAGCAGCACCCTCTTGTACGTATAGAAGAACGGCCGGTCCTCTCTCAGGGTGCGCAGCAGCTCCGCGCGGTACTCCTCGAGGAACTCGGGGAAGCGGGCGCCCAGGCGGGCTTCGTAGTCGGTCAGCAGGGCGCCGCGTACCCATTCCACGACGTCCGCCGTCGACGGCAGCAGGTGTCCGTAGACCTGCAGGCGTACGTGCTGGCGCTCGAAACCGAGGCGGTGGAGCATCGTGGCGTACTGGGCGACGGGCAGGACGTAGTCGCGGCGCGGCTCGGCGCCGTATTTCGGCGCCAGCGCTGCGGCGATCGCGTGGGAGGGGTGGTCGTCGTTGGCGGGCATCTGGATCGCGATTTGTCCCGTTGCCGAGAGGAAGCTCGTCAGCTTCGGAAAGAGCTTCTCGTGGTCGGCGACCCAGTGCAGTGCCGCGTTGGAGAACACGAGGTCGTAGGGGCGGTCGGTGACGAACGCCTCGATGTCGCCTTTCGCGAAGTGGAGCATCTCGCCGCCGAAGTGCCCGGCTTTCAGCAGCATCGTCTCGGAGTCGTCGATGCCGAGGGTCTCGACGGCGGCGAGCTGCTCGTGGAGCTCCTTGGTCAGCTCGCCCGTTCCGCAGCCGAAATCGACCACGTGCATACGTGGCCGCCGTTCGATCAGCGACAGCAGGTCGAGGAACGGCTGCCGCCGCTCTGCCTTGAATTTCTCGTACTGCTCGGGCGACCAGCTCATCGCAGTGAATCCCAGTTCATGATCGCGTTCATCACCAGCGCATACGACCCTTCGGTGTTCATGCGCCACATGGGGTTGTTGCTCATCAGGATGATGTTCCCCTTGCCGCGCGGCACGAGGATCACGGCCGGTTTGCCGGCGATGTCTTCGCCCCCTTCGAGCATCCCGGAGAGGAGGAGCTGGTCGGCTTTCGGTGCGAAGGAGACGAGCACGCGCGGCCGGTCTTCCGGGCGCGGCATGATCGCTTCGACGCCCCAAGGCGCGTCTTCCGGCTGCTGGAAGCCTTCCTCGCCGGGCGACGGCTTCGGACGGTCTGGCGCCGGCACGTACGGGCGCCCCTGCGGCACGTCGGGATCGCCGCTGCGTGTTCCGCGCCCGCTCTGGCGTGGCTCGAGCTCGCGCTCCTCGCGCACGCCGACACGGAAAATCGGCGAGCCTGCGAAGACGATGGGCAGCGTGTCGTCGTAACCCGCCACGACGGGGCTCTTCTTGTCGACGACGGTTGCGGAGACGATTGTCCCCGGCGCCTTGATCTTCGTCGATTCGACCACGCGCACCCAGCGCGCGAGGCCGTACTGCACGGCCCAGGTGGAGGTGTCGCGCGACGTCAGTAGCAGGCCGCCGTCTTCGACGAAGCGCTGCAGGTTGGCCACGCCGGCGAGCCCCATGCCGGGGCGCATGTCGTCAGTCTCGTCGGGGAAGCCGAGGTGCGGCGTCAGGTCGGTCTTCTTCCACGGCATGGCCGGGCCGGAGGGGAAGCCGTTCGTGATGTCGGAGGGATTCGAGCCGGTCGGCGGGAAGAGGATGACGTCGTAGCGGTCGCGCAGGTTCGCCGCCGCGGCGACGTCCTGCGTGGAGATGTAGTCGTACGGCACGCCCATCGCTTCGAGGGCGAGGCGCCACCAACCTTCATCCTGCGTGCGCAGCCACGTGTGCAGCAGCGCGATGCGCGGCGCGCGCAGCTCGCGCGTTTTCACCGTGGGCATCTTCTCCAGCGACGTTGCGCTGACGTTGAAGTTGCCCGGTGCGGCGACGTTCTCCACGAGCACTGTGCCCGCCGGGAACTTCTGCTTGCCGGAGGCGAACTCCTCCGTCGTCACGAGCATGCGGGCGTCTTTCGCGGCGAAGCGGAGACGCGCCAGCGACGTGTCGGCGTTGTTCGTGATGGCCAGCGTGCCGCGGAGCAGCGACGCCGAGGCGGTACCCGGCCACTCCGTCATTTTCACCTTCAGCACCTCGGGGTTGACGATGCGTGCGAACGATACGTTCTTCAGGTAGCCGAGGGTCCAGCCGGTGTCGTCGTAGACGCGCTCGTCGCCGCGGACGAACTGGATGTCGAGCAGCGCGTCGGCGAGGCGCGAGTACGGCTGGTCCATGCGCACGATGAACGTGCCGCGGGGGAAGTCGACCGCCTTCTCGTCCTTCGCGCTCGGCGGCCAGTTCGTTTTCATCGTGAACGGCGCGTCGGCGACGTGCACTTCGATGCCGTGGCGCCGAAGCAGCGTCATGAGGTCGTGGAGCTGCCCCTGCCGCTTCTGCGAGCCGTCGAAGACGTACGCGGACGGTCCTTCGTTCGCCGGCTTGGCCACGCTGCGCTTGCCGAGCGTGTAGAAGCGGTCGAGCCAGCGCTCGCGGTTCGCGGCCATGTCGGCAAAGGCGAGCAGCACGCCCGACTGCTGGAAGTTGACGTTGTTGCGCAGTGACCATCTCACCGTCGGCAGCGCCGGGTTCGGTCGGAACCACGTGCGGTCGCTGGCGCCGCGCACCACGCGCGTCTCCGTCGTCGGCCAGCGGTTGCCGTACGTCTCGTAGAAGCGGCCGATGGAGTTGTGTCCCATCGCCACCCAGAACATGTAGTTCGGCGCCCAGCCGTCGTAGAAGCCGTGCGTCCAGACGCCCGGCAGGCCGCGGCGCGTCAGCTCGTCGACCTCGTGGTA
This sequence comes from Thermoanaerobaculia bacterium, assembly GCA_036380735.1. Classification (GTDB taxonomy): domain Bacteria; phylum Acidobacteriota; class Thermoanaerobaculia; order Gp7-AA8; family Gp7-AA8; genus DASVEE01. The sequence goes on along the minus strand of DASVEE010000003.1, from coordinate 23,644 downwards.
CGCCATGCGGTGCCACTCATCGATCATCAGCGGATCGAGCGCCGGGTTGTACGGCCCCGTGCCGGTCGAGACGTAGAGGAAGGGGACGGATTCGTGGAGGTCGTGCACGACCTGCGGATGAAAGTCGAAGTAGGCCTTCGCGATGTTCTTGCTCAGCGACAGCGCCATGCCGATCTGGTCGCGGTTGTTGTCGTGCGCGACGTATTTGCCCCAGTAGACGAGCGGCGGTGTGGCCACGCCGGGATTGGCTTGCCGCCAGCGCCAGAGGTCGACCTGCCGGTTGCGGCCGTCGACCTCGATGACGGGCGTGAGCAGCACGATGATGTTGTCGCGGATCGAGCGGATCGTGGGCGTCTCTTCGACGGCGAGGCGATAGGCGAGCTCCATCAGCATCTCCGGGCTGCCGGTCTCCGGCGAGTGCATCGCCCCCGTCGCGTAGTAGAACGGTTTCCCTTCGGCAATCAGCCGCTTCGCCTCGTCATCCGTGAGCTTCCGCGGATCGGCGAGCTTGCGCGTGATCTCGCGGTAGCGGTCGAGGTTCGCGATCGTCTCTTCGTTCGCGATGGCGACGAGGATCATCTCGCGTCCCTCTTCCGAGAGCCCCAGCGAGAGGACCTGCACGCGCGGCGACGCGGCGTCGAGCGCGCGCATGTAGCGGTACACGTCCTCCGCATACGTCAGCTTCCCCTCGGCACCCGCGATGTAGCCGTGGAACTTCAGCGGGGTGGGGATGGTGGGATGAGACGGGAGATGGTCGACCAGCTCCGTCATGAAGCGCGGCTCGGTCGTGAACTGGCGGATCTGTTTCGTGTATTCGGCGTCGTCGGGCTGCTGCGCGACGAGCGGGGCGGCGAGCAGCAGAAGGACCAGGGCGAATCTCTTCAAATCTCCTCCGATGAGGCGCGCGGCGTTCAGTCGTCGCACATGCCGTTGCGAAGGATATCCGCAATCTCTTTCACGATCTCGGTCGAGTCCTTCCCGAACGGCTGAGGCACGCCGAAGATGATCTCGAGCGTGAAGTAGTTGAAGAAGATGCGCGTCGTGAGGAGGATGGCCGAGACGGGGGAGACGTTCGGCCGCAGCCGCGCGCTGACGGCGTCGAGGCCGCCGGTCTCCTCGAAGATCCTGGCGAAGCGCTGCGGCATCTCCGCGTAGAACTTGCGGATGTGCGTCCCGTCGAACTCGATCACGTCGACGTAGACAAGCGCCATGTGCTGCCGGTACTGACGCACGCTGTCACGCGCGGCGAACCCGAGCTGCTCGAGGTTGTCGGGAAACGGATCGGGCCCGAGGAGCGCGCGGAGGAAGGGGAAGATCTCGTGCGTGGTCGCTTCCCAGTACTCGTCGAGCAGCGCGCGGAAGATCGATTCCTTGTCCGGAAAGTGGTGATAGACGTTGCCGGTGGAGACGTCGGCGCGCTCGGCGATGTCGCGGACGCTGGTGGCGCGATATCCCTGGTGAGAGAAGAGATAGAGCCCCGCGTCCAGCACCTGCCTGCGGCTGCGCTCCGACTTCTCTTCGCGAGACATGTGCGTGCAGTGTAGCGCGGCGCGCGTACGGGGAAGGGGCAATGGGACGAATCGGACTTATAGGACTACGAGGACGGCTGGGACGTATTCGAGTGACTTGACGAGATGCGTTGCGAGGGCTACCGCTTCGCCGCGGGAATCACGAATTTCTCCGCGGTGTGCGTGTCGGAAAAGCGCACCACTTTCACGTCGGTGAGGCCGGCGCTCCTGCCGGCGTGCATCACGTCCGACTCGGTGACTTCCTTCACGCCCTTGGGCCGGATGATCCACAGCGCTCCGGCGGGAGCGAGCGACGCGCGGAGCTTCTCGAGGCGTGGCAGCTCGTCGCGCGAGGTCACGCCGTAAAAGATCGCGTCGCGTCCCTTGCCGGCGGATTTGGTGACTTCCGCGCCTGCCTCTTCGAGCTGGCCGGCGAACGTCGCGTCATGGACGCCGATCACCGCCACCTTCTGCCCGGCCTTGATGCCGAGCTTCTGGACGACCGTCTTGGGGTTGCGGATCTTCTCCACCCACTTCGCCGCCTCGGCATCGCCCAGCTCGAAGGAGGCCTCGCCGCCGGCAAAGATGACGTTCAGCCGTCCGCCCTTCGCCTCGACGTTCTTGATCTTGTCGAAGGACACGAGCAGCCGCCGCGTCCCGCGGAACAGCAGCTCGCTGGTCTCCAGCATGGCTTCGCCGTCGTGGACCTCGCCGCTGCAGTGCATGCGTGTTTTGACCGTCTTGCCCATGAGGGAAATATACGCCAGGGGGACGATGGGACGAATGGGGACGGATCAACGAACGCCACCTGACGTTCAACGAACGTCGTTTGTCGTTCAACGAACGCCGGTTGGCGTTCCGTGAACGTCACGAGCTCACTGTCCGGCACTCCTTCTTCTCTTCACCGGCGCCGGCACCTCGCTCTGGCTGATCGTGGCCACGCTGAGGTGGGACCCGCCGTCGGAGAACATGGCCAGGCGGCGGGGGCCGTGGGCGGCGATCTGGTTGTAGTCGCCGATGCCGGTGCCGGTGACGAAGGAGCTGGTGAGGGGGGCGGCGGCTTCGAGCGTCGCGCCGCCGTCGGTGGAGCGGGTGACGAACAGTTTCGCTCGGAAGCTCGAGGGCTCGTCCCGGCAGTCGAGCCACGCCAGCACGACGTCGCCGCTGAGCGGATCGACGGTCACGGACGGCAGCGCGGCGTGGGCGGTGGCGGTGGAGAGGCGCACCGGCTCGCTCCAGGAGAGGCCGTCGTTCGTGGAGCGGGTGAACCAGACCGACGCGGGTGCGTCCCGCCCGTCGAGGTCGGCGGGGTAGACGACGTAAAGATGGCCGCGCGACGCGCCGGAGGAGACGTCCGCGGCGAACTGGTGCATGAGCGTCGGCCCCATCGCCACGAGCTGCCCACTCGGCTGGCGGAAGGGAGCGATGTTGCGCGCGGCCTCGAACGTGGCGCCGCCGTCGGTGGAGCGGAGGAGCTCATAGGCCTGCAGGCTGGTGCCGATGTGCGTGACGTGGACCGTGCCGCTCGCGCCGACTCCGATCATCGGCGACCCCTGCGTCCGGAACGCGACGGGCGCGCTCCACGTCAGCCCGCCGTCGCGCGAGGAGGCCACGTAGTTGCGGAAGCCGCCGCTCAGCGCCGACCAGATCAGGTAGAGCGAGCCGTCGTAGCGGCCGCCCGACTGGTCGATGGCGAGCCACGGCTTGTCGACGAAGGCATGCGTTTTCGAAGCGTCCACGCCGTGCCACGTAGCCCCGCGGTCGGTGGAGCGGTAGACCACGACCGTCCAGTCTTTCTCGGGCGCGAGGCCGATGACGGTGGCGTAGAACGTCCCGGAGCGATCGGCGGCGAGGACGGGATCGAAGTGCCCGGTGACCGTACGTCCGCTGGTGAGCTGGCGCGGCAGCGCGCGGCCGGTATCCCAGGTGCGTCCGCCGTCGAGCGAGCGATAGATCAGGACCTCCATGTTCTCGGCATCACCGAAGTGGCGGATGCCGGCCGAGACGACGACGTCCGGATCGGCCGGCGAGATCGCGATCGCCCCCTCGCGCACATCGCCCGACGGCGCCAGCACCCTCACTCCCGCCCCGACCGGCGCCTCCTCCGTACGAACCTTGACCGCACGCGGCGCGTACACCGCCGGCGGCGGAGTGCTGCTGCAGGCGATGAGCAGGAGAAGGAGGATGGGGGGCAGTCGGCGCATGGCGACATGGTACGGAAACCGGCGCGCGACTGTTGCCGACCTTGCGGCGTTATGGATCGAAGCCCCGATATCACGGAGCGTACGATGTTCGCGATGAAACGCGCGTTGCTGCTGGCCGTTCTCTGGGTTCCGCTGACGCTGCAGGCGCTCGACCGGCCGCGGGTGGAGTGGCGCGATACGTACGAGTCGCGGCTGGAGATCCTCGCGCTGCTGCAGACGCTCAACAGCGAGCTGCTCGCCGCCTCCAGCGCCACGCGCACGCTGGAGGCGTGGTGCGGCGAGCACGAGCTGGCCGCCGTCCCGAAGATCGTCGCGACGCGGGTCCCGGGCGTGCGGAAGGAGCCCGCTGCCGAGCAGTTGCTGCGGCTCGGCGTGGGCGATGCGTCCGAGGTGCAGTACCGGCGGGTGGAGCTGCGGTGCGGAGCGCACGTGCTGTCGGAGGCCGACAACTGGTACGTGCCGGCCCGGCTGACGCCGGAGATGAACGCGCTGCTGGAAACGACGGACACCCCGTTCGGCCGCGCGGTGCAACCACTGCAGCCGTACCGCCGCACGATCGCGGTGACGATGCTGTGGGCGCCGCTGCCCCGCGGCTGGGAGCAGCAGAACCGGTCGCGATTCCGTGCGCGCGGACGGCGGACGTTGGCCATTCCGAAAGAGGTTTTCCAGCATCGTGCGGTGCTGTACACCGCGGACCATCGGCCGTTCTCCGAGGTGGTGGAGACGTATCAGGCAGAGGTGCTGGCGTTCCGGCGAGGCGGAGAACGATAGGACGAATAGGACGGATAGGACCCCACCGCGCCCGCTATAGGTCCATCACCTTGTCGTTCCCCGCACGCAATCAACTCACCGCCACCGTTGCGGAGACGTCCATCGCGTGACACGAAATCTCCACGTCGCGATATGGGGAATCCACCTCGCGATACGGAAAATCCGTCTTTGAAGATGGAGCCGTCCACCGCTGGATACGGAAAATCTACCTCCCGACACGGAAAATCAGCCTCGGGACGAGGAATCCTCCACCTCTGGCGACGGAATTTCGGTCTCGCGAGACGGAAAATCCGTTTCGGGAGAGGGAATCCCTCCACCTCTGGTTGAGGAATCTCCGTCTCTCGATACGGAATCTCCATCTCTCGATGCCGAAAATCCGTCTCTGAATACGGACGCCTCCACCTCCGACGACCGAATTTCCATCTCCTTCGATGGAATCTCCATCTCGAATGGCAGGCAGAGCGGCTATTTTTGTTGCTCCGTCGCGAAAGTATGCTTGACAAATGAGCCCGGGCGACCGATATTGGTGCCGTGACGAGAACCGACCACGCGCAGGCGCCTCAGAGCGCCACCGGCACTTGCCGGGAACGCCGCCGCCCCCAGCAGGAGCTGCGGGGCGAGCGGCGCCCGGAGTGGGTCCGTCCCATGCGGCGCGTGCAGAAGGCGCTCGACGCCTCAATCCGGCTGCTCAATGCGGGTCTGGCCACGGCGGCCAGATCGGGACGTGTCCTGACGCGGCGGCCGCTCGACAGCTCCCGGAAGCTGGAGTTTGCCGAGGGGCGGCTGGCGCTGGCGTCGGCCCGGCTGGCGTATGCGGCTCGGGAGCTCGCGGCCACCGCCGCCTGCCTGGAGCGGGAGCCGGAGACGGCTGCCGGTGCGCCGGCACTGCTCATGGAAGCTTCGCAGCGCTGGATGGCCATGCAGCAGTCCATCGACGCGGCTTCCGGGGCCATCTTCACGTTTCACGAGAACGTGCTCGCCGGGTTGCGCTCGGGCGCGCTGGTCCCGGAGCGCGAAAGCACTCGCCGGCCGCGCATCATCCTGGCGCCGCGGCCGATCTTCGTCCGCGCCTTCCTCACGGCCCGGCAGCCGCGGGTCGTCGATCGCATCTCCTCCGTGCTCCAACGACGGCGCAGGGCTCCGCGCCCGGCGTCCGTCAGCGTTCCACGCCGTGCTTCGCAGGGGCGTGCTCCTCCGCTCTCTTCTGATCTGCCCTTTTCTGCTTAGGCATCGATCGAAGAGATGGGACTCATGGGACCGATGGGACCTATGGGAGCCCACGCGAAAAAGGAGGATTTTTTATGAGCACAGTCAATGAAAACGTCGACCAGAACGTCGACCCGGTTTCCGTCGTTACCGTCGAAGGTCCGGCCGTCCCGGCCTACAGTGAAGAAGTGCGCTTGATTCTCGGCGAGCTGCGCAACATGCGCGGACTGATCCCGCGGCTGGTCGCGCCGCTTTCGCCGCAGGAGACGCCGCGTCTCAACTCCGCCGCCTCGGTGCCGCCGGATTTCGTCGAGCTGACGATCGTGGCCAACACGGAGTGGGACGTGCTGGCGCGCGTGAAGTCGATGAGTGCCACCGAGATGCGCGACCTGCTGAGCTACGCCCTGGCCTACGCGCCGCTGGCGGACGAGCTGGAGGCGCTGGCGCAGATCGTGAGGCACAGCGTCATCGCGGCGCGCAACAAGGTAGGCCAGGAGGCGCTGACGATCTACGCCCTGGCCCAGCGCATGGCCAAACGGCCGGAGAACGCCGGCCTCGCGGCGCACGTCGCCGACATGCGCCGGAAGCTGGGCCGCACCCAGTCCGCCGAGGCGCGCGAACGGCGCGCGGCGAAGAAGGCGGCAGCGCAGCAGGCGCAGGCGGTGACGCAGCAGGCGGCGTAGTGGAGTGATGCGGTAGATGTGGAGCGGGCGCGTCCGAAGGGCGCGCCCGCTTTTTTTTGGGGTGGCGCGTAGCGAAGGCTGGGGGGAGCCGGGTGAATGCGCCTCGCCTGTCCTCCACTTTGCACCCCTGGCCTTTCACATCCGTTCACAGGAAAACGATTTAGGCTTTCGCGCATGCGACACATTCTTGCGCTTTGCCTGCTGCTGCTTGCTGCCGTTCCTGTCGTTGCTGATCCGCCCAGCGCCGGGGCTGAAGACGCCGCGGTGCGTGCTGCCGTGGAGCACTACTTCCGCGGGCATGCCACCGGCGACGGGGCTCACTTCAAGAAGGTCTTTCATCCGGAGTCGAAGCTGTTCTTCATCCGCGAAGGGAAGTTCGCCTCCTGGACCTCCGACGAGTACATCGGCCGCGCGAGCGGCTCGCCGGCCGCCGACGAAGCGGAACGGAAGCGCTCGATCGAGTGGATCGACGTCACCGGGAACATCGCCGTGGCGAAGGTCCGGCTCGACTATCCGGCGGTCAAGTTCGTCGACTACCTGTCGCTCCTGAAGGTCGACGGGGAGTGGAAGATCGTGAACAAAACCTTCCATGCCGACCGCGTCGCAAAATGATGCTGTTTGACGCGCGAGTCGTCCTCGGCACAGAATCACCCTGACTAACTACGCGAGAGGTTCATGATGGCGACTAAAAAAGAGGGTGGTTCCAAGGGCGGCGGCAAAGGCCTCGCCGCCGAGGTAACTCCGAGTAAAGATCTGGCGGCGATCGTCGGCGACAAGCCGGTGCCCCGCAGCGAGATCACGAAAAAGGTGTGGGACTACATCAAGGCCAACGGCCTTCAGGACCAGACCAACAAGCGCATGATCAACGCCGATGACAAGCTCCGCGTCATCTTCGGCGGCAAGGATCAGGTCTCGATGTTCGAGATGACCGCGCTCGTCAACAAGCACCTCAAGGCGTAAGCCTTCCGCTCTGTTGATGTGGTGAAGGACGGGCAATCCTGCCCGTCCTTTTGCTTTTTGCGCGCTAGTTCCGCGTGATCCGGATGTCGTGACGCGTCATCCCGAGAGGGACGATCTCGACCACGCGCGGTACGTCCTCACTGCGATCGCCGGCCACGCCGCGCACATCGACCGTGTAGCGCCCGCCCGGCAGGTCGATGAGGTAGACGCCCCCCGCGTCGATGTCCACCGCGAAGAGGAGTTGCCGCCGCGGCTCGTCATAAACCTCCACCTTGCGCGACCCAGGCGCCGGCGGCAGGCCACCGACGGTGACCAGGCCCTGCAGACGGCCGCGGGTGAGGCCGGGGTTGGGCTCGGTGGGGGACTCGCCGCTGCAGGCGGCGAGGAGGATCAGGGTCAACAGAAAGGCGCGGCGCACGGGGTGGCCATTCTACCGGGCGTGGAAGGGTGGGGGAACGATAGGACGGTAGCGGAGAGATGTGAATTAAGAATTTCGAATTTCGAATTTCGAATGGCTGCGCTTGGCGGAGCGGTTCTCAATTTCATAATTCGAAATTCGAAATTCTTAATTCTCCACGTGGTGCCCACGCTGCCTAGATCGCCTTCTCCACCGCTTCCACCGTCGCGTCGATCTCCACCAGCCCTTCCGGGCGGATGTTGGCTTCCGGGTCCTTCAGGATGTGGCCCGTCAGCACGCACACGACCTTTTCTCCCGCTTTGATGGCGCCGCTGGCGCGGAGTTTGTGCACGCCGGCCAGCGTCGCGGCGGAGGCGGGCTCGCAGCCGATGCCCATGCCGTCGATCTGGCGTTTGGCCGCCATCAACTCGGCGTCGCTGACTTCTTCGACGACACCGTTCGTGTCGCGGATCGCGGCCACGGCTTTCTCGTAGCTCACGGGGTCGCCGATGCGGATGGCGCTGGCGACGGTCTCGGCGGTGATGCGGTGGCGCGTGGCGAACGCTTCGCCGTAGCTGCGGAAGAAGGGGTTCGCGCCCGCGGCCTGGATGGAGGCGATGCGCGGCTTCCTGGTGATCCAGCCGGCGTCGAATGCTTCCTTGATCGCTTTGCCGAAGGCGCTGGTGTTGCCGAGGTTGCCGGCGGGGACGACGATCCAGTCGGGGGCTTCCCAGGCGAGGTCCTGCAGCAGCTCCCAGACGATCGTCTTCTGTCCTTCGATGCGGAACGGATTGATGGAGTTGACGAGGTAAATGCCGAGGCGGTCGGCGGCTTCGCGGACGAGGCGCATGGCGTCGTCGAAGTCGCCGCGCACCTGCAGGCAGCGCGCGCCGTACGCGAGCGTCTGCGCGAGCTTGCCCGAGGAGATCTTGCCGCTGGGGACGAAGACGATGGCGCGGAGCCCGGCCTGCGCGGCATACGCGGCGAGCGACGCGCTGGTGTTTCCGGTCGAGGCGCAGGCGATCGCTTTCGCCCCGACACGCACGGCCTGCGTCACGGCCACGGTCATGCCGCGGTCCTTGAACGAGCCGGTGGGGTTCTCCCCCTCGTGCTTGAAGAAGATCCCCTCGCGCTCGTACAACCGCGTCGCCCCCTCGGGGTGCGTCACGATCTTGTGGTCCTCGACGTCGCTCATGACGCCTTCGCGGAAGCGCCATACGCCGCTGCGGTCGATCGCGGAGCGCGAGGTGAGGCGGTCGTCGAACGAGTCGCGGTCGAGCAGCGTCATGCGCTGCACTTCGAGCAGGCTTCCGCAGTCGCACGTGTAGCGGATCTCCAGCGGGTCGTACTGCGCGCCGCAGGAGATGCATTGCAGATATTCGCGGGTCAAACGGATCTCGCTCCCTTCTTTTCGATCGGACCGGCGTGGATCGTGGACTCGATCTCGGCAAACGCGCGCTGCATCGCCTCCGCGCAGCGCCGCGCGGCCCGCTCATCCTCGGCGATGGCGAAGATCGTGGGACCGGAGCCGCTGATCGAGCTGCCGTACGCCCCGGCGTCGAGCGCGGCGTTCTTGACGTCGTAGAAATGGGGAATGAGCGCGGCGCGGCGCGGCTCGGCGTAACGGTCGTCGAGCGCGCGCCGCAGCAGCGGCCCGTCGCCCACGGCGAACGCATGGGCCATGGCGGTAGTGTTGGCCATCTGCTGAATCCAGGTGGCGCGGTCGCACTCATTCGGCAGCAGCGCGCGCGCATCCTTCGTCTGCACGCGCACGCGCGGCGTGACCAGCGCCACCCACCACTCCGCGAGGACGGGGAGCGCGATGACGTCGATGGGATCGACGCTGCGCGACAGGGCCAGGCCGCCGACGACCGAGGGGGCAATGTTGTCGAGGTGGCGTCCGGCAACGGCGCTTTCGCCTTCCAGGGCGGCGGCGATGATGGCGTTGAGGTCAGCGGTTGTTGGTTTTCGGTTTTCGGTTTTCGGTTGCAGCGCCACAAACGCGGCGTACGCGCCGGCCACGCTGGACGCGGCGCTGCCGCCCATGCCGCCGGCCAGGGCCAGGCCCTTCTCGACGGTGATCACGGCGTTCCAGCCGCTGCCGCGGAGCATGGCCTGCGCGGCGATCGAGGCGCAGTTGCGCGCGGGGTCGAGCGGCACCAGCTCCGCGTCGCGACCGCGCACGGCAGCTACACTCGGTGCGTCTTTCGTCAGCTCCACGGTGACGGTGTCGCCGATGCCGCCGACGGCGAGCCCGAGGACGTCGAAGCCGGGTCCGACGTTGCCGATGGAGCCGGGGGCGAAGGCGGTGCCGTGCATCAGCGCGCCTTCCGCCGCCGCTCGAGCATGGTGATGGCCACGATGTCGTTCAGCACGCCCGCCGCCGTGACCTCGGCGCCGGCGCCGGGGCCCGTGACGACCAGCGGGTTGGTGCTGTAGCGCTTGGAGTGGATGACGATCTGGTTGTCGGTGCCGCGCAGGCGCCCGAGCGGCGCGTTCTCCGGCACGGCCTCAATGCCGACGCGGATGGAGCGTTTGCCGATCTTGGCCACGTAGCGCAGCACCTTCTTCTCTCGGCGCGCGCGTGCGAGCTGCTCCGCCATCGGCTCGTCGAGCGCGCGGAGGTTGTCGATGAACGTCGACGGATCGTTGTCGCCGAGCGCGGTGGGGAAGAGCGGCTCGAGCTCGATGTCGGTGAGCTCGAGCCGGCGGCCCAGCGTGCGCGCGAGGATCAGCGCCTTGCGGGCGACGTCGAGGCCGGAGAGGTCGTCGCGCGGATCGGGCTCGGTGTAGCCGAGCTTCCACGCCTCGCGCACGGCGTCGCTGAAGCGGCGGCCGTCTTCCAGCGCCGTCATGAGGAAGCCGAGCGTGCCGGAGAAGCAGCCGAGGATCTGCTCGACGCGGTCGCCGGACTCCTGCAGCTTGGCCAGCGTGTCGAGCACGGGCAGCCCCGCGCCGGCGGTAGCTTCGTAGCGCAGCGAGAGGCGCCGCTCCTTCGCCGTGGCCATCATGCGGTCGAACTCGAGCTGCGAGACGGCGAGTGGCTTCTTGTTCGCCAGCACGATGTGGAAGCCCTGGTCGAGCGCTTCCTGGATGAGCGGCGCGGTCTCGTCCGACGTGAGGTCGACGAGGATGGGACGGTGCGATGGGAGGATCCACAGCTCTTCGCGCATCAGCGTCTGCAGGTCGCGCAGCGTGAGCGGTGAGTCGCGGTCGAAGAGGCGGCCGCCGGCGAGCTTCTGCTTCGCGAGCTTCTGCAGTGCGCTCGCGCTGAAGCCTTTCTCCTCGATCTTGATGCCGGAGCGGTCGGCGATGGCCGTGACCTTGAGGTCGAGGCCGAGCTCCTGCCGGAGGTGCTTCTCCTGCGACGTGATCTGCGAGGCGAGGGCGCGGCCGATCTGGCCGAAGCCGAGGAGCGTGAGCTTCGATTCGCGCCCGCTGACGTCGGCGAGGGGGCGCAGCTTGTCGAGCTGATATTCGTTGTGCAGCGCCTGCAGCGCGCGCGTGGCGTCGGCCTCGTCGATGGCGACGGTGATGTTCAGCTCCGACGAGCCCTGGGCGATGGCGACGACGTTCACGCGCTCGCCGCTGAGCGCGGAGAACGTGCGCGCGGCGATGCCCGGCTTGCCGCGCATGCCGAGGCCGACGACGGCGATGAGGGCGATGTTCTTCTCGGCGCGGACGCGATCGATCAGCTTCGCCTTCCGCTCGAGCACGAACGCTTCGTCGAGCGCGTCGACGGCGTGCTGCGCTTCGCTGTCGGGGACGACGAAGCAGATGCTCGACTCGCTCGACGCCTGGCTGATCATGGAGACGGAGTGGCCGGCGTTCGACAGCGCGGTGAACGCGCGGCCGGCGATGCCGGGGACGCCGATCATGCCGGAGCCTTCGATGGAGATGAGGGCCTGCTTGTGGATGGCGGTGAGCGCCTTGACGGGGTAATCGCCCGGTTTGGCATCGTCGGCGATGCGCGTGCCGGTGGCGTTGTCGGCGAAAGTGTTGCGCACGAACAGCGGGATCTTGCGGTCGACGAGCGGGATCATGGTGCGCGGGTGCAGCACCTTGGCGCCGTAGAACGCGAGCTCGGTGGCCTCGCGGTAGTGGAGCTCGGCGAGGAGGCGCGCGCGCGGCACGCTGCGGGGATCGGCGGTCATGAGACCGTCCACTTCCTTGAACAGTGTCACGGACTTCGCGTCCGTGGAGCGCGCGAGGATCGCGGCGGAGAAGTCGGAGCCGCCGCGCCCCAGGGTGACGACCTCGCCGGCGGGGCCGCTGCCGATGTAGCCGGGCATGATCACGACGTGGCCGGCCTCGATCAGCGGCAGCACGAGCTTCTTCGCATTGCGCTCGCAGCGCTGGAAGTTGGGCCAGAGGCTGCCGAGGCGGTGCTCGGTGACGATGACGTCGGGGGAGTCGACGTAGGTGGCGTCGATCCCTTCGTGGTGCAGCACCTCGACGAAGAGCTGGGCGAGGAGGCGCTCGCCGCGGGCGACGAGGGCGTCCTGGGCGCGCGTGGTGAGCTCGCGCAGGACGGCGATCGACTCGGTCATCGAGCGCATCTCCTGCGCCGATTCCGCGATGGTCTTGCGGATGGCGGCGTTCTTGGGGAGGAGCTCCGCGGCGAGGTCGAGGTAGCGCTGCTCGAAGGTGTCGGCGAAGCCCGCGCAGGCTTCACGATCGCCGCGCTCGGCGGCCTTGGCGGCGCCGAGGAGGAGATCGGTGATCCCGTTGGCGGCGGAGACGATGACCGCGACGTTCGGCGCGGCGCGGCGCACGTGCTCGACCGCGCGGCGGATGGCAAGAGAAGAGCCGACGGCGACACCGCCGAATTTGTAGACTTCGACCATTGGACCCGGGGCATTGTAAGCGGCGTCAACGATGGGACCTATGGGACCCATGGGAAATGGGACGAATGGGACGTATGGGACCTATGGGCCTGGCGGACCTTGGTGACGTGATGGCCGGTGGCGACTTACTGGCTACTACGCCGCAGGGTCCGCAGGCCCATTGGTCCCATAGGTCCCATAGGTCCCATTCCCATCGGTCCCATCGGCGGATTGCCTACCCCTTCACCCCGCGATACAGATAGGCAATCCCAAACGTCAGCGGCACGTAGCTGATCTCCCGGAACGGCGCGGAATCGCGCATCAGGGCGACGAAGTCGTCGCCGGAGGGGAAGCGGCCGGCCGAGGCTTCCAGGTATTCGTAGGCCTGCTTTTCTCCCGTGACCATCCCGCCGATGCGGGGCAGCACGCGTTTGCGGTAGAAGTCGTAGAGGGCGCCGAAGAGGCGGCCGCGGGGCTGGCCGAACTCGAGGACGATCACGCGGCCGCCGGGACGGACGACGCGCGCCAGCTCGGCGATGCCTTTTCCGGGATCGCCGACGTTGCGGATGCCGAAGGAGATGCTGGAGATGTCGAACGAGGCGTCGGCGTAGGGGAGGCGGGTGACGTCCGCAACCTCGAACGTGAGCTCCGGCGCTTTGACGCGGGCGCGCTCCAGCATCTCGGGGACGAAGTCGGTGCCGACGACACGGCCGCTGGGGCCGACGGCCTTGCGGAAGGCGATGGCGAGATCGCCCGTGCCGGTGGCGCAGTCGAGGACCTCGTTGCCTGGCCGCGCGCCGGAGTAGCGCACCGCCTTGCGCCGCCAGAGATGGTGCACCCCGCCGGAGAGCACGGTGTTGGCGCGGTCGTAGCCGGGGGAGATCGTGGCGAACATCTCCCGGATGCGGTTGGGGTCGGGGCCTTTGTACGAGTTGGTCACGGCGGGCCGAACATCTCACACGGCTGCTGCGATGACAACCGGGGGACGAAGCGCCGTCATACAATCCCGGCGATGCGTGACTTCGCCTTCGTGCAGACCGCCCCCGGGCGCGTGTTCGTCGGGTGGGGTCCGTTCGAGCAGTTGCCGTTCCGCAGGCCGGAACGGCCGGCGTTCTTCATCACCGATTTCTTTCTCGACGATCCCCACCCATGGCGGCATCCGCACGACTGGGAAGAGTTGTCGATGGACGACTTCGCCGCGCGCTTCGAGGAGGGCGACCTGCCGGAAATCGAATGGGAGTCGCCGTCGATGAGCGACTTCGCGCCGTTCTTCGAGTCGGCCATCAGCGCCATGCGCGACGGGACGCTGACGAAGATCGTCCCGGTGATGTTCGAAGACGGCCGCTTCGCCAGCCGCGAGACGCCATGGGGCTATTTCCTGGCGCGCCTGTCGTCGCTGCCGCCGGGGATGTTCGCGTACGGCTACTCGTACAAGGGACATGGCCTCATCGGCGCGACACCGGAGCTGCTGTTCCAGCACGAGGCGCACGGCTACCGCACGATGGCACTCGCCGGGACGCGTCCCGTGCAGCACGCGCGGGAGCTGTTGAGCGACGCGAAGGAGCAGCGCGAGCATCGCCTCGTCGTCGATGACATCGTGCGCCGCCTCGCGCCGTTCGGAAACGTGGAGATCGGGCCGCTCGGCCTGCTGTTGCTGCCGTCGATCGCCCATCTCATCACGCCGATCTTCTTCCAGGAGATGGGGACGGAGAAGATGACGTTCACGGAGATGGTGCGCCGCCTCCATCCCACCGCGGCCCTCGGCGTGTCGCCGCGCAACGAAGAGGGGGAACGCTGGCTGCGCGAGGCCGACCGCGGGGTGAAGCGCCGCTCGTTCGGCGCGCCGTTCGGGATGGAGCTGGCCGACCGCTCCGCGCTGGCGCTCGTCTCCATCCGCAACGTGCAGTGGAGCGGCGACCGGGTGCGCGTCGGCAGCGGCGCCGGACTGCTCGTGGAGAGCCGGCTGGAGCGCGAGTTCGAGGAGCTGCGGCAGAAGCGCGAACAGGTCAAGCACCTCTTCGGCATCGAGCGCCACGCATGGGCAACATCGACCTCGCGCGGCAACTGATCGACGACGCCGCGGCGCACGGCGTGCGGGAGTTCTGCGTCTGCGCCGGCTCGCGCAACAGCCCGTTGCTGGCGGTCCTCGGCGCGTCGCCGTTCCGCCTGTATTCGTTCGTCGACGAGCGCTCCGCGGCCTTCTTCGCCCTCGGGCGCATCAAGCTCACCGGCGCGCCGGTGGCGGTGGTGACGACGTCGGGGACCGCGGTGGCGGAGCTGCTTCCGGCGACGATCGAAGCGCACTACTCGGGGCTGCCGCTGGTGTTGATCACGGCGGACCGCCCGGCGCGCTTCCGCGGTACCGCGGCGCCGCAGTGCATCGACCAGGAAGGGTTGTTCGGCGTGTTTGCGGCGACCGCGTGGAGTGATCGCAGGCCGGTGCACTTCAACGTGGAGTTTGATGAACCGCTGATCGATGGGAATGGGACCTATGGGACTGATAGGACCTATGGGATCTCCGCGGCGGATTCAAGTCCTACAGGTCCTATTCGTCCCATTCGTCCTATAGGTCCTATCGGTCCCCGCCCCCTGGTGCTGATCGGCGGTTTGGCCCCCCACCACCGCCCCCGCGTCAAAGCCTTCGCCCAGGCGCTGAACGCGCCCGTCTACGCGGAACCACTCAGCGGTCTGCGCGAAGATGCTGACCTGCGCACGCTGCAGTCGGGGGAACGCATCCTCGGTAAGGCCACCTTCAACACGGTCATCCGCATCGGCAACGTGCCGACGCTCCGCTTCTGGCGTGACCTCGAGGAATCGCGGCGCGACGTGAACGTCCTCCACTTCAGCGACCTCCCCTTCACCGGCCTGACACGCGGCGAAGTGCAGCCGATCGAAGCGCTGCCGCTCGACGTGAAGCCGGTTGAAAACGCGCTGCAGGAGTTCGACGGGGAGATGACGCGCCGCTTCGAAGCGCTCCTCGACGAAGAGCCGCAATCGGAGCTCGCGCTGCTGCGGGACTTCTCGCGGCAACTCCCCGACCACGCCCGCCTCTACCTCGGCAACAGCCTCCCCATCCGCGAATGGGACCTCGTCGCCGCGCGCGAATCCCGTGGCTGGACTTACGAGGCGAACCGTGGCGCGAACGGCATCGACGGGCAGCTCTCCACCTTCTTCGGACAGCTCGATCCGGCACGGCCGAACGTGGCCGTCCTCGGCGACCTCACCACCATCTACGACAGCAACGCGCCGTGGATCGTGCCGCAGCTCGACGAGGCGGAGTGGCGACTGGCCATCGTCAACAACGGCGGGGGACGCATCTTCTCCCGCGTGCCGTCGCTCCGGCAGCTCGATGCTTCCGTGCGCGAGCGCATCATCGAGAACCACCACCACTACAACTTCCGCAAATGGGCCGAGTCGTGGAATGTCGAGGAACACGTCACGGAGCTGCGCCCGGACGACGACGCCACGGCACGCGTCTGGAAACGCTACGACGAGCTATGGGCGTGATCTGGTGTCTGCACGGCTTTCTCGGCCTTCCCAGCGACTGGGACTTGCTCCCGTTCCCGCATCGAGCGCCGAACCTCTTCACCGGCGGCCTCGCCGAGCTCGAGGAAGCCACGCCCGACGACATCCTCCTCGGCTACTCGATGGGCGGACGCCTCGCTCTCGGCGAGCTGCTGCAGCGCCGCTTCCGCAAGGCGATCATCATTTCGTCCGGCCTCAATCTCGACGAGAAGCGCGAGCAGCGCCGCGCCGATGACGACGCGTGGGCGCGCCGCTTCGAAGGCGACGAGCCGTGGTGGTCGCTGATGAAGGACTGGAACACGCAACCGGTGTTCGCCGGTCACGAGCAGCCGCGCAACGAAGGCGACTTCGACCGCCGGCGGCTGGCGCAGGCGCTGCGCGACTGGTCGCCCGGTAACCTCGAGCCGCTCGCCCCACGCCTCGGAGAGATCGACATCCCCGTGCTCTGGATCGCCGGCGAGCGCGACGTCAAATACATCGTCGAAGGCTCCCGCGCCGTCAGCCTGCTGCCGCAGGGCGAGCTGTGGGTCTGTCCCCGCGCCGGACACCGCGTTCCGTGGGAGCGTCCTGAAGCGTTTCTCGCGCGATTGCGCCCGTTCCTCGAATGACATAACGTGCGCGCCGCTATGGCTGAAACCTGGGTCAAACTCCACGATTTCGAGGACATCAAGTACGAGCGCACCGACGACGGGATCGCCAAGATCACGATCAACCGTCCGGAAGTGCGCAACGCCTTCCGCCCCAAGACCGTCGCCGAGCTGAAGCTCGCGTTCGACATGGCGCGCGACGACGGCGACATCGGCGTCATCATCCTCACGGGCGAAGGGAAGGACGCGTTCTGCTCCGGCGGCGACCAGCGCGTGCGCGGCAAAGGCGGCTACGTCGACCCGAAAGAAAAGATCCCCCGCCTCAACATCCTCGACGTGCAGAAGCAGATCCGCAGCATGCCCAAGCCGGTCGTGGCGATGGTCGCGGGCTACGCCATCGGCGGGGGCCACGTGCTGCACGTCGTCTGCGACCTGACGATCGCCGCGGACAACGCCCGCTTCGGCCAGACCGGCCCCCGCGTCGGCAGCTTCGACGCCGGTCTCGGCTCCTCGTACCTGGCGCGCATCATCGGCCAGAAGAAAGCGCGCGAGATCTGGTTCCTCTGCCGCCAGTACGACGCGCAGCAGGCGCTCGACATGGGCCTGGTCAACACCGTCGTGCCGTACGAAGAGCTGGAGACGACGACGCTGCAGTGGTGCCGCGAGATGCTCGCCCTCTCGCCGATGGCGCTCCGCTTCCTCAAGGCGGCGATGAACGCCGACTGCGACGGACAGATGGGCCTCCTCGATTTCGGCGGCAGCGCCACGCTCCTCTATTACCTCTCCGAAGAAGCGCAGGAGGGGCGGGACGCGTTCGTGGAGAAGCGGAAGCCGGAGTTCGACAAGTTCAAGCGGTTTCCGTGATGCGCGCGGTGCGCGCGTGGTCCGTTTTCCGTGGTCCGTTTTCCGTGCTGCGCAGCACGAAGCGCTTCGCGGAGAAGACGGTCAACGGACAACGGACAACGGACAACGCGTCATGAAGAACTGGCTCCTTGCCGCCCGCCCCAAGACGCTCTCCGCGGCCATCGTCCCGGTGCTGATGGCGACGGCGCTGGCGGCGCATCAGCCGACGGGGATCGTCTGGCCGATCGCCGCTTGCGCGCTGGCGGGGGCGATCCTCATCCAGATCGCCACGAACTTCATCAACGATGCGCTCGACTTCAAGAAAGGCGCGGACACCGGCGAGCGCATCGGGCCGATTCGCGTGGTGCAGGCGGGGCTCATCCATGCCGACGCGGTGCTGACGGCGGCGTACGTTTGCCTCTTCCTCGCCGCGATGTGCGGCGTGCCGCTGCTGTTGCGCGGCGGCTGGCCGCTGCTGGCGATTGGCCTGGCGTCGATCGTCATGGCTTACGCCTACACCGGCGGACCGTATCCGCTGGCGTATCACGGGCTCGGCGAGCTGTTCGTCCTCCTGTTCTTCGGTTTCGCCGCGGTGGGCGGCACGTATTACGTGCAGACGCTGACGATCGATCCGGCAGTGCTGCTCACCGGCTTCGCCGCGGGCGCGCTGGCGACGGTACTGCTCGTCATCAACAACCTGCGCGACGTGGCGACCGATCGCGTCAGCCGCAAACGCACGCTGGCGGTGCGCTTCGGCCCGATGTTCGCGCGCGCCGAAGTCGTCTTCTTCGCGCTCGTGCCGTTCTTCATCGCCGGTGCCGTGGCGTGGCATCGCTCGATGCCGTGGCTGCTGGTGACGCTCGCGGCGCTGCCGCTGGCGCTTCTCGTCATCGTGCGCGTGCTGCGCGCCGACGGGCCGGCGCTGAACAAAGCGCTGGCGATGGCCGGCGCGCTCCAGTGGGCCTTCGGCCTCCTCTTCGTCCTCGGCACGGTGCTGTGATGGATCTCTGGTACTGGCGCTACACGCTGACGCCGCGGACGCGGCTCAGCGCCGTCGCCAGGCCTGGTCCGCGCGAAGGCGCGCTGCTGCGTGTGGGCGACGGCTACGCCGACGTGCATCCGTGGCCGGAGCTCGGTGACCTGCCGCTCGACGAGCAGCTGGCACGGCTCGCGCGCGGCGCAACGACGCGGCTTACGAGCGCCTCGCTCGTGTGCGCGGAGCTCGACGGCCAGGCGCGTGTTGCCGGCCGATCGTTGTTCGCAGGGCTGACGATTCCGCTGAGCCACTGGACGGGGGAGGACGCGCCCGACGCCTTCGATACGGTGAAGCTGAAAGGCATTCCTGCGAGCTGGCCCGACAAGCGGCTGCGCCTCGACTTCAACGCCACACTGACCGCGGAGGAGTTCGTGCGCATCGCGGAAACGCTGCCGCACGAGCGCATCGACTTCGTCGAAGACCCCTGTCCTTACGATCCCGCCGTCTGGCGCGCGCTGCGTGAGCGCACCGGATTGCGCCTGGCTCTCGACCGCGAAACGGCCACCGATGCGGTGGACCTGCTGGTGGTGAAACCGGCCCTTGGCGGGCAGTGGATGGAAGGGGTGGAGATGGTGGTGACCACGTATTTCGATCACCCCATCGGCCAGTTCTACGCCGCGTATGTGGCCGCGACCAACCAGGTCAGCGCGCGCAACGGCCTGTTCACCCACGTGGCGTATGAAGCGAACGCCTTCAGCGAGCGCATCACCGCCGACGGCGCGCGGCTGCTGCCGCCGGAAGGCACCGGGCTGGGTTTTGACGATCTGCTGCGATCCTTGCCGTGGAAACGGCTGGGGTGACGGTAGGACGGATAGGACGAATGGGACCTATAGGACCGATGGGACAAACCCCACTGCCGTAGAACAGACGGGGTCGGGTGGGAAAAATGGTCCTATCCGTCCTATTCGCCTATTTGTCCTATCGTTATCCCAACACCCAATGCTCGACTGGACCACCACCGAAACGCACCTGCTGCTGAACCCGCGCATGCCGGCGGCCGATCGCGCGGCGTTGCAGCAGCTCGTGCGCGACGTGCCGCCGCTGGAGGCGCACGTCTGGCTGGCCACCTCCGGCACGACCGGGGCGCTGAAGCTCACCGCGTTATCCAAGCGCGCGCTGCTGGCCTCGGCCGCGGCAGTGAATCGCCACCTCCAGTCGAACGAGCACGATGTCTGGCTCAACGTCCTCCCCCCCTTCCACGTCGGCGGTCTCGGCATCCACGCCCGGGCGTATCTCAGCGGCGCGCGCGTCGAGGCGCAGCCGTGGGACGCGGAGCTGTTCGTTGCGTCGCATGCCACCCTTTCCGCGTTGGTCCCGGCGCAGGTGAGTGACCTCGTGCGGGGAGGGCTGCGCGCGCCGAAAGCGATGCGAGCCATCGTCGTCGGCGGCGGGGCGCTGTCGCCGGAGTTGTATCGCGATGCGCAGGCGCTCGGCTGGCCGGTGCGCCCGAGCTACGGCATGACCGAATGCTGCTCGCAGATCGCCACCGCGCGCGGCACGTCGCCGGAACTGCTGCTGCTCGACCACGTCGACGCGCGGACGACGGACGACGGACGGCTGGCCTTCCGCAGCGAATCGCTGCTGACCGGCTACGCCACCTTCGAGCGCGGCTTCTTCGATCCGAAGGTGGACGGCTGGTTTGTATCCGAAGATCTCGGCGAGGTGGAGGGGCGCGTGCTGCGGGTGCGCGGCCGGGCAGGGGAGTTCCTCAAGATCGGCGGCGAGTCGGTCGACCTGCAGCGCCTCGACCGTATCCTCGCGGAGATCGCCGGTGCGGACGCGGCGCTCGTTCCGGTCGAGGACGAACGGCTCGGCCACGTGCTGCAGCTCGCACTTGCCGGCGGCGACGCGGAGGCGATCGTCGCCGCGTTCAACGCGCGCGTGATGCCGTACGAGCGGATTCGTTCGGTACAGCGCGTGCCGGAGATCCCGCGCACCGCGCTCGGCAAGCTGCAGCGCGCCAAGTTGCGCGGACAATAGCCGCGCATGTTCGTCGTCACCCTCCTCGGGATCGCCGCCCCGGCGCTGCTCCTCGTGGCCGCGCTGCGGCGCTGGATCGTCGAGGTGCCGTGGCGCACAGCGCTGCTGTTCCTGGTGCTGACGTTCGCGTTTCTCCACGGCGCGGTCTTCACCACGAAGCTGCCGGTGCCGGTCGACGAGGTGGCGCGCGGCTATCCGTACCGCGCACGCTTCGGCGAGCTGCAGGCGAAGAACCCGCTGACGAACGACACCGTCAAGTTGTTCCTCCCGTGGATGCAGGTCGCGCGTGAAGAGCTGGCGCACGGCCGCGCGCCGCTCTGGAACCGCTACTCCTTCTCCGGCTACCCACTCCTCGGCAACGGCGAAGCGGCACCGTTCTCTCCGCTCTTTCTGGCGACGCTGTTCGTGCCGCTGCCGAAGCAGCTCGTGGCCATGGCCGGGCTGAAGCTGTTCGTGGCGCTGTTGTTCACGTATCTCTTCGCGCGGCGCATGGGCGCCAGCGAAGTCGCATCGTGTGCGGCGGCGGTGGCGTTTGCGTGGTGCTCGTTTCAGACGGTGTATCTGTATTACTCGACGGCCTCGGTGACTGCGTTTCTACCGGCGGCGTTGTTTGCCCTGTTTTACGCGCACGCTCGAATAGGACCGGTGGGGCGGCGCGGCGTCGTTTTCGTGGCGCTGATCGTGGGTACGCTGATGGCCAACGGCCATCCGGAAAGCGTGCTGCACATCGCCATTGCCGCGGCGGGGTTGTTTGCCATCGACCTGGCGCTGGCCGCCGATCGGCGTGACTGGCTGGCGCGTTTCCGCTTTCCAGTGCAGGGCGCCATCGCCGGGCTGCTGCTCTCCGCGCCGGCGTGGCTGCCGACGCTGCAGCAGGTGCTGCTCAGCACACGGCTCGCCGATCTGCGGCGCGGCGCGCACGACTTCGACTACCCGCTGACGATGCTCTGGGCGATGGTCATGCCGAACGGCTTTGGCAATCCCGTGCGCGGCAACTGGGACTGGCTCCTCAACTACAGCATCGTGGCCACGTCGTACGCGGGGCTGCTGGTGTTGACGCTGGCGATCGCCGCGGGGCTGTCGCGGCGGACCGAAACGCGCGACCGCATCTGGCTGGCGTTTGCGGTCGTGCTGTGGCTCGTGGCGCTCGACTGGTCGTTCGTCGGCCACGCGCTGAACGCCGTGCCGCCGTTCTCCATCACCGCCAACGACAAGCTCCGCTTCATCGCCATCTTCCTCGGCATCATCGTCGCCGCACGCTTCGCCGACCGGCTGCGCGAACGCGTGGCGCCGATGCTCTTCGTCGCGGCGCTGCCGCTCGTCGCGCTTGCGCTGTACGTCTGGCGCCTACGCGCCGCCGTGCTGCGGTCGGCGGATCTCGTTGCCGTCGGCGGCGTGGTGTTGTTCTGCGTGCTCGTGTTGAAGCTGCGGCGTTTCGCCCCGCAGTTGCTCTTCGTCTTCGTGGCGCTGGAGCTCTTCGTGCTCAACGCCGGCTTCAACGCGCTCGTCGACGGGCGCTTCTACCGGCCGCGTGTGCCGATCCTCGAGGCGTTGCGCAACGCGGCGCCGCCGGAGCCGTTCCGCATCGCCGGCTTCGACTGGATGTTCCTCCCCAACGCCTCGGCGCAGTACGGTTTCGAGGACATCCGAGGAGCGGATCCGATGTCGTTCGACTTCTACACGGAGTATCTGAAGCGGATCAGTCACGACGATCCGGACATCGACACCGATCGCATCGTGAACGTCGACGATCCGGCGATCGACCGCCTGAACGTGCGCTTCCTGCTGGCCGAGCCGGGGGCGGCGTTCGATCCGGCGCACTGGAAGCCGATCTACGGAGGGGCGGACGGCACGCTGTTCGAGAACCGGCGCGCGCAGCCTCGTTTCTTCGCCGAGGGGGCGGAGGTGACGGTGCGGCGGTATGAGGCGGCGCGGGTGGAACTGGCGGTGAACGCGAAGCAGGCGGTGCGGCTGCGCTCGAGCCATGTGGCGGCGCCGGGATGGCGCGTCACGGTGAACGGCCGGCACGTGCCGCTGGAAAGGGAGGAAGCGTTCGTGGTCGTGGCGCTTCCCGCTGGACGCTGCACGGTCGCGCTGACGTACCGCCCCCTGGCCTTCTACGGCGCCTTGGCTCTGGCGCTTCTCGGCCTGGCCCTCTGCTGGTTTCGGCGCCCTTGACCGTGTGAAGCTGTCCCATTCGTCCTATCCGTCCCATAGGTCCCTATGCGTCCTATCGTTCACTCGTTCGGGCGCTTCCAAATATAGCTGGAATAGCCGCCACACTCGTCAGGTTAAGCACGGTCCCGACGCGGAAACGCGCTCTTTGAACGACGAAGGTAACTCACACGTGCACAGCAACTTGTGCTGCGCGCCGTGGGAATTGGAACGAGGTGTGAATCGTTACCACTGGATCCTGGCGCGCAAGACGCGGCGGGGCGCCCGAAAGACCTTGGCGGTCCTGACGGCGCCGCGATCTTTAGCAACGACCTCAACCTCACGAAATAAGCAGCAAGGGCGGCTGGTTGTCATCGTTCCCTCGCCGCGAGATCAACGAACGCCAACCGAACGGTTAGCAAGTGGTTGACAAGCGCGGCGAGCGGCACTAAGATTCACAGTCCCTGCAGCACCCCTGAAGTACGATCTTTTCAATCCCCCAAACGTGTGAGTTTCACGGTGTCCGGGTCAACCGGAATGAGTTCGCGTCGCTTCGACGAAGCTAAACGCGCGGAAACATTCCGCTTGACACGGACGGAAGGGTCTGGCAATCTTGCCGCCCTTTCGACGGCAGTCGGTTCCTTGACAACTGAATAGGAAAGAATAGACCAACGAAGATTCCTTTCGAGGTTCGTAATTGCGAACTTCAAGAATCCGATGGCACACCCCCCGGTGTGTCATCAAAACAGTAGTATCCGAATAAGCAACAGTCGTTCAAACGGCTGATGTTTAGGAATCAAGCATCCAAGATGAATCGGCGCAAGCCGAAGAGTTCAAACTGGAGAGTTTGATCCTGGCTCAGAATGAACGCTGGCGGCGTGCTTTACACATGCAAGTCGAGCGAGGCGGCCCGCAAGGGCTAGTCGAGCGGCGAACGGGTGAGTAACGCGTGGATAACCTGCCC
>DASVEE010000002.1:0-36677 GCA_036380735.1 Thermoanaerobaculia bacterium | reverse complement strand
ATCGTCGGGGAAGTCGCGCCGGTGGACCAGAGGTACGTGTAGCCGCTGCCCGTCGCGGCGCTGAGCGTCGTCGTCGTGCCTGCGCAAATCGAGGTGGTTCCGCTGATGGTGGCCGTCGGGAGCGGCTTCTCCGTCACGCTCACCGTTGCCGAGCGCGCCGTGCAGCCGTTGACCGTCACGTCCACGTAGTAGTTCCCGCCGCCCACCGTGATCGACGGCGACGTGGCGCCCGTCGACCAGAGATACGTGTAGCCGCTGCCGCTGGCGGCAGTGAGCGTGGTGGTCGTCCCCGCGCAGATCGACGTGTTGCCGCTGATCGTCGCCGCCGGAAGCGCTTTCTCCGTCACGGTCTTCACGGCGCTCTGCTTCGAGCAGCCGTTCGCCGTCACGGTGACGGCGTACGTCCCCGCGCCCGCTTCGATCGACTGCGTCGTCTCGCCGTTCGACCAGAGATAGCTGTAGCCGCTGCCGGACGGCGCGCTGAGCGTCGTCGTCGTACCGGGGCAGACCGACGCGGCGCCGGTGATGGTGGCGTCGGGGAGGGGCAGCACCGTGACGGTGACGGGCGTCGAGGGCGGCATGTTGCAGCCGCTCGACGAGCGGTAGTACTGCACGGAGTAGCTGCCCGGTTGCGTCACGGTGATGGACTGCGCGAACGTTCCGTTGGACCAGCGGTAGCCGTATCCCGCGGGCGCGGCGTCCGCCGTCAGCGTCACGCTTCCGCCCACGCAGAACGTCGTCGGCCCCTCGGCCGTAATCGCCGGCACCGCCCGGTCGACGGGGATCACGTCGTGATACGAGGTGGAGCACCCCTGCGGGCTCGTGATCGTGACGTCGAGCGTCACGCTCGTGGCCCCGGCGTTCGGCGTGTAGTAGATGCGCTTCGTCCCCTGCCCGCTGACGATGGTGCCGTCGGTGACGGTCCAGACGATCGTGCCGGCAGGATCGTTGTAATCGACCTCCCACCACGCCTGCCCATTCCAGCAGACGAAGCCGAAGCCGCCGCGCGAGACGGACGGTCTCGCATTGACCGTGACGACGATCGGCTCCGACTCGAGCTTGCAGCCGTCCTGCGTCGTTGCGCGCCAGGTGTAGCTGCCGCCGGTCGAGACGCTCTGCACCTTGGTGGTGCTGTAGAGGACACCGTCGCGGTACCAGCCGCCGAACGGCGCATTCGAGGTCGCGGTCAGCGTGACGCTCTGACCCGTGCAGAGGTTCGTCGTGCCGCTGGCGCTGACGGTCACTTGCGGCAGCGGGCGCACCGTGACGCTGGTCGCGGCGCTCGTCGCGCTGCAGCCCAGCTCATTCGTCACGGTGACGCTGTAGCTGCCGGCCGTCGTCACGTTGATGGCCTGCGTGGTGGCGCCGTTCGACCAGAGCCAGTTCGTGCCGGCGCTGGCGGTGAGCGTGACGCTCTCCCCCTGGCAGAACGTCGTCGCGCCGCTCGCCGCGATCGTGGCGGCGGGGAGCGCGTGAACGGTGACGGAGGTCGCCGCGCTCGTCGCGCTGCAACCGTTCGCATCGGTGATGGTGACGCTATAGTTGCCCGCCTGCGTGACGGTGATGGCACGCGTGGTGGCGCCGTTCGACCAGAGGTAGCTCGCCGCCTCGTTGGCCGTGAGGCTCACAGAGCCGCCGGCGCAGAACGTCGTCGCACCGTTCGCCGTGATGCTGGCGGTGGGATTCACGTTGACCGTGACGCTCGTCGCCGCGCTCATCGCGCTGCAACCGTTCGCGTCGGTGATGGTGACGCTGTAAGCACCGGCTTCGCTGACGGTGATGGAGCGCGTGGTGGCGCCGTTCGACCAGAGGTAGCTGGCCGCCTCGTTGGCCGTGAGGGTCACGGAGCCGCCGGCGCAGAAGGCCGTCGGACCGTTCGCGGTGATCGAGGCCACCGGCGTGGCGTTCACCGTCACAGCCGTCGCCGCGCTCGTCACGCTGCAGCCTGCGGCATTCGTCACCGTGACGCTGTAGCTGCCGGCGTTGCTGACGCTGATCGACTGCGTCGTCGCGCCGTTCGACCAGAGGTAGCTCGCCGCCTCGTTCGCCGTGAGCGTCACCGAGCCGCCGGCGCAGAACGTCGTCGCGCCGTCGGCGGTGATGCTGGCGGTGGGATTCACGTTGACCGTGACGCTCGTCGCCGCGCTCGTGGCACTGCAACCGTTGGCATCGGTGATGGTGACGCTGTAAGCACCGGCTTCGCTGACGCTGATGGAGCGCGTGGTCGCGCCGTTCGACCAGAGATAGCCCGCGGCCTCATTCGCCGTGAGGGTCACGGACCCGCCGGCGCAGAACGTCGTCGCACCGTTCGCCGTGATGCTGGCGGTGGGATTCACATTGACCGTCACGCTGGTCGCCGCGCTCGTCGCGCTGCAACCGTTCGCGTCGGTGATGGTGACGCTGTAGCTGCCCGATTCGCTCACGGTGATCGAGCGCGTCGTGGCGCCGTTCGACCAGAGGTAGCCCGCGGCCTCATTCGCCGTGAGGGTCACGGACCCGCCAGCGCAGAACGTCGTCGGGCCCTCGGCGGTGATGCTGGCCGCGGGGTTCTCATGGACCGTGACGACCGTCGCCGCGCTCGTCGCGCTGCAACCCGCCGCGTTCGTCGTCGTGACGCTGTAGCTGCCTGCGTCGCTGACGCTGATCGACTGCGTCGTCGCGCCGTTGGACCAGAGATACGACGCGGCGCTGCTCGCCGTGAGCGTGACGGAGCCGCCGGTGCAGAACGTCGCCGGACCGCTGGCGGTGATCGCCGCCGCCGGCGCTTCGAGCTGCGTGATGGAGACCGCCGTCGACGTCTTCGTGCAGCCGCCCGCCGTCGTGACGGTGACGCTGTAGTCGCCCGGCTGATTCACGGCGATCGATGCCGTCGTGGCGCCGTTCGACCACGAGTACGCGCTGTAGCCGGCCGGCGCGGTCAACGTGACGCTGCCGCCGGGGCAGAACGAGGTCGCGCTGGCCGTGACGACCGGCACCGCGCTCTGGTTCGCAATCGTCTTCGTGGCGGAGAGCGAGCAGTAGGCGTTGCTCGCCCGCACGCTCAGCGTGGCCGAAGCGGCCGTGACGTCGTACGTCACCGAGCTGCCGTTGGCCGGACCGGTGATCGTGCCGCCGTCGATCGACCAGAGGTACGACGTGGCGTTCGGCACCGAGACCGTCGCCGTGTTGCCCGTCGCCGAGCACGCCGTCGCCGGCGTCGCGATGGCGAATGGCTCGATCACCGCCACTTCCGTGGTGGCGCTGACGGTGGAGGAACAGCCGCCGGCGCCCGTGATCGTGACCGTGACGGTCACGGTGCCGTTGCCGGTCGGCTCGAGGAAGCCGCGATAGCCGACCGAGTGCTGTTCGAAGGTCGCCGGGCCGGTGACCTGCCAGACGTACGTGGCGCCGGGGCCGGCCTGCTCGACGATCACGACGCGCCGCGACAGCGTGCAGAACGCCTCCGGGAAGCTGTCGAACTCCGCCGGTGGCGGACCGATCGCAATCGTCCGCGTCACGGTCGTCGCGCAGCCTGCAGTCGTGTTGCCGATGACCCGCAGCTTCACGTCGCCGCTGGTGCCGGCCGTATAGGAGACCGACGTACCGGTGGACGAGCCGTTGATGACACCGTTCTCGATGGTCCACTGATACGAGGTGAAGTTCGAGGGATTCGTGACCGCGGCCGTCGCCGTCTCGCCAGGGCAGACGCGCGACGGAGAGTTGACCGACGGAGCCGGCGCGACGGTCGACGATGCCGTCACCGTGACCGGCGCCGACTCCGTGCTGCAGCCCTGCACGTTGAAGACACGCACCGCGTATGTCCCCGACGTCACCGTGATGCTGCGCGTCGTGGCGCCGTTCGACCACTGGTACGCCGTGCCTTCGCTGGCGACCAGCGTCACGCTCTGCCCCGCGCAGAGCGTCAGCGGTCCGGCCGGAGCGATCGTCGCCACCGGTGCCGGCAGCGTCGTCAGCACGACAGGCTCGGACGTCGCCGTGCAGCCGTTGCTCACCGTGACGGTGTAGCTCCCCCCCTGCGTGGCGTAGATCGACTGCGTCGTCTCACCGTTGGACCACAGATAGCTGTAGCCGGACGGCGCGCTGAGCAGGACGCCCGTGCCCTCGCAGAACGTGGTCGGTCCGCCGGCCGTGATCTCCGGCACCGGCGGCGGCGTGGCGTTCGTGATCTCCTGCGAGAACGAGCGCATGCAGCCGTTCGCGCTCGACACGTCGACGCTGTACGTGCCGCTCGTCGAAACGACGATCGAGCGCGTCGTCTCCCCCGTCGACCACAAGAAGCCGGCGTGATCGCCGCCCGGCGCGGTCAGCGTGACGCTGCCGCCGTTGCACGCCGTGGTCGGACCGCTGGCGGTGATGCCGCCGTCGAACAGCAGCGCCGGGATCGTGCGCGTCGTCGTGACCGTGCAGTTCCGCTGCGTCACGGCCAGCGTGACCACGATCTCCGGCACCGAGGGGCCGTCGTAGCGGAACGACGCCGACGTCGAGCCCTGTCCCGAAAGAATCTGCAGGCCCGGCGTACCGCTCCAGACGTACATCGCGATCGGTCCGGGGTTGTTGTCGTAAGCCGTGAGGCTGAAGAAGCGTGTGTCGCAGAGCGACAGCGGCGGCGAGACGATCTGCGCCACCGGCGGCTGGCGCACGAAAACCGTCGCCGTTCCCACCGAGGGACAGCCGTTCGCCGGCGTCACCGTGACGCCCAGGATGACATCGTCGGAGGGATTGCTGCCGGCGATGAAGGGCGCGGTGCGCCCGGTCGGCGCGGTGCCGCCCTCGAACGTACCGCCGCTGATCGTCCAGGCGTACGTCGCGCCCGGACCGGCGTCCGCCACCCAGGCGGTCCCGCTCTCATTCGGACAGTTGCCGCCGGCCGTCGTGATGGCGATGGTGCCGTTCGGCGTCACCGTCACGTTGACCGGGGTCGCGCTTGTGCTGCAACCCGCCGCGCTCGTGACCGTCACGCTGTAGTCGCCGCTCTCCGTCACCGTGAGCTCGCGCGTCGTCGCGCCGTTCGACCAGAGATACGAGGCGCCTTCGGAAGCCGTCAACGTCACCGAGCCGCCTTCACAGAACGTGGTGGGGCCGTTGGCCGCGATCGTCGCCGGCTGTGACGCCTCGACCGGCACGATCTCCGTCGCGTAAGTGCGGCAGCCCTCCGCATCGCCGACGCTCACGAACACCGTAACCGGCTCGGAGGTCGTCGAGCGGAACGTCATGCTGTTGCCGCTCTGCGTCAACAGCTCCCCGTTCGTGACCGACCAGAACAGGTCTGCCCAGGTGCCGGCGACCGTCGCGGTGCCCGTGCCGGTGCTCGGACAGATCGACTCCTTGTCGAACGTGATGGCCGGCGGATCGATCGTGCGGATCGGCAGGGTCACCTGCTGTGACGTCCGGCAGCCCTCCGCATCCTGCACGCTCACATATACCGAAACCGGCTGCGTCGTCGTCGAGCGGAACGTCATGCTGTTCCCGCTCTGCGTCACCATGTCCCCGTTCGTGACCGACCACTGGATCTGCGCCCACGTTCCAGCCACCGTGGCGGTGGCCGTTCCCCAGGTCGGACAGATGGACGTCTTGTCGAAGGTGATGGTGGGCGGCGCGATCATGCGAATCGCCAGGTCCGCCGACTGGTACGTCCGGCATCCCTCGGAGTCCTGCACCTCGGCGTAGACGGTCACCGGCGACGACAAAGTCGTCGACTGGAACGTCATGCTGTTGCCGCTCTGGGAAAGCATCTGGCCGTTCGTGACCGACCAGTGGATCTGCGCCCACGTGCCGCTGACCGTCGCCGTCGCCGTCCCCTCGTACGGGCAGACGCCGGCCTTGTCGAACGTGATGGTGGGCGGCGCGATCATGCGAATCGCCAGTTCCGCCGACTGGTACGTCCGGCATCCTTCGGAGTCCTGCACCTCGGCGTAGACCATCACCGGCGACGTCGACGTCGTCGAGCGGAACGTCATGCTGTTGCCGCTTTCCGTGACCATCTCGCCGTTCATCACCGACCAATGGATCTGCGCCCACGTGCCGCTGACCGTGGCCGTCGCTGTCCCGTCGTACGGGCAGACGCCGGTCTTGTCGAACGTGATCGTGGGCGGCGCGATCGTGCGGATCCTCAATTCCGCCGACTGGTACGTCCGGCATCCTTCGGAGTCCTGCACCTCGGCGTACACCATCACCGGCGACGACGACGTCGTCGAGCGGAACGTCATGCTGTTGCCGCTCTCCGACACCATCTCGCCGTTCATCACCGACCAATGGATCTGCGCCCACGTGCCGCTGACCGTCGCCGTGGCCGTCCCGTCGTACGGGCAGACGCCGGTCTTGTCGAACGTGATCGTGGGCGGTGTGATCGTCCGGATCGGCACCTGGACCGAGTCGTAAGCCGTGCAACCGCTGCCGCCGGACATCACGTACGCAGACAGCGTCACCGGCGCCGACGAAGTGTCCGACCGGAACGTGATCGCGTTGCCCTCGTTCGTCAGGATCACACCATTGGTGATGGACCACTCCAGGCCGGGGAAGTTGCCGCTGACCGAGGCGCGGCTCACGCCGTCATAGGCGCAGATGGCGGGGGAGTCGAGCACGATCTCCGGCGCGATCTCGAGCGGGATCTCCACCGTCTCCACGACGTTGCAGTCCCACCAGCGGGCGGAGAGCCTGACCGGATTGCCGGTCGCCCGGAACGTGACGTTGCTGCCGCTCGTGCTGCTCGTGATGATGCCGTTCTCGATCGACCAGTAGACGGAAGCCGTGCCCGGGTTGAACGGGGTCACCGTCGCCGTGGCGGAGCTCGTCGCGCCGAAGCCGCAGAGCGTCGCCGAGGCGGGCGCGATCTGAATCGCCGGAGCCGTCCGCGAGAACGTCGCGGAAGCGGTCACCGGGCATCCTTCCGAGAGCGCGGTCACCGTCGCCGTCACCGGCTCTTCGCTGATGACGCGGTACTCGATGTAGTAGTCGCTGTTGCTCGTGATGACGGCGTTCGTCAGCGTCCACTGCACGTTCTCCAGCGGGCCGTCGTACGACACGCTACCGGTGGCGCCGAGGCCGCACGCTTCGTTGTTGTTGAAGGTGACGGTGGGCACCGGGACGCTGCGCGCGGGAGGCGCCGCGACCGTGGCCGAGCCGCTGCAGCCGGCGGCGTTCGTCACCGTGGCCGTGAGCTGGGCCGGGGCGGTCGAAGCCGTGGTGTAGACGACGGTGGGTCCGTTCACCGGGCCGTCGATGCTGCCGCCCGAGATCGACCAGGTGATGGAGGAGTAGTTCGCCGCGTCGCCGAGGAAGGCGACGGTCGCGTCGTTGGGACAGGCGTTGTTGAAAAGAATGCCGGGCGCCAGGGAGCTGCCGATCGTCGCCGTCGCGCTCGCGCTGGAGCTGCAGCCGGCGGCCGTCGTGACGGAGACGCCGACTTCCAGCGTGCCGCTGGCGGGGACGCTGATCGTCGCCTCGTTCGCGATCCCGGAGACGAGCGTGCCGCCCGTGACTGTCCAATCGTAGACAGCGCCGGGGCCGGCGTCGGCCACACGCGCCACGATCGTGCTGTTGCCGCAGACCGCGGAAGGCATCGAGATCGCCGCGTTCGGGGCTTCGATCGGCAGGCGCAGCGTCGACTCGTAGCTGCACATGCCGATCGTGCCCGTCACCTTGACCACGGCCACGCCGCTCTGGTTGGCGGTGAAGCTCGCGGTCGCGCCGTTGACGTTGGTGTTCGTGACGCTCGAGAACTGCCACTGGAGGGAATCGAAGGAGGAGGCGTTCGCCACGGTGAGCGTCGGCGTGCCGCCGGGGCAGACGGTGGGGCCGGAGCTCGAGACGATTTGCGGCGTGGCGGCGGGCAGCAGCGGTACGGTCGTGCTGGTGGTGATGACGCAGCCGCGCTCGGGCCGCGTCACCTTCACCTGCAGACCGACCGGGCCGCTGCCGTCGGGGATGAACTGGATGTAGCTCTCGTACGGGGAGCTGATGCGCTGCGCGTTCGTCACCGTCCACTCGTACCGGTCGCTGTAGAAGCCGGGCATCGACGCCGAGACCGTATTCACGCGTCCCACGCAGGCGCCGTCCGCGTACATGAAGGTGATGCCGCCGTCGATCGGAATGTCGGCCGAGCCGAAGCCGGTGCAGCCGTTGTTCGTATCGGCCGTGACCTGGAGGTGCACGGTGCCGGAGCCGTCGGCGATGTAGTGCGCGTAGTTCGTCGGCGGGTCGAGGAACCGGCCGCCGGTGATCGTCCAGTGATACGCGGTCGCGCCGGGGAACGGCGCGACCATCGCCACACTGTAGCCGTTGGGACAGGCCGTGGAGTCGGAGTGGACGACCATCGACTCCGCGGCGCCGACGTTCACCGTCCGCGAGCTGGAGGTCGTGCAGCCGTCGCTGTCCGTCGCCGTCACCGTCAGCACGACGGTCGAGCTGCCGGCCGAGGGGTTGAACTGGATCCCGCTGCTGTAGGGATCGCCCCAGATCATGCCGCCGGCAATCGTCCAGTGGTACGAGGGGTACCAGGTGTTCCAGACGTGGGCGTAGCCGGTGCTGCCCGGGCAGAGCTCCGTCCCGGTCATGATCTGCGGCGGCTCGCCGTGGACCTCGACGGCGAGCGGCGTGGACGTCGCGCTGCAGCCGTTCGCGTCCGTCACCGTGACGCTGTACGTCGCGGCGGCGGTGGGAGCGTCGGTGATGATTCTCGTCGTCGCCCCGTTCGACCAGAGGTACGACGCGTAGCCGTCTCCGGCGTCCAGCGTCACCGCCTGGCCGGCGCAGCTCGGGTTCGTCCCGCCGATCTGCACGATCGTGGGAGGCGGACAGCTCTGCGCGAAGGCGCCTGCCGCCGGAAGGAAAACTGCGCAAAGGAGGAAAAGAGCCACGGCGGAAAGCCGCGGCCGGGAGGGGACCCGGGACGAGGGGAAGAACATTCTGGCCTCTCCGAGCGATCCCCCTGGCACCGGGGAAAGCTCGCGCTATGGGATATCGGACCCTGGGGAAAAAGCTGGACGGATTGTTGGTGCGATCAGGCCGGACTGGAGCCTGTCGTCACGATCTTTTTGAAGCCTGCGATGGACCGGGAAAGGACACCGACGACTCTCTCTCGAACGGGAACGTATCGAAACGGCTGCGGCGAAGCAAGGGAAATTCGTGACTGACAAACGTGATGCAGCAGTTCCGGAAATTGGTCTAGGGATCCTGGCGATTCAGTCTCGAGGACGTACCGTTCGCCCGCATATTGGTAGCCGTTCGTGACGATGTAGAAATTTTCGTGAGGAGGGGCGCGGGCGTCGCGGCCACACCCGCGGATTTCGCGGCCACTCGCGCGAGTTTCGCCGGTTCGGCCGTGAATTTCGCGGGTCCGTCCGCGAATTTCGCGGGTTCGTCCGCGAATTTCGCGGATCCGGCCGTGAGTTTCGCGGTCCGGCGCGCGGATTTCGCGGTCCGGCGCGCGAATTTCGCGGTCCGGCGCGCGAATTTCGCGGCCATCAGCGCGAACTTCGCGGGTTGGTCCGTGAATTTCGCGGGTTGGTCCGTGAATTTCGCGGGTCTGGGCGCGAAGTTCATGGAGAAGCGGGCCATTCGCGGAACCGATAGGACCGATAGGACGAATAGGACCGATAGGACAGATAGGACGGCTGCGCGCTGCGGTCGATCTTCATCAGTCCCAGAGGTCCTATCTGCCCTATCGGTCCCATTCGTCCTATCGTGGCCCATCCGCCCCCCCCCTTCCCACGGTCCCGCCCGCCGGAAATGTTCACCCGGCCAAAGCGTTACCCAGCCCGTGAAACCGAGACAGACGCGAGAGATCCGCATCGGCAACGTGAAGATCGGCGGGAACAACCCCATCGCCGTGCAGTCGATGGCCGCCACCCGCACGCAGGACGTCGACGCCACCATCCGCCAGGTGGAGCTGCTCGAGGCCGCCGGGGCCGACGTCATCCGCATCGCCGTCGACAACCCCAAAGACGTCGCCGCTCTCGCCGAGGTGCGCAAGGCGCGCCCGCACGCGAACCTGTCGATCGATCTCCAGGAGAACTACCGCCTGGCCGAGAAGGTCGCGCCGCTCGTCCAGAAGCTCCGCTACAACCCCGGCCACCTCTACCACATCGAGCGCGACAAATCGATCCGCGACAAGGTCAGGTACCTCGTCGACGTCGCCCGCGACCACGACTGCGCCATGCGCATCGGCGTCAACGCCGGCTCCGTCGATCCCGACAAGCTCGCCAAGTACGACAAGGAGGATTCGATCGCCCCGATGCTCGAATCCGCCCTCGATCACTGCCAGCTTCTCGACGACCTCGGCTTCGACCGCTACTGCGTCTCCCTCAAGGACTCCGACCCCAACAAGGTCATCGACGCCAACTTCCGCTTCGCCGAGGCGCGGCCGGACGTGCCGCTGCACCTCGGGGTGACGGAAGCGGGGATGCCGCCCGACGGCATCATCAAGACGCGCATCGCCTTCGAGCAGCTCGTCACCCAGGGCGTCGGCGACACCATCCGCGTCTCCCTCACCCTCCCCTTCGAGCGCAAAGGCGACGAGATCACCGTCGGCCGCCAGATCCTCGGCGACATCGCCGCCGGCCGCTTCCGCTCCGTGCCGCGCTTCGAGCACAAGGGGCTCAACATCATCAGTTGCCCGTCGTGCTCCCGCGTCGAGAACGAGGCCTTCATCGACCTCGCGCACAACGTGAAGGAGATGACGCAGTACGCCAAGGAGCACGACATCACCATCGCCGTCATGGGCTGCCGCGTGAACGGCCCCGGCGAGACGGACGACGCCGACCTCGGCATGTGGTGCGCGCCGAGCTACGTCAACCTCAAGAAGGGCACCGAGTCGCTCGGCCACTACAGCTACGACGAGATCCTCGGCAAGCTGCGGCACGAGCTCGACCGGCTGATCGAGGAGAAGAAGGCGTCGTGACGCGCGTCTACTTCCTCCTGCTCGCGCTGGCGGTGGTGGCCCTCGATCTCTGGACCAAGGCTCTCGTCCTCGCGCGGCTCGAGCTGCACGACGCCATCCCCGTCATCCCCAACCTCTTCCAGATCGTCCACGTGCGCAACCCCGGCGCCGCGTTCGGCATCGGCGCCAACGCCGAATCGCGCCTCGTCCCGTTCCTGCTGAACGGCGGCGCGCTGATCGTGTTCGCCGTGGTGGTGGTGTACGCGCTGCGCTCCGCCGTGACCGACCGCGTCCTCCAGAGCGGCCTGCACCTCATCCTCGGCGGCGCGGTGGGCAACCTCATCGACCGCTTCCGCTTCGGCTACGTCATCGACTTCCTCGACGTCTACGCCATCTGGGGCGGCCGCGAGCACCACTGGCCCGCCTTCAACGTGGCCGATGCCGCGATCTGCACCGGCATCGCGCTGCTGTTCCTCGACATGCGCAAGAAACCGGCGGAAGACGCGGCCGCGGTACCATCGGCGCCGTGATCGACGTCGAACGCTTCCTGCAGCGCCGTCTGCCCGATCTCGATTTGCGCGTGGTGGCCAGCAGCGATCACCTCGTGGTGCGCTACGCGCAGCCAGCGCCGCGAGGCCGCCGTTTCCCCATCCTCTTCGAGCTGCGCCGCGTCAACGGCCGCTGGACGCCGGACCGCTCGATTGAGCGCGGCGTGATCGGCGAAACGTTGGAGTACCTGGCGCTGCGCGTCCCATGAAAATGCCGCCTGCGACGATCCACAGCAGCACCGGCAGCGTCGACAGCGGGCTGCCGGGCCACAGCAGCTCTCCCGCGTTGAAGCTCGACCAGAATGATTCGCGGCTTCCCGGAGCGTGGCGCGTGAAGGGCGTGGTTTCGTCCGGCGCCTGCGACATCACCGAGACGTGGCCGAGCATGACCTTCCAGTCGGTGAGCGGCCGCGGCGGCACATCGTCCGGCAGGCGGCCGGTGACGAACAGCGGGAAGAGGTAGCGGTCGAGCGGCCGCGCGATCTGCTGCGACGGCTGCGGGTTCACCGCCACCGCCACGAAGTTGAAGGCGAACGACACGACGGCCAGCGCGAGCCAGAGCGTGCGCAGCTTCGGCGTGGCGAAGAGCATGGCCACGCCGAGGAAGGGGACGATGGGGAGGAGGTAGCGCGGCCCGATGGCCGAACCGCCATGCCAGCCGTTGAAGGAGGCGTTCACGAGCAAGAACGCCACGACGATCCACGCGATCGCCGCCAGCTCGATGCGCAGGCCGCGGCGCAGCATCACCACCGCACCCGCAATCGCGGCCAGCAGCACGGGCGAAAGGAAGAAGAGGCCCCGTTGTGCGCCGAACGTCAATTCGAAGAGCACCGGCAGCTTCGGCACGCCGAAGAGGCCCAGCCAGAGATGCGACTCCGTGAACATCGGATTCGAGGTCTCACTGGCGGTGGTGAACGGAGAGCCGAACGCCGCGTTGTGATACGCCGCCAGCAGCAGCGCGAAGGGCACCCCGCCGGCGATCCACCGTCCTATCCGTCCCATTCGTCCCATCGGCTTGTCCGCCGCGGCAGCCTGCACCAGCACCAGCACCAGCGCCGCAACCGCGGGCAGCGCGATGACCACGGTGTAGTTGCACAGCACCGCCATCCCCGCCGCGGCGCCGGAAAGCAGCGGCCGCCGCTGCGCCAGCACGAACGAGAGGAACAGGAAGAACACGCTCGGGACGTGCGCGAAGAAGAGCGTCGAGTACGCGAAGAGATACGTTCCGAATGCCAGCGTGAGGCTCACCGCGAGTGCCGTGCGCTGCGTCGCGCCGATCCGGCGTGCGTAGAGGAAGAAGGTCGCGATGAGCAGCGCACCCGTCGTTGCGCACGTGGCGACCGTGCACCAGTAGAGAAGGACGATCTGCGTCATGGTCGCCGCGGGGTCGCTGGCGAAGGCGAAGACGAGCGCGTACGGAATCGCCGCGAGCATCGACAGGCCCGGCGGCTTGTTCGAGTACGCCTTGCCGTCGACGAACGAAAAGTCGCCGGTGTTCGGCGGGAAGCCGTCGATGCGGATCGTCTGCTGCTCGACCAGCGCGCGCGTCAGGTTGAAGTTCGCGTTCTGGTTCCATCCGGCACCACCGAAGAACCAGGCGTAAGCCACGAACGCCAGCCCGAAGAGGCCCACGGCAAGGCGGCGATCGCTCATTCATTCTCCAGCAGCGCCGCCACGGCGACGAAGGCGAACACGGGGGCGAGGTGGCTGACGAGCCGGTCCCACGACCACTGGATGTGCCAGTCGAGATCGTGCGGCGTCGTCAGATACGCCCCGAGATAGAACACGAACTGCAGCAGGACAGCCGTTGCGGCGAAGCGGTCGCGCGTGAGGATCGTGCGGCCGCGCACGACGAGCGCCACGGCGATGCCGAGCCACAGCCACCGCTTCCCCACCGGGTACTTCGCGAGCGTCCCGAGGAAGACTTTCGGCTTCGTCAACATGTTGACGAGCCGCTCGGTCACGCTTCCCGACGTCAGGTCCGTCGCGAGGCCGTGCACGCCGCGCAGCACGAGCCACGGCAGCGGAATCGCCACCGCCGGCCAGAGGCGCACCAGCTCGCGCGCCCGTCCGGCCACGAGCATTGCGACCGCCACGGCCACGATCATCGACAGCCCTTCGTTCTTCGTCGACGCGGCCAGCCCGAGGAGGAGCGCGCCGGTGGTGACGGCACCGCGGCGGATGGCCAGGATCGCCGCGGCGATGTACGCCGTGAGCGGCCCGTCGGCCAGCCCGACCCACGGCGAGAGCGCGAGCGGCGCCAGGATGGCGGTGGCCAGCGCGGCTCTGTGGCGCTCGCGCGCGATCTCCGCGCGGATGATCAGGATCAGTGCCGCGCCGAACGCGACGTTGAACAGCCCCAGCCAGCGATCCGTCCACTCCCCCGCCACGATCGACACATCGGCGAACAGCAGCGGCAGCAGCAACGGATAGTCGGGGTGGAAGCTGACGACCAGGTCGTGCGCGCGCAGGTCCGCCCAGTCGATGCCGCCCTGCTCGAAGAACTGCCGCGCTTTGAGGCCGAAGTCGGTGAGGTAATCGAACTCCCAGGGAGAAGCGGCGGTGGCGAGCAAGGTGTAGCCGGCAACGACCAGCAGCGTCAGAAGATCGACCGGGGAGAGGCGCGTGTTTTCGGTTTTCGGTTGTTGGTTTTCGGTGCTCCGCTCCGCGACGCTCCTCGCACGGCGCAGCACCGAAAACCGAAAACCGAAAACCGAAAACACCCCGACCACCCCGACCACCCCGACCACCCCCACCCACACCACCCGCCCCCACCCCACCCCCGTCACGTCCAGCAGCAGCGTCACCGCCCACAGCACTCCCGCACCCAGCAGGAACGCCTCGCCGGCGCGTGCGATCGGCGCGCGGTGCGGCTCCAGCTTCGTCGCGATCGGCCACCCCAGCGCGATCGCCAGGGCGATGACGGTGAGCGTGGCGATCATCGGCTTCTTCGCAGGAGGACGCCGTGCTCGCCGCGCTCCGCTTCCACGAAGCCGGGCAGTTGCGGTGCGCTGTGCCACGCCGCCACCGCGTCGACGCGCGCCAAGTGATCGGGACGCGCGCGGTCGTTCGGCTCCACCAGCGCCACGACCTGCCGTCCCGCCAGCGGATAGAGGGCGCGCTCGTACAGATACGCGTAGCCGCCGGTCCAGCGCGTGTGCGTGGGGAAGATGGCGATGCGCTCGCCCGGACGCGTCCAGCGGCGCACGTCGAGGTAAAACTCGCGCAGCCCCGCGGTCTTGCGGTACGGCAGCGCCGTCATCGACGCGTGCAACTGCGCGCGGTCGACCGTGAAGATGCGGACGTAGAACGGCTCGAACGCGCCCACCGCGATCAGCAGGAACGCGAGCGCGACGCCCGCACGCTTCATAGAATCAGCTTCGGCTCGGTCAGCGACTGCACTTCTTCCGCCGTATGTCCCGGCGCCACTTCCACGAGCTTCAACCCCTCGGGTGTCACATCGAGCACGCAGTAGTCGGTGATGATCCGGTCGACCACGCCGACGCCCGTCAGCGGCAGGTTGCACTGCTTCAGGATCTTCTTCTCGCCCTTTTTCGTGACGTGCTCCATCGTCACGATCAGCCGCTTCGCGCCGGCGACGAGGTCCATGGCGCCGCCCATCCCCTTCACCATCGCGCCCGGCACCATCCAGTTGGCGATGTCGCCGGTCTCCGACACCTGCATCGCGCCGAGGATCGAGAGATCGACCTTGCCGCCGCGGATCATGGCGAAGGAGTCGGCGCTCGAAAAGTACGCCGCCCCCGGCAGCACCGTGACGGTCTGCTTGCCGGCGTTGATGAGGTCCGCGTCGACTTCTTCTTCGCGGGGGAACGGTCCGAGGCCGAGGATGCCGTTCTCCGACTGGAGGATGACTTCGACGCCTTCGGGGATGTTGTTCGCGACGAGCGTCGGCATGCCGATGCCGAGGTTGACGTAGTAGCCGTCGCGCAGCTCCTGCGCGGCGCGGCGGACGATTTCTTCACGATTCAGCGGCATGCGGCTACCCCTTCCTCACGGTGCGCTGCTCGATGCGCTTGACGCGCCGCGCGACGACGACGCGCTGCACGAAGATGCCCGGCGTGTGGATGTGATCGGGATCGAGCTCGCCCGGCTCGACCAGCTCCTCCACCTCGGCGATGCAGATCTTTCCCGCGGTCGCCGCCATCGGGTTGAAGTTGCGCGCGGTCTTCCGGTAGACGAGGTTGCCGAAGCGGTCGCCCTTCCACGCGGCGACGAGGGAGAAGTCGCCGACGATGCCGCGCTCCATGACGTACTGCTTGCCGTCGAACTCGCGCGTCTCCTTCCCCTCGGCCACGACGGTCCCGTAGCCGGCCGGGGTGAAAAAGGCGGGGATGCCGGCACCGCCGGCGCGCATCCGTTCGGCGAGCGTGCCCTGCGGCACGAACTCGACTTCGAGCTCGCCGGCGAGGTACTGGCGCTCGAACTCGGCGTTCTCGCCGACGTAGGAGGAGACCATCTTACGGATCTGCCGCGTCTGCAGCAGCAGCCCGAGCCCCCAGTCATCGACGCCGGCGTTGTTCGAGACGCACGTGAGCCCCGTGACCTTCTTCGCGACGAGGGCGTTGATCAGATTTTCAGGGATGCCGCAAAGACCGAAGCCGCCGACGACCAGCACGGAGCCGTCGCGGATGTCGTTCACGGCCTCATCAGCGGTGGAGACGACTTTGTTGATCATCGGGGCGGAAGATAGCACGCGACAGCCGAGGGGGACGATGGGACGAATAGGACCTATGGGACAGATAGGACGGGGACAGCTCAGCGCCGTCCCATCCGTCCTATTCGTCCCCTTCGTCCTATAGGTCCTATCGTTCTCCGTCGCTACAGCGACTTCAGATACTCCACCAGATCCCTGCGCTCTTCGTTCGACAGCGTGGTGCCCCACTCATGGCCGTTGTTGCTGTTGCCGTGGATGCTGGTGTCGAACAGGAACAAGCCCTCCCCCGGCGTCGACACGAAGCCGACGTTGATCGGGTCGAGCTCGCGGTTGCCGACGTAGAACTTCTTCGGCCGCTGCGCGACCGGGAGCAGCAGGTCCCACAGCGACGGCACCGAACCGTTGTGGAGGTACGGCGCGGTGGCCCAGATGCCGTCGAGCGGACGGGCTTTGTACGCCAGCGAGGCGTCGGTGTTCCGCGTCGTGGTGTGCCGCGCGCCGAGCGCCTTCAGCATCGTCTCGAGCTGCGCGCGCGGTGCGGTGTCGGAGGGATCGGTCGGCGCCGAGGCCACGTCGCCGCGGCGCGGCTCGGTGAAGAGCAGCGCGCGCAGGCGGGCGCGATCGGGATCGTCACGATCGGCGTCCGCACCGGGCAGCGGCGCGGTCGACGACGCCGCCGCGACGCTGGGAGTGGTGCTGCCGCTCAGCGTCACGGGCGAGAGGATCGCACCGATGACGGCGTTGAACGTGATGGTGCCGGCCGCTTCCTGCGCCGTCATGCGCGGGCCGAAGATGAGGTACTCCTTCACGCCCTTCAGCACGCCGGTCTGCGCCATGCGCTCATGCGCCACCCGCGCCATCCACGGATCGGTATTCACCTCGGTCAGCGGCGTCATGACGATGTCCTGATGGCGCCCCGGCGTAGCGATCTTGTGGCAGCTCACGCACTGCTGGTTGTACAGCGTCTGGCCGCGGGCGGCGCGCACGGTGTCGATCGCGCCGAGAGCGGCGGGCCACTTCGGCGAGCGGAGGTCGGCGAGGCGGTCCTCGATCTCCAGCAGGTTGCGGCGGTTCGCCGTCGACGCGTAGTACCAGTGGAGGAGCGTCGGCTTGCGCAGCTCGACCTCGGCGAACACGCCGAGCACTTCACCGACGTTGCGCGCGAGGCGCTCGATGGCGAACGAGTTCGGCGCGGAGCCGTTCCACTGCACCTTGTTGTGCCACCCGGTGTCCCACAGGAACGGATAGCTGACCGGCTGGTTGGGCCTGCGGCTGTTGGCCGGCACCTTCAGGTCGATCGCGGTGACGCGGTTGAAGATCATCCCGAAGGCGTCGGTGCGCGACTTCCCCCACACGGTGGTGGGACGGCTCGCGGCGATGAAGCCGGAGTAGTAGTCCTCGAAGGCATTGAGCTCTCGCCAGAGCTTCGCGCGGTTCGCGGGCGTGTCGCCGCTGCCGAGGACGCGCTGCGCAAACTGGCGGAACTTGGGTGAGGACGCACCGGCAGTCGTCGCACGCAGCGAGTCGCCGAGGTCGTCGAGGAACTCCCACAGATCGGCGTTCGTCGGACCGCCATCGATCTGCCACGTCGTACCGCGGTACGCGACCTGGTTCGTGTGGCAGGCCGCGCAGGTCATGCCGAGGTGCTGGCCGTCCTGCAC
The DNA here is from genome assembly GCA_036380735.1 of Thermoanaerobaculia bacterium. Taxonomy (GTDB): domain Bacteria; phylum Acidobacteriota; class Thermoanaerobaculia; order Gp7-AA8; family Gp7-AA8; genus DASVEE01. The sequence continues at coordinate 18,917 of DASVEE010000002.1, read as the reverse complement.
GAGCCCGACCGGGAGATTGCCGGCGCCGTTGGGGAGGAAGCCGAAGCGCTCCAGCCCCGTGACGAACAGCTCCGCGGAATCAGCCCGCTCGAGAGCGACCGCCCAGGCATACGGGATGAGCTTCGAGCCCTGAGGCGTCGTGTAGAACCACTGCCGGTCTTCTTCGGTCCAGTTCTGCTCGAGATGCTGCACCTGGGACATGAGGGGCGAAACGGCAAGACACACCATCACCAGGATCGAGGCGAGCTTCATTCGCATTTTGGGGCGGTTCCTTTCGCTGAGGCTACGTAAAAGGAGTGTCGGGCAGACGCGAATCCCTACCCCCTGCGGCGCGGGAACCGCGCTTCGGCGAGGGAAATCGCGCGGCGGGGCACTCCACTGGAACGGAGGGTTCGCATGGTCCGATGGTTCCTGGTGGCGGTGTGTGTGCTGGTCTTTGCGGCGGATGCGCGCGCGCAGGCGCGGCTGCAGGGACGCTACGCCGTCACGCTGCGCGGCACGACGCCGAGCGACACCTTCCGTGTTGCGGCGACGCTGCACGTCGTGCCGTGCGCGAACCGCGAGACCATCGTTCCCGGCGGACGCCACCCGCTCGACGTCGCCATCATCACGCACGCGAGCGCCGCGTCCTCGGGCGTCCGCGGCGCGCTGTGGTTCGCCACGAACAGCAAGCTGACCTCGCACGTCGGCGGCGCACCGCACCTCGTCGCAGCGGCGGTGCACGTCTGCCGCGTGACGGCCACGCCGACGACCATCACCATCCACCTCGACCCGGCCTATGCCCTCGGCAACCCGCTCAACGTGATGACCACGACCGCGGGGCCACAGGCCATCGGCAAACGGATTCTCTCGGGCACGGTGACGCTGCGCTTCGCGCGCGACGGGACGGTGGAGGGGACGGTGTCGTTTTCAGACAACCCATACGCGTCGGGGCTGGAGGCGCCGTACAACGCGACGCTGACAGGGACGCGGTTGTGATGCAGGAGTGCGGTGGCGCTGGCCACCGCACTCCTGGATTCGGCTAATGCGTGTGCGCGTGGCCGTGATGATCGTGATCGTGGTCGTGGTCGTGATCGTGGTCGTGGCTGTGCGTGTGGCCGGCCATGCCGCTCTCGATCTGGTCGACGATCTGGCGGGCGACTTCGACGAACGCTTTCGCGGCGGTGGACTCGGGATTCGCGGTGACGATCGGCTGGCCGGAGTCGCCGCCGATGACGACTTTCGGATCGATCGGGACCTCGCCGAGGAACGGGACTCCGAGCATCTCGGCGGTCTTGCGTCCGCCGCCGTGGCCGAAGATCTCTTCGCGGTCGCCACAGTGCTTACAGATGTAGTAGCTCATGTTCTCGACGATGCCGAGGACCGGGACTTCGACCTTGCGGAACATCGCCAGGCCTTTGCGGGCATCGATGAGGGCGACGTCCTGCGGCGTCGTGACGACGACGGCGCCGGTCAGCGGCACCTTCTGCGTCAGCGTGAGCTGCGCGTCGCCGGTGCCCGGCGGCAGGTCGATGATGAGGAAGTCGAGCGTGCCCCACTTGACGTCGGTGAGGAACTGGTCGAGCGCCTTCATGACCATCGGGCCGCGCCAGATGACCGGCGTATCGGGATCGGTGATGAGGCCGAGCGACATCGTCTTGATGCCGTGGTTCTCCATCGGGATGATCTTCTCGTCGTCGCCGATCTGCGGGCGCCCTTCGATGCCGAGCATCATCTGCTGTGAGGGACCGTAGATGTCGGCGTCGAGCATGCCGACGCTGTAGCCGAGGGCGCGCAGCGCCAGGGCGAGGTTCGTGGAGACGGTCGACTTGCCGACGCCGCCCTTGCCCGAAGCGACGGCGATCTTGTACTTCACGCCGGGAAGGATGCCCGTGGGTGGAGCGATGCCGCCGCCCATCGGTGGACCGCCGGCGGCCGCCGCGTTGCGCGGACCGACTTCCATGTTGATGCGGACGTCCGTGACGCCCTCGAGCGCGCGCACCGCGGCTTCCGCCTCACGCGCGACCTGGCTCCCGACGCTCGGGTTTTCCGTCTGGAAGTGAATGGTGAACGAGACGGTACCGGCGTCGACTTTGACGTCGCGGACGAACCCGAACGAAACGATGTCGCGCGAGAGGCCCGGGAAACGGACCTTCTTCAGCGCTTCGAGAACCTGCTCAGGGGACGGCATTCGTTTTCTCCTGTTTGAACCGTTCATACGACTGGCGGATGAACGGAATCGCCTCTTCCGAGGAAGCGACGACGTGAACCATGTCCATGTCGGGGGGACTGACCAGACCGCGCCCTTCCATCTCGGCACGCATCCATTCGATCAGACCGGTCCACATTGTACCGACGAGGATGAGCGGATGCTCCTTCATGTGCTTGACCTGCAGGAGCTGCCAGATCATGAACAGCTCGAGCGCCGTTCCGATGCCGCCCGGCATGACGATGAAGGCGGACGAGAGGCGCACGAAGTGATGGAGGCGCGAAAAGAAGGTGCGGTGACGGAAAACCTTGTCGACGAACGGGTTCGCCGACTCTTCCGTGGGGAGGTGGATGGCCAGGCCGAAGGAACGGGCGTGGCTTTCGATCTGCCCCTCGATGGCGCCGGAGTTCGCCGCTTCCATGAGCCCGGGACCGCCGCCGGTGACGATGTCGACGCCCATCCGGGCCAGCTCGAAGCTGAGCTTCTTCACTTCCTCGTAGATGGGATCGCCGTGCCGGATGCGCGAGCTGCCGAAGATCGAGACGCGGTAATGCTCCACCCGCTCGGGCTGGATCTGGTCGAGGTCGTTGATCGTGTCCCAGAGCTGATAGATGGCCTTGTCGAGGATGTGCGTCGGATCGATCGACGGCCGTTTCTTCTGCTGATTCGCGCTGCGAAGCTGCTCGAGCTCGGGAGTGGTTGTGCGTTGCTCTTTGGCCATGTCGGGGATAGCGAGCGAGACCGGTGCCACTCGGGGGCAGGGCTCAGGGGTCAGGGCTCAGGGCTCAGGGGGCTGCGCTCGGCGAAACCGTTACGCGCCTGCGCAGCCACCTGAGCCCTGAGCCCTGTGCCCTGGGCCCTAGTTCCACGGCTCATCCCCGGACGGCCCGTAGATCGACGGCACCTTCGCCCCCACCATGCGCAGGTAGATCGAAAGCTGGCCGCGGTGGTGGATCTGGTCGTGGAGGAGGAACCAGAGGAAGGCGATGGTGGAGAACTGCCCCATCTGTTTCGGACCGGTGAAAAAGTCGACCGTGCCGTCGAGCTCGCGGTCGCCGAGGTCGTCGAGGACGTTCATGATCTGGTGGTGGAGGGCGTGGAAGCCCTCGATGATCGCTTCCCACGTCGCCGGCGGGTTCGCGCCCGAATTGCTGCCGAGGACTTTTTCGCCGCGCAGGGCGAGGAGCATCATCCGTTCTTCGACGACGAACGTCCACGCCAGATCCTGGGCGGAGTTCGACCGCTCGTGCGGCTTGAACTGCGCCTGCTCGACGGGCATGGAGTGGAGCACCTTCGCCGTGGTGGCGTGCTCACGCTCGTAGGTTTCGCGGAAAAAGGCGGTCAGTGACGTTGCCATGCGGCGAATCGTATATCAGGGCCAGGGCTCAGGGCTCAGGGCCCGGGGCTCAGGGGCTGCGCTCCGCGAAGCAGTTCGCACGCGCGCAGCCTCCTGAGCCCTGAGCCCTGGGCCCTGAGCCCTTGGCCCTACCTGGTGATCCAGACTTCCCGCGAGAACTCCTTCAACCGCGACTCCGCCGCGCGCGCTTCGCTCTCCGTGGCGAACTTCACGCGGACGCGGAAGGTCGGGCCCTTCTCGTTCGCGCCGCGGACGACGTACGCGGAGGTGAAGCCGCGGTCGATCAGGCGAGCGGCCAGCGACTCGGCGGCTTTCTGGTCGCCGGTCGAGAGGAGCTGCGCGTACACCGGTTGGTTCGACTGCACCGGCGCGGCGACCGGCTTCACCTCGGGCTTCGGCGTCACGGGCGCTGCGGCCGCCGGCTTCGGCGTCGGCGTAGGCGCCGGCGTCACGGCGGGCTCCGCGGCGGGCGTGGGAGTCGGGTCCGCGGGGGCGGCTTCTTCGACGATGGCCGGCGTGACGGTCTCCGTCACCGGCACCACGGCCGCGGCATCTTCGGCGGCGGGCGCGACGGTGTCGGTGGCAGGCGTCTGGAAGTCGTTGTCTTCGACGCCGAGCTCGACGATGCGGCCGGCATCCTTCTTCGGCAGCGCGGAGGCCTCGTTGATGACGGCCGGCTCCTTGCGCACGACGAGCCGCTCGTCTGCCTGTCCCTTGCCGATCATCAGACCGAAGGCGAAGGACGCCGCGAGCGACAGCAGGAGCAGCACGAAGGCGATGAACGCCTGCCCTGCCGTCAGTGAGATTTCGTAATGGGATTGATCGTCGTGGACAACCGAAACGTCAGACATTCGCACACCCTCCCTCACAGAGTCTTAACGCGCCGGCGGTGCGGCGGCGTTCCAGTTTGTGTGATACACGAGGCCATTGTCAAAATAAATGGCCGAGGCTCCCCCATCCGCCTTCGGGTAGATCCAGACGGAATAGATGCGGTTATTCTGCACCACCTGCTTGATCCAGTCCTCGCGCGGCAGCCCCACGAGGCGCCGCACGTCCTCTTCCTTCATCCCCTGCTTGATCCCTGAGAAGGCGCTCATGTCGACGTAGCGCCGCTGCTCCGCGGTGGCGATCCGCTCGCGGGCCAGGGCGTTCGCCGGGTCGATCTCCAGCGCCTCGCGGTAGCGCTGCAGCGCGGCGTCGTAGCGGGAGAGGACGTTCATGTATTCGTCGCCGAGGAGGATCTTCTCGCCGGCGAGGAGGGCGGCGGCGCGGGGATCGCGCGTGCGGTCGTGGTACTCCGTGATCTTGTCGACGAACGCCACGTACGTCGGCTGGATCTTGCGGTGGTTCTCCAGCAGCAGCTCGATCTGCTGCTTCCGCGTCGCATTCGCCGGCGGCACCGGCTGTGCCTTCCGCAGCGTCTGGATCCACTGATAGTCGGCCGTGAGCAGACCCCACTCCCGATCGTTCGGCTGCGTCGGCGGCCCGGCCGGAGAGACGCAGGCGGTGAGAAGAATGGCAAGGAGGAGGCTCGTGAGGGTACGCATGTCGACCGTGGAGGATTTTACGTCAACGGGGGATGGGGACGATGGGACGGGTGGAACTGTCCTATCTGTCCTATTCGTCCTATCTGTCCCATTCGTCCCATCGTCCCCCTTTCCCCGTGCGCATAAAATGCGCGCCATGTCCGACGACCTCTCCATTTCGGGTGCGCTCGAAGAGACCACCGTTCCGGATCTGATCCGCTCCATCGTGCGCAGCGGCGAAACGGCCGTGCTCACGCTGGAGACGATCGGCCGCAACGACACGCTGTACTTCATCGAGGGGCGCATCGTCTTCGCGGCGAGCAGCGATCCCGACATGGGCCTCGCGGAGACGCTGCTGCGGCATGGGGAGTTGAACATCCAGCAGTACGACACGGCGATGGAACGGCTCGTCGTCGCCCGCCGCATCGGCGCGGTGCTCGTGGAGCTGGGCTACCTGCGACCGGAGGAGCTGATCCGGGCGGCGGAGCGGCAGGCGGCGGCGATCGTCCTCAACGCGATGGAGTACCGCGGCGGCAGCTACACGATCGACTTCGCCTCCCATCTGCCGGACGGCGTCATCACGCTGCACCTTGCGACGGAGCGGCTGATCCTCGACGGCGTGCGCCGGATCGAATACTGGTCGCTGATCACGCGGGGTATCGGGCGTCTCGCGCGCCTCCTGGAGCAGGTGCCGGGCGCCGACATGCGCCTCTACCAGCTCGAGCTGTCGGACGAAGAGAACCAGGTCATGTCGCTGCTGGCCGAGGACCCGCAGTCGGTGGAGCAGTTGTGCGCGCGCAGCTATCTCTCCAACTTCCAGACGTGCCGCACGATCTGGGGGCTGCTCGCGGTCAACCTCATCCAGGACGCGCAGGAAGTCGACACGGTCGTCGAGAAGCGCGCCGCGGTGGAGTCGGAGTACGAGCTCGAGGAGCTCGTCGAAAAGTACAACACGCTCTTCCAGACGATCTTCGGCATCGTCTTCCAGCGCATCGGCGACCACGTCTACGACTTCATGGACCGCGTCGTCCGGCACTGCTCGCCGGAGACGTTCCCGTATCTGTCCGGGATGAACCTGGAAGTGAACGAGGGGCGCGTCGACATCGACCAGCTGCTGACGAACCTCTACGCCTCCGGCTCGCGCGACCACACGGAGATCGTGCAGCACGTCCTCAACGAGCTGCTCTACGGCTGGATCTTCGAGATCCGCACGGAGTTCGGCACTGAGGTGGAAGCGGACGTGGTGCGGCTGGCGGAGAGCCTGAAACGATAGGACCAATAGGACGAATAGGACAGATAGGACGAATAGGACCAATAGGACGTCGCACGGCGAGGTCCTCATTCTTCATTCGAAATTCGAAATTCTTAATTCTCCCCCGTCCGCCCCCGTCCGTCCCCCCTCCCCCTCGCCCTACCTCCCATTCCCATAGCGTCTTTTCTTTCCAATCCGTGACTTCGCGCGCTGCCGGAACTATATCGTTACTGCCCGGCCGGCACTTTGATTCAGGAGATCGGACATGAACAGGAAAAGACTGCTTTTCGTGGCTCTCGCTTTATTCATCATGACCGCGCCGGCTTTCGCGCAGACGCACGGCTTCCTCTCGGAAGACCCGACGCAGCCGCCGCCCGACACGACGCTCGTCCCGCACCCGCTGGCCGCCCGCTGCAACGGGCCCGTCGCGCAGGTCGTCGACGTCGGTTACGAGGGGCTGCGCACCACGGCTCACAACTTCACGAACGCCACCGGCGGCGGCGAGAGCGGGCGCTTCGACAAGACGCCGCTGCTCAGCACGACCGTCACGCTCAACCAGGGAGTCTGCCTCAACGCGCATCTCAGCGCGATCGTCGGCAGCCGCCAGACCTACGGTCTCGGCATCTCCGCCCTCACCCTCTTCCAGGTCACCGTCACCAACGTCCTCGGCGGCGCCCCGCAGCACATGTTCGGGCACTACGAGCGGCCGTACGGCATCTACGGTCCGGCGGTGGCCATCGAAGCGGAGCGCGACGTCGATACCTTCGGCTCCAACTTCTTCACGCGCGTCGGCACCGCGCCGGGCGAAGTGCCACCCGGCCAGTACCGCGTCGACGTGTGGTGGGCCGGCGGCCCCGCCACGCCCGGCGGCGCCATCGGCGCAGCCTTCGTGTTGAAGCTGTACTTCCGCTGACGCCAGATCGCAATAGGACGAATGGGACCTATGGGACCGATAGGACCCATGGGATCTCATTCGTCCTATTCGTCCCATTCGTCCCATCGTTCCCTTTCCCCGCGCATACAATCCCTCCCCGTGAGCCTCACCATCTGGCTGGTCGCCGCCTTCCTCGTCGCCGTTGCTGCCGCGATTTACTTCAACCGGCGGAAGCTGGCGGAGGTGCAGGCGCTCATCTTCGGCGGCAGCATCGTGCCGGGATGTGTCGTGGCCGAGGCGATCGTCGTGCTGCTCATCGCCGTGGCGTTCATCGTCGCCGCGAATTCAGGGCTGATTTGACAGAGCGCATGCCGCTTCCCTATCCTGCCGCTCCTATGTCGAGCACCAAACCCTATCGCTTCAGCGCCAACCACGAGGGATACCTCTAGGGTCTCGACTTCCATGCAATTCCATTGAAGCGACCCGGAGCCCGGGTCGCTTTTTTTTGTCTGAAAACCGGTCAACACACATGCTTCTGACGATTACGACGACACACACGCCAGCCACCGATCTCGGCTACCTGCTGCACAAGAACCCGTCGCGCGTTCAGCGCTTCGAGCTTGCGTTCGGCGAAGCCGTGGTCTTCTACCCCGAGGTGCACGAGGCGCGCTGCACGGCCGCGTTGCTGCTCGACGTCGACCCCGTCGGCCTCGTGCGCCGCGACGGCGACAACGCCATGCAGCAGTACGTCAATGACCGCCCGTACGCGGCGACGTCGTTCCTCAGCGTCGCCATCGTGCAGGTGTTCCGCTCCGCGATGTCCGGCAAGTGCAAGGACAAGCCGGAGCTGGTCGACGTGCCGCTGCCGCTGGAGCTGCGCATCACCGGCGTGCCGTGCCGCGGCGGCGAGGCGTACCTGCAGCGCCTCTTCGCGCCCCTCGGCTACGAGGTGACCGCCACGCGCCATCCGCTCGACACCACGTTCGCCGAGTGGGGCGAGAGCCGTTACTTCGACGTGACGCTGCGCGCGACGAAGACCGTGCACGACGCGCTGTCGCACGTCTACGTCCTCCTGCCGGTGCTCGACGACGAGAAGCATTATTTCGTCGGCGAGGACGAGGTCGAGAAGCTCCTGCGCCACGGCGAGGGGTGGCTTGCCACGCACCCCGACCGCAACGCGATCACGCGCCGCTACCTGCGCAACAAGCCGTCGCTGCTCCGTGAGGCGTTCCAGCGGCTGACGCACCAGGACGAGGCGGAGGAAGAGGCGCGCGAGGAACGGAAGGCCAGCGAAGAGGAAGCCGTCGAGAAGCGCCTCAGCCTGAACGAGCGCCGCATGCAGACGGTGGTCGCCACGCTGAAGGCGCACGACGTCACGTCCGTGATCGATCTCGGTTGCGGCGAAGGACGCCTGCTGCGCGAGCTCGTGCGCGAGCGCAGCTTCAAGTCGATCGCGGGGATGGACGTCTCCTCCCGCGCGCTCGGCATCGCCGTCGATCGTCTGCACTACGACCGCCTTCCGCCGCGCGAGCGCGAACGGCTGAACCTCTTCCACGGGTCGCTGATGTACCGCGACGCGCGCCTGGAGGGCTTCGACGCCGCGACGGCCATCGAGGTCATCGAGCATCTCGATCCGCCGCGGCTCACCTCCTTCGAGCGCGTCGTCCTCGGCGAAGCCCGTCCGAAGCTGCTGCTCGTCACGACGCCGAACGCGGAGTTCAACGTCCGCTTCGAATCGCTGCCCGCGGGGCGCTTCCGCCACCGCGACCATCGCTTCGAATGGACGCGCGCCGAGTTCCGCGCGTGGTGCGAGCGGCTCGGCGCGCAGTACGGCTACACGTGCGACTACGCGCCCATCGGCGATGAAGACCCCGAAGTCGGACCGCCCACGCAGTTGGCCATTTTCAAGGTGAAGCAGGCATGAACATCAAGCTCCCGGAGCTCTCCCTCGTCGCACTGATCGGCGCTTCCGGCGCCGGCAAGTCGACGTTCGCGCGCACGCATTTCAAGCCGACGGAAGTGCTGTCGTCCGACTACTGCCGCGGCCTCGTCTCCGACGACGAGAACGACCTCGCCGCGACGCAGGACGCGTTCGACGTGCTGCACTACATCGCGCGCAAGCGCCTCGCCGCGGCGAAGCTGACGGTCGTCGACGCCACGAACGTGCAGTCCGAGGCGCGGCGGCCGCTCGTGCAGCTCGCGCGCGAGAGCCACGTCATCCCCTGCGCCATCGTGCTCAACGTGCCGGCCTCCGTATGCCACGAGCGCAACCAGACGCGTCCCGACCGGCAGTTCGGACCGCACGTCGTGCGCGGCCAGATGCAGCAGTTGCGCTCCTCGCTGCGCCACCTGCAGAAGGAAGGATTCCGCCACGTCTACGTGCTCGACTCCCTCGAGGAGATCGCGAACGTCACGATCACGCGCGAGCCGCTCTACAACAACAAGCGGCACGAGCATGGTCCGTTCGACCTGATCGGCGATGTCCACGGCTGCTACGACGAGCTCCGCGCGCTCCTCGACCGCCTCGGCTACGTCGACGGCGTCCACCCGGAGGGGCGCAAGGCCGTCTTCCTCGGCGATCTGGTCGATCGCGGGCCGAAGACGCCCGAGGTGCTGGAGCTCGTGATGGAGATGGTGGGGAGCGGCAACGCGCTCGCCGTCCCAGGCAACCACGACGTGAAGCTGATGAAGAAGCTGCGCGGCAAGAACGTGAAGCTGACGCACGGCCTCGCCGAATCCGTGGCGCAGCTCGAAGACCGCACGCCCGAATTCCGCGCGCGCATCGCCGACTTCGTCGATGGCCTCATCAGCCACTACGTGCTCGATGACGGCAAGCTCGTCGTCGCGCACGCGGGGATGAAGGAGGCGTACCAGGGGCGCGGCTCCGGCACCGTGCGCGAGTTCGCGCTGTACGGCGAGACGACCGGCGAGACCGACGACTTCGGCCTCCCCGTCCGCTACAACTGGGCGGCCGATTACCGCGGCCGCGCGATGGTCGTGTACGGACACACGCCGGTGGTCGAGGCGGAGTGGCTCAACGGCACGATCTGCATCGACACCGGCTGCGTCTTCGGCGGGAAGCTCACCGCGCTGCGGTACCCGGAGAAGGAGCTCGTCTCCGTCGACGCCGCGCGCATGTACTACGAGCCGGTGAAGCCGCTCGCGCCGCCGCAGAGCGCCGTCCTGACGTCACAGCAGCAGCTCGATGACCTGCTCGACCTCAACGACGTCCTCGGCAAGCGCATCATCGACACGAAGCTGATGTCGCGCATCACGATCCGCGAGCACAACGCCGCGGCGGCGCTCGAGGTGATGAGCCGTTTCGCCGCGAACCCGAAGTGGCTGGTCTACCTGCCGCCGACGATGTCGCCGTCGGAGACGAGCCGCCGCGACGGCTACCTCGAGCATCCGGAGGAGGCGTTCGCGTACTTCCGCAAGGAGGGCGTCACACGCGTCGTGTGCGAAGAGAAGCACATGGGCTCGCGCGCCGTGGTCGTCGTCTGCCGCGATGAAGACGTCGCGCGCCGCCGCTTCGGCGTAGAGGGCGAAGGCTTCGGCATCGTCTACACGCGCACCGGCCGACGCTTCTTCTCCGACACGAAGCTCGAAGCGGAGCTGCTCGCGCACCTCCGCGACACGCTGACGCGCAACGGCGCATGGGAGCAGTTCGCCACCGAGTGGTTCGTGCTCGACTGCGAGCTGATGCCGTGGTCGCTGAAGGCCGAGGACCTGCTGCGGACGCAGTACGCGTCGGTGGGCACGGTGGCGTCGACGTCGCTGAACGCGGCGCTGCTTTCCGTCCGCGCGGCGGCAGCGCACACGCCCGACGCGCAGCCGCTGCTCGACGAGCTCGCGGGACGCACGGAGCGTATCGGCAAGTACGTCGACGCGTACCGCCGCTACTGCTGGCGCGTCGACTCGCTGCAGGACGTGCGGCTCGCGCCGTTCCACATCCTGGCGACCGAAGGGGCGACGTATGCGTCACGCGATCATGTGTGGCACATGGAGTCGATCCGCGCACTGATCGCCGGCGGCGAGCCGGTCCTCCTCGCCACGCCGTACCGCGTCGTCGACCTCGGCGACGAGACCAGCGTGCAGGAGACGATCGCGTGGTGGACGTCGATGACCAGCGCCGGCGGCGAAGGCATGGTCGTGAAGCCGTACGATTTCCTCATGAAGGGACCGAAGGGATGGGTGCAGCCCGCGATCAAGTGCCGCGGCCCGGAGTACCTCCGCATCATCTACGGCCCCGAGTACGACGCGCCGAAGCACCTCGACCGCCTGCGCTCGCGCGGCGTCGGCGCCAAGCGCAGCCTCGCCCTGCGCGAATTCGCCCTCGGCCTCGAAGCCCTCGAACGTTTCACGGCGAAGCAGCCGCTCCGCCGCGTCCATGAATGTGTGTTTGGTGTACTGGCCCTGGAGAGTGAACCAGTGGATCCGAGACTGTAGAACCACGATGGGACGAATGGGACCGATAGGACGGATGGGACTTCCCCATTGGTCCTATTCGTCCTATACGTCCCATTCGTCCCATTAAAAATGTCGATCTTCGACCTCTTCCGCAAAAAACCCGACGCCGCTCCGCCGGCGCCCGGCCCCACGTCCATCTACGACTACGCGCGTCAGATCGAGGACCGCTTCAACGAGGTGGCACATGCGTCGGAGCTGTTCGCGGACGTGACCTTCGGCGATGCCATCGTGGCCATCGCCAACTCGAAGCTCACCTACACGGAGCTCACCACCTACGCGCTCGGCGAGAACGAGAAGATCGCGTCGCTCGCGATCTGCGCGCTCGGGATTCGCAAGGACGAGCAGGCAGCCGAGTTCCTCGTCGAGCACCTCAACGCGTTCTACGGCAACTGGCCGAAGTTCTTCGCGCTCGACGCGCTCGAACGCATCGCCCCGCCGCCGCAGCCGCTGCTCGGCGCCGTCTTCCTCTCCATGAATGAAGACTGGGGCGACGGCTACTCGCGGTTCCTGACGCAGCTCGTCCGCGAGCTCGCGCAGCGCCGCCTCGCCGGCGGCGAGCCTCCTTCGTTCGCCGGTCACCTCGCGTCCGCGAGCGCGTCCCAGCTCGACGACGTGCGCCAGCTGCTGAAGCGCCTCGACGCGAGCATCGCGGACCCGATGCGCGCGGAGCTGCGCGCGTTCGAGCGGCAGTCGATCGACGTCGAGTACCTCCGCCACCTCGGCATCATCCGCGAGGACGACGACAACGGCATCGTCGAGCACGAAGCCCTCACCGCCGCCGCGAACGTCATCGAGCAGACCGTCACCGCGGAGCGCCGCCGCTCCGTCATCATCGTGGGCGAAGACGGCGTCGGCAAGAGCACCGTGCTGCGCGCCGCGTCGAAGCGGCTGCGCGAGCAGGGATGGGTCATCTTCGAAGCCGGCGCGACGGAGCTCGTCGCCGGCCAGTCGTACATCGGCCAGCTCGAGAAGCGCCTGCAGAAGCTCATCGGCGTGCTGCGCAACCGTCGCGTCCTCTGGATCATCCCGCGCTTTCACGAGCTGCAGCACGCCGGCTCGCATCGCTACAGCCCCGTTGGCATCCTCGACACGCTCCTCCCCGAGCTCGACTCCGGCGCCATCGTCATCGTCGGCGAGACCAGCACGACCGCGCTGCAGAAAGTCGTCGAACAGAAACGCCGCGTCGCCACGGCCGTCCTCACGCTGCGCATCGAACCGTCCGACGACAGCACCACGCTCGATCTCGCGCGGCGCTGGACGACGGCTCGCGGCGCCTCGCTCTCGAACGAAACGCTGGCCGAGGCGTGGCAACTCACGCTGCAGTTCCTCGGCATGCGCGCCGCGCCCGGCAATCTCCTCGGGCTCCTCGAGCGCACGCTGGCAAGGCTGCGGGCGACCGGCGAAGCGCACGTCGAGCTCACGCTCGACGACCTCCTCGTCACGCTGTCGCAGCTCACCGGCCTGCCGAACAGCATCCTCGACGAGCGCGAAGGACTCGACCTCCACGCGCTGCGCGAGCACTTCACGCAACGCGTCCTCGGGCAGCCCGAAGCCATCGACGTGCTCGTCGAGCGCGTGGCCATGATCAAAGCCGGCGTCACCGATCCGACGCGGCCGTTCGGCGTCTTCCTGTTCGCCGGCCCGACCGGCACCGGGAAGACCGAGATCGCAAAGGCGTTGGCCGGCTTCCTCTTCGGCTCCAGCGACCGCATGATCCGCCTCGACATGAGCGAGCTGAAGACGCACGAATCGATCGCGCGTCTCATCGGCGACGACGATCGCACCTCGACGTCGCTCGTCGACTCCATCCGCAAGCAGCCGTTCTCCGTCGTGCTGCTCGACGAGTTCGAGAAGGCGCACCCGAACGTGTGGGATCTGTTTCTCCAGGTCTTCGACGACGGGCGCCTCACCGATCGCCGCGGCGAAACGGCCGACTTCCGCCACGCGCTGATCATCATGACGTCGAACATCGGCGCCGCGATCCAGACGCACGGGCGCGTCGGGTTCTCCGACGCCGGCGGCGGTTTCGCCGCGTCGAACGTCAAGACGGCGCTGGAGCGCGAGTTCCGCAAGGAGTTCATCAACCGCATCGACCGCGTCGTCGTCTTCCGGCCGCTGACGCGCGAGACGATGCGCGGCATCCTGCGCAAGGAACTGGCCGAGGCGTTCAAGCGCCGCGGGCTGCGCAACCGGAACTGGGCCGTGGAGTGGGACGAGAGCGCGCTCGAGCTGCTCCTCACCGACGGTTTCACCGAGGACCTCGGCGCGCGGCCGCTGAAACGCGCGGTCGAGCGTCAGTTGCTCACGCCGCTCGCGGAGATGATCGTCACCCGCCGCGTACCGACGGGCGACCAGTTCCTCTTCATCCGTGCCGAGGATCGGCGGCTGGTGATCGACTTCGTCGATCCCGATGCGCCGCAGCTTGCGGATGCCGTCGTGGCGGCGCCCGCCGAGCTGTCGGACATGGTCCTCGCCGCGCGCGGCGGCGCCGAAGAGGTCGAGCGGCTGCACGCCGAGTACACGCGCATCACGGCGATCGTGAACGGCTCCGACTGGAGCGAGCGCAAACAGATCGCGCTGCAGATGACGGCGCTCCCCGAGTTCTGGAGCTCCGCCGAGCGCTTCGAGATCCTCGGCGAAGCCGAAGCGCGAGACCGCGTCGAAAGCGCCCTCGCCGGCGCCGGGTCCCTGCTCGACCGTCTGCGCCGCGGCGCACCGGCCGGACTGGTGCGGCGCCTCGCGCAACTCCTGTGGCTGATCGGCATCGCCATCGATGACCTGAAAGAGCGCCGCCCCAGCGAAGCGCTGCTCGTCATCGAAGGCGAAAACCCCACGTGGACGGCGCGCATCGCCACCATGTACCGCCAATGGGCCAAGGAGCGCGGCATGCGCGTCGACGAACCGACGCCGCTGACGCTGGCGGTCTCCGGCTTCGGCGCGCACACGCTGCTGGCTCCCGAGGCCGGCCTGCACGTGCTGGAAGTCCCCTCGGCCCGCGGCAGCTTCGAGCGCGTCACCGCCCGCGTACGCGTGGCCCCGATCACCTCCACGGCCGACGAAGCCGCACGAGCCCTGGCCACCACGCCACTGGAGACGATCGTCGTCCGCCGCTACCGCGACGAGCCGTCCGCCCTGGTCCGCGATTCCGTCCGCAACTGGCGCAGCGGCCGCGTAGACGTGGTGCTGGCCGGCAACTTCGACGTGATGAGGTAAAGGGATCCAATGGGACGAATGGGACAGATAGGACTGATGGGACCTATAGGACAGATGGGCCCCTACGCGGGGTTGGAAGTTCTATAGGTCCCATAGGTCCTATTCGTCCCATAGGTCCTATCTGTCCTATTCGTCCTATCGGTTCCCTTTTCCCCGGCGGCGCCACGCGTGACCCCGCCACCACCTTGCGGCGCAGCGTTCCACTACAATTGGGTCTATGCGCCACCTTCTGCCCCTTTCCCTCCTTCTTCTCTCCCCGGCCCTTCTGTTCGCGCAAGCGGAAAGCGCGCAACGCAGTCCGGGGCGTGGCGGCAGCGGGAATTGGGTGCCGGTCTACAAGTCCGGCTGCATCGGAGGGAGCAAGTGCACCGAGCGGCGGTTGCGGATTCCGCTCGAGGACCGGCCGGTCATCGGCGTGCGCTTCACCGCTCACGACCAGATCGGCGAGACGGCCGGCGGCGAGCTGCGCGTGAAGATCGGCACGAACACCGTGCGCGACAACCTGGACATCCCGCGCCGCGGAGAGACGTTCACGATCGAGGTGGAGAACCTGCGCGGCACGCAGCTCATCCTCGAGCCGGCCAGCGATGACGAGATCCAGATCGACGACGTGCAGGTGCTCTACGGGCGCAACGACACGCCGCGCCGCGACATCCCGGGACGCGGCAACGACGGCATCCGCGGCGGCGGTGCCGGCTGGCGCCGTTACCCGAACGCGAGCGGCTGCATCGGCGGAGCCGAGTGCCGCAAGAACGGCACGCGCATCATGGTCGCCCTCGAAGACGCCCCCGTCCTCGGCATCCGCTTCCACGCGCACGACCAGATCGGGACGCGCGCCGACGGCCGCCTGAACGTGCGCATCGACGACGAATCGGTCGATCCGTACATCGACGTGCAGCGCAACGGCAAGCTGCACGAGATCGAGGTCGATCGCGTGCGCGGCTCGCGCCTCGTGATCGCCACGAGCACCGACGACGAGGTCGAGATCCGCGACGTCGAGGTCCTCTACGCGCCGCGCGAGCGCCGCGGCAGCGGCGGCGGCAACTGGCGCGAGACGACGCACGCGGGCGGCTGCATCGGCGGCAGCGAGTGCGGCGGACGCCGCAACCGCATCCGCGTCGAGCTGCGCGACGCCCCGGTCGAGTCGATCCGCTTCTACGCCCACGACCTCGTCGGCACCCGCGCCGGCGGCGAGCTGCGCATCAGCATCGACGACCACGTCATCCGCGACTACCTCGACATCCCCCGCGACGGCCGCAACTTCACCTTCGACGCGGAAGGCCGCGTCGGCGACGTCCTCTACATCACCCCGGCCGAGGACGATGAAGTGGTGGTCAGGGACATCGTGGTGACGTACCGCCGCGACTAGCGCGTGCAGCGCCTTGCCGGCCGCGACGCGCTGCACGTTGTCCGTTGTCCGTTGTCCGTGCGGTGTGCCCGGCGCGGCGCAGCACGGACAACGGACAACGGAAAACGGACAACGCGTCCAAAAGAAAACGCGTCGGATAATGTCGCCCCATGGACGCCATCCTCGCACTCGACCAAGGCACGACCAGTTCGCGCGCGCTGCTGTTCGGGGAGGACGGCGCGATCCTCGCCGTCGCGCAGCGTGAGTTCCGGCAGATCTATCCCCGTCCCGGCTGGGTCGAGCACGATCCGGAAGAGCTCTGGTTCACCCAGATTCAGGTGGCGGCCGAAGCCATCGCCAAAGTGCCGGGCGTACGGGTTCGCGCGATCGGCATCACCAACCAGCGCGAGACCACCTTGCTGTGGGACCGGCAGACCGGACGGCCGCTGGCCAACGCGATCGTCTGGCAGGACCGGCGCACCGCCGATCTCTGCGACGAGCTGCGCGAGCATGAACCGCTGATCCGCGAGCGCACCGGCCTCCTGCTCGATCCGTACTTCTCCGGGACGAAGCTGCGCTGGCTGCTGACGCACGTCGACGGCGCGCGCGACCTCGCGAAGCAGGGACGCCTCGCCTTCGGCACCGTAGACACGTGGCTGATCTGGCGCCTCACGTGCGGCGCCACGCACGTCACCGACGTCACGAACGCCTCGCGCACGCTGCTCTTCGACATCCACTGCGCCGCCTGGGACGCCGACCTCCTCTCGCTGCTCGGCATCCCGGCGTCGCTGCTGCCGGAAGTGCGCACGTCGAGCGAAGTCGTCGCCACGACCGGCAACGGTCTGCCGATCCCCGAGGGGATCCCGATCGCGGGGATCGCCGGCGATCAGCAGGCGGCGCTGTTCGGGCAACGCTGCACGAGCGCGGGGATGGCGAAGAACACGTACGGCACCGGCTCGTTCCTGGTGATGCACACCGGGACGAACGCGATCCGCTCGCAGCACGGCCTCCTCTCCACGATCGCCTGGCAGCGCCCGGGCGAGCCGCTGCAGTACGCGCTCGAAGGAAGCATCTTCGTCACCGGCGCGGCCGTGCAGTGGCTCCGCGATTCGCTCCGCATCATCCGTAACGCCGCGGAGATCGAGCCGCTCGCGGCCTCCGTCCCCGACAGCGGCGGCGTCTACTTCGTACCCGCCTTCACCGGCCTCGGCGCACCACACTGGGACGCCCACGCGCGCGGCACGATCACCGGCCTCACGCGCGGCACGACCGCGGCGCACCTGGCGCGCGCCACGCTCGAAGCGATCGCACTGCAGACCGCGGACGTCCTCGACGCGATGCGCATCGACAGCGGGATCGAGCTGCAGGAGCTGCGCGTCGACGGCGGCGGCTCGGCGAACCACCTGATGATGCAGTTGCAGGCCGACATCGCCAACATCCCCGTCGTCCGCGCCCGCACCTCCGAAGCCACCGCCCTCGGCGCCGCCTGGCTCGCCGGACTGGCCGTAGGATTCTGGGAAGACGTGGACGCGCAGTGGACCAGCGACCGCACCTTCACCCCGGGCCAGCCGCGTGAGAAATTACGCGAAGGTTGGCGGCGGGCGGTGGCGGTAGCTTCATCGCGCCCATCTCTTGCATGAAACACGCGCTTCTTCTGCTTCTCACGCTTTCCCTTGGCTGCGCCACCGCCACGACCCCCACGACGGATTCGCGGCTGGAGAACACGCCGCGCCACGATGAGTGGGTGCGCATCGATCGTGGCAGCGGGCGCACGCTGCACGCGTACGTCACCTACCCCGAATCGGCCACGAAGGCACCGGCCGTGCTGCTGATCCACGAGAACCGCGGGCTCACCGACTGGGTGCGCACGGTCGCGGACAAGCTCTCGGAGAACGGCTACCTCGTCATCGCGCCGGACATGCTCAGCGGCATGGCTCCGGGCGGCGGCCGCACGAGCGACTTCGCGTCGCAGGACGCGGCGCGCGAAGCGATCTCGAAGCTGGACACCCCCGCCGTCATGGCCGATCTGCAGGCGGCCGCGGACTACGTCGTGGCGCTGCCCGCCTCGAACGGGAAGCTCTCCGTCGCCGGCTTCTGCTGGGGCGGCGCGCGCGCGTGGCAGTTCGCGAATGCGCGTCCGGCCGTCACCGCCGCGTACGTGTTCTACGGCACCGGCCCGAACGACCGCGCCGGCGTGGCCAACATCGAAGCGCCGGTGTACGGCTTCTACGGCGGCGCCGACGCCCGCGTGAACGAGACGATCCCGAAGAGCCGCGAGCTGATGCAGGCCGAGGGTGAGACGTTCGACCCGGTCATCTACGAAGGCGCCGGCCACGCCTTCATGCGCCTCGGCGAAGAGCCCGGCGCCAGCGAAGCCAACCGCCGCGCCTACACCGAAGCCTGGGAACGCTGGCTGGCGCTATTGCGGCGGTAAAGACAAAGCCACCACAAGACGAACAGACCGATGAACGCTGCACGCGCCGCCTTCCGCGGCGTTCCCGGAAGGATTGCCACGACGGACCACGTCACGCCACTAGCCCCGGGCTTCGCCCCATATGCACTAACTTATCTTCGGGCGTAAGCTAAGTGTATGAAGGAACGGGCGGATGTGCTGGGGTGGATAGAGCCCCAGTGGGCATATTTGATGGCGTTTCTGGGTGGCAGCGCGCGAGTCAATGAGCTTGCGTAC
>DASVEE010000001.1:0-152529 GCA_036380735.1 Thermoanaerobaculia bacterium | reverse complement strand
GATCGACGCGCGCGTGTAGACGAAGAGGATCACGCTCAGCGTCAGCCCGGTCAGCAGCGAGTAGACGAGAAAGATGCTGGCCGCCGTCGCGGGCGACATCTTCTGCAGCCGCGCGCTCGCGTAGAACACGAGGCCGAGCTCGGCCAGCAGCAGCACGATCATGATCACCGGGTTGAAGATCACCAGTTGCTGCATCGCAGGCGAATTGGCGACCCACGCCGAGGCGAGGGCCGTGATCACCAGCCCGCCGAACATCCATGCGTAGACGGACCGGAAAAACGCACGCTCCCGCTCGACGGTCGACGCCGTGCTGGCGCTGATCCACGCGGGCTGCTGCGGTTCCGGCCGGTAGGGAAACTGACTCATTCGAGACCTCCGCTTTCTGTCGTGATTCTAAACAACGTCCGTGCCGGGCGCACTCCTTGCTTCACCGGAATTTACAATGTTAGACTCAGGTTTCGTGAAATAGCGAAATTTGATAGCACAACGCTCAATGGCGTGTAAGCATCAGAAGGAGAAGAAATTATGTCCAAGATCATCGGCATCGACCTCGGTACGACGAACTCCGTCGTCGCGGTCATGGAAGGCAACGAGCCGAAGGTCATTGTGAACGCCGAGGGGAGCCGGATCACCCCGTCCGTCGTCGGCTTCGCCAAGAACGGCGAGCGGCTGGTCGGGCAGGTCGCCAAGCGCCAGGCCGTCACGAATCCTGAGAACACGATCTTTTCGATCAAGCGCTTCATGGGACGCAAGTTCAATGAAGTCAACGAAGAGATGAAGATGGTCCCCTACAAGGTCGCCCAGGCCTCGAACGGCGACGTCCGCGTCGACGTCCAGACCAAGATGTACTCGCCTCCCGAGATCTCCGCGATGATCCTGCAGAAGCTCAAGCAGGCGGCGGAGGATTACCTCGGCGAGAAGGTCGAGCGCGCGGTCATCACCGTCCCCGCTTACTTCAACGACTCCCAGCGCCAGGCCACCAAGGACGCGGGCGAGATCGCCGGTCTCAAGGTCGAGCGCCTCGTCAACGAGCCCACCGCCGCTGCGCTCGCCTACGGCCTCGACAAGAAGACCAACGAGACCATCGCCGTCTATGACTTCGGCGGCGGTACGTTCGACATCTCCGTCCTCGAAGTCGGCGACGGCGTCGTCGAGGTCAAGTCCACCAACGGCGACACCCACCTCGGCGGCGACAACATCGACCAGCGCCTCATCGACTGGATCATCGACGAGTTCCGCAAGGACCAGGGCATCGACCTGTCGAAGGACAAGATGGCTCTGCAGCGTCTCAAGGAAGCTGCCGAGAAGGCCAAGATCGAGCTGTCGTCGACCATGTCCACCGACGTCAACCTGCCGTTCATCACGGCCGACGCGTCCGGTCCCAAGCACCTCAACCTCCAGCTTACGCGCGCCAAGTTCGAGCAGCTCATCGGCGACATCGTCACCCGCACCATGGGTCCGGTGAAGCAGGCGCTGACCGACGCCGGCATCGACCCCAAGAAGATCGACGAGGTCGTCCTCGTCGGCGGCTCCACCCGCATCCCGATGGTGCAGCAGGCCGTCAAGGACTTCTTCGGCAAGGAGCCGCACAAGGGCGTCAACCCTGACGAAGTCGTCGCCATCGGCGCGGCCGTCCAGGGCGGTGTCCTCGGCGGCGACGTCAAGGACGTCCTCCTGCTCGACGTCACCCCGCTGTCGCTTGGCATCGAGACCCTCGGCGGCGTCATGACGAAGCTCATCGAGCGCAACACCACCATCCCCACGCGCAAGGCCGAGACCTTCTCGACCGCCGCGGACAACCAGACCTCCGTCGAGATCAAGGTGTACCAGGGCGAGCGTGAGATGGCCGGCGCCAACAAGCTGCTCGGCGCGTTCAATCTCGCCGGCATCCCGCCGGCGCCGCGCGGTGTGCCGCAGATCTCGGTCGTCTTCGACATCGACGCCAACGGCATCATGCACGTCACGGCCAAGGACCTCGGCACCGGCAAGGAGCAGAAGATCACGATCACCAGCTCCTCCGGCCTGTCGAAGGACGAAGTCGAGAAGCTCGTGCGCGACGCCGAGCAGCACGCCGAGGAAGACAAGAAGCGGCGTGAGGAAGTCGAGGTCAAGAACCAGCTCGACACGCTCGTCTACCAGGTCGAGAAGATGCTGAGCGAGAACCGCGAGAAGCTGCAGGGCTCCGACGTCCAGTCGCTCGAGAACGCCATCACCGAAGCACGCAAGGCGATGGAGTCGGGTGACGTCGACGGGATGCGCAAGGCGACCGAGAACCTCCAGAGCGCGTCGCACAAGCTGGCCGAGGTCATGTACCAGCAGGCCGGCGCGTCGGATGCGGGTGCGGCGGGCGGCAACGAGAGCAGCGGCGGCGGCGCGAAGAACGCCGACGACGTCATCGAAGCCGAAGTCGTCGACGAAACCAAGTAATCACCGGAAGGTGGGCGCGCCGCAGGGTGCGTCCACCTTCGTTACCTGGAGAACCCCATGGCCCGCCGCAGAGCAGACGGTTACGTGATGATCTCGATCATCGCGGAGCGATACAACATCCATCCGCAGACGCTCCGCCTCTACGAGCGCGAAGGATTGATCAAGCCCGAGCGCACGCAGGGCAACACGCGTCTGTACGGCGAAGACGAGATCCGCAAGCTGGAGTTGATCCTGGCCCTGACCCGCGACCTCGGCGTCAACCTGGCCGGCGTCGAAGTGGTCCTCGAATTAGCGCAGATGATGCGCGACGCCGACGTCGAATTCGACCGCATCATGCACTACATCCGGCAGTGCATGCTGGACCGCCGGCACGGCATCGAACGGGAAAACGCCTTGGTGAAAGCCGCGCCGAGGGAACTGGCAAAGACCAACCGCGGATAGGACTTATAGGTCCTGCGGCCCGCCACATCTCGGGTGGGCAGTCCCATTCGTCCTATCTGTGCTACAGGTCCCCTTCGTCCTATCGTTCCCCGCCCCCGAACGCGCCGCACTCCACAAACCGCAACGCTTCCCCGATCGCATCGGGCGCCCACGGCAGAAACGTGTGCGTGCGCCGCAGCACCAGGTGGGCGCGCATTCCTTCCAGGCGCGTGCGCGATACCGACACCTTCCCGTCGTTCGGCTCCGCGATCCACTTGCCGAACAGCGGGTTGTTGCTGCGCGAGCCGGCAATGATGCCCACCGGGAACGTCGCGCGCGGCAGTGTGTTCGGCACGCTGCCTGCGCCGGTGCCGAGCTGGCGGACCGGCTTGCCCGTCACCTTCCTCAGCAGTGCGATGCGTCCCAATCTGTCCGCCACTTCGCTGCCGCCGTTCGGCGGCGCGAGCATCACGACGTGGCCGACGTTCGGCAGCGCGTGTGTCGCCAGGAAGCGGCGCACGATGATGCCGCCGAGGGAGTGGGTGATGAAGTGGACGCGATGGGTGGTGGCGAGGCGTGGGGCGACCTCGGTCGCGAATGCTTCGGCGTGCTCCTCGATCGTGCGGCGGCGCGACGGGTAGCACCAGTTGATGACGCGGTAGCCGCGGCGTTTCGCCGCGACGGCGAGGGGCCACATCGACGCGCACGTCCGATGCAGCCCGTGGATCAGCACGATCGTCTCGTTGGTCACACAAGTCACTACGCGAACTTTACCGCGCGGTTGCATCGCTCCCGAACCGCGGCGATAGAATCCGCCGACCGAAAACGGAGGAGAACACACATGCCTGAAGTCACTGCGCACGCACCCGGCAACTTCTGCTGGGTCGAGCTGGCCACGACGGACGACGCAGCCGCGAAACGCTTCTACACGGAGCTGTTCGGCTGGACCACGAACGAGATCCCCATGGGGGAGGAGGGGGGCATGATGTACATCATGCTCCAGAAGGACGGCAAGGACGTCGGCGCGCTCTACAAGATGATGCCCGACCAGCAGATGCCGCCGAACTGGCAGACGTACGTTGCCACGGACGACATCGACAATGTCGCGGAGAAGGCGAAAAGCCTCGGCGGCAACGTCGTGGCCGGGCCGTTCGATGTGTACGATTCCGGACGGATGGCGGTCGTTGCCGATCCCGCCGGCGCCATGTTCGGCCTGTGGCAGGCGAAAGAGCACATCGGCTACCGGGTCAAGGACGAGAGCGGCAGCGTCTGCTGGAGCGAGCTGACCGCGCCGGACCTCGACGCCGCCCGCAAGTTCTACGGGGGGCTCTTCGGCTGGACGTGGAAAGAGAGCCCGGAGTACACCGAATGGCAGCACGGCGGTCAGTCGATCGGCGGGGCCATGCAGCCGAAACACGAGGGGATGCCGCCGCACTGGATGCCGTACTTTGCAGTCGACGACGCCGACACGATCGTGGCGAAAGCGAAGTCGCTCGGGGCCAGCGTCTACGTCGAGCCGACGGACATTCCGAACGTCGGCCGCTTCGCCGTGGTGGCCGATCCGCAGGGGGCCGCGTTCGCCATCATCAAGCTCGCGTATTAGGAATTCACCCCCGGTGGGCCTGCGTTTCATGTCGCGCGCTGAAAGGGATTGCAGTCGAGCAGCAGCGGCTTCTCCGAATCTCCTCAGGCAACATCAACAGGAAAGGAGATCCGCAAATGCGTCAGCAGGGAACCGTCAAGTGGTTCAATGAGGCTAAAGGCTTTGGCTTCATCACGACGGAAGGCGGCGAGGACGTTTTCGTCCACTTCACCGCGATCCAGTCGCGCGGCTTCCGCACGCTCGCAGAAGGTGCGCAGGTCGAGTTCGAAGTGACCCGCGGCCCGAAGGGCTTGCAGGCTGCCAACGTCACCGTTGGTCAATAGGATCTCACTGGAGGCCGGGCGGTGCCACGCCCGGCCTTCGTAGCTTTCCCCACCTATGCGCGGCGCCGCCGCCGCATCACCAGCGTCAGCACGCCGAACATGATGGCCGTGTAGACCGCCAGCAGAATCCCCACGATGACGAAGAAACCGCCCGGCGCATCGAGCGCCCCGCGCTGCAGCAGCAGTGCGCCGACCGGGTTGTAACGGTCGATGTGCGCTCCCGGAAAAGGAAGCAGCAGGGCCAGCACGAAGGCCAGCAGCAGTCGGGGGAGTGAGCGCATGGTGATGATGGTACGGATGGGAATGGGACCTGTCGTCCCATTCCCATCCGTGACGCGATCATCTTACTCGGTGGGGCACACCGTCGAATCGAACCTCACGCCCGAATCGACGCAGACCTCGTTTTTGCCCTGCGACTGCGGGACGCACACCGTGACCGTGCCGGTCGAGGTGCCGCCGCGGCCGTCGCTGGCGGTGAAGCGGAGCTCGTAGACGCGGCCGTCGCCGGAGCCGGAGCGCTCGGCGCGCAGCAGCGCGGTGGAGGTGCCGGTGCCGCCGGCATCGGGGCAGGTGCTGCCGTCGCCGGTGGCGTCGACCGCTTCATCCTGCTGGATCGCGTCGATGGTGATGGCGACGCTGTCGCCATCCGCGTCCGTCACGCCCTCGACACTCACCTCGGTGAACTTGCCGTTCGGCGGCCAGAGCTGCTCGATCGACGCGTGCGCCTGCGACACATCCGGCGCCTGGTTCGTCGAGCCGACGAACGTCGTCACGACGGCGTTGTTCGTCACGCCCGGATCGCTGTTGCTGATCACCACGAGCGACAGCAAATCCTCGGAGCCTTCGACCGCCGACGCCGGAACGCTGAGGTTCAGCGTCACCGTCTTCGTCTCGCCCGCGGCGAGCGTGATCGAGGAGGGACCGCTGACCGGGTAGCGCGCCGACGACGCGATGAAGGTCTGGTACGAAGTGGTGGTGGAGCCGAGGTTGGTGACGTCGAACTCCCACGCGAGTGAAGTGCCGGGGGCGGTCGTCTGGAACAGCTTCTTCGGCACGACCTTCACCGGCTGCGCCTTGAAGAACTGGCGGAAGGCGCGCTGGAACGGCTGCCCGTTCGCATCGACGCCGGTGGCGTAGACGAGGAAGTCGCTGTTCGGCGCGGTGACCGGTCCTTCGTAGACGCCGTCGCGCGACGGCGCCAGCACGACCGGCGCGATCACCGTCGCGTCGGCGTTGCGGAACGCGAAGTCGACGAGCGTGTGGCCGCCGCCGACGCGCGCTTCACCGATGGCGTTCTCGCCGATGACCGGGAGGCCCGGCAGCGGCACGTTGTCCACTTCGGGACGCTGCTGCACCGGTGCCTGCAGGAAGCTGAACCGGTTCAGGTTGAGCGAGCTGCGTCCGAAGACGCTGGCCACGTAGCGGCCGGTGCCGGTCGTCTGCATCTTCCACGCGCCGTCAGCCGGAGCGGTGATCGTGACGGTGCGCAGGCCGGAGATCGTCTTGAACGTCGCGTCCGGATCGCCCGCGGCGACGGGCGTGCCGTCGGGACGGAGCACCGTCAGCGTGAACGTGCCGGTCGCCTGCAGGCGGCTGACGACGAACGTCACGTCTTCCATCGTCGAGTCGATGGGGACGTCGTACGACTTCATGCTGCCGGTGGCGTTGTCGATCGCGTAGAGCACGTCCGCCGTGCCGGGACGCGTGCGGTTGAGGACCACGTCGGCCGCCTGCGCGAACTCGCTGCGGCTGACGCGGAAGAGCAGGCCACCCGACAGCGCCGTGAGCGCGCCGAACATCCGCTGCGACGACAGCGCCGTCAGGTCGCCCGGCGGAATCACCGAGGCTTCGACCGCGGCCTGCAGGCCGTCGGCTTCCGCGCTGCGCGAGAGGAGCGAGTCCGACGTGCAGTTGCCCGTCAGGATCACGTTGATGTTGATGTTCTTGATCGCCGTGACGGCGAGCAGCACCGGCGCGAGCATGCCGTCGCCGGCCGATGCGTCGGTGGCCATGAAGATCTGGCCGTTGCGCGAAAGCCCCTGCGCCGCTGCCAGCATCGCGCCGTTCGCCGCTTCGGGGCAGTCACCGCCGCCCGACGCGAACAGCGGCGCGACGAGGTTCTTCATCTGCACCGGGTCGCACGTCTTGCCGCGGAACGTCGTCGAATCCTTGAACGAGTAGAGCCAGAAGCGCGGCGATTCATTGCCGCCCACGATCGAGTCGACCAGCGAGTTGACCGTCGACTTCACGCCGGCGATGTCGGTCGACATGCTGCCGGTGTCGTCGATGACGAACGCCATGTCGCGCTGATCCTTCTGGAGCAGCTTGACCATCGATTCGCCCTTGATGCCGGGGAAGCGCGAGCGGATCGTCGAGGCGACGCGGTCGGAGAACTCGTCCGTCGCTGCTTCCGCCGCGGCGCGCGCCTGCGCGTGCAGCGGACGGGAAGGCTCGTCCTTGTTCAGATCCTTGTGGCAGCACTTGTTCGACGGCGTCGACGCGCACTGCGTGATGAACGGCGTCGGCGCGAGGAAGCCGGCGAGGCTGAAGTAACCGCTCGTGACGCCGCCGGGGGCGAACGTCGGCGGCGCGCAGTTCAGCGATCCCGGCGGATTGGCCATGCCGTAGATGCCGCTGTTGATCCCGCCGAAGTGATGCACCCAGTTCGAGTGCGCGTAGAAATCCTGCAGCGTGTGCAGCGCGCGCCCCATCTCCTTGAGCGCTTCGTCCTTGTTGCAGTTGTCGAGGTTGTTGATGATCGAGTCGATCTTCGCGTTCAGACGCGCGGAGCCCGCGGCGAAGCTTTCGTCATCGAAGTGCGCGGCCGTCGACGTCTGTTCGTAGATGTCGGTGTACCAGTTCGCATCGCCGACCACTTCGGCCGAGTCGCTGGTGAAGCCTTTGCTCTGGAGCCGCGATTCCGTGATGCTCTGATGGATCCCTTGCTTGAAGGCAAAAGCAGGGGAGGTAGTGAGAAGAGAGACGAGAAGCGTAGAGAGAACCTTCGCAAAGGTCCTCCGTCGAGAGAGAGACATTGGCACTTCCTTCCTGTTAGACCGATTGGATGGAAGGCACGATATGCCGAAACGCCGAGAGCGCCAGTATCCAAAGATACGGATCGTGCACCAATGATGGTAGATGCACCGAAATCAATGGAGGAAAGGGGAGAAATAGGACCGATATGACAAATGCGATCAAGGAACTTCATGGAAGGCCGCACTCAGGCAAAAAGGCCAGCAGCGCGCAGCCGTCCTATCGGTCCTATTCGTCCTATTCCTGTTCCCCCCACGGCCGTGAGATCACACACGAATTGATCCCGCCGATCCCCATCGACAGCTTTCCGCTGTAGCCGTGCTTCACGTCCGACCCCTCGGTGTTCACGAACCGCGCGGCGTGCACCTTCACGTCCGCGTGCAGTTCGCCTTCCGTCAGCGGCATCGGGTAGAGCTTCCCTTTCGCGACGCCGAGGTGCTGGGCGGTCAGCTCCCACCCTCCGCCGACGGACATGCCGTGGCCGAAGGTGCCTTTGCGCGCGGTGAAGAGGACGTCGGGGTGTAGCACCTCGAGCGAGTGCTCGATCTCCGTGGCGTCGCCGGGCGTCGCCGTCGCGTGCATGTCCCACGTCGTGACGTCGGACGCCTGCACCTCGTGCAGCGCCGCGCGCATCGCGAGCTGCGGCCCGCCCTTCGACGGCGTGATGATGTGGTGTGCGTCGGACGACGTGCCGATGCCGACGAGCTCCATCCCCAGCGGCTTGAAGCCTTGCGCCGTGAGCGCCTCGGCATCGCCGACGATCCAGACGCACGAGCCGCCGGCGACGTGCGTGCCTTTGAGCCCGGTCATCGGGCGCGAGACTTCCGCGTCGGCCGAGACGACGTTCGCGTTGTAGAAGGCGGAGAGCACCATCGGATGCGGCGGCGGATCGGTCATGCCGATGACGACGGCCGTCGCTTCGCCGAGCTGGATCGCGTCCATCGCCATCTTCGCGGCGATGCCGAACGACGCGCACGCCGCGACCGGCGCGAACGCCGGACCGACGATCTTCCCGATCATCGAGATCTGCGCCGCCGGGATGTTCGCGATGTTCCAGAGGAGGTTCGGCGACACCGCCGCCCACGGCTCCTCGGGGCAGCCGTACTTCTTGTTGAGCGCACGGATGCGGTTCAGCTTCTGGCGGATGCTGGAGAGCTTGGCCGAGCCGGACGACGGCGGCACGGGCTCGCCGTGGATGACGCGCGCTTCGGCGAGATACTCGGCGAGCGTTCCGCTGCGCGGGAACCAGTACTCCTCCCACGCATGCTTCGCGTCGATCCACTCCTCGGATCCGATCGCCAGCTCCGCCGGATTGCGCGGCGCGTGCGGATCGGTTTCTCCTTCGAGATGCTGGCGCAGCGGCTCGCAACGCTCGGGCGCGGCCCAGAACTCGTTCCAGCGGCGCTGCGCGCGGTCGTAGCGGATCGCTTCCTCGTGCGTGACGCTGATGTCGCCGAGGCCGGTGCCGACGTAGACGTGGCATTGCGTGCCGAGGGACTGCAGGTACTGCTCGATGCCGGGGTTCTGGCCGAGCGACTGGATGAACGCGCCCATGGCGTACTGCACCATCGGCCCCATCTTGTCCTTGAGCTGCGAAAACTTGGCGGGGGGAAAGCGCTCGTCGAACCAGGGGTGATAGCTCTCGAAGTCGAACTCGGGGACGCCGACCAGAAAGTTGGACGGGCCGAAGCCGGTGAAAGGGGAGAGCCAGGTGCCGGAGTCGGCGAGATTGCGTTCGAAACTGTCAACGTTGGGCGATTTCGGAGCGACCACGCCCCATCCGAAAATCCCCACTTTCCTGCGGTGCGCCATGGGGGGGCATTCTATACGTTGTCCGTGGTCCGTTTTCCGTTGTCCGTGAGCGTCGTGCGGCGGAGCACCGACAACGGAAAACGGACAACGGACCACGCGGCGCCAGCGGCGGCACCTCTCATGCATCAGGCCCCCCACGCATGCGCAAGGTCTTGATAGTTCTGATTCTGATGCTCGCCCTCGTCAGCTGTCGGAAGAGCGAAACGGCGGAAACGTCGACGGCGACGGATACGATCGCTCCTGCCGCGGGGCAGCCGGCGGAGACCGGGACGGACGCGTTGACGCAGACGGTCGAGCTGCAGGATGGGCGTCCGGAAGCCGAGGGGGGCGCGTTGACGACGCCGAACCCGGGCGTGCGGACGCCGGAAGGCATCCCGGGCACCGATACGGCGGCGGCGACCGCGACCACCGGCACGACGGCTACGACCGGTACGACGGCGACCACCACCACGCGTTGATGACCAGCGCGACGAGCGCTCTGTACGAACCGCTGATCGAGCGCGACCTGGACGCGATCGATGCCGCTGTGCGCGCGTTCCGGACAGAGCACTCGACGGACGAGCTCTTCCTCGCCGTGACCCGCTTCGCCGTGCTGGCGTTCGCGCCCACGATGCACGCGAAGCACGCCCTGCTGGCGTGTCTCGCCGTGCACGACGTCGGCGTCACGGACGAGTGGCTCATCGAATGCGCCCGCTACATCGCCGCAAGCCGCCTCCCCTGGAGCGAGCCGCCGATGCTCGACCCGCCGCAGGTGGACGCGCCGCTGCCGCTCGACGAGCTGCGCGCCGCGAGGACCGAAGGTAACCGCCTGCGCGGGGAGCGCTGGCTGGCGTCCAACCTGGAGACCGCCGGTGAGGCGCTGCTCGAGGAGGCGCAGGGGCTGGACGCGATGTTGGTGGTGCGCGGCGCGCTGCGCCTTGCGGAGCTACTGGGGGAGAAAGGCCGCTACGCCGCGCTGCGCGTGGCGGTGTGGGAGTTGGTGACCAATAAAGAGGGTGCGCCCGGGGAACCGCTGGAGGTTCTGGTGGCACGCGCCGCCGAAGAACGCGGTTCCATCGAAGCGGTGCACGCCGTCTTCGTGAAAGCAGCAGAGAACGATGGGACCAATAGGACGTCCCATCCGTCCTATTTGTCCCATTCGTCCCATCGTCCCCCCGCCCCCTATCGTCTGGCCCGCGATTACGCGCACACCCTGATTGCCCACGCGCTGGCCCCGCAAATCCCCAACGCGGAAATCCTTCTCGCCGCGGTCCACCAAAATCGGGAGAATGGCCCCGATTTCGAGGAGTGGAGCTTCGCGTGAAGGAAAAGATGAACGCAGAACGCAGAACGCAGAACGCAGAATTCAGAAAGCAGCCACCCGCACCTTCTCCATTCAACGTTCTGCGTTCTGCGTTCTGCATTCTTGTTTTCACCGCCTGCACCACCACCGCCCCCCAGGCACCACCACCCACCAACCGCTGGCAACCCACCATCACCGAACAACAACAGCGCCCCGCCCTCCACGGCGCTCTCTGGGGCATCCTCCTCGAGGACGACGCGGGCAACGTCCTCGTCTCCGAGAACGCGCACACGCTGCTCATCCCCGCGTCGAACCGGAAGCTCTTCGCCGCCGCCACCGTCGCGACGTGCCTCGGGCTCTCCGCGCAGATTCCGACCGAGGTGTGGCGCGACGGCGACGACGTCGTGCTCAAGGGGTACGGCGATCCGTCGCTCGGGTCGTGGCGCTATGGGCGTGAGGACGACCTCACGGAGATCGCGGACTTACTCGTCGCGCAGGGCGTGACGCGCGTGCGTGACGTCGTGGCCGATGTCTCGGCCTACGACCGCGTCACGGTTCCGTTGAGCTGGAAGGTCGGCAACCTCGGCAGCGATTACGCGGCGCCCGTCGACGCGCTGGCGTGGGGGGAGAACGAGATTCCCACCGACCGCGCCGTGCAGAATCCTGCGCTGCATGCGGCGACCGCGCTGCGCGACGCGCTTTGGTCGCGCGGCATCGCCGCGGACAACGTACGCGTGCAGACGGAGCCGCGCACGTACGCTTCGCGCGTCGCCGTCATTCCGTCGCCGTTCGTCTCGCACCTCCTGACGACGGTGCTGAAGAACAGCCACAACCTCTACACGGAGATGCTGCTCAAGCGCGCCGGCAACGGCACGTACCCCGAAGCATTCGCGCGCGAGCAGCGCTTCCTCCGCGACGATGTCCGCGTAGTCAGCGGCGAAGCCCGCTTCGTCGACGGCTCCGGTCTCTCGCCCGACGATCTCGTCACGCCGGCGGCGACGGTGAAGATGCTGCGCTGGATGAACGATCCCACGCGCCGCGGCGTCTGGTGGACGCTGCTCGCGCAGCCGAACAACGAAGGAACGCTGCGGCGGAGACTGGTCCCGCTGGAGCAGCGCTTGCGCGCCAAGACCGGCACCATCAACGGCGTGAACGCCCTCAGCGGCTTCATTCGCATGGCCGATGGATCGTTCCGCTACTTCGTCGTGGTGGTGAATCACCACACGGATGATGGGGACATTGCGGTGGAGGCGATCGACGCGATCGTCAGCGCCTTTGCGGAGTGAACGACGGGGCAAAAAACACGAACGCAGAACGCAGAACGTTGAATGAAGAAGAGTGGGGGGAACGTTTCTAAATTCTGCGTTCTGCGTTCTGCATTCGCTTCTATCAATTCTTTACAAACGTCTGCCCCCACAACGTCACCGACTGCACGTCCCCCGCTGTGTTCAACGCGAACGGCGCCAGCTCATCCACGTCGGCCACTTCATCGACCGCCAGGAACGTGTCGTAGTGGTAGTGCACCAGCGGGATCGTCATGCGGCTCCAGCGCAGCACGAGCGCTTCGTCCTCGAGGGCGATCGTCAGCGGACCGTACGCGCGGCTCTCGTAGGTGCCGGCGTAGGCGGTGAGGTCGCGCGACGGTGAGGTGTTGGCGTGGCGCTTCGCTTCGCGCTCCTTCCGCGTCTTCTCCTCTTCCTCCACCGACTTGCGGTCGAGGCCCAGGTAATACGCGTTCCAGTCGCGCGACGGCTTGCCCATCAGCAGGTCGGTGAGGGCGTTGCGCAGGGCCACGGTGGCGTAGCTGCGGCCGACGTTGATCAGGACGACGAAGCCGGCGTTCATGCGCGGTAGCAGGTCGACGTGCGTGCGGAAACCGTTGAGGGAGCCGGAGTGCGAGACGAGCAGCTCGCCGCGGTAATCCTGCACGACCCACCCCATGCCGTACGCCTCGAGCAGCGTCTCCGGGTTCGACTCCTTCGTGCCGCCTTCCACGCGGATGATCGTCTGCGGCGTCTTCGTCTCGTTCAGCGCTTCGGCGGAGACGAGGCGGCGTCCGTTGAGCTCACCGTTCGCCAGGTGGAAGCGCAGCCAGTTCGCCATGTCGCGTGCCGTCGACTTGATCGCGCCGCCGGCGCCGAGCGTCTTCGTGTCGATCGGCGCCTGCACCACGGGCCGCTGCGCCCGGCTGTCCCAGCGATAGCCGACCGCGTGCTCGCTGCGGGTGAAGTCCTCGTCGGCCGTGAACGTGCGCGTCATGCCGAGCGGCGCGAAGATGCGCGTGCGGACGAAGTCGTCCCACGGGATGCCCGACGCGCTGGCGACCGCCTCACCGGCGGCGATGAACATGATGTTGTGGTAGCCGTAGCCGCTGCGGAAGCTGCGCACCGGCCTCACCTGGCCGATGGCGCGCAGCACGTCCTCGCGCGTCAGCGGCGTGTTGTCCCACAGCTCGTCCTGACGCGCCAGTCCGGTGCGGTGCGACACCGCGTCGCGCACCGTCAGCATCGAGTCCACGCACGGATCGTCGAAGCGGATGTATTGAACGTGCTTGCCCAGGCGGTCGTCCCACTTCAGCTTCTTCTCGTCGACGAGCATGGCCAGCGCCGTCGAGGTGAATGCCTTCGACGTGCTCGCGATCTGAAACAGCGTGTCGGGCGTGACCGCCGCGCCGCCGGTCTCCCGCTCGCCGTAGCCCTTGAGGAAGACGACCTTGTCGTCTTTCACGATGGCGACCGCCGCGCCCGGGATCTGCCACTGCCGCATCGTGTCGGCCATCAGCTTGTCGATGGCGCGTACATCCTGCGCGCGGACAGCGGTGGCGCTGAGAAGAAGGAGGAGGGTGAGGCAAGCTCGGCGGATCATCGACGCGCAGTTTAGATTGGTTGTCGGTTGTCGGTTGTCGGTTTTCGGTGCGCTGCGCTGCACGATGATCATCGCGTAGCGCAGCACCGAAAACCGAAAACCGAAAACCGAAAACCAACAACGGCGCCGGTCACGGCCCGCCTCAACTCTCCCGCTTCTCCTCGCTGCGGATGATCTGGTTGATCGCCGCTACCACCTTCAGGCCGCGTTTCGACTTGCCGGTCGTGACCTCACTGAGGCCGTTCGACATCAGCGCTTTCTGGCCGTGCTTCTGCCACCAGCGGCCGACGAAGGCCGTCTCGCCGATCTTGCAGATCACCAGCTCGCCGTTGGCGGCGCGGCCGCGGGGGCGCGTCTCCACGATGAGGATGTCGCCGTCTTCGATGCCCTGATCGCGGAGCTCTTCGCCGCGGGCGCGGAAGACCAGCTCTTTTTTCTCGACGAGGGTGCCGGGGAGGACGATCTGCTCCTTCGCCTTCTCGTCGACCGGCTGGCCGTGGCGCAGCTCGCCGTCGGTGGTGATCTCGTGCGGCGGCGCCTGATCGCGCACCTCGTAGCCGTTGCCCGGGGGCCGCGGCCGCGCCACGTCGAGATAGCGCACCGGCATCGTCGGGAAGCGCACGACCGCATGTTCCGCGGCCGAGAGCAGGTTGCCGTCGTCGCCGGAGCCGTCGTTGCCGCCGAGCAGTCCTTCCACGCGGATGAGGCGCGATTGCGCGCGCATCGTTTCCTCGCGTGCCTCGCGGACCGTCTCGGCGAGGAGAGCGACGTTGAACTGCGGCTGGGCGCCGCCCGGACGGAGATGGAGATCGCCGCCGAGGGGGATGTCGGTCAGGTCGAGGACGGCGGCGACCTTCTGCACGACGAGGATGGAGACGTTCGCTCCCTTCTCGAGTGCAGCGAGGTGGCGCCGGCTGACGCCGGCGAGCTTCGCAAGCCTGGCCTGCGTAAACCCTTTTCTGATGCGTTGATCGCGTACTGTGTCGCCGAGCATTTAAGTAACTTATAGGTTACTGACGGTTATAGAAATGAGCAACAAAACACTTGTTGCTCTGTAAGACGGGCCGCGTCAGAGAGGGCGAGAGTGCGGATTCTCAACGCAAGACTCTGGGGGAACGGCCACGCCAACCACGACGACACTCTCGCACACGGGGTGACGCCAACCGTGTTTTTCCACCCTACGTAGAAAGTCGGAGATGCGCGATGGTGCACAGGCGCGGCTACGCCGGGTGGAACCGCAAGTCCTGTAGAGCGTGAGGCTTGGGACTTATCCTGCGCTCATGAAGGACGCAGATGCCGAGGTGTGCCCCTCAGCATTGACATCTATCCTGCACACGCACTAAGATGCAAGATGTTGCACATGACGACACGACTCGAAACATTCTTGAAGCTCCGAGGGATCAAACCAGCGCATCTCGCGCGGGAGTCCGGTTACAGCCGTCAGCATCTGTTGCGGATACGGATGGGACGTATGGAACCGACGCGCCGCTGTATCGCGGCGATCGTTTCGGCTTGCCGAAGACTCACGCGCGAGCCGGTGCGGGCGGCCGATCTTTTCGATCTCGAGGGGGACGAGCGGTAGGCACATTCAGCAGCGGATGAAGCATAGCCCCGAGTCTCGAATCTTCACAACTCGACGTGTCGCCATCGTCGAGGGAGACCCGGCCGCTGCGGAAATGTTGCACACCTTCTTCCGTCTGATGGACCTCGAGCCATCGATGATCGCGCCCGGCTCCGGCGCCCTGGCCACCATTCGTAGAGTGCAGCCCGACATCGCGCTGCTGGATCTCGATACGCCCAATCTCCAGGCGTTAGAGATGGCCGCGGAAATCCGCGCGGCACTCCCCGCCACCGGCATCATTTTCATGAGCAATGCGACCCCTCCGCCGGAGGCCGCCCCCGTCGTGGCGAAGCCGGGCGCCTGCTTTGAGCGGTTGCTGGCGTTGATGGAAATGATGTTGGAAGTGTGAACGGCGGGAACGATAGGACCTATGGGACTTATGGGACCTATAGGACCTATAGGTAGGCCGCCCACCCGGCCACGAAGCACTGCGGCTGCACGGTTGGTCCCATCTGTCCTATCGGTCCCATAGGTCCCATTCGTCCCATCGTTCCCTGTAGCATGCCTCCCGCATGAAACGCCTGCTTGCCGTGGTTGCCCTGATCGTTTCCGCCTGCGCCACCACGCCGCCGCCGAAGCCGGAACCGCTGCCCGATCCGCCGCTCATCGGGCCCCATGGCTTCGACCTGGCGCAGCTCGACCGCACCATCAGCCCCTGCGACGACTTCTATCAATACGCCACCGGCGGATGGCGCAAGGCGAATCCGCTGAAGTCCACGTACTCCCGCTTCGGGCGCTTCGAGGAAGTCGCGGAGCGCAACCGCACGACGCTCCGCGCGATCCTGGAGGAGGCGAAGCCGGGCACGCAGCTCGGCGACTTCTGGTCGTCGTGCATGAACGAGGCGTCGATCGAGCAGCAGGGGCTCGCCCCCATCCGCGACGACCTCGCCCGCATCGACGCCATCAGCAGCCGCGCCGCCGTCGTCGCGGAAGTGCATCGCCAGCAGCGGCTCGGCCTCTCGCCGCTCTTCCGCCTCTCCGCGCAGAACGACTACCGCAAGAGCGACCAGATCATCGCCGCGATTTTCCAGGCCGGCCTCGGGCTGCCCGACCGCGACTACTACCTGCGCGACGACGAGCGGTTCGCCACGACGCGGTACGTCGAGCACATCGAACAGCTGTTCACCCTCGCCGGCGTCGCCACCGCGCGCGCCGACGCGGAGCGCGTGCTGAACCTCGAGACGCAGCTCGCCCGCGCCTCGATGGCGCGCGTCGATCAGCGCAATCCCGAGAACGTCTACCACCTCACCGCCGTCTCCGAGCTCGCCTCGACCGCGCCCGCATTCCGCTGGCCGGAGCTCTTCACCGCCGCCGGTCTGCGCGACCTCCGCATGCTGAACGTCGCGCAGCCGGAGTTCTTCGTCGCCGCCAATCGCCTCCTCGAAGAAGCGCCGCTCGAAACGTGGAAGGCGTACCTTCGCTGGCAACTGCTCGACGCCGTCGCGCCAGCGCTCTCCACGCCGTTCGTGCAGCAGGACTTTGCGTTCCGCGGCCAGACGCTCTCCGGCCAGCAGGAGATCCAGCCGCGCTGGCAGCGCTGCGTCCGCGCCGCCGACACCCACATCGGCCAGCTCCTCGGGCAGGAGTACGTCCGCCGTAACTTCACCCCGGAAGCAAAGGCGAAGATGAACGAGTTGATCGACAACCTCATCGCCGCGCTGCGCGAAGGCATCCCCGCGCTGCAATGGATGGGAGAGGCGACCAAGGCGGAGGCGACGAGGAAGCTCGACGCCTTCAAGCGCCGCATCGGCTACCCGGAGACGTGGATCGATTACTCGACGCTGCAGCTCGGCGACTCCTACGCGGAGAACTTCCTCGCCGCGCGCCGCTTCGCGTTCGAGCGCTCGATGAGCCGCGTCGGCAAGCCGGACGATCCGAACGAATGGGGCTTCTTCACGCCCGCCACCGTCAACGCGGGCTACAACCCGACGCGCAACGACATCACGTTCCCCGCCGGCATCCTGCAGCCGCCGTTCTACGACCCGAACGCCGACGATGCGTACAACTACGGCGGCATCGGCACCGTCATCGGCCACGAAATGACGCACGGCTTCGACGACCAGGGCGCCAAGTTCGACGCGGCGGGCAACCTGCGCAACTGGTGGAGCGCGGAGGATCTGCGCAACTTCCAGTCGCGCGCCGAATGCATCGCCAACCAGTACAGCGAGTTCGTCGTCGAGCCGGGCCTCACCATCCACGGGAAGCTCGTCACCGGCGAAGCCATCGCCGACCTCGGCGGCGCCACGCTCGCCCTGCGCGCGTACCAGAAGTCGCTCGAAGGAAAGCCGCACGCCACCATCGACGGCTACACCCCCGAGCAGCGCTTCTTCCTCGGCTTCGCCCAGGTGTGGGCGGAGAACATGGCCATCGAAGAACAGCGCCGCCGCGCTTTGACGGACCCGCACGCGCAAGGTCCGTTCCGCGTGAACGGCACCGTGGCCAACATGCCGGAGTTCCGCTACGCCTGGAGCTGCCCCGTCGGCACGCGCATGGTGCGCGCGGAAGCGCAACGGTGCGGGATCTGGTGAAGGAACGCGTTGTCCGTGGTCCGTTTTCCGTTGTCCGTGCTGCGCTGCACGATCGCGAAGCGCAGCACGGACAACGGAAAACGGAAAACGGACCACGTGTAGATTAACGCGCCGCGCATGTACCCGCTGGAACCGCCCGCCGCCGCAATGCACCACCTCGTCGATGAGGCCATGCGCCGCATCGTGGCGCACATCGAATCGCTGCCGGCGCAGCCGGCGTCGAACGCGGAAGGCGCCATCGATGGTGCCCGCGCGCTGATCGAGCCGCTGCCGCGGAACGGTGAGTCGTACGAAACGCTGCTCGACTTCCTGTTCAACGAAGCGATCCCGCGCTCCTTCAACGCGGCGGGGCCGGGGTATCTCGGCTACGTGCCGGGCGGCGGGATCTTCCACGCCGCGGTGGCGGATCTGATCGCGAACGCGGTGAACCGCTACGTCGGCGTCTGCGCGGCGGCGCCGCTGCTCGCGCAGCTCGAAGCGAACGTCGTGCGCTGGTTCTGCGAGATCGTCGGCCTGCCGCGCGGAGCCGGCGGCGTGCTGACCACGGGCGCTTCGCTGGCGAACTTCACCGCGATCGTCACCGCGCGGAAGGCGCTGCTGCCGGACGACTTTCTGCGCGGGACGCTCTATTGTTCCGAGGAGGTTCATCACTCGTTTCAGAAAGCGGCGAATCTGGCGGGGTTTCCGTACGCGAACGTGCGGGAGCTGCCGGTCGACGGGCGCTTCCGCATCCGCATCGACGCGCTCGAAGAAGCGATCGCGCGCGATCGAGCGGCGGGGCTGACGCCGTTCCTCGTCGCGGGGAGCGCGGGGACGACGGGCACGGGAGCGGTGGACGACCTGCGCGAGCTCGCACGTGTCGCTCGCGAGCAGCAGTTGTGGTTCCACGTCGACGGCGCGTACGGCGCGTTCTTCAACCTCACGGAGCGCGGCCGCGAAGCGCTACGCGGCATCGAGCTGGCCGACTCCGTGATCCTCGACCCGCACAAGACGCTGTTCCTCCCGTTCGGGACGGGCGCGGTGCTCGTGCGCGATGCGGCCGCGCTGCGCCGCGCGCACAGCCTGCACGCCGACTACCTGCCGGCGATGCAGGAGGAGGCGGAGCTCGTCGACTTCTGCGAGATCTCGCCCGAGCTGTCGCGCGACTTCCGCGGCCTGCGCGTGTGGCTGCCGCTGAAGCTGTTCGGCATCGAGCCGTTCCGCGAGCAGCTCGAGGAGAAGCTCGACCTGATCGCCTTCGCCACGGAGGAGCTGCGCAAGATCGACGGTATCGAAATCGTGGCCGAGCCGCAGCTCACCATCTGCGCCTTCCGCCTGCGCGGCGACGATGACTTGAATCGCAGGCTGCTGGCCGCGATCAACGCGAAGAAACGCGTCATGCTGACGCCGACGGTGCTGGACGGCAGATTCGTGATCCGCGTGTGCATCGTGTCCCACCGCACGCACCGCGACCGCGTGGAGATGGCGCTGGAAGACATCCGCAGCGCGGTGCACGAAGTCCGATGGGACAAATAGGACCTATGGGACAGATAGGACCGCGGTAAGTCCCATCCGTCCTATAGGTCCCATCTGTCCTATTCGTCCTATCGATCCCTGCTACTTCAACCCGCTGGGCAGCCGCGGGCTGGACAGCAGCCGGGTGAACACTTTCCACCGTTTCTTCGCGTCGCCGCCGCTTTCCTTTTCGACGTATTCGCGGACCAGGTCTTTGCCCAGGTTGTAGTTGATGACGTAGGACCGGTACTGCTCGATGAACTTGACGCGCTGCTTGGCGCGCTCGGGGGACATCAGGGCGTACTTGGTCAGCCACTCCGCGGCCTGCTCGGCGTTGATCTGGCCGTTGAGGTAGCGGCGGGCGGCTTCGTTGCCGGCGTAGCTCGTCTTGCCGACGAGCTCCTGCACGCGGTAGTACTGCTCGGCGCGCGCGGGGTCGAGGCCGGCGAGAGGGAAGAGGTTCGCCTTCTCGTACGCAACGCGCTCGTTCGCCGGGAAGGCTACTTCGATGCCGTAATTCGCGCTCCCTTCGGCGATCAGCGACTGCGGCGAGAAGAGGGGATAGACGGTGAACTCGATCCAGCCGCGGTCCTTCACCAGCGTCTTCTCGAGCAGCACGTTGTACACGTGGTGCCCAGGGTAGCCTTCGTGGCAGGCGAGGTCGATGGCGCGGTCGATGTAGATCGGCAGGTCGGTGTTGACCTGGATCAGGCTCTTGAAGTCACCCTGATACCAGTTGTAGCCGCTCCACGATTTGCCCGTCACATACTCGACGGTGAACGTCTCGCCCGGCGGCAACTGCACGTGCTGAAGCGTGCGCTCGCGGCAGCCTTCGATCGCTTTCTTGAAGACGGCGTCGAGCTTGTCCGACGGGATGACGAAGCCTTTGCGGAACGCTTCCAGACGCTGCGTGAGCGTCCCGGTGCCCGGCAGCTCCTTCTCGATCGACGCGTTGAGCTGCTGGAAGTACGCCTCGTCGTGCGTCGGCGGCACGGCGTCGTACAGCGCTTTCGCTTCCTCGTCGAACGACAGCTTCTTGCCGCGCAGCATCTCGGTGCGGGCAATCAGCGCCCCGAGCTGCCGCGTGAGGTAGTCGTGACGCAGCCCGGCCAGCTCGTCGGACGGACGGGCGATCGCCGCGATCTCGTCGCGCAGCTTCGTGGCGTCAGCGAAGATCTGGTCGAGGGTGGGCTTGCTGGCCTTCACCTCGTCGCGCCACTCTTTCGGGCCGTAGAAGGCGTCGACGTAGTCGGCGTCGTGCTCTCCCAGCGACAGGACGAGACGCACGTAACGCTCGGCGGCGGCGTTCATCTGCGGCGACGTGTCGGGAGCGGTGGCGGTAGTGGCGGGTTGCGCGTCGGCGGGCATCGGCGATTCTTTGCTGGTGCAGCCGAGCGCGAACGCGAGCGCGGCTGCCAGGAAGAAGACATTCTTACGCATGGCAGCCGCGAAGTGTGGCAGAAACCGGACCATCAATTTGACACGTGAATGTTACGGTCCTCGACGGTGATGGTCAGGCCGGTGCGCTGCGCGATGGCCTCGAGGGCGCGATCCCACGGTACCTGGTCGAACTTCATCGAGACCTTTGCGTCGACATCCTGATCGACCGTGACTTTGTAGCCGGTGAGCTGCCCGAAGACGCGCATCAGATCGTGGATCTCGGCGTCCTTCAGCTCGAGCGAGATCGGCTTGCCGGAGTAGAGCGGCGTCTGCGGCGCGTAGGGGTGGACGGAGCGGTGCAGCTCCTTGCCGCTCTGCTCGATGACGAGGGTTGCTTCGCCCGTGGCGTCGCCTTTGCCGAGCAGCGTCACGTTCAGCACGCGGCCGTCGCGCAGCTTCACGCGGGTCAGGGCGGGAACGCCGGGCGCGGCGCTGACTTTCGGAGCGCTGAGGACCTTGCCGCTCTTCGTCTCGACGATCTTCACGTCGAAGACGTTCGTGTTCCCCTGCGGCGTGATGGTGTAGTCGACGGTGTAGTCCGGCGAGGCGGTGGTCTCCGGTGCGGTGGCCACGGCGGCCGCGGCGGCGGAGCCGACGACGAAGAGGAGGGCCAGCACGACGACGGCGGCGTGCGGCAAAGCAGTACGGCGGAGGGTTTCATAACGCATGAGATGGTTCATCCTTTCTTTGAGGTGAGCGCTGGCCATACACGACACACCGGCAATCGGCGCGACGGCGGCACGGCAGACTTTGGTCAATGCATCGAGGTACGAATCCGCATCCCTCATCGCCTCGGCCACCCGTTCATCGCACGCTTCTTCCCGGGTGCGGTTGAGGTCGCGCAGCGCGAGCCAGACGAGGGGGTGAAACCAGAGGAGCGACGCCGCGACCATCTCCACCCAGCTGCGGAGGTTGTCGCGCCGCGCGACGTGCGCGCATTCGTGCGCGAGGAGCGCGCGCAGCTCGCTGTCGGAGAGCTCGTCGCTGCCGTGCAGCGGCAACACGATCAGCGGACGCACGACGCGGAGCACGGCCGGTGCTTCGCCGACGGTGGCGCGGAGCAGATCGATGGAGGCGCGTACGCCGACCGCTGTGCGTGCGTCGGTGAGCGCGTCGAGCTCGCGGCGCGACGGTGCGCTGGCGTTGCGCATCGTCATGGCCAGCGTGCGGATGCGCAGCAGCATCCAGCGCCCGAGGATGAGGGCGGCGAGTGAGGCCCATGCGAGGAGGAGCCAGTTCGTCGTGGAGGGTGCGGGCGTCGCGGCGGCGACGGCGTTGCCGCCGAACACGCGCAACGGCTGCGGCACGACCACGGTGCGCGGCACGAGATCGACGAAGAGCGCGGTGGGGATGGCGAACTTGAAGAGCCCCGCGGCGACGAGGGCGTAGCGCGTGCGCGCCGTGAGACGCGGCAGGCGCGCGGCGCACATGGCCAACGCGAGGACGACGGTCGAGGTGAGGAGATGCTCGATCACTTGCGGCCTCCCTTCTTCTTGTTCGCCTCGCGCTCCTCGATGGCCTTGAGGTCTTCCAGCGTCAGCTTCCCGCTTTCGAGCAGGTGGGCCACGACGGGCTGCGCCGAGCCGCCGAAGACGTTGAGCAGCTCGTCGACGAGGCGGCGGTAGACCGACTTGCGCGTGATGGCGGGCGCGAACATCAGCGCGTTGCCGATCTTGCGCGTGCGCTTGACGGCGCCTTTGGCTTCGAGGCGCTGCACGATGGTCTGGACGGTGG
Organism: Thermoanaerobaculia bacterium; assembly: GCA_036380735.1. Classification (GTDB taxonomy): domain Bacteria; phylum Acidobacteriota; class Thermoanaerobaculia; order Gp7-AA8; family Gp7-AA8; genus DASVEE01. Next base: position 129,947 of record DASVEE010000001.1, on the reverse strand, counting down.
TGTAGGCGGGACGTTTGGTCTCGGAAAGCGCGTCGCAGACTTCGCGAACGGAGGCTTCGTCGAGGCGCCAGAGGACGTCCATGATCTCGAGCTCGTATTTGGTGAGTTTTGTCGTCGGCATGACTACAACCTGCGTTCAATCTACGACGCTTGTAGTAGATCGTCAAGGGGTGGAGGAAGAAATGATGCGCTGCTGGGCTGCAGGGGAGCCCCGAGAGCGGGAAATCTCAGCGAAGTCGCTGAAAACGGAGCCGCAACCGCTGCCAACTGAAGCAAACTCGCTGAAATTTGAAGCGTGAACGCTGCCGTGGGTAGCTCGATCGGGAGATTTTTCAGCGAACTCGCTTAACTTGTAACTTGTTGAGCTTCAAATTCAAGCAAACTCGCTTAGGTCTTAAGCAAACTCGCTTAAGAATGAAGCGTGAAAAGTTCGATTGTTAGCGAGTTTGCTTAAAAAGTGGGGTGTTGGCGTTGCACTGGCAGCCGGATAAGCTTCCTTTTCAGCAGAGTTTCTGAACTTTCCAGCGGTAGCGCCCTGCATTTCAGCGAACTTGCTGAACTGGGAGGCGATCACGCTCCGTTCGGGTAGCGATTCGGGCTGGCGGAACAGGCCGCGCGGCATGCTTTCTGCCTTGTTCGCTGACATGGCAGAGCCTCGTTTTTGTATGAATTGCGGAGCGGAGTTGATGGCGGACGCGCAGTTTTGTCCGCGGTGTGGAAAGGCGGTCGCGGCTGCGGCCCCGGTAGCCTCAGCAGGGCCGGTGGTCCCGGAGGCGCCGCAGATCGCGCAACCGGCGCCCACGCCGGTGCCGGTCAGTACGCCGCCGCCGGCAGCGACACCGCCCGCGACGCCCAGGCCCACTCCGGCGCCCACGCCTCCACCCGCCGCCACAACCGCGCCGCGGCCGGCCACGCCGCCACCGCCGGTGCATCACACCACGCCGCCGGTGCATCCGGCCACGACGGCCCCGCACTCGTCGAAACGGATGTGGGCCATCGGGCTGCCGATCGCGCTCGTGCTCGTCGGGGCCGTGATCCTGCTGCTGCTGATGGGGATGCCGTTCGGCGACGACGATCCGGCCCCTGCCGCGCGGCCGCAGTTCGACACCGTCGGCGAAGGGGATACGACCACCGCCGCGACGTCGACGGCGCTCGCCGGCCAGATCCGCGAGTTGCCCGGTACCGACACCACCGATACGACGGCGTCGACGATGATCGGCACGACGACGACCGGCGCTCCGCCGCCGAACATCTCTACCGTGCCGCCGGGGACGACGCAGACCACGGTGCCGATGCCCTCGACGCCGCCGGTGACGACGACGCGGACGCCTCAGCCGCCGGTCACGTCTCGGCCGGCACCGCCCGTGACGCCTCGGCCCGCACCGCCGGTCACGCCGCGCCCGTCGCCGCCCGTGACCGTACCGCCGTCACGGCCGGAGCCCGATCCGGTTCCGGCGGAGCCGTCACCGACCCCGCAGCCCTCCGGCGAGATCACGGTGTCCGAGGCGATGGGCACGCTGCGGAGCTACGTGACGTCGACGAACTACTACCGCATCAGCTCCGACTGCATTGCCGTGGCGAACCTCGGCTACCGCAACGTCGGCTACACCCTGGAGGTGCGCGACCGCTGCGAAGACCGGTCGCTGGGCCGCTGGCGCGTCGATTCCAAGACCCGCGAGATCTTCCGCCAGCAGGGTGACGGAAGGTATCTGCGCCCGTGATCCGGGGACGAGAGGACGAATAGGACCTATGGGACGATGGGACCTATGGGACGGATAGGACGAATGGGTGTCCCATAGGTCCTATCTGTCCTATTTGTCCCATTGTCCCATCGGTCCTATCTATTCGGTTTCCCTTGCACGCATCCGAACCTCGACGTTCCGCTTGGACGCCTTTACGCGTTGGGTTGCCAGGACGTGCTGGCCGCCCTCTACGACCACGTCGTAGGTGCCTTGCGGAAGTTGTTCGAATGTGAAATGGCCGGTCGCATCGGCTTTGGTGTGGAACACCTGATCGGAGCCGAGCAGCTTTGCGGCGACGTAGGTTTCGCCTGTCGAAGAAGCATTGGACACGACGCCGCCGAGCTGCACCCGGCTCACCTTGAAGGTGACGCTGCCGTTATGGTTCCGCAATGCTTCGTCGTAGCCGTGGATCTCGAGCGTGGCCTCATCGTGGTGATCCAGGTAGTTGCGGATGAAGCGCAAGTTGGTCGCGTAGATCGTCCCGTCTGCCTTGATCGCAAGAGTGCCGTCCGGGATCACGGTTACATTTCCTGCCGAGTCGGTCAGGTCGGCTGATTCGATCGCCTGAAGCGCGGCTGTGGCTCCGAACTCGTCGAACCGCATCGTCAGCGCTTCGAGGTCCCACGGAAGTGTGTCTTCCTCGAGCTGATCGATGATGAGAGCGCTGCCTGCGGTCGCTTCCTTACCGTCCTGAAGGAAGACGTCGACGACACCATTCTCGTTCGCTTGAACCTGGGTATGCGCGTCGCCGGACTCGGAGGGATAGACCGTCGCGGTGATACGTACCGTCCGTCCGGCAGGAGCTTTGATGACGAGCGTGCCGTCGTTCACGGTTTCGCCGACATCAACACCGTCCATGGCGACGTAAACGCCGCCGCCTGCACTCGCGCTGGTGGCGGAGCCGTCGCCCGCGGGACGCAGGACACGAACGGTCAGCGTTCCCGAGGCCGGTGCTTCCGCCTCTGTGACTGTCGCGCGGAGAATCGACAGCGATTCGAGAAGAGGCGTCTTGCGCCGCGGCGAAAGCTCCGCCGCGGCTACTTTCGCCACCGCCGCATCGACCAGCCTCACGGCTTCTTCACGCGAGCCGGGCTGCGCCAGTGAGAAGACACGCGCGGCACGCGCCGACATCCGTGAGACGAACTCTCCGAGCTCGTTGCCCGGTTCGGTGACGGCCACCGCATCCTCGACGAGTGCGCGGCGCGCACGCACGGTTTCGTCCGCGGAAAGCGAACTTGCACCACAGGCAAGGAGAAAAGCAATCCAGATCAGTTTTCGCATGGCGGGCCTACGGATTCTCATCGCGGCATTGGCCGGTGGGAGACATCTTCTGTTTGACCTCGCCCATTTTTTCCGGGGAGAGGGTGATGTGTACGTGGTCGTTGTGATCATTCCTCGGCCTGTAATTCTCGAGCTTCGCGGGAGTCCAGTCACCGATGCCGAGATCGACGGTGGTTCCGTTGTACTTCGCTTTGCCTGTCTTCAGGAGCTTCTCGCCGAAACCTGCTTCGTAGCTGGTCTCGATCGGCACCTGATATTTGGTGCCGTCAGGCCGTTTGCGGGTGGCCGTCCGGGATCCGCCGCTCACGTAAATGACCTTCGACACACGGTCGTCCGACAGCAACGGCTCCATCCCGGTGCGTGTTGCCTTTGCCCACGCGATGAGCTGCTCCTTCGCCTCCGCGTTGCCGCCGGCGGCGGAACTGAAGTAGGTCTTCAGCTTCTCGTAGTTGGTGCCGCCATGCTGATGCGCGTTTCCGGGGAAGGTATAGAAGTGGAACATGTCGATGTCCGTGCCCTGCGTGTGCGAGACGTGACCAATACATTTGCCGTGCTCGCCGGAGACGTCATTGATCGCCTTCAAACGCGTCTGGTTGTCGGTCAGCCACTGGTACGTGCCTTTCGACGACCAGTCGTCCTGCCCGGCGTCGCGTGTGGAGTAGCGAGTCAAGGTCGGCGGCATGCGCCAGAGGGCAAAGCGTGGCGTCGGTGTGACGGCGGAAGCCGAAACCGCGCGTCCGCCGATCGTGGCGGTGACGTCGAAGCGATAGCTGATGGTGTGTGCGTCGGGCGGACGTCCTGCCAGCTGAGACGCCAGGGTGTGGAACGTAACGCGAACCCTGAGCGCATCTCCGTTGAGCGTCGCGTTGGTGCCGTCGACTGCACCGTCGTAGACAGTCGCCAGGTCACGACTGCCGTTCGGTGTCGCTCCGACGAGCGTCACCTTCACTTTCGTGACGACCGAGTTCGGCGGACGGCCCGTCAGCTTCATCCGGAACGTGCGTGCCATCGTGTTCGTCGTGGGTCCGAAGGACGAAGGAATGCTGTAGTACTTGGTGTCTCCGTCTACCGGAGGATTGGCCGGCGAGACGACGTCCGGCTTGATCTCCGTGATCCGGAACGCGGCCTCCGGCGGGGTGAGCTGCGCAACACGCACACCATCGCTGCCGGTCGAGAAGATGGCTCCGGTCTCCGACACCGAGAGACGGCCACCCATGGCGGCAATCGTTCCGCCATTCGCCGGCTTCGCCGGATCGGCAATATTGACGACGATGAGGCGGTCACCGAACGCCACGAACGCGTTCGTCCCCTGCACCTTCACGTCCGTCGGCGTGTCGGTGCCGCTGAACAGGAGCGAGCCGATGATCTTCGGCGAACGCGGGCTCGAAAGATCGACTACCACAAGCACGTTTCCGGCGGCCAGCTCATTCTGTGGATTCCGCCCCGTCCCGCGTCCGACGATCACGGCGAGCGGCTTGCCGTCGTGGTAATCGGCGGCCATCGCCCAGCCCCAGGTCAGCGAGCCTTCGGCCGACTGCAGGACCGCGTCGCGATAGACGATCTCGCCGCTCTGCGGATTCGCCACGACGAGCGGGACATTGCCTGTCGCGAGGACCAGTGTCTGGCTCGTGCCATCGATCATCGTGTCGAACGGCACGACGCCGAAGATGTGTCCGAGCGCACCGGTGACGGTCCGGACGGGAATCACGTTGACGATCGCGTCCTGACTGAACCCTTGTCCGGCCGTGACGAGCGCCAGGTTCATGTCCCGGCTGCGCCGCGCGTCGGCACTCGCCAGATCGAAATTGAGCTTTGCCCGCTGGAGATCCACGATCTGGATTCCCGTCGGGTACGTCCACGCATACGCATAGCGGCCCTTGACGGCGACGCGCAACGTGATTCCGTGTTCCGTTCCCTCCGTGAGGCTGACGGCCGCTCGCCGGACGGGAGGCTGTGCTGTCGTGTCGTAGATGATGAGATTGGAGGGGCCGCGGAGATACCACAGCGTCGCCGGCACGGCGACGACATCACTTCCGAAGACCGCCGAGGCCTGTTCGCCGGCGATGTGCGTCGGCGTACCGGAAAGGAAAGTGCCGGACAGGGCGCTGAGCGAGTTGTTGGAATAGCGGTAGCCGCGAAGCTGCCCGTGCGGCCGGCCGTCCTCGGCAACCCACACGGTTTCGCCAAACGCCACGCTGCCAAGCGACGCGTAATCGTCCGCCTCGGCGATGACGGAAGCGTTGTAGGTCGAGAACGAGTAAACCCGGGGAGAGAGAGACTTGGGATCCGGCTGACCGTTCGTCTCATCCAGATCGATGATGCCGCCGCCGAGCTGAATCTGATAGGACGAGCCCAGTCTCAGGCCGTAGACCGGCCGGAGCGTGACGGCCGTGACCGCCGCCGACGGGTTCGCGGCGAGATCCGAGATGATCGAGATCCGGCCTTGCGCATCGACACCCACGCCCGATACGGCACACAGGACCTCACCTTCGGGTCCGACGAGCTTGATGGCCGGGGGAACGTTCTTGACCGGCTCGGTGAAGACCACCTCCACGAACGTGTCGATCAGAACGTCAGTCTTGCCGTTCTTCGGCCGGAGCTGATTCACCAGAACATCCGGCGGTCCCGGGAGGGCCTTTGTGTTGCCACTCGTGCCACTCACCGCGATGAAAGAGTAGGAGAGCGCGATCGCGCTGCCGAACGGAGGGAAAGCCGTACCCGTCACGTTGTAGCGGCCGACGGCGGGCGGCGTGATACTGACGCCCGGTTTGTCTCCGACGAGGATCCAGGTCACGCGCTGCGGACTCGAATCCACGTCGCGCTTCACCGCCATCTCGATGCCGCCCACTTCGGCGCGGATGGTCATCTCCTCCTCGGTGTTCACCTTCAAACCGATCAGCACATTCGTGCCCGCCAGCACCATGTCGTCGCTCACGACCTGCCGGCGCCCCTCGGCGTCGACCGTCATGAGCACGATCTCGATGGCGGGCGCCTGCGGCGGTTCCGACGACGGGAACGTTACCGTCGCATACGCGACGTTGCGGTAGTGCTGGAAGAGGTGCGTGAAGAAAGTCTTCGTATCGACGGGATTGGCCTGGTACGCGGTAGTCACGACCGAATGGCCGTTGTACATCGCGTGGATCCTCACGGGCCCGCCGCGGTACTGCGGATCCCACAGCGCGAACGTTCCCTTGTGCTCGCTGAAGAGCGTCCCGGGCGCATCCTGGCTGCGCGCGAAGATCCCGCGCGTGCTCGGCTTGTCCCAGAGCAGGAGCCCACTCTCGTCGATCGCGGAAATCATCGCGCCGTTCACCGGCACGTAGACCGGCTCGGGGTTCCCGCGCTCGTACCGCACTTCGTAGGCTTTGCCGACGATCATGCCGGGCAACGGCAGCCCCGGCAGCATGGCGTCGTAAGACCACATCAGGAACATGTTCACGACTGCCGACAAGCCGAAGCCGATCGCCGACGATGCGGCGTCCCAGCTTCCGACGGAGTCGTTCCAGCCGATGAAGGGGTAGCTCGCGGTGACGACGTTCCCTTCCGCGGTCAGGAAGGCGTGATCGACCGTCTCGAAGTCGACGCGGCCGTTGGGGCCCGTGACTCGACGGAGCACGTAGTAAAACGCGCCGTCCGGTGCGCCTGCCGGACGCGGAAAGACGAGCTTTCCTTCTTCTTTCAGCGTTGGCTTGTCCTCGGAAATGATCCGCAGTCCACTCCCGAACTGAACTCCCGGAAACTCGGGCCGTTCTTCGAACGCCTCGGGCCCGAAAGGCTCCACGCGGAAGACGGCGCCGCGCGTCAGCGCGCCGGCGGGAATGATGAGACCCGTCCCGCCCGGGCCTTCGACGGTTCCACCAGCAGCGCCGATGGCAACCCGTCCGCTGCCGTCCGTCGCAACGAACTTGCTGCGCTCGAAGCTGTAGACGTTTCCGAGAGGATCGCTGACGGTGATGAGGAGGACATCGTTGATGGAGCCGGGGATTTCGCCCGTGAAGGAACCGTCGTTGCCGACCATCAGCGAAACGACGCTGGCGTTGCCGGTGTTGACGATCAGGACCTGTGTCCCCGGCGGCAGCGATCCTGCCGGCGCATTGACCTTGATCATGCCGTTTTCGGGCATGAGGATGACGATGCGGTTCATGTCGTACTGCGGCTGGGTGTTCGCGGCAGTCGTGAAGCTGCTGCCCGCCACGTTGACCGCGCCGCCGTAGATGTCGGTGAGGCCGTCGACGTCGAGGCGGTAGGTCGTTCCCGGCTCGAGCGCGTCCTGCGGGATGACCGCGAGGACGCGGCCGCTGCCGGAGAAGACGTAGCGCACCGGCACGACGGCGCCGGCGTCGGTGGTGAGACGGATCGTGCCGCTGTTCGCGGAAGTCACGCTCAGCGGCGCGGTGGCGGTGATCTCGACCTGCGACGACGTCGGGACGCGGATCGCGCCGTCAGCCGGTGTCACGGTCGCGGTGGTCGCGGCGGCGGTGAGGCTGAACGTCGCCGTGGTGGTGCCGCCGGCCGTGACGAGGACGGATGTCTGGCCGGAGAGCGAGGTGCCCGCGATCGTGGCCGTGAGGACGCGAGGTGTCCCGGCAGGCGCGATGGCGGTGAACTGACCGCTCGACTTCGTGATGGCGGTGAAGGGGAAGCCGGCGATCTGCACGGTCGCCGGACCAGTCCCCGTCGGGAAACCGATCGCGCCGGTGACGAGCCCCCACGCGAGGTTGATGCGGTAGAAGACGTAGCGGCCGTCGCGGCGGATCGACGGAAGATCGCCGAGCGGCGCGGAGACGAAGCGGCCGTTCTGGAGCTCCGTGCCTGCCACGACCACCGCTTTCGGCACGCCGCGCACGCGCTCGATGCGTGCGATGACGACGGTCTGACCGGCCGGGACGTTCGACGCGCTGACGGAGAGCTCCGCCGGCGTCGCCAGCACCGCACCACCGAAGTCGAGCACGACCTCGGCGAACGGCGCGGCGGCCGGTGTGGACGGGAGGAACGAGGAGAGGATCGCCGGCGTGGCGGAGATCGCGAGGTCCTGCGGGAGCGCGCCCGCGGGAACGGTCAGGGCGACGTCACCGGAGGTGAGCGTCAGCGCCTGCGAGCCACCCGTCTTCCCACGCACGGCTTCGCGCCCCGCGAGGATGTCGAGATGGACTTTGCCCTCGGCCAGGTCGCCGGCCGTGAAGCTGCGCGACGGCACGATCGGGAACTCGGCTTTGATGTCGTTGCCGGCGCGGTAGAGGACGAGGTCCTGCGTCCGCGTCTCTTCCGACGCGACTTCGCCGTTCGTCAGCGAGAACGTCTCTGTCACCTCCGCCTGGACGACCGTGCCGGACGGCAGTGGCGTGGGGGAGTGCACGATGAGCGTTCCGGTGGCGGCGCCGCCGGTTGGCGGCAGCGTCGGCGGGTTGACGGAGCCGCTCGACGTGGCGGTCTCGGGGATCGGCTGCATGTCGATGCCGGGCAGCAACTGGCCGGCGACTGCCGCCGGAACATGCGTACCGTCAGCGACGACGAAGGCGTACGCGCCCGTCTCCGGCAGCGAAACGCGGAGACTGCCGCCGACGGTCACGAGACCCGTCGCGACGACGTTCCAGGCGTGCAGGGAGGGCGAGTAGTGGACGAGCGTCAGCGTGGCGTCGGAGAGCGAGGAGAGGTTCGCTTCGAACGGCACGTTCGCGACGGTCCCGTCGACACGGAAATCGAAGGCGGCGACGGGCGACCAGCCGAGCGGCAGCAGGTTCGGCAAACCCTGCGAGGAGAGACGCGTGAGCCGCATCGGCGTCGCCGCCGAGACGGCGCCACCCGGCACGGTGATGCCGTAAGTGGCGTTGACGACGAAGCCACCGTGCTGGCCGATCTCGACCGGCTGCGCCAGCGGCGTCAGACGCACATCGACAGGCACGGTGCCGACACCCGACTGGATGGCGACCGTGCGCTCGACGGCGGTCATCGGAGTCTGGCCGACGACCGGTTGATCGACGATCAGGACGAGGTTCTGCTCGTTCGCCGGGAGGGCGTAGCGGCCACGCTCGTCGGTCGTGGTCTCGAGCGTGCCGCCGGTGACGCGTACCCGTGCGTTGCGGATCGGGAGCCCGGTGGAGTCGTCGAGCACGAGGCCCGTGACGGCGCCGTCCGAGGTGACACGCAGCGATTTGGTCACGGTCGTGGCGTTGCCGGCTTTGTCGGTGGCCACGACGGTCAGCGTGAGCACATCGCCCGGCTTCGCGGTCGAAGGCGCGATGACGCTGGCCGTGAACGGAGCCTTCGTCACCTTCGCCAGTTCGGTCGTACCGAGGGTGAAGACGACGTCGCGGAGTGCGAGGTTGTCTTCGACGACGGCGCTGACGTTCGTGGCGCGCGTGCGCGTGATCAGTTCGGGAGCGTCGACGAGGAGCGACGGCGGCACCGAATCACGCGTGATCATGATCGACGCCTGGCCGGTGCGGCCGAGCGCGTCCGTCGCGAGGATGACGATCGTGTTGTCGCCATCGATGAGCGGGACGTTCGTCAGCGTGAATTTCTTCTCATCCGCCGTAGTGCCGGCAACGAGCGTCGCGGTGACGCCGGCCGCGGTCACGGTGGCGAGCGTGCCGTCGGTCGCGGTGCCGGTGATGGTGATCGTCGCGTCCTTCGTCAGCGTCGCCGGTGCAGGCGTCGCGATGACGACCAGCGGCGCGAGCGTGTCGATGCTGACCTCGTGCTCGACCGTCGTGTCGTTGCCCGCCGCATCCACGGCGACGATCGTGAAGCTGTGCTTCCCTTCGGAGAGGCCGCTGATGGAGGCCTGCCACGCCGCGTTTGTGACGGTGGCAGCGGTGCCGTCGACGGTCACCGCAACGGCCGTGGCGTCCTGCAAGGTGCCGCGCACGACGACCGGAACGGTGCCGATGACGGAGGCTTTCGCCGGTGCCGCGACGGTCACGACCGGATCGACCGTGTCGCGCGTGACTTTGACGGAGGACGTGCTGGTGTTACCCGCCGCGTCGGTCGCGACGAGTACGAGCGTGCGCAGACCGTCGGCGGTCAGCGGCACGTCCGTCGAGAACGCGTTCGACGTCAGCGGCAGCGGCGCGCCGTCGAGCGTCATCGTGACGATCGACGCGTCGGCCACCGTACCGGCGACGCGAATGCTCGCCTTGTTCGTGATGGCGTTGTTGAGCGGCTCGGCGATCGTGATCACCGGCGCCTGTGTGTCGACGTTGACGGAGACGCTGCCGGAGCCGCTGTTGCCCGCCGCGTCGACCGCGACAACCAGAATCACGAAAGCACCCTCGCTCGAAGGAACGGCCACACTGAACTTCCCGGCTGTGACGATGGCCGGAACGTTGTTGACGGTGAGCGTGACCGGCGAGGTCTCGACGACCGTGCCCGTCACCGTGACCGTAGCGCCCTTGAGCCACGCATTGGCTTCCGGCGTGGTGATGGTGACGGCCGGCGCGATCGCATCCACGGTGAATGTGGAGGTGGCGGTCGCCGGATTGCCGGCCCAGTCGAGAATCGTGACGGCGAGCGTGTGGCTGCCGTTAGTCAGCGCGGTTGCCAGCGTTGCGGTCGCACGTGTTGCACCGAGGGTGAAGTCGGCCGTGCGGTCGGTGCCGTCGAGCGTGATGCGCACGGACGCGGGGTCGATGCCGCTCCCGGTCGGATCCACGTAGGTGACAGCGAGGTTGTGCGGCGCGCCGCCGATGTAGCTGGCATTCAGCGGCGCTTCGATCGCCGCCACCGGATCGATCGTGTCGACGGTGAACGTCTGCGGCTGCGACGGCGACTTGTTGCCGGCGCGGTCGTAGAGCGTGAGCTGGATCGTGTGCGCTCCTTCGGCGAGCGCTTCGGCCGCGGTGAGCGTACCGGTGGCGCCGTCGACGCTCGTGGTGAAGCGCGCGGTGCGGTTCACGCCGTCGATGGTGACGACGACGCGCGAGAGGTCGACACCCGACAACGCGTCGTGCCAGCGGATGGTGAACGACGGCGTGCGCGTGTCGACGTAGCCGTTCGCCGCGGGCGTTTCGATGGTGTAGTCCGGCGCGACGGTGTCGACCTCGAAGGAGGAGACGGTCGTGCTGACGTTGCCGGCGAGATCGCGGATCTCCGCGGTGAGGCGGTACGTGCCGTCGGTGAGCGCCGCGGTCTGCGGCACGAAGCCGACGCCTTCGAGCGCCGCGATCGTGACGTACGACGTGATGTCGAGCGCCGGCGCGTCGCCTTTCTGCAGCGTCAGCTTGACGGAGGTGAGGTCGACGCCGGTGCCCTGCGGATCGGCCCAGCCGGCGCGCAGCGCGGGGGTGGTCGTATTGATGAACGAATCGTCGGCCGGCGCGCTGATCGTCAGCACCGGCGCCTTCGTGTCGACCACAAACGACTTCGTCAGCGTGCTCGGGTTGCCGGCGCGGTCGGTGAGGTCGATCTGGACGGCGTGCTGGCCGTCGGTGAGGGCGGTGGTGAGCGCGCCGCTGGCGGCGTCGGGGCCGGGGACGAGGACGCCTGTCGTGGCGGTGCCGTCGACCTTTAGCTCGAGACTGTCGGGATTGATGCCGGAGCCGGCGTCGCTGTAGGCGACCGTCACGACCGGCTTGGCGGTGTTGACGCGATCGGCGGGCGCCGTGATCTGGGCGGCCGGGACGATGGTGTCCACGAGGAACGTCGAGGTGGTCTTGCCGACGTTGTTCGTGGCGTCCTTGATCTCGGCGTCGATCTTGTTCACACCCTCGGGCAGCGTCGTCGTGACGGTGCCGGTGGCGCCGGTCGCGGTCTTGGTGAAGAGCGCGGTCTGGTCGGTCGCGTTGAGCGTGACCTTGAGCGTGTCGGGCTGGACGCCCTGCTCGTCGGTGTACGTGATGGCCACCGGCGGCTTGGCGTTCCTGAGGTTCGCGCCGGCCGGCGGCTCGACGACTTTGATCGTGGGAACGGTGGTGTCGATGATGAAGCTCGACGTCGCGGTGCCGATGTTGCCGGCGCGGTCGGCGACGCTCGCGGTGATGGCGTGCGTGCCGTCCGTCAGCGCGGTCATCTGGCCCGTGGCCTGATCGTCCGTCGCGGTGAGGGTGACGGCGGTCGTGTCGACTTTCGCCGTCGCGGTGGTGGCCACGATGCCCTGCTCGTCGGAGTAGGCGATCGTCAGCGGCACGTCGCGGCTGCCGATGCGCGCCGCGGCGGCAGGCTGCGGGATCGTCACCGTGGGCGCGGTGACGTCGACGTTGAAGGAGAGGTTCGCGGTGGCGCTGTTGCCGCCGAGGTCGCGGATCGTGGCCGTGAGCTGATTCGGCCCCTCCGGCAGATTCGTCAGCGCAATCGCCGCCTCGGTGGCGGTCGTCGTGATGCTCGTCGACGGCACGACGGCTCCGTTGACGGTCACACCGAGCGTGGCCGGGTTGAGGGCGACGTCGTCGGCGTACGTGACTTTGATCTGCGGCGCCTGCGTCTTGAGGTACGCGCCGGGATTGATGAAGGCGATGGTGGGCTTGGTCAGGTCGACGCGGAACTGGCCGGTGATCTCGGTGCGGTTGCCGGCGAGGTCGGCGACCGATGCTTTATATGTGTGCAGCCCCTGCGCGAGCGGCGCGGTGGCGGGGATGTCGGCCGAGGCTTCGTCGGTGCGGCGGGTGAAGAGGGTGCTGCGATCGACGTCGTCGATCAGCACCTTCAGCGAGGCGAGATCGACGCCGGCGGCGGCGGGCTCGCCGGTGCCGGCTGCATCGCCGTAGCTGACGACGAGCTGCGGCGTCGGGGTGTTGATCGTCGATGACGTGACGGGCTGCGTCCAGGTGAGGCGCGGCGCGGTGAGGTCGGCCGTCGTGCCGTGCAGCCACATCGTCAGGTAGCTGGTCGGCTTGCTGGCGAGCGTGACGACGAGCGTCGACTTGGGCGCCGTCAGCGTCACCGGCTTCTCGTACGTGGCGGCGTTCTGGTTGAAGTCCGACTGCGTCAGGATCTCGACGCCGTTGACGGCCACGGTGGCGGAGGACACGCGGTACGTGCCGTTCGCTTCACCGTTCTGCACGCGCAGCCGGAACGGGGCCTTCATCCACGCCGGGACCTCGATGGTCTCGGTGTAGACGTTCTTCGCACCGTTCGTACGGACGTACTTTTTGGGGCCGAAGAAGATGAGGTCCGTGGCGGTGGCCGCGGTAGCACGAGCACCGATGCCGGCGGTCGCCCGGACTTGCTGCTGTCCGGTGCGTGCCGCCGGTGTACCCGGAGCGTCGGTCGTTTGCGCGAGCAGCTGCGTCGGAAGAATCGACAGCAGCGTCGTGGCGATCAGGCGTTGCAGAGTTCTATTCATCGAATGAGTCCGTTAGTACGTCAGATTGATCGGCCACATGCCGCCAGACAGGGTGGGGGAGAGGATGGGGGTGCCGTTGCGCTGCGCCGGGACGAGCTGGATGCGCGTGGTACCGGCGACGGTCACGCCTTGTGACGAGTACTGGACCGTGACGGAGCCGTTCTCGACGGTCATCCACTTCCAGCCCGCGGTGGGTGACGTGTTGCCGTTCGTGATCGTGCCGCCGACGGAGCCGTTCCACCACCCGCCGGTGCTGGTGGCGTTGTTCAGCACGGCCACGGCGACCGGTGTGCCGTCGGGCACGAGGTTGCCGGCGGCATCTTTGATGTTGGTGAACGTGACGCTGGCGGTGCCCGGCATCTTGAGCGTGGCCGGTCCGCTCGCGCTGGCCGACGTGACGCCGTGCAGACGGATCTGCGCGACACCGAGCGCGCGGGTGTTCAGGACGTTGCCGTTACGGTCGGCGGTGACGACCTGCACGGTGGCGATTTTGGTTTCACCGACGCCGGCGGCGATCTCCGGAGCGATGTAGACCGAGCGAACGGTGCCGCCGGCGATGGTGTAGCTCTGGAACGCCGCGTTGTTCGGCGAGGTCGAGCCGTCACCGTCCGTCGTCCCTGCCGGCGACAGGGTCCCGCCGACGGAGCTCTGCCACCAGCCGCCGTAGGTCGCGGCGCTGTTGACGACGGAGAGGCCGACCTTCGTGCCATCAGGGAGCGGCAGGTTGTCGGAGCTCTTGAGATCGGTGATCGTGATCTGCGCCGTGGGCGACGGCGCCATCAACGTGAGGTTGACCGGGTCGACCGCGACCTTGACGCTGGCCGGCGACAGCAGGCGGATGGCGACGGTGCCGAGCGACTGCTGGCTGAGAATCTGTCCCTGCTGGTTCGCGCTGGCAACCTGCACGGTCGCGATCCGCTCGCCCTCGTTCACGACGACACCCTGCGAGGAGTACTGCACGACGACCTGACCGTTGACGACGGGGAAGACCTTGAAGGCGGTGTTGTTCGGCGCCACGGTGCCGCCGAGGATGCTGCCGCCGGCAGAGCCGACCCACCAGCCGCCAGAGATCGTGGCGCTGTTGGCGGCGGTGACGCCGACGAGCGTGCCGTCGGGCACCGGGCGCCCCAGGGCGTCCTTGATGTTGCTGACGGTGATGGTGGAGCGGTAGTCGGTGCCGTCGGAGAAGAATGCCGAGGGGCTGGCCACCGCGGTGGCCGAGGTCGTGCCGACGATGGTGATCGGGACGAGGCCGAGGGCCTGAGTGGAGAGGCGCTCGCCGTTCGCGCCGGCCTGCGCCAGCGCGACGTTCGCCGTCTTCCTCTCACCTGGCGTACAGGTGATGCCCTGGTTGCCGTAGACGACGTCGATGCCGCCGTCCGTGATGGTGAAGGTCTTGAACGTTCCGGTCGGCGAGTCGGTGCCGTTGAGAATCTGGCCGCCGATCGAGCCGACCCACCAGCCGCCCGCAATGACCTGGCTGTTCGCGACGCTGACCACGACCTTCGAGCCTTCCGGCAGCGGGTTGCCGTAGACGTCGAGGATGTGGGAGAAGCGGACCGTCGTGGTCTGCAGCGCCCCGTCGCCAAAGAGATTGCTGTTCGTGGTGGTGCCGTAGGAGTTCAGCGGTCCGAGGACCTTGACGGTGGCGGTGTTGAGCGCGCGGTTGTCGATGCGGGCGCTGGTACTGTCGGCCGCGACGAGCTGAATCGTGGCGTTCTGCACGTCGCCCGTATGGACGGTGCCGCCGCCGGCGATCGAGTACGTCGCACGGAGCGCGTTGTTGAGCAGCGGGAACGCCTTGAGGCCGGAGCCGCTCGGCGAAGCGATGCCATCGACGATCGTGCCGCCCCACGAGCCGACCCACCAGCCGCCGACGATGCTGGCGCTGTTTAAGGCGCTCACGAGGAGCTTCGCGCCGTCCGGCATGAGATGGGCGCGCGTGTCCTGGGCGAGCTGCACGTCGACGAGGACCGGCGCCGGCGTCGGGAAGACGTAGGGGACGGTCTCGGGGACGACGCGGATCTCGCCACGCGCCGGGCCGGCCAGGGTGATGTAGCCGGTGCCGATCGCGTCGTTGGTGGTGCGGTTGCCGTTGGCGTCCGCGGGGTTGACCTGGATGTTGACGGTCTTCAGCTCGCCGACGTTGGCGATGAGACCGGCCGAGGAGTACTCACACTCGACCGCGCCGCCCGAAACGGTGAGGACGCGCCAGGCAGAGCTCTGCGCCGATTGCGTTCCGCCGTACAGCGTGCCGCCGGCGGAGCCGCTCCACCAGCCGCCGATGATCGAGCCGTTGCTCGCGACGGTGACCGTGACCTTGGTGCCATCGGGCACCGGGTTGCCGGCCGCGTCGCGGACTTCGATGCGGATGCGGCTGCGGCGGTCGTTCCTGTCGGCGTAGAGCGAGGCCGGCTTCGGATGCACGATGGCGCGGTCGGCGGAGGAGCGGATGTTGAGGTCGATCGTGGAGATCGCGTCCGTCCCGAGGGTGTTGTCCGAGGCATCGGCGGGCATGACCTGCACGACGGCCGTGGCGCCGGTGATGAGCGCCGGCGTCAAGGGGTTGCTCGAGTACGTGGCGGTGACGCTGCCGCCGCTGATGGTGAACACGCGGAAGTTGGGGTTGTTCGCCGCCACTTCGCCGCCCACGATGGTGCCGCCGGCGGAGCGGATGGAACCGCCGGTCGGATCCTTCGAGGCCATGTCCATGGCGCTGAGGGCGAGCTTCGCGCCGTCGGGAACGAGCGTCCCGTCGATGTCGCGGATGTTCGTGAGCGTCAGCGTGGTGGTGCCGGGCTGCCCCGGTTTGACGACGACGGTCGGCGGCTCCGCCGTGACGTCGGCGGAGTGGGCGACGAGCGAACGATCCTCGCGCGGCGTGATGAAGTAGGTGTCGATGAACTGCGTACCGTCGGTGAAGACGGCCTTCACGGTGTACGTGAAGCCGTCGCGGATGAAGCCGGCGTCGGTGGCGAAGAGCGTCAGCGTCGTACCGCTGGTGACGGGGAAGTTGATGGTGCCGTCCGCGCGGTTGAGGAGTGTCGACCCGGCGTCCTGCGCCACGGCCAGCGGAGTGTGGCCGGCGCGGGTGCTGCGCGTCAGCGGCCCGGCGAGGTCGATGTAGCTGATCGTGCGCGTGAGGCCGTCGCCGATCGAGAGGTTGAGCGTGAAGACGGCGTCGACGATGCCGTCTTCGGCGAGCGGACGCGTGGTGCCGACGCGGTCGGCGAGGAGACCGTGGTACTGCAGCGACGTGGCGCCGCTCGACGGCGGCAGCGACGGCGTGCGGCGGACCGTGATCGTCGAAGCCTCGCTGCGGTTGCCGACGCTGTCGACGGCGATGAGGGAGAGGACGTCGTCGATCTCCGCGGTGATGAAGACGGAGAAGGTGCCGTCGGCCGCCGCCTTGGTGCTGGCGGTGCCGGGGCGCGTGGAGTTGGAGAGCTCCACGTTCGCGTTCGGCTCGACCGCGCCGGAGTAGGCGAAGACGAGCGAGCTGCCGTTCTGCGGCGGCTCCGCGTTGATGCGCGACGCATCGGGCGCGGAAGGCGCCGTGCGGTCGATGACGACGGTGCGCGTCGCCTGCGCGGTCTCGCCGGAGAGGGCAACGGCCGTCGCGGTGATGACCTGCGCGCCTTCACCGAAGCTCGTCAGGTCGAGCGAAGCCTCGTACGGCGACGTGTCGTCGCTCATGGTGAAGTTGGCGATGGAGAAGTCGATGCGCGCCAGCGGCTCGCTGCCGGCAGCGGTGAAGGAGGCGGCGTCGCGCACCGGCGTGTTCTGCGCCGGGAACGTGAAGGCGACGGTGAGCGGCCGGTTATCGACGACGGCCGTACCGATCTGCGTCACCGCGCTGACGTTGCCGGCCACGTCGACCGCGCGCACGCTGAACGTGTGCGGCCCTTCGGCGAGCATCGTCGAGTCGTAGCCGGCAGCGAAGTCGGGCGCGGTGAGCGTGAGGAACACGCTGCCGTCGACGAGCGCTTCGATCTTCGCCACGCCGGACGTGGCGTCACTGGCAGAGCCGGAGATGGAGAGCGGACCGCGCAGCGTCGCACCGGCGCCAACGCCGCTCAGCGCGGCGGCCGTCGGCGCGACCGTGTCGATCTTGAAGGTGCTGTCGACCGTGCCGCGGTTGCCGGCGCGATCCGTCAGCGAGGCCTCGATCGTGTGGACACCCTGCGCCAGGTCGGCGGCCGGGGTGTAGTAGAGCGTGGCGCCGGAGAGCTGCGGCGTGACGGCGGTGCCGTCGAGCAGGAGCGCGCCGCTGCCGGCGGCGATGCCGCTGATCGGATCGACGGCGTTCACCTGGATCTGCGGCTTGGCGTTGCGAATCCACGAGTCGTGCGCCGGCGTCGTGACGGTGAGCACCGGCGCGACGGTGTCGTTCGTGGCGAACGTCGACGTGAACGGCGTCGTCTGGACGTTGCCGCTGGCGTCGATGGCGCCGTTCACCTTGACGGTGTAGGTGGCGTTGTCGGCGAGCGGAGCGCCGGGCGTGAAGACGATCGTCTTCGGCGTGGTGAGGACCGCCGTGCCGGTGACGCCGTCGAGCTTCACGACGTTCGCGGCATCGACGCTCGCGGCGAGCGACTCGTCGAACGTGACGGTGATGGTGGTGTTCGCCGCGACCTGGATGCTGCTGGCGGCAGGGACGACGCTCGCGACCTTCGGGCCGGAGAGGTCGATGGTGTGGAAGCGGCTGGTCGTCGTCTCGAGCGGGTGACGGCCGAAGACGTCGGTGACCGCGGTGCTGACGTTGACGGTCAGCTCGGCGGAGTCGGGCCAGGTGCCGGTGAGCGTGACGGTCTTCGCGTCGGTCGACAGCGAAGCATTGCCGTTCACGGTCTGCGCGCCGTTCCGCACGGTGATGCCGGCGGCCGACTGCAACTGGTTGCTGAAGGTGACGACGACGGGCGTCGTCTGCGTCACGCCGATGGAGCCGTCCGCCGGCGTGATGGAGACGACGCGGAGCGGCTGGTCATCGAGGACGAGCGTCCCGAGATCGACGGTCTGGCCGTTGGCGGTGATGCTGCCGGAGGAGAGCGCGAGTCCCGTGGTGAGCGGATCGCTGATGCGTACCGTGAAGTTGCTGAACGGTACGCCGCGCGCGGTGAAGCGGCCGTCGTTGCCCGCCTGCACGGTGACGCTGCCGCGGTTGCCGTCGAGCTGCAGGACGACGTTCGCGCCGACGCCCGGCGTCGTGCCGTTGGAGCGGACGACGAGGCCGGTGACGGTGCCGCTCGGCTGGATCTGGACGGTGAGGTTGAGCGTCTCGTTCGCGACGACGCTGCCCGACTGCGTGCCGTAGAGGACGAACTCACCCGACTTCGCGGTGAGCATCGCGCTGAACGGACCGGCCGGGACCTGCGGCAACGTGAACACGCCGTCGGCTTGCGCCTGCACGGTGAAGCTGTACGGCACGGCGCCGTTGCCCGTGATCTTCACGGATCCGGCGATTGCCGCGCCGTTGGAGTCGAGCGCCTTGCCGGCGATGCCGCCGATGCCGTTGAGCGTCAGCGTGACGTCGGTGGTCTGCGAGCCGAGGATGTCGGCGGTGCCGCTCGCCTTGTCCATGCTGCCGAGGACTTCGGCGGCGAGGGTGGCGTAGCCGGCGGGGACGCGCTCGAAGGTGAACGCGCCGGTCGTGTCGGTGGTGGTGTTGAGCGTCGCGCCGCCGTTGCCGCCGACGTGGACGGTGACGAGCGAGATCGGCGCGGCGGCCTGCCCGCCGGCGGCGAGCACGCGGCCGGTCAGCTTGCCGGAGTCGCGCAGCGCCACGTCGAGCGTGAGCGTCTGTGCTTCACCCGCCAGCATGCCGCTGGTGGTGCCGGTGAGGAAGTTGCCGGCGAGGCTCGCCGTCACATTCACGCGCCCCTCGGGCACGCCGTCGATGCTGTAGCGTCCCGTCGAGTCGGCGAACGTGACGATGTCGAAGTTGCCGTTGGAGATGCGGACGTGCGCGCCCGGCTGCGCGGCACCGTTGCTGGTGACGAGACCGGTGACCCGGCCGATGCCCTGCGCGACGACCGTCACGTCGACTGCTTCGCCTTCGGTGCCGATGGTGCCGACGGCAACGCCGCTACGCGCGGTCTGCGGGTCCTGCGCTTCGAGGCGGAACGAGCCCGCCGGAACATAAGTAAAGGAGAAGGTGCCGACGTCACCGTTACCGGCCGTCGTGGTCGTGCCGATGACGACGTTGTTGGCGACGAGCTTCACGGAGCCGAACGGAATCGGCGTGACGCCGTCGGCGCGCACGAACTTGCCGCGCACGGTGCCGGTGGTCGTCAGCGCGACCGTCATTTCGAGCGTCGCGCCCGGACCGCTGAGCGTGGAGGAGCTGCGGCCGCCGCGCGCGAACGCGTCGCTGGCCTGCGCCGTCAGCGGTCCTTCGAAGACGTTGTCGAACGTGACGGTGCCGCCGCTGGACGGCTCGAGCGCCGCTTCGTACACGCGGCTCGGGAACTGCGTTTCTTCGAGGCGGACGAACGCCTTCGTCACCGGGTTGCCGCCGCCGTCGACGACGCGCACGACGACGGTGCCGTGTCCCTTGAGACGCAGGTCATGCGTGACGTCCTGCGACGCACGCAGGTAGATGCTGTCGCGGCGCAGGCCGCCCGTCACCGCATCGCGCGCCGTCAGTGTGTAGCTCCCCTCGGGGAAGATCTTCGCGAACGTGTACTTGCCGTTCGCGTCGGTCGTGACCGTGGTCTCGGGCAGCGGACCGACGGCCGTGACTTCGACGCCGGCGCCGGCGGGCGTGACGCCGTCCGGCAGGTAGACCGTGCCGGAGAGGATGCCGGAGATGGTGTTGACGAGCTTGAGCTGGAAGTCGAGCGACGCGCCGTGCGCGGTGAGCGTGCCGCTGCCGCCGACGGACGTGGTGAAGAACGGATGCGTCGCGGTGACGCTCACCTGGCCGACGTTGACCTGCGTGAAGCGGAACTTGCCGTTCACGTCGGTGCGGATGCGCTGCGCGGTGCCGCCGACGAGGCTGCAGGAGTCTTCGTCGAAGACCTTGCTGCCGAGGCGGATGTCGGCGCCGAGCGCCGGCGTGCCGTCGGGATTGAGGACCGTGCCGGTGATCGTGCCGCTGCCGGGGAAGACGAGGACGCCGTAAACGGTGGCGCCGTCGGCGGTCAGCGCGACCTGCGTGTCCGCCTGGTCGGTGAAGGCGCTGCTCTGGCGGATGGCGCGTGCGCGGACGGTGCCGAGGGCGACGTTCTCGAAGCGAACCTTCCCCTCGGAGTTCGTCGTCCGCGCCGCGCAGCCGCACGGATTCCAGCAGCCGCCGAGGAGCGTGACTTCCTGATTGGCCACCGGGTTGCGGCTGGCGTCGAGGAGCGTGAACTCCGCCGCGCCGGCGCCGCTGAGGGTGATCGCGACGTTGGTGATGAGCTGATTGGGCTGGCTGATGGTGACGAGCGTGGAGCCGCTGCGGAGACCGTCGCGCGACTGCGCCTTGATGGTCTGCTGCGTCGTCGGCTTGACGAGGAGGCCGACGAGCTCGAACGAGCCGTCGATCTTCGTCAGCACGCCGCGGTCGTCGACGGAGACGACGACGTCCGTCGCGGCGCTGCCGTCGGGGAAGCGGACGACGCCGCGCACGGTGCCGTAGCCGTCGCCGCCGATGACGACGGCGATGTCCTTGACGACGACGTCACCTGCGCCGGCGATGCCGGTGGCGCTGCCCTTGTCGCGCGAGTTCAGCGCGGCGTCGATGATGTACTCGCCGGTGGGGAGACCGGAGAAGGTGTACTTGCCGGTGGTGTCGGTGGTCGCGAGAGCGACGGGGATGAACGAGCCATCGTTGCCGCGGACGCGGTAGACGACCTGCTGGTTCGGGATCGGCTGGACGTCGGAGCCCTGCACGCGGCGGACGACGCCGCGCGCGCTGACGGTGCCGCCGTCGAGGGTGAGGTCGACGGTCGCGGCGGTGCCGGCGCGGTCGATGCGGCCGAAGCTCTTGCCGAGGCTCGCGTCCTTCACGGCGCGGACGGTGACGGCGCCGACGATCAGGTTGTCGATGCGGTAGCGGCCCGACGTGTCGGACATCGCGCTGCCGTGGCTCTGCGAATCAGTCTGGCTCAGCGCGACGACGGTGGCGCCGGCGACCGGCTGCCCCGTGAGGCCGCGCACGATGCCGGTGACCGAGCCGCGTCCGAGCATCGCGATGTCGAGGACGATCTGTTCGCCCGCGGCGCGGACGGAGCTGGAGACGGAGCGAAGCGCGCCGGTGTTCGGGTCGCGCGTTGCGAGCTGGAACGCCATGCCGCAGCGGTCCTGGCGGACGTAGCGCAGCTCGTAACGTCCGTCGTCGCCGGTGCGCATGGCGGCGAGGCCCTGCAGGTCGCCCAGCGGCGGCGCGCAGAGCAGCTCGGGGTTCTGCGCGTAAGTAATGATGGCGCCGCCGATTGGCGTGCCGTCGGCGTCGAGGATGCGGCCGGTGACCACGGCGCCGATGTCGGCCAGACGCGACGCCAATGTCACCGTGGCGGCGGGACCGGCGACGTTGCGCAGATCCCTGACCCCGTTCACGCTGAGCTGCGTCCCGACATACGGTCCCTCGGGCTGCTCGAGCGTGGCGAAGACGAGCCGGCCGGAGAGCTGGCGCTTCGCCGAGAGGACCTTGTTGCGGGCGACGCTGTAGTTCGCGGCGGTGTTGCCGGTGGTGGCGTCGACGATGCGGTCGAAGAGGACGACTGCCTGCATGCCGAACGGCGCGGCGCCGTCGAGCGTCTCCGGCCCGATGGTGTGCGCGGAGATGACGCGCGGTCCCTGCGGGTGGATCGTTTCGCTGCTCAGCGTCTGCGTCGTTTCGTACGTGCCGTCGGCGTTCGCATCGATCTGCAGCGTGGTGTTGTCCTCGACGGCGAGGCGGTAACGCGCGCCGGCGATGGTGGTGAACTGCACGGTGCGGCGGCGGAGCGTGTCGCCGGCAGGATGCGTCAGCGAGAGGTCGGCCGTCGAGGCGCCGGTGGCGGTCAGCTCGAAGGTGTACGGGCCGTTGTTCGGCGAAGGGATGAGGACGAGCTTCGCGGTGCCGAGCGGCACGGAGACGGCGGAAAGCACCTGCCCGTTGTCGAACGTGCTGGCGCCGGCGCTGACTTTGCCCGTTCCGTCGTTGAGGCTGACGTTGACGGCGCCGTTGACGGCCAGGGCGATGTAGCCCGCGCCGGAAGCGGCGACGTCGGCGATCTCGCGCTCGTACGGCACGATGCCGCCGGAGAGGTCGGCGCGCGTCTTGAGCGCGTTGCCGATGGCGCGCGCCAGCTCGGTGCCGGCGGCCGTCGAGCGAAGGAGCTGATCGAAGCCGCCGTCGACCGGGGCGCCACCGTAGAAGTCGAAGAGGAGGTCGCGGACGGCGTCGTCGACCGGCTGGCCGAGCGAGGTACGCAGGCCGGCTTCCGCCAGCGCGAGAGCCTTCTGCGTCACGACGCCGCGCGAGGTGCGGAGGACGCCCTGCGGCAGCGTGCCCGAAGGCGCATTGGCGATGCTCCACCCCTGCCCGAGGACGCGCATGGCGGCGGCGACGACGGTCTGGGGGAGGTGATCGACCGCGGCGGGGAGGACCAGCGTGTCGGGCGACAGCGGGATGCCGCGCTCGCCGACCGCCAGCGTGAACTTGAGCGTGCCGCTCGAGCCGTTCTGCGTATCGAGGTTGAGGTACGTGGCCACGACCTGGCCGGTACGGTCGGCGATGAAGTCGAACTCCAGCATGCGCGAGTCGCGCGGCAGGAGCGTGGCGATCGTCTGCGTCGGGTCGCCGGCGAGATGCGCGCCGGACATGCGCGCGCCGTCGAGCGTCACGCGGACGTCATTCGCCATCGACTGGCTGATGTTGTTGACCGTGACGTAGAGCTTGAAGCGCTCGCCCTGACGGACCACCGACGGCGCGGTGAACGTCATGTCGAAGTAGGGGTTGCGCACGAGGACGCCGCCGCTGCCCGCGCCGGTGACGGTGACGGGGCCGGTGACGAGACCGTCGAGGGTGGCCTCGATGTCGAAGTCGATGGTGTGGAAGCCTTCCTTTTCGCCGCGCAGGAGGAACTCGGCCTGACCCTGCTCGCCGGGACGGAAGGAGATGACGTCGTCGGCGGTGCCGAACTCGCCGTCGGCGCCCGCGGCCACGACGGGCTGGGTCGCGAGCTGCGGCCCCTTCGTCGTGTCGGGCAGCATCAGCGGATCGTCGTTGGAGCCCGGGACCTTGTCGGCGCCGGCGGGCAGCTTGATCTTCCCCTTGATGTCGTGGACGGAGAGGTTCGAGGCGCCGGGCGCGCCGTTGGCGACGTACAGCTTCGCCGAGAAGAACTGCTTGAGGTAGCCGACGTTGCCCGGGATGACGAGGACGCTCGGGATGCGGACCGGCTCTTCCTTGCCGTTCGCCATCCGGTAGGTGACTTCCTGGCCGTCCTTCGGCTCGAGGAGCATCGGGACGATGGTGGTCAGCGGCGGCATCTGCGCGCGCTCGGGCTCACCGCCCGGCAGGAGCGGCTGCGGCACGGCGACGCCGCGCTTGTCGAAGATGACGGGGAAGGTGAAGTTGACCGGCGACGACTCCATCGACATGCCGAGGGTGAACTCGAAGCCGAGATAGGAGTCGTTGTCGAGAATGATGCCCTTGGCCTGGATCTCCTCGAGCGTGAGGGGACGGGTGGTGACGGAGGTGATGAGGACCTGCTCGATGACCTCGACGTCGACGCGGTTGGGGTTGATGTCGAGCGCCGTGGCGCCGTTGACGGTGAGGCGAAGGTTGGAGAGGGTGTAGTTGCCCGACGTGGGGAGGGGCGGAATGATCAGCAGGAGCGGATCGGGGGAGGTCGTCTGCGGGAGGCGGAGGGGAGCGCGGAGGCCGGGACCGGCGAGGTCGCCCTCGATCGAGAAGGGGCCACCGAGGAGCCGTTCGGCCTCGGGCAGCGGCAGGTCGGAGGCTCCGGCGCGGACGCTGACGCGAATACCGGAGGCCGTGTTCTTCGGCACCGTGACCTTCTGCGGCGTGGCGACGGCGGCGAGTCCGGAAAGCCGGAGCTCGAGCTCCCCGAGCTTGCGAGGCTTCACGTACTGCGCTGACAGCGTTGAGGTTAAGACGAGTAAGGCAGAAAGAAGCACGACACGACGGGCGTCGCGCGCACGGAGGCGGAGTGCTGGCAAGACAGACCTTCTTTCAGCCGGGACACACGTCCGCCCACACTCACTGCCGGCATTGGATTACCGAAATTGACGACTCGAAGGCCAGTGTAACATTTGTGACTGAACAGTCAATTTCCGTAGTGAGGGATGCGCGGAGAGTGGTTGAGGACGGCAGCGCCCGGTACGGCGGGGGAACGATGGGACCTATGGGACGAATGGGACCTATAGGACGCGCGCGTTGCCAGGATGCGGGGGCGTGCGCGGGGGCCGCGGTAACGGCGGCCGTTCTACCCCGTGCAGAGTGGCTGGTTGGGCAATCGTAAGGCGTCGCGTGGCGTCCCATACGCCCTATTCGTCCTATAGGTCCCATTCGTCCTATCGTTCCCCGTTGGCCGTCGCCGTCAGGTGCGTTGCGTTGGCCAGGGGGACGATAGGACCTATAGGACGAATGGGACGAATGGGACCTATAGGACGGATAGGACGCCGCGCCGCCACGATCCGGCGCGCTGGCGGCGGTATGGGAGGAATCGGGGGAGATCGCGGTCCTGGCGCCAGCCCGTGAGGCTGGCGTCCCTAACGGGATTCGAACCCGTGTCGCCGCCGTGAAAGGGCGGTGTCCTAGGCCTCTAGACGATAGGGACGGGAGGCTCCGCAACTGCTGTCGAGCGCGAAGGGCTGCGTTCGACGGGCCGCCAAAATACGGAGAGGGCGGCGTTCTGTCAACTGCGGAACCTCGTTCAGCCTCGGGAAAATTGCCGTCTTACTGGATTGGGCCGCCGCAGCCGTCGGAGAGGTAGCAGAGGACGACTTCCTTGCTCACGGCGGTTCGCTTCCCCTCGTTGTCCTGGACGACGAGCGTGACCCAGTAGGTGTTGCTCGCTTTAGGGTAGGGGTGGCTGATGAGCGGCGACGTCGTGACGGCCGTGGAGCCGTCGTCGAAGTTCCACTCGTAGCGGACGATCGTGCCATCCGGATCAAAGCTGGAGGAGGCGTTGAAGTTGACGCCGCCGCCGAACGTGCGGGTGTAGGTGAAGTTGGGCACCGGCGCGAAGTTGCACGCACCGGGGTTGTACGTCAGCACGCTCACGCCGATGCTGGAGATGTAGTTGATCGGCATGTAGATCGAATCGTCGGCGTCGTCCCCGGGCGCGCCCTGGTGAATGCCGTACGCGAGATCCTCGACGAACCATGGGCCGCCGCTGTCACCCGGCTCCGAGAGGTTCATCCCCGTCGCGTCGCCGTCGACGCGGACGAACGTCCCGTTGAACGACTTGCTCTCGATCTTCCCCCAGGTGCGGCCCGTCGTGCGGCCGTACTTCCAGACCAGGGAGTTGACGACCTGGTTGTTCCGGTGGCGCGTCCCGATGCACGAGCGGAGTCCGATGCCGGTCTCGAACTGATTCGTGACCTGCACGATGTCGCAGGCGGAGTTCCACTGCACGTCCTGCTCGCCGGCGTTGTCCTGCGCGCGGAAGGGAAGGTTCAGCCCCTGGAAGAACTGCTGGTCCGGGCAATGGCCGGCGGTGGAGACTCCAAGCTCGCCGTTCGGCGCCTGCACCGTAAAGCCCGAGGTGCAGCCGTTGATCGGCACGCCGCCGGTGAGCGCCTCGAAGGTCGCCAGCCGCGGCACGCGCTTCACCAGCACGCCGTCCGGGATGCGGGTGCGCGCCCTGGCCAGCCCCGCGTTCAGCTTGTCGGTGTCGACGACGTACAGCTCCGCGCGATTCTCGAAGATGTTGATGTCGTGGTCGGCCGCGACGCCGGCGCCGCGCGCCTGGCCGCGCCCTTCATTCACGCGGCGCTCGAGGTCCGCGAGCGACCACTTGGCCGCGCGGGTCTCGATGAGATCGGCGAGCGGCCCGCGGCCGACGCGTGCGCGCAGACGCTCCTCGCTCGCACGGTCGGTGAAGCGGACCACCACGCGAAACTGCGGTTGATGCTCGATCCAGAGGCCGGCGAACGTGGCGCGCTCCTCTTCGGTCAGCGCGGCCTCGAGGTCGCCGGCCTCCTTCTGCAATTGCAGCCGGCGCACGGCCTCGTCGACGCTCACACCGGCGAACGACGCGTACGACGCGGCATCCTGCAACAGCGCCTCACTCGGTTCCTGGGCAAACAGCGGAGCAACGGACAACGTCACGAACAGCAGAGAGACAGCAACGGAAGACTTGATCATGATTTCTTCTCCTTTCGACTGTCATGTCCGAAAGGAGAAGAAATTTCAGAGGGCTTCGAAAAAAAAATCAGTCGACGTAGATTTCGAAGCAGCGCACGAACGTGCAGCCGTTCGCATCCCTCATGCGGATGCAGGCGGTTGTATAGCCGGCTGTCGTTGGCGTGCCCGAAATTGTCCCGCTGCTGGTGAGCGACAGCCCGGCCGGCAGCGACCCCGAATGCAGCGAGAACGTGTACGGCGCCGTGCCGCAGCAGGGCGAGAAGGTGAAGCTCCCCGGCACGCCGGCCGTGAACGGCGGAACGAATTCATCCCAGAGGTCGCACAAAGCGAGAGCGGATGAGGCCACCGACAGGAGGAGCAAGGTAACGAGAACGATCTTCTTCACGAGAATCTCCTTTCTCCGAACGAGTGGGTTGTGGGGCGATGGATTCAATGTACGACCACCTTCGGGAAGAAGACAGCGTCATTTCTTTCAGCAGCGCGGCGGGCGCCGCTCAATGTTGAATGCGGATGTTCTGGCCGCAGACGGCGCAATGCACGATGACGTTGCCGATCGCGTGCGGACGATCATTGATGAAATCCCATTCGAGCGCGGCGTGGCCGCGGGGGCTGGCGGCGTCGCCCTGCCGCCCGCCGTGGTTGGCGCGGATCGACGTGTTGTGGCGGCGGGTCCAGCCACGCGCCTCGTATTCGGCGATCGCCAGCGGATGCGGGTGTCCGAGCCCGCCGAGGGTGGAGGAATTGGTGTAGCAGTGACCGCTCGGCGGCATGACGCCGTAGGAGTACGCGAGCGCACCGGGGCCGAAGCCCGCGGCCACGTTGCCGGCGGCAGTGGCGGCGGGGATGGTGTTGTGCCGGACGGCATCTACAGCCGCGGCGATGTCGGCGCCTTCGAGGTTCGAGCGGCGCTCGGCCTCGCCGACCATCGCCAGGTACGCCGCGCTTCTCGCCGTATCGGCCAGCGTGATCCCGACTGCCTGGTTGGCAGGGAGCGCCATCAGGGCCTGGACGTTCCCGGCATTCGCCATCGGCTGCCCGAGCGCCGCCTCCGCCGCGTTGCATTCGTTGCCGACGCCCGCGGCCGCTGCCGCCGCGGCGTGCGCCGCGCGCGCGATCCGGGCGATGAGAGCGCGATACGTCGGCGTGATGGTCGGCCCGGTGAAGCCGATCGGCTGGAAGGCCGTCGCCCCGAGGACCGCGGCCTCGATGTTCGCGCCGGTGACGGCGGCGGCCGGAGTGAGCCCGACGAAGAAGGAGGGGAGGCTGACGAGCGTCGTCGCCAGCGGCGGCTGCACCGCGCGGACGGCCGTCGCGATGTGGTCTGCCGTCGCCAGGTTGAACGCGCCCGCGGTGAGCTCTGCGCGCGACAGTTGCTGCACCCAGTTCGTTCCCGCGCCGAATAGCAACGTCTGGATGGCTGCGTGGGCCACTGCCCGGGTGACGTTGGCGGGAAGCGGTCCGGCACCGATTGACGCGAGGGTATTGACGAAGGTGGTGTTGCCGACCGGCCCGATGGCCGTCACGCCAGAGTTGATCATCCCGGCAGTGGTGGCGAGGTCGCCGCCCTTCGCCGCGGAAACGACGGCGCGCGTCGCAGCGCGAGCGATGACGGCGGCAGGCAGGCCGGCGAGGTCGGCGACGGCCCATGCCGCCGCGGTGCGCATCGCCGCGTTCTCCCCTCCAAAGACGACAGCGGCGAAGCCGCCGAACATCGCGACGATCGCCGGAACGGCGCCGGCCGCGGCGCGCGCCGCCGTGAGGCCCGCGATGTTGGCGGCGAGCTCCGCCGCGATTCCCGCGAGCCCCAGCAGGTCGTTGTGCGGGATCTGCGCGCGCCTTGTACCGCCGGGCAGCGCGCAGCCGCAACCGAGTGCGCCGCCGGCGTAGGCGTTCCCGGCAGCCGTCGCGACGTTGTCCCCCTGCAGCGTGGAGATGGCGATGCGGAGGGCGGCCTGCGCGACGTCGGCCGGCGCCCTGTTGCCCAGCTCGAGATCAGCGATGGCGGCGACTCCTTCCGCGACGATCTGCGTATTGCCCGGCGGTGCGCCGCCGAGCGCTCCGACGAGACCGGCGACCGCCGTAGACGTCGCGTTCCCGAACAGGCCGGCCGCGAACGCCGGTTGCAGCCGCACCTCGTGAAACAGCAGCCCCGCGCGAATGGAAACGCGCGCCGCCTGTGCTGCTTGAACGAAGTCGCGCGCGTACGAGGCGCCGATGCGCGTGGCTGCCGCGTGCACGGCGGCGATGGCGATCTCTCCCGCCTCGGCCGGCGCATTGAGTGCCGTCACGACCGCTGCCGCCGCGGCGGACGCGAACGCCGGGGCCCAGTTTCCCGTGAGCAACGCCGCCTCGGCGGCCCGTCCTCCGTTGATGCTATCGGCGTGTGCCGCATAGATCGCCGAAGCGGCGGCCGCGCCGGCGTGCGCCAGATGTCCTTTCAGTCCCGGCAGGCCAACGCCGACGAGACCGTCGGTGACGGCACGAACCGACTCCGCGAGACTGGCCGGCGCCACGCTGGCGTTGGTTGCCTGCGCCGCGGCAGGGGTTCCGGGCGCCCACGGGATCCGCGTCGATTCGATGAAATGACCATCCTCGATGAAGGAGCCGTGATGCATCGCCGTCATCGCCACGACCATCGGCATCGTCTGGTTCGGCGCCACCGGCTGCGTCGACGGGATGGCGCCGAAATCGGCATCGCCGTTGAGCAGGGCGTAGCGCTCTCCCGGAGCAAAGGGGGCGCGTCCGGCCCTGACGGTGAGCGGCCACGCGGCATCCTGCGCGGCGGTGACCATGTCGGGAGCGACGTGCAAGGCTGCCGCGGCGGCGTTGTCGCGCGCGTCGCGGTTTGCCGCCGCTCCGCCGCCGCCGGCGGCGACGACGTTGATCGCGGCGTTGGCGACTTCCGTCGCCAGCGGCGCGAGCAGCGGCGCCCCCGCGATGTTCGGCGCCGCGCAGCCGAGTGGGTGAGCGTTGTTGATCAATGTGGCGACCGGCCCTGCTCCAACTGCGCCGAGCTCTACGGCGATGACGCCGCGGAGAGCGGCGATTGCGGCGACGTTGGCTGCCAGGCCCGGGTCCCTGCGCGACAACGCGGCGGCCACGGTTTCGGCGAAGACGCGCGTGTTGACCGACGGCGGAGCCCCCGGAAGATTCGCCAGCACGGCTGCCACCGCGGCGCGCGCGGCGATGCCCTCCACGCTACGCTGGCGCAACAGGCCGGCGTCCCCTCCAGCCGGGGGCGGAGTGAGGATCGGCGCGAGCACCTCCGCCGTCAGGCCCGCCACGACGGCCGCCGCCGCGCCACAGCGCATTGCCACCGTGGCGAAGATCCCCGCGCCCTGTGCCGCCGCGGCCGCGTTGCCGGCATCGGTCGCCACCGCGACTGCCGGTGGCGCTACGCCGAAGACCGCCATGCCGATGCCGAAGACGTTCGCGGAGGTGACGTCGGCGATGGCCGCCGCCGCATTGCCACCGGCGAGGACGGAGAGCACCGCCCGGACCGAGGCGCGCGCCACATCCTGCGCGGCGGTACCAGCGGCGAGTGCCGCGGCGCCGCCGGCGACGGTGGCCGCGGTCACACGCGCCAGAAGAAGCGTGGTGAGCGGAGCGCCGCCCGGGATCTCCGCCGGCACCGCCAGGAGCGCCGCGCGCGCGGCGACGACGCCGGGATCGTCGCGCAAACAGACCCATGCCGCGAGCCCGCTGCTGTTGACCGACGTTCCGGTGCAGCGCTCGACGAAACCCCACGGGAACGTCATGTGCGTCGGTCCGCCGGCGTTCTGCCAGCGGACGATCTGGCCGCCGTACTGCAGGATCCGGTTGAGCAGCTCGGCGAAGTACGGACCATGCGAGTCCTGAAGGTCCTGTCCGCCGCCGGCCGGCATCAACCAGGTCAGGCCGCAGACGCGCTGCCCGGCTCGTCCGGGAAGCAGCGCGCGGCGGTAGTGATCGAGGTCGCGGTGGGAAAGGATGACGAGCGGCCGGTGGCAGGTGCAAGGGCGCGTCCGCGTCTGCGGTCCCGCCGGCGCGTCGGGTTTCGACGATTCCATCGTCCCCCACGGCCAGCCCATGTCGTAGTACGCGAACGTGTGGCCGGCGGCGTCGAAGAAGGCATCGCAGTTCGCCTGGCCGACGTCGAGCACCGCCACGCGTCCGCCGATGAGTGGGTTGGGCATCTGGCCGCCGCCGTTCGCGGCCGGCGCGGCACAGTACTCGAGCGGACGCGGACGCGCGTTCTCGTTGCGCGACGGCAGCGGCATCGCGATGGCGTGCGGTCCGGCCGTGAACGCGATGGCCGGAGCGAAGCCGCCGCCGTCGAACCAGTCGCGCACACCGGCTGCCGCACGGCGGACGCGCTCGCGTGCCCGGCGGCCGAGGGTGACGATCGCGCGCGTCACCTCGATCGCGATATGAATCGGAATCTCCATCGGCGAGGGAGTGATCGGCGTCGGTTGCGGATCGCCCCCGTCGCCGCCTCCATCGCTGAGATCGGGCTCGGGATGGCCCAGGCCTTCCAGCGTGTGGAAGACGTGCAGGCCGGCGAGGGGAATGCGCGCGCCGTCGGTCTGCAGCGGGATGGCCCGGACGCTGGAGATCGACGACTCCTGCGGCCGCAGCTGCGACGGCGCATCGTCGGAGTCGCCGTCGAGCAGCGTCGTCCGGAAGACGCGCACGGCGCGCGACTTCTCGGTGACGGGCAGGAACGTCATCTCGTGCCACTGGGTCAGCTCGATGGTCCAGGGTGAGCCCGGCGCATGGGTGAGCTCGAGCGCCATCAGCTCCCGCTGCGGCGAGCGCGCGATGCTGCTCTGCGCGAAGAACCAGCGCCACGCGGCTCCGACGTGGCTGGCGCCGACGACCCCGGTGTTGCGAAGGACATCGGAGAACGCCGCACCGTTGAAGACCGCGTTGATGCGTTGGCCCAGCGGCGTCGTGATGAAGTCGCGCCAGACCGCGTCCATCCAGTCGGCGCTCACGCATTCGGCGGTGACCAGCCACGGACCTTCCGGCGGACCTTCGCGCCGCGTCGTGAAGCAGTACCAGCGGTCGACAGGCAGCGAGGCCTGCAGGACGTTCGGCACATAGCGCGCGAGCCGCGGCCGTTTGGTTTCGCGCGCGCTCACGAGCCGTGGGCCTCGACGAGCGCGCGCCGGAGGTCGTCGGTGACGATGCCGGTGGGCGTGAGACCGAGCGACTGCTGAAACTGGACGACCGCGATGCGCGCGTCTTCGGCGCTTGCTTCCGCGTCGTCGAGGTAGCCAAGGTTGGTCAGCCGCGCGCGAAGCCCCCCCTCGGTTTCGACGGGATCGAGGTGCCCGAGCCGCAGCGGAAACGTGTCCGCGCCATCGACCACGAGGACGGCATCGACGGCCGCCGGCGGAATCCAGACGGTGAGCTTCCCGTCGTCGCCGGTCTGTCCTTCCTGTGCGCTCGCGCCGTCGATGACGACCTTGAACGGCACGGCCTTGCGCGGCTGCGCGGCCTCGTCGCGCAGGATCACGTTCAGCTTTTCCGGGACGCTGAGCCGTCGAAAGACATGTTTCCTGCCGGTCGCCGCGTTCGCGAAGCGAGGGCGCAGCTCGGGAACGACGACGACGTCTCCGGGCTGGAGCACGTAGCCGCTCGTACGCTGCTCGCGCAGCGCGGCGTTGGCGTCGTGCTCCCAGAGATACTCCGGACTGAAGCCGTACTGAAACGCGATGCTGGCGATGCAATCCCCCGGCTGGACGACATGGTTCGTGGGCACGCAAGAATGGTAATACGTGCGTTGAACCGGCGCCCGCCGGAGGCGGCGCTACAGGATGACGATGGGACGAATAGGACCTATAGGACGGATAGGACACATCGCCGGGGTGGTCGGGGTCCCACCAGTCCTATCGGTCCTGTTCATCCTATCGTTTCCCCGTTCCGTGCAGCGCTTTGCGGAACGCGTTCGCCAGCGCCGCCACATCGTCGCGGATGACCGAGTGGTGCTCGCCGGGGACGGGGATGATCTCCAGGTTCTCGCAGAGGCGGCGCCACCCGAGGTCGGGGGTCACGGCGTCGGTGCCCCAGCCGTGGCGGGCAAGGAACAGGGTCACGCGTCCCGCATACGGGTGGAGGTTCTCGCGCTTCCGCAGCTCTTCGAGGATGCGGTTCATCTCCTCCGTCTCCGGCGGCGGCGGCGGAGGCGTCCAGCGGCGGCCCTTCAGCAGCGATGCGGCACGCGTGGCGACGGCGCGCGCGTAGCGCGGCAGCATCGTGAGCGGGCGCTCGCCGATCAGCGTCATGCGTTTGGTGTAGCGCCTCCACGCCGGCGCGCGGTCGGGGAAAGCGGCGGTGTCGATCAGCCCGACGAAGTCGACGGCAGCGCCGCTGCGCGTGAGGTGACGCGCGATCTCGTACGCGATGAGTCCCCCCGCCGAGTACCCCGCCAGCCGATACGGCCCCTCGGGTTGAATGCTCCGGATGGCATCCGCGTAGCAGGCGACGACGGCGGCGAACGTCGACGGCATCGTGGTGAAGCCGTGATGGGTGAGGCCGTAAAAAGGCTGGTCCGCCCCCAGCAGCTTCGCGAGCTCGCGGAAGTTGATCACGCTGCCGCCTTTGCCGCTGACGCAGAAGAGAGGCGGGACGCCGTCGCGCCCGCGCTGCACGATGACGGCGGTGCGCTCCAGGTCGGACTCCGCGCGCAGGTAGTCCGCCATCTTCGCGACGGTGTTCAGTTCGAGCAGGATCGACAGCGGCAGCGCGCGCCCGGTGGCGCGGCGGATCTCCGTGACCAGATGCGCGGCCAGGATGGAGGTGCCGCCGAGATCATTGAAGTAGTCGTCGTGCAGACCGACCGGTGTCTCCAGCACGCGCGACCAGATGTCCAGCAGGGTGCGCTCGAACGGATGTTGTCCGTTGTCCGTTGTCCGTTGTCCGTGCTCCGCTCTGGTGCCGCGGGCAAGCTGCAGGGCCTTCCGATCCACCTTGCCCGCTGGTGTCATGGGGATGCTGTCCACGGCGTGGATGCGCGTGGGGATCATCCACGGTGGCAGTTTGTCGCGCAGCGCGGCGCGGATCTCGCGAGCTTCGACGTCCCCGACGACGTAGGCCACCAACTGCAATTCGCCGTCAGCGTTCGGTTCGCCGGCGACGACGGCTTCGCGCACGTGGCCGTGCGCGATGAGGGCGCTCTCGACTTCGACCGGATCGACGCGGCGCCCGTGGATCTTGAGGCGCGCGTCTTTGCGGCCGATGAAGTAATAGAGGCCGTCCGCGTCGCGGCGGAGGAGATCGCCGGTGTGGAAGCCGTCGGCGCGGAACTTCTCCGCGGTCAGCGCGGGATCGTTCCAGTAGCCGCCGGTGAGATAGTTCCCGCGCACGACCAGCTCGCCGGTCTCGCCCTCCGCCACGTCGTTGCCTTCCTCGTCGATGAGGCGCACCGCGACGTTGGGGCGGGGACGCCCGACGGGCACGAGAGGCCCGGGAATCGGCGTGTCGTGGTCGATGCGCATGTGCATGACCATGCCGGTCTCGCTGGAGTTGAAGCCGCGCTCCAGCGTGCAGCCTCGGGGAAAGCGCTGCTTGTACAGCTCTACGTCGGCGACGGTGATGACGTCGGCGCCGATGCGCAGCTTGCGAATGCTGGAGAGGTCCACGTCGGGCGGCGCGGTGCGCACGAAGCGGCGGAAGAGAGCGGGCGTGAGCGTGAGCACGGTCAGCCGCTCGCGCGTGATGAAGTCCGCGAGGTCGTCGAGCGATTCGTTACGCGCGTCGAAGGCGCAGAGGGTAGCGCCGTTGAGCAGCGAGCCGAAGATCTCGTAGGTGGCGCGGGCGAAACCGGGGAGCGCGGTGTAGCTGACGCGTTCCCCTGCCGCGCGGCCGGTGAGCTGCGACTGCGCGATGAGGCGCTCCACGAAGCCTTCCTGCTTCGTGGCGACCCCCTTCGGCTTGCCGGTCGTGCCGGAGGTGAACGTGAGCTGGATGTACTCGTGCGGCGGATGGGACGGATAGGACGAATCGGACGAAGGTGACGAATGGGACAACCGCGGTCCCATCTGTCCCATCTGTCCTATTTCGATCGCGTTGGCGGTTTCGATGATTGCGCGGCGGCGTTCTTCCGGTTCGATGGCGTCGACCACGACGAAGAAATGCGCCGCCTTGATGACGCCCAGCACTGCCGGCACCAGGGCAACGGGATCGCGCGCGACGATGGCGAGCGGACGCTCGCGCGGCAGGTTGCGGGAAAAGACGTCCGCGGCAATCGCGTTCGACCACTGGTCGAGCTGCGCGTAGGTGTACCGCGCGCGCGGCGACGTCAGCGCGAGCGTATCGCCGTGCTGCGCCACGATGTCGCGGAAGCGCTCGACGACTGTTACTGCCACGTCGAGACCCTCCGCAGCAGCCACTGGATCGGGGCGTTGATCGTGAGGCCGATGAGGGAGATGACGACCACGCCCGCGTAGAGCTGTTCGGTGCGCATCGTCTGCAGCGCAAGCCAGATGATCGAGCCGATGCCCGGGCTCATCACCGTGAACTCGATGGCGATGGTGACGAGCAGCCCGAGGTTGGCGGCGATGCGCAGGCCGTTGAGGATCATCGGCAGGCTGCCGGGGATGACGACGTGGCGGAACGTGTCGCGCCGTCCTCCGCCATAGTTGCGGATGACTTCGAGGTAGAGCGGCGAGATCTGCCGCGCGCCGGCGGCGGCGTTGATCAGCGTCGGGAAGAAGACGGTCAGGGCGATGGAGGCGATCTTCGCCCACTCGCTCACGCCGAAGATGACGATGAAGAGAGGGAACAGGACGATCTTCGGCAGCGGATGGATCGCCGCGATGAATGGATCGATGACGCGGCGCAGGCGCGGCGACCAGCCGATGACGAGGCCGCAGAGGATGCCGGAGATGGAGCCGGCGATCACGCCGCCGAGGAAGCGCTGGAGCGTGAGGAGGAGGTTGTGCGCGAGGTCTTCGCGCACCAGCCGGGCCAGCGTCTGCGCGATGCGCGAAGGCGGCGGAAAGATGAGCGTGTCGATCCACCCGCTGCGCGCGGCGAGCTCCCACGCGGCAACCAGCAGCACCGCAATCCCGGCGGCGAGGAGCGCGTCCTTCAGAGTGGTACGCACAGGCTTTCGCGCACCTCCTCTTCGAGAATGTTCCACACGCGCTCCCGGATCTTCACCGCTTCGGCGTCGATGACGCGCGGGCGCGCGAACGGCACGGCGATCTCTTCGCGGATGCGGGCCGGCCGTCCGCTCATGACGATGATGCGGTCGCTGAGGAGGATCGCTTCGTCGATGTCGTGCGTGACGTGGACGACGAGCTTCCGGTGCTCCTGCCAGATGCGCAGCAGCTCCTGCTGCAGGACGAGCCGCGTCTGCGCATCGAGGGAGCCGAACGGCTCGTCGAGCAGGAGGATCTG
Source organism: Thermoanaerobaculia bacterium (assembly GCA_036380735.1). Classification (GTDB taxonomy): domain Bacteria; phylum Acidobacteriota; class Thermoanaerobaculia; order Gp7-AA8; family Gp7-AA8; genus DASVEE01. Next base: position 93,952 of record DASVEE010000001.1, on the reverse strand, counting down.
CGGATCGGCGACGAAGGCGCGCGCGATGCCCACACGCTGGCGCATGCCGATCGAGAGCTGATGCGGTTTGTGATGCAGAAACTTCTCGAGCCCGACCTGCACGATGAAGTGCCGCGCGCGCTCCAGCGCGTGAGCGCGGTCGCCGTGCTGGAAGCGGAGGCCGAGTGCGACGTTCTCCAGGACGTCGTACCAGGGGAGGAGGCCGTGGTCCTGGAAGACGAGGGCGGTGCGCAGCGACGGCGACGCGCTGCCGCCCGGGTCCTCGAAACGGACGGTGCCCGACGTCGGCTCCACCAGTCCCGCGATGATCTTCAGCAGCGTGGTCTTCCCGCAGCCGCTGGGACCGACGATGGAGAGGAACTCGGCGCCGCGCGCGGTGAGGCTCACACCTGCCAGCGCGGTGGTCGCGCCGTAGCTCTTCGTGATGGCGTCGAGGACGAAAGTCATGGCTCCAGGAAGGAGGGATTCCACCACATCGAGAACGGGACTTCACCATCGAGGTAGCGATTCTTCAGCGCCCAGTGGAGGAACGGCTGGACGGCTTCCGGCCGGATGCGCCCGTCGTCGTTGATCGGGGTCCAGCATGAAGCGCGGATGATCTCGGGTGGCAGCTTCGTATGCCGGCTGATGATGGCGACGTTCCGCTCCGTCTTCCCTTCGTTGTAGCGGCGCACGCCGCTGAGGAACGCGCGCATGACGCGGCGGCCGAGCTCCGGATCGTCGCGCAGGAGGCGCTTGCCGTAGACGATGACGGCGGACTGGTGACCCGGCTCGACGTCTTCCGTGCTCGTCAGGATTGCCGCCCATCCCTCGGCCAGCGCGCTGCTGAGATTGGGCTCGCTGGTGTAGCGGATGGCGTCGACCTTGTCGCGCGACGTGGCGGCGGTCCCCTGCGGCAGTTGCACGACGACGACGTCGGCCGCCGTGAGCCCCTGCTTCTCGAGGAGGCGCATCGTCAGGAACTCGAGCGTGCCGCCGCGGGTGATGGCGACGCGCTCGCCGCGCAGGCTGCCGTTGTTCGCGGCAATCCGCTTGATCGTCGCGTGCGGGGCGATGAACGCCTCGTTCACGCAGCGGCCGGGCTTCGAGTGCCCCTTGTCCGCCACGATCTGCATCGGCACGCCCTTGAGCATCATGTTGAAGATGCCGGAGCGCACGCCCGCCGAAAGAACGTCGAGCTTCCCCGCGGCGGCCGCTGCGACCGCGGAGTTGGAGTCGAGCGTCACGAACTCCGCGTCGATCCCTTCATCCGCGAAGAAGCCTTCGTCCTTCGCCAGCATGAGCGGCGCGTACGTCATGGAAGGGTTGATGTTCATCGTGACCCTGGTCAGCGATGGCGTGGCGATTTTGGTTTCGGGTTTGGGGGTGCCGCAGGCGGTGAGGACTGGCAGCAGGAAAAGGCAGAACGCAGGACGCAGAACGCAGAACGCAGAATTCAGAAAGCGCGCTGCAGTTCGCCTTGTCCTATCACTCCTATGCGTCCCATAGGTCCTATACGCCGGACTCAATTGCCGGTCCTCACCCGCACGCCGACGGTCACCGTACGCGGCAAGCCACTGCGCAGCGACGTTGGCGCCAGCGCCAGCCAGTACTCTTCATCGAAGACGTTCTCGATGGCGCCGTAGACGTCCAGCCATGGCCGCAGCGGCTGCGACGCGGAGAGGTCCACTACGCGGTGCGCCGGCGACAGCGCAAGGTTCTGCGCTTCGCCGTAGGAGCGGCTGAGAACGCGGCCGCGCACTTCGGCGGTCGTGCCGCCGTCGCCGCGGAAGCGCAGGCCGAGGCTGCCGATGTGCCGCGACACCTCCGGGATCATCTTCCCGACGAGCTCCGGATTGGGGTCTTCGACGATGGTCGAGTCGGCGAACGTATAGCCGGCGTTGACGGTCCAGCGGCGCGCGAGGCGCGCGTCGGCCATCAGCTCGACACCCTGACTGCGGCTGGTGCCGAGGTTCATGTTGAGGAAGACGTTGGGCGGCTGCCCCGGTGCGTTGGCGCGCGACTGCAGTCCCTCGACCGTGCTGCGGTAGAGGTTCACCTCGAAGCGCGCGCGCTGGCCGGCGAACTCGTAGCCGACCTCGCCGCCGACGAGCGTCTCGGGCTCGAGGTTCGGGTTGCCGAGGATGATGCTGTTGCCGGTCTGGTTGGTGCGATAGAGATCGCGCAGCGTCGGCGCGTTGAAGGCGCGGTAGGCGGAGCCGCGGAGCGCCGAGCTCGCGCTGAGCGCATAGCGGATGGAGATGCGCGGATCGAGCTGCGTCGACGACTTTGCGGGATAGATCGTCGTCTGGCCGCCTTCGATGGCGTTCGAGCCGTCGTAGTTGCGGAACGTATCGACGCGCGCGCTGGTGAGAACTTCGACGCGCGCGGACGGCTGCCAGCTCGCCTGCGCGTACACACCGGCGAAGCGCTGGCGTCCCTGCACGACGTTCCGCTGCGTGACATTGCCGCTGCGGTTGAAGGCGACGCGGCTCTCCGAGGCGGACATCTGCTGCAGGTCGACGCCGAAGGAGACGAAGGGGATGACGCCGCTCCGCTGCACCGACCATTCGAGCGAGCCGCCGGTGACGGTCGAAGGGATGGTGGAGTCCTGCGACATGAACTCGGAGACGCGCGCGCCGATGATCGAGGAGTTGACGAGGCGCTCGCTCTGCCGCTGATGGAACGCGGAGCCCTGCAGCAGGCTGTTCGCGGTGATGCTGCGGTGCGCGCCGCCCGAGGCTTCGAAGATGTCGCGCTTCGAGTAGGTCGCGGGTGTCCCCTGGGAGATGTCGACCTGCGAGAAGCTCGACTTGAGGAAGGCGCTGGAGGTGTCGGAGAGGCGGTAGTCGGCGCGGCCGGAGGTGATCCAGGTGTCGATCCACGCGTCGATGTCGACGGGGCCGGGATCGGGGACGCGGACGAAGCCGTTCGCGTCGTTGCGGTTGTAGCTGAGGCGCACCGCGAGGTTCTCGGATAGCAGCCGGTCGACCGAGAAGGCGGCGCGGGCGGTCTCGCCGGAGCCGTAGGAGAGGTCGGTGTGGACGGAGTTCTGCTCGACCGGCCGGGTGATCAGGTTGATCGTGCCGCCGAGCGCGAAGTTGCCGAAGAGGGAGGCGTTGCCGCCGCGGACGACTTCCACCTGGCGGAGGCTGTCGAGGGGGACTTTCTGCCACTGCACGATGCCGGAGTAGGGATCGTGGAGCGGCACGCCGTCGAGCAGGACGAGCGCGCGCGTACCGCCGAGCCCATGCATGGAGATGCGCTGGTTGTTCGGCGTCGAGCCGCTGCCACTGATGACGGAGGCGTGCACGCCCGGAATCGTGCGGATCAGGTCGTCGACGCTGCGCACCGGAGCCGACTCGATTGCTTCTTCGCGAATGACGGTGGTGCTGACGGGCAGCTCGTTCACCGCGCGCTCGCTGCGCGTGGCGGTGACGACCATCGTCTCCTCGACCTTGGGCTTGGGTGGTACTTCGTCAGCAGTGCCCGAAATGGACAAAAGAAAAACGAGCGCACGGACGCTCATGGATGGCTCTCCTCTTTGGACGAGCGCAGTGTAGGGCAGGGGCTGCTGTCTGTCATCCGCTGACGGGTAGAAAGGGAAGGTGAGGGGGCGGGGGAACGATGGGCACGTATGGGACCTATGGGACGAATAGGACGGATGGGACGGATAGGACGGATAGGGGACCTCGACTCTCGAGTCGGCCCACCCCGACTTCGAAGTCGACCCACCTCGACGTTGAAGTCGCCCGTCCGATCCGTCCTATCCAATCTTCCGCATCACCACGAACGCCAGCCCCAGCGCCAGCAGCACCAGCGCGAACGGCGACAGCGCCGGGATGTCCGCGGCCGAGGCGCCGACGACCTGCACGATCGACGTGCTGGCGTTGTCGGTGGGGTCGCTGTCGGGCTGGGCGGACGTGACGCTCGCGGTGTTGGCGACCGGGCCGCCGGTCGACGGCAGGGTCACGGTCAGGTTGAGCGTGGCCGTCGCGCCCGACGCCAGTGAGCCGACCAGGCAGGTCACGACGGGGCCGCCGGCGCAGCCGGGGCTCGCCGAAACGAGCGTCGTCCCGGCGGGGAGGAAGTCCGTCACCCTCACCTCGGTGGCGGCGGCGGGGCCGTCGTTCCTCACGACGATCGTGTACGTCAGGTTCGAGCCGCCGGCGAACGGTCCGGGGGGGCTGCTCTTGGTGATGTGGAGGTCGGCGCCGAGGATCGTCGTGGTGACCGAGGCGCTGTTGTTGCCGAGCGTCGGATCGCTCGTCGGGCTTCTGACGCGCGCCGTGTTGGTGAATGAGCTCTCCGGCTCGACGACCAGCTCGAACGCCGCCGTCGCTCCATTCACGAACGTCGCGATGCTGCACTGCACGGCGGTGTTGCAGTTGAAGGCCGGGCCGCTGAGCTGGGTGAACGAGACGAACGTCAACGCCGGGACGAGATCCGTGAGCGTGACGTTCACCGCGTCCGACGGGCCGTTGTTTGTGACCGTGATCGTGTACGTGGCCGGGCTGCCGGCGATGATGGTCGCCGGGCCGCTCTTCGTCACCGCCAGGTCGGCGAGCGGCGTGCCGGCCGTGTTGATGGTGGAGGTGTTGTTCCCCTCAAACGGATCGCTCGTGGTGCTGGTCACCGTCGCGGTGTTGGAGAAGTTGGACTGCACCCGCAGCACCAGGTCGAAGGTGGCGGTGGCGCCGCTCAGTAGCGAGCCGATCGTGCACTGCACGCTGTTGTCGCAGGTGAACGTGGGTCCACCCGTTTGCGTCAGGGAGACGAACGTGGCTCCCGCCGGGATGGTGTCGGTGAGGGTCACGCTCGTCGCGGTGGACGGACCATGGTTGACGACGGTGAGCTGATACGTGACCTCGCTGCCGACGGCCGCGCTCATCGGACCGTTCTTCGTCACGGCCAGGTCGGCGCTCGCGGTGACGGTGGTCGTCACGCTCGCGGTGTCGCTCACCGGCGCGGGATCGTTCGTGGCGCTCGTCACCGTCGCGGTGTTGGTGAAGCTGCTCTGCACCGCCAGCACGAGCTCGAACGTGGCGAACTGGTTCCTCGGAAGCAGCGCGATCGTGCATTGCACCGTCGCGTCACAGGTGAACGTGGGGCCGTCGATCTGCGTCAGCGAGACGAACGTCGCGCCGGCCGGGATCGGATCGGCGAGGACGACGTTCACGGCGTCGGAGGGGCCGTAGTTGGTGACGCCGAGCGTGTACGTCACGTTCGTGTCCGCGAATGCCGTGGCCGGACCGCTCTTTCCGACGACGAGCTCCGCGCTCGGGGTGATGGTGGTCGATACGCTCGCCGTGTTGTTCGCGGCGGACGGATCGTTCGTCGTGCTGGCGACGGTGACGGTGTTGGTGAAGTCGTTCTGGCCGACGAGCGTCAGCTCGAACGTGGCCGTGGCGCCGAAGGGCAACGTGGCGATGGTGCATTGCACCGTGTCGTCGCAGGTGAACGCCGGGCCGGTGGTCTGATTGATCGAGAGGAAGGTCGCGCCGGCGGGGACGGGGTCGGAGAGGGTGACGTTGGCCGCATCGGTCGGGCCGTTGTTCGTCACGCTCAGCGTGTAGGTGAGGTTGTTGCCGGCGACGGAAGTGGTGGGGCCGTTCTTCGTCACGCTGAGGTCGGCGCTCGGGTTGACCGTCGTGGTCACGCTGGCGGTGTTGTTCGCCGGCACTGGGTCATGGGTCGGGCTCGACACGGTCGCCGTGTTGGTGAACGCGGCATCGGCGCGCACGACGAGCTCGAACGTCGCCGTGGCGCCGTTGGCAAACGTGGCGATGGTGCACTGCACCGTCGCGTCGCACGTGAACGCCGGACCGGTGGTCTGGGTGATGGAGACGAAGGTCGCGCCGGCGGGGATGGTGTCGGTGAGCGTCACCGCCGATGCATCCGACGGGCCGCTGTTCGTCACCGTGAGCGTGTACGTGACGTTGCTGCCGGCGAAGGCGGTCGTGGGACCGCTCTTCGTCACCGCGAGGTTCGCGACGGGGTTGGCGGTCGTCGTGACGCTGGAGGTGTTGTCGCCGTTCGCCGGCTCGAAGGTGGCGCTGCTGACGGTCGCAGTGTTGGTGAACGTGCTGTTGGCGCGCAGGACGAGCTCGAACGTCGCGGTCGCGCCGGGGAGCAACCCATTGCGCAAGCACTGCACGGTGGCGTTGCACGTGAACATGGGGCCGCCGGTCTGGGTGATGGAGACGAACGTCGCGCCGGCGGGGATGGGGTCGGCCAGCGCGACGAACGAGGCGTTCGAGGGGCCGTTGTTCGTCACTGCGAGCGTGTAGGTGACGTTCTGTCCGACGAAGGCCGTGGTGGGACCCGTTTTCGTCACGATGAGATCGGCGGCCGGTGTGATGTCGGTCGTCACGCTCGACGAATCGTCGGAGGGATCGGTGTCGAAGCTCTCGGTCGTCACGCGCGCGGTGTTCGTAAACGAGGTCAACGCGCGGACGACGAGCGTGAACTGCCGCGATTGATCGTCGCCGAGGAAGGCGAAGGTGCAGGCGACGGTGCCGTTGGTGCCGACGGCCGGGGTCGTGCAACTGGCGGCGGGGCCGGGACCCGGCGTCAGAGAGACGAACGTGACGCCGGCCGGCAGCACGTCGACGAGCTGGACGTCGGTGGCGGGATCGGGGCCCTCGTTCGCGACGGTGATCGTGTAGGTGAGGTCCTGCCCGGCGAAGCCGGTGGCGGGGCCGCTCTTCACCACCGAGACATCGACCGCCGACACCGTCACGGTCATCGTGGCGAGGTCGTTCTCGTCGTTGGAGTCGTTCGTCGCGTCGACGATGGCGGTGTTGGTGTACGTCGTGCCGGAGGGCGTGCCGGCGGGGATGTTGCCGGTGAGGACGAAGGTCGCGGAAGCGCCGGCGGCGAGCGTCGCCGCGGTGCACGTGACCGTGCCGCCCGCGCCGATGGCCGGCGTGGTGCACGAGAAACCCGGCCCCGTCGGCTGGTCGAGCGAGACGAACGTCATGTCGCCCGGCAGAGTGTCGGTGAGGACGACGTTCTCCGCGGCGTCAGGACCGGCGTTGGTGATTGTCAGCGTGAACGGCACGTCGCTGCCCGCCGCCGCGGCCGACTGCGCCGACTTCGAGATGGCGAGGTCGCCCTGCGGCGCCGCGGGGGTAGAGGTGGAGAAGGGGGCCAGGTTGTTCTCGTCGTTCGGATCGAGCGAGCCGACCGTCGTCACGCTGGCGATGTTGGTGAAGGTCGTGTTCGGCGGCGTGCCTGCCGGGATGTTGAAGACGAAGGTGAAGGTCGCGGTCGCGCCGGCGGCGAGCGTGACTCCCGTACAGGTGACGTTGCCCGGATCGCCGATCGCCGGTGTCGTACAGACGAAGGCAGGGCCGCCGGTCTGGTCCGCGTCGACGAACGTCATGCCCGCCGGGATGGGGTCGTCGAGGGTGATGTCCGCCGCGGCGTCGGGTCCGAGATTCACGACCGTCACCTCGTAGCTCACGTCCGTCCCGGCCGCCGCCTCGGACGGTCCGTTCTTGGTGACGAGCAGGTCGGCTTCCTGCGCGAGCGCCGCGGAGGTGAAGAGGATCGAGAGAAGGGCGGCTCGGCAGAAGGTGAACATGGTCGCGCCGCTTGTACGCGCACGGCTTGGTTTTGGCAAGTGAGTGTGGTGGAATATCGCTCCCTCGCCGCAGCCTTAAGGGCTTGCGCCGCGAACGAGGGCCCGTAGCTCAGTGGTAGAGCAGTTGGCTTTTAACCAATTGGTCGTAGGTTCGATCCCTACCGGGCTCACCATCTCTCATGCACATCGTCATTCCTGACGACTACCAGGACGCGGTTCGCCACCTGGACTGTTTCGGCAAGCTGGCCGGACACACCGTCACCATCTACAACGACACCGTCAAGGACCTCGACGCGCTCGCCGGGCGTTTCCGCGATGCGGATGCGCTGGTGCTGATCCGCGAAAGGACCGCGATCGACGAGACGCTGCTCGCGCGGCTGCCGAAGTTGAAGGCGATCGCTCAGACCGGCCGCGGCACCGCGCACATCGACGTGGCGGCGTGCGAACGGCGCGGGGTGAAACTGCTGACCGGCACCGGCTCACCGTACGCGCCGGCGGAGCTGACGTGGGCGTTGATCCTCGCGGCCTCGCGCGGCGTCGCCGTCGAAGCGGCCCGTCTCCGCGCCGGCCGCTGGCAGACCCTCCTCGGCCGCTCCCTCCGCGTCCGCACCCTCGGCATCTGGGGCTACGGCAAGATCGGCGCGCTCGTCGCCGGCTACGGCCGCGCGTTCGGCATGCACGTGGTGGCGTACGGCCGGGAAGGCTCGCGCGAGCGGGCCGTCGCGGATGGCTTCACGTTCGCCGCCGATGCCGACGCGCTTTGCGCACAGTCGGACGTGCTGTCGCTGCATCTGCGGCTGACGGAGGAAACGCGCGGCCTCGTGACGGCGGGGCATCTCACGCAGATGAAACCGGACGCGCTGCTGGTCAACACCAGCCGCGCGGAGCTGATCGAGGAAGGTGCGCTGGTCCAGGCCCTGCGCAACGGCCGACCGGGCTTTGCGGCGGTGGACGTTTACGAAGACGAACCGACGACCGGCCATCCGCTGCTGCAGATGGACAACGCGCTGTGCACGCCGCACCTGGGCTACGTGGAGCGCGACAGCTATGAGTTGTATTTCGGCCAGGCGTTCGACGCGCTACTGCAATGGGGACGATAGGATGACCATCAAGATCGGCCTTTGCGGTTTCACGATGTCCGCGGCCGAGTACTTCGAGACGTTTCCCGTCCTGGAGATCCAGCAGACCTTCTATGAGCCGCCCGCGCTGACGACGCTGCGGCGCTGGCGCGAGCAGGCGCCGGAGGGGTTCGAATTCACGATGAAGGCGTGGCAGCTCATCACGCACCGCGCCACGAGTACCACGTACCGCCGCCTGCGCTCGCCGCTCACCGACAAGGAGCGCGCCGATGCGGGAGCGTTTCGCGTGACGCCGGTCGTGCTGCGGGCGTGGGAGACGTCGCTCCAGTGCGCGCGTATCGTCCGCGCGACGTCGATCCTCTTCCAATGCCCGGCGAGCTTCCGCCCGGAAGAGGAGAACCTCGACAACATGCGCCGCTTCTTCGCCAAGATCGAACGCCCCGAGGGGGTGCGGCTGCTGTGGGAGCCGCGGGGCGCTGCGTGGCCGGCGGCGCTCGTCCACGAGCTCTGCGAAGAGCTGTCGCTGACGCATGTGGTCGATCCCTTCGTCAACGACGCCACCACCGCGTCCCCCACGTACTGGCGCCTGCACGGCATCGGCAACCACTACCACGTCTACACCGATGCAGAGCTGCGTGCGCTGATCGCGAAGCTGCCGCCGGGGGAGACCTACGTGATGTTCAACAACATCCCCCGGGTGAGTGACGCGCAAAGGTTTGCCAGGATGCTCCGGTAGGGCCCCGGGCTCAGGGCTCAGGGCTCAGGTGGTGTGCGACGCTGGCGGTTTATCGCTGCTGCGCCGATGATCGTCCGGCTACACGCTACTCTCCGCCGAGCGGAGCCACCTGAGCCCTGCGCCCTAGGCCCTGAGCCCTCCACCGGCCTACACTTCTCCCCATGACCCTCGCCCTGCGCCTTGGCGCCATGATCTTTGCCGGCATCTTTGTCGCTCTTGCGGATGCGCTCCTGAAGAAGATCGCGGTCGATGAACGGCGCATCTTCGCGAATCCGTGGATGATCGCGGTCGTGCTGCTCTACGTCGGCCAGATCGCCTTCTTCCTCTACGTCTTCATCAAGAAGATGGAGCTCGGCATCGCCGGGAACCTGCAGATGGTCGCGTACTCGGTCGCCACGGTGCTGCTGTCGGTCGGCTGGTTCCGCGAGAAGCTCACCGTGACGCAGCTAGTCGGGATTGCGCTGGCCGTCATCGGGTCGATTCTGATGGTGCGGGAGGCCTAGCTCCCACACGGAAATCGATGCACCCGCTGTCGCCACTTTGCGGCCGCGGCGGCGCAGGTCGGCGGTGAGCTCGCGGGCACCGATCTGTTCCATGTAGGCCGAGATGGCCACGCGATTGGCGCGAGGCGGGTAGCGTGCGAGCTCCGGCCAGAGCGCGGGGCTGCTGAGGACGACGACGGCAGTGTCGCGTTCCCAACCGCGCTCGCGGAGGAGCGTCTGGAGGCGGTCGACGTCCTGTCCCCAATCCAGGTTCGAATCGCTGAGCCACGCCGCGCCGTCGCCGCGAGCGATGGCGTTGAAGTACGCCAGCTCGTGGGGATGGCTCGTGCCGGCGGAGACCGCGGCGGAGGCGATGAGGAGCGTGGCGGCGACGACGAATGCGCGGCGGGGGAGACGCGCGGCCAGCACTCCCGCCCCGGTGATGGCGAGCAGCGGATAGATGGGGAGGATGTGCCGGATGCCGATGTTGAATGACGACGGAAGGGAGACGGCGAGGAGCAGGGCCGCGGGTGCGAGCAGCCCGAGGGCCCACGGCGAGCGCAGCAGGCGTCCGCCGAAGAAGATGGCCAGCGTCACGAGCAGCATCGCCGGCGTCGACTTCACGAGGAAGGCGATGAAGAAGTAGTGCGGGAAACCTTCGCGCGAGAGCTTGCCGCGCAGGTAGTTCCACGACTGGCCGTGCGCGCTGCTCTGCTGCACGCCGCGCACACCCGCCGCGAACATCCCCGCCTGCGGCACCGCCTCGGTCAGCGCGGCGTAGCGCTCGACATGCGGCACGTCACGTACGCGCAGGAAGTTGGTGACGCTCTGCGCGGCCAGCGTCGCCGGCATTGACCGCAGGTTCGCCGCGTAGCCCAACAGGACGATGACCGCGGCGATGGCCACGGCCATCACTCCCATCAGTGCCGTTCGTCCGATGCGTCCCATCCGTTCCCGTCCGAGGAACGGCGCCGCCACCATCAGCGGCACCAGGATCAACGCGGAGAATTTCGCCAGCAGTGCCAGCCCCAGGGCAACACCGGCCCACGGCCAGCGCCCGGCCACGGCGAGCACCGTCGCCAGCGTCATGAACAGCGCCGCCGCGACGTCGGTGTGCACGAGCCCCGCGTGCGCGATGAAGTTCGGATCGAGCGCGATCAGCGCCGAGGCCAGCATCGCCGCGGGCACGCCCCACGCGGTGCGCGCGGCGACATACACCACCGCGATCAGCAGCACGAGCAGCCAGCGGAACGGAGTGCGTGCCGCGGCGACGATCGTCCGCAGCGGCGCGTGGTTGGTCGTGTAGAAGCGCGTCAGCTCCTCGACCGGAGGGAGCGGCCCGATGGCCACGATGCGTGGTGGCTGCAACCGCAACGGCAGCAGCGCGAGCCCGGCCAGATCCTTCGTCAGCGGCGGATGCTCGGGGTTGGTGACGTACGTTCCATGCTGCACGTACTCCGCCCCGGCGAAGATGTGCAGCGTCTCATCGATGGTGATGGAGTCGCCGCGCGCATGATCGGCGACGAGCAGCCAGGCCGCGGCGCTCAGGAGGAGCACGTACAGCGCTTCTAGCGCGAGGCGGAGCCGCGGACGCACGGCGCGTACGGTAGCACGGGGGGAGAGGGGGGACGGCTGGCCCACGGAGCGCCGGCAACGCGCCGGCGCTCCGGAGGGCTTACTGCTGGAGATTGAAGGAATCGAAGATCTGCCCGACGGCGGCGTTCGATCTTTGCTCGGCCGAGCGGCCGACATAAAGAAGCTGATAGAAATGGTCGTCCTGCGCGACGAAGCGCGTACGGAAGAAGACCCCGTTGCCGCTGAAATTGACGCGCGTCGACGGCAGCGCGCCTTCGAGCTTCTCTTCGCTCTCGAGCGTGGCGTTGAGGCTCTTGAGGAGCGACTCGCGCGTGCTGGCGAAGAGTTTGTCGGCATCGAGAATCTTCCCGGGCAGCTTGTTCATCGTGACGATGACGGCCTCACCGGTCGGCGCCTTCGACACCCAGTTCGTCGACTCGATTTCGCCCTCGGGCGACTTGACCGTCTGGACCTGTTTGGCGAACTCACCGTAGCCCTCCGGCAACGTCAGCCGGAAGATTTCGTTCTGGACATCCCCCGCGCGAAGCGGCGCCGCCGCGAGCGTGAGCAGCGACAGCGTCAGGACTGCAATCGTTCTCTTCATCGTTGGTTGTTTCCTCCGAAGTGGATTGTATGGGGTTCAATACAATCGAGGGAAGCCGGGGATTCCAGATGGGCAGGATGAATAGGACGATAGGACGAACAGGACCGATAGGACCGATAGGACAGGGGATGTCCCAGCTGTCCCATCCGTCCTATGGGTCCTATTCGTCCATTCCCATCTACACTCCCCTTCACCGTGTACACCGCATCCTCTGGTCCGACGTCGCGCTCGAGTGCGGCTACTTCGACCAGGCCCACTTCATCCGCGACTTCCCCGCGCGTTTTTCGGACTGACGACGCCCGCCCCAGGACCGATCCTTCGTCGACAAAGGAGGAACACATGACCAAGACACACTGGCTTCCGAAACGTTACCAACAGGCGATTCCGTGCTTCACGGTCGAAGGGGTCGAGCGGTTGCTCGACTTCGTCAGCAAGGCGTTCGAGGCGCAGATCGTCGAAACCACCCGCCGCGCGGATGGAAAGATCGGCCACGCTGAGGCGCGTATCGGCGACTGCGTCCTGATGATGGGAGAGTCGAGCGAGCAGTGGCCCGTGCGGCCGGGTCAGGTTTACCTGTACGTACCCGATGTCGACGCGACGTACCAGCGCGCGCTCGAGGCCGGCGCGGCCACGGTCATGGCGCCCGTCGATACTTTCTACGGCGACCGCAACGCCGGCGTGACCGATCCGACGGGCAACCTCTGGTGGCTCGCCACGCACGTCGAAGATGTGCCGGAAGCGGAGCTGGAGGCGCGCGCGAGAGCAGCGGGACGGTAGGACCTGTAGGACGAAGGGGACGGAAGGGGACGACCAGGACTGATGGGCCGCACGTACGCGTGGCCCTGGCCGTCCCATCCGTCCTCTTTGTCCTATTCGTCCTATGACGCGCAGTCGCAATCGGCGGCTAAGATGCACCCGCCTCATGCCCAGCCCCATCGTCGATGACGCGTCCCGCCTCCACCAGCTCGTGCTCGACAGCATGAGCGAAGGCGTGTCGCTCAGCGACGAGAACGGCGTCATCGGCTACACGAACCCGGCCGAGGACGCGATGTTCGGCTATGCGCCGGGCGAGCTCGTAGGGCAGCACGTCACCGTGCAGAACGCCTATCCGCCGGAAGAGAACGCGCGCATCGTGCAGGAGGTCATCGAGCAACTGCAGACCGCTGGTGTGTGGAGCGGCGAGTGGCGGAACCGGCGCAAGGACGGCACGACGTTCATCACGAGCGCGCGCATCACCGCCGTCGACATCGGCGGCCGCAAACACTGGGTGTGCGTCCAGAAAGACATCAGCCGCGAGCAGCGCGCGCAGGAAACGCTGCGCATGAGCGAGGAGCGTTACCGCTCCCTCGTCCAGGCCACCGCCGCCATCGTCTGGCAGACGCCCGCCACGGGGGAGATGCAGAGCGATCAGCGCGCGTGGGGCGAGTTCACCGGCCAGAGCGGGGAGGACATGCAGCAGTGGGGATGGCTCGCCGCGATCCATCCCGACGATCGAGCGAAGACACGCAACGCATGGGAGCGGGCCCTGGCGACCCGCTCGCCATACGAGGTCGAGCATCGCCTGCGCCGCCACGACGGCGAGTACCGGACGATGCTCGCGCGCGCCGTGCCGATCCTCGACGAGCGCGGCGAGGTCCGCGACTGGGTCGGCCTGCACACCGACCTGACGGCGAAGCGGCGCCTCCAGCAGCTGCTCGACACCGAGCGGCTCCGCCTGCGCGACATCTTCGAGCGCGCCCCCGCTTTCATCGCCACCCTCGCCGGTCCGGCCCACGTGTTCGAGACCGCCAATCCGCTCTACCTCGAACTGGTCGGCAACCGCGACATCATCGGGAAGACCGTGCGCGAGGCGCTGCCGGAGATCGAAGGACAAGGTTTCTACGAGCTGCTCGACGACGTCTACCGCACCGGCGTAGCGTACGTCGCGGACGGCATGCGCGCGCTCCTGCTGCGCAATGGGGAGGAGGACGAGCGCTTCGTCAACTTCGTCTACGAGCCGCTGCGCGACACCGACGGAAACGTCAACGGCATCTTCGTGCACGGCAACGACGTCACCGCCGTCCACCGCACGAACCGCGAACTGCAGTACCAGATCGGCCTCACGACCACGATCACCGACAACGCCGCCTCATGCCTCTTCATGATGGACGAGCGCGGACACCCGACATTCATGAACCCCGCCGCCGTCGAGGTCACGGGCTACACGCTCGAGGAGATCCGCGGCGAGCCGCTGCACTTCGCCGTGCACCACCATCACCCCGACGGGAGGCCGTACCCGATCGCCGACTGCCCGATCGACAACGGACGCGAACAGCTCGTCGCGCTGAAGGACTACCGCGACGTCTTCGTGCGCAAGGACGGCACGTTCTTCCCGGTCTCCTGCTACGTCGCGCCGTTCGAGCGCGACGGCCGCGCCGCCGGCGCCGTGCTCGAGTTCCGCGACATCACCGCCGACGTGCGCGCGCAGGAGCTGTTGCGGCAAGCCGACCGCCGCAAGGACGAGTTCCTGGCCACTCTCTCCCACGAGCTCCGCACCCCGCTCACCGCCATCCTCGGGTGGGCCCACATGTTGTTGCAGGACAGGACCGATCCGGAGCTCGTCCGCGGCGGACTGGAGACGATCGAGAAGAGCGCGCGCCTCCAGGCGGAGCTGATCGACGACGTCCTCGATCTCTCGCGCATCACCGCTGGAAAGGTCCGTATCAACAGCGAGACCGTGGACATCGGAGCGGTGGCCACCGCTGCCGTCGAAGGAGTCCGTCTCGCGGCCGCGGCGAAGGAGATCGACCTCGCCATCGAGAGCTCCGGCGAGCCCGCTCTCATCCTCGGCGACGCGCACCGGCTGCAGCAGATCCTCTGGAACCTGCTCACGAACGCGATCAAGTTCACGCCGCGGGGAGGTTGCGTCCAACTGCTCATCGAGGTGCGCGAGCGCACGATCGGGGTGACAGTCTCGGATACCGGCATCGGCATCGGCCCCGACTTTCTGCCGCATGTGTTCGAGCCGTTCCGCCAGGCGGAGAGCACGACCACGCGCGCGCACGGCGGCCTCGGGCTCGGACTCTCCATCGTCCGCCATCTCGTCGAACTCCACGGCGGCTACGTCCGCGCGGAGAGCGAAGGGGAAGGGCTCGGCGCGACGTTCGTCATCGAGCTGCCGCGGTTGCGGTCGCGCGGTGTGCCCGTGGAGAGCGAGAGCGAGCACGGCTTGTTCGCCGACCTCTGTGGCTTGTCGGTGCTCGTCATCGACGATCAGCAGGCGGTGCGCGAGCTGCTCGTGGCGCTGCTCCAGCGCGGTGGCGCCGAGGTGCGCGCCGCGTCGTCGGCGGCCGAGGGACGGGAGCGGGTGGAGGAGCGCGTGCCGGATGCGATCTTGTGCGACATCGCCATGCCGCACGAGGATGGCTACTCGTTCGTCCGCTGGCTGCGGGCGCAACCGGAGGCGAGCGCGGTGCCGGTGATTGCGGTGACCGCGTTCGGCGGCGCGGAAGACGAGCAGCAGATTCTCGCGGCCGATTTCGATTCGTACATTCGCAAACCGATCGAGCCGACGGCACTCTCGCGTGTCGTCGCGACATACCGCCGTCCGTTATGATGCAGAGAAATGCCCGGTACCATCCTCGTCGTCGATGACGAGTTCCTCACGCGCCGAACGCTGCAGGTGTTGTTCGAGCAGGAAGGCTTTCGCGTTGCGACCGTCGGGACGGTGGCGGAGGCGGTGGCGGAGATCGAGCGGCGACCGTACGATCTCGTACTCCTCGACCTGATCCTGCCGGACGGCGACGGCTTCGACGTGTGCCGCCAGGTCCGCGTGCGGCACCAGATGCCGATCATCATCCTCAGCACGCGTCACGAGCTGAACGACCGCGTGACCGGCCTCGAGCTCGGCGCCGACGACTACATCATCAAGCCGTACGAGCCGAAGGAAGTCGTGGCCCGCGTCCGCGCGCAGCTCCGCCGCTCGCAGGAATTGAACCGCACCGACGAAGCCACCGAGCGCATCGCCGTCGGCGACCTGATTGTCGACGCCGCGCTCCAGGACGCCGTCATCAACGGCGCCCCCGCCGGCCTCACCCAGAAAGAGTTCCGCCTCGTGCACCTCCTCGCCACCCGAGCCGGCAAAGCCGTGAGCCGCGAAGCCCTGGTCGACCACCTCTGGAGCGAAGAAGAGCTCGAGTCCGACAAGATCCTGGCCGTCTACGTCCGGCGCGTCCGGCAGAAGATCGAAAAGGACCCGAATGAGCCGCAGTACCTGATCACTGTGCGGGGGTTCGGGTATATGTTGACTGCGTAGCTACGTGGGCTGATGGGGCTAGGACGAATGGGACCTATGGGAATGGGACCTATGGGACCTATGGGACAGATGGACCTGCGGACCTTGGTCGATCTTCGCCTGCAGGTCACGACCGGCAGTCTTGATCCAGGGTCCGCCCGGCCCATAGGTCCCATAGGTCCTATAGGTCCCATTCCATAGGTCCCATCGTTCCCACGAACTCCGTCTTAACCCCAAAGTAACCTCCCGCCCCTATCTTTGGACCTGTGCTGTCGCCACCTTTGCCGCAGGATGAGCTCGCGCGGCTTCGCGCTCTCGAGGCGTTGCATATCCTCGATACGGCGCCGGAGGCGGCTTATGACGATCTGACGCGGCTGGCGTCGATCGTCTGCGGGACGCCCATCGCGCTGGTCAGTCTGGTCGACGCTTCGCGGCAATGGTTCAAGTCGCGGATCGGGCTGTGTGCCAGCGAGACGCCGCGCGAGGTCGCGATGTGTGCGCATGCGATCGTGCAGGAGGGGCTGTTCATCGTCCGCGACACGCTGGAAGACGGCCGCTTTGCCGACAACCCGCTGACGACCGGCGAGCCGCACATCCGCTTCTACGCCGGGGCGCCGCTGATCACGCGCGCGGGGTACAAGCTCGGGACGCTCTGCGTCATCGACCGCGTGCCGCGCGACCTCACGGAGACGCAGCAGGACGCCCTCCGCGTCCTCGCCCGGCAGGTCGTGACGCACCTCGAGCTGCGCGAGCTCGTCGATGAAGCCAACGATGCGCGCGCGCGGCTCGCGCGCATGCTCGAGGACAGCGAAGCCGCGCACCTCGTCGCGGTCGCGCAGCGGCAGGAGATCGAGCGGATGAAGAACGGCTTCGTCTCGACCGTCAGCCACGAACTGCGCACGCCGCTCACGTCCATCCACGGCTCGCTCGGGCTCCTCGCCTCCGGCGTCATGGGGGAGCTGAGCGGAGACGCGCGAAAGCTCGTCACCATCGCGGAGCGCAACAGCGTCCGTCTCATCTCCCTCATCAACGACATCCTCGACTTCGACAACCTCACGAGCGGCACGATGGAGCTGGCCCTCCGTCCGGCGAGCGTCGCCGGCATCGTCGACCGCTCCATCGCCTCGGTCAGCGCGTTCGCCGCGCAGGAAGGGGTCGAGCTCCGCACGGAAATTTCCGGCGAAACAGTGTTCGCGGATGAAGACCGCCTCGCGCAGGTGCTGGTCAACCTGCTCTCGAACGCCGTGAAGTTCTCGCCGCGCGGAGCGGCCGTCACGCTGCGCACCGTTGCGCGCGACGGCGCGCTCGAGCTGCGCGTCGAGGATCACGGCCGCGGGATCGCCGAGGAAGCGCGCGCGAAGCTGTTCCAGTCGTTCCAGCAACTCGACTCCAGCGACTCCCGCGGGAAGGGCGGCACCGGCCTCGGGCTCGCCATCTGCCGCGCGATCGTCGAGCAACACGGCGGCACGCTCGGGGTCGAAAGCGTCGAGGGAGAGGGGAGCGTCTTCTGGCTCCGGCTGCCGCGTGCGAATGGGATTGAGAATTGAGGATGGCTCCGCTGCTGAGGCAACTGACATGCTCGTACTTGTGATCGATGACGAAGAAGACGTGCGGCTCATCGCCACGATGAGTCTCGGGCGCGTCGGCCAGATGACCGTCATCGAGGCGAATGGCGGCGCCGAGGGGCTGGCGAAGGCGGTGGAGCACCACCCGGATCTGATCCTGCTCGACATGATGATGCCGGGGATGGATGGCGCCACCACGTTCCGCCACCTGCGCGCCAATCCCGAGACCGCGTCGATCCCGGTGATCTTCCTGACGGCCAAGTCGATGACGGGCGAGGTCGAGAAGCTGCGGGGTCTTGGGGCGAAGGGCGTGATCCTCAAACCGTTCAACCCCATGACGCTGGCCGCACAGGTGCGCGAGGTTCTCGCAGAATAGAATAGAGAGCGATGTCTCTGCAGTCGGAGCTGGACGAGCTGCGGGAGTACTTCCGCGCCAGTACGGCCGCGCGCCTCGAGGAGATGGCGCGCTGCATCGCCACGCTTCAGGCGGACCCGCGGGACACCGCGTGCTTCAAGACACTCTCCCGCCACTTCCATGCCCTGGCCGGTCTCGGCACCACGTACGGCTTTCCGCGAATCTCCGAGATCGCGGACATCGCCGAGGGGGAGATTCTGGCGCTGCTGCGCCACCAGGCCGCACCCGATCCGGTACGCGTGCAGCACTGGGGCACGCTCGTCGCGCAGCTTCGGGAAGCGCTGCGGGCGGGGCCGGAGACACCCGCTCCGCCGCCAGAGCCCAGCGTCGCGGAGGGTGGCGAGACCCCGGCGGCGGCGCGCGTCCTCATCGTCGAGGATGATCCGCTGCAGTCGCAGTTCATCGGCCGCATCCTCGGCGACGCCGGTTACGACGTGCACGTCTGCGCGGAGCCGGCGCTGGTCGACGAGGCGGTCGCGCGCGTCGCGCCGGAGCTCGTGCTGATGGACGTCAACTTTCCCGGCCCGGTAAACGGCTACGACCTCGTACGCGCGCTGCGGCAGCGCTCCGCCACGCTCCCGGTGATCTTCGTGACGACGGAAGGCGAGGTGGCCAAGACGCACCGCGCGGGCGGCGACGACCATCTGCGCAAGCCGGTCGATCCCGCCGCGCTGCTGACGAGCGTCTCCGCGCGCATCGAGCGCGCGCGGGTCGTGCAGGCGCTCATCGATCAGGACGGCCTCACCGGCGCGCTCACGCACAGCGCCTTCCACGCGCGACTGGAGCACGCGGTGGCGCGTGCGGCCGAGCCGGTGCTGGCGTTGCTCGATCTCGATCACTTCAAGCAGGTGAACGACACCCACGGTCACCGCGCCGGCGACCGCGTGCTGTCGGCGTTCGGCCGCTTCCTCCGCCAGAACGTCCGCTACACCGACGCCGTAGGCCGCGTCGGCGGCGAAGAATTCGGCGTCCTGTTGGAAGGGACCAACGCCGCCGACGCGGCCCGCCTGATGGAACGGCTGCTGGCGGAGTTCTCCGCGATTCAACACCTCGACCGCTTCGCCGTGACCTTCAGCGCCGGCATCGCCGCGCTGCCGGAATCGCGCGAAGTGGAAGCATGGATCGAAGCCGCGGACCGGCGCCTGTATCAGGCGAAGAGGGAAGGGCGGGCAAGGGTGGTGGGGGAAGAACGATAGGACGAAGAGGACCTATAGGACAGATAGGACAAATAGGCCTGGCGGACCTTGCAGCAGGATTGCTTTGGTGGCTCCTCAGCAACAACGCCGCAGGTTCCGCCAGGCCTGTCTGTCCTATCTGTCCTATTCGTCCTATTCCTTTCTTTTCCACGTCACGCGGCTTCGCCGACTTGGACGCGCTGGCCGGCGGCGGCACCGAGGAGGGTCCTGAGCCCTGAGCCCTCTTCCGGTTATCATTCGCGCCTCATGTGGACCGCACGCCGAATTCTGAAAGAGCTGGCCGACACCGATCGCCGCCGGCGCATTCTCACGATCTTCTGGAAACACGCCGATCTGCAGCACAAGCTCATGGCGCAGGCGCAGCTCGCCAAGATGCTGCATTTCCGCGAGGACACCATCCGCAAGATGCCCGCGGAGAAGAAGGCGGACCTGCTCGCCTCGCGGGTCGGGACGCCGGAGTTCGAGCAGCTCTTCGAGATGGCCCTGATGCAGTACCACACGCACGAAAAGAACACGATGATGGCCGAGTTCCTCGATCGCTGGCAGGTTCCGCACGAGAACGGCTCGATCGAGACGGACGACTACACGCCACCCACGCCGGATCAGGTCCGCGACGCCGTACGCGACCTCACCGCACACGACCGCCGCGACGTCGCCGTCTACCTCGCTTCCGCCGGGCTCCTCATGGGTGGCCCGTGGCAGGAGGCGACGTGGCCGGTCGTCGATGAAATGGCCGGAGGCCTCGCATGAAGAAACTGTCTGCCGTGCTGCTGTTCGCTGCTGTGCTGCTTTCCGGAGTGGCCGAGGCGAAGACGCCCGGCACCGTGATCGTCGTGCGTCACGCGGAGGCGGGGACGGACGACCCGAAGGATCCGTCGCTGAGCGAGGCCGGTACGGCGCGCGCCGCGGCGTTGCAGGCGCTCGCGCAGAACGCCGGCGTCAAGGCCGTGTACGTCACGCAGTTCCGGCGCACGCGCGACACCGCCGCGCCGCTGGCCGCCGCGCTGAAGATCCCGGTCATCGTGTTCGACGTCGATGGGGCGAGCCTCGCCTCGTTCGGCCCGGCGCTGGCGAAACGGATCGCCGAGGAGCACCCGAACGAGACCGTGCTCGTCGTCGGTCACAGCAACACCGTCCCGCTGATCGTGAAGGAGCTCGCCGGCATCGACGTGCCGAAGATCGAGCACAGCGAGTACAGCCGCGTGTACGTGATCCGCGACGGCCACGTCATCGCGGCGCAGTACGGCGCCCGTTGACCGACGCCTGAGTTTTCGCTATCCTCCCGTGAGCCCGCGACAGTCCGTCGCGGGTTTATTTTTTTTGATGCGAGCCCGCGCCGACCGCGCGGGCTTTTGCTTTTCAGGAGGAAACGATGTTGGTCAAAGTTCTCGAAGGCAGGTTCCGTGTCGCGCAGCCCGTCGAGCGCGCCTTTCCGTTGTTCTCGCCGCGCGGCGAAGAGTTGTGGGCGCCGGATTGGAAGCCGGAGATCCTCTACACCCCTGCATCGGACTGGGAAGAGGAGCTGGTCTTCCGCACGCTCCGCGACGGTCAGGAAACGATCTGGTTCGTGGCCAAGCTCGATCGCGAGTCGCATCGCGTGCGCTACCATCGCGTCGACGTGGGCCTGATGGCGGTGACGGTGAGCGTGGCCTGTGACGCCGCAGGCCCGGAGGAAACCGAGGTCCGCGTCCGCTACACGTTCGTCGCCACCAGCGAAGGCGGCGCCGCACAAGTCGAGTCACGCACCCAGGAGCAGTTCGACGGCTGGATGCGCGAATGGGAAAGCGCGGTCGCGGCGATTCTTCAATAGAACCCGTGGGACCTATAGGACGACTGCTTCGGTCCTATAGGTCCCATTCGTCCTATTCGTCCTATCGTTCCACGCCCCGCTACACCGTCACCCGTTTCCCGTCGAACTTCGTCAGGCTGAATCCGGTGAAGATTTCCGGCGACATCAGTTTCAGCTCCTGGAGGTAACGGATGGCGAAGGCTTCGCCGAGGTTCAGGCCTTCGACGGCGTCGAAGCGCCAGTGGACGCCGGCGAAGTTGCGGCCGAAGGCGACGTTCTCCGCCATCTTGTCGAGCTCACCGCCGATCGTCAGCTCTTCCCTTTTGTAGGGCTCGAGCGTCAGCCCGTCCGGCGCCGGCGTCACGCAGCCGGGCATCACCCACGATTCGGTGAAGCACGCTTTCAGCACGGTCGCGCAGGCGCCGGCGATCACGGCGTGGCCCGACGGATAGGCGGGGTGCGCCGGCGCGCCCTGCGGATACGCCTGCGGCAGCAGATACGACTTGTGTTTGTCGTGGATCACGCCGAGGACCTCGGCGTCGAGGATGTCCCGATGGAGCGGCGAGCGTTCCTTCTTCGCTTTCGCGAAATGCACGCGGCCTCCCAGCTCCTCCGGACGCGCGTGCCGGTGCACGAGCCACTTCTGGTACCACGCCGCCTTGAGCGAGAGGTTCGCGATCGTCGCCACGAGGTGGAACACGTCCGACGCGCCGAAGGTGACGAAGCCACCCTGGGTGATGGAGTGCTGGTACGGCACGCCACCGTCGAGCGGTGCGCTCATCTTGAAGAGCTGCGCGGTGGCGCACATGCCGACCTGGTAGGTGAAGTCGCGGTGCATGTACTCCGACAGGTCGCGGCCGCTGCGGGCGTACCGCGGCGTCTTGTCGAAATCGGGCACCGGTGCGAGCTGCCCGTTCTGGATGTTGAGCCAGTCGGCGGGCTCGGTCATCCAGTCGTGGCCCGGCGCGGCAGTGCGGATCTTCTGCTGTACGCGGATCGGCGCCATCGCGACGTCGCGGACGAGGAACTGTGAGACGTACGGGCCACGCCGCGCGGCCGCGGAGTCGCCGCGGAAGAGCGTTGCGGGCGTGACGGCTTTGGGGCCGCGGTAGTCGGAGAGCTTGTTGAGCTCCGCGCAGGCGCGCGACACCAGCGGATCGCTGTCGTACGCGCGGAACGGCACGTCGCGGAGCGCCGCGTGCCAGTAGAGCTCCGTCAGCTCGGCCGCCTGCCACGCGGAGGCGAAGGCCGGCGGCACCGGAAGCGCGAGCTGGGATGAGTCGGGACCGATGAGATCGATCGCGTGCGCCGCCTGCGGATTGGCCAGCTTGAGATAGCCGCCGAGGGGGATACGCTCGAAGCGCTCGTGCTCCGGATCGGCCAGCGCTTCGAGATACGCCTTGTACGACGGCGCATCGGGGTTGCCCAGGGCGTCATGCGGCAGGCCCTTCGAGTAGCGCCCCCACTTCTGCGGGTAGCGCGCCTCGTCGCCGTTCAGCGGCATCACCGGTTCGCTTTGTGCGCGAATGGCTTCGGCCGC
Source organism: Thermoanaerobaculia bacterium (assembly GCA_036380735.1). Lineage (GTDB taxonomy): Bacteria > Acidobacteriota > Thermoanaerobaculia > Gp7-AA8 > Gp7-AA8 > DASVEE01. The sequence continues at coordinate 71,131 of DASVEE010000001.1, read as the reverse complement.
GCGGAGGCGTGCCTGGTAGACACGCTCCGCTCGCGAGGCGCCGCCGGCGAGGGGAGAGGTACGCGGCGTCGACGTGGTCGTCGACGCCTTCAGAGCGAACGGTGCTACCGCCGCGGTGGCGGCGGCAGCAGCAAGAGCACGAAAGAGGTTGCGGCGGTTCATGGCGCGGGCTCCGGGATGCGCAGGATGTGGATGACCGAGCCCGCGTCCGGATGGCGCCGTGGATCGTCGCGTCGCCACCAGCTCGTCAGCACCAGCAACTTGTCGGTGCCACTCATCCAGCCCGGCCGGTACGGGGCCATGGCCGGCGCGAGGATGTTGCCGGCGTGCGTCGGGGCCGCCGGGTTGGCGAGGCTGACGATCGCGACGCGCCCCTCGGCCGGTCCCGTATCGCCGGCGACGAACAGCCGGTTGCCCGACTTCGCGAGGAGCCACGTCTTCAGAGGCGCGAGCGGTGTGACGTTCGGCGTCAGGACGGGATTGGCGGGATCGGTGAAGTCGAGCAGGTACAGCTCGGTCGCACCGGTCAGCCAGGCGCGCGTGCCTTCCGCCACGACCCGGTTGAGGCGGATCGGCGTCGGAAGACGCTTGACCAGCACCGGTTGTGCGGGATTCGTGATGTCGATGAGAACGACGGCGTCGTCCTGGGTGACGATCAGGAGGTTCCCCGACAGGGCCAGGTAGTCGGCGTCGCGCGTGAGTGTGAGCCGGCCGACCTCCACCGGAAGGGCGGGGTCGCTGATGTCGACGAGAACCACATCTTCCTCGACGGCGATCGCGACGATCGAGCCGGTGATGACGGCGTCCGTCGGCCAGTCCCAGCCCAGTTCGAGCCTGCCGAGGATGGTCGGCGTATCGAGGTTCGTGACGTCGACCATGACGAGCTCCGGGGTGTCCATCAGCACGACGGCGCGGTTGCCGTCGGCGGTGAACCGGATCACGTTCACCCACTCCCATTCTGCGAGGATGAGCGTGCCGCCGATCTTCGGCCGCACCGGATTGGTGAGGTCGACGAAGTGGACGGCGCCGCCGTTGCCGATGGCCATCTTGTGGCCCTGGATCTCGGTCCAGTTGGAGAAGGTGTCGACGGGGATCTCCGCCACGAGGCCGGTGGGCTCGGCGATGGTGAGGTCCGGAACGGCGGTGATGCCGCCGCGGACCGGGTGCATCGCGGCGGACTCACCCATGATGCCGCCGGACGCCGACGCCTTCGTCGCTTTCACGACGTAGTCGCCGACGGCGGTCGTGACGCCGGTGAAGGTGTACTTGCCCTCCGCGTCGGTGGTGGCCTGGAGTGTGGCGAGCGGACCGACGTACTCACCCTGGAACGAAAGGAGGTTTTCGCCGACCGAACGACGGACGGTGACGAGCGCGCCAGCGACCGGATTGCCATCGGCCGTCTTCACCGTGCCGGTGAGCGTAGTGAATGGATCGGCGATGACGTCCCAGCTCCGCGGCACACGAACGACGTTGCCGCGGCTGTCGGTCGCCACGGCCTCCGCCGTGTACGTGGTGCCGGTCGCCGGTACGGTGAACTGCACGGTCTGTGGCAGGAAAGTGCCGATGTAGTAGCCGACGCCGTTGATGTTGAGCGTGACGGTCGTGAACGTCGTCCCAGGATCGGGAGCGCCGGCGATGGTGAAGGACAGCTCCTGGTTGTGGACGACGGTGGTGTCGTTGTCGGCCGCACTGGTGAGCGTGAGCTTCGGTCCGCGGCCGAGCTGGATGTCGGGGATGTTCGTGATGCCGCCGCGCACCGGCGTGACGGCCGTGGACGTGCCGCTCGTCGTGATTCCGCCCACGCTCTTCGACGCGTACAGCTTGTAGACGTCGACGGAGGGGGCATTGTCGAAGCGGAACGTACCGTCGGCCAGCGTGACGGTCTGGAGGCCGGAGACCGCCTTGGCCACGGCGCCGTCACCGCTCGTCAGCAGGGCGCCACTCGGTGCGTCGGTGCTCACCGTCGCACCACCGACCGGGTTGCCGTCGGCATCGAGCACGCGGCCGAGCACGATCGTTCCCGGATCGGGCGTGACCCCGAAGGCGATCGGCGCGGAGTCGAGGTAGCCATTCGACACCGTATCGATGGCGCGGGCCCGCACCGAAATGGAGGACTTGCCGGCCGGCGCCTTGAATGTGCCGATGTACGGCAGGGTGTTGTAGTTGAGCGTCTGCGGCGTGCCGTCGACGTAGAGGGTGAGCGCGACGCGCTGCGGATTGCTGTCGTTCGCGGCTTCGATGCGGATCGGAATCGGTTCGCCTTCGAGCACCGTCTCTCCGGCGCGCGTCGAGGAGAACGCGACGGTGAGGCCGCGGCCGAGCACGAGATCGGGAATCGCCGTCGTGCCGCCGCCCACCGGCGGTACCGAGGACGAAGTCTTGTTGATGATTTGTGTGCCGGACTGGTAGGTCGCGGTCACGCGAACGCTTCCACCCACCGTGGCGGAGTTCTCGAACCGATACGCGCCCGAAGCATCGGTGACCGTGTTGCGGCCGTTGCCGGACAGCGTGACCCGTGCTCCGGCGGCAGGCTGCTGCGTCTCCAGCAGCACGCGGCCGGCGATCGTGGTGCCGAGATCGCCGGTCGAGACGCGGTAGGTCTGGCGCGCGCTGGTGCTGTTGCCGCCGTAGTCGAGTGCCGTGACGTCGAACGTGGCGGCGATGGTCGGCACCCAGACGTTGCCGGCGTACGGCGGCTGTTCGAGCTGGCTCACGCGCTCGCCGTTCATCGTCACGATGACCGAGGAGACGGCGATGTCGTCCACGATCTGCAGCGTGATGCGCTGCTGCGAGTTCGAGGTGAGGATGGTGTCGGGAGCCGGCGCAACGAAGCTCACCGTCGGGGCGACGCCGAGCTCGTCGACGATGGCGGAATGCAGCGCGATCATGAAAAGGGTGCCGGCGCCAACGTAGGCGTAGGTGCCGTCGGCGTCGATGGCCGTGCCATTCGGATCGCCGAACGAGGCGAGGTTCAGCGCCGCTCGGTACTGCGGCGACGCCGGTGTCTGGATGTCCACGACGGGGATCGCGTTCGTGAACAGCTCGTCGGCGAAGAAGGCGTAGTTGTTGTGCAGCGTCAGGTCGTGCGGATAGAACTGCGACGGGATGGTCGCGACCACGGCAGGGAGGGCCGGCTGCGAGATGTCGACGACGGAGAAGCCGTCCGTGTACGCGGCGACGTACGCGTAGGAGCCGGAAGCCTCCACCTCGCGCGCCGTGGCGACGGCCACGCTGCCGGCGATCACCGGCAGCACCGGGTTCTGCACGTCGACGGTGTAGAGCGACGTGCCGGCGACCACCGTTGCGATCGAACCGGAAAGCGACACGGCACGCGCCGGCGACGGCAGCGCCACGTTGCCGCTTGCCTGCGGCGAGGCCGGCGTCGTCACGTTGACGATGCGCAGGCCGCCGGCACTGTCGGCAACGTAAAGCGAAGTGCCGGAGAGGGCGAGATCGACGGCGCTGCCCGGCGTGTCGAACGTCGTCACCTTCACCGGCATGGCCGGGTTTCGGACGTCGACGACGACGACCCCCTCGTTCGCGGCGGCGATGTAGGCGTAACCGTTCTGCACGCGGATGTCGGCGGTGGTGGCCGCGACGGTGAGCGTGCCGCGTACGGCCGGCGCGGTTCGGTGTGTGAGGTCGAGGATCGTCAGCTTCGTTCCCGCCGTGACGTAGGCGAGGTTGTCGATGACCTGCAGCGCCGTGATCTGCGCATCGAAGGTCGTCGAGGAGACAGCCACGCGCGTCTGGGTCACGACCGTGACCTCGGTGGTCGCGCTCGAGCCGCTGTTGCTCGCCGTTACGACGGCGCTGCCGTTGTTGCCGGCGATGAGGAGACCACTGGCGGAGCCGAACGTCACGACGCCGAGGTTGCTCGAGCTGTACGTCGTGCCGCGTGCGGTCAGATCGATCGAGCGGCCGTCGAGCAGCGTGCCGGCGACCTGCAACTGCCGTGTGACCTCCGCGGCGATCGGCGTGTGCGTCATGACGACGCGCGCCGGGTTGATGGAGATCGAGGTCACCGCGGCCGCCAGATTGAAGCTGGCCGGATCGACGGGGCTCGTGCCGGTCTGCAGCTCGACGCCGTCGGTGACGCCGTCGCCGTCGCTGTCGACCTGGCGGGGATTCGTCCCCTGGGTGTACTCGGCGAGGTTCGTCACGCCATCCGAGTCGGCGTCGGCGCCGGCATCGGCGGCGTTCCCCGGATCGAGCCCGTTGGCGGTCTCCCACTCGTCGGGCATGCCGTCGCCGTCGGCGTCGGTCGATCCGCTGACGACGAGACGCGCCAGCGCCAGAGTCCCTTCGTTCGTGGCGTTGATGATGACGGTGCCGGGAGCCGCGGCCGTCACGAGCCCGTTGTCCGTGACCGTCGCGATCGCGGTGTTGCTGCTGACGAAGTTCGTGCCGGCGATGGCGCTCGAAACGTCCTGCGACGTCCCGTCCGGCAGCGTGACGGTGGCGGTGAGCTGGGTGGTATCACCGACGGCGAGGGTCGTCGCCGGAGCCGTCAGGACGATCCTGGCCGGGACCGGCTTTGGATCGTCGAAGACGATGCGGATCGCGTTGATCAGGCCATTCGCCGGTACGAGGAAGTACTCGGATTGACCGGTCGTGGTGACGCCGCTTCGCTGACACGTTGCCCGGGCGCGGACCCGGCCGGCATTCGCCGGCACGTTCGGGATGCTCCAGTTTCCATCGGGTTTGACGCGCGCGACACGATTGAGGATGGTGACGACGCAGTTCTCGTCGAGCCGTGCCTCGGTAACCCCCGCCGTGAAAAGCAGGAGGAGGAGCATGAAGATGCGGAGCTTGATTCTGGCGAACATTCTTGGCTCTCCTTGGTTACGGCAGGAACGCCGGCTGGCGGGTGACGGGACCGATGCCGGTGAAGTCGAGCAGGCGCTGCGTCGTGCGGTGCACGAGCTCGAGCTGCCAGCCGCCGCCGGGCGTGTAGTAGCGTCGGTAGAACGAGATGGTCGGAACCATCGAGAAGTCCCCCTCGTCCTTCATCTCCCAATCACGGCTCGGATTGTTGAAGTCGGTCGCCAGACGCGGCGAATCGGCGCGGAAGCGCAGCCTGACCCCGGCGTACGGCAGCTCGCGATGCGTGAGCCGCTCGTATCCGATACGGTCGATCAGACTGGCGCGCGTGAAGAGATGCAGGGTCCACTTCCCGTTGTGGAAGTACTGCCGGCCGTTGCCGGGCGGGTTCTCTCCGGGGATATTCATGCCGGTCCACGACGTGCCGCAGGGGGCGGTCGTCGCGCCGATGCGTGTGAGGATCGGACCGACGGGAGTGGGGTTGCCGCGGAAGGTACCGCCGGATACGAGGTACTTGTACTGAGCGCGCGCCAGGAACCGGAAGTTCCGTCCGCCGCTCAGTCCATAGTTGTTGTCAGGGGTGCCGTTCGGATCGGGGTGGATGATCTCGTCCGAAGTCACCTGGATGATCCGGTAGAGAAAATAGACGCGCTGGTCGTGAGGCATGTCGGACCACGGCTCCGCCATGTCGGGCTCGTTCTCATTCGGCCATCCGAAAGTGGCGTTGAGCAGAGTCAGGGAGAAGAGCGGGCACTCGTTAAACGCGTTGCGGTAGGTATCGGCGAGACCCGCCGGCGCATCCTCGCGCTTGATGCCGCCGTAAACGATGTACTCGCTGGTGCGGATGCCGATCTCCACGGTCCACTTGATCGTTTCTTCGCACTCCTCGCCGTAGGTGATCCGGCACGACACCTCGTACCGGCCCGGCTTCCACATGATTCCTTCGATGTCCCACTGCCTGGCGGGGCCTTCACCGGCGGGGCCGTCGATCGTCTCTGGTCCGATCGCGGTCCACGTGTAGCTCGGCTCCGTGTGATCGCCGCCGGTCTGGATTGCCTGGAAACGGACCCAGTCGGCGGTGGTCGTGTCGCCGCCGTAGCCGCCGTAGAGCGGGCTTCCTTCGGTGAGCGTCTGGCGGAAAGCCCAGTCGGCACGCGAGGCGTCGTCACGGTTGACGAACTTCACTTCCATCCGATAGCGGTCGACTTCGGTGCACTCGCCGCCCTCGCAGACGTACGACTTGCACGGCTTCTTGTTGGGATGCTCGCACGAGCCGTAGATGTCCGACTCGCAGCCACCGCCGCCGCCGTCGCAGGTGCCGGAGGCTGCCGGATTGCCGCCGCAGTGCCAGCCGCCCTTGATGATGCCGACACCCGGGTCGGAGGTGAGCGTGGTGCCGTCGGCGCTGACCGTGGCCGTGCCGATGGCGATGAATTGGCCGAGGTCGTGATCGAAGGAGTACATCTCGGTGACTTCCGAAGGACGGAGGCCATCGACATTGGGGAAAGTGAGCTGCGCCGGCGGATCGAAGTGCGCGCCGGCCGGCTGAATCGTGACGATGAACTTGGGCTGCTGGCCGAAGCCGGGGGCCATCGGGATGCGGTCCGCGTGGACGAGCGTGGCCGACACGGTGCCGGTGCGGCCGCCGCCGGGGAACGTCACCGAGCCGGGCGCCACCTTCAGTGCAAAGCCCGGCAGCTCCGGCAGCGTCAGCGTGCCGCCGGTCGTATCGTCTACGAAGACGCCGCGCGCCGTATCGATCGGCAGGAGATAGATCGGCATGCCGACGTCGTTCTCGATGCCGGCGAGCGTGTACATCGCATACTCCAGCGTCGGCCACGTGCCCGCGCGCTGCGCGGTGGAGCCGTCGACGAAGAGCTTCACGTAGCCGACCGGCGCCGGCTGAATCGTGAACTGTCCCTGCGCGTCGGTCTGCACGGCGACGGGCGTGCCGTCGATGCGCACCGTGACGCCGGCGATCGGAATCTGCGAGTTGTCGAGCACGACGCCGGCGATGCGCGTGTTCGCCGGCAGGCCCGGGAGCTTGCCGGAGGCGCGGAATGTCGCCACCTTCGTCAGGCCGCTCACCCCCGCGTTGTAGACATTGTTGTCCTGCCCAGCCTCCGGACCGGTGGACGGCGTGACGATGGCGCGTCCGTCGGAATCGGTGCTCACGGTGACCGACGGCTGTCCGTCGAACGTGCCGCCGCCTGCCGCCGCCGTGAACGTGACCGGCACGTTGCTCAGCCGGTTGTTGCCCGCGTCGACCACGACCGCCACGAGCGGTCGTGGCAGCGCGTCTCCGGTGATTGCGAACTGGTCGTTGCCGGAGTCGACGACGATGAGCGCCGGGACGGCGGCAGTCGCAACGGCGGCAGCTTCGATGGGAGCGGCGTACCCGGCGCCGGAGACGCGCAGCCGGTTGTTGCCCGCTCCGGCGCGCATGCCGAGGGTCCACTGAATCCCGGCGCGTCCGTCGGCGCCGGTCGTGACGGAGAGCTTCCGTGCCGAAGCGGAGCCGTTGTGCAGTGTGCCGTCGTTCTCGACGATCTCGAAGGTGAGTGAGGCCGCGGCCAACGGAGTGCCGGCAGGCGAGAGCGCCTGCACGACGACCGGTGCGGCGAGCCGGCTTCCGATCGCTGCCTTCTGGCCGTCACCCGAGACGAGCTCGAGGCGCGGGGTCGCCGGCGTGGCCAGCGTGACGCGATAGGAGAGGGTCGTCTGGTTCCCGCCCTCGTCGATTGCGGCAATGAGGATCGTGTTCAGTCCCTGCGCGAGCGGCACTTCGGGATAGAAGAACGCACGATTGGATACCTGCGCCGGCTGCCCATTCACCGTGACCCGCATCTGGTTCGCGTTGATGGTGCCGACGACGATGTCGTCGACCGTGCCGCTGATCGAGATCGGGGAGCTGTAGACCGTGGCGCCGTCCTCCGGCGAGTTGATGATCAGCCGCGGCGGGATGGAGTCGCGATAGATGTTGATGCTGGCGGTGGCGACGCGGCCGAGGGTGTTGGTGGCGATGGCCGTGACCACGGTGCGCCCCTGCGCCAGCGGAATGCCGCTCGCGCTGAAGGTGCCGTTGGAGATCGTCGCGGGGACGTCGTTGACGGTGACGGTGGCGTTCGGATCGTTGACGGTGCCGGTGACGGTCGTGACCGCGTCGCGGACGACGTCGAGATCGACCGGCGTGGCGATTGCCACCTTCGGAATGGCGAAGCGGGTGACGCGAAGTGTCTTCGTGGCGCTGTTGCCGGCGGCGTCAGTGGCAACGATGGCGATGTCGTTGATGCCGTCCGCGAGCGCCACGTCGGTCGCGAACGCGGCAGCCGGGGAAACGGCGACTCCTGCAACCGTCAGCGACGTCACTGAATCGCCGTCGGTTACCTGGCCGCTGACCCGGATCGTCGCGTCACTCGTCGTGAAGCCGTGGTCCGGCGAGAGGATGGCGATCGTGGGAGCGGTCTCGTCGACCGTGACGTTGACGGTGACCGTCGACCGGTTCGCCGCCCGGTCCCTTGCCACGACCGTGATGGTGTTCGTGCCGGATCCCAGCGAGACGGTGCATTGGAAGTCGCCCGCGGTCACCGCCACGGGCGTGTTATCGCAGGTCACCCACTCCAGTCCGGAGAGCGGTTCCTGCACCGTTCCATTGACAGTGATGGTGAACTGGCCCGTTGTCGCCGGCACCGGCGCGAGCTGCACGAGCGGCGGAACCGTGTCGAATTTCACCGTCCGCACATCAGCCGTGCCGCTGTTGCCCGCCTGGTCGACAGCGGTGCCGGTCACGGTCTGCTGCCCGTTGGATGCGAGGAGCACGACCGGTGGCGGGCACGTCGCGACACCGCTTGCGCCGTCGAGGCAGACGAAGTCGAAGCCGACGTCGCCCGCGGCCCAGCCCTCGGTGGAGATCGGCCGGTCGGGCGACGCCGCTACGGCAGGCCCTTGCGTGTCGATGCGCACCGTGAACGTCGCCGTCCCCACGTTGCCCGCGTTGTCGGTGGCGGTGGCGGTGACCTGATGCTCGCCTTCCGTCGACGTGGTGACGGGCTCATTGCACGTCGCGATGCCGCTCGCATCGGCGCAGTCGAAGGTCAGCGTGACCGGCCCCTTGTTCCAGCCGGCCGTATTCGGCGCGGGGGTGAGCGTGGCGGTGATCGTGGGCGGCGTCGTCTCGCGCGCCACCGTCACCGTTTTCGTGGTGAGGTTCCCGGCGTGGTCGTTCGCTTCGACGGTGATGGTGTTGCTGCCGGCGGTCAGCGGCACGGTGGTGGTGAAGGGGCCGTTTGCGTGGCCGACGATCGTGCCGTTCACCTTGATGTGGAAGATCTCGTAGTCGTCGGTGGCGGTGCCGCTCACGGTGACTTCGCTGCCGCTGACCTGCGCGCCGTCGAGGGGTGCGTCGATCGTGAGCAGCGGCGCCTGCTGGTCGAGCCGGACCTCGAACTGCTCCGACTCCTGGTTGCCGACTTTGTCGACGGCGACGACGCGGACGGTATTGAGACCGGCCGTGAGCGCGACGGTGCAGGTGTACTGATCGGCGGTGAACGTCGCCGGGAGGCCGTTGCACGTGACGCTGGCGAGGCCTGATTGATCCTCGAAGATGCCTTCGTTGATGGTGAGGGAGGCCTGGTTCGTATGCGCGATGGCGGTGAGATTGATCGCCGGGGCCCAGCCGTCACCTTTGATCTGCTGGGTGAGGGTGGCCATGTTCCCGGCCTTGTCGATGGCCGTCCCCTGCACGCTGTACCGTCCCATCTGGACGATGGTGGGCTCCATGGGGATGCAGAGCTGGATGCCGTTGGCGTCGTTGCAGTTGAACGTGACGGTCGCGCCGACGGGGCTCCACCCCTCCGGTGTCGCCGCCGGGTTGAACGTGGCGGTGAGCGCCGGCAGCGTCGCATCGACGATGACCGGATGCAGCACGGTCGTCGTACGCCCGAACGCATCCGTGGCGACGACGGTGAGGTTCCTCGGGCCTTCCGGCGTCGCCGCAAGATTGATGACGGCGCGCCAGGTCGAGCCATCCCACGTCGCGGTCGTGCCGTCGACCTTCACGACGGGCCGCGTGCCGCTATCGTCCGAACCTGTACCGTCGACCGCGAGCGCCGTCCGGGTCAACGCGTTCGCCTTCGGACTCGTCACCGTGACGGCGGGTGCGTCGCGGTCGTAGACGATCGTCTTGACGACCTTCGTCCCCTTGCCGGAGCAGTCGTAGGCGATGAAGGTGAAGTTGTTCGGCGCGCCGTGCGTCAGCGTGACGGCTTTGCTGAACGTGCCGTTCGCCGCAACCGTGACCGCCTGCCCGTCGAGCGTGAGGGAGCTGATGCCGGTGGTGTCGGTGACGGTGCCGGTGAAGGTGTAGCTCGTCGCGCCGAGAACGGCCGGGACGGTGCCGGTGAAGGTGATGGCTGGCTTCACCGTGTCGGTGCCGTTCTGGATGATCTTCACTGCGACGGTGGACGCGGCCGAAGCGGCGATGCCGTCGAGCGTCAGCGTGTTCGTGGCCAGCAGGGGCACCTGCAGCCACGACGTGATCGTGCCGGGCGACGCGGAGAACATCGTCAAGTCGGCGTACAGCCTGCCGTTGATCTTGATCGAGAGTTGATCCGACGCCTGCATCCCCCCGGTGCGCGTGACGAGCATCGTCGCCCGGTCCGCGAGGTTCGTGGCGGCGAACGAGGCGGTGAACTGCTTGTTCACCGTCGATTTCGGGAAGCTGTAGGTCTGCGAGTGCAGCGTGGCGGTGGCTGGCAGGCGCCAGAGCTCCACCGTCATGACCGCCGCGGCGTTGGCCGGCGCGTAGGCGCCGCCTTCGAGAACGTTCTGCGTCTCGACGGTCGTCTCGAACGTGACGGTCGCGGCTCCCTGCTGGAGCTCCGTCCCGGCGTAGGCGATTTGATTGATCCCGGCGTAACCGTCCGCCACCTTCCCAGTCCCGTCGGCGTTGCCGTTCCGGATGACGATGAGGTAGCGCGTTCCCGGCACGTCGCAGCTCGAGCTGACCGTGAGCGGCGCCTCGAAGAAGGCCTGCGCTCCGGCCGCGACGTTGAGGGTTCGGGTGAAGAGCGGGACGTCGGGGACGGTCGCGGTCTGGGCCACCGCTGCCGGCACGATCGCCAGCACGGCGAGGAACAACACGAGAGCAAGTCGACGAATCATCGGGACAGACCTCCGGCAGAGACGCGCGGGGTCTCCCCCGCGACGGCGTGGGACGATTTCGGCTGGATTGCGGCCGGTGACGGCAGAGTAGGCGACCACGCACTTACGGAAGAACCGAAATGTGCCGAACCTGTCCGTTGACGTGACGAAGCCTCATTCGGCAGGGACGAAGCCGTCTGCGTTCTACGGGCGGTGGTGCCGGGGAGGGCGGTGGCAGTGCTAAGTCATTTGATTGCTGTTGGTTGGGTGGTGCTGCGGAGCGCCGATGGGACGAATAGGACGAATAGGACAGATGGGACGAATGGGACTTTGGGGTCAGGCCTTTCGTCTGTGGGAGAAGGCCTTGGGGTCAGGCCTTGGGGTCAGGCCTTTCGTCTGCGTCGTTCGGCCCGGCCAACGAGAGAAGGTCTGACCCCAATGGTTTCGATCTGTTCAGCGAAGGGACCTTGCCCTCCGGCGAGGGGACGTTTCCCTCCGTCGAGGGCAGCGATCCCCTCCATTGACGGGACGTTTCCCCTCGTTGAGGGGACCTTTCCGGTGGATCGACGTGACCTTTTTCCTCGCTGAGGGGACGTTTCTCCTCATTGAGGGGACGTTTCCCCTGGATCGAAGGCACATTTGCCCTCGGCAGACAAAAATGTCCCGTCGACCTGAGGGATCGCTGCCCTCGGCGAGGAGATCGCTGCCCTCGACGAGGAGAAAAGTCACGTCGAATCACGGGATCGCTGCCCTCAGCGAGGGGAAACGTCCCCTCAGCGAGGAGAAAAGTCATGTCGAGTCACGGCATCGCTGCCCTCAGCGAGGAGATCGCTGCCCTCGGCAGGCAGAAAGATCTGCCGCTCGGACAGATCGGTGCCGCCAGGCGATGGGGTCAGACCTTTGTTCTGCGGCACGTGGCGGCGCGCCAAAGAAAGAAGGTCTGCCCCCAAGGGCTGCTGCAGTCGCGCGTCCCCGGGCGAAGCCCGGGGCTAGTGGGATCGCGCCCGCCGCGATGGCAGCTTCGCGGTGCGCCGGGAAAGGCATTCTCCGGCGTGCGCGTCGTGGATCCGTCCTATCCGTCCCATTCGTCCTATAGGTCCTATCGTTCCCCCGCCCGGCTACACCGTGACCCGTTTGCCGTCGAAGCGGGTCAGGCTGAAGCCGGTGAACACCTCCGGCGACATCAGTTTCAGCTCCTGGAGATAGCGGATGGCGTAGGCTTCGCCGAGGAGGAGTCCTTCGATGGCGTCGAAGCGCCAGTGGACGCCGGCGAAGTTGCGGCCGAAGGCCACGTTCTCCGCCATCTTGTCCAGCTCTCCGCCGACGGTCAGCTCCTCGTTCTTATAGGGCTGCAGCGTCAGGCCGTCGGGCGATGGGGTCACGCAGCCGGGCAGGACCCACGACTCGGCGAAGCACGCCTTCAGCACCGTGGCGCACGCGCCGGCGATCACCGCATGGCCGGACGGATACGCGGGATGCGCCGGCGATCCCTGCGGATGCGCCTGCGGCAGCAGAAACGACTTGTGCTTGTCGTGGATCAGGCCGAGCACGTCTGCCTCGAGGATCTCGCGATGCAACGGCGAGCGTTCCTTCTTCGTCTTCGCGAAATGCACGCGGCCTCCGAGCTCCTCCGGGCGCGCGTGCCGGTGCACGAGCCACTTCTGGTACCACGCGGCCTTCAGGGAGAGGTTCGCCACCGTCGCCACGAGGTGAAAGATGTCGGACGCGCCGAACGTGACGAAGCCGCCCTGCGTGATCGAGTACTGGTAGGGCACACCGCCGTCGAGCGGTGCGCTCATCTTGAAGAGCTGCGCGGTGGCGCACATGCCGACCTGATAGGTGAAGTCGCGGTGCATGTACTCCGAGAGATCGCGCCCGCTGCGCGTGTAGCGCGGCGTCTTGTCGAAGTCCGGCACCGGTGCGAGCTGCCCGTTCTGGATGTTGAGCCAGTCGGACGGCTCGGTCATCCAGTCGTGACCCGGAGTGGCAGTGCGGATCTTCTGCTGCACGCGGATCGGCGCCATGGCGACGTCGCGGACGAGGAACTGCGAGACGTACGGCCCCCGCCGCGCCGCCACGGAGTTGCCGCGGAAGAGCGTCGCCGGCGTGACGGCCTTCGGTCCGCGATAGTCGGAGAGCTTGTTCAACTCCGTACAAGCGCGGGCCACCAGCGGATCCGTGTCGTAGGCGGCGAACGGCACGTCGCGCAGTGCGGCGTGCCAGTAGAGCTCCGTCAACTCGGCCGCCTGCCACGCCGAGGCAAAGGCAGGCGGAGCGGGCATGGCGAGCTGCGACGAGTCGGGTCCGACCAGATCGATCGAATGCGCCGCCTGCGGATTGGCCAGCTTGAGGTAGCCGCCGAGGGGAATGCGCTCGAGGCGCTCGTGCTCGGGGTCGAGCACCGCCTCGAGGTACGCCTTGTACGACGGCGCGTCGGGGTTGCCCAGAGCGTCGTGCGGCAGGCCCTTCGAGTAGCGCCCCCACTTCAGCGGGTAGCGCTCCTCGTCGCCGTTCACCGGCATCGCCGGCTCACTCTGCGTGCGAACCGCCTCGGCCGCGCGGAGGCGTGCCTGATAGACACGCTCCGCGCGCGAGGTGCCGCTGAGAGGGGAGGTACGCGGCGTCGACGTGGTCGTCGACGCCTTCAGAGAAAAGGGTGCTACCGCCGCGGTTGCGGCGGCAGCAGCGAGAGAGCGAAAGAGCTTGCGGCGGTTCAAGGCGCGGGCTCCGGAATACGCAGGATGTGAATGACCGAACCCGCCTCGGGATGCGCGCGCGGATCGCCATGGCGGTACCAGTTGGTCATCGAGAGCCACTTGTCGGTGGCGCTCATCCAGCCCGGCCGGTACGCGGCCATTTCAGGCGCCAGGATGTTGCCGGTGTGTGCGGGTGCCGCCGGGTTCGCGAGGCTGACGATCGCGACGCGCCCTTCGGCCGGTCCCGGATCGCCGCCGACGAGCAGCCGGTTGCCCGACTTCGTGACGACCCACGACTTCAGCGGCGCGAGCGGCGTGACGTTCGGCGTGAGCACCGGATTGGCCGGATCGGTGAAGTCGAGCAGGTACAGCTCGGTCTCGCCGGTGAGCCAGGCGCGTGTGCCTTCCGCGACGACAGTGCCGAGGCGGATCGGCGTCAGGAGACGCTTGACCAGCACTGGCTGCGCCGGGTTCGTGATGTCGATGATGCAGACCGCGTTCGACTGAGTAGCGATGAGGAGATTTCCCGATAGCGCGAGGTAGTCGGCGTCTCTCTCCGGCACCGTGATGCGGCCAACCTCCACCGGCGCGGCGGGGTTGCTGATGTCGATGAGGAGCACGTCTTCCTCGGCCGCGATCGCGACGATCGAACCGTTGATGACGGCGTCCGTCGGATAGCCCCAGCTATCCAGCTCGAGCCGGCCGAGAATCGCCGGCGTCTCGAGATTCGTGACGTCGACGACGACGAGCTCCGGGATGTCCATCACGAGGATGGCCTTGGTGCCGTCAGCGGTGAACCGGATCGCGTTCACCCACTCCCATTCGTACAGGACCAGCGTGCCGCCGAGCTTCGGCCGCACCGGATTGGTGAGGTCGAAGAAGTGGATGGAGCCGGCGTTGCCGACCGCCATCTTCGTGCCGTGCACCTCCGTCCAGTTGGAGAACTGGTCGACCGGGATCTGCGACATGAGCGTGGTGGGCTCGGCGATGGTGAAGTCGGGCACCGCCGCGGTGCCGTTGCGCACCGGGTGCACCGTGCCCGACTCACCCGTGAGGCCGCCGGTGGCCGAAGCCTTCGTCGCCTTCAGGATGACGTCGCCCACGATGGTGGACACGCCTGCGAGTGTGTAGTTGCCCTGCGCGTCCGTCGTTGCCTCGACGGTGGCCACAGGACCGAGGAACTGCCCCTGCCAGCCGAGGACGTTGTCGCCGAGCGTGCGGCGTGCGGTGACGAGTGCGCCGGCAACCGGGGTACCGTCCGAGGTCTTGACCGTTCCGGTGAGGGTCGAGCCAGGATCCGGCGTCACGTTGTAGCTGAGCGTCGCACGCGCCTTGTTGCCGCGCGAGTCGGTGGCGACGATCTCGAGGACGTACGTGGTGATGCCCTCGGGGATGACCGTCTGCATCGTGTACGGCAGGTTTTCGCCGCCGCCGAACCACCATTCCTGATCGCCGTTGACGAAGCCGAGGACCTCGGTGAGTGTGTCGCCCGGATCGGCGGAGCCGTTCATCGTGAAGGAGAACGGCTCGTTGTGCACGAGCGTGGTGGCGAGCGGAATCGACGGCGACACCGTGATCTTCGGTCCCGGTCCGAGCAGGATGTCGGGGATCGTGGTGGTGCCGCCGGGTACCGGCGTCACGGCCGGCGCCGTACCGAGGTAGGTGATCTCGCCGGCGGTGTACTTCGCGTAGAGCTCGTAGACGTCGATCGTCGGCGCGTTGTCGAAGCGGAACACGCCGTTGGCGTCGGTCGTCGTGGAGAGGTTGCCGATGGCCTTCGGTGCGGCATCGCCGGCGGTGAGCAGCGCGCCGCCATGCGGTGTCGACGTGACGGTTGCGCCGGCGACCGGCGTGCCGTCGTCTTTGAGGACGCGGCCGACGACGTTCGTCAGCGGATCGGGGATGACGGTGAAGCTGATCGGCGCGGAGTCGAGGTGGCCGGGCAGGACGGCGTCCGTCGCCCGTGCAAAGAGCGTCAGCGAGGTGACGCCGTTGGGCACGAGGTAGGTGCCGATGTACGGCAGGTTCCCGGTGTTGATGAGCTGGACCTGCTCGTCATTGGCGAAGAGATAAATCCAGCCGAGTCCCCAGCCGTTGTGGTCATTGGAAGCGTCGATGCGGATCGGAACCGCCTGACCCGTGACCACCGTTTGTCCGGCGGCAGGCGAGGAGATGGCGATCGTGATGCCGCCGGAGAGGATCAGGTCCGGGGCGGTCGTGGTGCCGCCGGCGACCCCCGGAACCTCGGCATGGGTCTCCAGCACCTGGGTACCCGACTGGTAGGTCGCGCCGAGGCGTATGGCGCCCAGGACGGTCGGCACGTTCAGGAAGGTATAGGTACCGTCTGCTGCTGCCGTCGTCTGCAGGTGAGGCCACGTATTGAACACCTTCACGACGGCGCCTCCGGCGGGCTGGAGGCTCTTGAGGAGCACGCGGCCGGTGACGGTCGTACCAGGATCGCCGCTCGAGACGTCGAAGGTGGCCTGCGCCGTCGTCGTGTTGCCGGCAAAGTCGGTGGCGGTGGCGATCAGCGTCGTGCGGACGTTCGGCACCGTGATGTTCGCGGAGTACGGCGGCCGCATCAGCAGCGACGGGAGCGGCTGGCCGTTGATGGTCGCGGTGACGTTGGCGATGCCGACGTCGTCCGAGATCTCGAGCGTGACGCGCTGCTGCGCGCCGCTGACCAGGACGCTGCCGGTGACCGGCAAGGCGAAGCGCAGCGACGGCGCGATGCCGTACTCGTCGTTGTCCATCGTGTGCTGCGCGATGAGGAACTGGCTGCCGGCGCCAAGGTAGGCGTAGTAGCCGTCCGCCTTGATCGCGTAGCCATTCGGATCGGCGTACGCCGTCATGTCGAGTGCCGCGCGGTAGAGCGGCGTCGCCGGCGTCTTGATGTCGACGACCGGAATGGCGTTGGCGAACAGCTCGTCGGCGAAGAACGCGAAGCCGTCGTGAATCGCCAGGTCGTGCGGATAGAACTGATTGACGATCGACGCACCGGCGATGGGGACGGCCGGCTGCGTGATGTCGACGATGCGGAAGCCGTTGGTGTACGCCGCGACGTACGCGAAGTTGCCGACGGTTTCGACATCCTCGGCAGCGCTCATGGTGACGTTGCCGAGCTGCAGCGGGACGGCGGGGTTCTGCACGTCGACGGTGTAGACCTTGCCGCCGGCGACCACGACCGCGGTGTTGCCGGAGACGGACACGGCGAGTGCAGCCGCGGGCAGCGTCACATTGCCGGCCGCCTGCGGTGCAGCGGGGGTGGCCACGGAGAGCACGCGCAGACCGCCGGTGCGATCGGCGACGTACAGGTAGTTGCCGCTGAGGAACAGGTCGTTCGCGTCTCCCGGTGTGTCGAACGTCGTCACGAGGACGGGGGCGGCAGGATTCGAGACGTCGACGACGGCCACGCCGCTCGTGCCCACGGCGACATAGGCGATGCCGTTACGTACCGTCACGTCCCTGGCGGTGGTTGCCGTGGCGAAGGCGTTCTTCACGACTGGCGCGCCACGCTTCGTCACGTCGATGACGTACAGCTTGCCGCCGGTGGTGGTGACGTACGCGGTGTCGCCGGCGAGGGCGACGCCGGTGGCCTGGCTGTCGAGCGGGACGGAGGCGAGAGCGATGCGCGTCAGCGCGTGCACGTTGACCGTGACGGTCGCGGCGAAACCGTTGTTGCGCGCGGTGACGGTGGTACGTCCGTTGTTGCCGGCGAGCACGAGGCCGTCGCCGGAAGCGAAGGAGGCGATGGACAGGTCGTCCGAGGAGTAGGTGGTGCCGCGTGCGCCCTGCGTGAGGTTGATGGTGCGGCCATCGAGCAGCGTGCCGGTGACCTGCAACTGCCGGCTGATCTCGGTCCGGATGGGCGACGTCATCATGACGACGTTGGCCGGGGTGATGGCGATGGAGCTGAGCGCGCGGCCGAGATCGAAGCTGGAAGGATCGATCGGGTTCGTGCCGGTCTGCACTTCCACGCCGTCGGTGACGCCGTCGCCGTCGCTGTCGACCTGGCGGGGATTCGTCCCCTGGCCGTATTCGGCGGCGTTGGTCAGGCCGTCGCCGTCGGCGTCGAGCGCGCCGTCCGCGGGGTGGTTGGGATCGAGGCCGTTGTCGATCTCCCACTGGTCGGGCATGCCGTCGCCGTCGCTGTCGGACGACCCGGAGACGGTGAGCCGGAGCAGTGCGAGGGTGCCTTCATTCGTGGCGGTGACGACGACCGGACCGGGACCCAGCGCCGTGACGAGGCCGGAGTCGGAGATCGTCGCGACCGCGGGGTTGCTGATGACGTAGGTGGTGCCGGTGGCGGGCAGCGTCACATCGGCAACGCTGTTGTCCGCATACGTCACGCGCGGCGTGAGCTGCAGCGTGTCGTTCACCTGCAGGATCGTGGCGGCCGGCGGGTCGAAGGCGAGCTTGCCCGGCACCGGCTTCGGTGCGTCGAAGTGGATCGTGACCTTGTCGATCACGCCGAACGGCGGGACCGTGAAGAAGTCGGACTGGCCGAAGTAGGTGACGCCGTCCTTCTGGCACGTGGCGCGCGCACGAACGCTCCCGCTGTTCGTCGGGATGTTCGGCAGGACCCACGAGCCGTCGCTCTTCACGCGGGCAACGCGATTGAGCACGGTGACGACGCAGTTCTCGTCGAGCTTCGGCGTGGCCTGCTGCGCGTGGAGCGCAGCAGGCAGAAGGAGCAGCAGCAGGAGAAGGAGGAAGAGAGATCGTTTCACTGGGCACCTCCGTCGAGGAGGACCAGCATTGCTTCCGAGCGGAGATGGATCGCCTGGTCCTGGTCGAGATTTTCAGGCGAAGTGAGCGCGGTCATCGCGGCGACGCGATATTTACCGGGCATGATCCGCACCGGCTCCCGTGCTTCACCTCGGGCCGAGATCGCTCCATCGCGCGTGACCGCCGTCTTCTGAGGCGGATAGACCTCGGTGACGACGACCGTAAGGCGATGATCCTGACGCGGTGCGATCGTGATGACGCGCGCGGGGCGCTCACCTTTGGCCTGGAGCTCGTGGGCCGCCGGATTCGGGTACGTCAGTACCGTTCCGTCCGCGTCCACGATCGTCAGTGTCGTGAAGTAGACAGGATCTGCGATCGTGACCGGCTCGTCGGACCGGTTGACGAAGACCACGTCGGCTCGCAGTCCGTTCTCCACGGGCTGCTCCTGCAGGATCTCGACGTAAACGTAGATTGCGCTCGATGCGGCAGTGCTTGCAATGGGTGACAGTGGCTTCTTCACGGGCCTCGATTGCGGCGCTTCCGCACCGCTCATCTGAAACGGTGCGAACGTCAGGAGCGACAGTGTAACGACGGTTGCGTAAACGTTTCTCATGGGAGATCTCCTGAAATCATGGCTCACGGGCAGGTCGTTGGCGGCGCCGGGGCGCATGCGGGCCAGGTGTTCGTGACCGCCGTGGTGCAGATCTGCGTTCTCAGCGGCGCGGTGATCGCACTTTCCGCCGAGTCGGTCGGGCCGCCGGTCGTGTGATCGTTGAGAATCCTGCGGTTGTACTCGGCTTCCCATAACGCGAACGCCTGAGTGAGGGCCGTCTGCGTCTGTGGCAGCGCGCGAATACGCGCCGT
The DNA here is from genome assembly GCA_036380735.1 of Thermoanaerobaculia bacterium. Lineage (GTDB taxonomy): Bacteria > Acidobacteriota > Thermoanaerobaculia > Gp7-AA8 > Gp7-AA8 > DASVEE01. Next base: position 51,878 of record DASVEE010000001.1, on the reverse strand, counting down.
TCCCTGTGCATCCGTTTCGCCTTTCAGAATGGGGAGCGTAATCGCGTCGAAGAGGGTTTTGATCTGTGGAAGGACCGCCTGCAGTGCGGGCTCGAGCCGCGTCTCGTGAACCTTTTCATGGGCTTCGACGGCCGACAGCACGTACCACGTGTGCGGCGCGCTCATTCCGAGATCGGCGAGCTGTCTTGCCTGATCGCAGTAATTCGTCGCGGTCGTGCTACCGGTCGTGATCTCGGCTTGTCCGGAGAACAGACGCCAGACGATCGAATACTGGCCCTGCAGATCCGTCACGACAGCCTTCCAGTTGCCGTTGTCGCAGCGAGCTTCGACGACGGCTTTCATGTCCACCGGGGCACATCTGCCGTACCACGTGGCCGGGAGGAAGCCTGCCGGTGCCGGTACCTGTACCTTGCGTGCTTTCGACATGTCGAGCGGCACGGCTGGGTCGGAGTAACCGTTACACGCGCCGTTCACGCACTTGTGGCAGGCGAAGTCGCCACACAACTGATCGTTCATGGCCGTATCGGGGACGCAGATGTTGTTCTCGCACTTCAAGCAGTCGTTGCAATGCGCGCCCGTGCCTCCGGCGGACGGGTTCCCGCCGCAGTGCCAGCCGCCTTTGATGATGCCGACGCCCGGATCGGAGGTGATCGTCGCGCCGTCTTTGCTGACGCTGGCGGTGCCGATGGCCACGAACTGCCCGAGGTCGTGATCGAAGGAGTACATCTCGGTCACTTCACCCGGCTTGAGGCCGTCGGTGTTGGGCAGCGTGAGCTGCGCCGGCGGATCGAAGTGGGTGCCCGCCGGCTGGATCGTGACGATGAACTTCGGCTGCTGGCCGAAGCCCGGCGCCATCGGCATGCGGTCGGCGTGGACGAGGGTCACGGAGACGTGGCCGGTGCGGCCGCCGCCGGGGAACGTCGCGGAGCCCGGCGCCACCTTCAGCGCGAAGCCCGGAAGCTCCGGCAGCGTCAGCGTGCCGCCGGTGGTGTCGTCGACGAACAGCGAATGCGTGTTGTCGATCTCGACGAGGTAGATCGGCATCCCGACGTCGTTGGCCACGCCGGGGAGCGTGTAGAGCGCGAACTCGAGCGTCGGCCAGGTGCCGGGGCGCTGCGCCGTGCTGCCGTCGATGAACAGCTTCACGTAGCCGACCGGCACGTTGGTCAGCGTGAACTGTCCCTGCGCGTTGGTCTGCGTCGTGAGGCTGGTGCCGTCGATGCGCACGGTGACGCCGGTCAGCGGGACGGTGGTGTTGTCGAGCACGACGCCGGTGACGCTCGTTGCGGCGGCCGGTTTGGCAAACCGGCCGGAGGCATTGAACGTCGCCGTCTGCGTGACGCCTGTGGTCGTGGCCGTGAAGGTGTTGTTGTCGTCTCCCGCGTCGGGACCGAGCGTCGGACGGACGACGGCGCGGCCGTCGCTGTCGGTCTGCACGGTGATCGAGGACTGGCCGTTGAAGCTGCCGCCTCCTTTGCTGACGGTGAAGGTGACGGGGATGTTGGCGAGGCGGTTGTTGCCGGCGTCGACCGCGATGGCGACGAGCGGCCGCGGCAGCGCGTCGGCGGCGATGCCGTACTGGTTGTTGCCGGTGTCGACCACGAGGAGCGCCGGCGGGGCCATGGTGCCGGCAGCCGAAGCCTCGAGCGGCGCGGCGAAGGTGGCGCCGCCGCTGACCGAGAGGCGGTTGTTGCCCGCGCCCGCGCGGTTGCCGACGGTCCAGCGCACCGAAGCCTGGCCCTGCGCGTCAGTCGTGACGTTGACCGCGCGTGCGGTCGTATCGCCGCTCGTCAGCAGGCCGTCGTTGTCGATGATGGAGAAGGTGAGCGGCGCGTTCGTCACCGGCGAGCCGTCGGAGTTGAGGGCGCGCACGACGAGCGGCGCCGGCAGCAGCGTGCCGATCGTCGCCGTCTGGGAGTTGCCGGAGACGATCTCGAGGCGCGGCTTCGGCGGCGCGACCACCAGCGTCACGGTGTACGAGACGGTCGTGGAGTTGCCGCCTTCATCCGTGGCGGTGATGAGAAGCGTGTTCGGACCGGCGGCGAGAGCGACGTTGCTCCGCAGCCAGGCGCGGTTCGAGACCGTGGCCTGCTGTCCGTTGACCGTCACCCGCATCTGCTGCGAGTTGATCGTGCCGACGACGATGTCGTCGACCATGCCGGAAATCGAGATGGGTGAGGAGTAAACCGTCGCTCCATCCTCGGGCGAGTAGACCTGCAGGCGCGGCGGGATCGAGTCGCGGTAGACGTTGATGCTCGTCGTGGCGGTGCCGCCGGAAGGGGAGGTGGCGTTGGCGGTGATGACCGTGCGTCCCTGCTGCAGCGCCACACCGGTGGCGGTGTAGCTGCCGGAACCGCTGACGGAGGCGGCGACGCCGTTGACGTCCACGGTGGAGGTGGGATCGCTGACGACGCCCGTGACGGTCGTCGTCGTGTCGCGCAGCACGATGAGGTCGCGCGGCGAGGTGATGGAGATGGTCGGCACGATGTAGCGGGTGACGTGGACGACGGTGGAACCGCTGTTGCCCGCCCGGTCGGTGGCTTCGATGAGGATCGTGTTGGCACCCTGCGTCAGGCTGATGGTCCGCTCGAACTGCCCGTTCACCGGCGTCACGCTGACGCCGCCGACACGGACGGTGGTGAGCTGATCGTCATCCGTGACCGTGCCGGTGATGTGCACCGTCGCGGTGTTGACGGTCGATCCATCCGCCGGCTGGGCGACGGTGATGACCGGCGGCTGCGCGTCGAGGACCACGATGGCGGTCTCGACGGCGCGGTTGCCGGCGTTGTCGGCCGCCGTGATGACGAAGAAATTGCTGCCCGCCTCGAGCGAGACGGTGCAGGTGAAGCTCGAACCGTCGATCGTGGCAGCGACCCCTTCACAGTCGACGGAAGCAAGTCCGGAATGCGCGTCCGACGCCGTGCCGGTGATCGTGAGCGGCGACTGCTTCGTGGCCGCGGGGACACTGTTGATGGTGAGCTGCGGAGCGTCCGCATCGACCCTGACGACGATCGACGTGTTCGCGCTGTTGCCCGCGTTGTCCGTGGCGCTGCCGGTGATGGGGTGGAAGCCGCTCTCGGTCAGCGTCACCGGCTCGGGGCAGATGGCGATGCCGCTGTCCGCGTCCGTGCAGGTGAACGTGACGGTGGCGCCGCTCCCGTTCCAGCCGTTCACGGGAGGAGGCGTGAGTGTCGCAGTGATCGTCGGTGGCGTGGCATCGGCCATCACCGTGACGGTCTTCGTCACGGTGTTGCCGGCGTAGTCGTTCACCACGACCGTGATCGTGTTGCTGCCGGGCGAGAGGGGGATGGAGCCGGAGAACTCTCCGTTTCCAGTGCCGATGACCGTGCCGTTCGCCTTGATGTGGAAGACGTCGTAGTCGTCGGTGGCGGTGCCGCTGATGGTAATGCTGCTGCCGGCCTGCGCGCCGTCGACCGGTGCGACGAGCGTCAGCACCGGCGCCTGCTGGTCGAGACGGATCTCGAACTGCTCCGTCTCCTGATTGCCGACTTTGTCGGTCGCGACGACGACGACCGTGTTGGGTCCCGCCGTGAGCGCCACGGTGCACGTGTACTGGTCGGCGGTGAACGTCGCCGGCTGGCCGTTGCACGTCACGCTGGCGAGGCCGGATTGATCCTCGAAGATCCCTTCGTTGATGACGAGGGAGGTCTGGTTCGTGTGCGGTACGGCAGTGAGATTGATGGCGGGGCCGAAGCCGTCGCCCTTGATCTGCTGGTTGAGCGTCGTCAGGTTCCCGGCCTTGTCGGTGGCCATCGCCTGGACGCTGTATCGCCCCTCTTGCACCTCATGCGGCTGGAAGGGCATGCAGAGCTGAATGCCGTTGGCGTCGTTGCAGGTGAACGTCACCGTCGCACCGACCGGACTCCACCCCTCGGGCGTCGCCGGCGGGTCGAACGTCGCGGTGATCGCCGGCTTGGTCGCATCGAGAATGACCGGAATCGCGATGGTCGTCGCGCGCCCCTTCGCGTCGGTGGCGATGACGGTGACGCTTCTCGGCCCTTCCGGCGTTGGCGTGATGTTGATGACCGCGCGCCAGTTCGTCGCGTCCTCGTACTCCGCGAGCTGACCGTTGACCGTCACGGCCGGCTGGCCGCCGCCGTCGTCGGTGGTGGTGCCGTCGACCGCGAACTGCGTTTTGGTGAAGGCGTTCGGCGCCGGCTGCCGGATCGCGACGACGGGAGCGTCGCGGTCCCAGGTCATCGTCTTGACGACCTTCGTTCCCTTGCCGGTGCAGTCGTAGGCGAGGAAGGTGAACGTGTTGGGCGCGCCGTGCGTCAGCGTGACGGCTTTGCTGAAGGCGCCGTTCGCGCCGACGGTCACGACGTCGCCGTTCAGCGTGAGCGAAGCGATGCCGCGCGCGTCGGTCACGGTGCCGTTGAAGGTGTAGCTGCTGCTGGTGACGACGGTGGGAATCGTGCCGGTGAGGGAGAGGGCCGGTGCGACGGTGTCGGCCGCATGCCGGAACACCTGCACCGTCACCTCCGACGATTCGGAGGCGGCGGTGGCGTCGATGACGATGCTGTTCGTCGCCTTCAGGTTGACGAAATAGACGCGCGTCTGCTGCGTCAGGGTGAAGTCGGCCTTGGTCTTGACGTAGGCCGTGCCGTTCAGCGCGAACTTGAACTGATCGGCGGCCTGCAGACCGCCCTTGCGCGTGAGCACGAGGGTGGCGTTCTCGAGATTGATCCCCGTGAAGGAGGCCGTGAACTGCTTCGTCGTGGCCGACTGGGGGAAGGTGTAAGTCTGCGAGTGGAGCGTGGCGCTGATCGGCTTGCGCCAGATCTCCATCGTGACGACCGCGTCGTGGCTGGCCGGTGCGGTGCCGCCGATGCGCGTCGTGTTCATCGCCGTGAAGTTGAAAGCCTCCTGGTCGATGAGCTGCGTGCCGTCGGCCATGGCGTCGGCGTCGTAGTCGTAGCCGTCGATCTCGGCCACACCGGTGGCGACCATGCCGGTGCCGTCCGGGTTGCCGTTCCTGATGACGACTCGGTATCGGGTGCCGACGGGATCGCACGCCGACTTGACCAGCGTGTCCTGCACGGTCTGCGTCTGGCCGGCGGGGATGGTGATGGTTCGTTTGAACCATGGCAGATCGGGCGGAGCGGAGGTCTGCGCGATCGCCGCGGCGGGAACGAGCAGCAGCATCGAAAGGAACAAGAGAGAGAGTCGGCGAATCATGAAGACAGACCTCCGGCAGAGACCGCGGAGCTTCCTCCGCGGGAACGATTTGGATGATGTCGGCTGGTAAGCGGCCGGTGCCGCAGGGTAGGTCTTTGGCCAGTTATGGAAGAACCGAAATGTGTCGAATCACCCGATTCCGGTGACGAAGTGGCATTCGGCAGGGACGAAGCCGCTTCAGCCGTGTCCGAGCCGTGACACGGCCTCAGAAGCGCGCGTAAACCGCTACGATCGCGAGGTTTATTGTGCCTTCACGATGCGCAGCACGGCCCAGCCGCCGCCGCTCGGGATGAGCGTCGCGGTGGCGCGCTGCGGCGGCGCAAACCGTTCCGCGGCCACGAGCTCGCCGAGCTCGTTCGCGATCCACTTCCAGGTGAACGTGACCGTCGCCCCCTCCGGATCGGGGCCGGTGCTCTCCACGGCTACCAGCTCCTTCTTCGCCAGCGGGACGAGGTCGACGAACCCGTTCGGACGCGTGACGAAGCGGCGGTCGGCCTTGGCTTTGTCGGTGAGGAGCACCTTGCCGTCGCCGTCGAAGGCGAGCCACCCCGCTTTCTTCAGCCGGTCCGCGGCCGCCAGCTGTTCGGCGGACATCGCGCCGCGCGTCAGGGGGAGGGAGTACGCGGCGTTGGTGAACTCGTACTCGCCGAATTCCGGCGCGTTGGCCAGCAGCTGCTGCGCCTCGGCCACGGTCGGCGGCTGCGGTTTTGCCGGCTCGGGTGGCGGCGCCGCAGGTTGTTCACCGCCGCAGGCGGTCAGCAGGGCAAGCAGAAGGGCAATGCGCTTCATGGGGCCGAAGAATAGGACGGATAGGACGGATAGGAAATAGGACGGATAGGACCTATAGGACCGATAGGCCTGGCGGACCCTGGATGCCTTCAAGCCTGTCGCCACAGCCCGAAAAGCCGCAGGGTCCGCAGGCCTATCGGTCCCATCGGTCCCATTTCCCATCGTTCCTATCTGCCCACCAGCCCCTTCCACTCTTCCCTGGTCAGTTCCCGCGTTTTCCCCATCTGCAGCTCCCCGATCTGCACGCTGCCGATGGCCACGCGCACCAGCTTCAGCACCTTCGCGTCCAGCGCCTCCACCATCCTCCGCACCTGGCGGTTGCGTCCCTCGGTGATCGTGATCTCGAAGACCGTCTTTCCGCCGGACTCCCGCACACGCGACACGGTGGCCGGGCGCGTCATGCCGTCGCGCAGCTCCAGCCCCTCGCGCAGCAGCGCCAGCTCCTCGTCCGTCAGGTGACGCGAGGCTTTCACGCGGTACGTCTTCGGGATGTGGTACTCCGGGTTCGTCAGACGTTCGGCGAACTGCGTGTCGTTCGTCAGGATCAGCAGACCGCTCGTGTCGAGGTCGAGGCGGCCCACCGGAAACAGATAACGGTCGCGGTCGGGGAGGAGGTCATAGATCGTCGGGCGTCCCTGCGGATCGCGGTACGTCGTCAGATAGCCGGTCGGCTTGTAGAGCAGCAGGTAGGTCGCCGCGGCTTTCTCCAGCGGCTTGCGGTCGAAGTCGATGCGGTCGCGCTCGAGGTCGACCCAGTGGTCGGGATCGCGCACCACCTTGCCGTTCACGCGCACGCGTCCCTCGGCCACCCACTTCCGTGCTTCGGTGCGCGAGCCGACGCCCGCTTTCGACAGCACGCGCTCGAGAGTTTTCAACGGACGATCGCCTGGCGGCGGTTTCGGTACGGAACGCGTCACGACGCGAAGGTACAATGGCGCCGATGCGCCGGTCCATCGTCATCACAGTCGGTCTTGCCCTGCTCGTCGCCTGCTCGAAGAAAGAAGCGCCCGCTCCGGCGCAGCCGGCGGCGACCGCAACGCAAGCCGCCACCGCGACGATGACGCCGACGCCCGCGACGCCGAACGTCGACGCCAGCTACGCCGGTGCGATGCAGTGGTTCCGCAGCACGAAAGGCTTCCACTTCCAGCTCGACGAGAACGGGAAGCGCGCGGAAGGGGAGCTCACGCGCGCGACGATCGGCGCGGAGCGGATCCGCTTCAAAGCCGACGGCGGCGAGTGGCTCGGCGTCTCCCGCAAAACCGGCGTGCACTGGTACCGCAAGAACGGCAGCGGCTGGGCCGCGGAAAAAGCGCCTCCCGAGCTGGCGAACAGCGTCTGGCAGCGCACGACGCTCGCGTTCGATCCGATGAAGAAAGAGGGAGAGGCGCAGCCCGACGGCAGCGAGACCATCGACGGCGTGCCTCACAACCGTTTTCGCTTCACGAATGCGAATACCGGTGACGTGCATCAACTCACCGTGAACACGATCAAGGGCAATATCGCGAAACTGAAGATCGACAGCCGCTTCACTCCGTCCACGCTCACGATCAGCAAAGCGGACGAAGCGGTGAACATCGAAGACCCCGGGAAGTAACGAGACACGTCGCGCGGTTCGGATTTGCAAATCGGTTCGGGAGACCCTCATGACCAGGACGACCTTGTGGTGGGCTGGGTTTGGTGTTGCACTCGGATGTTCGGCTTTCGCGCTTTCGAGATACGTGGCACCGCCTCCGCCGCCGGTCGTTGCGGCAGCGGCCGTTGCCGCCGTCGCGCCCGCGCCTCCGCCTCCCGCTCCCGTCGTCGAGCCGCCTCCCGCCAAACCGTCCGCTGAGACTCCGACGCTCGTCGAAGTCGCCGAAGCCAACACCGACCGCCGCGTCCGCGCCCTCGCCCGCGAGATGGCCAGCATGTGGACGCGCAATCCGGACGAGCTCGTGCTCGTCATCGACGACGCCGCCCGCTCCACGCCGTCGTCCCCCTCGGTGACGATGCTCCTGGCCATCGCTCACGCCGAAACGAACGGCAAGATCCTCGACGTTTCCGAAGCGGGCGCCGTCGGGCTGGCGCAGGCGACGCCGATCGCCGCCCGCCAGGAAGGGTTCAACGGGCCGCTCTTCGTGACCCCCGATTACCTCATGGGCTCCCGCTGCTACATCATGAAGAAGCCCCTCGGCGACGCCGACACGATCGCCTCGATGCTCGTCGACGAGGACACGCCGAAGCGCCGCAAGCGCGCCAAACGCCTGCTCGAATCGGCGAAGGTGCTGCGCCAGGAAGGCATCGACGAGCTCGAGATGCTCGGGCCGTATGCGACCGAGGTGTACTTCGACCGCATCGCGAGCGCGGACAAGTACAACAAGGAAGTGCTCAACCGCCTCGGCCGTCTGCTCGAGAGCGGTTCCCAGAAAGAGCTGCGCGACTTCCGCAACTCCGTGCGCACCGAGTACCGCGCCCTCAAGCAGGAGCAGCTCGCTTCCTGGCGCCGCTACCAGCTCGAGCTGGCGGCGAAGCGCGACGAGATGCTGGTGGATCACTTCAAGCGCGACGCGAGCTACATCAAGAAAGAGATGGCCTACGAAGCGAGCGAGTTCCTCGGCGAGCACCTCGACGAGCGCTTCTCCGCGAAGAAGATGGCGGCGTTCCTCGTGCGCCACCTCGACCGCAAGGCCACCGAAGCGCGCAAGCTGGCGTCGTCCGAGTCCGAGGTCGAAGCGATGACCGCCGCGCTGTACAACGGCGGATCCCACAACGTGAAGCGCATGCTGGCCGGATTGATCCGCACCCTGCCGGAGACACAGAAGTACATGCAGAAGGTGCCGGCCACGCGCCGCCGCCTCGACGGCGTGATCGCCGGGACGGCGCTGAACGACACCGGCGTGCGCACGCTGCGCTGAGAAACGATAGGACGAATGGGACCTATGGGACGAATAGGACAGATGGGACTCGGTTTGATCCTATTTGTCCCATAGGTCCTATTTGTCCTATAGGTCCTATCGTTCCTTCGGTCCCAGCAGCAACTCCGCCGCGGCCGGGTCCACCGCCCGGGAGAACAGCCAGCCCTGCATTTCGTCGCAGCCCAGCGCCGTGACGATGCGGCGCTGTTCTTCGGTTTCCACTCCTTCGGCGACCACGCGCAGCTTCAGCGAGTGGGCCATCGTGATGATGGCCTGCACGATGGCTTTCTCGGCGCCGTCGTCGTGGAGGTCGGTGATGAACGAGCGGTCGATCTTCACCGTGTCGATGGGGAGGAAGCGCAACTGCCCCAGCGAGGAGTAGCCGGTGCCGAAGTCGTCGAGGGAGACGCTGATGCCGAGGGAGCGGAAGTGGGAGAGACGGCCGATGGTGAGGTCGCTGTCGCGGATCGAGAGGCTCTCCGTGATCTCCAGGTCGAGCCGGCGCGCGTCGAACTGCGTCTCCTCCAGCACCCCTTCCACCATGCGGATCATCGACTCGTGCTGGAACTGCCGCGGTGAGAGGTTGATGGAGAGACGCAGGTCGCGATGGCCGCGCTCGTGCCACGCATGCATCTGGCGGCAGCCGCTCCACAGCACCCACTCGCCGATCGGGACGATCATCCCGATCTCTTCCGCGAGCGGGATGAAGTCCTTCGGCTCGACGACGCCGAAACCGGGACGCTGCCAGCGCACCAGCGCTTCGAAGCCGCTGATGCTGCCGGTGCGCAGATCGACGATCGGCTGGTAGACGAGGAACAGCTCTTCACGTTCCAGCGCACGCCGCAGCGCGGTCTCCAGCGTGAGCCGCACCTCGGCGCGGCGCTGCGCGAGCGGCGTGAAGAACTGGTAGTTGTTGCGGCCGAGCTCCTTCGCCCGGTACATCGCGCTGTCGGCGTTCTTGACGATCGTATCGGCGTCGCTGCCGTCGTGCGGCGAGATGGCGATGCCGACGCTGGCGCTGACGAACAGCTCGCGCCCGTGGATCATGAAGGGATGGCGGACGGCGTCGAGCACCTTCTCCGCGACCTTCGCCGCACCGGCCGCCGCGGAGCTCTGGTCGAACTCGGGCAGGATGAAGACGAACTCGTCGCCGCCGATGCGCGCGACCGTGTCGTCGGAGCGGAGGCAGCTCATCAGGCGCGCGGCGACGGCGCGCAGCAGCTCGTCGCCGGCGCTGTGGGCCATCGTGTCATTGATCAGCTTGAAGTGGTCGAGATCGAGGAAGAGCACCGCTACCGAGCGTCCGTGCCGCTTCGCCTGCGCCACGGCGAGCGCGAGCCGGTCGTTGAAAAGGAAGCGGTTCGGCAGGTCGGTGAGCGAGTCGTGGAAGGCCTGGTACTCGATGCGCTCTTCCGCCACCTTGCGCGCGGTGATGTCGATGATGGTGCCTTCGAGGATGTCGTCGCCCGTCGCTTCGTCGCGCACGATGGTTTCGTTGAGCAGCGCCCACAACACCTGCCCGTCGCGGCGGCGCAGGCGCACTTCGAAGTTGGCGATCTCGCCACGCGCGCGAATGACCGTGATCAGCTCCTCCCGGTCCTGCGATGAGAAGTAGACCGAAGGCATGTCCAGCGACGCCATCTCCTCGGCCGACGCGTAGCCGAACATGCGCACGAACGCTTCGTTGCACTCGAGCAGGCGCCCGGAGACGGTGGAGCGGAAGACGCCGGCGAGGTTGCGCGCGAAGAGCGACTGGTAGCGGCGCTCCGCGCGCTTCTGATCCGTGATGTCGAACGTCATGCCGATGACGCCTTCGATGGCGCCGTTGGCATCGCGCAGCGGCTGTACGCGCATGAGGAGATCGCGGTCGCGCCATTGCGTCTCGTACGCGATCGTCTCCCCCTGAAGCGCGCGGCGATGAACGTCCATGGCCAGGCTGGCGACGCTGGTGTCCTGCAGGAAGACTTCGAGCGACAGACCGTTGAGCTGTCCCGGCTGCAGGCCGACCGCGGCGAGGCCGCCTCCCTGCGATGACGTGATGATCAGGTCGCGATCGGCGGTCCAGACGTTCGCCGGCAGTTGCTCGAGGATCGACCGCATCCGCCGCTCGACGTGTTTTCGCTCGGTGATGTCGCGCGCGCAGATCAGCACTTTCTCGACGGAGCCGTCGGCGGCGAAGATCGGCACGCCGAGGCTTTCGGTCTCGACGTAGGTGCCGTCGGCGCGCTGGACGCGCAGCTCGACGCGCCGCGGATGCTTCTCGTCGAGGCGGAGGCGGAAGACGTCGCGCTGCAGCTCGCGGTCGTCGGGATGAAGAAATTCGCCGCAGTGATGGCCGACGACCGTCTCAGGGGGGCGTCCCAGCACCGTGGTGCTGGAAGGAGAGGCCCACATGATGTGGCCGCGCGGATCGAGAATGAGGATCAGATCGCGCGTGTGCTGCGCGACCAGCCGGTACCGCTCGTGGGACTCGGCGAGGTCGAAGAACCCACCGCTGTCGCTCGGGTTGAGTGTCATGCGTAGACGTGAACGCGGGGCATTGTGCCATATGGATGCAGAAATGGGGTGATACACGCATCCCGGCAAGGGGACGAATCGGACGGGCCTGTGGCAGCACGCCGCCTCTAATCAATCACCCGGTCGACATCGCCCGTGATCAGGCGCGCGCCGCGCTGCCGTGTGAAATACGCCCACGCCCACTGTGTGATCACGAGAAAGCGGTTGCGGAAGCCGATGAGGAAGAAGACGTGGATGATGAGCCACGCCATCCAGGCCGGAAAGCCGCTCATCTTCTTGTTGCCGCCGAAGTCGGCGACGGCGGCCGCGCGGCCGATCGTCGCGAGCGATCCTTTGTCGCGGTAGCGGAACGGGCGTAAGGGCTGGCCGGCGACGGCGCGCTCGAGATTCAGGGCGGTGTGCTGGCCTGCCTGGATCGCGGCGGGGGCGACGCCCGGCACCGGCTCGCCGTTCGGCATCTTCGCGCTGGCGAGATCGCCGAGGACGAAGACGTTCTTGTAGCCGGGGATGGTGAGGTCGGGCTCGACGATGACGCGCCCGGCGCGGTCGACCGGAACACCGAGCGAGCGGCCGAGCGGGTTCGCCTGCACGCCGGCGGCCCAGAGGACGGTGTGCGTCGGGATGACGCGCTCGCCGATGCGGACCTCGTGCTCCGTCACGTTGGTGACGATCGCGTTGGTGATCACTTCCACGCCGAGCCTCTCGAGCTGCTCCTGTGCCTTTTGTGAGAGGTCCGGAGGATACGGCGGCAGCACGCGGTCTTTCCCTTCGAGGAGAATCACGCGCGCGCTTTCGGGCTTGATGTGGCGGAAGTCGCGCACCATCGTCTGCCGCGCGATCTCGGAGAGCGCCCCGGCGAGCTCCGCGCCCGTGGGACCGGCACCGATGACGACGAACGTCAGCCATTCGGCTTTCTTCTTCGGGTCGGGCTCACGCTCCGCCGCTTCGAAGGCGAGGAGGACGCGGCGGCGGATGTTGAGCGCATCCTCGATGGTCTTGAGGCCCGGCGCGTCGCGCTCCCACTCGGGGTGATTGAAGTAGGAGTGCGTGGCGCCGGTGGCGAGGACGAGGAAGTCGTACGACAGCTCGCCGTCGGTGAGCTGGACGCGCCGCATTTTCGGGTCGATCGCCGTCACCTCGCCGAGGATGACGTCGGCGTTCTTCTGGTGGCGGAGGATGGCGCGGATCGGCGCGGCGATGTCGGCCGGATTCAGCGCGGCGGTGGCCACCTGGTAGAGCAGCGGCTGGAAGAGGTGGTAGTTGCGGCGGTCGACGACCGTGATGCGGCAGTCGACGTGGCGCAGGTTGCGAGCGGTGTAGAGGCCGGCGAAACCTCCGCCGATGATGACGACGTGCGGCAGCTGCTGTGACACTCGCGCAGTCTATGCCGGTTCGGTCGGCGAAGGTTCACTCTTTGGCGCGAAGAGCGTCGAGACTTCCTGCACGACGCGGCGCATCTGTTCGAGCGCCTCCGGGTCTTCCGCCAGCCGCACCTTCAGCTCTTCGAGGAACGGGACGTCCTCGAGACGTTCTCGCTCGGTGCCGTATCGGTCGATGAAGTCGAGCCACTTCTCCGGATCGCCGTCGAAGAGCGTCAGCAGGATCTGCAGACGCGCGAAGTTCTCGGCGAGGCCGTAGAGACTCCACGTTGGCATCCAGTCATAGGTTTCGTACTGCATAGAGAGCATTCACCAAGGAGTGACGGACAGAATGAAATCCCTACCCTGGCGCGTGAAGATTTTACTTTCCGATTTTCGCCAGCTCCGGTTTGCCGATCCAGCGCCCCCAGGAGAAGCAGCGAACGCACGTGAAGGTGTAGTCGGTGATGCCGGTTTCGGGGTTCGGCTTGGCGTCCGTCTCGATCTTCGACTGGCAGCGGTAGCAGCGGATGGCGTCACCGCGCTGCATGCTCTCGACGAAGCCCTCGACGGCCTGGTCGTAGAACTCCATCTGCTTCGGCCGCTGAGGGATGCTGAACGTTTCTTTCCCCGCGGGGCAGGTGAGGAAGATGTGGTCGGCGAAGGTGGTCTGGACGAAGCTGCCGGAGAGCTGCGCCGACGGATGCTTCGGGCACGGCGCCGGTTTCCCGGCCCAGTAGGCACGTGCGAGCTCGCGGAACAGGTGGACTTCGCTCGGCATGGGTGGGGATTGTAGCTGAGGTCGCGTTAGGGCCGATGGGACGAATAGGACGGATAGGAAATAGGACGAATAGGACCTATAGGACGGATAGGCCTGCGGACCCTGCGGCATTCACGCCTGTCGGTTGCCACGGGCGCAAATGCATCCAAGGTCCGCAGGCCTATAGGTCCTATCCGTCCTATCTGTCCTATTTCCTATTCGTCCTATTGCTGTTTCCGCCCCGCCTCCACCGCGTCGAACACGCGCATGAAGTTGGCGCCCAGCACCTTTTCCACTTCATCTTCACGCATGCCGCGCTCCAGCAGGCGCGCGGTCAGCAGCGGCAGCATCGACGCGTCGGTCAGTTGCTCCGGCAGGGCCGGGACGCCGTCGAAGTCGCTGCCGATGCCGACGTGGTCGATGCCGGCGACGGAGGCGGCGTGGATGACGTGGTCGGCGCAGTCGTCGAGCGTGGCGGTGGGGCAGCCGAGCGTCTGGAACCACTCGAGGTAGCTGCTCCAGTCGGTGCGGTCGTTCGGCAGCTCTTCGGTACCGCCGCCGTCGTCCTTCGTCTTCTTGGGGCGTTTCTGCGCCTGCATGATGACCTGGGCGACGTTGTCGTTGATGAAGGCGGAGAAGAAATTGATCATGCAGACGCCGCCGTTGTGGGCGAGCTCGCGCAGCATGGCGTCGGTCATGTTGCGCGGATGGCGGCACAGCGCGCGGCAGGAGGAGTGCGTGGCCACGAGCGGCACGCGCGTCGTTTCCACCGCGTGGTAGAACGCCGCGTCGGAGACGTGCGAGATGTCGACGATCATGCCGAGGTCGTTCATCGTGCGCACGACGTCGCGGCCGAAGGCGGTGAGCCCGTTGTGGCGTCCGCCGTCGCCCGACGAGTCGCACCAGTTGTTCGTGTTCACGTGCGTCAGCGTCATGTAGCGCGCGCCGCGGTCGTAGAGGCCGCGCAGCGTGTCGAGCGAGTCCTCGATGGCGTGGCCGCCTTCGACGCCGATCATCAGCGCGATCTTCCCGTCGGCTTTGGCCTTGCGGATGCCGGCGGCGTCGAAGCAGAGCGTCAGCGCGTCCGGATTGCGCGCCGCTTCCGTCTCGATGATGTCGATGAGCTGATGCGCGAACGCCGCCGCACCGCGTCCGGCGTAGAACGGCGGCACGTACGCGGCGAAGAACGACGCGGTGATGCCTCCCGCCTGCAACGAGCGGAGATCGGCCTGCGCCTCCGTGTCGTGCTCGTCGAGATGGAGGTTGTGCCGGAAAAGGCGATACGGGGTGTCGCAGTGGCCGTCGACGACGATCGAGCGGCGGTGGACGGCGGGGATGTTCGGGTCAGTCGTGTGCGAAGTACTCATCGATGCGGTCGATCTCTTTCACCATCTGCGGGACGTCGGCGAAGAGAAACTCCGCCTTCGCCAGGAGCTCGCGCTCGAACCCGCCGCAGAGGACCGCCGCGATCGCGAGGGGGACCCGGTGCGCCGCCAGGACATCGTACGGCGTGTCTCCCACTACGATCGTTTGTGCCGGATCGCTCTTCACGCGTTCGAGTGCCGCCTCGAAGATTTCCGGCGACGGCTTCGACATGCTCGCGTCTCCCTTCGACGTCGATCCCTTCAGAAGCGGACCGGCGCCGAGAAGCTCGACATAGTACTCCACCTCGTTCTCGTTCGAGGATGAAGCGAAGGCCAGTTCGAGGCCGCGCTCGTGCAGGGCGTGCAGCGACTCGACGACGCCGTCGAATGGCTGCACGCTCTCCATATATTCGTCCTTCCACAACTTCGAGCGGTACTTCTTCAGCTCCTCGCCGAACCCGCGCATCTCCTTCGCGACGAGCAGGTCGGGGACGAGGAGGTCGCCGCCCTTGCCGATACTGTGGCGAACGGTGTCGCGCTCGAGCTGCTTGCCGAAATGCGCGAACGCCGCGAGCCAGCAGTCCGTGTGTTTGTCGTTGGAGTCGACGAGCGTGCCGTCGATGTCGAAGATGACTGCGCTGGTTTTTTTCGTCGTTGTTTTGGTCGTTGTTTTGGTCATGGAGTGTCGGCCGTCGGGCCGTAGATCGACGGCAACTTCACATCCAATGCCCGGAGGTAGACGCTGAGCTGGCCGCGGTGATGGATGAGGTGATTCATCACGAAGGTGCGCAGCACGACGGCGCGCGGCATGGTGAAGACGGTCGCGCCGTTGCTTTTCAGCGACCACGGCTCGCCCAGCACGTCGGGCGTCGCCGACGTCAGCGCCTCGCGCGCCTTCGCCACGTTCTCGTCGAACATCTGCAGGGCGCGCTCGACCGATTCGTACGGAACGCGCGCCGGCTTCCCGCCGGGATTCGCGTCGAAGTCGGGCGCGGCGAAGATCATCGCCAGCCAGCTCGGCAGATTGGCGAGGTGCGTCGCGAGAAACCCGAGCGAGCTCGCTTTCGGGTGCGGCTTCCAGTCGGTGCTGTCCGGAGGCACGATCTCCAGCAGGCTGCGCGTGGTCTTCATCTCATGATCGAACTCGGCGAGGTAAGCGTCCAGAAAATTCATGCGGGGAGTGTAGTGCAGGGGAGGGCTCAGGGCTCAGGGCTCAGGGCTCAGGGCTCAGGACCCAGGGCTCAGGGGCTGCGCTCTGCGGTGGTCTCCGCCTGAGCCCTGGGCCCTGGGCCCTGAGCCCTGACCGCCACAAACCCCAGATGCGCGGCCGGCAACTGCGCCCGCCCGTAGGCCCTCTTCGTCTGGGCGGTGAATCCCGTCTCCTGCAGCGTCGCCGCGATCTCTTCCGGCTCGTAGATCCGCAGTTCGTGCACTTCGTCGCTGCGGCGGGTCG
Organism: Thermoanaerobaculia bacterium; assembly: GCA_036380735.1. Lineage (GTDB taxonomy): Bacteria > Acidobacteriota > Thermoanaerobaculia > Gp7-AA8 > Gp7-AA8 > DASVEE01. Next base: position 35,544 of record DASVEE010000001.1, on the reverse strand, counting down.
TGCCGCTCACCGACCGGAACGTCGTGATGCGCCGCGTGAGGAGGTCGCCGCGCACGCTCTGGCTGATGAAGATCTGCCAGTCGTGGCCGGACCACTGTCCCTGATACGGCTCGCCCGGCACCGCCACGTCGAAGATGAACACGCCGCCGGCGTCGAGCGCGTCGCGCACGCGCAGGCAGAAGTCGCGCAGCGGGAGTTGCGCGTAGCTCAGCGTCTCGCCGATGGCCGTCACCGCGGCACAGCGGGGGAGCGTGATCTCTTCGAGCGGCGCCACCTCGAAACGCGCCGCCGGAACGTGGCGCCGCGCGCGGTCGATCATCGCGGCGGAGCGGTCGATGCCGAGGACGTCGTAGCCCGCGCGGAGCAGCGCCGCCGCCCAGATGCCGGTGCCGCAGCCGACGTCGACGACGAGACCGCCCTCGACCCGATGCTCGTGGAGGATGCGCAGCAGGGCGGGGGCAGCGAGACGCGCGAAGCCGCTGAAGCCCGCCTCATGCACATACGCGAGCTCCGGCCCATACGCCTCGGCGTCAGGCGTTCGGCGGTCCGCCCGCATCGTCTTCTTCGCTCGCTTCGGCGCGGACGCTTTCGATGACGTGCCGCTTCTGCGGCGTGAACACCGACTCCACCTCGAGCATCGCCGAGCCGAGCGCACCCGAGGTGCCGTGGTCGCGATCCTTGCGCATCAGCGTGACCGAAAGCGCGAGCAGGCCGATGACCGCCGCGACGATGGCGAGAAGGGTCAGGACGCCGAGGAGGATGGTCACCCGGCGATGGTAGCGCGGGGGAACCGAAAAGCGTTGTCGGTTTTTGGTTTTCGGTTTTCGGTTTCCCCAACCGAAAACCAAAAACCGAAAACCGGACGACGACGGGAGGCCCCAACCCTCCCGTCGTCATCGGACATCAGAACTCGAACCGCACGCCGATGTCGTAACGGCGCGGAATCTGCCACGAGACGGCGTTGCCGAAGTTGGCGTTCGTCGGGCTGTCGATCGTGCCGTTGAGGCCGACGTTGCCGTCGATGGCCAGCGGGAGCTCCGTGCTCAGCACGTTCGACACGGCGGCGATGAGGCCGGCGGTCACGGGGCCGAGGCGGAAGTCCTTCTGCAGCTGCAGGTCGAGGCGGTGGTAGTGCGGGAGACGGCGCGAGCCGCGCGTTTCGAGGTACTCGACGCCGCCGTACGGCGACGGGCGCGTGACGCTCCACGGCGTGCCGCTGTCCCAGTTGTAGTTCGCGCCGAGGATGATCGCGAGCGGGAGGCGCGCGTAGCCGTTGATCTTCACGCGATGACGGGCGTCATCACTGAGATAGCCGTAGCGGTTGACGAAGTGGTCGGGGGCGACGTCGAAGTCGGAGCCGGCGTTCTGCGTGTACTCGACCGAGCCGCGCGACTTGGAAACGGTGTAGGAGACGATGCCGCTGAGCCACGAGGTCGGGCGCGTCTCCACCTTGGCGATGAGGCCGCGGTAGTTGGAGCGCAGCGCGTCCGCGTCACCGTTCGGCGCGTTCGTCAGCCAGAAGAAGGGGCAGGTGTCCTGGTCGAAGCAGGTGTCTTCGAAGATGTCGTTCGTCTGGCGATAGACGGCGGTCAGGTCCACGGAGGTGTTGCTGAGGATGCGCTGGGTGAAGCCGAAGCTGTACTCGTCGCTGTGGGTCGGCTTGAGATTCGGATCGACCTGGTTGCCCGAGGGGCCGCCCGACTGCGAGTCCGGAACCCAGTTGCCTTCGTGGTCGAGGAGGAAGTCGGTCGTCAGCGTGCCGACGGGGCTGAGGAAGCTGGGCAGCGACAACGCGTTGTCGTCCATGACCTTGCCGTAGAAGCCGTGGAGCACGGACGTGGCGTTGTTGAAGAGGTCGTACGCCACGCCGATGCGCGGCTGCAGCAGCTCGAAGTCCGGGACCTCCTGATCGCCGGCGGGCTCGAACGTCGCGCGCTCGTAGCGCAGGCCGACGCGCGCGGTGAGCTGCTGGTTCGGGCGCCACTCGTCCTGCACGTAGAACGCACGCGCGGAGCTTTCGACCGTCTCGGCCGGGTTGCGGTTGGCGATGCGCACACCGTACGGCTCGCCGTTCAGGGTGAACAGCCAGGCGCCGCACGTGCTGCCCGGCGCATACCCCCACTCCTCCGAGCAGAGGCTCGGGTCGGGAGGCGTGCCGGTGAGAAAGTTCACGCTCGTGAACTCGTTCCACTCGAGGTCCGTTCCGAGCTTGAAGGCGTGGGAGCCGAAGCGCTCGAGGTAATAGGTGGTGGAGGCGATGAACTGATCGCGCTTGCTGTCGCGCGCCTGATAGTTGGAGTTGTTGACGCTGCGGATCAGCGTCGCGAGATCGACCGAGCCAGTGGTGTCGATGCCGTTGTACGGACCGAAGGAGAGCTCGTTCGTCACGCGCGCGAGCTGGGCGCTGGCGAGCCAGCGGGAGTTGAGGACCGCGTCATACGAGACGGTCGGGATGGAGGTGCTCTGCGAGGCCAACGTGTCGGCGTCCGGTTCGTAATAGGAGCTGAAGTTCGCGTGATCGATTGTCGCGTTGTCGCCCGTGTAGCGAAGCGTCAGCGTCTGGTCGGACAGCGGCGCCCAAGTGACCTTCGCGAAGGCGTTCCAGCCGTTGAAGTCGCGCGAGCCGGGGGTGAAGTCGAACAGCGTCGGCGCGACGTTCGCGGTTTCGGGGCGGCTGTAAGCGCCGAAGAACCACATGCGGTCGCGGATGATGGGACCGCCGAGCGTGACCGCGGGCTCGCGGTTCTCGAACTGCTGCAGCTCCTTGTCGAAGCGCGGCTCGCCGTCGGGCCGGTTCCGGCTGCCTTCTTCGACGAGCGAGTCGGAGGTGTAGCGGACGTCGAGCGAGCCGGAGAAGTTGTTGCCGCCGGACTTCGTCACGACGTTGATGACGGCGCCGAGCGCCTTGCCGTACTCGGCGTCCTTGCCGAGCGTCTGCACGGAGATCTCCTGGATCGAGTCGAACACGAGGTTCGTGCCGAACGTGTGCGTGACCGGATCGGTGGAGTTGACGCCGTCGAGCACGAACGCGCTCTGTCCCGAGTTGGCGCCGAGCACCTGCGGATTGCCGTTGGTGTCTTCGACGACGCCGGGCGCCTGAAGCAGGACGGCGAGATAGTCACGCTGCGCCTGACCGACCGAGGCGTACTTCAGGTGGTCTTCCTTGAAGTTGGCCTGCGTGGTGGTCTGCGTCGGATCGACGACCACCTGATCGGCGCTGACGACGATGGCTTCGCTCACGGTGCCGACGCCGAGCGACGCGTCGCTGCGCGTGGTCTGGTCGAGGGCGACGGTGATGTTGTCGTTCGCCTTCGTCTCCAGACCGGCGAGCGTGAACTCCGCGCGATAGCGGCCCGGCGGAAGCAGGGGGAACTCGTAGCCACCATCGGCGGCGGTGATGGCGGTGCGCGTTCCGAGGAGCTGCGGGCTGGTGAGCGTCACGGTGACGCCCGGGAGCGCCGCGCCCGATGAATCGGTCACGACGCCGATGAGGCGGCCGGTCGTCGCCGCCGTCAACGACGTGGCGAAGACGAGTAGCGCCAGTAACAGAAAGGAAGTACGTCTTGTACGGGGCTTCATTTGTCTCTCCTTTACGCGATGTTTTGCTGGCGCAGCGCCACTGCACTGGCGCGACCACGCATGCCACAACGCGTAAACAGCGGCGATTACGAGAGATGAAGCGGCTTCACAATTCTGTAATGACGCACGCGAATCCAACGGAACCGCGAAAGCGATTCGTGATTTTGGAATTGCCGGCGATTCCGTTCACAAGAGTCACAACGGCGGGCGCCGTGACGATTCGTTGACCGTGAACTTCGCAAACAAAGAGTCGCACCGGTGTGAACGATCGCGGGCGTGTTTGTGGCTTTGTCACCGGTGGGAGGAAAACGAGGGGGAGCGCCAGGATTCGCGCGGCCAGCGGATCACGTACGCGGGAGAGTCGCGGCGACGAGCGCGTCACCGCGGGGAGTTCCGGCGTCAGGCGTGGAGTGGGGGCCGGCCGATTCGTCCTGCAGCCCTCAGTGACGGAGCATTCTCAAGCGCTCGAGGAACGCCACGGGGAGTCACTTCGCTCCTCCGCGCGCTCGCCGAGCGTGCGCTTTTCGATTTTGCACGTCAACGGCACTCGAACGCCTGTTCCGTTCTCGATTTTGCAGGCCCGCCGATGGTCAAGGTGTGTTCCGTGGCGCGCAGCGAGTGTCGCCGGGCACTCGAAGAGTGCCTCGGAAGACTCGAAGGAGTGCTCCCGACACTCGAAGAGTGTTTCGGAAGACTCGAAGGAGTGCTCCAGACACTCGAGGAGTGTCCGGAAAGACTCGAAGGAGTGTGCCAGACACTCGAGGAGTGTCCGGAAAGACTCGAAGGAGTGTGCCGGACACTCGAGGAGTGTCCGGGAAGACTCGAAGGAGTGTGGCGGACAGTCGAAGAGTGTGCGGTGACATTCGGGGAGTGTTGCCCGACGTTCGATGAGTGTTGTTTGACGTTCGAAGAACGTGCGCCCGCGTGACGCTGTCCTCCACTCATGGGACCCAGGACGAATAGGACGAATGGGACCCCGGCCAACGTCGCGGCGCCGGCGGATCGGACGGGGACCTACACTCCTATCGGCCTATCGGTCCCATTCGTCCTGTTCTTTGCGCCTATTGCACGCTCCACCACAGCGCGTTGAACAGCAGGGGAAACGTGGCGTGCGTCTGGCCGCGGTGCTGCGGCCGGAATCCGAACAGCACGACCTTCCCCTTGCCGTACGTCACCGCCACCGCGGCGGCTTTGCGCGCGAGACGCTCCTCGCCGAGGATCCAGCCGCTGAGGAGGATGTCGCGCGACTCCTCGGGGTAGGAGGCGAGTACCCACCGCTGCGTATCGGTCGCGGGCATCGTCGTGTCGAAGGCGATCGCGCTGTCGAGGAAGGCTGGTGTCTCCGACGGCATCCCCGCCGTCACGGGATGATCGGCGCGGAGCTTGAGGCGCACGAGGCTCCCCGGATTCGCGTACTCCTCGGCCTTCACGCCGGCCAGCGCGTTGCGCACCGGCAGTGCGAGCTCCTCGATCGCGTAATCGCAGGCGGAGTCGAAGGCGATGAGCGTGCCGCCGTCACTGACGAACTTCTTGATCGCGTCGGAGCCGGCCTTATCGAGCCCGCCGCGGTGCTCCGCCGGCATCTCTTCCTCGTAGCGCATCCCCCCTTCCGCCGTGCGGCGGCGGCCGCTGGCCAGCACGTCGCGCGACACGTCGGGGAGGATCAGCGCGTCGACGTTCGCCAGTGCGCCCTTCTGCACGTCCTGCGGCGACAGCCCTTTGACGTTGATGCCGTAGGTGTCGAGCAGCCAGCGCGTCCATCCTTCGTCCATGGACGCGGCCCACGGCTTGTACGTGGCCACGCGCGGCTTGCGCGTCAGTTTGGCGCCGCGCGCGATGACCTCTTTCGTCTCCGGCTTGATCTCCGTCACCCGGCGCGTGGATTCGGGCATCGTCGCGCGCTCCACCGTCACGCCCATCTGCAGCGGCAGCGTCCACGTGGCCACGTCGTAGGGGCGGAGGATCTCCTTGCCGGCCTGCAGGCGCACTTCCGGGTAGCGCTGCGGCTCCATCATCTCGGAAACGAACTTCCCGTAGGGCTGGGCGAGCGGGATCCAGTAGTCGCCGTTCTCAGCCTGGCGCACTTCGACGTTGTGCTCGTTCATGAGCCACGCGAGGTGCTGCGCCGTCGGCCAGTCGCGCTGCTGGCGGGGGATGCGGTACGCCTCGCCCGGCTTCGCGGCCGCGACGGCCGCACGGGCGCGCGTCACGAGGTTACGGAGGAAGTCGACGCGGCGCTCGGCCGCGATCTCGAGCAGCGCGTCGGATGCGATGCGCTCGTAATCCATGATGTCGCGCAGCCGCCACCAGCCGCCCTTCCACGGGTTCGGGTGATTGATCGTGGCCTTGTAGTCGATGAGCCCCTTGCCGCCGCCGCGCAGCTCCGTCGGCTCCACGTACATCGGCGTGGCGATGCGCGCGGACGCGATCTCCAGCAGCAGGCCGGTGATGTTCTTCCACCAGCCGGTGTTGCGCGTCCCGCCGATCCAGTAGGCGTCGAACTGGTAGCCGTAGATGAGGCCCGCCTTGTTCTGCTGTTCGAGGCGGAGCGCCATGTTCGCCCCGATGAGGTTCACGTCGCGCCAGATCAGCGGATGCACGTCCGGATCGAGCGGATCGGCGAACGGCGGGATGAACATGCGCGGCCCTTCGGAGCCCATCTGGTGCTCGTCGATGAAGAGCTGCGGCATCCAGTCGTGATAGATCGCGCGGCTCATGTTGCGCGTCTCGACCTGCGTCAGCATGTACCAGTCGCGGTTGTTGTCGTGGCCGACGTAGTGGTGGTAGAGCCACGGCAACTGGCCCCCCTCGTACTTCGTCCCGACGTGCTTGCGGTAGTAGTCCGTGATCATGATCTGCCCGTCGGGATTGAGCGACGGCACGAGGAGGAGCACGGTGTTGTCGAGCCGGCGGCGCGTCTCGGCGTCGTTCGCCGTCGCCAGCGCGTGCGCCCACTCCATGGCCATCTGCGAGGAGGCGATCTCGGTCGAGTGGATGTTGCACGTCACGAGGACGATCGTCTTCCCCTCGCGGATCAGCTCCTCCGCCTCGGCATCGGAGAGTCCGCGCGGATCGGCCAGCCGGCGCGAGATCGTCCGGATCCGCTCCTTGTTGCGCAGGTTCTCCTCGGACGAGATGACCGCCATGATCATCTCCTCCCCGAGCGTCGTCTTCCCGAGCGTCTGCAGCTCGACACGCGGCGAGGCCGCGTCGAGAGCGCGGAAGTACGAGAGGATCTGCCGGTAATCCGCCAGCGTCTTGTCCGCCCCGATCTGCATCTTCAGGAACTCGGACGGGGAGGGTGGCGTAGCGGCGGAAAGGGTGGCGGCGCAGGCGAGAAGGAGGACGACCACAAGTCTCTTCATCATGCGGCGGCGATGGTAACCCGGGACGGCGGGTGAATAGGATGAATACGGTAGGTGGGACACCCCCACCGTCCTATTCGTCCCATTCGTCCCATTCGTCCTATCCGTCCTATCGTGCCCCGTGGCTTGGTAGCATTAGCCATCATGAAAACGATGGTTCGTGCGCTGCTCGTTTGGGCGGTAGCCTTCTCCGCGCTCGCGCAGGAGACCCCGGTCCGCTTCCGCATTCTGCAGATCAACGATGTCTACAAGATCGAAGGACTGGAAAATGGCACGCGCGGAGGACTCGCGCGCGTCCGCACGTTACGCACTCAGCTCGAAGCCGACGGTACGCCCCTCCTGGTCATGCACGCTGGCGATGCGCTCTATCCGTCGGTGATGAGCAAGTTCCTCACACCCGCCGGCATGGTCGCGACGCTGAATCTGCTCGACGGGAAGCCAGCGGCGTTCGATCCGAATCTGATCGCGACGTTTGGCAACCATGAGTTCGACCCGGACAACGCCGTGCCGACGCTCGGCAGCGTTGCGGCTTCTGATTTCCGGTGGGTGTCGTCCAACACGCGCTATTGCGCGGCACCCGGCTCCTGCAACGAGCCGTTCTCCGCGCGTCACGCCAACGTGCGAGACACGCTCGTCCTCCAACTCGGCAACACGAAAGTCGGAATCTTCGCCATCACGATTCCGAACAACCGGGCGTACGTGCAGATGACCGACGCGCAGGATGCTACGCGCCTTGCGCTGGCGAGGCTGAAGCAGGATGGCGCCCGCGTCATCATCGCTTTGACGCACCAGACGCTCGACGAGGACATGGCGCTGGCGGAGCGTCATCCGGAAATCGATCTCGTCATCGGAGGCCACGAGCACAGCTACATCGAGCGGACGGTCGGCGGCCGGCCTGTCACGAAGGCGGACGCGGACGCGCTCAGTGCCGTCGTGCACGAGGTCGTCGTGCCGGAGCAAGGTGCGGCACAGTCGACATTCCGGAAAGTGGTGCTCGACGCGTCCGTTCAGAAGGACGCGACTGTCGATACGGAAGTGAAACGCTGGATCACCGCGCTGGAGAAGCAGCTCGGTCCCAACGACGTCGTGGCGCAGACGACGTACATGCTCGAGGGCGTGGAGCCGGCCGTGCGCGGGCGCGAAACGGCGCTGGGCAACCTGCTGGCCGACGTCATGCGCGCCCACATGAAGACGGACGTCGCGTTCATTCAGGGCGGCACGATCCGCATCAACGACAACATCCCGGCGGGCCCGATTCGCAAGTACGACCTCGAAGGCGTCTTCTACTACCCGAACACGATCGTCGACCTTGAGATGACGGGACAGCAGTTGCTGGACGCGCTACGCAACTCTGTTTCGCAGGTCGATTTACTCGAAGGGAAGTTCCTGCAGGTGTCGAACATCCGTTTCCGCTACCGCGAAGGCGCCGCCGGAGAGCCGCGGTTCACCGTCGATGCCGCCGACGTCGAAATCGCGGGAAAGCCGCTCGACCTGAACAAGAAATACAGCGTCGCCACGATCGAGTACCTCTACGAAAACGGCCACAAAGAGGGGTACGCCCTGTTTAACAAGGCAAACCCCGCCCGGCCGGCACTGCGGACTCCAATGAACAAAGTAGAAAACGATCTGCGGACCGTCACGGAGGCCGCCCTGCGGTCTGTCAAGACGGTCACGACCAATATCGAAGGGCGCATCACCCGGAAGTAGCGGGGACCGATGGGACTTATAGGACCAATAGGACGAATAGGACCGATAGGACAAAGGCCCGTCCCATCGTTCCCCCTCACTCCCGCACCGCATCCCCAAATACGCTAGGCTACGCGCCGCATGAATGTCGCACGCCAGATTGCCTGGCGCTACCTGCGACGGCCGACTGACCGGCTCGTGTCCGCGGTCGGCCTCGTCTCTGTCTTCGGGCTCGTCATCGGGGTCATGGCTCTCGTCATCTCCATGGCGCTGATGACCGGCTATCGCACCGACCTCCAGCAGAAGCTCCTCGGCGGGAACGCCGAGGTGTTCGTCTACTCGATCGGCAGCCCGATCGCCGATCCGCGGGCGCTGCAGCAGATCCTCTCGAAGGCGCCCGGCGTCGTCGACGCGTCGCCCGTGCTGTTTCAGACCGCCGTCGTGACGACGGAAAAGAACACCACCGGCGCTGAGGTCATGTTTAAAGGCGTGGAGCCGGCGCGGGGCAAGAGCTCGCCGATGCTCGGCAAGATCGTCGGACCGCGCGGCCGCTTCGAGACGGCGGAAGGGGAGGTCGGCGTCTCCGTCGGCAAGTACCTCGCCTCACGCATCGGCGTGAAGGAAGGGGAGGCCGTCACCGTGACGATCCCCACGACCAGCGAAGGATCGTTCCTGCCGCGCACCGCGACGTTCGTCGTCACGAACGTGTTCGATACCGGCTTTTACGAGTACGACGCGCGCTGGATGTTCATCGACCTCGCGCAGGCTCAGGAGCTGACCGGCGTCCGCAGCGCGAACCTCATCGAGGTCAAGCTGCAGCCGGGCGCGGACCTCGACGCCGTCGTCGCCGATATCGAGGAGCGCACCGACCGCCGCTACGCTGTGAACGACTGGCGCGAGATGAACCAGGGTCTTTTCGCCATGCTCAAGTTCCAGCAGCTCATCCTCTTCATCGTCATCGGCCTGATCGTCTTCGTCTCGACGTTCAACATCGTCTCGACGCTGATCATGACGGTGCACGAGAAGCGGAAGGAGATCGGCATCCTGACGTCGATGGGCGCCGACCGGAAGCTGGTGAGCCGCATCTTCCTCTGGTACGGCACGATGGTCGGCTGTGCCGGCACCGCCACCGGCGTACTCCTCGGCGCCACGATCTGCTGGGTCATGACGCGCTACGAGCTGCTCAAGTTCCCGCCGGAGATCGCCGAGGTCTACTTCGTGTCGTCGATTCCGTTCATCACGCAGCCGGGCGATCTGGCGATCATCGCCGGCTTCGCCATGCTGGTCTCGTTTCTGGCGACGATCCTGCCGTCGATCCGTGCGGCGCGGATGAATCCCATCCACGCCCTGCGCCACGAATAGGGCGCCTACTCATCGAACGCGCGCACCACCCGCTGCCCCGCCAGCGACGTGCGGAACGCGTACGCCGTCACCGCGAGCAGCAGCACCACCTGCAGGATGAACGGCGTGGCGTACCACGCCGAGAGGTCGGCGGTGACGGGGTAGAACGCCCACAGATGCATGAAGAAAATTGTCGAGATCAACGCCAGCAGGCCGTAGCGGGCGAGGACGACGATGAACAGCGTCGGCACGATCACCCCGAGCGCGTAGTTCAGCGGCTGTCCGGGGTTGCCGAGGTTCAGGGCGAGGTAGAACACGACCCAGCTCACGGCGATCGCCACTTTCCGGTTCCGCGTCACCATCGCGAAGAACAGCAGGACCGACACGACGATGAAGGAGAAGAGGACCGCGGCAGACGTCTGGTTCACGAGCAGCGGGACGAAGCCGCGCGCACCGCGCATCCCGAGGCTGTAGATCAGATCGGAGTTGAAGATCGGCGGCACGGCGGCCTGGCCGAAGCGCTCGGCCACCAGATGCGAAAGCTGTCCGTAGAGCATCACGGCGATGCCGGCCGCGCCGCCGATGAGGACGTCACGGCCGAAGAGCGGATCGCGCACGTCACCGGCCAGGAGGCGGCTCCACGAGATCAGCCATTCCGGCCAGCGGCGGCGCACGAATGGCTCCAGCGCGAGATGCAGCAGCCCGACGAAGCAGGCCCAGTACAGCGCCGACTGCAAGCCGGTCACGAAGCTGCCCATCACCTCGCCGGCCGTCGCCACGTGATGTGCGAAGAACGCCCAGGAAATCACGCGGGTCGTGAAGATGAACAGCGCCAGGCGGAACGCGCCGCGCCGGTCGCCGCGCCCGAGGCGGAGGTTCTTCCAGGCCAGCAGCGCGGCGAGCGTGATCGCGCCGAAATAGAGCACGAGGAACGCGATGGGAAACCCCATCGCAGCGGTCGGCGGCAGCTCCTGCCGCAGCGGCATGCGCCATGGCGCGATCACGTCGAAGTACGTGGGCTTGCCGCGATACGCCGCTGCCTCGATGCGCAGCGGCATGTCCGGACGTGCCGGATGCACGCCGTTCCACGCCAGGCGTGAATCGCTGTGCTGCGGCGGCGTCCAGCGTGAGCCGGTCGGCCGGAACGCCGCCATATCCACGCCCGCCGCGTCAAAGAAGGGCTTCCAGTCCGCCGTCGCCGCCGCTCCGCCGTCCACCTGCGGCGGCACGGCTTCGAAGTAGATGAGGCGTCCCTCCGGATCGAGTTGCACCATGACCATCCCCACGGTGTCGTGGGGCGGGTCGCCCACGCTGACGCGAGACTCGTTCAACGGTTCGAGCGGGCGCGGGCTCTGGCGGTACCAGAACGCCATCAGCGACGGCACGCCACCACGCAACCGCGTCCAGCGGTCGGGCGGCCCGTTCGGCTTCTCCAGGTGCAGCCGGTACTCGTAGTCCATTGCGAAGTCGTGCACGGAATCCGCCGGCGGTGTCGTGTATCCGGCGGTGCGCGCGAGGCTGGCCGCGCGCTCGGCGAGGACTTCGCGCGAGTGCGGCAGCGGCAGGTACTGGTGCAGCAGCGTGCTCTCCGCGAGGAGCGCGATCAGGACGATGCCGCCGGCGATCCATCCGAGCAGCAGCAGCGCGATCGAGGGCCGCAAACTCCCTTCCGTCGGCGCCGCCGCGACCATCTGCGGCGACGGCGTTTCCCCTGCCGCCAGCGCCGCCGCAAGCGGATCGCCGCCCGGCAGCGCCGCCGCGACCTGCAGCGCCGAAGCGGGACGCCGCGCCGGATCTTTCTCCAGGCAGCGGGCGATCACGCGCTCGACGACCGGATCGAGCTCCGCTCCGGTGGACGGCGTGTCCGCCGTGAGCCGCTTGCCGGTGAAGCACTCGTGCAGCACGAGCCCGAGCGAGTAGAGGTCGCTGCGCGTCGTCAGCTCGCCACCTTCGCGCTGCTCCGGCGACATGTACGCCGGCGTCCCCACCATCGCCTCGACGCCGCTCACGCCCTCGGCCAGCGCCACGATGCCGAAGTCGGTGATGCGCACGTTCCCGTGCTCGTCGAGCATGATGTTCGCCGGCTTGAGGTCGCGATGCAGCACGCCCGCGGCATGAATGGCCGCGAGCCCGGCGCAGAGCTGGCGCGCCGTCTCCAGCGCCTTGTCGGCCGGCAGCCGGCCGATGCGCTTCAGCAGCGAGGACAGCTCCTCGCCGCGGATGTACTCCATCGAAAGGAAGTGCATCCCGGCGTGCTCGCCGATGTCGTAGACGCGGCAGACGTGGCGGTGCGAGATCTGCCGTGCGACGCTCACCTCGCGGTGGAAACGCGCCAGCGCCGCGCCGTTGCGCGCGAGCGATTCCGAAAGGAACTTGAGTGCGACGGGCTGGCTGAGACGCAGATCGTCGGCGCGATAGACCTCGCCCATGCCGCCGCGCCCGAGGAGCCCGGCGATGCGATAGCGTCCGGCGATGAGGTCACCGGGGACGAAGCGCGCGTTATCGATCGCGCCGGTCGTCGTCAGCGGCGTATCGAGGCGCAGCGTTTCGGCGTCATCGGCCAGCAATGCCGTCGCCGCGTGGAACAGCGGCGTCTCCAGGAAGTCGCCCGATGCGTGCGAGAGCTGCAGCAGCGTCTCCACCTCGTGGCGCAGCGTCGCGTCGTTCGCGCACGCCTCGTCGAGGAAGCGCGTGCGCGCGGCGCCTTCGAGCTCGAGGGCGGAGGCGAACAGCTCGTCGACGCGCTGCCAGCGCTCGCTCTTCATGCGCTCCCGCCGGCGAGCTCGCGATAGAGCCACGCCTTTGCCCGCGTCCACTCGCGCCGCACCGTCATCGGGGAGACACCGATCACGTCCGCCGTTTCTTCGATCCCGAGCCCGGCGAAGTAGCGGAGCTCCACGATGCGCACCTTGCGTGGGTCGACCGCTTCGAGCGCCTGCAGCGCATCGCCGAGGGCGACGAGGTCGACCGCCTCCTGCTGGATCACCGTGGCGGCGGCGTCGAGCGGCAGATGCACCGCACCGCCGCCGCGCTTGTCACGGGCGTGCGAGCGCGCGTGGTCGATGAGGATGCGGCGCATCACCTGCGCGCAGACGGCGAAAAAGTGCGCACGATCCTGCCACGTCGCCGCGTCGCCGCCGGAGAGGCGCACGAACGCTTCGTTCACCAGCGCCGTCGGCTGCAGCGTGTGGCCCGGCCGTTCGCGCTGCATCTGCCGCTGCGCGATGCGCCGCAGCTCCGCGTAGACGAGCGGCGTCAGACGGTCGAGCGCATCGCGCCGCCCGCTGGCCCAGTCGGCGAGGAGACGGGTGATGTCCGCTGGTGATGCCGTGGTCATGAGGTGGAGAGACGAATCGTAGCAGGGGGTGAACACTTTCGCCGCGCTTTGTCGCTACAGGAGATGAAGGAGAAAATCATGAACGATTCGAACCGCCGCCGCGTCCTCGCCGGCACCTGCACCGCCGCCCTCGGCGTCACCCTGCTCTTCAACGTCCTCTGGCGCGCCGCTGCCGCCGACGGACCGCAGTCCCACACGACGATCGCCCTGGCCGGCTTTCTCGCCGTGCTGCACGTCGGGCTGATCGCCGGAATGCTCGTCGCTGTGACGCAGCTCGTCCGCCGCAAAGCCGACCGTCTCGGCCTCTTCGGCGCCGCGCTGACGCTCCTCGGCGCCACCGTCAGCGCGCGCATCTTCGTCCTGATTCAGCTCGCCATGCTCTCCGAGGCGGCGCCCGGCGCCCCGCGCGCCTCCTTCATGGAGTTGCTGGCGTCCGCGCCGCTCGTCTTCGTCAGCCTCATCCCCATCGGCCTCACGTACCCCCTCGGCCTCATCACCCTCGGCATCGCGTTGTTCGTCGCGCGCCCGGTGAGCCGCTGGCTCGCCGTAGGCGTCGCCCTGGGCGGCGTGCTGTTCCCCATAGGCCGCGCCATCAACGTGATCCCCGCCCTCTACGCGAGCGACGCCGTCCTCGGCGTGACGTTCGCCGTGCTCGGCTGGCAATTGCTGACGCGGCGCGCGCTGTGGGAGGGCACGCCCGTGGAGGTGGGCGGCGCCTGGCCTGATGCGGTACTGCAGCAATAGGACGAATGGGACGGATAGGACCTATAGGACGGATAGGACGGATAGGACGGAGAACCGCGGACTACAGCGTGGGCCCGTGGCTCGTGTGTCCTATTCGTCCTATAGGTCCTATTCGTCCTATCGTCCCCCGCCGCTACCTGCGTCGCCGCAACGGCGCAAAGGCCAATGCAAAGCGTTCGCGTGCGCGCCGCAGGCGGATCACCACCGGGCGCCAGCGGCGGCTCTCGGCGAGGTCGTCGAACAGCGAGTACGCCACCGGCGTCACCAGCAACGTCAGCAGCAGCGACAGCGACTGCCCGCCGATGACGACGATGGCGATGGAGCGCCGCTCCTCGGCGCCCGGGCCGGTGCCCAGCGCCAGCGGCAGCATGCCGGCGACGAGCGCCAGCGTCGTCATGAGGATCGGCCGCAGACGATCGCGGTTCGCCTGCAGGATCGCGCTCGCGCGGTCCATGCCGTGCGCGCGCAGGTTGTTCATGTGATCGACCTGCAGGATCGAGTTCTTCTTCACGACACCGAACAGCACGAGGATGCCGAGTGCCGAGTAGAGGTTGAGCGTGCTCCCCGTCAGCCACTGCGACAGCAGCGCGAACGGAATCGCCAGCGGCAGCGACAGCAGGATGGTCACCGGGTGGATCGTGCTCTCGAACTGCGACGCGAGGATCATGTACATGAAGATGATCGAGAGCATGAACGCCCAGACGAACTCCGTGAACGTGCGCTCCAGCTCGCGGCCGCGGCCCGTGACGGTCGTCGTGTAGCCGGAGGCGAGCCCCATCTTCGCGATCTCGCCGCGCATCGCCTCGATGCGGTCGGCGAGCGCGTACCCCGGCGCGACGCTCGCGCTGACCGTGACCTGGCGCTCGCGGTCGAGGCGGTCGATGCGCGACGGGCTGACGCCGCGCACGATGTCCACCACGTTATCGAGGCGCACCAGGCCGCCGTTCTGCGCCGGCACGTACAGGCGGCTGATGGCGGCGGGATCGTCGCGGTACACGCTCTCGACGCGCAGTTGCACGTCGTAGTCTTCGTTGACGGAGGCGTCGCGGTAGCGCGTCACTTCCTGATCGCCGCCGACCATGACGTTGAGGCTCGTGGCGATGTCGGAGGTGGAGACGCCGAGGTCGGCGGCGCGGGCGCGGTCGATGTTGGCGCGCAGTTCCGGCTTGTCGAGCTCCAGGTTCGTGTCGACGTCGTTGAAACCCGGCAGCTTCTCCGTCCGCGCCACCAGCTCTTCTGCGTACGCCGAGAGCTGCATCAGCTCCGGCCCGCGGATGACGAAGTTGATGTCGGAGCGTCCGCCGGGACCGAAGTTGAACGACGGCGGATTGCGCGGGGCGACGCGGATCGGCGCGTACTTGCGCGTGCGCTTGCGCACCTCCTGCATCACGTCCTGCGCCGAGTAATTGCCGCGGAACACGTTCCACGGCTTGCCCGTCTTCAGCGAGTTCCAGAACTTCGTGAACGAGAGCGTGCGCTCCTCGTGCGGCGCGATGCGCACGTAGGCGCTGCCGCTCGACGTCGAGCTGAGGAAGCCGCCGCCGGCCGACGCCAGCACCAGCCGCACGCCCGGGATCTCCTGCAGCTCCTTCTCGATCTGCTCCACCGCCTCGTTCATCGCGGCGAGACTCGTCCCCTGCGGCGCGTTGATGCTCACCTCGAACTCCGCTTCGTCGACGTTGGTCGGGATGAACTCCTGCTTCACCGCCTTGTAGAGCGGGATGCTCGTGAGCACAACGGCCACGCCGATGCCGGCGATCAGCTTCCGGTTGCGCATCGAGAAGGCGAGCATGCGCATGTAGGCCGCGTCGATGCGCCCGTAGAAGCCGCTGCGCGAGCCGTGGCCTCCTTCCGCATCCGTCGCGCGCAGCAGGCGCGAGCTCATCATCGGCGTCAGCGTGAAGGAGACGAGCAGCGAGACCAGGATCGCCACCGCCGCCGTGATGCCGAACTGATAGAGGAAGCGGCCCGAGATCGACGACATGAACGACACCGGCAGGAAGATGACGACCAGCGAGAGCGTCGTCGCCAGGACCGCGAGGCCGATGTCCTTCGTTGCCGCGGCCGCGGCTTCCATCGGGTTCATCTTCTTCTCTTCGATGAAGCGGAAGATGTTCTCCAGGACGACGATGGCGTCGTCGATGACGATGCCGACCATCAGCACGAGGGCCAGCATCGTCACGCTGTTGAGCGTGAAGTCGAGCGCCCACATCATCCCGAACGTGGCGATGACCGACGCCGGGATGGCGATGCCGGCGATGATCGTGGAGCGCAGGTTGCGCATGAAGATCAGCACGACGATGCAGGCCAGGATCGAGCCCAGCACGAGGTGGACCTTGATCTCGTGCATGGCTGCTTCGATGTAGCGCGACTGATCGCGGATGACCTCCATGCGGATGTCGGACGGAAGCTGCGCCTGCACGTTCGGCAGCGCCGCCTTGATGCCGTTGATCACCGCGATCGTGTTCGCGCCCGACTGCCGGCGAATCTCCAGCGTCACTGTCGGCACGCCGTTGAGGCGCGCGAGGCTGCGCTGTTCTTTCGTCCCGTCTTCCACGCGGCCGACGTCGCGGATGCGGATGGGGATGCCGGCGGCCGATGCCGTCGAGGCGCCGTTGTTCGCCGCGCCCGCGCCGCCGCCGCTCGCGCTCTGGGCAGGGGAGGAGGCGCTGCGCGTGGCGATGACGAGCTCCTCGAACGCCGACGGCTCCGTGTAGCGTCCCATCGTGCGGAGCGTCAGCTCCTGCCGGTCGGTCGTGACGTTGCCGCCCGGGAGGTCGGCGTTCTGCCGGTCGAGCGACTCGCGCACTGACGTGATCGGAAGCTGATACGCGGCGAGGCGGTCCGCGTCGATCCAGACGTTGATCGCGCGCTCCAGCCCACCGACGACGTTCACTTCGCCGACGCCGCCGGTACGCTCGAGCGCCACGCGCACCGTCTTGTCGGCCAGCTCCGTCAGCTCGCGCAGCGAGCGTTCGCCCGACAGCGCGATCGTCAGGACAGGGGAGCTGTCGTTGTCGAACTTCGATACCACGGGCGGCGTTGCATCCTCGGGCAGCCGCCGCACGACCGTGCTGACGCGGTCGCGCACGTCCTGCGCGGCGGTCTCCAGATTGCGGTCCAGCTTGAAAGTGGCGATGACGACGGAGTTGCCGGGACCGGAGACCGAGCGCAGCTCGTCGATGCCGTCGACGGTGTTGACCACCTCTTCGATCTGCTGCGTGATCAGCGATTCCACTTCCTCCGGCGCGGCGCCCGGCAGTCCGGTACGCACGCTGACGGTCGGCAGATCGACCGAGGGATAGCGGTCGACGCCGAGCTGCGCGTAGCCAGCCGCGCCGACCACGACGAGCGCCAGCACGATCATCGAAGCGAAGACCGGCCGCCGAATACAGATCTCTGCGAGTTTTTGCATGGGTTGGTTACCTGCCGCGCGTCGGCGCCGGCGCCGGCGCGGCGTTGTCCGTTGCCGGTCGCGGTGCCCAACGGACTACGGAAAACGGAAAACGGACAACGCGTGCCTTCACCGCGTCACCACCGCTTGCCCCGACTTCAGATTCACCGGGTTCAGCACCACTTCATCGCCGGCTTTCACGCCGTTCAGCACTTCGATCCACTGGCCGGCGCGGCGACCGGTCGTGACGGGCTTCTCTTTCGTCTTCCCCTTTTCCACGAGCATCACCTTCTCGATGCCGGCGAAGGTCACGATCGCTTCCTTCGGTACGGCGAGGGAGGTGGCGCTGGTGTCGGTGACGATCGTTGCCCGGGCGAAGGACCCCGCGCGGAGCGCGCCGTCGTTGGGGATGTCCGCTTCCATCTGCAGGACGCGCGTGCGCTCCGTGATCGTCGGGCTGAGCCGCGTCACGCGGCCGGTGTACTCGCGCGGCGCGCCGTCGACGGCGAGCTGTACGCTCTGCCCGATGCGGATGGTGGCCGCGTCGCGCTCCGGCACGTCCGCGCGGAAGCGCAGCGGATCGACTTTCACCAGCTCCACGACCGGCGCTCCGGCCGCGAGGAACTCGCCGAGGGAGGCGATGCGCTGCTGGACGACGCCGTCGAACGCTGCGACGACCGCCGTGTCCGAGAGCTGCTGCCGCGCCAGCGCGGCTTCCGCGCGCCTCTGCGACGCCACCGCCTGCCGGTTGCGGATCTCTTCGAACGCGTCCTGATAGCGGCTCTCCGCCACGCGCGCCTGCGATTGGATCTGGTCGAAGTCCGCCTTCGAGACCAGCCCGTCCTTCAGCAGCGCGGCATAGCGTTCGCGGCTGGCGCGCGCTTCCTCCAGCACCGCGCGCGCTTCGCGCACCGGCGGTGTGTCGTTCGGATCGACGCTGTCGCTGCCGCCTTCCGGCGGCAGTCCGAGGCGGACGCGCGCCTGCGCCAGTCCTGCTTCCGCCTGTTGCAGGCGGATGTTGTAGTCGGTCGGATCGATGCGCGCGATGAGCTGGCCGCGCGAGACGCGCGTCCCGAGGTCGACGGCCATGTACTGCAGCCGTCCGGCGACTTTCGTCCCGACCGTGGCGCGGTCGTAGGCGTCGAGCGTGCCGTTCACCTGCACCGACGTGCCGAGCTGGCGCGCCTGCACCACGTCCGTCTGCACCTGTTTCGGCGCCTGCTCGCGACGCCCTTCCTCCGCTTTGGCGGACGACGAATCGTTCCCGCAACCGGTGAGCAAGGCGAGCACGGCTGAGACTGTAAGTAGGCGGCCCAACATCGATACTGTCATCGCTAGCAAGAAACCTGCTGTGCCGCGGCCGTATGTTCCCGCCGCGTCATGAATGGCACTACGGTGTCACGAATTGCAGCCGGGTCACTCGTCCGCTGTCCGCAAAGTCGCACTCCAGTCGCCGTCGCGGTCGCGAGTGACGTCGACCTGCCACGGCTGGCAGCAGACGGGGCAGTCCTGCACGTACGACTGCCGGTTGCCGCCGGCCGTGTCCACGTCGAGGTCGGCCGGCTCACCGCAGTAGGGGCAGGCGACGTAGACGTATTCGTGACTCACGGCAGGTGATGCTCCACGACGGTCGTGCTGAACGTCTTCCCGCCGAGGTCGAGGTAGAGCTCGCGCTCGGTGATCGACAGCGCCACGTCCACGCGCCGGTCGATCGCCTCCGCCACCTCGGACACGAACGCGGGCTCGAACGCGTAGATCGGGATCTCGGAGCCGCGATGGATCTTCTTGCCCGTCAGCTCGCCGAGGACGAGGCGGATGGGGCGGTGGGTGTAGACGGCGATGCGCTCCGCGAGCTTGCTCCCGCGATGCAGCCGCTCCGCGTCCGGCGCGCCGACCTCGAACCACCCCGTGACGCGCCCCGTCAGGTCGCGCACCACCACCGCCGGCTCATCGCCCGCCGCGACCCCTTCGGTGAACGCGATCCCTTCCGTGTACTCCAGGCAGTACGCGAAGAACCGCATCAGCATGTACTCCGCCGTCTCCGACGGCTGCCGCGCGATCCGCAAATCGAGCGTCTCGTACACCGCCCGGTCGATGTCCGCCAGTTGCGTGGAAAAGTTGTAAATCGTCGCCGTGAGCGCCATCAGGCGCGCAGGATATAGGACCGATAGGACGAATAGGACGAATAGGACCTATGGGACTTCCGCCGGGCTATTCGTCCTATCGGTCCTATAAGTCCTATCTTCCCCTGAAGCCGCCGGCTTTCTAGTACACCACGAACCGGTCGAACCCTTCGTCGTACCGCGATCCATTCATCCGCTCGCGGTAGACGATGTTGGGGTTGTTGAAGTGGTTGCCGGTTTCCGTCAGGAAGAGCACCACGCCGCCCGGGCTGCCGAAGCGCGTGCCGCTCGGGCCCATCAACTCGAAGCCGGTGTAGCGCACGATCACGCGGTCGCCCGGCGTGAACGGCGCGGAGAACAGCTCCTGCAGCGAGTAGAGCACGGTCGTCTCGGCCGGTGCGGAGCGCTGCGTCGTCTCCACCACCGTGCCGTCCGCCTTGAGGTGCTGGAGGATCAGGCCACTGAAGCCGCTGCCGAGCGCGCGCACGCCGACGGAGAGGCGGTTGTCGGTGACGCTGCGGATGCCGAACGTCACGGTCTGGTGCCGGTCGAGCAGATCGCGGCCCCACAGCGCCGGGATGCGCACGCCGAAGCGGCGGCTGTCCGGCATGTGGTTCTCGATGATGGCGTCGACCTGCGGCGTCGGATGTCCGTACGTCCGCGGAATCACTTCCAGCGTGCCGGTGCCGGTGGCGCCGAGGCTGGCCATGATGTCGTCGTAGACGACGGTGTCGTCGCCATCGAGCTCGTACTCGATGGACGGATCGTTCTCGCTCGCCGCCGTGCCGACCGGACGGAACACGATGCGTCCCCGGTACAGCTTCGGCGTCGCCGGATCGTTGTCATCGGGAAGTCCGAGGCCGGTGCCGGTGATGATCAGCGCCGTCGTGTAGTTGGCGCCGTTCGCGCCGGGCGTCTTCCCGACGATCGGCACGATTCGCTTCGACGCCGTCGTCGCGAGCTGTTCGTCCGGCGAGACCACGTAGAGCACGTCGTCGCTGCACGGCTGGAACGACGGATTGTCGCGGTTGAGCGCCGTGACGATGTAGCGGAAGCGGATCTTGTAGAGCACCGAGTGCTTCACCTGCACCGAGCCGGCCGTGCGCGTCTCGAAGTTGCGCGATTCCGTATACGGCGAGCCGAACGCAAAGTCGGGCGCGGCCGGATCGTTCAGTCCCTCGATCAGCTTCTCCACCAGATAGCTCGAGGCGCCGGGCACCGCGTTCCAGGTGAGCGTCCGCTCCTCACCCGACGCGATGCGGATGATCCCTTCTTCCGAAATCTGCAGCGTGCATTGCGCGTGGAGGGGAGTGGCCAGCAGCGCGAAGCTCAAAAACGCCAACAGGGTACGTGTCATCGTCATCTCCTTGCCGCCTCACATTCGCAAGCGCGCGACCAGTGCGGGCCGATTGGCGCATCTGCCTGAACGCACGGCGCTTAGCCCAAACTAAGTCCCCCGCGCGCCCCGCGCCAGCGTATGAACCATCGCACCGGGAGTATGAAAGGTCATACGCGGCCGGGGCGCCAGCGCCGTATACATTCCAACCGTCATGAACGTACCGGCGCCACGATCGCCGCTGGATCGAAGGGATCAGGGACACACCTGCTGTCCTATCCGTCCCATTCGTCCTATTCGTCCTATGGGTCCCATCGTTCCTCTTCTGGCGATCCTGGCGCTCTTCGTCTGCACCGTCGCCGCGCGCGCCCAGGAACCGCCCACCTTCCTCATCGAATCCATCACCGTCGAAGGCACCAGCGCCGCGGCGATCGTCATCGCCGAATCGCGTCTCACCGCCGGCGAAAGCTACGGCGAGCCCGAGCTCCGCGACGCCGTCGCCCGCATCCAGCGTCTCCCGTTCGCCGTCTCCACCGACTTCCGGCTCGCCAAAGGCTCCGCGCCCGGCCGCTACATCCTCATCGTCTCGATCCGGCAGATGAAGCCCTTCTTCCTCAACGCCGCGACCACCACGATCTGGAGCGCCGACCGCCGCCGCACCCCGCAGGGGCCGCAGGCAGGGGAGCCGTACATCGACCAGCGCCGCACCGTCGAGGTCACCGCCGGCGCCCGCGCCTTCCTCGGCGCGAAGGGCGTGCTGAACCTCGCCGCGAACCGCGTGGAGGATCGCAACGACCGCTTCACCGTCGCCTTCTCCCAGTACGACATCTTCGGCACGCGCGCGTCGCTCACCGCCGTCGTCTCCTACCTCGAAGATCCCGGCGCCATCCGCTCCGCCGATCCCGGCGCGCGCGCCGACTGGCACTTCCGCGACAACCTCACGTGGGAGCTGATCGGCGTCGTGCCCATCAGCCGCAACGATTCGCTCCGCGGCTCGTGGCAGCGCTCCGAGCGACCCGTACGTTATGTCGAGCCGCGTCCCGGCGGCGGCTTCCGTCCCATCCTTCGCTCGCTCCCCGAGATCCGGAAAGAGCTCTTCTGGATTCACGACACCACCAACGATCCGCTCTTCCCGACCAGCGGCACGCGCTTGAGCGCCGGCATCATCCGCACGAGTACTCCCACCGCCGGCCGCACGGAGCTCGGACGGTTGAAGCTCGACGAATACCGCGCGACGCTCGAGCACTCCTGGAGCCTCACCTCACGCCAGGCCCTCACCCTCGGCGGCAGCGCGCTCGACTACGACCGCGTCATCGATCAGTACCGCGCCTACAGCCGCTACTCGATCGATCTGTGGGGCCGCGAGCGCACGCTCCGCTCCGGCGACCTTCGTCTCGAGCTCCACGCCGACCGCATCTTCACCGCGGTCCGCAGGCCGCCGTACTCCGCGCGCAGCACCGCCGGCGCCGCCATCACCTGGCGCAACGTCTGGGGCGTCGTGCGCCTCGACGCCTCGTACCAAGGATGGAGGGAACCGTAGTGCGGCGGGGACCGATGGAACCAACGGGACCGATGGGCCTTCCTCCGTCCCATTCGTCCCATTCGTCCTCTTGGTCCTGTTGGTCCCATCGTTCCCTGTGGACCATCGCGGCCCTGTTGATTGCCGTCACCATCCATGCCGCCCCACCCGCCGCCATCACGCCCGGCGGTGCGTTGACCATCACGCTGCCGGCCGACCTGCTGCGCTCCGCGGAGGTCAAAGAACAACTGACCAGCGGCCTGACGACCGTCTTCGTCATCACCGTCTCGGGTGACGGCGTCAAAGGCGCCGCGCGCATCGACGTCCGCTTCGAGCTGTGGGAGGAGAAATACCTCGTCTCCGTCATCGAGCCCACCGGCGAGCGCCACTTCTCCTTCGACTCCGAAGCCGCCCTCGCGCGCTGGTGGAGCGAGAATCCTTTGACCGTGACGCCGCCGCGCAAGTACGGTCAGCGGGTGGACGCGCGCGTCAAGCTCAAACTCCTGCCGTTCTCCAGCCAGGAACAGCGCGATACCCGCCGCTGGCTCGCACGCACCCTCTCCGGCACCAACGGCGACTTCACGCCGGCGCAATCGGCCGACATTCTTCGCATCCTCGTCGAGACTTCCGTGCGCCGCCGCCCGCTGCTCGAGCGCGAGTGGTCCGTGCGCGCCGAGGGGAGAGCGACGCCGTGACCTCCAACCGCGCGGTCGTCGCCGTCCTCCTCCTCGTCAGTCTCGCCTCGCTCCTCGCCTTCGCCTACGTCCTTCGCCAACTGTCGCTCGCCACCCTCGGCATGGACGCGCACAAAGAGATCGAGCAGCAGCTCCGCCGCTCGCTCGACGACCAGAAGCAACTGGCGCGTCTCGATCCTACGGCGGGGGAGCGTTACCGCCAGCGCTTCGACGCCACCGCCGCCCTCATCGGCCATCTGCGCGTCATGCAGTTCAACCGCCGCGACGTGGCCCGCCGCGTCGAGCAGGTCCTCCTCGGACTCGTCGCCCTGATCCTGACGAGCGGCATCGCCCTCTGGCTCGTCGAGCGCCGCAACCGCGAGCGCCGCCTCGTCCGCCTCGAAGCCGCGCTCGCCGCCTTGTCGCGCGGCGAACAGGAGATCGTCATCGGCGACCGCCGCCGCGACCTCATCGGACGCATTGCCGCCGCCGTCGAGCGCAGCTCGCGCGCCGCCGCGCAGGATCGCCGCCAGCTCCGCTATCTCGAGCACCTCTCCGCCTGGCAGGAAGCCGCGCGCCGCCACGCGCACGAGATCCGCACGCCGCTCGCCGCCGCACGGATGGAGGTCGAGCGCTTCGCGAGCAACGTCCGCCGCCGTCTGCCGTACGCCGAGGCCGAGATCGACGCCGCACGCCACAGCATCCTCGAAGAGATCGACCACCTCGGCGAATTCACCCGCGGCTTCACGTCGTTCGCCACCATCCCCAAACCGCGCGCGCGTTCGCTCGATCTCTGCCGCCTCGTCACCGACTTCTGCACGACGTTCGCGACCGCGTGGAGCGTGCGGCTCGAGTGCGGCGCGTGTACCGCGGCCTTCGTTCATGCGGACGGCGAGATGCTTCGCCAGGTGCTCGCCAACCTTGCCGGCAATAGCGCGCTCGCCGGCGCCACGTGCGTCACGTTCGCTCTCGTGCGCGAAGGCAACACCTTCCTCCTCGACGTCCGCGACGACGGCGCCGGCGTGCCCCGCGAGATCGCGAACCGCCTCTTCGAGCCGTACACCACCAGCCGCGGGATCGGCGAGGGGATGGGCCTCGGCCTCGCCATCTCCAAGAAGATCATGCTCGACCACGGCGGCGATCTCGATTACATCCGCCGCACGCCGACCACATTCCGCCTCACCCTGCCGGTCCAGGAGCAGGTGCGATGACCGTCGAGACGCCGTTCATCCTCCTGGTCGAGGACCACCAGAAGCTCCGCGCCGGCACCACGTGGCAACTGCGCGAAGAAGGGTACGCCGTGCAGGACGCCGACTCGCCCGACGCCGCGCTGGAGATGATGGCGCTCCAGCGCCAGTTGCCCGACCTCCTGCTGCTCGACGTCCGCTTCCCCGGCCGCAACGGCATCGACCTCATTCGCCAGTTGCGCGAAGAAGAGCGCCTCCCGCCGACGATCATCATCTCCGGCGAAGCGTCCATGAGCGAGACTCTCGAAGCCGTCCGCCTCGGCGTCTACGACTTCATCGAAAAGCCGTTCACGCGCGAGCGGCTCCTCCAGTCCGTGCGCAACTGCCTCGAGCACGCGTCGCTCAAACGCGAGCTGTCGGTGCTCCAGACCCGCGTCGGCGAGGAGCACGCCATCCTCGGCTCTTCCCCGCTCGTGGCGCAGCTCCGCGAGCGCATCGAGCGTGTCGCGCCGGCGAACGCGCGCGTCCTGATCCGAGGGGAGAGCGGCACCGGCAAGGAGCTCGCGGCGAACCTGCTCCATCGCCTCAGCCCCCGCCGCGACCGGCCGCTGGTGAAGATCAACTGCGCCGCGATCCCGCCGCATCTCGTCGAGGACGAGCTGTTCGGCCACGCGCGCGGCGCCTTCACGGACGCCAAGTACGCGAAGCCCGGGCTGTTCGAGGAGGCGCACCGCGGCACGTTGTTCCTCGATGAAATTGGCGACATGGAGCTGACGCTCCAGTCGCGGCTCCTGCGCGTCCTCGAAGACGGCAAAGTGCGCCGCATCGGCGAGACGCAGGACCGCCACGTCGACGTGCGCGTCATCGCCGCGACGAACAAGAATCTCGAAGCGATGGTGCGCGAGGGGCGGTTCCGCGAGGACCTCTACTTCCGCCTGACCGCCGTCCCCATCGACGTGCCGCCGCTCCGCCTGCGGCCGCAGGACATCCCGATCCTCGTCCGCCACTACCTCGACCTCTTCTGCGCCGAGAACCGCCGCCGCCGGCTGACGCTCGACCGCGACGCGCTCGCTCGCATGGAGCGCTACACCTGGCCCGGCAACATCCGCGAGCTCCGCAACGTCTGCGAACAGCTCGCGATCTTCGGCACCGACCCCGTGACCGTGGCGCAGCTCCCCCTGTCGATGGTGCAGCACCCCGCCGCCCTCCACGAATCGGGCGTCCTGCGCCTGGTGGAGACCGCCCCCATCCTCCCGCTGCGCGACTTCAAGGAGCAGTGCGAAAAGGAATACATCGAAAGCGTCCTGCGCAGGACCAACTGGAACTTCGTCCAGGCCGCGCGTCTGCTGGACATCCAACGCACCTACCTCCACCAGAAAATCGCCGCCCTGGAGATCCCCAAACCGGGCCGCGTCAACGAAGAGGAACAGGACCGATAGGACGAATAGGACGAATAGGACCTATAGGACGAATAGGACCTATAGGACCAACCGCCGCGGCCCTTCCGCCATGGGCGCCGCGCGGCCACCCCCGTCCCATTCGTCTTATCGTCCCCCCTGTGTCATCCCGAATCCCCGCGCGTTCAGCGCGGCGGTGAGGGACCTGTGTGGGGGAAAGTGGCCCCTCTACGTCCCGCTGCGTGTCCACAGGCACCGCCGCGAAGGGTCCTATCCGTCCTGTCGTCCCCCCCCCGTGTCATCCCGAATCCCCGCGCGTTCAGCGCGGCGGTGAGGGACCTGTGTGGGGGAAAGCGGCACCTCTACGTCCGGCCGTCTGTCCACAGGCACCGCCGCGGAGGGTCCCATTCGTCCTATCCGTCCTATAGGTCCTATCCGTCCTATCGTCCCCCTGCACCGCCCCCGTCCCAACCGCTCCCATCAGTTATCATGGGTACGTCCCGCTCGTTTCTGGAAACTCCAAGGAGCTTTTTTGCGTCTACGTTCGATCCTCTTCGCCGCTGCTTTGTTCGCGGCATCCACCGCGTCCGCCGCCACCTACGTCGTCAACGCCACGGACGACAACGTCGCCGGCCCTTGCGACGCCGCCCACTGCTCGCTGCGTGAAGCCATCAACCACGTCAATGCGGACGGCGGCGGCACCATCCACTTCGCCATCGGATCCGGCGCGCAGACCATCACGCTCGCCACGTGGCTTCCGGCGTTCACGGCGCCGGTCACGCTCGACGCCACCACGCAGCCGGGCTACGCCGGCACGCCGCTCATCCGCATCACCGGCGGCGCTCCCGGTCTCGACGTCTTCATCGCGCAGAGGGGCAACACCACGATCCGCGGTTTCGCCATCGACGGCGTCTCCACCGGCATCTGGATCCTCCCGTTCGCTCCCATCGCCAACGTCACCATCAGCGACAACCACTTCGGCATCCTCGCGCCGATCAGCACGCGCGTGCTCGCCGTCCACGGCGCCACCAGCAATCTCACCATCCAGAACAACCGCATCGATGGTGCGGGCGGCACCGCCACCGGCATCCAGCTCTCCGGCGCCGTCACGAACGCGGTCATCGCCGGCAACCAGGTCGAGAACCTCACGAGCAACGGCATCGCCATCAGCGGCGTCGGCGGCGCGAACCTCCTGATCGGCGGGACGACGCCCGCCGCGCGCAACCAGATTCGCGGCATGCAGCACGGCATCCACATCGACGGTATCCCCGCCGGCGTCACGATCCGCGGCAATCACTTCGGCCTCGACGGCGCCGTCGCGGTCAACAACACCGAGGCTGACGTCCGCGTGGACGGCGGCAGCGGCATCGTGGTGGAGGACAACGTCATCGCCGCGTGGCGCAAAGGCGTGTGGCTGAGGGGTGGGAGCGGCACGATCGTGCGCGGCAACACGTTCGGCCTCTTTCCCGACGGCGTCACCACCGTCGGCGCGAATACAGGCGTCGTCGTCAATGGCGCCACCGGCACGCTCGTCGGCGGCACCACCGCGGCGGAGCGCAACGTCTTCACCGGTGTCGTCGGCGTGCAGAACACGACCGGCAACGGCACCACCATCACGGGCAACCACTTCGGCCTGAACAAGAACGGTGCATTCGCGCCCGTGGCCAGCGCCGTGGCGGCGTACAACGACACCACCGGTCTCACCATCGGCGGCACGGCGCCGGGCGCCGGCAACGTCATGGGCTCCAGCGGCCTCGCCGCGCTCCACCTGCAGGCCACGGGCGTCGTCACCGTCCAGGGGAACATCATCGGTCTCGATCCCACCGGCACCGTGCGTTCCGACTCGAACTTCGCCGGCGTTTACTCCAGTTCCGGCACGGTCATCATCGGCGGCCCGACGCCTGCGGCGCGCAACGTGATCGGTGGCTACATCGGCGGCGGCAACGCCTCCGGCATCGTCCTCGACGGCAGCGCCGCGGCCACGATCGAGGGGAACTTCATCGGCACCGACCTCACCGGCACCACGGCGCGCGGCAATCCACGCGGCATTTCGCTGAGCACCTCCCAGCCGGTCACGATCCGCGGGAACGTCATCAGCGGCAGCTTCCTCGCCAACGGACAGCAGTTCGGCATCCACATTTCCGCGCAGACCGCGCCGGTGACGATCGAGAACAACCGCATCGGCACGAACGCCGCCGGCACCGCCGCGCTCCACAACGAGGACGCCGGCATCTTCGTGACGCCCGGCGTCGCCGCGCCCGTCACGATCACCGGCAACCTCATCTCCGGCAACGGAGGCCCCGCCGTCCTGGCGTTCAGCACCGGCACGACCTTGCGCGGCAACTTCATCGGCACGAATGCCGCCGGCACCGGCCCGATCCCGAACAACTCGCCCGGCATCTACGTGGCCGCTTCCGGAGTCACGATCGGCGGCACCGCACCGGGCGACGGCAACGTCATCGCCTTCAACACCGGCGCGGGC
Source organism: Thermoanaerobaculia bacterium (assembly GCA_036380735.1). Taxonomy (GTDB): domain Bacteria; phylum Acidobacteriota; class Thermoanaerobaculia; order Gp7-AA8; family Gp7-AA8; genus DASVEE01. Next base: position 7,380 of record DASVEE010000001.1, on the reverse strand, counting down.
GTCGAGATCGCCAGCGGCACCGGGACGCGCCTCATCGGCAACTCCATCCACTCGAACGGCGGCCTCGGCATCGATCTCGCCGGCGACGTCGTCCACACCAACGACTTCGGCGACGCCGACACCGGCGCGAACGACCGCCAGAACGCCCCGGTCCTCACCACCGCCGTGACCAGCGCCGGCACCACCACCATCAGCGGTACGTTCGCGTCGCTGCCGAGCGTCCCCTTCACGCTCGAGTTCTTCTCCTCGCCCGCCGCCGATCCCTCCGGCTACGGCGAGGGCGCCGTCTTCCTCGGGCGCACCGCCATCGCCACCGACGCCGCCGGTTTAGCCTCCTTCAGCTTCGCCGCACCCGCGGTGACGCAGGGGCACGTCGTCACCGCCACCGCGAAGCACGACCTCACCAACGACACGAGCGAGTTCTCCAACGCCGTCGCTGTCACGTCCGCCGGCGTTGTGCAGTTCTCCGCCGCGACCTACGCGCAGTCGGAGGGGAGCGGCTCCGTCACCCTCACCGTCACGCGCAGCGGCAGCAGCGGCGTCCCCGCCACCGTCGACTACAACATGACGAACGGCACCGCGGGCGCGCTCGATTACCTCGCCAGCGGCGGCACGCTCACCTTCGCCGCGGCCGAGACGTCGAAGACCATCGTCGTCCCCATCGTGAACGACACGCGCGACGAGCCCGACGAGACGTTCATCGTCACGCTCTCCAATCCCGGCGGCGCCTCGCTCGGCACGCCGTCCACCACCACCGTCACCATCGTCGACGACGAGCCGCTCCCGGCCGCCACGCTCACCGGCTCCTCAGTCCTGGAGCCCGACAGCGGCGTCGCCACGCTGCTCTTCACCGTCACTCTCGATCGCCCGTCGGAGCGCACCCTCACCGTCGATTACGCCACGTTCGACGGCACCGCGAACGCCGGCAGCGACTATGGCGCGCTTGCCGGCACGCTCACCTTCGCCCCCGGCGAAGCGCTGAAGCAGATCGCCACCCTGGTCAACGGCGACACGATGGCCGAAGCCGACGAGACGCTGTCCGTCGTCCTGACCAACGGCAACAACATGACGCTCGGCACCGCGACCGCCACCGGCACCATCCTCAACGGCGACGGCCCGCCGGCGATCGCCGTGAGCGACCTCACCCTCGTCGAAGGAAGCGCGGGCAACGCCGCGTTCGACCTCACGTTCACGCTGACGCACGCCAGCAGCACGCCCGTCACCGTCGACTACACAGTCAACAGCGACACCGCCACGAGCGGCAGCGACTTCCCCGCGGCCAGCGGCACCGTGACGTTCGCCGCCGGCACCACGCAAGCCACGCTCTCGCTCCTCCGCACCGGCGACGACGTCGACGAGCCGAACGAGACCTTCTTCGTCGATCTCTCCAATCCCGTGAACGGCGTCCTCGCCGATCCGCGCGCGGTCGTGACGCTGGCCGATGACGATGGCGCACCGGCGCTGACGATCAGCGACATCGCCGTCGACGAGACCGCTGCTACCGCCACGCTCACAGTCCTCCTCGCCCCGGCAAGCGCGCAGAGCGTCACCGTCCTCTACGACGTGCACGACGGTACCGCCGCCGCCGGCGCCGACTACACCGACGCCTCCGGCACGCTCACGTTCCCCGCCGGCACGACCACGCAAAGTGTCGTCGTGCCGCTCACCGCCGACAACGCCCGCGAAGGAGCGGAGACGTTCACCGTCACGCTCAGCGCGCCGGTCAACGCCTTCCTCGCGCGCGACACCGCCACCGTCACCATCATCGACGATGACGAAGTCCCGCAGGTGAGCGTGCTGGATACGAACGCCGTCGAAGGCACCGTCGCCACGTTCGATCTCCTGCTCTCGCACCCGAGCGCCTCCACCGTCACCGTGCTCTGGTCGACGTTCGCCGGCACCGCCACCGGCGCCGACTACACGAACGCCTCCGGCTCCATCACCTTCCTCTCCGGCGAGACCGCGAGGACGATCGCCGTCGCCACGACGAACGACACGCTCGACGAGTCTGACGAGACCTTTTTCGTCAACATCTCCAGCGGCGACGACGTCGTGCTCCTCCTGCCGCAGGCCATCGGCTCCATCGTCGACGACGACGGCACGCCGTCGCTCCTGATCGACGACGCCACCACGCCGGAAGGCAACGCCGGCACCTCGATGGCCGCCTTCACGGTGACGCTCGCCGGCAGCACGTCGCAGACCGTCACCGTCGACTACAGCGTCGCCGATGGCACCGCCGTCGCCGGCAGCGACTACGCCGCGGTCAGCGGCACGCTCACGTTCTTCGCCGGCCAGACCACGCAGACGATCCACGTGCCCATTGCCGGCGACCAACTCGACGAGCCCGACGAGACGTTCTTCGTCAACCTCACCACCCCTACGAACGCCACGCTTGCCGACAACCAGGCCCTCGGCACCATCACCGATGACGACGCCGCGGCTCCCGTCCCCGGCATCTTCATCAGCGACGCGACCCTCAGCGAAGGCAGCGCCGGCACCACCAACGCCACCTTCACCGTCACCCTCGGCACCGCCACGACCAGCACCGTCACCGTCGATTACGCCACCGCCAACGGCACCGCGTTCGCGCCGCTCGATTACGCGCCGGTCAGCGGCACGCTCGTCTTCACCCCCGGCGTCACGTCGCAGACCATCACCGTCGCCCTCGCCGGTGAGACCGAGGTCGAGCCGGACGAGACGTTCTTCCTCAACCTGATGAATCCCGTCAACGGCATCCTCGCCGACACGCAGGCACTCGGCACGATCCTCAACGACGACAGCGCCGCGCTCATCCCCTCCATCACCATCAGCGATCCGACGGCAGGGGAGGGCAACGCCGGCACCAGCAACGCCACGTTCACGCTAACGCTGAGCGCCGCGACGGCGCACGACGTCACCGTCGATTACGCGACGGCTAACGTCACCGCCTTCGCCGGCGAGGACTACGCTCCGGCGAGCGGCACGCTGCTCTTCCCCGCCGGCACCACGTCCCGCACGCTGACCGTCGCCGTCGCCGGTGACACGACGATCGAGCCGGACGAACTGTTTGCCGTCAATCTCTCCAACGCCATCGGCGCGACCATCGCCGACGCGCAGGGACGCGCCACGATCGTCAACGACGACGGCACGTACGCACCGCCGTTGCTGTCGATCGCCGACGTGACGGTGGCCGAGGGGGCGGGCGGTCCGGTGACGGCGTCGTTTGCGGTGACGCTGAGCGCGCCGTCGATGCGCACCGTCACCGTCACGTATTTCACGTACGACGTCGAAGCGACGGCCGGCTCCGATTACGCCGCCAGCTTCGGCACGGTCGTCTTCGAGCCGGGCGTCACCACGCGCACCATCGACGTCGTCGTCATCGGCGACAGCAACGTCGAGCCCACGGAGCGCTTTGCGGTTGAGCTCCAGATCGCCACCAACGCCGGCATCGCCGACGGCATCGCCTACGGCCACATCGTCAACGACGACGCGCCCGCCGCCACGCCGCCGTCGCTCACCGTGAGCGACGTGCGCATCATCGAAGGGCAGCAGGCCGTCATCACTCTGACGCTGTCGCGCACGCCGCAAAGCGGTGCGTCGGTGCGCTGGGCCACGCGCGGCGGCACCGCCTCCGCCGCCGACTTCACCGACGCCAGCGGCCGCGTCACCTTCGACCGCACCCGCACCGCGAACATCACCATCGACACCACGCACGACACCGTCGACGAGGACGACGAGACGTTCACCCTCGAGCTGTTCGAGCCGGCGCAACTGACGCTCGCCGATCGGGCGGCGGAGGTGACGGTCGTCGATGACGACGCACCGGCGGCGCTGCGCGCGATCGTCCTCGCCGTCGGCTCGGTCCAGGGCGGCGCCGGCTCGCGCTTCGCCACGTCGCTCGAGCTGCTCAATCCCACCGATGCGCCGATGCGCGGCACGTTCGTCATCCGCCCGGCGAGGATGAGCGACGCCTCGCGCGACCTCCAGATCCCGTATGCGTTAGAGGGCGGCGAACGGCAGTCGACCGCCGACCTCTTCGCCGCCCACGCGCTGAATGGCCTGGCCACGCTCGACGTGCGTCCGACCGAAGGGCCGTTGCCGCGCCTCAGCGTGCGCATCTACAACGACGGCGGCGCCACCGGCACCACCGGCTTCTCGCTCCCGGTGGTCACGCCGGACGACGCCCTCCTCGCCGGCGAGACCGCCACGCTCTTCGCTCCCGCCGACCCTGTGGCCATGCGTTTCAACGTCGGCGTGCGCACGCTGGACGACGGCGCGACGTTGACGATCGAAGTTCGCTCGCGCGACGGCGCGCTGCTGCAGACCACCACGCGCGACTACGCCGCCAACTGGTTCCACCAGGTCAGCGGCGCCGACTTTGCCGGCGCGCCGCTGTCGGCCGGGGACTACCTCGTGATCCGCGTCACCCGCGGCTCCGCCGTCCTCTACGGCGCCACCATCGACAACCGCACCAACGACCCCGCCGTGGAGGTGCTCACGCGATGAAACCGATAGGACAGATAGGACCTATAGGACAGATAGGACAGATAGGACAGACCTCCGGGTGGGCGGGGTCCTATTCGTCCTATCGTCCCCACTGGTCATGCATCGCCGCCGAAAAGTGGCCATTGCCCATGACCACCCGTGAACGCACTATCCGCGCATGAACCTGGAACTGCGCATCTACAAAGCCGCCACCGCGCAGCGCTGGCGCTGGCTGCCGCCCGCCAGTCGTGAAGGCGTGGTAGCCGCGTTCCTCTCCTACCGCGATGACGACACCTTCGTCGAGCTGACGCAGCCCGGCGCGCCGCTCGTGGACACGCCAACGACGCGCGTGCGCATCACCCCCGCGTACGGCAACGTCGATCGCGTGGCGCAGATCACGGAGGCCAACATGCTGGAGGTCCGCCAGTACCGCATCGTCCCCGGCCAGCGTGCCCGCTTCGCGAAATTCTTCGCCGAGCGCACCCTCGAGCCGCAGACGCGCTGCGGCATCACCATCTACGGCCAGTACGATTCCCTCGACGACGAAAACCAGCTCGTCTGGTTCCGCGGCTTCCCCAGCCTCCAGCAGCGCGACGTCGCCAAAGCCGCCTTCTACGAAAGCCCCCTCTGGCTCAACGAACTGGAAGCCGAAGCCTTCTCCATGATCGAGGACTACAGCAATAGCGTCCTGGTGGCGCCGCTCAGATAAGAAGAATCGCTGCAAGCGCGTCGTTCCCCATGGCGCCGCCGCCATAACGACGGCAGAATGGCGCGATGCCTTCGCCGCGCCCGCTTCGCTCCGGGATTGACTATCAGCTCCGCTATGCCGCCTGGCGCCTGATTCTCATCGCCACGGGTCATGAACGGCTGGCGGACGCCAGCCGCTTTCGGGTCGAATGGCCGCTGCTCGACGGCGCCGGCAAGGAGGTGTGGTCCGACTTCGTCATCGAGAACGCCGCCGGCGACGTGCTGGAAGTGGTCGAGTGCCGCGAGCACGCGCACTACATCCCTCTCGATTCGCTCGAATCGTTTCTGCGCGCTGTGCAGCAACTGCGCGAGGGTCCCGCCGCCGCGGCGCTGTTCCGTTACGCGACTACTAGTTGGATCGTGAAGGGCGGTCGCGATCTCACGGATGAGAAAACGCGCCGCAAGATCATCAAAGAGATCGATCCGGCGCTCGTCCCCATTGCCGAGACGGTGCGATGGGACTTCCGCCTCGACAGCAAAGGCGGGATCTTTGCTCGCGCCGTCGAGGTGCTGACGGGTCGCGTCGCCGACGCCCGCTGGACCTACGCCTCCCTCTACTCCCGCCTCGGCGCCATGCTCGGCGACCGCCTTCCCGGTGCCGATCGCCACGTGGGCGACGCCTTGCGCGATGCGCAGGTCGTCATCTTTGGCAGCGCCACGGAACGCGCAAAGTCGCTGCACTCGGTCGCGCCGGAGGATGCCATCGACGTCGGCGAACTGCGGCGCCGCTTGACGGCCGCTAAGGTTTCGCCGGTGGCGCAACTCGACATCGACGTACGCGAAGCACTGCGTCGAGGACTGTATGAAGAGGAGGGAGTCAGCACCGAGGATGTCTTCATCGAGCAGAACGCGCAGTACGTGACCGGCGGCCGCGCTCCCGTCACGCGCGGCAACGGCGCCGTGGCGGCGATGCTCGACTGGATGTCCGACGTCCGCGAGCTTCGTGCGCCGGAAGAGCCGCTGTTGCTCCTGGGCCAGTTCGGTGCGGGGAAGTCGATGGCAATGCGTGCGTTCGCCGGCCGTCTCCTCGAGCGGCCTCTCGACGTGGTGCCCGTCCCGATTCCGCTGCGGGATCTCGCCAAGATCGCCGACCCGAAGGAGTTCGACAAGGAGGTCTGCAACTACGTCGACGGCAAGTGGGGGATCGACGTCAGGAAGAACAAGGACGTACGCTACTGCCTCCTCTGCGACGGCTTCGACGAGCTGAATCTCTACTACTCGCGTGACGGCGCCGGCTGGGCGGAGCAGGTCTACGCCCGCCTCACCGCGCTGGCGCGCACGCGCAACATTTCCGTCGTCATCTCCAGCCGTCCACTGCAGTTCCTCGACGCCACGGCGCGAGGCAGTGTTGCGGAGCGTGCGCCGCGCATCGTCATCGAAGACCTGACGCCCGAGCAGGTCGAGCAGTGGTGCGTCCTCTACCGCAAGGCCGCGAAGCTCGACGAATCGTTCTCCTGGGAGTTCCTCGAGCGCCGCAACCTCACGACCGTGGCGCGCACGCCGATCATCCTCTACATGATCGCGCGCATCTTCGCCACCTCCCCCGAGATGCTCCAGGAGCGCTCCTACACCCTCGGCGAGATCTACCGCATCTTCATCGACTGGACGGTGAAGGGCGCGTACAAGGACGATGAGGAGAAGCACCGCGTCCCCACGAACTACCGCGAGATCCTGCAGGAGATTGCCTGGCACCTCTCCCAGGCCGAAGGCGGCATGCTCCCCGAAGCCGACCTACTGGCGCGGATCCGCGAGCGCTTCGGCGAAACCATCGATGGGCTTCCGGTCAACCGCAATCTGCTCGTAGCCCACATGCTCCAACCGGCCGCGGGAGGAGGGGAGGGGAGGCTCGTCGAGTTCAAGCACCAGAGCTTCCGCGACTACCTCGTCGCCGAGCGCATCCTCCGCGTCATCTTCTCCGTTCCCCACGTGGACCATGCCGTGGAGCAGCTCTCCGGACATCCCCCGACACAAGCCACGTTCAGCTTCCTCGCCGACGCCGTCAATGTGATGGAAGGGGCTGAGCAGCAGTTACTGGCGGTGACAGAGGGTGCGGACGACATCGAGCGCTACTGGACGACGCGAGGCTCGATGGCGTTCTTCGGTGTGCTGATGTTCTTCCTCCGTATCCGGGCGCTGGAGCGGTCGAGGGCACGCCGCGTGAGCGGCGTG